>CAMWFQ010000020.1 GCA_947173495.1 uncultured Lachnospiraceae bacterium | reverse complement strand
CCTCCATTATAATGTTTTTTTGTGTTACAATCAATCGTTTCTGGGAAAATTCCTGACTTCCGAAAAAAGCAGGAGAGATTCAGACAAGCATTGAGAAATCGTATATTGTCCGAACATTTGAGACGCCGCTGTCTGCGAAAGAGACAGAGCAGTCCTGAGAGGGGAGATTCCCCGTGATGAAATTAAAAGATAGTTCTGATGTACAGTGAACAACAGATTATTTTGCCGTTCACCATATGGTATAGTATAGATACATCCAAAGGATTTGTAAAGGAAAAATTTTCACTGTTGACTTTCTCCGCCGGATGTAGTAAACTCCTTAAAAATCACATACACAGTAAAGGCAAAGACGAGGTGGAGTACATACTGATCCGATGCGCAGAGAGAAGGTGGCCGGTGTAAACCTTCATGACGACAGTGTGGAAGTGTCCTCTGAGCTGTGAACCGAACGAAATTTGCTGCAGATTGAAAGAGAGCGGCAGGTTTTCAGTAGACTTCAACGGATTTCCACCGTCACAGGGAAAACGATATCGGATAGACGGCAGCGTGCTGATCATATCCCGCATCGGACAAGGGCAGAAGCTTTTTGCTTCTGAATTTGGGTGGTACCACGGACATTTGTTCGCCCCAGAGTAATTTTCTGTTACTCTGGGGCTTTTTTTATGCGCAGGCCCGTGCAGATGAAGTATGCCACTAAAGTGGCGCACGGGCCGCGCGGCGAGTAGGGGACAAAAATCCTCCCCTACTCGATTGCACACGGGCACCCAGAGGAAAAATGTCAGCAAAAGCTGACGGGTGCCCGGCGCGCGAGCCGGAGGAAAATCGTCCTTACTCGTTACTGTGCCAAACTCTATCAGACTAAGGAGGCTGTTACTCATGGAAAAACATTATCATTTTGAAACTGTCGAAGCGCAAATGCAGAAATTCTGGGAAGATGAGCAAATTTACCGGTTTTCTCCCGATGGGGAAGAGCCTGTTTTCTCTATCGACACTCCGCCGCCGACTGTAAGCGGAAATCTGCACATTGGGCATGTCTTTTCCTATACCCAGGTAGAAATGATCGCCCGGTTTAAGCGGATGCAGGGATATCGAATCTTTTATCCCTTTGGCTTTGACGACAACGGACTTCCCACTGAACGTCTTGTAGAGCGTGATGAAAAGATCCTGGCCCGGGAGCTTCCCCGCAGCGAATTTACCCGAAAATGCATTGCCACCACCGAAAAATATGAGGATCGGTTTCGTAAGATGTGGAAGTCGCTGGGCTTTTCCGTTGACTGGTCTCTTCAGTATACCACCATAAGTCCGGACGTAAGAAAAATTTCCCAGAAGCTGTTTCTGGATCTGGTAAGACAGAAAAAGGCATATGTAAAGGAATCTCCCGTTCTCTGGTGCTCAAAGTGCCGAACCTCCATTGCTCAGGCGGAGCTTGACACAAGAGAGATCGATTCTGCTTTTCATTATCTTCCCTTCATGGCAGGTGAAGATTTGATTCAGGTTGCCACTACCCGGCCTGAGCTGCTCTTCGGATGTGTCTGTCTGTTCGTCCATCCGGAAGATCCCCGCTACAGCAAATATGTCGGGAAAACGGCCCGTGTTCCTCTCTATGACTATGAAATTCCCATCATGGCAGATGATATGGTCAGTATGGACAAGGGAACCGGCGCGGTTATGTGCGCGACCTATGGAGATACCACTGACACCGAATGGGTATCCCGGTATCACCTCCCCTACCGCAGGATCATCCTGCCTGACGGTACCATCGATGCGGATGTCCCCATGATCGGCGGTTTAAAAATTCTGGAGGCAAGGAAAGAGATTCTGCGCCTTCTCTCTGAAAAAGGGCTGCTTTTAAAGTCCGAGGATATCACCCATACAGTAGCCGTCCACGAGCGCTGTCAGACAGAAGTGGAGATCATTCCTTCCCGACAGTGGTATATCGATGTTCTGTCCGAAAAAGAGCGGTTTTTAAAGGCCGCCGATGAGATCAGCTGGCATCCGGCACATATGAAAAGCCGTTATCTTTCCTGGGTTGAAAATCTCAAATGGGACTGGTGCATTTCCCGGCAGCGCTATTTCGGGATCCCCTTCCCCGTATGGTACTGCAAAAACTGTCAAAAGCCTGTTTTTGCCACGCCGGATCAGCTTCCTGTCAATCCTCTGGAAACGCCCTTTGAGGGGGTATGTGAATGCGGGTGCAGAGAATTTGTGCCGGAAAGCGCGGTTCTGGATACCTGGGCCACCTCCTCCGTAACCCCCATGATCAATGAGCGGCACGGGATTCCTCTCATCCCCATGAGTATGAGAGCTCAATCCCACGATATCATCCGCACCTGGACCTTTTACACCATTGTCAGGAGCCTCTACCATACAGGCACCCTGCCGTGGAAGGATATTGTGATCAGCGGATTCGTCCTTGCCAGAAAAGGGGAAAAGATCAGCAAGTCCCAGAACAACACCCGGCTGGATCCCCAGAATCTGATCGATACGTATTCCGCGGACGCCATACGGTACTGGACGGCAGGCGCCAGGCTTGGAAGCGACACCTTTTTTTCGCCGGAAGATCTGGCGGGCGCCAGGCGCTTTCTCACAAAGCTGTGGAATGCATCCCGCTTTGCCCTTTCTCATCTGCAGGATATTGACTTTACGGATACCCCTCAGCTTCTGCCTGTAGACCGGTGGATCATCGCCCGCACCCACGAGGCCGCCCGGAGAGCCTCCGAATGGCTGGAGCAATATGAAACCGGACTGGCGCGGCGCGAGATCGATGATCTCTTCTGGCGGGACTTCTGCGACAATTACATTGAAGTAGTCAAGGAACGCCTCTACCGCCCTGACCTTCACGGCATCCAGGAGAGACGCAGCGGTCAGTATGCCCTGTACCATGCTCTGCTGAACATTCTCAGGCTGTACGCCGTGTATGTTCCTCACATCACGGAATATCTTTATCAGAGCTTTTTCAGACAATATGAGCAGACGCCTTCCCTTCATCTGCTGCTCTGGGAAATTCCTGACGAGGATGATGCCCTGCTTCTTAAATTCGGTGAAATACTGGAAAATATCATTGCCGGAATGCGGAAATATAAATCAGAAAACAATCTCTCCATGCGCTCTGAAATGGAGTGCCTCACAGTATCGGCTCCGGAAGATGTGCTTGCTCTGCTCCGGCAGACGGAAAAGGATCTGCTTGCATGCTCGAAGGCCGGACGTATCCATTACTTTGCAGAAGCAAAGTCATTCCGTTAACGGTAACGGATGCCGAAAGGGTCAAATACCCCGCAGTTCTGCTGCGGGGCAGGTTTGATTCCACATCAGCTTGCTGCGGGGTCTTTGACTTTTGGAGTCCGAACTATTATAATGCATAGAGAAGTATTTCTGACATCAGAAAGCCAAATTTTTCGGAAAAGGGGGAGAGTTTTTTGTACGAATGTCCGAATTGCGGCGGGAATCTGAAATTTGATATTCCCTCCCAGCAACTTAAATGTGAACACTGTCTTACCCTTAAGGATCCTTATGAGGTAGTCAAAGACAGCGATGCGGAAGAAAGCAGCGCCTTTGATGTTACCGTATTCACCTGTCCTCAGTGCGGCGGAGAAATTCTGAGCACCGATACCTCCGCCGCTGAATTTTGCAGCTTTTGCGGCGCCTCCACGATTCTTGACAGCCGCATCAGCAGAGAAAAGCGTCCTTCCCGCATCATTCCCTTTAAACGGACAAAGGAGGACTGCAAAAAAGCATATATTGCCCGGCTGAAACGCGCCCCTTTTGCTCCGGATGAGCTGAAGGATGAAAAATGCATCGACAGTTTCCGGGGTATTTATATTCCTTACTGGAGCTATCATATATCACAGAAGGGGGAGGTCAGTCTGAAGGGGGAAAAGTCCTACCGCAGGGGAAATTATACCTACACCGATCACTATGACCTGGGCGGCTATCTCGACGCCGGCTATGATCAGCTCTCCTATGACGCCTCTTCCTCCTTTGACGACAATATCAGTAAGCAGATCGCCCCCTTTGACGGAAGGGACAGACAGGTGTTTACCCCTTCTTTTCTGAGCGGATTTTATGCCGATACCTCCGATGTGGACAGCAGCCTGTACAAAGATGATGCTCTACAGATCGCCAATACCACCAGCTACGGCAGGATCAGACAGACTCCCGCCTTTTCTGATCTCACACTTTCCTGTGACAAAAACAGCTTTGCAATGACCACCTCCCTCCACACTTACTGCGGCACCCCCGAGCGCGTCATGTATCCGGTCTGGTTTATGTCTTATCGGAAAGATGGGCGTGTAGCCTATGCCACGGTAAACGGTCAGAGTGGCAAGGTGGCGGCAGATCTCCCGGTGGACCTGAAAAAATACGGGATCGGATCCCTTCTTCTGGCGCTTCCCATCTTTTTGCTGTTGAATCTTTTTTTCACTATCATGCCCAAAACCGTGCTGGGTTTTTCCGCTGTGCTTGCGCTGATTACCTTTTTTGTCTTTATAAGCGAGATCACCGCGATCTATCACAGAGACCGGAGAAATGACGACCGGGGTTATCTTTGCCGGAATGCGGACAGCGCCTCTGTCCGCAAAAACAAAAAGATGACAGACACCTCTGTTTCCCCCCATCAGCTTTTGAAATTCAGCATCATGGAGGGGCCCCTTCCTCTTCCCGGCTTTATGGGCTCTCTCCTGGCTGTGATGGTAGCCGCCGCAGTATGGATTTTAAATCCTGTATCCGACCTGTGGTACTATGCCGGGACCATTCTTTCTTTTTTGGGTATTCTCTTTACGGTGGCTGCCATCATCAGAAAATATAATGTACTTGCCACACGCAAGCTTCCCCAGTTTGACAGAACCGGAGGTGATGATCATGCATAACCAATCGAACAGGAGATCCCTTTTCTCCCTGGCTGCGCTCCTTGTCTTACTACTTGCCTGCAGCTTTCTCCGGATGCTGCCTGCAGAAGCCTCCTCCGCGGAAGGCTCTCCGCGCAAAAAAAATTATGCCGTACCGGGCTCTGATGCCTCCCAGGAGGAAGCTTCTTCCAATGCGTCCGATTCCGAATCGGAATCCGCCTCCAAATCCATATTCTGGACCAATCAGGAAACCGGCTACCGTGTCCTGTTAGAGGATGATGCCGGCCTTCTGACGGAAGAAGAGATTCGCCTGCTTTCCCTGGAGATGCAGGATATCACCGCCTACGGGAATGTCGCCTTCAAATCCATATCTTACAACATCCACTCCGCTTCTTCTTTTGCCCGGGATTACTATCATCAGCAGTTTTCCTCGGAGAGCGGTACGCTTTTTCTTATTGATATGGATAACCGGGAAATATATATTTTCAGCGACGGTTCCGTATACAGAACCATCACCAGCGCATACGCCAGTACCATCACCGACAACGTCTACCGGTACGCTTCTTCCGCTGATTATTACAGCTGTGCCTCCCAGGCTTTCGAGCAGATCCGTATCCTTTTATCCGGCCGCAGAATCGCTCAGCCCATGAAGTACATAAGCAATGCCCTTCTGGCTCTGATCCTGGCTTCACTGATCAATTACTTTGTGGTGAGGATCATGTCCCGCTCCAGAGAACCCTCTACAGGAGAAATTCTGGGCGCCGCATCCACCAGATTTTCCTTTACCGATCCGAAAAGATATCTGACCAGGCAGACGAAGATCTATCATCCTCCCAGCAGCAGCAGCGGAAGTCATGGCGGAGGAGGCGGCGGTCACAGCGGAGGCGGACACAGCAGCGGAGGCGGGGGCGGACATCGGTTTTGACTGATTCCTTCAGAACCGGCCTGCTTCAAGTGCGAAGCACTAATGCTTTTCGTGCAGCAGCCAGTATTCCATACCGAAGATACTTTTTCGAAGACAGAGCGTCACCTCATCTCCCTCTGCTGTGGAATCGTAGAGGCCCCTGGGGACGCCTGTCTTCTGTTCTCTGCCCTGCCAAAGGATCCGAAAATAGTATTCGGTTCCGCTGCCGCTGCGGAATTCGCTCTCTTTTTCCAGAACCGTGACCGTCTCATGGACAGGCCTGTCTATGGTTGCGATATAATTTGCAGAGGGCGCCATAGCAAAGGCCAGGAGATAGAGTGCCCCTGCCACCAGCAGACATTTAAAAAAGGATTCTCTTATTCGTTTCACGAGAAGTGTCAGCAGGTAAGGCGCCAGGAGCCCCAGCATCATATAGGTGCTGTGCAGCAGATATGCTTCATTTTCTATATTCAAATCCGTATCAAAAAGGATGAGAAGACCTCCGCCCACAATATAGGGCCAGAAGGAAAGCGGAATGTGCCATGCATCGCACTTTTTTCTCTCCTCCATGATTACCTTCGGATACAGAAAGAGATACAGCATGTAATTCAAAAGCATCATCAGAATGCAGACCAGCAGTCTTCCTTTTACAGGTAGCAGAAAAAGCGCTACTATGCAGAGTAGCGCTGTGACAGCTCCTGTGATCCGCACCATCTTCCGCTCCCCTGCGATCCTCTTTTCCGACCATCTTTTCTCAATATATTCCCGGTGAGATTTCAGTCTGAGCTTCTTTAAAACAGGAAGCTTCAGCGGGACATTTCTTTCCTCAACCAGGATCCCCTTTTCATAAAAATAAAAAAGCGCCTCCTCCCAGCCTCTCATATTGATCTCAATGGACAACAGCTTCTGACCTGTATGGGAATACAGAAGCAGGCGCTCGCCCCTGGAACAGATGAAGGCAACCTCATGATAATAGTAGGTCCTGGTTTTCCCGACGGCAGGCGTATAGGAAAGATATCCTGTGTACAAAACCAGTCTGCGCCTGAAATAATCCAGGATCAGGTACAGTCCCAGAAGCGTAAACAGGCCAAAAATTGTTCCGCACAGGATGACCGTGCTGAGGTCATTATCTTTCAGACCCGTATAAACGGAAAGGATGCAGAGCAGGCAGAAAAATACCGCATCCACTATTCCCACCACTAACGGGAGCTTTTTTTCCCTTACACTGACTACCTCTATCATTTCCGGTCCCCCGTACATTCATAATCATCTACCCCAGTTTATAATAATATCACTTCTATGTCAAAAGAATCGGCATGTGATAATCAAATGGATTACCTGATGCCGATTCTCCCTGTATGTAAATCTTCTATATTATAATGTCTACATTTTCTCCTTTATTCTCTTCTTTCGGCCGCTCCCCGGGAGCAGCTTTCTCCTCTTCCTGATGAGACTGCCTTTTTCGATTTTGCTCCGCTTCTATTTCCCGAAGCTGTCTCTTCAGCTCAGAGAGCTGCTTTTCCAGCCTTCGTTTTTCCTCTTCCTCCGCTTCGGTCGTTTCCCTCTTATTCTCCAGCCGGCTTAAATTTCTCTGCAAAGCCTGTATTTGTCTCTGCACCGCCGGCACACCGGCAGTATCTTTCATCGCCGGCACGGCAGCATTAATTCCCTCCAGTCTCATTACTTTGCTCCTCCTGTATAATCCGTTTGCTTATATCTGTGCTGTTGTGCATTTCCTGCAGACTCTTTTGCATGGCAATTCCCTCAGGGCTTAATTCCACGGTATCCTGTATCGTCCATCCTTCTTCGGTCTGCCTTTTTGTTTCTTCCTGTTTTTCCTTCTGCCTCTGCACAAGCTCGCTACGCGCCTGCTCCAGTCTTTCTCCTGACTCCACGGCGTCCTCTTTCATTCCTTCTTCGGCAGTTTCCTGGTATTCCTGCGCCTGATCCGCACAGTCCCGGGCATATCCCATGGCTCTGTCCATAGCTGCCGTATCTCCCCTGCGCCTTGCCTCTTTATAAACTCTCATGGGAACATTCAGCAGTTTCATATTGGTTCCTGCTCCTGCCAGCCCTTCCATTGTTTTTATATTCATAACGCCCTCCTTTCTGCCTCTGCTTTCGGCAAAATGAGGGCGCATTGTTAGCGCTGCGGCACAAACGGTCCGTTTTCTGATGTAAGCGGCAGCAGTATGGAAATGGTAAACACGCCATCCTCTATTCCTGTTTCCACCACGCCGTTGTGTTTTTCGACGGTATCCCTGATATTCAGTAATCCGATCCCGTGCTCCCGGGAATTTTCCTTCCCGCCGGGCCGCTCCGGCCTTCCCTCCCCGCTTTCTCCGGTACTGTTCCTTACCTCCAGCAGGAAACATTTTTTTATGACTTCCGACTGAATACTTACAAATCTGCGATCCTTCTCCTCCATTCTCCCGCAGGCCTCCAGCGCATTGTCCAGAATATTGCCGAAGAGCACGCACAGATCATATTCATCTACAGGACACTTTTCCGGTATCTGCACACCGGATTCCCATGCAATCCCCTCCTTTTGCGCCTGCCTGTGCTTCCTGTAAAGCAGGGCATCCACGGTTCTGCTGCCGGATGCTTCCTCTCCGGATCCCAGTTCTCCTTCCTGAAGCATCTGGTCAAGGTAACTTCCCATTTTCTCCCATTCCCGGTTTTTCCACAGTCCCTGCAGGCCTGTGATATGATTTTTCATATCGTGCCTTAAACGTTCCATCCTCTCGTACTGCTCCTGCAGCATCTGATAAAAAGCAACCTGAGAGCGATATTGTTCCTTCTTTCGCTGTTCCTCATAGATCCGATTCATTCCGAACACATAAAAACCGGCCGCGCACGCGGAAACAGCAGTCAGAATGCAGACTGCAATATGGCTGTACAGCTCATTATGATAGTCATTCCAGTATCCCGGTCCGTTTGCATTGGAAACCACCATGATTCCTATGCTGGCCCCATAATTTACAATGTCGGTCACCATCACGATAAACAACAGCGGAATGGCCAGAAGAAGATACCATTTTTTTACCTTGTTGTGGAAGAGAGAAGATACCTTACCCGCCAGATATCTGACCAGAAAAATAACCGCGGCATAGGACAGCACACCGATCCAGCAGCTCCCTGTCAGACTGATATAAGCTTTTTCTCCTGTCCTGAAGAGATTTTTCAGAACCAGCACGGCACAGGATAACAGCGACGAAGCGAAATTCCCTGCCAGCACATTGACAGCTGTCAGAAAAACCGCACTGAAAAACTTCTTTTCTCTGCCTTCCCTCCCTGTCAGCATCACCAGAGTGACAAACAGAATATGCCGCAGAAACGCCGTCAGAAAAAAGGGAATATACCATCGACGAGAGACGCCGTCCAAAACCACAATAACGAGAAAAAAGAGGAACGAAAAAATTCTTTCTTCTCTTTTGGCACATCCCGTCTGTTCTCTTAAAAAATACGCCAGCGACCGGACATACAGCGCATAACATACAAGCGCTGCCAGTCCGGTACACAGCAGTAGAATCCCTTTCATATCTGACCTCCTTCGAAGCTCTGCGGATCGGCTGTCTTTATCTTTCGCTTTTCATCAGCCTGAGCAGTTCCTTTCCAAACTCTTCATACCGCCTCTTTGCAAGGAGCACACTCTCTCCCGTGTCAAGAAAAATCTCCTGCCGGTTATAAGCTTCCACATGCCGCAGATTCACAAGATAGCTCTTGTGGGTTCTGAAAAAGTCTTTTCCTCTCAGTCTCTCCTCCAGTATGCCGATCTTCTCATAAAACGTAATCGTCTCACTTTCACCACTAAAAGTGTATGCACTGCTACAAGTGTGTGCAGTGCTACAAGCGTGTGCACTGCTACAAGCGTGTGCAGTGCTACAAGCATGTGCAGTGCTACAGGTATGTGCGGTGATCACCCTGTCCATGATCTCAAAATAGAGAATATCCTCCAGACAGAGCTTTCTTTTCTGTCCTCTGCTGCTGACGATCATGGATTCCCGGGGACTCGTCCGGCTGTTCCGCATGACCTTCTGCACAGCGCTCTCCAGCACCTTCTGCAGCTTCCGTTCCTCCACCGGCTTTACCAGATACCGGAATGCCTCCACCTCATAAGCATCAAAAACATACTCCCGGCTGGATGTGATAAAGATCAGGATACTACCGGGCATTTTCTCCCGGAGTATCCCTGCCGTTTCCATTCCATCCGGCTTCTGCATCAAAATATCCAGAAAGATAAGATCAAATCTTCCCTCCGCCTGTATCAGCCCGCTCCCGCTGTTAAATTCCTGTATGAAATGCGGTACCTTCAGCTCCGTCAGAATTCTTTTTATTTTTCCTGCTATGTTGATGCATTCCAGAATCTCATCATCGCAAACCGCTATTGAGAGCATCTTTGTAATCTCTCCCCCGATCTCTGCCTGATCACTACGCTTTTCCAACAATACATACTGATTGTATCGTATTTTTGAGGTTTGTTCAATCTCGATTTCAGCGCACTTAATCTTTCTCTGTTTTCTCCCTTAAAATTCCGATAAAGTCCTCCAGCGGCATTTCTCCCATATCCTGCTGCTCCTCCTTTGCATCCCTGCACCTTACGGAAACAGTGTTTTCTTTCTCCTCCTTTTCTCCGATGATCAGCAGATACGGAATCTTTTCCAGACGGGCCTCTCTGATCTTATAGCCCAGCTTTTCACTCCTCTGGTCTATCTCTGCCCGGAAGTTCCCGTCTTTCAGCATCTGTACCACCTTTTCACCATATGCAAGATATTTATCCGATACCGGCAGAACTTTCACCTGAACCGGCGATAGCCAGAGCGGGAATTTTCCGGCATAATGCTCAATCAGGATTCCAATAAACCTCTCAATAGATCCAAAAATAACCCTGTGGATCATGACCGGGCGATGCTTTTCTCCATCCGCCCCGATATATTCCGCTCCGAAGCGCCGGGGAAGCTGAAAGTCCAGCTGGATGGTGCCGCACTGCCATGTTCTTCCGATAGAATCCCTCAGATGAAAATCAAGCTTGGGCCCGTAAAAAGCACCGTCCCCTTCATTGACAATATAAGACATTCCCATGGCTTTCATGGCATTCTCCAGCGCCAGTGTTGCCAGATCCCATTCCTCCTGGCTTCCTATACTGTTTTCCGGCTTTGTGGAAAGCTCCACAAAATACTGAAATCCGAATCTGGCATAGACCTCGTCGATCAGCTTTGCCACCTTTTGAATCTCCTCCATGACCTGATCCTCCGTCATAAAGATATGGGCATCATCCTGGGTAAAGCACCTTACCCGCATAAGGCCGTGAAGCTGTCCTGATTTTTCATGCCGGTGTACGATTCCCAGTTCTCCCAGACGCATAGGAAGTTCCCTGTAGGAGTGCGGCTCCATCTTATATACCAGCATACCGCCGGGACAACTCATAGGTTTGATGGCAAACGGCGTGTCATCTATCATCGTGGTATACATATTTTCACGGTAGTGCTCCCAGTGCCCCGACATCTCCCACAGGCTGCGGCTTAAGATCATCGGTGTTGTAATCTCTTTATACCCTTCTCTTTCATGCAGTTTTCTCCAGTAATCGATCAACAGATTCTTAAGTACCATCCCTCTGGGCAGGAAAAAGGGAAATCCCGGCCCTTCCTCCATAAGCGCAAACAGCCCCAGCTCTCTTCCCAGTTTCCTGTGATCTCTCTTCCTGGCTTCCTCCAGCATTTTCAAATGCTCTTCCAGATCAGATGTTTTCGGGAAGGAAATACCATAGATGCGGGTGAGCATTTTATTTTTTTCATCTCCCCGCCAGTAGGCGCCCGCTACCGACAAAAGCTTAAAGGCTTTGATCAGGCTGGTATTTACGATGTGCGGTCCTGCGCAGAATTCCGCATAATCTCCCTGTCTGTAAAAGCTGATCTGCTCACTTTCCGGCAGACTGCCGATCATTTCTTCCTTATAGCTTTCGCCCCTTTCCTGCATATAACCAAGAGCCTTTTGCCTGCTGACGGCATATACCTCCAGCGGCAGCGCCTCCTTTACGATCTTTTTCATCTCTGCCTCAACCGTACCCAGCAGCTCTTCCGTAAAAGGGAAACCAAACTCAAAGTCATAATAGAATCCGTTTTCCACAGCCGGCCCGATGGCGCATTTCGTATCCGGATACAGCCGCTTTACCGCCTGTGCCAGCACATGGGCGCTTGTATGCCAGAACGCTTCCCGCACCTCCTTTTCCTCAAATTTTCCTTCTACAATCTGACCATCTCTTTTTAATACCTTCATTTCTTCCTTCTCCTTTCTTTTGCCTGACGGATTATTTCCTCCATGCTTTATGCGCTCTGCCCGCCGCGCGGGGCGCATGCCGCTTCAGCGGCATATTCTGCTGTGCGGGCCTGCTCAATCGAGTAGAGGATGCTCTTCCCTCTACTCGCGCGCGGGGCGCACGTTGCGTCAGCAACAAACTTCATCTGTGCGCCCCTGCGCATAAAAAAGCACCCTTAAATATCCCACCACGGAATATCTAAGGGTGCACTCTGCACGGTTCCACCTTAACTTTTCACTTCAGATTCCACATAAACAGGCCTGCCTGTACAGTATGTAAATCCTATCCTCTAACGCAGGAATACGGCAGTACTTAACAATTCGCATGAATCTTAGGTCCTGCAGCTCTGGAATGGTTTTCGGATTCTTTTCACATAAACAGCTTCCACCAAATCGCCGTTCTCTCTGGATGCTTCCGGTATCCTACTCTTTTCCGTCATTGCTTTTCTCTGTTATAAAAAGTATAGTAACACAAAGGTTTCTTTTTTGTCAAACAACTTTTATCTGCATATCTGGACTGCGTTTTTGCACAATATAAATTTTGCCATTGCATTTTATCATTTCCAATGCGGTTCTTTTGCATACCCCATAAACAGATCAAAAATTATGCGGTAGCCCTCCTCTTTGATATGCATTCCCTCGACTGTGTATTCAGCTTTGAGATTTCCAAGCTCATCCTTTAACGGATCGTTGATGTCTATATACTTTGCATGATGTTTTTCTGCCAGTTTCTCCACTGCCTTATTTGCCGCTGCAATTTTCTCATTCGTACGAATGCGCAGACAAGGCTTCATCTCCTCAGTGGCAGCCTCATAATTAATCGGATAATATGCCATCATATAGATTTCAGTGTCCGGCAGTTTTGTTTCCACAATGGAAAGGATTCTGTCGTAGTTTGCGATCATCTGGTTCATGGAAATTGCAGGATCACTCAGATCATTTGTCCCTATATTAATAAATAAACGGGATGGTTTCAAATCCAATATACAGACATCCACATTTTTAAGCAGTTCATCCGTGATAAATCCACCAATCCCACGGTTATAAATCGTTGTATCCAGTTGATCTTCGTTTATAAATTTTTCCACCGGAAACATTTCCATCAATGAGGAACCAGCGCACACAATTTGTCCCGGTATCACTTTCTGATTTAATTCTCTGTAACGTGCTATTTTTTCTTCCTTTGTCATGTTCATTCTCTCCTATTATCTTTTCCGATCAGTACGTTCGCAAAACGCCAAAAGCGGCATAAATACAACCCATTCCTGCTCGTTTGCACTCAAATCAGAGCCATTGCCCGTTTTATCTCTTTTCCATACGCCTGAGTTCCGGAAGAACTGTGCACAACATTGTAATAAAACAAATGCTGCCGCCAATGATATTAGACACCGGTTCTGCCAGGAAGACGCCATCGGTACCCATATGCATCGCATATGGCATCAAATAGGTTAACGGAACCACAATAAACACTTTTCGAAGCAGTGAGAAAAAAATTGCCTGCTTCTTTTTATTCATAGACTTAAATATGGTCTGACCAATATACTGTAAATCCATAAATATAAATGCGCCAAAATATTGTTTCAGTGCCGGAACAGAGTCACTGACTAAAACCATATCCGAACTGAAAACCTTAATTAAGGTTTCGGGTGCCAGAATTATGAGACTCCACATCAAAGCTGTATAAGAGAATATCATGATTCCCATTACAATGCCCGCTTTTCGGACTCTTGCCGGCCGTCCGGCCCCATAATTATAACTTAATATGGGAGAAGTCCCTTCATTAATGGCATAAATTGGTGTTTCAACGAGCTGCCTTACACTTGACACAATGGTCATTACCGAAATGTAAATATCTCCTCCAGTTACAGAAAGAACATTATTGCAACAGATCGTCACAAGACTGTTCGTTAACTGCATAATAAAGCCTGCCGTTCCCAGGCTCACAATATTCCTGGCAAATTCCAGTGACCTGGACCATTCATTTTTCTTAAGAAAGCGAACCTTCAGTTCCGACTTTCCCGTAAGAAAGAACATAACAAATACAGCCGACAGACACTGTGAAATAACAGTTGCAATTGCTGCACCACGCACGCCAAATCCGAGTACAAAAATAAACACCGGATCAAGAATCAGATTGGCCGCCGCACCAATTGCAACAGACAGCATACCAACAAGAGAATACCCCTGCGCATTAATAAACGGATTCATTCCAACAGCAAGCATAGACGGCAATGTGCCAATCAGATATATCAGCATATAAGGATATGCATATACCAGCGAGCCCTCTGATGCTCCAAACAAAATCAACAATGGACGGGCAAACACAAGCCCCATCACCGTTAATATAATGGCACTGAAGCAAAGCATGGTGAACGATGTGTTCATAATGCATTCCGCATGTTGTTCTTCCTTTTTTCCTCTGTAAATAGAAAACAAAGGCGCTCCGCCACTTCCAAAGAGATTGGCAAATGCACTGATAATCACGATCAGTGGAAAACATAATCCCACCGCACCCAGCGCCGCGGTTCCAGCTTGTGGAATACGGGCAATATATACACGGTCCACAATGTTATACAACAAATTCAGTATCTGGGCAACAAGCATTGGAAGTGCTGCTCCAAGAATGTTTCCAGTAATAGTTCCCTTTTCAAAATCAATTCTCTTCATATCTCCATCAGTCCATTCTGTTTTGCTTGCTTTTTAGTATAGCAATTGTTAAGCTATATGTAAATTATTGATTTTTTTCGCCGCACTATGGCCATTCCGGGATATTCTCTGTGATATTTATTATATGTGCGAAGATGCCTGTACTGCCATGAAATATATCGTATCGCAAAAGGATTTGTTTGTGTTAAACGTCTTTTAAAAAATCAGTCAGGGCTGATACGGATAATCAAATGCAACCCTCCTCTTTTCCCGCAGTCCCTCCGGTTCCAATGCCATCTGCTGATTCGGCATAATCTGTCCGCATATACGCTGTCCCTGACAAAGCAGGGTAACCTCAACAGGAGCTTCCTCAATTCCCCAGAGATATTGTATAGTTCCTTTCAGATCCGTAGTCACGCTCACTCCGCAGGAACAGGAGAAAAGCTCTCTCTCGTCCAGGAAAGCCGTCATCCTGTCTCCATCCTGCTTCAGCCGGTAGGCATGCCCGAACATATTCTGTACATAATCCGTCACGGGCCAGTTTCTTACAGCGGAAAATGTCACAGTATCCATCGCGATATTCACGCCGCACAGATAAGCGATGTACTCCAGTGCCGAAAGAACGGTAGGACCATATCCGTCTGGACCCAGCGTCACAACATCAGCATACCTTTCCGTTTCCTCCCCCTCCGGCGCCAGACCTTCGGAACGGGTAACGCAGGGAGTACCGTCGAATGGATCATACTGCTGCACCAGCCTTTTTGTCCTGTCCAGAAGCCTCAGCCATTTTTTCCCGATAATCCTGATCTCCGCCATATGTCCATACAGCTCAAGCGCCTGAATTGCCCTCTGATACGTCAGACCTTCCGGCTGTCCGCCCCAGTTGTTGAAATTGATATTCTGAAAGCAGGGGTCGTTTGCCGCAATAGAAGGAAGCGGAACATAAGTCCAGAATTCCTCCGGATTGAAAAGGTGATATTTTAAGAAACGGTCCGCCATATCCTGGCTGAAGGATCCGTAATACATACAGCGCAGATTATTATGGATCAGCACATCCATGAATTCATGATTGCAGTCACGGTCATAACAGGCGTTCTTCTCTTCTATCCAAAGATATGCGCGGATTTTGTCGCGAACTGCCTGAGCCCGCAGCCGCCATTCATCTCCTTCTCCGTTGTCCAGAATATCGCTGATCTCAGCTAATACTGCCCTGGCCTGACAGGAATAGGACATCACATCCATAGATGCATAAGGAAGAAGACCCTGCTCTTTGGGCGCATCCTCGCCTCCCCATCCGCCATCCTTCACTCCATATCTGGTAAATCGGTTGGAGTTGTCCTCTCCCGTATCCCAGGTGCACCAGCTCTCCAGACATCCATCCTCGTTACTGTCGCGGTATTCCCAAAGATAATGGTCATAATCCTTAAGTGTCTGATACAGCAGCTTCAGGTAATCTGTATCGTGGTCAATCAGATAATACATTTTAAAGGCCGGAACCGGGAAGCAAAAGCCCTGCAGCCAGCCGTAGGAGACCTGCAGAAGGAAGGGCTCCTGATACTTGATCATCCCCGGAAGCCTCCCGCTTCTGCGTTGGTTTTCCATGAAAATGAGCTGATTGTTCAGGGCAGCTTCCATATTGCGCTTGGCGTACATCTCCCCGCCCATTGGCTGCGTTTCCAGCCAGACGCCATCATAATCGCTGCCTTCCCGAAGCACCAGCTTGTCAGTGTAAAAAGCCAGGTTCTGCCGACAATGATATTCGCATCGGTCGAAAAGTTCCTTCAGCCATTCTGCCTCCGTATGCAAAGTAACCCCTGTAGGAGTAATGTGATAGTCTGATGCTTTATATCCTCGTGCCATAAAATCTCCTTTCCCGTCCAATGATCCGTATACAGTCAGTAAATTTATTCGTGACCATTCCTTGCCTTCTCCTGTTTCATAGATAGCATAACCGGCAGGGAGAGTCAAAGGGTTTTCAGGAAAAAAGCCGGGATCAAATAAATTTACTATTATTCATAAAAGGTGCTATTTACGAAACGATACCGGCCACCTACAATTAAGATAAAAACGGCGGAATTTATGCCGGATAGGAGGGAAGCTTTTATGGAGCAGCGAAAACACAAAATCGGACATACCTGCATCACATGGGATGAATCGGATGTAGAAACTGCCGTGTCCGTTTTGGCCGGACTGGGCTATCAGGGTGTGGAGGTCTTCGGCTGGACACTGGACGCTCTGCAGCAGGAGGGAAAGCTTGATTTGTTTGAAAAGAACCGTATCCCCCTGGTTTCAGCCTATTTTGCCATGAATTTATGTAATGCCGCAGAGTTTGAGGCGTCCCTGGAAAAAGGCACACGCTGGGCCCGGATCATGCACAGTCTGGGTGCCAAATATATCTGCATGGGAGGGGAGGATGTAGATCGCAGAAGCTTTGATTTCCAGGAGCAGAAGGCTCAGATTATCCGTGCTGTCGGCGAATACGGCAGAATTTTTGCGGATATGGGCCTTACTGTATGCTATCATCCTCATACCGGCACTCCCATCCAGACAGAGGAAGAAATACGGACTCTGCTGGAAGGCGTAAATCCTGATTTCGTGAGTTTTGCTCCTGATGTGGCTCAGATTCAGAAAGGCGGAGCTGATCCAGTGGCCATCGTAAAAGATTATATCGGCCTGGTAAAGCATATTCATCTGAAAGATTATGATGGACTCCCTGTACAGTATGACGAAAACGGCAGGGAAATAAATCTGAACGGTTTTTCAGGTTATACGCCTCTGGGAGAAGGCGTGGTGGATATCCCGGCCATCCTAAAGCTGGTGGAGGACTCTGCCGTGTTCGACAACATGATCATGGTGGAGCTGGACGGCGGTCTAAAAACGCCCATCCCACAGAAGGAAGCAGTCATGCGCAATCGCACCTATCTGAACAGACAGGGGTATCATTTTGGAAATGAATAAACAGAGAAAAAAGAGAACCGGAAAGGCAGGATGACTATTATGGGTTACGAGAAAATCATGAAAACCTGGAAGCTTGGGTTTATGGGAGTATTTTATGAAAATACCTTTTTGGATATTCCGAAGGAAGAGAGGCCGTTTCATCTGATACGGCGTTCGGCGGAACTGGGTTGCAGGTGCGTCGACTTCAACGTGGAATTCGATGCCGGCGAGGACGGGCTCAAGAGACTGAGGGAATGCTCTCTGGAAAACGATGTGGAGCTGGAACTCCGTACGCCTAAGAATTTCTGGGAGCTTTCGGGAGCATCCGGCAAGGAGGCCAGAAAAGCTCTGGAGAGGCAGATCGATGTTATGGATATGCTGGGCGCGGATGTAATGCACGGAGCCTTTGGACACCTGACGATTCCCTATTCACGGTACCATGACGGCGGAAGGGAAATTGAAAAGGATCTGGAATTTATGGCGGCCAATCTCAGAATCGCGGGAGAGATCCTGCAGGAGAGAGGAAAGGTGCTGGGGCTTGAGAATCACTGTGATTTTACGGCCAGGGAATATGTGAGACTGTTTGAAATGGTGGATTCTCCGGTCATCGGCTGTGCCCTGGACACTGCCAACGGCTATTCTGTTTATTTTGATCCGGATGAAGAGATACAGTTACTGGCCCCCTGGACCTTTACCACTCATATCAAGGATATGAAAATGAAGCAGGAAACGGTCATGACAGACCGCATGCCCTTTTATCCTGTAGGGGTGGCAGTGGGAGAAGGCAATGTAAATATTCCTCTCGCCCTGGAGACCCTGGTACGCAAAGCCAGAATAAAGGAAGGCCTCCACATCATTATCGAATGCGGCTGGGAGGAAAATACGCCGGAAGATCTGGAGCGTATGCCCGCGCATCTGATTAAGAGAAAAATGTTCGAAGATTCTCTGGCGTGGCTGCAGAAGTATATTAAGCAGGAGGAAAAATAGCATGGGAAAAATGAATTATACAAAAATCCGGACAATAGACAAGCCTGTAGCCAGGATTGCTCTCGGTTCCATGGTGTTCACCGTCAGGGATGACGTGACCGGCTGTCAGTGGATGGAGAAGACAAAAAAGGACAGCTTTCTGCTCCTGGATGAAGCTTATGAGCTTGGTTACAACACCATTGATACAGCCGCAATTTATGCGGATGGGGAAAGTGAATTGTGTATCGGAGAATGGATGAAGCATAGCCAGAACAGGGAGCAGCTGTTCCTGATCGGAAAAGGCGGCGCCATCTGCAGGCATTTAAGACCATATTCACCGGAGGCAATTATCCGGGATGTGATGGTCTCTCTGGACAAGCTGCAGACAGATTATATCGATGTTTATTTGACCCACCACGACAATCCGGAAGTCCCTGTGGAAGAAATCGTGGACGCATTTGCCTATCTTCAGGGGAAAGGATATATTCACGGTTACGGGGGCTCCAACTGGAGCGATATATCCCGCACACAAAGGGCTGTGGAATATGCTCTGCAGAAAGGGTATCCTCCCTTCCTTGTATGTGAACCGGGATATTCACTGGCAGAGCCGGTTTATCCCAGCTGGGGGGAGCGGGAGGAAAATCTGAATCATCCCTCCAAAAAGAGAAATCTTGCTTATTACCAGGAAACGAAAATGACGCTTTTCACCTGGTCCAGCATGGCAAGGGGATTCTGGAGCGGCGTCTTTGACAGGGAGACTTTCCCCCGATACAAGGATACCTGGGATCAGACATGTGTCCGTTCCTTCTGCCACGAGGAAAACTTCAGGAGGATGGACAGAGTGAAGGAATATGCGGGGCGAATCGGTGCAACCGTGCCAAATGTGGCATTGGCCTGGCTCTTAAATCAACCCCTTGATATTCATCCCATTGTAGGCGCAAATTCGCGGTCTGATCTTGTAAGCAACCTGGATGCTCTGGATATTCCCATGGAAAGCTCTGTGCTCAAATGGCTCAACCTGGAGACAGATGAAAGACCGTGGTAAAGAACTTAAGATCATCCCGTAAGCTGATGATTTCTGTGACGAAAGCTTCACAGGGATCCTCAGCTTTTTTGTATACGGAGAATCCCTGGAATTATCTGTATCGAGCAGGGAAACGATTTTTGCCCCCGCTCGCGCGCCGGGCACCCGTCAGCTTTGCTGACATATTTCATCCGGGTGCCCGTGCGCATTAAAAACGCCTGGAAGCATGTGCCGTCGTGTCGTGATACAGGAAATATCTTTCATGTTCTTTATATTCATAAAAAGGCTTAAACGTGATGGCGTCGTTTCCCTTCACCCGGTAATGGAGCGGCCGGCCAGGAATTTCTTCCATCTTTTCTGTTAGACGTCGGATATCCATCCAGTCATTGGGTGTCTGAGGTCCCGTGTAGGATGCAGCCAGAACCACAGGGCCATGCAGAAATGCATTAGGCCCTTCCAGAACAGGATCCAGAGAATGCATCCACAGTGTCTGAGGCAGTGTCAGCTTCACAGAATCTCCATTATGCCATCTGCGCTTTATCATAAGCCATCCCTCAGGGCTGACTGTGGCAGAGGCCGCCTGTCCGTTTATTGTAAGAAGCGCCTGCTTTTCCAGCCATACGGGCATACGGAAGTTCAGAGTAAACTCGGCCTCCTCCGACAACTTCAGAGAAAAATGCATTTCATCCTGAAGCGGAAAGGAAGTCTGCTGAGAGAGGGTGATTCCGATGCCGTTCAGCGTACAGTTCAGCGTGGAGGGAATGTACTGATCGACGAATAGTCCGCTTCCATCCGTATAATAGATCAGCCTGGGAATTTCCATCACCAGAAGAGGTCTGGTTCCCGTACAACAGGTCCAGCCATCCGTTCGATTTACCTTGGCAGCTCCGTACATATTATAGTCCGAATAGTAGATTACCCTTCCGTCTTCCGTCATGGGAATCGTAGCAACGGCCGCATTGAAAATCAGGGATTCCACCCAGTTGCCGTATTGCGGTTCTCCCGTAAACCTGGTGAGGTAATCGGAAAGCCGGAAAGCCGCGTAAGTATCGCACTGCGTTTCAAAGCTGTCGTGACCTGTACGAAGCGCATCTATGATCCGGTATTTGGGCATAATGTGCTCGAAATTAGGTCCGTATCCGCCGGTCGCCATCACCTCCTCCTTCTGCATAAATCCGTAAAATTTTCGCAGTGCCCGCAGATAATAGGGATTCCCGGTAATCTCATAGGCTCTGGCGCATCCATTGAATGAATTGGCATGGCTGTAGGCATGACAGAATTCAGAATACAGTCCTGCCCTGGGTTTTTTGGAAAAAGGATCCTGATCTTTGTAAAACAGATCCCAGAATTCCCGGTATTCCCACATGGCGGCCAGCTCCCTGGCTTCCTCCAGATGGAAGATTTGATATATCATATACAGAGATTCCGCCACCGTATACCACTCCGTCGTATTGTCGCCGAACAGATTGTCACGGGTCAGCGTTGTGCGGGCAAATTCCAGAAGCCATGGCAGCCACTGTGCTGCCTTTTCATATTGGCAGTACAAATGCAGATCGCAAATAGCCCGCAGAATTTTTTCGTAATCGTAATGGGAGGTTTCCTTCAGCAGAGCCTTTGGCGTTCCTGCCAGCAGATCGTGGCATTTCTTAAATTCTTCAAACAGAAAAACCGCTTTTTCTTTAAACTCTTCTCTGCCGGTAAATGCATACATTCTGCAAAAAGCCGAAATCCACTGGCCTGTCAGCATTACCCCCCTTGAGTTCTTGAACCAGCCCTGATAATAAACACCCGGAGCATCCAGGCCGGCATCTTCCCTCATATATTTGAAAAAATTGTCGCAGGGTATATTCAGGTAAAATTCCATGGTCTCCTGTATGGAATCATTTACCATGGAATCCTGTAACGCAATGTTGCTATAATCAAAAGCATAAAACATAGGGACACCTCCTGATTCTGAATAAATGTCTGATGAAAGAGATTGGTTACTTGCCGGATACGCAGCCGATCTTTGGCGCCGCATCGTCGTTATATCAGGAGGAAACAGAAAAAGCAGTACGCCTGGCCTTACCTTAGCATAAGAGACACACCGTGTCAATTCAGGAAATTTCTGTATTGAAAGATTTTGCTACTTTTAAAAAAACATCCGATTTACGCTCCTCTCTTTTAAATTTACAATACCATTATCAGGAAAGGGAAGCAGAGAAATGAGATCGTATTTCAAACAGGAGGATTACATATGAAAAAAACAAAAATTACTGCAATCATGCTGGCAGCTGCATTTTTTGCCGGCACCGTTTTATCAGGCTGCGGTTCAGACAATCCGGCCGGAGCTGAGAAGCCCGTTGAAACGGAGAATGCCGCCGAAACAGAGGATACCGGCGATACCGAAACTGCATCCGCAGAATCTTCCGGGACTGACATCTCCGAGCATCTGGATATGATTATGTATGTGATCGGGGATGAGCCGGTTCTGGCTGATGAGGTAGAAGCGGCCATGAATACCATTCTGGAAGAGAAGGCAAATGTAACGCTGGATATCAGTTATATCCCGTTGAGTGATTACAATACCAAGTATCAGCTGCTTCTGGCCAGCGGCGAACCCATTGACATCATTTATTCCTCCGGATGGGCTTACTACTTCGAGGAGGCCCGCAAGGGGGCCTATATGGAAATCACAGAGGATATGATCTCTGCTTACATGCCGCAGACAGATGCCTCCCAGGACAAGATTTCCTATGAATCCGTTAAAGTAGCCGGGAAGATTTTTCAGATTCCCAAAAACAGCGTATATGCCAACAATGCGGTTCCGGTACTGATCCGCGGAGATCTGCGGGAAAAATATCAAATGGATGCCATCGACAGCTATGATAAACTGGGAGAATACCTGAAAGCCGTTGCCGATAACGAACAGGGCATATCCCCTTATGCGGCGGCCACGGACGGTGTGGAGCTGGCAATTCAAATGTATCAGTGCAAAAACGACATGTTTCCGTCCACATCTCTGGGGAAATATATCGGTTATTATTACAACGGCAACAATAAGCCTTCGGCGGACGATATGGTGTGGCAGTATACCACGGAGGAATACCGGGAATTTGTGAATCTGATGAAGTCCTGGGCAGACATGGGCTTCTGGTCCAAAAATGCGGTTTCCAACACCATTTCACCTGCGGATGCTTTTATCAACGGGACCAGTGCCTGTGTGTTCTGGAATTATGATACCTGCATGACCATCTATAACACTGTAATGGAAGAGCATCCGGAATGGAAGCCGGAAATTATTGATCCGAATCCTGAAGGAGCACGGTACAAAGCCCCCTATGGGGAAGGTATGTCAGTACCTGCATCTGCCGAGCATCCGGAACGCTCCCTGATGGTGATCGATCTTCTGAAATGGGACAAGGAGCTTTATGATATAGCCCGTTATGGTATTGAGGGAAAAACATGGTCTGCTACCAGCGACACTACCTATCTCCTGGGAGAAGCGCAGGGCAATTACACTGTCGGCAATTCACCCATTACCTGGGGATTAAAAAATGATGCTCTGGAAAGACTCGTGGGCGAGGCAGGTACTACTCATTCTGACATTTATCTGCAATTGTTCGGTAATCCCATGAGCGAGGCTTCAGCCGGCTTTACCTTTGACGATTCCAATGTAAAAAATGAGATCGCTGCCATTTCCGAGCTCTGTTCACAATACATTCCCATACTTGAGCTCGGTCTCGTTGAGGATGTAGATGCCACTCTCGACGAGTTCAACGAAAAATGTACACAGGCAGGAAAAGATAAAATCCTGGAAGAGTTCAGGGCTCAATATACAGAATATGTGAAAAACGTCAATTTATAAGTCTGACACACACCGTACAAATACAATCGCCACAAGCACAAATCAAGCGGGGAGAAAACCGATTCTCCCCGCTTGATCTGTCTCTTGCCCTATTCCTTCTGTTCCGAAGGTTTCACTGCAGGTATGTGTATATGAATGATCGTCCCCTCTCCCGGTGCACTTTCAATGGACAGTCCATATTCAGTTCCGTACAGAAGCTTCAACCTGAGTACGATATTCTGCAGTCCGTAATGGCTTCCCCGGGCTTCCGATTCAGAAGCTTCCTGAAGCACAGCGCTGCCGTTTAAAACCGTGCAGCCGTCTTCCATTCCCCTTCCATTGTCTATCACCATGATGTGTATAATCCCTTCCTCCAGACGTCCTTTGATTTCCAGGATTCCGTTACCGCCCTCTTTTTCCAGGATTCCGTGGAGAATGGCATTTTCCACAAGCGGCTGAATGGTGATCTTGGGAATGGAATAAGGCAGGATATCCGGATCAATATCTTTTACATAGAGGATTTTGTTGGCAAAACGATATTTCTGGATAGCCACATAGCAGTCGGTATGCTTCAGCTCTTCTTCAATGGTTATGACATCTTTTCCTCCGCTCAGGGAAATTTTGTAGAATCTGGCAAGAAAATATACAATATCATTTACTTCATTGGTTTTTCCCTGTATGGAAAACCAGCTGATCATATCCAGTGTGTTATACAGAAAATGCGGATTGATCTGTGACTGCAGGGCTTTGTACTCGGCGCTTTTCAGATCCCGCCCCATGTTGTAGTTTTCCTTCAAAAGCTTTTTGATCCTTCCGATCATATCGTTGTAATTCTGGTACAGAATTCCGATCTCGTCTCTGTAAACCGGTGCGTCGATGAACAACAGTTCCCCTGTTTCCGCATCTTTGATGTATTGACACAGCACAAGCAGTCTTCTGGTGATGGTGTAGGAGATCAGGCTGAACAGTCCCAGGGAAATCAGAATAATCAGCAGAGAAACGATTATAATCATGCGGGTAGTGTCCTTGAAATCAATGAAGAAGGAGGAATAAGGAACCAGCGTGATCATGGTCCAGTCAGTGA
Organism: uncultured Lachnospiraceae bacterium; assembly: GCA_947173495.1. Taxonomy (GTDB): domain Bacteria; phylum Bacillota; class Clostridia; order Lachnospirales; family Lachnospiraceae; genus Suilimivivens. Next base: position 50,000 of record CAMWFQ010000020.1, on the reverse strand, counting down.
GATCTATCCCGCTTTTCAGGATCATGTATTTTCTGCGGTCTATGACAATATCACTGAGCCGGCTGTCCTCCAGGGAGAGCATTTCGCGCTGTATCTCCTTCTCTTCCAGGGAATCGGACAGGGAGCCCGAGGAAGCTATCAGCGTATAATCCTGATCCAGAATAAAGGAGAGAGAGTCGCTGGTTGGATTGGTATCGGACAGGATATTGACAAACTCTTCCTTGGAAAGGTCCAGACGCAGTACAAACGCTATCTTTTTGTAATCATTGGTGGAATACATGATACGGAACATAGACAGAACTTTCTCTGCATAGGCCGCATCATCCTCCAAATGATTACTGCCTACGAAAAGCTTCAGCTTCTTTTGCGAGAACAGTTCCTCCAGAATCTCCTGGTTTTCCAGCCTCGATATGGGAAATATATTTTTGCCGTCATAGGTATAACTCAAAGAATCATCCAGATAGAGCCGCGCATGGTCGATTCCGTTATTATCCTCGAAACTTCTGATCAACAGACGCAGAGAACGGGCGTCGGAGCTCACATTTATAATATCAGTATATTCCTTGTTGATCAGGCTGTTAAGGTAGGTATTATAGATGATCACATCGCTCAGATTAATGGTGTTTTCCAATCGGGAACGAATGTATGAGAGAGACTGGTTGAAGCTCTGGGAGAGGCTGTAGGAGCCCTGGCTCAGCATCTGGTTGTATGCGGCCCTGTCCACCCAGACCGCTATGATAAGTACCAGAAATATATTGATCACAATGCTGGAAAGCACAAGACGACGGCGCAGCTTCACATTGTTCAGCGGGTCGATCACATATTTTTTGATGAGATATTTAACAACACTTTTCAGTTTCATAGGTTTCTCCTGACAGCGGTATCATTTCCTGCGGTATTCTTTCGGCGTGGTTCCTGTCACTTTTTTAAATACCTTTATAAAATAATTAGCGTCCGGGAAGCCGATCAGAGACGATATCTCCTTTATTTTTTTATCGCTTTGCTCCAGATATTCCATGGATTTTTCTATCCTCTTCTCATTGATATACTGGTTGATGGTTTTCTGATACTGTTTCTTAAAAATGATGCAGATATAGGATGTGGTGATATTAAAGGCATCCGAAAGACTCTGCAGGCAGAGGTTCGGGTCACAGTAATTACTGTCTATATAGTTTTTAATTTTACAGGGAAGCGGATTATCCTGGAGCCGGTTACTTCCCTTTTCCAGTTCGCGAAAAAGGGCGCTGACTCTGCGACACATATATTGTTCCAGATTGCTTAAATAAGGAACATCCCATATGATCTGGATGGAATCAGCCAGGGTTTCCTCCATGGAAAATGCCGGTAGGAGAAAGGAATCCGAATGGTAATACAGCTTTCTGATCAACTGAGAAAAGAAATCCTTTACGGAGCTGATCAGTGTGTAGTCGTATGATTTCAGTTCCCCGGACAGCGTATGAATAAAGGCTTCGACAGCCTGAATGTCATTTCCTTTTATGAGCTGTGCAAATCGCTCGGCAGCCTCCTGTGAAAAGGAATATACAGGCGGATTTTCTACCGGCTGATAGGCAATGACACAGTCAGGTCCCCTGAAAAAGCCCTGCTGGATGCAGAGCATGGCGGTTTCATAGGAGCTGTGAACGTTGTGAATGCCTGAAACCGAAGCTCCCTCCCCAATGGTATAGTGACAACGGTTTTTGAGGCAGTCGGCCAGTTCACGCTGCAGGCTGCCCATTCTGATGGAAATATCCGTCCCACCCCGGAAGGCAATATGGGCAACGGTCACATTTTCTGATTTTGCCCCCAACAGCAGGCATGTATCCTGCCCCGGATCAAGATGTCTGCGCAAAAGGGAAAAAATCTCCTTTTGGTGCTCCGGGCCTGCAATACCTCTGTGGTCTGCCCTCTCATAAATCGTTATCAGCAGGGTAATCCATCTTGCATCTTCCGGCAGGTCCGGGAAGTGTTCATGAATCTGGTTCCACAGAGGGTCAGATTGCGGATGCGGGTGCAGCAGGGCAAGCGCCATTCTGTTTTCCAGGTCAGGGGACGGCATATTGGGGGAAGGGTATACGCCGGAAGAGATATAAGCCGACCGCCTGGCAATCGCCTGTTTCAGTGACTCTGTCAGCTCTCTGGGAAGAAATGGTTTCTCCAAATAATTAACGGCGGAAAGACGGATCGCAGACTTTAAATACTCTTTATCGGAGTATCCGCTAATAATGATAAAGCTACAGTATGGGAGCTTCTCTCTGATTCTGCTGCACATGGTCATACCGTCCATATGCGGCATACGGATATCAGCGAGAACGATATCCGGCTGAAATTCCAGCGCTGTTTTCAGTCCTTCGCTGCCGTTTTCGGCTATCTTTATCTCATCAATTCCCAGACTCTTCCATGATACAACGGAAAGAATTCCGTCGCGGGAATATTCTTCATCATCTACCAGTAAAAGCTTCATTATTTTGTCCTCCTGCTTCATATCGGAGCGTTCTGCTCCTCTTCCCGGAAGCGCCTTCTTTACAGGAAATATAACACAATTCCGCACACACATCAATTCGATCACAGAAATTTACGATGACTGGAAATTCAGTAAAAGATATTGCTATTTTTGCAAAAAGATGCGCTTTCCAGAGTGGGAAGGCTGCGATATGATGATTGCAAAGGCTGGAGGGATATACGGCTTTCAGAGCCGTAGCTATCTTTCGCAAAGGAGAGAACAGGAGAAAGCTTATGAAAAAGGGGAAGAAAAACAGGACGAATACCAATCGGAGCAGGATACAGGAATTTTGGCTTCAGGTCAGGAAAAACAGGACATTGCTTCTGATGCTGCTGCCTGCAGTCGTGCTCATTTTTGTTTTTGCTTATATGCCCATGGGCGGCACGATTCTGGCGTTCAAACAATACAATTATAAGGACGGTATCTGGAAAAGTCCCTGGGTAGAACATATTTTTGACAACTTCAGGTTCTTTTTCATTTCCGGAAAAGCGGGCACAGTAACGCTTAACACCTTTACCTATAATCTGTCCTTTATTGTTGTAAATACCTCGCTGGCTGTGGGACTTGCCATCATATTGAGCGAAGTCAAAAACAGATTCTTTAAGAAAGCAACACAGTCCGTCATCTTTCTGCCGTATTTTGTATCGTGGGTTATTGTGGGCTCCATTGCCTATAATCTGCTAAACTATGAAAACGGTGTGCTGAACTCCATGATCAGAGCGCTGGGAGGGCAGCCGCTGAACATTTATTTCACTCCGAAGGCATGGAGGCTGATCCTGGTTCTTTTCAACGCCTGGAAGGGCGTGGGCTACAGTATGGTGGTGTATCTGGCCGCTGTGGTAGGTGTGGACACCACGCTTTATGAGGCAGCAGAAATTGATGGCGCCAATATCTTTCAGCGGATCCGGTATGTGCTTCTCCCATCTATCAAGCCCACCATTATCACATTAGTATTATTAGATGTCAGCAAAATTTTCCGCGGCAACTTTGATCTGTTTTATCAGCTGGTCGGATCCAACGGCGCCCTGTATGAAACCACAGACGTCATCGATACATTTGTCTTCCGCTCCCTGCTGGAATCTTCTGATATCGGCATGGCCTCCGCGTCAGGCTTCTATCAGTCCGTGCTGTGTTTTGTCATTATTATTGTGGTAAATACCGTGGTAAAGCGCATTAACTCTGACTACGCATTGTTCTGAAAAGCAGAAAGGTAAGGTAAGGACTATGAGTGAATCCAGCAGAAAAAAAAGCTCCGGGGATGTGAGGCTGTTCAAGGCGATAGGATATCCGATTCTGATCCTGTTCGCACTGATCTGTGTCCTTCCCTTTATCCTGATTGTTTCCTCCTCTTTGACGGATGAATCCTCCATAATTCAAAAAGGGTATTCTTTGTGGCCAAGGGATTTTTCTCTGAGCGCTTACAGGCTTGTATTTGAAAACCCGATACGAATCGTCAGGGCTTACGGCATGACCATTCTGGTCACGGTTTGCGGCACCATTCTGGGAACATTTCTCAATGTAATGACCGGCTATGTGCTGCAGCGCAAAGATTTTAAATGGCGTAACCTTTTTTCCTTTTACTTTTTCTTTACCACATTGTTTTCAGGCGGACTGGTACCGTGGTATATCATGATTGTACGCCAGCTCCATTTAAAAAATACAATATGGGTTCTGATTATTCCCACATTGGTCTCCGTGTGGTATATTATACTGGCAAAAGGATTTATGGCCGGTGTTCCCTATGAGATTACGGAATCAGCCAAGATCGATGGCGCAGGTGATTTTCAGATTTTTCTGAAGCTGATCCTGCCTCTGTCCAAACCGGTGATCGCCACCATAGGTCTGTTTACGGCACTTACTTACTGGAATGACTGGTATATGTGCATGCTCTATGTGGACAAAAAAGACATGATGACCCTGCAGTATATGCTTTATCAGCTCATGGGAAGCATCAAGGCCCTGCGGGAACTGGCCTCCCAGACATCTATATCCGCCAGCACCATGCCCATTGAATCCACTAAAATGGCGTTAACTGTAGTGACTACAGGTCCGATTCTCCTGTTATATCCCTTTGTGCAGAGATACTTTGTAAAAGGACTGACTGTTGGATCGGTAAAGAGTTAACTCGCAGAGCATGGAATGCCCGTCTGCAACATGCGGAGGGATTACGTTGAACAAAAAATTTATGATGGTTCATTTCTTCTTCTGGACCATATCTGCTTCCTTTACGGCATACATAACGGCCTTTGCGCTGGAGCGGGGCATGCGCCCGGGTCAGGCCAGTGTCATGATCGCCTTTTTCCTGCTGTCCTCCTTCACGGGACAGATTCTCTGGGGATATGTCTGCGACCGCATCCGGTCGGACAAAAAGATCTTTCTATTCTGCGGAATCACGGTGGCGGTCCTGTATGCGTTTGTATATGCAGTGCCTGATAATACGGTATTTTCAATTCTGTATGTGCTGACCGGCCTGTTTCTCTTTCCCATGGGATCCATTCTGGATTCCTGGATGCTGAAGAACACGGATTTCGACAAAAAGCTGTATGGAAGAGCCAAGGCATATGACTCCATCAGCTACGGGCTGTGGATGCCCGTGGTCGGATTTCTGATCCGCGAAAAAGGATTTATAGCTCTGCCTGTCTGTGCCATTCTTGTGGCCGGAATCACCCTCCTGATCGCAGTTGGGATACCTGACTCCCATGCAATTGGAAAAACAGAGCGGGTAACGGTCAGAATTGCTGTGAAAGCGCTGAATGACAACCGGCTGCGGATTCTGATTCTGGTCAGCTTTCTGTTAGGGCTTGCCTTTGCACCGCTGAATAATCTTAAGATCCTTCTGATCCAGAGACTGGGAGGCACGGTATCTTTTCTGGGAATCGATGCGTTTGTCTCCTGTACCGTGCAGTTTGTGTGCTTTCTTCTGGTAAGCAGGCTGAGCATGATAGCGGTACACAAACGACTGCTCTTTTCGGCGGCAGTGTATCTGGCGTCTACAGCCGTATTTATCCTGGCTCCTCATTATACTCTGATTATGGCAGGGAGCACATTGTGTTCCGTGGCCTATACTTTTCTGATCCTTGCCACCAGAGAATATATTGAAAAGCTGGTGGATATGTCTCTTCAGACCACAGTAAACAGCCTGTTCGATTCAGCCTACCGGAGTTTCGCAGGTGTGGTGGGATTACTGTATTCCGGTTATGTCATGGATCGGGCCGGCATACAGCTGGTGACCATGCTCTCGGGGGGATATGTGATGCTGACGCTGGTAATCCTTGTGATTTGTTACAGAAAGATGAAGATCTGCAGAGCTTAGCAAAAACAGCCGGACTGTCCGGCATGTCTGTCGCTTAAAATACCACCTTCTCCCGGGACTTCAGGAAATAGCAGGCTCCATGGTAATGTCCTTCCTCATAAAGCCTTACCATGATCTCTCTCATACGCAGATCCAGCCTGTGGTAGCATCTTTTCCTCTCCCAGGGAAGGCCCTGGATATATTCTCTCTGGCGCTGTGTCAGCAGCTCCATTGCCTTTCGGAATTCTTCCTCATTTCTTTTTATCTGCAGTCCGAAATCGCAGGAAATATAAGAATTATTTTCTCCGTTTTCTCTGCATTTTTCAGAGAGGAACCCTGCCGGAGTTCCTCCTCCTGCTGCCGGAAAGCGTGCTGCCTCCTGTATCTTCCTTTCCCTCAGAAAGACAGTTTCCGTCCCGTCCTCTTTTGGGAGTGCCGGAAGACGTCGGAAGCTTGTCCTGCCGTATCTGTCATGCTCCACCACATAGTCGGTTTTTTCCCGCCTTTTTCCGCTTCCCGGCTCTTCCAAAAGTATCACTCCTGTATCAAGCAGGCGCTCCCACACCGCTTTCTGAACCCTCTCGTAAGGTGTGGGAAAGGTAAGCTGTTCCCTGATCTGTTTTACCGTATAGCCCAAATCTGCCAGATGGCGGATGGCTCCGCCACTGGCAGCTTCGTGGGTAAAGTCAGATAATGCTCTCTTAAAGTAATCCTGTTCCGCCATCTTTTAGTCTACCTTCAGAATCAAATTCAGGATCCTTCTGGCGCAGGCATCCATCTCTGCTCTGGAAAGGCATCCTTTTTCCAATGCCATAAGAAGACGCTCCGGATATCCGCAGCCCATCTTCACATCGTTTCCGGCCTTTGTCTCTTTATAATGCTCTCCGCAGGTCCACCAGTCTGTGGTCACCAGACCTTCATAGCCCCACTCTTCCCGGAGAATTCCTTCCAGAAGATCTACATTCTCAGAAGCCCGATGTCCGTTGATCATGTTGTAGGAGGTCATAATGGACCAGGGCTGTGCTTCCTTCACAATGATCTCAAATGCCTTCAGATAGATTTCCCTTGCAGCCCGCTCGGAGACCCTGGAATCACTGTTCTTTCGGTTGGTCTCCTTATTATTCAGTGCAAAGTGCTTCACAGTTGCGCCTACATGATTGGACTGAATTCCCCGCACCATAGCGCCGGCCAGCTTTCCGGTCAGAAGAGGATCCTCCGAGTAATATTCAAAGTTCCGTCCGCAAAGAGGGCTTCTGTGGATATTTACCGCAGGGGTCAGCCATACGGCAATGTTGTTCTCTTTTACCTCCGCGCCTCCTGCAGCGCCCACCTGCTCGATCAGATCTGCATTCCAGCTGCAGGCAAGTAAGGTGGAGCAGGGCCAGCAGGTGGTGGTGACGCCGCACTCGGGAAGGATCCGCAGTCCTGCAGGGCCGTCCGCTGTCATCACGGAAGGAACTCCGTATTCCGGAAGATTTCCGTAGCCGAAAGTATTGGCCACCCCGGTGTTCGGCTGGCCTCCCAGGAGATGTGCCACTTCCTCATCGGTGAGCTGTGCCAGGAACTCATCCACCGTCAGCTTTCCTTCCACTACCTCCTGCAGAGTATGCACTCCCTCTTTATAGGCCTCTCTCCAAAGCTGATACCGCTCTCTCCCCCGAATGGCAGGCGCGTACCCTTCCATCTGATCCTTGGGTATTTTCTCCAGTTCGCACGCGTCCGGATCATTTCCTTCGCCCATCGGCAGCTCTTCAAAGCTTCCATCCGCAAGCATTCTCTTGGCCAGCAGAGAGGGCACAAGCCGGCTGGAAAGCTGCTTCACAATCCTGTCCTCTTCTACCTGACAGACAAAGTTCAGCTTCTCCACATCCCGGACAGAGGTTCCCACATACAGAGCATAATCTCCTTTTTCAAGCACATATGCCGCTTTCTGCACCTTGCCCAGATCGTCATAAGAAGCCATATCCTCCACTGAAAAATCAGGGAAGAGGATCTGTCTCTCTCCCGGTTCCAGCTCTCTGGTCTTTGCAAACGCGATCAGCTGCCTGGCAGGCTTACCAAGCTTCCCGGAAGGCGCGCCGAAATAAACCTGCACTACCTCTTTTCCAGGAACTTTTCCTGTGTTTGTCACCTGAACCGACAATGTAATCCTTCCTCCCTCTTCCTCTGCAGAGAGGACCTTTACATCAAAGGTTGTATAGGAGAGACCATAGCCAAAGGGATAGACCACCTTTGCCGCAGCGCCCGGGATGGTTTCAAAATAACGGTAGCCTACATAGATATCGTCTGTGTAGTCCACATAATCTCTCGATTCATGGAAATTACAGGTAGAGGGATAATCCTCCAGCGCTCCTGCAAAGGTATCCACCAGCTTACCGGAAGGGTTTCCTTTCCCTGTCAGAAGCTCTGCTGCTGCCAGTCCGCCTTCCATGCCGCCCTGCCATGCCATCAGAACCGCGCCGATCCTTTCTTCCCTGGCGAACCAGGAGGTATCCACCATTCCGCCTACATTCATCACCACCACTACTTTGGAAAAGTTCTCTTTCACAGCATTGACCATTGCCTCTTCTGCTGTTGAAAGACGGAAATCTCCGTTTGCAAATATCCTTGCAGAGCGTTCTGCCATATCCCGCTCTGTATCCCACATATTTTTATTCTCGTTGTCGATCACGCTTTTCCGATCCCATCCTTCTCCTGAAAAACGGGATATGGAAATAATTGCAGTATCTGTATAAGCTTTTGCCTGACTTAGCAGCTCCTTTGGCACCTCCGGCTCAATGGTCATTCCCGGCGCACTGCCCTCACCATACTGCCTCTCCACGTCCTTCCGATAGTAATCGCATAAGGGCTCAAATATGCTGACCATATCTTTCTGAAGCTTCAGGCCCTCGTACAGGTTGCGGATATACGCCACCGTCACATCACCGCTTCCGCCGCCTCCCTTTACATAATCAAAGGTTGCTTTGCCAAAAAGTGCAAGCTTCGTCCCCTTTTGCAGAGGAAGAATACCTCCCGCATTTTTCAGCAGAACCATTCCTTCCTTCGCCGCATTTTTTGACAGCTCGATATGTTGCCGGGAGCCTGTAAGCCTTTCTCCGTTTTCTCCCAGAGGAAGATTGGGCTGATACATAACACGTGTCCATTTTTTCATTTTGCAAAAACCTCCTGTTCCGTCCGATTCTTTGCTTTGATGATAGCACGAATATTTTTATCCTTCAAGAACAGAATCCTCGCTTAGCCGCCTTCTGTCGGTGTGCAAACATAATCTCTGCCTTCACATCTTCTCCATCATTTCCCATCCTGTAAGCGAAAGCATGCAGATCCAGAATTTCCTTTACGATGGTAAGCCCGATTCCTGTCCCTGACACCTGTCCTCTTGCATCCTCTCCTTTCACAAAAGGCTCCCATATACTTTTCAGTTTTTCTTCCGGAATGTTTACGCCCGTATTTCTGATCTGCCAGGTTCCATCTTTTGCTGTTATCATAATCCTTCCGTGTTCCGGCGTGTATTTAACGGCATTGCCGATCAGATTTTCCAGCGCCCTGCTCATCAATGCTCTGTCTGCAGATACCGCCGCCTCTCCCTGAACCGCAATCTCAATATCCCTGATCCATAATTCCGCTTTGAATCTCTCCGCAAGTTCGGAACTGATCTCGCATAAATCGATGTTTTCTCTGATGAGAGTAAGCCTGGGATTTTCCAGCCGGGCCAGCTCCAGCATATTTTCGATCAGGGAATTCATGACTGCCACATTCTTCAGAATGCCACAGGCATAGTAGTCCCTTTTGTCCGTATGGATATTCTCCTGAAGAATTTCCGCATATCCGGATATGGCCATAAGAGGCGTTTTCAGGTCATGGGCCAGGGCGTTTGAGGTTTTTCGATAATACTCCTGCGCCTTTATCTGCTCCTGGTAGATTTTGTAATAATGCCCGGCTATCACTGTTGCCAGTCCGGTCACCGCCAGAATCACTCCGATTCCTGCGAAATAAATGCTTTTCTTCATTTTCACGTAAGGATTGATGGCGGCGGCATATCTCATTGTGAAGTTCCCCTGTTCATTTGAGAATCTCTCCCTCCCGTACAGACAGCTGATGCCCGTCAGATCTACCTCGCCAAATCCCGGTTCATTTTTGTTCTCTGCCATCCTCATGGTCTTCAGCTTCTCCAGCATTGACCGGTAAACCTCCGCCGGGATTTCCTGCTTATCATATTGCCCGATGGGCGAGGCGCCAACCAGGTTTTCCTGCTCATCATACAGCACCGCCACCATCTGAAAGCGTTCCATATCCAGCATCCGAGAATTTTGCCCGGTATCTGTCAGGTCCTGTCCCTTTAAAAAGGTAGCCTCCTCGTACGCAATGCTGCCGGCCCTCACCTTCTGGTTCAGCAGCAGATACATCACCATCATTTCGAAATATATCATCATGGCCAGGAGTGTCAGAAGCAGAATCGGAATTGTAATTTCCGCCCATATTTTTCCAAATCCGGCTCTTTTCCTGCCCATATGTCCTTTTCTTCTCTTACTCTCTCTCATGCTCCTGTTCCTCCTCCATCCGGTACCCCTTTTTTATGACGGTTTTGATCTGTACTCTGCATTTTCCCAGCTTTTTTCTCAGTTTTCTGATATGATTGTCCACCACCCGGTCCATCCCCTCGAACTCATACCCCCATACCTGTATCAGAAGCTTTTCCCGGCTCAGCACCTGTCGGGGATGCTCCATAAGATACTGCAAAAGCGCAAATTCCTTCGGAGAAAGCGTCAGCTTCCGGCCCTCGGCGTATGCCAGATTCTGCTCGGGTATGAGCCTGATCTTTCCCACACGGATGTCATTCCCCCCTACCATTCCTCTGGCGCGTTTCACAAGCGCTTTTACCTTTGCATAGAGCAGGGCCAATGAAAACGGCTTGACAATGTAATCATCACATCCCAACATGTAGCCGTAAAGCTTGTCCTCCTCCTGTCCCCTTGCCGTCAGGAAAATGACCGGTACAACGCTGTCCTTTCTAAGCTCCCGGCACAGATCAAATCCTCCCGCATCCGATGCCCCCGGCAGCATAATATCAAAAATGGCGAGATCGAACTGTCCCTCGGCGATCCTCTCCATCCCCTCATCCACATCCCCTGCACTGACAACACTCACTTCGTCCTCTGTCCGGCCGGAAAAATAATCCTCTATCACTTCCCGGATCTGAACATCATCCTCCACCAGTAAAATCCGATACCTCATCTGCCGCCTCCTGCGTATTTCCTGTATTTACTATAGTATACCTGCTTGTTGTATCCTTTTGATGTCCTCTACACGGGCCTGCGCATAAAAAAACTGCGGCAGTAAATACCGCAGCTTTTTCTGTGCTTTTATTTCTATCCGTTCTTAATGGGAATTCTCTCCTCATACAAATTTATTCCCCGCCTTCGGATTCTCCGCCGTCATCTGCCAGAAGGGATACTTGATGATCCCCGGGGTATTGTGTTTATTACGCACCATTTTGGGCAAAATCTCCCGTGTTCAGCTTTCGACAGAGCACTATTATTCTTTAATAACCGTGTAGTTGGTGTTTCTTGCTTTTCCATTTTGCTTTAGCAAGTTGCTTTTTACCATTTTCCTGATGACTCTGGAAGCAGTAGAGGTACTCACTCCAAGCAATGCGATTACATCATTTCTTGTAACAGCACCATGAGACCGGGCAAATTCCAACACTTTTTCTTCATTGCCCAGGCTTTCTTCAGCCCCGGCAGCAGAATTTGTGATCAATCCTGCTTTCGATACGGAATCCTTTCCCATTTCATATTTTGCGTTAATGTTAGGCAATATAATCTTAAAGGTATTTTTGGTTGTTTCAATCGAAGGCTTTTCTTCCAGACTCTCGTATGCTTTCATAATCTTGCCTATTCCGGTACCATAAGCCTCAATTAAGTGCAACCGGTAGAACACATTCGCAAGATCCTGATTTCTACATACGGAAATACCTGCCATAATATCTTCCAGGTCAATTCCCGGCATCAATCCGCCAATAGAGACAAATTCAATCCGATCAGCATAGATGCTGATAAATGCACTGGCACTAAAGGAATAGTCACGATGTACCAGCAGATTCAGCAATGCCTCCCTGACGGCGATTTCCGGATAGTCTTTGACATCAATTCTCAACAATTTTTCTATTGTTGCACGGGTTTGATTACGGAAGTCGATAAAATCATAGACTTCGTTCATTTGCTGCATCAGCGACCCGGCAAATTCCCGACGGTCCTTAAAAATTGTTTGATCCGTTCCCTGAAAAACAGCGACTTTAATCGTATGGACACATTGATCGGACAGAAGCAGACCTAAGTTGCTGTAAAGATTATCCTGGTCAGTCAGCTTCAAAGTGCGCATTTGCTGTGGCCCAAACTCCACTTCCCGAAGATCAAATTCTTTTTTTGCGGTTTCAAATGTAAGTTCCTGATTTAAGCAACGCATAGCCTCATAGTGGTCTCCATCCGTCTCCTTGATCATACGGCGGATTGCTGTGTCAGTAGCAGGAACAGAAGAATATCCCTGTCTGACATATACACCCTCTGGACGCATCCCCTTTTTAGCAAGATAATAAGGCCGGTCCGTTCCGCGCTGAATATCCACCGCAACAATTTCTTTTTCATCTTCCTTTATTGTTCTATAATGCAGAAACATCGTCACATCAGGCTTAATAGCATCCCTTACCATATTGCTGATCTGCAAAGAAACGCTGTCAGGATCATCAAGTCCGACCACTACGCCGTCATCCCGAACGCCAATATACAGTTTGCCGCCATCACAGTTGGCAAAGGCAATGATTTCTTTTTTTATATCGTCTACAAATACTTCCTTCAGTTCTACAGTTTCACTTTCCTGAAAAAGCATGACACCATCTCCCTACTTACTTTCGTTTGTTGGGCATATTATATCAAATCGGATCAAATTGTGTCAATCGAGTGACCCGATCGTGACCCGATTTGATCTGATATTTTTATTATACCCACAAATGAACGAAGTAACTGACTCTGTTGTCTTATAATTGTTCGAGTACCATCCCAATGTCTGCATTGATACAGATGGAACAGTCTCTGATTTCCGCTGGTGCGCTGGCTTCTCCTAAATTGACACTGGCATAGGTTGCCTTTGGATTCCCCTCTGTCATCCTCCAGAAAGAAAATTTCACTATACCCGGGGTATTGTAGCCCACGCCGAGCTCCAAAAATAAGATTCTCTGATTTTTCCTCGTCCGCAGGAAATTTTCATATCTTTGGGAGGCGGCTCTCCATCCTTCATCCTCAACAAATTTATCGTCCGAGCGCAGATTCATGGTCAGTGGTTTCCCGCATTTCGGACATTTCGGAATCAGTTCCGCAGGGATTCTCATATCCCTTTGTTCGTCCATCATACGCCGTATAACCGCTTCATTGTCGTAGGTATCTATGCCGCAGGGGACACTGCACTGGAACAGCCCGTAGTCTCCCTGTGTATAGAACAAACACTTTTTGTCAAAGCCCGCCTTTTGGAAACAATGATCCACATTGGTGGTAATGACAAAATAGTCTTTGTCCTTTACAAGCTTCAAAAGCTCCTGATATACCGGCTTCGGTGCATCCATATAACGGTTGACACAGATATAACGGCTCCAATACGCCCAATACTCCTCCTGCGTTTTGTACGGATAAAAGCCGCCGGAATACATATCGTGAAAACCGTATTTTTCTTCAAAATCCGAAAAATACTTGTGAAATCTCTCTCCCGTATAAACAAATCCCGCAGAAGTGGAAAGACCTGCGCCTGCGCCGATTACAACGGCGTCGGCAGATTGGATTGCTTCTTTCAGGCGGCTAATTTGTTCGGAGCAGTTTTTTGTAGATTTTGTAGTCCAAATCTTTGAAAACATTAAATATCACCTTGATTTCTCTTTGTTTTTGTGCCATAAATTCCGTTACAGTCTGTATGGCAATTTCGGCTGCACGGTTGTTTGGAAAATGAAACTCTCCGGTAGAAATGCAACAGAAAGCAATGCTGTTTATTCCACGCAGCGCTGCAAGCTCCAAACAGGAACGATAGCAGGCGGCAAGCAGTTTTTCATCTTCTTCCGTCACAGAGCCTTTGACGATGGGGCCGACTGTGTGAAAAACATAATTGCACGGAAGATTATAGGCAGGAGTCATTTTCGCTTTACCCGGTTCTTCATCAACGGTCTGTTCCCGCATAATGTCAGCACAGGCAAGACGAAGCTGAACGCCGGCAAAGGTATGAATGGCGTTGTCAATGCACCCGTGACAGGGACAGAAGCAGCCCAGAAGCTGTGAGTTCGCGGCATTGACAATAGCGTCACACCGGAGTGTTGTAATATCTCCCTGCCAGAGATAAAGATTACCCCTTTCAGGTGTCAGCGCTTCCAGTGGCGTAATCCCTTTGCGTAGGGTTTCCTCCTGCAAATACTCGTCCTGTAACTGCAGAAACTCCTTTGATACAGGCTCCGGCATACGGACATTCAAAAGTGAACGCAGGAGCCTCTTTTGCTCGCCGGCATCCGCCGGAATCTGTATATCCGCATATTCCGGCCGCTCCGAAAGCAATTCCCTGATTAAAAAAATTCTTTTTTCTGTTTGATTCATTTTATTGATTTTTTTATCCTCCACAAGTACGCACTTTTTTATTACCCAGTCACCTTTTTGTGACCTTTGCGCAGCTGTCGGGCTTCCGGAGCAAAATCACATCTTCAGGTCATCCGCACATTTGATTTGTTTTCAGCACCTCTTCTATTGATTTCATCTCCCGGATCTTCTCCGCAAATTCATCCGCACTGAAGGTCAGAATATCCAGATTCTCCCTGTTTTTGTACCACAGAGCCGATTCCCTGGTATCCTCGTGTATCACGGGGGCTATAAATATGGAAAAAGTATTTTCATTTAAATCCTTCTCCGCCAGCAGATGCCGGCGTATCGGAATGATCTCGTTATTCACCTGCTCGTGTCTGCCGCACATCAGTGTCACTTCCACAAGACTCTGCCATCTTCCATCCGTGCATACAATATCCGCCTTTCCCCCTGATGCAGTATTGGTAGGAAGTCCTTCATCGTCAATCGGATAGTTGGGCATGACATCCAGCCCCTCAAAATTCTGCTGCAGTGCAATGCTGGTCAGAAACTCCAGCCTCACCGGTCCCGGCAGCAACCTGAACATGTAATCGCTGCTGGCTGTTTTATGGCATACTTTATGCAGCTCCTGAAAGATAACCTCTCTGGAATACTCTCCGGCAAGTCTCTTCAGCGTTGACCTGCGGATATCTGTAGTATCCTCGGGCACTGCGCTTACGATCCTGACGATGGTCTCATCCACCGTACCCATATATGCAAAGTACCGGTTCTGAGAATCAAAGGTCTCATAACTGGCATAGTGGGACAGAATATAGTCGATCTTCTCCGTCTCCCAGGAGTTGTAATCGATAAATCTGCCGTTTCCTCTCAGGGAAATAATACCGGTGGTACGCATCTTACGGATATATTCATCCACCGCTTCCCCGCAAATCTGCGACATTTTAAACCTGTTGCGCTGTCTGTGCGTGGCTCCCAGAAGTTCCAGACAAATCTCATACATATACTCGTCGCTGTAGGAATATCCCCTGTCCTTCCGGATCGCTTTGATCTTTTCGTACAGTGCCTGCGCGTCATTGTCCCGCCAGCATATAAAGAGGCTCAGCTCCTGGCGGAAAACGCCGGCCCCGTTTTCTTCTCCATCCTCCTTGAGAAGCTTAAGCACCTGCAAAAGCAATACCAGCGGCACATTGGCATTGGCATTTCTTCTGTATGGATTGTTACTCTGATATTTCATCATGGAATTCAGAAAAACCATCTGAATCTTTTCTTCGTTTGGTTCCTCCTCATTCAATGCATCGATCAGCATATGCCCTGTGACAGATATCTGAATCGGCGCGTTCATGGCATACCGCACAAAGCCAAACTCCATAGGCAGCTTGAAGATAGTGTCAAACCTGGAATCCCAACCATGATCAAATCCGGCCTCCTTGTGATCCTGGGGGCTGGAAATGATAATAAAATCCAACTGTTCATCCGTAAATTTTTCATCCTCGCTTTTATAGACAGCTGACAGCACCGGGACTCTTCCAATTACCACCGGCTTATAGAGCTTTTCTCTTATGGCGCTGCGGATGATCTCCATAATCACCTCATGGGTCAGAATCTGTCCTTCAAAGGGCAGAAGGCAGTTTAAAAAGGTCACAATCCTGTTGGGATTACGCATAGTGGTTGAAAAAGACAACGGCTTTCTCTGGGCTTTTCTTTTACCGGGCATAACTGGTTACAAACACCTCCCTGGAATCAGCCTCGATGGTATTATCATTGAAGCTGATATAATTCATATTCAAAATCTATTCGGCTTCCTTTCCCAAATTATATTGTAACTTGAAGTATTTGCCAATAAAATATTTTTTTGAAATTGAGCAGGGGAACGATTTTTCCCCTGCTCGCGCGCCGGGCGCCCGTCAGCTCTGCTGCCATATTTCATCCGGGTGTTCGTGTACAATGCAAAATCCCCACCGCATTATCTGATTGCGGTGGGGGAAATTCTTTTTTGGGATCTTTCAATTATCCTTTTAAATCATAATTTTTATTTGCTTTTTCTTCACCATAAATGCCCCACAGATCAAGAGCTGCGCGAAGTTCCTCATAATCCGCCTTAGCCTCCTGAAGCGTTTTCCCTTTCATAACAGCGTCAATTCCCTGGCGAAATGCTCTGGCACCAGCTGCCGGTCCCATTGGATGTCCATGGATAGCGCCGCCGGCAGCAATCATAACATCTACTCCGAATTTATCAATAATATCCTCAATATGCCCCTGCGTTGTTCCCCCTCCCGGCATTGCAAAGACCGGCTTAATATGTCCGAGGGGCTGAAGCATCTTGTACCCTGCCGATATAAAAGAATCCATCGACATAGGGAACTTCCCATATGGAGAAAGGGTTATAATCATATCCAATCCTGCAAGTCTTGGAAGTGTAGCTCCAATTAAGTTAATACTAAGACCTGACCACGGCGATTCGTACACAGCACCAGTATAATCTGAATGCGCAAGGATAGGAACATTAATCTCCGGATCATCTGCCAACATTCTGGCAGCATCCAGCCCTATCGTATTATAATTGACAAGCAGGGCGTTTCCTCCATTTTCCATAACTGCCAGGGCGTTCTTCTTCAAATTCTCAGTTCTGTCTGTAATATTAAATGCATATAAGGTCTTTTCTCCTTTAACCTTATCAGCCTCCTGAATCGCAGGCATGACTGCTTTTACACGGTCAATCAACGGGCAATGGGGAGGATTACTTACCAATTCATCATCCTTAATAACATCGACTCCTCCGACCGCTGCTTCATAAGCAAGCTCTGCTGTTTTCTGTGGATCAAGCCCCGTACATGGTTTAATCATGTTATTTAATAACGGCCTGTCATAAACTCCTAAAATATCTCGAATACCCTGTACACCAAATTTGGGCCCTTTAAATTCCTTTAGATAACTCTCAGGGAATTCAAGATCAAGTAATTTTACTTTTCCGGAAGAAGAGATATTTCCAATCACTGTAGATAACAGCATCGCCATGGATGCCCCGAAATTCGCCGCCGGATAGGCAATACGGATAATGAAGTGTCTTTCCGTTACATTTTCAGGTACACCAATCTGGTATGCCGGAGTCTCGTAAACTCCTATCACGCGTCCGATAGACCTCTCCCTCACTTCCGGTGTTTCCCCCGGAACTTTTATCCATGTTCCACACGTCTGCTCAACTGCCAGTGCAGCTCCAAATTTTAATGCATTCGTTTTAACCGGTGTTCCACAATAATAAGTTGCTATAACAAATCGGTCGGCCTCTAATGCCTCCGGGTACTGAACAACAATCGGATCAATATACATGCATGTCTCCTTTAATCAATTTTTTGTTTACAGTATATACATCATAAGTCAGACAATCAGATACATATCTTCATATCTTTATATTTTTTGGTGACGGTTATCACTGCCTCTTCTGTAGGCACTCTCTCACCGCTTGAGCCGGACGCATACCCTACGGCTCCTGAATTTTTGAGAGAATATTCAGCTGTTACAGGATCTGCAAAAGGACCTCCGTGCGTCAATATCATAACTTCAGGATTCTCCCTTTTTGCAGCTTCGACCATTTTTTGTACTTCTTCTACTGCTTTCTCCAGTGACATTACCACCTTCGATCCAGAAATTCCACCACTGGTTACACCTATCATAGCGCCAATGATATCCGCTCCTGCTGCTGACATCCTTGCCGATTCTTCTGCCGACATAGTCCATGCAACGGAAAAGAATTCTCTTTTTCTGGCACAACGAATCAGTTCTACCTCCCGTGAAAATCCTACGCCTGCTCTCTCAAGCTGTGAAGAGAAAAACTCTCCATACAATCCGGAAAAAGGCTCATTATTTACTCCCGAAAATCCTAATCTCTGCAGTCTGTCTATGGTTCTTTCAAAATCTATCCCCGGATGATGTGCACCTACCCCGGCAATGCAAGGTGTTTCCTTCACCATTGGCAAGATATTTTTTGCCATACGGAACATGTGCTCATTGCAATCGCCATATGGAAGCCATGCAAGAATAGAGGGAAAACCCTGCATCCGGAAAATTGCAGTTGAATATATACCTATCAGATCCGCTCCTCCCGCCTCCGCACATTTTGCTGTCAGCCCTGTCCCTGCGCCAAACATCAATATTGCTTTCTTCTGCTCCACCTGATTTCTTAGACGGCTCAAAATCTCCTGCCTGTTAAATTTCATAGTTTCTACCTCCCTAGAGCAAACAGACTTTATCTCCATAATTCTTACCTTTCACCCAGGTTCCATTCAGCATGTCGTTCAAAATACCTGACATTAAATCTGAAAACTCAGGTTCATTCATGTGATAATCAGCGATCAGGATCTCAATATCAGGATTATCCAGATCAATCTTTTCTTTAATGCCATCAATATATCGTTTGCTTCTAAAGGACCATTCCGCTTTTTCAGGATCGGGTATCCATGAAGGGCCTTCACCAGGTCCTGCCCATCCAAGCTCCTTATTGGGTGCTCCAATATCACAGGCCCCCCATCCTTTCATCGGAATACATAATGCCGTAGGACCTTTCGTCCTATTTATCTTTTCAGCCATATTCAGTGCAATTTTATAGGCCTCCTCAGAGGTCACACTGACACAGGTCACGCTGGTATTATGCTCATATAATTTCCTGACATTATTTTTTACATCTTCCATGTAATGTTCCGGTACTGTATCAAGAGCGCCAAAATTCAACAGATCCAATCCTCCCGGTGCAATCACCTGTGGAATTCCTTTCGCAGATGCTGCAGTCAGGCGGTCAGGGCCGGCAGACAAAACACCACCAAACATTTCATCCGCAATTTCATGAGTTGTGATATCCAGAATTCCTTTTACATATCCATCGGATATCATTTCCTCCATCGACATTCCTCCGGTACCTATTGCATGATTAATAATCACATCATATCCCTTGCTCTCCATAAACGCCGCACCCCTGAGAACATTTGGTGTCGTCACTCCAAACATCATACATCCAATCAACGGCCTGCTGTCTTCTGTTGGAATTACAGGGGCATTCGCCATCCCGGTAATGCTGTATGCTGCATTCGTTAAAATCTGTTTTGTAAGACCATTTAAACCGGCTTCGGCAATTGGATACATAATACACATGTCTTTTGTTCCAATGTAGGGCCTGACATCACCCGATGCCATTGTCGTCAATAAAAGTTTTGGAACTCCTAAAGGAAGAGACTGCATTACGGCCGAAGAAATTGCCGCTCCCATAGATCCTCCATAGCTGATGATGCCATCCAGTTCCCCTTTTTGATAAAGTTCAGCAACATATTGAACAGCTGCCTCTGTAACCCAGGCCGCCGCCTTGTGGCGGTCAACTGCAAATAAGTCCGCAGGCACTTTCCCTGTCAGTGCAAGAATTTTTCCCAATCCAATATCTGCCCATCCCACTTCTTTTCCAACACTGAGTTCCATAATTACCGGATCTCCGCCTGCTGCCTTTACCTGTTCCGCAATATATTTAATCTCTTCGCCCTTTGTATCCAGAATGCCTGCGCAAATAATTTTCTTTCCCATAAACACCTCCAAATTATGATAGTTATCCATGGCGTATCCCATTTTCTACAAGATGCGCCACAGATTTTAATTTCGAATTCCGTTTACCTGATCTTCTGGGCTTTGAAATCCTTTACTGCATTTTCCAGAGGTCGTTCAACTGGTATTCTTTCAATACTGGAGGCTCCAAGGAATCCCACAGATTCCGTGTTTTTGTAAATAAACGCCGTATCCTCAGGACCGGAAATAGGGCCGCCATGTGCAAAAATCATGATATCCGGATTTCCTTTTCTGGCAGCTTTCGTCATCCGATTGATCAGTTCTGCACATTTTTCAAGAGATACTTCCTCCGAATATTTGGAACCGATCGCACCGCCAGTAGTAAGTCCCATATGGCAGATCATTACATCAAGACCTGCTTCCCCAACCATTGCAGCCTCTTCCTCATTAAATGCATAGCCAATCGTAAAAAGCCCCATTTTTTTCGCTTTTACCAGCGTCTCAATTTCCTTTCCATAGCCCATGCCTGTATCTTCCAGCTCCTTACGATATCTTCCGTCGATTAATCCCACAGTAGGAAAATTCATAACCGCAGAAAATCCAATATCGATCAGCTCTTTTAAAAATGCTTCCATAACACGAGTCGGATCGCTGCCACAGATTCCCGCAATCATTGGTGCCTCCTGGATCTGCGGAAATACACGGTTTGCAAGTTGGATCACGATATCATTTGCATTCCCATATGGCATTAATCCCGCCAGGGATCCATTGCCATCCATACGATAAAGCCCGGAATTGTACACACCTACCAGATCTGCCCCGCCTCTTTCTGCAAACTTGCCGGAAATTCCCGTTCCTGCACCTGCAATAACAACAGGACTTCCTTTTGCAATAGTCGACTTAAACCTTGCTAAAACTTCTTCCCTTGTGTAATATTTAGCCATAATATTCCTCCTTTTTTCATCATTGCATCTGAACAATGATTTGATCTGAATTGACTTGTATTTATACTATCAAAAGCATATCTTTTTCAATATATGGAAAGTAATTTCAATATAACTTATACAAATCGGGCGGATAATTTTGAATAATTCTTAAAGAAATAATTTTCAATATTCAACCTGAATCCTTTTACTGATATAGTATTACAAAAATGAAACAGGAGGTTTCCTATGTTTTCTACCGATTATCATGTACATTCCTCTCATTCATTTGACTGTCATATATCTATGGATGATCAGATATGCAATGCTATAAACAAGAAAATTCAGGAGATTTGCTTTACAGATCATATAGAGCTGGGCTTTTCTGAATGGAATTATCAGGAGATGGATTTGGATGCTTATTTTTTTCAGATACAAAAATGCCGGGAAAAATATCCTCAGATCGCCATTAAAACCGGCGCAGAGGCAGGCATTACATGCTCTTCCTCTGACCTTCAAAGAACAGTGGACCTTTTGCAAAAATATCCTTTTGATTTTGTGATTGCTTCCTCCCATAGAATCAATAATGTTACTTTGTTTTGCCCCGATCACTATGAAAATCGGAATTTCCCGGATTTCTGTAAAGAATATATTCAAAATCTGATCTCATCCTTAAAGATATTTGATAATTCATTGTATAATTGTGTTGGCCACATTGACCTCCCAATAAAACCCGCATTACGCTTTTTTCCGGATTTTTTCTGGAAAGAATTCAAATATGAATATGCTTCTGATGAAATTGACGAATTAATAAAATTAATTATTTCTTACGGTAAATGTCTGGAAATAAACACAGCATCATGGCTTTTACCCAACAGACAGGCCCCGGAATGTAAATGGTTGAAACGCTATGCCGAAATGGGCGGAGAATATGTAACATTCGGATCTGATGCACATATCTCATCAGGTATTGGAAAGTATTATAGAGAGGCAGTTATTTTAGCACTTGAATCAGGTATACGCTATCTGGCAATTTTCAAAGACAGACAGCCGGAATATATTCCGTTATCCCAATGCCTCTGAAAGATATAAGGAGGGATTAGTTTGCAGGGTGAAGTTTATAATCAATCCATTTGTGTAGTAATGAGAGCAGCAAAAATGTATTACATTGATCACTATTCTCAAAAAGATATTTCTGAGATTCTAAATATATCTCCTCCTACTGTATCCCGAATTTTGAAAAGAGCCCGGGAGGAGAATATTATACATTTTGATATGCCAAAAGAATTCAAAGAATGTCTATGTCTGGAATCCAGCCTCAAAAAAAGGTATAACTTAAATGAAATCGTTGTTGTTCCCCCCGACCTGACACATGATCAGTCTCCTCTTGAGATCAAACGCACTGTAGCCCTGGAAGGGGCACGATATTTGGAACGTATTATTACATCCAGGGACCTTTTAGGCATCGCCTGGGGCGGTACCATGTATGAGTTAATCAAATATCTAAATCCCTGTCGGAAAAAAGGAACAACTTTTATAACACTCCATGGAACCATTCCCAGCTGTAACAGTATGTTTGATGTTAATTCTCTGGTCAGCCGAATTGCCATGGCATATGGTGGGGAAAAATTCGCTATTTCTATCCCTGGGTTGCTTTCTTCCTATAAGGAATTAGAATCCCTAAAACAATCAGAAGAAATTTCCCACTATTTTTCTCTCTATAATAAAATAACTATTTCCGTCAGCGGCATAGGCTCCTTTTACCCGGAATTAACCTCACCCTTATCGCAGCTCTCCTACCTGTCCGAGCAAAATTTGAGTGATCTTCTAAAGTGCAGACCCTACACAGATATAATGCTTAGATTTCTTGACGCAGATGGAAATGAATGTTGCTCAGATCTTGCGAAAAGAACACTGGCTATTGAGTTGGATACTTATAGAAAAATACCTCATAAAATTCTTGTTGTATCCGGAAGTCATAAAGCTTACTCTCTCCAGGCTGCTCTTAAAGGTAATCTGGCAAATACATTAATTATTGATTATCGGTTAGCAGCAAACCTTCTGCAAATATAGCACTCCTATGTGTTATTCTGACCATTCCTTTTCGCAGGAAAGATTGCCCGGAGAAATTTTGTCTATTCTCACCGGCGGCTTTCTCCGGGTTTTTCTTTTACCGGGTATAATTGGTCACAAATACCTCCCTGGAATCAGCCTTGATGGTGTTGTCATTGAAGCTGATGTAGTTGCTCTTTATGTCGTATGCAAAGTATTTCCGGGACCAGTCCAGAAACCGCTGGTTGATCTTGCCCTTATGAGTGATCAGATTGGTGATTCCGAACCGGATCCCCTTATCATTGAGCGTATCCAGATATTCGCACAGCTCATTCTCCCGCTCATCATTCCACAGCTTATTGTATTCGCTCATGGAAATCAGATAGGGCGGGTCCAGAAACACATAAGACTCCTCCTCAAAACTTACCTCTTCCAGGAAGGAGACATAGTCCCTGTTGAAAAACTCTGTCTCATGGCATTCTGCAAAATCCAGATAATCATTCAGCGCCTGATATACATTGCCGTTGAAATCGACATTTCCCACCGGCAGGTTAAAGTCTCCGCCGCTGTTAAATCGTATCATGTGATTAAAGCCATAGATCAGCAGCAGATACAGTCTCAAAAGATCCTTCTTATTCTGATTAAAGTCATTCCTCAGCTTCAGATATGCTTCCTTATTATAATGAGAGTAATAGGTCTTCACATATTTCCGCTTCAGCTCATCCGGTGCACAGATTCCCCTGTAGGAGCAGGAAAGCTTATAATCCTCTATCATCCCGAACAGTTTTGCAAAGAGCTCCTCCCTCCTGCCCGCATAGCTTCCGATCTGTCTGTGCAGCTCGATCACATAGCTGTCCACGTCGTTCAGCAGATAACGTGTCCCCCTGGCGTTCAGAAAGGAGCTTCCCCCTCCCACAAAGGGTTCTATATACTGTCCGATCTTCTCTGGCATCAGCTTCCTGAGCTGAGACATCAGCTTATACTTATCTCCTACATAGAAAAACGGCGATCTGATTATCCTCTCATCCTCCACCTGCGGCACCTGCTTTCGTAATAAATACATATTCTTTATGATCATCAAAGTCTGTCTTTCCCGCATTAAAGGAAGGGTGCTTCTTCTCATAAACTTCCGTCGCCCCCCTGCGTGACAAAATTTCTTTTATCTCCTCTAATGTGATCTTATTCCTGGAAGAAGAGCTTTTCGAGTGGTAGGTATTATTGTACGTGACAATGATATACTTCACATCAATATTCTCGATCAGATCCGCAAAGACCTCCGGCGCCTTATTCCGGCAGTAATCGCTCATATTCTCTACAGGCGGCTTAAGGGCTGTGCCCGTCAGCACCGGCTTCTTCCACTGTACCACATTCTCAAGCACATGGTAAAACCTGCTGTACTGCCTGCTGTTGTAGGGCGGATCGATGAATGCGATGTCTGCCTTCACTTTCCTGACCAGCTGATTGGCATCCTCTCTGTAGATTTCCACCTTGTCAGAGGGCTCCTCCGGCCGGATCAGTTCAAACACAAACCGATCTTCCAGCTCTCCTGTTCTGCGGTATGCCTCATAATGTCCGACGGTATTGGCAACCTTATCCATGGAATAAATCAGGGATGCTATCAGTATACAATATTCTCTGTCCGATAAAACTCCCTTTAACGCTTCCAGTTCCTCCCTGATCTCACCGATCAGCAGGGCATCCTTCCGGGAAAAGAATTTATCCCCGAAATTCTCGGAAAAATAATTCTCTTCCAGCTTTTCCGGATCCAGTGCCTGAAACCCGGCTCTGTATTTCTCCAGGCGCTCCCTCTCAAAGCCTTCCTTCCCATAAAACGCTTTATAGATAATCTCATTGGAATACAAAAAATCGTTCATGATCACTTTCCTGTAATGCTTTTTCATTCTGTCCGTCACGGTTCCCGTTCCGGCAAACACGTCAAAAAAGCTCTCTCCCGGACAATTCTCAAGAATCAGTTCCTCTATCCAGTCAAGCAGCTTATATTTACTGCCGGTATACCGCCTGTTGCTTATGTTATACATCGGGAAATATCCTCCTGTTCCGATCCCGCAGCCGATCTTCCGTATCCCCTGCTCTGCCTGAAACGTTCGAAAGACTGCCTTTTGCATTGTTTATGATTATACCGCAAATCCGGCAGAGATGCCATGAAAAACTGTCCTGTAAATTTATTCTGTAAGTATTTCTTATTTTCTTATAGCTTTTTCCGGTTCCGCTTATTATAATTACGGTAGTCTGAAAAAGGAGGCAGAAATCATGACAAACAAAGAGCGCAGAGATGCCCAGATAGCATACATTGCGGATGAAAGTGTTTTTGAAGAAATGCAGATATGCAAAAAGAAACTGCAGAAACTAAATTTTATGGATCGCGCCGATTCGGCCGGGATTGCAGCGGCAGTAAAGGATCTGCTGGGGAAATCGGAAAATGCCTTTATTAACCCGCCGTTTTACTGCGATTACGGAAGCCACATTGAAGTGGGGAAAAATTTCTTTGCCAATTATAACTGTACCATTCTGGATGTTGCCCGGGTCAAAATCGGAGATTACTGTCAGATGGCTCCCAATGTGGCAATTTATACTGCAGGACATCCCATTCATCCGCTCAGCCGCAATTCCGCCTATGAATACGGAAAAGAGGTGACCATAGGAGATAATGTCTGACTCGGCGGAAATACCGTAGTCTGTCCCGGCGTCCATATCGGCGATAATGTGGTCATCGGAGCCGGAAGCGTGGTTACAAAGGATATTCCCTCCTGGTCTGTAGCCGCCGGAAATCCCTGCCGTGTTATTCGTCAGATTACGGAGAATGATATCCGGAAGCTCTATGGCAATGAGGAGATCGATGATGAAGCCTGGGCGGATATTGTCAGCCGTATGGGGCTTTTGCAATAAGCTTTTCGGCTGTGTCTATCCTCCGGCTTTACAATTTATGAATAACCACTTTTTTCATGAAAGCATCTACAGTCTTCCTCTCCGACGGCCTGGTCCCCACCGTCATGACTGCTCCTGCCGCAGCAGCCATGCAGAGCCGGAAGGTCTCTTCTTCCGAAAGACCTCTGTCCCATGCACAGGCCAGTGCCGCCGCCATGGCGTCTCCTGCTCCTACGGTGGAATGAACCTCCACAGACAATGCCGGAGAAAACGCCGCATAGTTTCCTTTTACCAGGAGCGCGCCTTCCTCTCCCATGGAGACCAGAACCGTTCCTGTTCCTTTGTTCTGTATCTCCCTCGCCGCTTTCAGGATTTTATCTGTGGGCATCGAAGAACTGCTGCCGCAGTATTCCTCCAGCTCTGCCCGGTTTGGTTTGATGATATCCGGTTTTTGCGGCAGTCCCTGTCTCAAAAGCTCTCCATCCGCATCCAAAAGGACGGAGGCTCCTTTTTCATGTGCCAGATAAATGATTCTTCCATAAATATCCTTACCCATATTTGAAGAAACACTTCCCGAAAGAACGAACAACGTCCCTTTCCCCGCATATTTTTCGATCTTTTCCAAAAGCTGTCTAATCTGCTCTTCCCCCATCAGGGGACCCGGCTCGTTCAACTCGGTGATCCTGCCGTTCCTGTCGCAAACCTTGGTATTGGTTCTGGTTTCTCCCTCTCCCCACAAAAAATCATGACGTATCCCTTTCTTATCCAGAACCTCCTCTATCATCCGGCCGGTACTCCCACAGAGAAATCCCGTGGCAATGCTCTCGCAGCCAAGCTCACGGAGTGTTTTGGATACGTTGATGCCTTTTCCTCCGGCGTCATACCTGACCTTTGTGATCCGATTCAGGCCTCCGGGGTGAAGGGTGTCTATCTCGACGGTTTTGTCAATGGCCGGGTTCATGGTTACTGTTATGATCATAATTCCCCTTTCCTTTTTTGCTGTCGATGATCCGAAAACACATCTTACCATTCAGATAAACTTCAAAATCTCCATAGGACTTTCCACCTGTTCAAATTCAGCCTTTCTTCCTGAAGGGAGCACAGTGTTTTCTTTCAGATACCATACCACCTGTACGGCCTTCATACCCGCCTTCTTTGCCGCTTCCAGCTCCCCGCTTCCGCCATCCCCTGCATACAGGCATTCCTCTGCCTGAACCTTTAATTTGTCCAGACATCTCTGATAGATTGCCGGGTCAGGCTTCTGCATGCCTTCTTCATAGGAAAGGCACGGCGCGTCAAAGTAAGGATACAGAATACTTTTTCTGATGACTATTGCCTCCTCTGAATAGCAGTTGCTGATCAGGCCGATCCGTATTCCCTTTTCTTGCAATAAATTCAGCATGGGAATAATCTCTTTATGTAAATGACAGAAGGCTTCTTCCTTGAAACGAATACGTTTCGCAACCATCCTGTGGAGCAAATTTTCGGAAAAGCATTTATTTTCCCGCAGGATCCTTTCAAGAATCTCCTCCAGAGATACTTTCCCGATGGTTCTGTCTTTTTCCGTCGGCCTCCACAGCTCCTGAAATCTGTCCTCAGCTATTCCCGCATCAGCCGCCATTTGCGCCCCAAAATACGGCGGGGCTTCCAAAAGAGTTATAAGCGTTTCATACATATCGAAGATTACGGCTTTCATCATCATTTTCTCCAGTTCCATTCCAGAATCGACTTATACAATTCCGCCCTCTCGCTCACTGCTTTTCTGGTAAAATCGCTGTAGGGTTTAAATTCCAGCTTACTGTTTTTCTTAAAATCCAAAAATCCCGGATTATTCTGGTATTTCCTGTCACATAATGTCTGGGCAAGGATATTCTGGGAAAAATACTGAGGAAGCTTTGCCGCATACCCGGCATCGCCATATGAGGCATTGAAGCTTTTGGGCAAAAGCAAAAGGTCTCCGATTCCGTTTCGGACATTGGCAAATTCCGTTTCGTTGGTAAATTCCGTCCTGAACCAGTCATAATGATCTGCCCATATATGCTCAATTTCAATGTTACTCTTATTAAGGATATAATCCGATTCCCCTGACTCTCCGGCCACGATTTCCGTGATCAGCGCCAGCAGCACCTTAATCCTCTGTCTGTTCTGCTGGTTTAAGGTTGGGGCATTGTTAAGCGCGGGCAAATCTATCGGTTCAGAGTCAAAAAATACCTGCAGCTGACCGGCGTCCATTCCCCTGACCTTTTTGCAAAGCTCATAGATCGGGGCTTCCATGGAACTCTGGGATATCATCCAGTGATTCCACACCCGCCAGGACAATACCTTTGTAATATATTTTGAAGTGATCTTTATCTTTTTCTCGATTACATTCTTAGTATCGTTATAACACACCGATGCCAAAAGTAATGCGGGCTGCAGTGTAAATCCATAATCGCTGTTGACAATCAGATACAGATATTCCTTTGTATCCCTGTCTGAAATCAGTTTGTTAATGATTTCGTATACGCCGGCAAAATATTTAATTCTGTCAATAAAGTCCATAAAATCGGCAGAAGCCTTCAGTCCCAGCATTTCACTTTTGTCCCGCACCCACCGATGAAATTCTTTTCCGATCCTCTGAAAGTCGGAATTGCTGTTTTTGCTCTGGGAGAGATCCTCTGCATAATGCCCTCTGAAGAACACCTTGAAAAACTCGAATTCAGCTTTGGATTTGAGCCTGATGTTCATAAGTCTTTTCACCACAGCATCAAAATCCCTCATCGCTTTATCCCTGTCGGCCTTATCGATATTGGCAAGCAGAAAGCTGCGGAGCATCTCAACCTGTGTCAGCGAAATTCCCCTGTCATTCATGGTTTCAAATATCACATAGGCAAATTCATCATTATTGGTCCATACCTTGGAAAAAACAACCTTTTCCTTGAGCCAATAAGCAAAGCTGACAATATTCTTCTGCGTAATCTGGTCATTCCAGCACTCCTCAATATCCTCATACCGCTCTACCAGATTTACCACTGATACGGGATCTTCATTTTTGACTGTATAGCTTCCATTCTGGTATAAGGACAGCATGCATGCCTTTCTCTCGTCGATTTCAAGATTAAACATCATCTGCCCGTAATAGTCTGAATAGATCAGTAGATCCAGTTCACCTTTGGGGAATCCCGGCACATTCCCGTACTTTTTCACAAGATAGATCAGCAAAAGCGTCAGAGTAGTAATTCTCTGCTGGCCATCGATAATGGAGCTACGCTGTCCGCTCCTGGTAGAAAGGACAATTTCTCCCATGTAATAAGGATCATATTCGCTTACCTTTGCAAGCGCATGATCTTCCTTCCAGTTCTTTAAGAATTCTGTAGATAAGTCCCGGATCAGGTCTTCCATATGCTTTTTCTGCCACACATATTCCCTCTGGTAAAAGTCAACACTGAACTTATCTGCGAAAAGCTCCTTTAAAGGGTAGACCTTGCTGTCAACATTCTTTGACTCCATTCTCTTTCTCCTTCGTTCCCCTGCGCCCGAAATATCGGCCGGTACCTCTCTTATATTCTGCATATTCACTGCCAAATACCGTAAGCAGATACTTCTCCTCCTGCAAAATCTGCAGATGCAACATGACCATCGCCATCCGCCCCGCCGATAACTGATATGCTCATAATTGCTCCCTTATCTCCATAAGCGTAAAGCCCAACAGATTCTGTCCCGTCCATTTGCTCATATCAAATCTGTTTTCATCTTTCATGCCTAATCCAATTCCCCAGATCTTATCCATTACTGCACATTCTGCCAGTACTGAATTCCCTGTGGCAAGCAACTTCTTTCTCAACTCTTCATTTTGTTTGAATTTTTCGAGCAATCCATTATAGACAACCACCTGACGCAGACCATTCCACACCAGGTCGCTGTACCCGGAAACCTTTCTTCCAAGCGCTTTGATTTTACCCACATTACTGGTCATCATAATTTCACCAGCAATTGCTTTATCTTCAAACAGACTTGCTTTTCTATACATCATGTACTGTTCCATAGAAGAAAAAGATAGATTGTTTATCTGAAATTCTGACAGATACCAATTACTCAGATAACCGTTTTCTTCATCCGGATTATGAAAACATATTATTTTTCTTTTTGTCAATCTGCTCACCTGCCTTTCTCACTGCCAGATCCAAATCCAGATCGTGCAAACCTCTATAAGCTGCCCGGATAAATTCCAGTGAAATCATTTCGATCACTTTTTTGCTTGCAATATTATAATACCTATGAGCCTCCCGCAGCCGATTCTTCTGCAGCATCACCGGAATTTTCAAATTGCTCCTTCGCCGCTTCAAACAGATTATGAAGGTAAGGGTACTCCCATTGATCCGCACCCACGTTGGGGATTGCGCCATCGCCCCAGCCCATGCCCGGCTTGCCGCCATAATCGGTGAAACTGGCCGCCATATAGCGGACGGTATTCACCAGCACAGTGTTCGGCTCCTGCTCGCGCACGCCGATTACTTCCGACATATTGTCTTTTCCAAACTTAAAGAAATCCACATACTCCAGAATTTCTTCCCCTGTGTCATACTCAAAATAGTACCCGTACAGGTCGCAGCCATCCTCCATATGGCTCTTTTCAAAGGTGGGATTCAACACCCTTCCCGGACAAAGCTCTTCGCTGCAGCGTATCGCCTCCGCCTGAAATGCTTCCCAATCCTCCTGTTTATGGAAAGGATTTTTCCCTGTGGGATTCGTTACCGGCAGACTGTATATCTGGTTCTCTTCCTCCCAGGGCCTGTAAGTCACATCGCCATTCAGGAAATAATGGGCAAACCCATCCGGCTGTTCCATCTGAAAACTCCCCTCGGAACACAAGCCTCCCCTGGAATACGGGTCTTTACAAATATAGAAAATCTCCGGTATCAATACCATCTCGCCTGCCGGCAGATAATTCGGATTCTTCGGCGCATCATCGGCCCGCACGATTGTCGTCCACTCGTATCCGGTTCCGTAAACACGTTCGCTGATCCGCCAGAGGCTGTCTCCTTCCTGCACCTCATATTCCAGCTTTTCGTCGCCTGCGAGCCTGATATAGTCCTCCGGATCAGCCTGCTCCGGCAGCTCCTGCATCGGCGCAAACGGATCTCTTCTTTCCCGCTTGGTCTTTTCCTCCTGCTCTTCCTCCGTTAATCCATTTGCCACTGCACGCCTGCTGTTCGCCACCTCTTTTTCCGTCTTGCGCTCAAACTGTTCTGTCCGAGGATCCCAAAGCAGATAAGAGGGCGGCGTATAATCTTCCTCCGCCGCTTTTGCACCACTCTCATGAACTGGCGCGCCAACCCGCATATCTGCATAGCCGTCACCGTTTAAGTCCGGATAAGTGATGGTATCCGGTAGCTCAATACTCAGAGATATCCTGCGCTCCTGCAGCACCTCACCGGTCTCCACATCCGTCACTGTCATGTCATAGGGTTCGTCCATACAAAAGCCGTTCAGGAGATAATAGCGGAGTTCCGTATCCTCTTCCTTTGCAGACATTTCTTTTTCATCCCCGGAAGTCTCATCTTCGCTTTCCGTCAGAGACCTGGCGGCGGAAATAATGGAATCTTTCCTGAGATCATATATATAATCGGAAAAAGAAGCTCCTTCCTCCTCATCATCCTTCGCCAGTGAAAAGTGCAGGGAAAGCATCCTGCCGTTCTCCGTAAGAGGCAGCTCATAATCCGCCTCCACAAGCAGACCAAAATACCGCATGATCCCTTCGTCCCCGGCAGATTCCCAATTCTCATCAATTCCACGAACCTCCAGAAATCTGCGCTTCGGATCCTCCAGCTCGGTCAGCCGCTCATCATGATCGATCCAGTACAGGGTTTCCTCATCCAGCCCCCAGCCGCTCCCCAAATCACCGTAACGTTGGAAAACATCCTGAAACACATATTCCAGAGTTTCGTCGTCGCCTTCCGTCGGCGCGTTCAACAGAGTAAGTCCATATGCCGTCCGATCCTTCACATAAAGATTGATCCTGGAGTTTCGGTGGTACAGACAGGAAAACTCATAGCCTTCCTCCTCTTCCAGCGTTTCCTGTATATAGTAAAACAGCTTCCCGTTGTCCGCGCTCCATGCCGTCAGGGGATGTTCTTTCATATCAAATTCGCTCTTCAGAATCTGGTACAGATCGAGTGCATGGTCGTCTTCCGTCATGGGGAAGGTATAGTACAGAAAACAAAGCGGATCCTCATCTGTTTTCTGCATGCCCGTATCGTTTAACGCTGTCTCCATTTCCGCAAGAGAATTATAAAACCGCCATGTCACATCCGCCTCTCCCGTAAACCGAAAAGCCGACGGCTCATCCCACTCGGTTTCCAGCTTTTCCCCCTCATAATCCTTTATCATGATTTCCGCGCTGGCATAAGGGCTTACGGAAGTATATTCATACAGATATCCGCCAAGCTCCTGCACCCCGCAGCTGTCATGCTCCTCTGGCCACTCTTTCGCCTCTTCCTTTGTTTCAGCGCTTTGTGCCTCTTCCTTTGTTTCAGCACCTTGCATCTCTTCCGCTTTTCCTGACGGTGCACCGCAAGCCGCAAGCAACAGACCAAGTGCTGCTATACCGATGATGCGGTTTCTTCTTTTGGGGTTCCTCCGTCTTTTTTCATCGGAATCTGTAGTTTCATTTTTATGAATATTCTGATAAAATTCTTTTCCCATATATTTTCCTTCCCGTATTTTTTATTATACTACCTCCGCCGTCTCCTTTTCTATAGTGAACGGCAAAATTATTTATCACTCATGATAACCTCCATGCTGCCAACACCTGCAAATATAACTGTCGTATTTCACAACCGAAAATTCCCCTTGACCGGACCAGGCAGTTATGGTATCCAATAAATAGTATCAAAACCACTTCCAGACAATTTTCAAAGAGCCGGAAAGGAGTTTTTCTATGCATATTGCGGTATGCGACGACGAAGAAGTGCAGCGGAAGCTGATCATAAAATACCTGCGGGAATGGGCCAAAGCACAGGATAAGCTGATAGAGATCACCGAATTTTCCAGCGGAGAGGGTCTGCTGTTTCGCTGGGAGGATGAAAAGGGATTTGATCTTCTGATCCTGGACATTGAGATGGGATCTTTAAGTGGAATAGAACTTGCAAAGAAAATCCGTATAGAAAATGAGGATATCCCCATACTCTTTATTACCGGCTACGAAACCTATATGGCGCAGGGCTATGAGGTCTCGGCCATTCAATATCTCCTGAAGCCTCTCTCAAAGGAAAAGCTCTTTATCGTTCTTGATAAACTGCAGAGGCACACAAAACCGGAAGCAAAGCTGACCTTCCATACAGAAGACAGAATTCTCCTGCTTACGCCCTCCGAGATCTGGTTTGCGGAAGCCCAGGGACACTACAGCCTGCTCTGTACCTCCCATGGAAGTTATCTGCTGCGTCACTCCATAACGGAGCTTTCCAAAACCCTTGAAGGCCAGAAGGGCTTTGTCCGCTGTCACCGTTCTTATCTGGTAAATTTAAGGCATATCTCTGCTATCACCAGAAATGAGATTGTCATGGACGATTCAAAAACTCTGCCCATCAGCCGCAGTGCCTATCAAATGGTCAATGAGGCGTTTCTCAAAAATTACGGAGTCGGACTCTGAAAGGGAGATAAGTTTATGCTGACAGCCTTCATCCTTTTTCTGATTATTTTCATAAATATTCTGCTTTGGTGGCTGCTTGTCCCAAAGCTTGTGGACCGCAGGATCTCACGCTTTCAAAACGATCTGGTGAGCAGGTATTATGATGAGATCAATATTATGTACCGCAAAATGCGGGGCTGGCGGCATGACTACCATAATCACATCCAGGTCTTAAAGGCCAACATGAGTCTTGCGCAGTATGCTCAGGCCTCCGATTATCTTGACCGACTGGAACAGGATCTGACTGAGGTGGACCAGGTCCTGAAAACAGGAAATGTGATGGTAGACGCCATCCTGAACAGTAAGCTGTCCATGATCCAGGAGAGGCATATCGCCGTGGATGCAACCGCCATCGTTCCTGAAGATATTGCTGTTTCCGGGATCGATTTGTCCATTCTGATCGGGAATCTGCTGGACAATGCCATGGAAGCCTGCATGGAAATTCCGGAAGAATCAGAACGTTTTATCCGAATCTATGTGGATATCATAAAAAAGCAGCTCTATATATCAGTGACCAATTCCATGAAGGGGAAAGCGGCCAGGGCCGGGGAGCACTTCCTTTCCCGGAAGCAGGGAAACCATGGATTCGGGCTGTTGAGAATCGACAATATTGTATCCAAGTATCACGGTTATCTGAACCGTCAGACCGAAAACGGCGTATTTGCTACCGAGGTCATGCTTCCTCTTATTCCCCTCCGGGACAAAGCCGTAACCGGGTAACGGAAGCTTCCGGCATCTATCCGGCCTTCAGCTTTCCGGCTACGGTTTCTTCCCCATACATCTGCCATTCGTGCACGCCGGAAGGTTATTCGTGCACGATTTTTTTGCCCGTCAAAAATCATGATAGGATAGTTACATGGAGGAATCGTGCGAAATGATTGATTGGTTCAGTAATATTCTTTTTAATACAAAGGCTTCCAAAGCGTGGGACCCAAAGTTGTTTTATTACCAGTTTCTCCCCGTCCTCCCCAATGTAACCGCCACTTATCTGGGGGTTCTTTTGCCGGCAGAGCTGGTGCGGGGTCTGGAGAGTCATTGGGATTTCCGGATGCTGCTGATCTATATTCTGATTCTGTCCTTTTGCATCTGTCTTTTGAATATCGCGGACAGAGGAATGCAGGAGTACCTCTATCGTAACTACCCTACCCTGGTCATGTACTATGAAAAAAACTGTTACCGTAAGATCATGAATCTGAATTACGGAATGCTGGAGGACCCTTCCGTCAGCGGGCTGATCGGAAATACCTGGAATGTCCTGCGAAATGAATTCGGATTCCGGAACGCTCTGTGCGCTGTTCCCAAAATCCTGTCCGGTATGGCGGGTATTCTCTGGTACGGATCTCTGATCGCCCAAAAGAGCTTCCTGATCCTGATTCTTACTGTGGTCAATGCCCTGTTTGCCGGCCTGTTTATGGCGCTGCTACGCAAAAAGCACCAGAGACTTCATGAAAAGGTGGGAACCTATTCCAGAAAGACCTCCTATATTAACAGACAGGCCATGGATAAGCAGGCGGGAAAAGATATTCGGATGTACCAGATGACCGGCTGGTTTCTGAAAAAATATGACCGGGCACTAAGCGATATGGATTCTATTTTCAGACAGATCCACAACGGCTATTTTCTGAGGTCAGCAGGAGACGCCGCTCTCACGCTTCTGACAAACGGATTTACTTATTTTTATCTGATCAGTCTGCTGATAAAAGGAGAGATGACTGCCTCCGCCTTTGTCCTCTATATCGGCCTTGCAGGAAGCCTTTTCAATTATTCCTCCCTGCTGATGAACGAGCTTCTCGTGCTGAATCCGGTGTGCGTATCCGTGACCTATATCAGGCAGTTTCTTGCCCTGCCGGAAAGCCCCGGCTGGTCGGAAAAGGGTATCGGAAAGGAACGGATGGAGAAACTGAAAGAGCAGGGCGTGCAGGTAGAGCTGAAAAATGTAAGCTATTCCTATCCGGGAGCTGCCAAGGCCGTTTTATCCCACCTTCATCTGACCATCTCTCCGGGAGAAAAGCTTGCCCTGATCGGCTTAAACGGCGCAGGCAAGACCACTCTGGTTAAACTTCTGTGCGGCTTTTACCGTCCCACCGAAGGGGAGATCCTGTTAAACGGCATTCCCGTCTCCGACTTCGGCAGAGAGGAATATTACACTCTGATCGCCGTGCTGTTCCAGGATTCAGCACTGCTGCCCATGACACTGGACTTCAATCTGACCGGGAAGAGCCCGGAGCACATAGACTATAACAGGCTGGAAAAGGCGCTCCTTCTCTCCGGGTTCCATGAAAAATACCACTCCCTTCCCCGCAAAGGCGAAACGCTTCTCACAGACTTCTCCGGCGGAGAGAAACAAAAGCTGCTTTTTGCCAAAACCCTCTATAAGGACGCCCCTCTGATGATACTGGACGAGCCTGCTGCCGCCCTGGATCCCATCGCGGAAAATGAAATGTACCTGAAATTTGATGAGGCGGCAAAGGGCCGAACCTGCCTCTACATTTCCCACCGGCTCTCCAGCACCCGGTTCTGTGACCGCATCCTGTTAATGGAAGACGGCGCCATCATGGAGGAGGGAACCCACGAAGAGCTCATCGCCCGGGGCGACCGCTATGCCCGGCTGTTTGAGGTGCAGAGCAAATATTATAAAGAACAGGAAGCGCGCCGGAGGAAAAGCGCTCTCATGGAACAATAGAACCCATGCTTCATGAGACCTGTACCGGGATAAACACACACAAACAGCGCAGAAATGAGGAAAATTTATGAGTAAACAGGAATGGGGATATATCCGCTTTTTATTAAGAGATATTCTGAAACGGGAAAAAGGCCGCTTTGCCACCATGGCTCTCCTGTCGCTGACAGAGGGGCTTCTGCCCTACATCAGTATTGTGGGAATGGGCGTGCTTCTGGATGAGGTCTACAACGGCGCAGATGGCAAAAAGCTGCTTGGCTGTGCGCTGGTTATCCTTCTTGGCACCTTTTTCTGCCGGCTTCTCATGGAACGGTTCCTGGAAAGCTTCTCCCAGAAGCTGGATTACACCAAAGATCTGGAGGCCAGGGAAATGAACCGCAAAAGCCTTTCCATGGATTACGAGTATCTGGAGGATGATCATGTACAGGATCTGCGAAGCAGTGCCTTCTCCAAATCCTTTTTCGGTATCCGGGGATGGTTTCTCTGGCACCTGCACGATATTTGTAAATCCATAGTGTCTTTTATCCTGACCCTGTGTATTTTTGTGCCGACATTGTTCGGAACCGGGGAGGGCCTTCGTGCCCGCAATATCCTCTGGCTCATGCTGGGGCTGTGTCTGATGCTGGGCGCCGTATTCTGGGGCAACTATCAGGCAAGCATCCGTTATATCCGAAAAGTAAATAAAATTTTCAATGCATCGGATGGCCTTTATACCAGAAAAAAATATTTCGCTGATCTGCTTTCGGGCGCTGATTCGCAGAAGGATCTTAAGATCAACTCTCAGCAGAATGCCCTTGATGAGGAGATCGGGAAAATATGCCGGACTCTGCGCGAAAATCAGTCCTCCGAGAGCAGGCTTTTTATAAAAAGAAAGGCTGTGAATATCGCCTCCTCCCAGCTTTCCTGCTTCCTGATCTATCTCTTTGTCTCTCTGCGGGCCTTTATGGGACTGATTTCCATCGGGAATGTGGTAGTCTACGCGGCCGCCATGGTACAGCTCATGGACGCGCTGAATCATTTCAGCGTCAGTATCGGGCACATGAAACAGATGGCCATGTTTGCAAAGGATTATGCGGATTTTATGGGACTTGAGAAGCGCAAATACACAGGCACTATCCCTGTGGAGAAGCGCAGGGACAATCGTTTTCAGGTTTCCTTTGAGCACGTATCCTTCCGCTATCCGGGCAGCGCAGAAAACGTCATCAATGATCTGACCCTCTCCTTTGAAATCGGGGAAAAAATGGCCATTGTAGGAAAGAACGGCTCCGGAAAGAGCACCTTTATCAAGCTGCTGTGCCGTCTCTATGATGTGACGGAAGGCGTGATCAAGGTCAACGGCATCGACATCCGCAAATACGATCCCGCAGAATACAGCCGCCTGTTTGCTGTGGTTTTCCAGGATTTCAGCATTTTTGCCTTTTCTCTCGGTGAGAATATCGCGTCCTCTGATAAAACAGAGGAACCTCTTGTGAGAGATTCCCTTACGAAAGCGGGCCTTGGAGAACGCCTTGCAGGGCTCCCCCAGGGCCTGGATACTTATGTAGGAAAAGAGTACCATTCGGATGGCATAACCTTTTCCGGCGGCGAAAAACAAAAAATGGCCATTGCCCGGGCAATTTATAAGAACGCCCCCTTTGTTATCATGGACGAACCCACCGCCGCACTGGACCCTCTTGCAGAATGTGAGGTATACGCAGGGTTTGACAAAATGGTGGGAAACAAGACCGCCCTCTATATTTCCCACCGGCTGGCCTCCTGCCGGTTCTGCGAAGATATCCTGGTTTTTGACAGGGGCCGGGTGGTTCAGCGCGGAAGCCACGAGGAGCTCAAGGCGCAGGAGGGTCTGTACCGGGAGCTGTGGAATGCCCAGGCACAGTATTATGAGGGGGAGGGATGAATTCTGATGGTTTTTATCTCTCCCTTTTTCATCATAAAGCAGTTCTCCTCCAGGAGATACGGCACGTCCAGCATCACATACGGCTGAAACGCATCCACGGTAACGGTAATGCTTTCTTCGTCCTTTGAGAGCACACGGGCATCCTCATAGTGAAAGTCCATGTCCCTGTAGCGCTTTTGGATCAGGAAGGTATCATCCTGTCCAAAATCGCCCTCTATCTCACACAGCAGAATGGAATGCTCCGTTAAAAGAGGATCGAAGGCCTCTGTTTCAAAGCTGCCGGCAAGCACAGAGCTGTTGGACTCCGCAAAAAAGGAAAAGGGCTGTTTTTTCAAAACCACATCCCCGGCAAAGTCATACACATAGATCTCTCCGCTTCCTGCATATGCTTCCAGGCTGTCATTACACACATAAACATCATAGCACTCATCTGTTTTCTCAAGAGATACGATTACCGGCTTCGCCCGCTTTTTAAACATATAATAAGAAGGCTTGGGATCCGCGTAATAGTCCAGAAGAGACCAACCGTTCGCTGCCGGCCAGCAGTCATTGAACATCCAGTAAATGATCCCTGAGGAAAACCACTTATTTCTTCTGAAAAGCTCCAGGCTGAGCCTGATCCATTCACACTGCATCATCTGCTTTTTTCTCACTCTGTCCGCGCCATCCAGATAGCTTCCGAAGATCTTTTCTCCAAACATATGGCAGTATTGATACACCGTCGTCTCTCCCAATTCCGGATTTGATTTCGTATGAAATTCCGACATGGAAGTATCATCCCCAAAGATATCCTCCTCTGTAAGGAATTTCTTCAGGGAAGAGACAAAGGGAAGTCCCATGGTCACCTGTTCTGCATTGAACCGTGCCAGGTATTGTGAAAAATAATCCCTGTAGTCTTCGAAGTCTGACTCACGCATATAGCGGAACTGTGAACTCAGAAAATAAGTATTATGCGTGGTCCCTCTTGTTGCAGAGCAGTATTTATTTCCTCCATAGGGAGAGGACTGGAAAAAGAGACGGTTCGGATCCCATTTTGCCAGAACGGGACGGATTCCATAAGCCGCGGCCAGATAACCCGGATAGTCTGTCCTGTCATCGCACCCTTCCGTGGCGTTCTCATTATCTCCGCTCCACCAGGCAAGGCAGGCGTGATTCCGCAGACGGATCGCTCCCTGCTCCGCCTCCTTCTGCAACGCTTCTATAAACCACTCCTCCTTCTCCGGATATTGCCCGCAGGCCATTAAGAAATCCTGTGTCACCAAAATACCCAGGCGGTCGCACTGAGCATAAAATTCATCTCTTTCAAAGATCCCTCCGCCCCAGACCCGGAGCATATTCACTCCTGCAAATGCTCCCAGCTCCAGTAATTTCTTTATTTTATCCGGCGTCTCCGCTGAGGGGAACGGCTCGCAGGGCACCCAGTTTGCTCCCTTACACATGATTCTGATTCCATTGACCAGCACCCAGAATCCGGCCGTTGTCTCGTTGAAATCCTTTTCCTTCAAATGCTCCATCTGCTGCATTTTCCGGCACTGTTCCCACTCTCTGCTCCCCTCCTGATCCTCGATCTGCAATACGGCGATCTGGCGGATCCCAAAGGAAACCTCTCTCTCCGAGTGCGGCGTTTTCAGATGAAGCGTATACAGCGGCTGCGCGCCGTATCCGTTGGGATACCAAAGCTGCGGCCGGCGGATATCTACCCTTTCCTCCAGGCAGGGCTCAATTATCTTCCGCTTCCTGGAATACACAGTTCTTCCCTCCGGCGATCGGATTTCCATTTCCAGAAAATCCTCTTTCTGTTCAAAATCCCTGATCCGTACTGAAATATGAATCTGCGCCGAAAAGGAATTGATATTTTCCGTATATACATACACGTTGTCAATTTCGTTTGCCTTACGGAATACCAGACGGACATCCCTGTAAATCCCCATAGTGACAAAGCGCTCCACCCAGTCCCAGCCATAGGTACACTGGATCCGTCTCGTATGGAGCCGCTCTGTGGTAAAGCAGCCGGAATAAAGCGGCAGTCCCTCCACCTTTTTTATGGGTGAGCAGAAGCGGCATTCCAGCTTGTTTTCTCCCTTTCTTATGACCCCATCCACCGGGAATTCATAGATGAGATGCATATTTTCTGTCTCTCCCAGCTTTCTGCCGTTTAAGAATATCTCGCAGTAGGTATCGAGCCCGTCAAACTCCAGCCAGGCATTTTCTGTCAGATCCTCCACATAAAAAACTTTTGAATAAGAAAAGTCCTGCTTTTCAATCCACTGCGTATCTTTTGCATTGTCCCGCTCATAAATATCCTTAAGCTTTCCGCTCTCTATCAGGTCGGTATGCACACACCCGGGAACCCTTCCTGTAAACCGGAGCAAATTTCCCCCTTCATCCGTTCCCTGTCCATCCCAGCTTCCATTCAGCTCTATCACTCTCATCTCCATATCAGACTCCCCTTTCCTCCCCGGATTCTCTGAAAAACTCCGCCAGCTTTCCGGCCAGCCGCCGGTGGCTTTCCGCATCCCAGTGCATAAAATCAATCTGATTCATTTTTACATAGTGTCCTGCATCCAGAAAGTCACAACCCAGTTCTTCAGCGCACGCCGCATAATACTCAGCCAGCTTTTCTGACTTTTCACTGCATCCTCTTCCCATCTCTCCTACATAGGACGACATTTCACATCCCTTCTCTATGGCTCCCGGCGCGATCACCAGAATTTTTGCCCGATTCCTCCAGCACTCCGTCTGCTGCGCCTTTTTGATCAGGCGCTTCATCCCGTCTCCAATGTTTTTCGGCGTTGCGGAAAATATCTCCTTGCAGTCATTTGACCCCAGCATAATGATCAGGTAATCGACCGGCGCATGAGACAATAGACAGGGACAGAGATAGGCAAGCCCGTTCATTCCCTCATGGATGGGGTCCTCAAACACCGTTGTCCTGCCGCACAGTCCCTCTTCAATTATGATATAATTCTCCCCCAGAAGCCTCTGAAGCCTGCCTGTCCATCGCACATCCTCCGGAAATCTGGCATCAGTCTCCACATCATACCCCCAGGTATTTGAAT
Organism: uncultured Lachnospiraceae bacterium; assembly: GCA_947173495.1. Taxonomy (GTDB): domain Bacteria; phylum Bacillota; class Clostridia; order Lachnospirales; family Lachnospiraceae; genus Suilimivivens. The sequence continues at coordinate 8,898 of CAMWFQ010000020.1, read as the reverse complement.
CTCCAAAACAGACGATCCTCTTTTTCAATCCAGTGTGCCTCCTTCTGTCTCAAATTTTACAAGCCTCTGTACATCGGATGCCTTTTCATAAATTCCGGATGCCAGAAGTCCGTACAGCGCTGCGCCAAAAGCCGCCTCCTCCAGATGCACAGGAAGGTACAGCCTTCCCCGAAAGTGCTCCTCCGCCAGTCTGATCAGCGTTTCATTACGGCGAATCCCGTTTCCGGAACCCACAATTCCGCGGCGGGTGACGCCCATCCTTGTGTATAACTCATGCAACTCCAGGATCATTCCTTCCAGCACACTGTAGGTAAGTTCCGCAGGCGTAAAGTTATCGCCCCCAATCCCCGTAATGCTGCCGCGCAGAGAAGGCTCGCTTCTGGTGCCTGCAAACCGGGTATCCACTCTCAGCCGGGAGGTCTGCCCCTCTGTCCGCCCCTTAAGCAGGTCTTCCATCCATTCATAAACATTCGCTGCCGCTTCTTTCTGAGCGGAGGCAAGGACTGCCGCAAAAAAATTTTTCAGAATCATATAGGCTCTTCCTCCGCAGAGAGCCGCTCCCACAATCAGATATTTGTGTTCAAAATAGGGCCGGCATTCTATGTCCTTTCCTTCCGCCATTTTGTCAGAAATAACCGAAACCTGACTGCCTGTTCCCACATTGAGCAACAGCTTCTCCTCATCTGTGAGAGTGGAAAAAACACTTGCCTGATTATCCCCTATCGCTATGCTCACGGGTATCCCGCGATAGCTTCCTGCCAGCGTATATTCATCCGTAATCTCGGCGGAATATTCATAGGAAAACGTTTGGGAAATCAGATCAAAGCATCCGAAGCTTGCCGCATTGCTTATATGCAGAAGCGGTTCTTTCCGGCCGCATACTGACATCACAAAATAGTCCTGGATGGTACAGTAGCAGACAGCGTCCGCCGGACGCAGGCGCTTCTCCCGGTTATAAAAATCCGTTACATTGCCATAACCGGCATAACTGTGGAGGTACTCTGCAAAAGTCGTATTTCCATAGGGCTCATTTCCCCGGGCATCCTGCCAGGTATAAAGAGGACTGACTGCCTTACCCTCTGCATTGCAGTAGACAATGCCGTGCATCTGCCCGGTGACTCCGATCACTGCCGTTTTTCCTTCTCCCCGTTCGATCAGATCGTCAAGGATCTCTCTTGCCAGCGAAACGAGCCTGTCTGCATCCTGTATTTTTTCCCATGTATTGGGTGTTTTAATAAAAGCATTACTGTCTTTTGTATAAGATCTTACCACCCTTCCGCTTCCGGCTTCCAATAAAATACCGCATATACTGGTGGTTCCGATATCGATTCCTATTGCATACATTCTGTATCACACTCCTTCGGCCACAGAACCGAATATTTTCATCTTTTTTCCGGTCTCCTGTTCCACAGCCTCCACTACTGCCGGAAGCAGATCAATGATTCCCTTTCCCATATCATCAAATCTTCTGAGCGCCGCCTCCACAGCCGCAACATTAATATCCGTAAAAACATTGATCTTACAGATCCCTTCCCGGATCGCACATCGGAAATCTTCATCCGTCAGCCCTGATCCGCCGTGCAATACGAGAGGCGCCTCCACTATATGAGCGATTTCTCTGATCCTTGCAAAATCCAGTTTGGGCGGCAGCTTATAAGCGCCGTGAGCGGTTCCGGCCGCAATTGCCAGTGCGTCTACTCCCGTTCTTTCCGCAAAGTCCTTTGCCTGATCCGGGTCTGTATAGCGGCCGTCCGCAGATGTTTCTCCCAACTCCCCCTCATAAGAATCTGCATTGTCCCCTACATGTCCCAGTTCCCCTTCAATGGTCGCTCCATAAGCGTGCGCGATATCCGCCATCTCTCTGACCTTTCTGCAGTTTTCCTCATAAGGGTCCGTAGAGCAGTCATACATAATAGAGGTAAATCCCAGCTCCAACGCTTTGAGACAGGCCCCGCGGCTCAGCCCGTGATCCAGATGTACCACCACAGGAACCGTTGCCTTTTCCGCCATAGATATCAGATATCCGGCTATTTCCTCCAGCGGTCCATAAGGAAATAATGCTTCCGCTGTCCCTATGATCACCGGAGAATGCATACGTTCAGCTGCATGAATGATTCCTCTTGTCATTTCCATATTCACCGTATTAAACAGCCCCACAGCATACCCTTTCTTCCTGGCAGGCTGTAAAACGTCATTTAAATTTGCCAGCATCGTTTTTATCCTTCCTGTGCCTCTTCTGCCATCCCGCTTCCATTCTTGCGTATAATCCTTCCAGGGATTTCAGCGTGCCGTAAGACTCATACCCTTCCACACTGCAGGCTCCCGCCGCTGCTGCCAGCCGTACGCATTCCTGCGGCAGGCACCCTCTCAGCATCGCTGTTAAAAAAGCCGCAATACTGGTATCTCCCGCTCCGGCTGCAGATACGACCCTTTCCGGGACAAAGCTTTCTTCAAAACCGCTTTTATCCGCCCATTCCCGCGCCGCCAGCCCTGTTTTCTCCCCTGTCCTTCTCAATACCTCTTCGCCTGCTGTACACCAGTATATGCCCAATACACCGCATTTTACAAGTACCACGCCTGCCCCCAGTCTCATTGCCAGTTCCGCCAGAGGAATAATTTCCTTCTCAATATCAACGATCTCTGTGATATCGCAGCCGGATGCGCGCTGCTGCCACTCCTCATACAACGGCCTGTTCAGCATAAATGCCATCTCCTCTGCACTTGGAAGGAAGAAGTCCACATAAGGCAGCGTCTTCTCCAGAATTTTCCTCCAGTCCGCCTTTCCTGATTCCGAAGCCGGATCCACAGCCGCCGTATCCAGAGATGTGGCGCAGCCCGCCTTTTTTGCCCATTTCATCAGCTTTTCCAGCTCTTCTCCTTCCTGTTCATACATTCTTTTCATTGCGGAGGGATAGCCAAAATGAAACAGCGCCGCTTCCTGTAATTGTTTCTCCCCGATATCTTCGCTGTCAAAGCTGTCGTTTGCACCCGAATGATATAAAAAAATACGATCGATCCCGGGCGGTACCAGTACGATGGAATAGGCTGTCTCCCTATTTCCGTCCGTCAACAGCCCTTCTGATGCGTTTTTCCTCTCCAGGAATTCCCGTACCACAGCGCCCGGCAGATCTTCTCCAATCTTTCCAACCAGGGTCACATCGGCTCCCAGCAGCTTCATCCCAAGTCCGGTGTTTGACACACTGCCCCCCAAATGAATATTGATTCCTCCCATTTGAAGCATTTTCCCCGGTTGGAACAGTTTGGGCAGCGGAACCCCGTTTTCCAAAAAGGCCGGCGTAAGATCAAGACAGATATGTCCCGCTGCTATTACCTTTTTTTCCATATGTACTCTCCCTCTCCGGATCCGATCAAATTATTCCATCCTCTGTTACACCAGTTCATTCGTCAGCAAAAACTGCGCCGGAACATCTTCCTCAATCACCTGAAAACGATTCAGCTGTTCATAAAACCGATTGTCATTAAAATCATCATTGTACATGGATACCTCTCCTATCAGAACCTTTCCATGTCCCTTTTCTCCCCAGAAGCTATGGTACAGCCCGGGCTGTATGGTAATGCTCTGCCCGGGTTCCAGTCGCAGAATCGTTCCTGCGGGGACAACGGAACAGCTTCCATCCATACAAACAGTAACCGGGGCTTCCAGATCCAGTCCTTCTTCTTCCGTACTGTTGTAGACCTGAATCATCAAATTTCCCCCTCCGCGGTTGATAATATCCTCCATCTTCCGCCAGTGGAAATGCAGAACCGTTACCTGCTCTTCTTCCGCCACCATAATTTTTTCCGCATAAGGCTTTAGATAATTTTTTCCGGCACATCCGTTTCTCAGGGTAACCATAAACAGCCCCTTCTGATAAAAATGTCCCTCGTCATAATCCGTAATATCCCAACCCAGCTGGCAGTCCCGCACCTCTGTACATTCATCCGGGATATTTTTCCATTGCTCGATGTCCCAATAAGCAAATGGGGGAAGGTGGTATCCCATCTTCTCAATAAACTGACGATTCTCTAAAATGAGTTGATTGATTTCACTACGCTTCATATTTTCTTTTTCCTTTTCTTTTCCTGCTGTTTTCAGCCCTTCACTGCCCCCTGCATCATGCCGTTTACCAGCTTTTCCGACATAAATGTATATACAAGGATCATCGGAAAAACCGCCACCACAATAGAGGAAAGCATGTTTCCATAGTTCGTATAGTTTGCACCGCTGTATTGAGATATGAACAGCTGTACGGTTTTTGTTCTGTCCTTGAACAAAAAGACCAGGCCAAGAATCAGATCGTTCCACACCCCCAGAAATGTCAGTATGGTAACTGTCGCAATCGAAGGCTTCAGAATAGGAAGAATCACCTTTCTGAAAAGCACGCCGACAGTCGCTCCGTCGATAACAGCCGCCTCCTCCAGCTCAGAGGGAACCCCTTTCAGATATCCTGCCAGAATAAAAATCGCCGTTGGGATTGCGCTGGCAATATATACCAGTACCAATCCCGTTGTCCCGGGCAGCCCCATCCTGGCAACTGCAATATAAAGGGGCACCAGCAGCGCATGTATGGGAACCATGATTCCCATGAGAAAATATGCCATACACAGCTGACTGTACTTCCATTTCATTCTTGTGATGGCATAAGCCGCCATAGCAGATGCAAGAATCACCACCACACAGGTTATGGTCGCATAGATGATACTGTTCATCAGATATCTCAGCATATCATTTGTCACAAATATGGTAATATATGATTCCGGATCGAATCTTTCCGGCAGTCCCCACGGATTCAGGAATATTTCATCATTGCTCTTAAAAGATGAAATCAGCACAAAAAGAAGCGGCAATAAAATGACAAGGAGCAAAGTGACAAATATGGCATATCGCAAAATGTTTATGGTTGTCTTTTTCAATTTCCTGACCTCCCTCCTTTCAAGCTGTTACTCCTTATCCCGCAATATCCTTTGTATGACCGTCGAACACACCAGGCAGCATACAAACAGAATCAGTCCGATGGCGCATCCATACCCATAACGCTGCTGCAAAAATGCCTTTTCGTACATATGAGATGCCATCACTTCCGTGGCATGTGCCGGTCCTCCTCCTGTCATAACATAAATCGCATCAAATGTCTTAAACGAGCTGGTAACAATCAAAACAAGGCTCACTCTCAGCACCGGTTTCATATTCGGTGTAATAATCCTGCAGATCAGCTGCCATGTCCCGGCTCCGTCAATTCTGGCCGCCTCAATCATATCCATGGGAATTGCCACAATTCCCGTCACATAGATCAGCATATGATAGCCGATAAACTGCCAGGCAACCGCGATGCAGACACACAGCAAGGCCGTTTTTTCATCCGCCAGCCACATGTGAACCAAATCTTCCCTGCCCCATGCCTTCAAGACCGCATTTACGATTCCCACTTCCGGATGATAAATGAAATAGAAAATCAGCGATACTGCAGTACCCGATACCACAGAGGGTAAAAACATTACATTTCGGACCAGCCTCTCAAACCGTTTCCCTCTGGTACAGAGAATTGCCAGGAAATAGGCAGCGGGCAGCTGAAAAAGCATGGAGAGCAGAATGTAAATCAGCGTATTTTTAACAGATGTAAGAAAAATCGCATCCTTTGTAAAAAGACGGATAAAATTGTCCAACCCGATGAACTGCGGCGCTTCCAGCAAATTCCATTTAAAAAAGGACAACCCCATAGATACAACCAAAGGAACCGGAATAATCAGCGTGAACAATATCATGGCAGGAGCGATGAACACTATAATCACCTTCTTATTGCGCATCACTTTATCCATTCTCACTCCTCCTTCAGACAAACTATCTGTTTACAGGATCCGGAGACGGCGGATTCCGCTTTTGTATAAGGAACGACTTTCGTCATTTCCTATAACTCCCGGCGGCCGCCTCCTCCTGTCCCTGTGTCCCTGCGTTACTGTGCCCAGGAATCCATTGCATAATCGTGCAATTCCCCGAATGCTTTTGCCGGGTCTCCGCCTCTGATGATCTGAAGCGTCGTATTGTTCAGCTCTGCACCCACATCCGTGCCCAGCATGACATCCCATGGGAGGATCGCATAATCCGCCCCTGCCATATATTGCAGACATTCCACTGCCAGTGCCGACAATTTTGATTCGTCATACTTCACATTTTTACATGCGATGAGATCCCCACATTCTGCATATGCCGCCTGCCTGTCCTGGGAATAAATGAATGCCACAAATGCCTCGGCGGCCGCCTGATTTTTTGTCTCCGAAGAGATGGCATATGCCTCATTATAAGACAGAATCCAGTTATTACTGCTTCCTTTCCCTCCTTCAATATCCGGGAAATTGAATATTCCTGCATCCTCTCCCAACGCTTCCCCATACAGGGCAACTGCATAGGTTCCGCAGAGCTTCATCGCTGCCTCTCCATTCGAAAATTTTACCCGTGCTTCCTCATCGCTGATGGAGACAAGATCCTCATTATACATGCCGTGTTCCAGCATCTCTTTATAAATTTCTCCTGCCTTGACAAAGCTCTCATCTCCAAAGGATTCTCCTTTGTTCAGGATTGCCTCTTCATATGCTTCGACTCCGTTTAGCCGGTCATAGATCAGCTCATAGGGAATCGTCCCCGGCCATGGATCGGATATTCCTGCTACAAAAGGTGTGATTCCTTTCTCATTGAACGTATCGATAGCCGCCAGCAGTTCTTCGTAGGTTGTCGGAACTTCCACATTACATTCCTTAAATATCTTCTTATTATAGAAGATACCCTGAGACGATGCCTGCAGAGGAATCGCATATGCCTTTCCATCAAAGGTTGCCGAAGCAAGGGCATTTTCATTCATGATAGAGGCTGTTTCCGGATAGGTCTCCAGCAAATGATCTATGGGCAGTACTTTTCCGGCAGTTACATACGGTTCCAGCCTTCCGTTTACATAGGTTCTGAAAACATCCGGCGCTTCTCCGCTTGCCAGTATCGTACTCAGCTTGGTTAAATAGTCGTCTCCGTTTGCCACCCATGTTGCCTCAACCTTGCAGTCAGGATATTTCTCTTCAAACAGCTTGATATTTTCCAGCATCCAGGGATATACAAAATTAGTAGGATCATCCGGTGTACCCAATCCCCAGAACGTGATGGTGCCGCTGATTTCTCCTGCACCTCCCGTCTCTTCTGTATCTCTTCCCTGCGCTTTTTCCTCCGCTTCCCTGTCTGCACTCTCTTCCTGTGCAGATTCTTTCGACTCCGCCTCATCTTTTCCCGGATCTGCCCCCTGAGAGCCGCATCCGCTCAGCAGTGCTGCTGCCATACTGATTGTCAATAATATGGATACAAACTTCTTTTTCATACGAATACCTCCTTCGCTTTGTTGTTTCCGAAATTTTCCTTCTTTATTCCGAAAAAATATGATTTGTATAGGTTGACTGTAACATGCTTTATCTATTTCGTATATTTAATTTTCAATTTAAAAATTTTTTTGTTATTTTCGTATAAATTATAATTGCTTTTGTCTGGATATTATTATATTATGGAGAAAAATTGTAATATTTTGTATTTTATTTTTACTAATTACTTTTGTCTTATGCTGTTCCCGTCTTCATTTCATACAAAGAAAGGATTTTCCATGACAAACTTTTATTCCTCTCTCCGTCCATGGCACTTGAAACTTCTGAAATCCATTGCCCTTAACGGGCCTTCTTCCCGTGTGCAGCTTGCCCGGGAAAATGGCCTGAGTAAAATGACCGTCAGCAATTATGTCAGTGATCTGATTCGCCTGAAATGGCTGGAAGAAGATGAAATGCCAGTCCTTTCTTCCCGCTCAAAAGGACGGCGTCCAACTCTGCTTAAGCTCTCTCCCCGCTCGCCCCGGATCTGCGGCATCCTGATCATGCGGGGATTCTGCCAGGCAATCACCACAGATCTTTCAGGAAACATTTCCGACATGATCAATCATCCCTTTTCTCCGCTGCCGGATTCCAAAACTCTGATTACCATTGTATCCTCCCTGATCCGGCAGCTGACAAAATCTCATACCCAGGATTTCATCGGCTGCGGCATTGCCTGCGTGGGGCCTCTCAATACCACCACCGGCACCATTCTCTCTCCGCCTAATTTCGGAGGCATCAAAAATTTAAATATCGTAGAGCAGATCTCTGACCTCACCGGACTCCATACGATACTTATTAACGACGCTTCCGCCGGCGCCCTCGCTGAAAAGCTGTATGGAATCGGAAAAACTTACTCCGATTTTGCTTCTCTTCATTTTACAGATGGAATTGGAATGGGTTTTGTAATCAATGACAAATTTTTTGACGGGTTTTCCGGTCAATGCGGAGAAATCGGCCATGTATCCATTAAATTCGATGGTCCGCTTTGCGACTGCGGGAATCACGGCTGTCTGGAATTATATGCGAACGAAGCTGTCATGAATCAGAAAATCCATTCCCTGAAGCCCTACTATCCGGTTTCGCCCCTTTTTTCTTCTACCGAAAATCACCTGAATGATATTATTACTGCCGCCAGCCGAAAGGACGCGGTTGCCCTGGCCGCCCTGGACGAGTTTCTGACCTATATCTCTTATGGTTTGATCAGTACGATTAACCTGCTGGACTTCTCCGCCATCATTACCGATTATTACTGTGACTGCAAATCCACTCTGGTCGAGGATATCCTGCTCTCCAAGATCCGGCCCCATCTGATTAATTCCGGAAAGCCGCTTCATATTATCCGCTCCGGCTTCGCGGGGACCGCCTCTTTGATTGGTTCCTGCGGTATTATTGTAAAAGATTTTTTTGATGGCATATAGCTGTGTCAGCGACAGACTTCCTTATGCGGGCCTGCGCAGTCGCCCCCACCCGTAAAACGGGTGGCTCGGGACGCGGGCTATAAGC
>CAMWFQ010000019.1 GCA_947173495.1 uncultured Lachnospiraceae bacterium | reverse complement strand
GGCAGGCGGATGCGGCCGGAATCGTTACCCCACAGCGGGTGCGGGAGGCTGTGGAAACCTATCAGACCTGCCTTGCATCCTACGGCGTGACGGAATCCTATGATCTGCCGGAGGGTGTCTATGAGCGGGAGATACTCCCCGTTGCCCCGCTGCTCCACGGTGTAAAAGAGGCCTTTGCAGATCCGGATACCGGAATGGCCCCTGCGATTATGGAAATTGACCCGGAGCAGATCGATGATTACTATTCCGTCTGTGAGGCCCGGATTGCCTCCCTGATGCAGCTGGAACAGCCGGACAGCCCCGAGGCACAGCGCAAAGCCGTAGAAATGTACCGGAATACAAAGAAACCATTTGAGGTTTATCCGGGCATGAATCCCACCGTCTTGGACTATCAGAACATCATGGGCTTTCTGGTGCTGTTGTTTTGTGTGGTCATTGCCGCACCGGTATTTTCTGCTGATTATCAGTCCGGCGCAGATGATATCCTGCGCTGTACCCGGTATGGCAGAGCCAGGCTTGGCATTGCAAAACTGCTGGCTGTTCTTTTGATCAGCGGAGCTGCATTTGTGCTCTGTGCTGCCGTCCACATTCTGGTGGCAGACAGTCTGTTTGGCTGGGAATGCACCCGTACATCTGTTCAGATGATGTATTCCATTGTTACCCTGGCAGATATGAACATAGGCGGCCTTCAGTTCCTTTTTGCTGCCTCTGGACTGCTTTCCGTTCTGGCTTCCGTGAGCTTTACGCTGTTTCTTTCCGCCAGATGCAGGACCATGGTATCATCCCTGGCGTCATCGTTGGTATTCTGTATTGCGCCGGTGGTCATTTCCATGACGGTGCCGGGTGCGCCCGGTACATGGCTTTGCAGCATCCTGCCCGCCAGCGGAACCAGTATTCAGGCGAGCGTTCTCTACGCAATTACGGACTTCCAGTTTTTGAATCTGGCGGGGCTGTCCGTCTGGACGCCGTATGCCATGATGGGGGCCTGCATGATAGAGATTCCTCTGTTTGCATTCCTGGCTGTCCGCTCTTATTCCCGTGGGCAATGAGCCAAGCAGGCATGCGCTGAATTAAATATGATTCATAAACTTTTGAGATGTCCGGATATGATAAAGATTCGACCTTCTTTCAGGCGGATTTTGGAATGCCCGGACATTTCACATCATTTAGAAAACCGTTTACGGCAAACAGGTTGTCCCAGCATTTTTAAGATGCTAAAATTAAAATTTACAGGAAAGACACATAAAAAGAAAAATCGGCATTTTCAGAAGGAAATATGATATGTGTAATAAAAATCTTAGAATATTAAGCGGTATGGTTTTTGTAACTGTTGCTTTATCAGGAGTGGCGGGATGCAGCAGTAGGTCAACCCAATCCACCCGTACAGAAGAAAAAATTGTTTTTGATGTTGATGACGCCGTAACAGAATATGTTGCAGTGGGGCAGAATCAGGAAGCAGAGAGAGATTTCGATGCAGAGGAGCAGAATGCCGGAAGGGGATCTGAAGATATTGCAGGAGATCGCGTCAGTCCGGATGAAGTGGAGATCATGAACGCTGCCGAATTTGGCAATCCAAAAGAAGTATTGGATCATATGCCGATTACATCAAATGTTACAGTTATAAAAACAGGGGAGGATGAATTACAGATTGAATTTGAATTAGAGAATGTGGGACTTTGCACTTTTGCTGCCGGTAAAGGAGAGAAACTCGTTCTGCCGGATGAAGTTTTTGTAGATTCCAGCAAAATTGAATGGACGGCATCCACTGCAGACGGGGAATATCTTTTTCCTTATATGAGAGTTAATGAAAACGGGGATATATTTATGATAGACTGGGTATATAACGGATACTGTTTTGCTGTCTATGGGAAATCGCCCCAGAATACAAGTGACAGGGACATGGCCGGAAAGATTGCGTTGGCAATTATATACAATTTGGGTGAAGTGGACATGGGGATGTAAGATTGAAAATTAAAATTTTCAATCGCGAGATTTGTGTCTGCGCGTTGCTTGCCACAAACTCGTTAATCCATTTTATGGATTTAGCCATATCATGGCTTTGCGCAACAAAGTAGCGCAGAAATGGAGGGAAAAATGAATCAGAAAAAATGGATCCGTATTGTGTCGATTTATTCGGTGATATATACAGCAATTACATTGTTGAACAGCGTTTTGTATCTTTGTAACGGTATCTATGAAGACCCAAGCGGTAACTGGCACGAATTAGACAGGGCTATCATTTTCCTGATCGGGATAGCGGCATTTGAGCTATGCACGAATCTGCCTGTTAAGCCTTTGGCTCTCAGATATTTGATTGCATATATTCTCTCTCAGTTGTTGGCATTCGCCTACGTCTGGTTCAGCGGACTGCGGGAACCTTTGGCAAAAACAGCGTACAGGGATATCTGGATTAACTTTACGAGCCTTTTTGTGTTGTTATGCATCATCAATACTGTCATTTATGTTTTTAAGAAAAAGAGAGGGCAGAAAGGGGAAAGGAATCTTTTCAGCTGACCTTTGAGGAGATTCAGGAGATTGCGGGGATACCGATTGACCACTCTTTTCTGAAATACAAAAAGGATTTATAGGAAAAATTCGGAATGAGTGAAGGGATTGCCGAACTGCGGCAGGAACTGGGTATTAGCGCAGGAACAGCCATTGTTGTTTTGGGAGTATTGTATTTTGTAATCAAATGGGCGGTTAAAAATGGAATGATGGAAGCCTATAAGAAGATATAAACGGGAAGGCTTGATGACTGTAAAGTTTTGATAATAGCTATTATCATAAAGCGGATTCTTTGTAGAAAGCTAAAACAGCAAAAGTGAAAAATTAGAATTGGAATTTGCATCGGAGGGATATAGAATGAATGACATGAATGAAAAAATGATAGACACTATCATAAAAAAGGCAGATGCTCTGTGTCCGGATTCCCTGGCGCTGATCGGTGTGTATGGCTCGGTCATTACCGGGGATGAGTACGAAAAATCCGATCTTGATCTGATGATCCTGATCAATGACGAAAACGGACAGGTCTTGGCCGATGGTTTTATTTTAGATGATGTCGATATCGGATATGACCTTTACTGTACCAGCTGGGATATGCTTGAAAAAGATGCGCAGTGTGACCACGCACATCTGTCTAAGCTGTTCGACTCGATGATTGTCTATTGCAAGGATAAGAGCGCATTGAAAAGGCTGAATGAGATCAGAAGAAAGGCGGCAGAGCTTCTTGCATCGGATAAACGATATGAGAAGGCAGACCAGGCGTATGGCGATGCAAAAAAGATGCTTGCAGAGGTATATCTTGCACAATCTTTGTCAAAAGCCAGAAGCAGCGCCGGAGCGGCTATTGAGTTTATAGAAAATGCTGTCATGCTGCATAACGGACGGTATTTCAGAAAAGGAACGAAAAGGGCTTTGGATGAGCTGAAACAGCTTGGACTTCCATTTGATCCTGAAGCCAGGATTCTTGCCGTCATTCAGGCAGAAACAGTGGAAGAGATACGGGTAGAGCTGACGGAAGTTTTCATTTTGACAGATGAGTATCTGCAGGTTCCGAAGAAAAAGGAACTCCCTTCTGCAGAAAATCTGCGTGGAACGTATGAAGAAATGTATTCTAACTGGAAAAACAAAATGGCCGAGGCGGCAGGCAGAGATGATGTGTATTCTACTTTTATGAATTTACTGTCTTTACAGTGGATGTTTTATGAGATCACAGAAAGTATAGCAGTGGATGGCTTTGAAATTATGGATAAATTTAATCCCAAAAACTTGGAAGAGAATGTGGGTGTCTTCGATCAGGCTCTGAATAAGTATCTTGCAGAATATGAAAAAGCGGGAATTTGTCCAAGGCATTTTAAGAGCATGACAGAATTTGCGGAGGATTACAACAAAGAAATTTCTGAAGATATATAAAAAGATATCGAAATTTATAGGAGAGTCAGCTATATATGGAAAGAAACATAAAATGCAAACCGAATAATTTATGCATGATAATCTTCATGCTTTGCTTGTCTGTAAGGTTTGTGGAATACTTTCTAATTGAAACAGACAAAACAGCTATTGGAGAAAATGTGCTCCATAAAGTCGCTGGGATTATCTTATTGGCTCTGGTATTGAAAAAGATAAATCTTACATGGCGTGATATTGGATTTCAAAGAGACGGTTTTGTAAGCGGCATTTTGAAAGGCTTGCTATTGGGAAGCGTTTGCTTTGCCGTTTCTTTTGGACTGGAATTAGGGATTTTAGCTCTGCAAGGCAATCCCGCACATTTGGAAATATACATCAGCAGTTTTTCTTTAACCGGCTCGCAGATGAAAATACAGACTTCGTTTTTTCTATTATGCGTTCTGTTCAATATTGTCAATGTATGGATGGAGGAGGGCGTTTTTCGCGGTCTGTTTATTAAAACACTTTCCGAAACAAAGCCATTTATGCAGGCGAATTTTATTGCAGCATTTTTATTTGGTATCTGGCACATTGTAATGCCGATCAGAAGCTATGTGAATGGCGAAATGTCATTTGCGGCAATGATCCTGATGGGGATCGGTTATATTGTCCTTGCCGGAATTATGGGAATCAAATGGGGGCTTCTTTACCGCATCACAGGAGGTATATGGGTAGGGCTTGGCGACCATTTATTCAATAATACCGTTGCTACCAATATGTTGCATGTCGTCTCGCTAAAGGGTGCAGACGAATTACAAATTGTTCGGATCATGGCAGCACAGATAATTTCCTTTGCGTTTGCGATGGTCGTTTATTATTATATGGAAAATATGACGCATGGTTTATTACGGTCAGATTCAGAAGGCTTTTCTGAGATGACTCATCAAATTGCGGAAATAGAAAGAGAACGCTAAATATAGATTACAATTAAATTTTTATCAAGGAGGCAATAGAACATGGAACTTGTAAAGCTGACACACGAAAATATTGAAAAGGAGCACATCTGCTGTGCAATCTCCAATAACAAGGATATTCAGGTCATGTCCAAAAAGAACTGGCTGAAAGACAGGCTGGACGAAGGGCTTGTATTCTTAAAAGGCAATGTCCGGGGAAAATGCTTTATTGAGTATATCCCCGCGGAATACGCATGGGCGCCCATCGAGGCGGAGGGCTATATGTACATTGACTGCCTGTGGGTATCCGGGCAGTTCAAGGGGCATGGATACTCGAACCTGCTGCTGGATGCATGTATCAAGGACAGTAAAGAGAAAGGAAGAAAGGGGCTTGTAATCCTGTCCTCCAGGAAAAAGATGGGATTCCTTTCTGACCCGAAATATATGGGCTATAAGGGCTTTCAGACAGCGGATACGGCAGCGCCTTATTTTGAGCTGATGGTCCTGCCCTTTGAAGGGGGCGCACCTCTTCCCTGCTTCCGGGATAGCGTGGGCAGGCATGAAGATATGACGGAGGGATTTGTGCTGTATTATACCAACCAATGTCCTTTTACGGCCAAGTATGTACCGATACTGGAGGAGATGGCAAGGGCCAGGAACGCTGCGTTTCGGTCCGTACATATCCAGACCAGAGAGGATGCACAGAATGCTCCTTCGCCCTTTACAACCTTTTCCCTTTTCTATGACGGGCAGCTCGTGACCCATGAAATCCTGTCGGAAAAGAAATTTGATAAAATCTTAGCAAGTAAGGGACTGTGAACTGGAAATTCCATATGTAATCTATGAACTGTTAAGCGCTGAAGGAGGGGGAAACAGAATGCATCATATCTATATTCGCGGAATCATTGGACTGATCTGGCTGATTGCAGCCATTGTGTGCGGGGTATCCGGCAGCTTTCCAACGATGGGACTTTACATCCTTTTAGCAGGTGTCTTCCTGTATTCCGCATATACAGTATGGAAAAAAGAAAAAGGCGGCAAAGGGGGCAGGTGATATGGGAGAAGCACTCCTGACTGTTAAAAACCTGAGTGCATGGTACAGTGATGATAAAAGGATACTTTCGGATTTTTCCTTTGAGCTGTCTGAACATGAAGTGGCAGGATTGATCGGGATGAACGGAGCCGGGAAAACCACATTTCTGAAGGTGATTTCCGGTCTGCTTCCGACCTTCCGTTCAGAGGGTATCTGCTTTTGTGGTTCTCCAGTGAATTTCAGGAGGCAGGATTTTAAACTCTGCCGCTATACGGTGTTTGCCGAGGACAATTCTTTTTCATATTTTACTTTTTGGGAATATCTGGCATATGTATGCGCCGCTTATGGGAAGAAAGTACCGGATGTATCAGGGCTGATGCAGGGTTTCCATTTTGAAGAGTATGCGGATACTCTGTTAAGAGAACTGTCAACCGGAAACAGGAAAAAGGTATTTCTGATTACGGCTTTTGCTCTGAAACCCAGACTTCTTCTTCTGGACGAGCCGGTTAACGGGCTGGATTTCCAGAGTACGGAGTACCTGTACCAGCAGATCCTGGGGTATAAGGAGCATGGAACTGTGCTGTTCTCTTCCCACATTCTGGAGAGTATCACACTGACCTCTGACAGGGTATTTGTTCTGGAGGATGGAAAAATCCGGCGGACATTTGCATGCGGGCAGATAAGTGCCTCCGACATCCGGGAGGCTCTGCATGATGAAAATGACAGGTAAGGCCTTCGCAAAAAAGCTGTTTGGAGCAGGCTATGAGAGGCTGCCCCGGACGATTTTGATCGATCTGATTGTATTTTGGGGACTGTACATTGCCGGTTTTCAGGTACAGATTGCATTGTCCATTCGGACTCTGATGATAAGCGCCTTTACCGCCGGTGTGATGTGGCAGGCCCTTTCTTCCAGAGATAACAACCTGGAGATACAGCATATGATAATGCTTCCTTTCCGCCATCGAAAGTTTATATTCTCCTATGTGGCTGCGCTGGGAGTCTATACCGTTCTTACAAAGACAGGGATGCTTTTCGCGGTTCTGCTGGCTGTTTCTGTCTGGAAACCGATAGAGATTACGGGAATGGCGATCTGCATGATTCATGCGGTTTTTATGGCCGCTGCGGTCTATTCTCTGAGAAAATACTGGTATGCGATGGGTCTCTGGACTGCTGTCATAGCTGCGGCCATTCTGTTTTTGGGAAACAGGCCATGGTTTGTTTTGCTGCTGTTTATGAATGGTCTGTTGGCCCTCCTGTTTCTGTGGAGGGCGGAGGCATACGTTTTTTATCAGTGGGAGAGAAAGAAAAACCATGGTAAAGCTTACCATACCATCCGGCGGAAAAAAACGGCTTCTCTGTGGCGGTATTTTTTCCGCTATCTGAACTGCCACAGAAATTATCTGCTTAATACTGCTGTGATGTGGTGTGCAGCCCTTGTATTGCCGTATTTTCTGGGAGAAATGGACAGCCCATCCGTTATCCCGGTAGGTTTTGCGATTTTATCTCTGAATACACCCATCTGTATCCTGCTGTCCTGTGACCGTGATCTGGAGCGGGCAGTCCGTTTCCTGCCCGGACAGGAAAAAACGTTTTGCATTCCATATTGCCTGTTCATCTTCCTGTGCAATATGATTACAGATGTGCTGTTCCTATGCAGCTGGAAGATACAAAACGGCGGTGTCGCTGTACTGATGATTGCAGTTGCTGTTTTCTTTGCCCTGCAGAGCGCAATGTTGTCTGTGCTGCTGGAATGGTTTTATCCTGTCCGGGGGTGGAAGATTGAAAGTGACCTGTGGCACCATCCACGGAAATATATCGTTCCGGTGGTGATGTTGCTGCTTGCAGGAGGCGCCTTGGCCCGGCCGGTATTACTGCCTGCCCTGCTGGTTCTGCTGGCTGTAGAAAACATAGTTTTACTTTTTATATGTTGGAAGCATAGATAGGATCTCCTGCTTCCTGTTATATGACGGCTGGCAGGAAAACGGTAAAAATACTGCCGCCCCCATCTCTGTCCTGAACAGAAATAATGCCCTGATGTGCCATTACAATTTCATAAGCAATAGACAGACCCAGCCCGAAGTGCCCCTCTGCGCTTCGGGATTTTTCCGCCCGGTAGAAACGGTCAAAAATCTTCCTTTTATCTTCATCGGAGATACCGGGTCCGTTATCCGCGACCGAAAGACAGAAGGATTTATTTTTGCGCAGGTCCTCCTTCAGAGACAGGGAAAGCCTTATTTGTCCATGTTCCGGTGTATAGCTGATAGCATTGTGGAGTAAAATGGACATTACCTGACTGATACGGTCGGGATCGCAGACACACAGGGGAAAAAGATCTTTCGGGAGCTCTATGGAAAGCAAGATGAATTTTTCATTTGCAAGGGGACGAAAGGCCTCATAGACATTTAGTAAAAGGGTGTCCAGTTCCACCGGCTTTTTCCGGATAGAAAACCGGTTTTCATCGGATTCTGACAAGGTAAGCATATCATTGATCAGAGAGGACATACGCAGGCCTTCCTGTTGGATGGTATTTAAAAATCTTTTCTGGCCGTCGGGATCCGTCTTTTTACAACATTCCACTGCCGACAGAATAACGGCCAGGGGCGTGCGCAGTTCATGAGAGGCGGATGCAATAAAGCGGGCCTGTTTCAGCTGGCTCTCAAAAACAGGTTTCAGGAGATTTCCGGTAAAAACAAAAGAAAAGACACCCAGAAGCAGGATGGCAGTTATATCAATCAGTGCAAAACGAATACGCTGCTGAAAGATCTGGCGGCTCAGACTCTTAAGGGGAGAGAGGACAATGATCTGCAGCAGAGACGTATTTTTTTCAATATTGATCACGCAACATAAATAGTCCGCCTTTTCGGAAGGAGATGTAAAACGGAACTCCACATGGTAGGACATATAAGGGGAGGCGGGCTCCATCTGCAGCTCATAGGAGGAAAAGGTACTTTGATAGGCATCAAGACTTTCCTTCAGAAGCCTATCCCTGGATTTGTCCGGAGAATAGTTGAGCTGGTTGTAGAGAAAAGGAACATGATTATCCAATACAAAGAAAAGATAATTTCCCTGGGATTCCATTTTGGAGAGCCATTCCATGGAGATAACGGATTGCTGCTCCAGATTCGTGATGATGGTATTCATATCATTTTTGAAGGAGTCGTACTGATTTCTGTAAAGTCCTGTTTCAGAAATATGGAGATAGCACAGGGACATGATGACCATGATGGCGGCTGTGATCCCTGCACATAAAAGGGTGAGCCGCAGGTGTATTTTCTGATACATGAATGATTCTCCATCTACTATTTGACAGGTTTATCCTGAAGGCAATAGCCGATTCCCCGGATGGTTCTGATCTGAAGAGAGCTTCCCACCCCCTGAAGACGTCTCCGCAGAAAATGAATGTAGTTATCCAGGTTTCCCTCCTCCACATCGCTGTCCGGCCCCCATACCTTCAGGAGCAGAAGGCTTCTGGAAAGGGTCTGATTTTTCCTGCGAAGAAAGGTTTCCATGAGAGCAGCCTCCCTTTTTGAGAGGGTGCAGCTTCCGGAGGGACCGGTGAGCCGGTCCTCATTCATATGCCACACAATATCGGAAACGGGCAGAATATCGTCGTCATGGTTGAGAGCGGATGGGCGTCTGGTAATACAGCGTATCCGGGCCAGAAGCTCCTCTGTTGCAAAGGGCTTGACCAGATAGTCATCGGCGCCAAGATCCAGGCCAGTCACCTTGTCGGAGACGGAGCCTAATGCGGTAATTAAAATAACGGGCGTAATGATACCTTTTTTCCTGAGTTTCGTGAGAACCTCGGTTCCATCCATAAGGGGAAGCATTCTGTCTAAGAGAATGACATCATAAATATTTTGTTCGCCATAATAAAAGGCTTCTTCTCCGTCAAAACAGCAGTCAACGGTAAAGCCTTCCAGTTCCAGTGAAATGGTAAGAGTCTGATTCAATTGTCTGTTGTCTTCTGCAAGTAAAATCCTCATATCTTTGTCCTCTTTCAGTAGTGTATCCTGATTTTACCATAGAATTCTTTAAAAATCCTCTAAAATAATGATGGAAATGCTTTAGAGATAATTTAGAGATTTGCCTGTTATAGTGACAGAAAAATAAAAAAGGAGCAAATATATTATGAGGAAAAAACAGATCATGATGTGTCTGGCTGTTTCCATGATGATAATGGCCGGATGCAGCAAAACCGAAGAAAATGCAAATACGGTTACAGAGCCGCAGGCAGAGGCAGTGGGAAATATGGATGAATCAGAAGATAATCAGGATTCGGATGAAAACAGGGATGCAGATTCCAGGGCAGAAAATAATGCTGACGGATCGGATAGCAGTTCTTCTGATACCCGGGAGGCGGAAAACGAGGGAGAGAAGAAAGAGGAGGGTAAAGGATCGATATCTGACGCGGAAAAGCTGAATGGAAGTGTGGTGAGCATTGATCCGGATGGAAAATCCGTGGAGGTCAACGAAATCATAACGGAGGAGATGGAGGACGGGACGTCAATGGCAGTGGAACTGGCCGAAGGCGGTTCATCTGAAAATAGCATCAAAGTCCGCTTCACCAATGATACTATTTATACGGTAAGGACAGTCAAAAATTCCGGGATCAATCCTGAGGACTCTTCGGACAGTCCCGGAAGCTTTTCGGATATTAAAGAGGGTTCGACTTTAAATATGGAAGGCCGCTATGAAGGGGAAGAGTTTCTTGCAAGCAGTGTGCTGATATATGTTTTCGTACGATAGTACTATGAAAGTCTTCGACTTTCATAGTATGGATGGCCATGCGGCCCGCGAAAGCGGCAGGCTGAGCATGATAGAGGTTTACTGTAAAAAATAAATTTTTCACAAACGAACTTGTTCGTTTTGCAAATATTGTGCCGGCGCCCAAATTTGCAGGTGTCGGCGGCATGGAGGATTATTATGTATAACAGAAGGAACAAAGAGAAGAAAAACAGAAAAGTGCTGGCAATATTGTTGGTTCTGGCTATGGCAGTGTCCTGGCTTTCCGGATGCGGCAGCAGTCCCGGCAGTTCTGACAAAACAGAAGGTCAGAAGAACGTGGAGGCGGAGGACGAAGGACAGGAAAAGAGCAGTCCTCAAAAGGATGATGCAGGGGAATCATCGGAAGAGTCGGGGAAAAACAAGGCTATGGGGCGGTATGTGGAAGCAGTCTCGGATCTGTCCGATTACTGTGCGACGCCCAAAGGGCTTGCTATACTTGCGGATCATACGCTGGTGATACCGGATGCCCGCTATCAGCAGGTTTTTTCAAAGGATAACGGGCAAAGCTGGGATATGGATTATGCCGACTGGTTTAAAGAGCTGAGGGAAGAGGCCTCTTATATTGCAGAGATTTCTTATGGAGCGGACGGCACGGTAGGGGTGATCTATACAATAAAAAAAGAGGAGAATGCAGCGGAAGGAGATACAGAGAACGGGGAAGGCGAAGATAGCGGAGATTCATCTGATGAAGGAGAGTACCCAGATAAGAGCGATACCGCTGACAGATACCGGTGTCTTGTGGTAAGGCCGGACGGCACGCAGCTACAGGTTCAGGCTTCTTTTGCGGAGGATGAACTGTACTACAGCGGAGTATGGATCTCCGATACGGGCAGGATTTTTGTCGCCGGCTACGGAGAGACCCTCTATGAGGTGGATGAGGAAGGAAACTGCAAAAAATTCCTGACAACAGAAGGGTACCCGGAGCTGATACAGTTTCAGGGCAATCTGATGATTGTGGACAGTACCCGCAGCGAAGAACTGCTTTTGTATGATATGGAAAAGAACGAAGCTGTGGAGGATCCGGTTCTGCAGGATTTTGTAATCGAGAATTACGGGGACAGGGACTTCAGCCAGCAGGATTGCTACGATATGTATGTGTTTCCCGGAGAGGAAGGCGTGCTCTATCTGGCGGGAGATAAGGGACTGCACCGGCATGTGATCGGCGGAGGAGCAGTGGAACAGGTCGTTAACGGAGAGCTTTCCTGCCTCAGCAATCCCGCCTATGGCCTTATGGGAATGATTGCGCTGCCGGAGAATGAATTCATGGCTCTGTTTTACGGAAATAAGGTGGTGCGGTTTACGTATGATCCGGATATTCCCACGGTACCGGATGAGACCCTCAAGGTTTACAGCCTGAAAGATAATGATACGGTGCGGCAGGCTGTGAGCATTTATCAGGCGGAAAATCCGGCGGTTTATGTAAAGTATGAATCCGGCATGGGAGCAGATGGGGCCGGAGATGGTTCCGTGACCAGAGATGACGCATTAAAGAAGCTGAATACGCAGATCATGGCCGGAGAAGGGCCGGATGTTCTGATTCTGGACGATATGCCTCTTGATTCCTATATCGAAAAAAATCTTTTGATGGATTTAGGCGATTGCATAGGATCTTTCAGCGGGGAGCAGGCGCTTTTCGGAAATATTGTGGACGCCTTTCAAAAGGATGGAAAGATCTACGCCGTTCCCTGCGAATTCCAGATCCCTGTGATAGAGGGAAAAGAGGAATACATTTCAAAGATGACGGATCTGGCGGGAATTGCAGATGTGATTGAAAAGCTGCGGGCGGAAAATCCCGGAGAGCCTGTTGTGGACATCTGTTCGGAGAGAGGGATCATGCGCCTTTTGTCAATGGTATCAGCGCCTGCCTGGAAAACAGACAAAGGAGAGCTGGACAGGGAAGCCCTGAAGGAGTTTCTGCTGCAGAGCAAAAGGGTCTACGATGCCCAGATAGAAGGGCTTTCAGCCGAAATTATTGAAAACTATATGAATATGAATTTAGCACATTCCACTTTTTATGGAGGTCCCAGGGAAAATTCTGACTATTTCAGAGTGGCGGATGAAATCGGATATCTTATGGGGGATAATAAAGTGATGATGGGTACCGTTTATTATCCTCACGGAGTATGCGAGGTGTTTTCCGTCCGGAAGGTGGAAGGCTACGAAGAAGATGTGATAGAGCCAATGGCAGGACAATGCCGGAATGTATTTCTGCCCAAAACCCTCGTGGGAGTCAGCGCCGCCTCGGAAAAAACGGACAGGGCGCTGGAGATGGTGAAAGTGATGCTGGGAAGCGAGAACCAGGAATATCTGTTCAAAGGACTGCCGGTGAATAAGGCGGCCTTTGAGAAATGCTTTGAACCCGATGAATCCAAGATGTCGGAGGATGGCGAGTTCAGCTCTCTGGGTCTGTCCACCGGTGATGGAAGGTCCTATACCTTTCATGTTTACTGGATAGAGGATGACCAGAAGCAGCAGCTGATGAACTGGGTGGAGGAGGCGGATACTCCTTATATACAGGATACGGTTCTGGAGGAAGCGGTATACACGCAGGGAGCCGATTATATCCGGGGAGTCCGGAGCCTTGATCAGGCTGTGGATGCCATCGAACAGGAGCTCGCCATCTACATGTCAGAATAAAGAGCGTAAGAAAGAGAGTAAGATTTGAAAAAAAGAAAAATGTGGGGGGCCTTTTTCAGCTTCATGGCCCCCAGCTTTCTGGGAATATTGGTTTTTGTGATCCTGCCTTTTGGGGATGTGTTCAGACGATCTTTCACCACAGCGGTGACAGGAAAATTTGCCGGTATAGAGAATTACAGCACAGTTTTTCACAACCAGGCTTTTCTGACCGCAGTGAAAAATACGTTCAGATTTACCCTTGTGTGTATACCGCTTCTGGTGCTGATCGGTTTTCTGATCGCCTGGCCCTTAAGCCGGCTTAAAAACGCAGGACTGATCAAGTCGGTATATCTGTTTCCCCTTGCCATGCCCACGGCAACCATTGTTATGGTATGGAAGATGGTGTTTTATGAAAGGGGATTTCTCAATCTCCTTCTCACAAAAGTCGGAGAATGGACGGGGCTTTGGGGAGAGATTCATACGGATTATCTGGGAACAGGGGCGGCCTTCTGGGTGCTGGTGGGTAGCTATATCTGGAAAAATACCGGTTACACGGTGGTTTTGTGGCTTGCCGGTATATGGGGAATTTCCTCTGAGCTGACCGATGCTGCGCGGGTAGATGGGGCGGGCAGCCTTCAGAGAATCTGGTATATTATCCTGCCGAATTTGAAGGGAACGCTCTATACTATTGTGATTTTATCCTTTTTGAATTCCTTTAAGATCTATCGGGAGGCCTATCTGGTGGCGGGAGCATACCCCCACAGGAGCATTTATCTGCTTCAGCATCTGTTTAATAACTGGTTTGTGAATCTTGAATTTGACAAGATGGCATCCGCCGCGGTATGTACGGGAGCCTTTTTGTTTCTGGTCATACTGTTGCTGCAGAGAGTCTGGGACAGGGAGTAGGGAATCGGAAATAACGCCTGAAGCGTTATTTCTGGTTCCGAAAGGATAAGCGGACAAGGGGTATAAAAGATGAAAAACGAACATGCAGTCAGAAAATTTGCGGCCGAATTTAAAAAGGCAGTCACAGCTATTCTGCTGATCCTGCCGGGATTATTGGTTGTTCTTCCTGTGGTTTTGCTGATCACCGGCTCTGTTATGGATCAGTATGAGCTGAAGGAATATCTGAACCCCATATTTATGGAGGGTATGGCGGCGGAAAAGCTTACTTTCATTAAATGGAAGCTGATGCCGGACTATCCTGTCTTTGCTCATTACGGAAAGCTGTTGTTTATGAGTCCTCAGTTTTTTGTTTTGTTCTGGAATTCTGTTAAAATAGCAGCCTGTATCCTGGCCGGTCAGCTTCTGACGGGTCTGCCTGCGGCATGGGCCTTTGCAGTGTATAAGGTGCGGGGAAGCAGAATACTTTTTACATTTTATGTGGTACTGATGCTGATGCCCTTTCAGGTGACTATGCTGTCCGGCTATCTGGTGCTGCATCGTCTGTCACTTTTAAATACACATTCTGCAGTGATCCTGCCTGCGGTATTTTCCACGTTCCCGATTTTTATTATTTACGGAGGGTTCCGCAATATTCCCGCCCAGCTCTTTGAGGCGGCCAGAGTGGACGGCGCCGGAGAATGGTTTATTTTTTTCAGAGTGGGACTTCCTCTCTGCAAAAGCGGGATTTTGTCCGCGATGGTCCTGGGATTTCTGGAATACTGGAATATGATAGAGCAGCCCATGGCATTTCTGGATGACAAGTCTCTGTGGCCCTTATCTCTGTATCTTCCGGAGATCACCTGGCAGCAGGCGGGATTTGCCTTCTGCGCCTCTGTGATCACACTGATACCTGCGGCGTTTGTGTTTGTTATGGGGCAGGATTATCTGGAGCAGGGAATCATTTTTTCCGGGTTGAAGGAATAGGAGGACATGAGAAGGATGGGTAAAAAGAAGATTTTGTCAGGCTTTATCATTTTTATGGGATTTATGTGGCTGTGCACCCTGATATCAAAGAGTGTCTACACTACCAGACTTCCCATGGTCAGTACAGTCTCACCGGAAGAGAAGTATGTGGAACATATCGTTGAGGCAGACGGCATTGTGGTGGAAGGGGGCAAAAAGGCGGTTACCTCCCTTGGAGGCTTAAGAGTAAAGGAACTTCTTGTTCATACCGGAGACCGGGTAGAGGAAGGAGAAGTGCTTTTCAGAATAGATTTGGAGGATCTTAAGGAGATCATGGGGGAAAAACAGGCTCAGATAGATAAACTTCAGCTTCAGATAAACGCCATACTGGAGAATCAGGAGCTTGCAAGGCAGAAAAAGGAGCTGGAGGAAGCCCGGGCAAGGGAGGATTATGATACCACTGCCAGGGAGAAGGATACCGATGTGGGGCGCGCCATGGATAAGTATTCCCGCGCTGCGGAGGATCTGGAAGGAGCGGGGGAAGAGGGAATGGACGAGGAAGGATCCCAGGCGCTTAAGGATGCTCTTCAGAGTGCCGCCTATGATGAGGCGGATGCCATGCGGGAGAGAGACCATGCTATGAAGCAGGCTCAAAGGGAGATCGAGGACATTCTGTTTCCGGACGGCGCAGACGCCACGCTTTCCGTTACGCGGAGGGAGATGACAGAATTAAAGGAAGGAATGTCACTTTATCAGCAGATCTTAAATGCGCAGGGGGATGTGACGGCTGAGAGCTCGGGGATGATCACCGATATTTATATAGAAGTGGGGGGAAGGATTCCGGATTCGGCGGCGGTCATGATGACAGATGAGAGAATCCCCTGCCAGTTTAAGGTGATTCTGGATAAGGATCAGAAGAAGTATATCGGATATGGAGATGAAATTTCCATTAAAATGGACGGCAGCAGGGCAAATCTGGAGACCGTTGTAGAATATTTTTCGGAAAGCCAGTCCCTGCCGGGCGGTTTCGAAATTTTTGTGGATCTGCCGGAGGATGTTGCGAAAAGCTGGCAGGTTCCCGGATTATCAGGAAAGCTTTCTCATGCGGAGCCGGGAGAAAAGCAGGCATGCTGTATTCCGTCTTCGGCGGTTTATTATACGACAGATGGAAGGACATATGTCTATATACTGAGCGAAAGGGAGGGAATCCTGGGACAGGAATATTATGTAGAAGAACGCAGTGTGAAGGTGCTGGATCAGAACGAGAGCTGGACGGCTGTGGAGCCCGGGGTGCTGGATGGAGAAAGCAGGATCATCACCTCCGCCGATAAGCAGTTCGGCAAAGGTGATGTGGTAAGATGGATCGAATAATCAGGCATAGAATGATACTTTAAAAAGGTACATAAGTTTTTCAGCGGGTTCTAAACTGAAGCTGATACAGATCAGCGTAGATCCCGTTCCGGGAAAGCAGTTCCTCATGAGTCCCGCTCTCGGCAATGCCGTTTTCGGAAAGTACCAGAATTTTCTCAGCATTGCGTATTGTTGAGAGTCTGTGGGCGATCACAAAGGTGGTACGGTTTCTCGCCAGTTTTTCAAGAGATTCCTGTACGACCTTTTCACTTTCGTTGTCGAGAGCCGATGTGGCCTCGTCAAAAATGAGAACAGGCGGATTTTTCAGAAAGACTCTTGCAATGGACAGGCGCTGCTTCTGACCGCCGGAGAGTTTTACTCCACGCTGTCCGATGTTGGTGTCATATCCTTCCGGAAGATTCATGATAAATTCATGGGCGTTGGCATTCTGGGCAGCGGCCACAATTTCTGCGTCGGTGGCGCCGGGGCGGCCGTAGCGGATGTTATCCATCACGCTTCCTGTAAAGAGATAGACATCCTGCTGGACAATACCGATGTTGTTCCGGAGGCTTTTCAGGGTATAATCCCTGATGTCGGTGCCGTCAAGCAGGATCCGGCCGGAGGAAACGTCATAAAACCTGGGGATCAGACTGCAGAGGGTGGATTTTCCCACACCGGAGGTTCCTACCAGAGCAATGTATTCTCCCGCATTTACATGAAGATTTAAATTGGAAAGAACTGTCTCCGAATGATCCTCATAATGGAAGAAAACATTCTCAAAGGAAATATCTCCTTTTGCCTTCAACAGCTCTTTGGCATCAGGTTTATCCTCAATATCGGGATGGATCTCCAGGATCTCCAGAAATCTGGTATAGCCGGAGGCGCCGTTCTGGAACTGCTCCGTAAAGCTGATCAGCTTTTTAATAGGCTCCGTGAAATTGTTGATGTAAAGCAGGAAGGTGATCAGATCGGTGACGGAAATAATACTCCGGGTGATAAAAACCGCTCCTGTTGCAATAACAATCACGCTGATAAAGGTAGTGAAAGCGCCCAGGCCCGAATGATACAGGCCCATATAACGGTAGCTTTCCCTTTTGCTCTCTACAAATCGGTTGTTTCCAACTCTGAACTTGTCCATTTCCATTTCTTCGTTGGCAAATGATTTCACCACACGGATGCCGGAGAGGTTATCCTCGATCTGGGCATTGATATCGGCAATCCGCGCCCTGTTTTTTACGAAAGCGCGTTTCATACGTACATTGAAATAAAAGGCATAAGCCAGCATAAGGGGGACTACGGCAAAAGCCACCAGGGCCAGACGCCAGTTGATGGTAAGAAGGATCGTGAAGGAGCCTGCCAGTTTAATGATAGAAATCACAATATCCTCGGGGCCGTGATGAAACAACTCGCTGATATCAAACAGATCGTTTGTGACACGGCTCATAAGTTGTCCCACCTTCTGATTATCAAAAAAGCTGAAGGAAAGCCTCTGATAGTGGGCGAAGATTTCATTGCGCATGTTGTATTCCATCTTTGCCCCCATGATGTGGCCGTAATAGGCGATGAAATAATTACAGTAAAATTCCAGAATGATCAGGGCAGCCATGATGCCGGTCAGAATCAGAATCGTATGTAAGGACTCCTCCATTTCCCGATAGATCACATCGCTGGTGATATAGCGGATGATCAGAGGGATGATCAGAGTCACGGCAGCTCCCAGGCAGGCAAAAAACATATCCGCCGCAAAAATCTTTTTGTAGGGACGATAATAGGACAAAAATTTTTTCAGATTTTCTTTTTTCATAATAATCCTCCATGATAAAATACTCTGATGCAGGCAGATAATAATATATGGTATCATTCAAAAACGAAAGAAGCAAATGGTTTTCTGTTTTTCTTTTCTGTGGTATGATGAAAAAAATAAAACCGGAGAATGTGGATCATGAATTATATTGTACTGGATCTGGAGTGGAATCAGGGCAATGCAGGAAAAGAGCCCGAAGTAAAGGAAATGCCCTTTGAAATTATTGATATAGGTGCGGTGAAGCTGGGACACGACATGACAGTTTTTGATCAGTATACTCAGCTGATCAAGCCTGCCGTCTATCAGTATATGCATAAGATCACCGGGGATCTGATCCACCTTCATATGCAGGACCTGCAAAAGGGCCGTCCCTTTGGGGAGGTAATAGACGAATTCCTGAAGTGGTGTGGAGAAGATTATATATTCTGTACCTGGGGGCCTCTTGATCTGTATGAGCTACAGAGAAATATGCATTATTATAATACAGAGCCCTTGAGCCGCACTCCTCTGAAGTTTCTGGATGTACAGAAGCTGTTCAGTATTGCGTATGAGGATGGAAAGCAGAGAAGAAGCCTGGAATATGCCATAGATTATCTGAACATTGAAAAGAATATTCCCTTTCACAGGGCATTAAGCGATGCCGGCTATACGGCCAGGATACTGGCCGGCATTAAGGAAAGCGTTCTGGGAAATTACTCAATAGATACTTATGTTCTGCCCGGTAACAGGAAAGAAGAAATACATGTGATGTTTCATGATTACATGAAATATATTTCCAGAGAATTTCCGGATAAGCAGACAGCCCTGGAGGACAGGGAGGTGACCAGTACAAAATGCTATCTCTGCCACAAAAATATCCGCAGAAAAATACGCTGGTTTTCTCCTAATGGAAAACACTACTATAGTGTTTCCTACTGCCCTGTTCATGGATATATGAAGTCTAAAATCAGGATCCGCAGGTCGGAGAATAATAAAGTATATGTAATAAAAACTTCCAAATTCATATCAGAACAGGACTGTGACAAAATCCTTCAGAAAAAGGATCATGGCAGGGTCAAAGGTCAAAGCCATTAAACCGGGAAGAGGGAAAATGAGGTCCTCCTTTCCGGTTTTTTCTCCGCTGCCTCCGGCTGCTTCTTCGGATGGTTTTGCTGTTGTTAAGAAAATTGTAGTTATTGATGACAGAGCGGATCATACAGATTGCGATTAATACGAAGGCAATTGCCAGAACAATGAAAAGCACGGTTTTTATATTAATAATGATTATGTTTGGCTCTTTTGTTCCCAGATCGCCTGCCTCGCCGGAGTTTTCTGTAAATTCATAGACAGCGGTTTCTTTTGCCAGGTCCACTGTTGCAGTTCCAACATAAGAATCATGATAATAATAGTTGATGAGAGCAACTTCATTTTCTTCTTCTGTATCATAAGAAATGACAGAATCCAGCTCATGAAAGGCAGTGGTTTTTGGCATGATCAGATAGCTGTCCGGATTTAAAGCCAGGATCGGGTTGGAATTACCAAATATATCATTGGAGGTATTAAAAAAGTTGGAATTCTGTATGGAATAATTCGTTTCGTTTTCCTTTACATTGACCACCGAAAAGTTGTTAAATCCATATTCAAACAGTTTGGTCGTATCATAGAACTGTTCAGGGGATTCCTCCTTCATAATAACGCAGATCAGCTTCATACCGTTTTGTTCGGCGCAGGTAACAAGGGTCTGCCGGGAGAGAGAGGTGAATCCGGTTTTGCCGCCCTTAATCCCCTCACAGGGGATTTCCCCGGTGATCAGCAGATGTTTATTTCGCTTGATAAAATCATCAGGCTGTGTATCCGTGGCCTCGAAATGGTGGGAGGCGGTATTGCCGATTTTGGAGAGATGATCATTCTGGAAAAAAGCCCTGGCAATCAGCGCAAGGTCATAGGCCGAGGTATAATGATTATCGTCATGAAGTCCGTGGGCGTTGGCAAAATGGGTGTTTTTGCAGCCAAGCTCGTCCGCCTTTTCATTCATCATAACAGCAAATGCATCCATGCTCCCCGCAATATGTTCCGCTACGGCATTCGCCACTTCATTGGCGGAGGCTACCAGGATGCCGTAAAGGCATTCCTCCATGGGCATAGACTGGTTCTGATCCATGCCGATGTTAGAGCTGCCGGGTTCAATACTGAAAACGGCATCGTGAGAAAAGGTGACGATTTCATCCATCTTACTGTTTTCAGCGGCAAGAAGGCATGTCATAAGCTTGGTCGTGCTGGCAGGATAAAGTTTTTCATCTATGTTTTTGGCATAGAGGATCACACCGGTATTGGCTTCTAAAAGGATGGCGGACTGCGCCCCGATGGATGGTCCTACAGGCCAGTTTTCAATTTCATTGGTCTGGACAGGGAGAGATTTACGCGCCTCGGCTTCAGCCTGAAAATCTTCAGTGGTCACCGGCTCCGCGCAAACACTCAGACTGGCGGATAAAAAAAGGAATATATATAAAAACGAAAACAACAGGGCTTTTATACGCCCTGATCTGTAAAAATACATAGTAATCCTCCATGCTGCCAGCACACTGTGAAAAATTCATTTTTCACAGTGTGCTCCTTTGTGGTTTGTCCTTATCATTATGTCCGGTAAAAACGATCATAAACGTCAAATTTAGTTGACGTTTCCTATCATTTATAGTTTACATTTTGCTATTCCTGTTGACAAGACCTATTTCCTTTAAATTTTCCCTTTTAATATGTTGAAAAGTGTTGTAAAATGAAGGCTCATAAAGGGGTATAAAAGGATGAGGCTCAGAAATATTTCAGGTTCAAAGGAGATAATTGCACAAAGCGCTCTGGTGGTTCATGAACCTGAAAGAGCAAAAGGAAAATGGCAGGATATTTTCGGCAGTGCAAATCCGCTTCGGATAGAGATCGGAATGGGAAAAGGAAAATTTATTCATGAAATGGCAGCCCAAAATCCTGAGATTAATTACATAGGAATTGAAAAATATTCCAGTGTTCTTTTAAGAGCGTTACAGAAGATGGAGGAAACTCCTCTGTCGAATCTTTTGTTTCTTCGGATGGAGGCTGAAAATATCACGGAGGTTTTTGAGAGACAGGAGGTGCAGAGGATTTATCTGAATTTTTCAGATCCCTGGCCGAAGGAGAGGCATGCGAAAAGGCGGCTTCCCTCGAAGGAATTTCTGGAAAGATACGACCGGATTTTGAAAAAGGACGGAACGCTTGAGTTTAAAACGGATAATAAGGAATTGTTTGAATTTGCTCTGGAACAGGTTCCGCTGGCAGGGTGGGAGATCGTGGAGGTCTCTTATGATCTTCACAGGGACAGGAAAATGATGGAGGGAAATATTATGACGGAATATGAAGAAAAGTTTTCGTCAAAGGGAAATCCGATTTATAAATACATCATTAAAAGACAACAATAATAAAGACAGTGTTAAGAAAATGATAAAAAAGGTAAAATAATAATTGTAAATGGTTCAGGAAAGGAGTATTATATGGAATTGAAAATTACAGACAGCAATTTTGAAGCAGAAGTGAAAGAAAGCAGTATACCGGTTCTGGTGGATTTTTATGCAGACTGGTGCGGGCCCTGCAAAATGATGGCGCCGCTGGTAAAAGAACTTGCGGAAAGCTACAGTGGTAAATGTAAGATAGGAAAGTGCAATACCGATGAAAATCCGGAATTGTCCGGAAGGTTCAAGATCATGTCCATACCTACCTTCCTGTTTTTTAAAAATGGCGAGCTCGTGGAAACTGCAATAGGTGCCATACCTAAAAATGAATTAGAAGAAAAAATAAAGCAGGTGCTGGCGTAAGCCACACCTGTTTCTATGTGGAGGAAAAGGAAGATGTTTGTCCTGTTTTTTCTGATCTGGGTTATATTTAACGGACAGTTTACATTGGAGATAGCAGCGTTCGGTCTTGTAATATCAGGGGCAGTCTACTGGTTTATCTGCAAATTTCTGGATTACAGTCCCGGAACGGATCTGATGCTGGCAAAAAAGCTGTTTCAGATTCTGCATTATGCGTTTACGCTGGTGAAGGAGATTATTAAGGCTAATTTTGCTGTGATCAGAATGATCATGTCATCCAGATACGAGATTGAGCCTGCCATTGTGCGATTTAAAACAGATTTAAGAACGACACCGGCCAGGATTACACTTGCGAATTCTATTACGCTGACGCCGGGCACGATAACGGTTCTTCTTGAAGATGATGAGTATGTGGTACACTGCCTGGATAAAAGCCTGGCGGAGGGAATAGAGAGCTCTATATTTGTAGATTTATTGAAGAAGATGGAAAGGGCGGAGTAGAATGCAGGGAGAAGAGATGAGTTTTTTGGAAAATGTTTATCAGAATATGTACATAGCTGTTCTGGTTATTCTTGCTGTTATGTTGTTTGCCTGCCTGATCCGTGCGGTGAGAGGACCCCGGGTGGCGGACCGTATTATGGCCGTGAATATGATGGGAACTATGGTTATGGTAATGATCACAGTGCTTTCCCTGATGCTGAAAGAAGGATTTCTGGTAGATATCTGCCTGATCTATGCAATGGTAAGCTTTCTGGCAGTGAATGTGCTCTCCAAAGTTTATATAGGCGTCTATGCGGAAAATTATCAGCGGAAGATTCATCAGGCAGGTAAAAGCAATCAAAAGGGAGAAGAGAATAATGATGGAAATTTTTGAGTGGATCAGATTGATTCTGGGAGCGGCGCTCCTGATCAGCGGCCTTATCATTTTTCTGGTTGAGCTGTTCGGAGTCTTCCGTATGAATTATGTTTTGAACCGGATGCATGCGGCGGCTATGGGGGATACGCTGGGGATCAGCTTTTCTCTTGTAGGGCTGATGATTTTTTCAGGGCTTAATTTTACCACCCTGAAGATTATGCTCATCGTAATATTCTTGTGGTTTTCCTCTCCTGTCTCGTCCCATCTTCTGGCAAGACTGGAGGTTATGACCAATGAGAAGCTGGAGAATCACTGCCGCATATACGCTGACCTTGCGGAGCTGAATGATGAGATAAAAAAAGAATCAGGGGAAAAAGAAAAGGGGGATGAGCAGATATGACGTTGTTTCAATGTATTCTCATGGGATTTTTGATCGTATGCGCCATATCCGTCAGTTTTTCCAAGAATCTGCTGAATTCTGTGCTGATCTATATGTCTTACAGCCTGGTAATGTCAGTGATATGGGTTTGCCTGGAATCGCCGGATCTCGCAATTACAGAGGCGGCAGTGGGAGCGGGAGTGACCAGTATTTTATTTTTTTCAACCTTAAAGAAAATACACGCGATTCAGATCGAGAAAGAAGCGGATGAAAAAACGCCTGCTATTTCTATGGAAGAAAGTGTTGAGATATCTGATGAGGAAGGGGGAGAAGCTCCTTGAGCAAATTAAGACCACAAAGCGAATATGAAAAAACGGCGGCTTTTCATTTTTTCAGATGGTTGTCGGGAAGTAAGGATCCCTATCTGGGAGAAGTGGAGATGCAGCCTCAGAAGGAGACAGAGACTCCGGTTGCAACAATTCTGGATCGTATGGATGAGCGTCAGATGATCCGGGACAAAATTTATGATGTGGATAAAAACAGGATGCTCAAGTTTTTCAACAAAATTTATGTGGCATCCGCGATACTGTTCTGTATCGTTCTGGTAGGACTTTTGTTATATACGGTTTCCTATTTACCCAGAACAGGAAATCCTTCCAATCCGGATAACAATATAGTTTCAGAAAGGTATATTGAAAACGGGCTTCAGGAGACAGGCGCCCTGAACATAGTTGCAGGTATGATCCTTACCTACAGAGCATTCGATACCTTTGGAGAGACCAACGTGCTTTTTATCGCAACCTGCTGCGTGATGGTTCTTTTAATGATAGATGATGCAATTTTGAAAAAGATAGAAGCACATAGTGGTGACAGACGATTTGAACCCAAAAATGATGTTATCCTGCAGGGAACCGCTTTTATTCTGTGCCCGATTATTTTTATTTTTGGTATTTATATTATTCTTAACGGGCATTTATCACCCGGCGGGGGGTTTTCAGGAGGAGCGATCCTGGGAGCTGGACTGATCCTGTATACCAGTGCTTTTGGTTTCCGGAAAACCCAGAGATTTTTTGATGAGCATGTTTATAAAATTGCGAAAATTACGGCACTTTGCATGTATGGTATCATTGGCTCCTATTTTTATATTACGGGGGCTAACGGAATTGAGAACCATATTCCCCTGGGGCTTCCGGGACGTATTTTAAGTGGGGGTATTATTCTGCCTATAGATATCTGTGTAGGACTGGAAGTAGCGTGTACGATGTATGCGTTTTATGCTTTGTTCCGGAGAGGAGGTCTGTGATATGGGAACGAATCTTTTCAGCAATTATGGGGAAGCAGTGTCCATGATCCTTTTCGGAATCGGATTCGGGAATCTGCTGCTTCAGAGTAATCTGATTAAAAAAATTATCGGACTGAATATTATGGATACCGCAATTTATCTGTTTCTGGCGGAAAAAGGATATATTGCAGGCAGAGTAGCGCCTATTGTTACAGATGGGGTTCAAAGTGTGGAGGCTTATATCAATCCGATTCCCAGCGGTCTGGTTCTGACCGGCATTGTGGTATCCGTATCGGTCAGCGCTCTGATGCTTTCGATAACGATCCGCCTGTATCAACGTTATCAGACGCTGAATCTGGATGAAATTTCTATCCGGCTGAAAAAGGAGGGGCTGTAAATGGAGCTTGTACAGAACTTTCCTGCAGTCTCTATTCTGTTGTGCCTGTTTGCGGGGATTATCAGTTCAGGACTGAAAAAAAAGGCGGCCAGATGGATCAACACAGCTCTGATACTGGCGGAGATTGTTTTAAATGCATGTACATTGGGGTATCTCCTTGAAACAGGGGAGTCATATGTCTATGTGATGGGGAAGTTTCCGGCGCCCTGGGGGAATGAGATCCGGGCAGGGGTACTGGAAGCCCTTACGGCATTATTTTTCTGTGTGATCATGTTGTTGTCTCTGGAGGGAGGACGGAAGAAGCTTGCAGATGAGGTGGAGGAGGGTAAGACCTATCTTTATTATGTGCTTGCGGATCTTCTGCTCTCCTCTCTGCTTGCGCTGGTGTATACGAACGATTTGTTTACCGCATATGTTTTTGTGGAGATCAATACCATCGCCGCCTGCGGCCTCATTATGATCAGACAGAATGGAAGAACTATTGAAGCAGCGGCAAGATATATGATTATGAGCCTTCTGGGTTCTGGACTTTTGCTTATGGGAATTTGTATGCTTTATGATCTGACAGGGCATCTTCTGATGAGCAATATCAAGGAACAGGTAGAAATACTCTATGCATCGGGGGAGTACAAGATTCCTCTTCTGGTGACAATAGCGCTTATTTCAGTCGGATTGTCCATCAAAAGCGCGCTTTTTCCTTTTCATGCGTGGCTGCCGGATGCATATGGCTATTCTACGGTATCCTCCGCGGCGATTTTGTCGAGCCTGGTTTCAAAGGGCTATATATTTCTGCTGATCAAAATCATCTACAGAGTGATCGGCTTCCCTATTTTTTACAACAGCCGGATCATAGACATGTTATTTATTTTTGGATTGATGGGTATGGTTTTCGGTTCCTTAAGTGCAATCAAGGAAAATGATGTGAGGAGGATGATCGCTTTTTCATCGGTAGCACAGATCGGTTATATTTATATGGGCATTGGTATGGGAACACAGGCAGGAATGAGCGCGAGCATTTTCCATGTTCTTTCTCATGCGGCGACCAAGTCTCTGCTGTTCATAGCGGCTATCGGTCTTACGGATGTAAGTGATGGAAGCAGGAAATTCAGGCATCTGACAGGAGCTGCTTACCGGAATAAGTGGGCGGGTGCAGCATTTACAGTGGGCGCCCTGTCTATGGTAGGTGTGCCGTTATTTTCAGGATTTATCAGTAAACTGCTGTTTGCACAGGCCGCAGTACAGAATGAAATAAAGATGTTGCCGGCATTGATCGTGCTGGGAATCAGTACCATATTGAATGCCATATATTTTATGAAAACAGTGATACGTATTTATACGCCGGTGGGAGGAAACAGATATGATACGGTTACATTTAAGGATATGAAATCTTATGTGGCGATGCTGATCTGTTTTATTGCATTAAATGTAATTCTGGGCGTAAGTTCTCAGCCGGTTACGGATTTAATTGAGCAGGGTCTTGCTATGTTCTCCTAGGGAGGTTTGCAGTTATGCTTTATATCATATTATCAATATTTTTCCCGGTTTTTGCAGGGATCTTTCTGCTTGCAGGAAAAGATATGAGAAACCGGAAGAGTCTGCTTCTGACGGTCAGTCTGGTTCTGATTGTTACGACGGTCTTGACGATCCTGGCCATAACTCTTATGGGAGGAGAAATGATCACGTTGTTCAATCTGACGGACAGACTGCCTATTCTGTTCCGAGTGGACGAGCTGAGTGTGGTTTTTTCTGTTATGGTTCTGACAGTGTCTGTCTGCACCGGAGTGTTTTCTTTTGAATATATGAAGCATGAGGAAAAGGAAAAACGTTACTATGGTTTTTTCCTGATTGTACTCGGTGTGCTTCTGGCGCTTTGTTTTTCGGGAAATCTGATCACGTTCTATCTGTTCTTTGAATTACTGACGATCTCATCTGTACCGTTGGTCATTCATAACAGAAGCAGGGAAGCGGTTATGGCAGGGCTGAAGTATCTGTTTTATTCCCTGTGCGGTGCATATCTGTGCCTGTTTGGACTTTACTTTATTGAACAGTATGGAAATACGCTGACTTTCAGTGCGGGAGGTGTGATCAGCAATACGGCGGCAGCGGAGCATCAGGGTATTTTGCTGGGAATCGCATTTGTGATGCTGATTGGTTTCGGGGTAAAAGCCGGGATGCTTCCCATGCACGCATGGCTGCCGACTGCGCATCCTGTGGCTCCGGCACCGGCTTCAGCCCTTCTTTCCGCCGTGATTGTAAAGGCCGGGATATTGGGTATTATTCGTATCGTCTATTATATTTTTGGCGCGTCTTTTTTGCGGGGGACGTGGGTGCAGTCAGTCTGGATGATTCTGACGCTTCTGACGGTTTTTATGGGATCCATGCTGGCTTACAGAGAGCCTGTGATGAAAAAGAGGCTTGCCTATTCTACCGTCAGCCAGCTTTCCTATATCCTGTTCGGCCTTTCGGTGATGGAGGGGGATTCCGTTACAGGAGGACTCCTTCATGTATTGTGTCACAGCTTTATTAAGGCAGCACTTTTTCTGTGTGTGGGAGCAGTAATCTATCAGACAGGCAGGACAAAGGCGAAGGAGCTTAGAGGCATTGGAAAAGAGATGCCGATGCTGATGTGGTGTTATACGATTGTCTCCCTGGGCCTTATCGGGATTCCTCCAACAGGCGGTTTCATCAGCAAATGGTATTTGGCAACGGGGGCTCTTTCTTCCGGAATTCCTGTTTTCAGCTGGCTGGGGCCTGCGATTCTTCTGATCAGCGCGCTCCTTACGGCAGGGTATCTTCTTCCGGTTGCGTTGGATGGCTTTTTCCCGGGGGAGAGCTTTGATTATACATCAGTGGAGAAAAAAGAGCCATCTGCATTTATGATGGCGCCTGTGTTGATACTTACGATATTATCTGTGCTAATGGGACTGTTTCCGGGACATATTGTGGAATATCTGTCACAGATCATAGAAAAGATTGTTTAGGAAAGGAGAGAGGGTCATGATATTATCGGTAATTTTACTCCCTGTGGCAGCAGGCGCTCTGGTTCTCCTGGTCCCGTTTAAAAAGCGCAGCCAAATGGAAATCTTTCTGGAAAGTATGGTGATTCTGAACAGTATTTTAGTGTGGCAGCTGTTGCTTCACCGTCCGGAAAATATATTTACGCTGGCCAATTTTACAGGAAATCTTTCTATCAGCTTTGAAGTGGATGGTATGGGTATGGTCTTTGGCGGGCTGGTATCCGCCCTGTGGCCTTTTGCCACGCTGTATGCGTTTGAATATATGGAGAAAGAAGAGCACGAAAAGGTTTTTTTTCTGTTTTATACGATAACCTATGGCGTAACGCTGGGTATTTCCTTTGCGGCGAATCTGCTTACCATGTATTTCTTTTATGAGCTTCTGACGCTGGTGACAGTTCCTCTGGTAATGCACACGCTGACAAGAGAAGCAATACTGGCCAGCAGAAAGTATCTGTACTATTCCCTGGGCGGAGCGGCGTTTGCCTTTATCGGGCTGATCTTTATCATAATCTACGGCACCACCACAGATTTTATGCTGGGCGGCGTGCTGGATCCTGAAAAGATAGGCAGCAGAACCAATGTACTTCTTTTGATTTATGTGATAGCTTTTATGGGATTTGGCGTGAAGGCGGCGATCTGTCCGTTTAATTCCTGGCTGCCGGATGCAGGTGTGGCTCCCACACCGGTGACGGCTCTGCTGCATGCGGTGGCAGTGGTAAAATCCGGGGCATTTGCCATTATTCGTCTGACCTATTACAGCTTCGGCGCAGAGTTCCTGAAAGGAACCTGGGCGCAGGATATAGTGATGATTATTGTCATGATCACCATCGTTTATGGATGCAGCCGCGCGGTGAAGGAGACTCACTTAAAAAGAAGACTGGCTTACTCCACAGTCAGCAATCTGTCCTATATTCTGTTTGGAGTGACACTGATGACACCCATGGGTATGGTGGGGGCGCTTTCTCATATGGTTTTTCATGCAGTGATGAAGATCAGCTCTTTTTTCTGCGTGGGGGCAATCATGCATCAGACAGGAAAGAGCTATGTGCATGAGTTGGATGGAATGGGATATAAAATGCCCTGTGTGTTCGGAGTCTATACAGTGTCGGCTCTTGCCCTTACAGGGGTGCCGCCTTTGGCAGGGTTTATCAGTAAATGGAATCTGGCATCAGCTGCTGTGGTCAGCGGCAACAGGATTGCATATGGGGGAATAGCTGCCCTGCTGATATCGGCGCTTTTAACAGCAATCTATATGCTTACCATTGTGATGAGAGCCTTTTTTCCGGACAGGGAGTCTGAACGTGAGGCAGCTTTGAAGGGAGCGCTTGACAACGTAACGGATCCTGGATGGAAAATGTTGATTCCGCTGTTTGTGTTTACAGCATTTATTGTAATATTCGGACTTTATTCCGCGCCTGTTGTAAGGTTTTTTACCGATGTGGCGGGAGGAGTCTATTAGGGAGGATCTGAATATGAGATTTTTGCTTTATACAGCGGTATTTTTTCCTATGACGGCAGCAATTGTCTGCTATTTGGCAGGAAAGAAAAGTAAAAGGATAAGAGATTATTTTGCTGATGCAGTGACAGGAGTGGAATTTGGACTCTTTCTCTTCCTTTTTCTTCATTATATCATGAAGGGAAGCGAACAGACGGTTTATGAGATACCGGAGGTGTGCGGACTGGGACTGTATGTTACGTGGGATGGCTTCCGGGCATTGTATGGGACGATCGCATCCTTTATGTGGTTTATGAGTACTCTGTTTTCCAGGGAATATTTTGCCCACTATCGTAACAGAAACCGCTATTATTTTTTCCTGCTCCTGACACTGGGTGCCACGGAGGGCGTAT
The DNA here is from genome assembly GCA_947173495.1 of uncultured Lachnospiraceae bacterium. Taxonomy (GTDB): domain Bacteria; phylum Bacillota; class Clostridia; order Lachnospirales; family Lachnospiraceae; genus Suilimivivens. The sequence continues at coordinate 50,577 of CAMWFQ010000019.1, read as the reverse complement.
TCTTGTCAGCCGATTTTTATACTACCTTTCTTTTCTTTGAAATTATGTCATTTACTTCTTACGTATGGGTAGTCCATGATGAAAAAAAGGACGCTATAAGAGCGGCGGAAACGTATCTGGCAGTGGCAGTCATTGGCGGCCTCACCATGCTTATGGGGATCTTTCTGCTGTATAGTGTGACAGGGACGCTGCGTTTTGGCGAGCTGAGAGGGTTGTCGGCACGGTTATCGGCCGGTTCTGTGGAGGAAAAGAAGCTGTGGGCGGCAGGTATTTGTATGCTGGTGGGATTTGGCGCCAAGGCCGGGGCATTTCCGCTCCATATCTGGCTTCCCAAAGCGCACCCGGTTGCTCCGGCGCCGGCTTCAGCGCTTTTATCAGGAATTCTCACTAAGGCAGGCATGTTCGGCATTCTGATCCTGACAGGCTATCTGTTTGCAGGTGAGGACATCTGGGGGAGCCTCTTGCTGATGATAGGAGTCTGCACCATGATAACGGGAGCAGTACTTGCCCTGTTTTCGATTGATTTAAAGGGAGTTCTGGCGTGTTCCTCTGTTTCGCAGATCGGATTTATTCTGGTGGGAGTGGGAATGTCAGGGCTTCTGGGGAGGGAAAATGCCCTTGCAGTCAGAGGAAGCATTCTTCATATGGTTAACCATTCCCTCATCAAGCTTGTTCTGTTTATGGCTGCGGGAGCGGTATTTATGAACACTCATACGCGGAACTTAAATGAAGTCCGGGGATTCGGCAGAAATAAGCCGCTTCTGAATGGTATTTTTCTCATGGGAGCGCTGGGGATCGGAGGAATCCCTCTCTGGAACGGGTACATCAGCAAGACCCTGATTCATGAAAGTATTGTGGAATATCTGGAGCTGCTGAAGGAAGGGGAAGTATCCGGTATCTTCAGTGCCAATGTCATGAAAGGAATCGAGTGGGCGTTCCTTATAAGCGGTGGTCTGACAGTGGCATATATGGCCAAACTTTATATAGCGCTGTTTCTTGAAAAAAATAATGATCCGGCGCTGCAGGAAAAATATAATGCCCGAAAAGGAAGCTATATGAATAAAACCAGTGCAGCTGCTTTAAGCCTGAGCGCGCTGCTGCTTCCGGTCATGGGTCTTTTTCCGGACAAAGTCATGAATCCCCTGGCGGATCTGGGACATGGATTTATGGTAAATGGCGTTGCTGCTTATGGGAGAATGCCATGGTTTTCTCTTGCTAATTTGAAAGGGGCTTTTATATCCATCACGATTGGCATTGTCATTTATTTTCTGGTTGTAAGGCTCTGGCTCATGAAAAAGAAAGAAGGAAAAACAGTTTATGTAAATCGCTGGTATCCGTATCTGGATCTGGAGAATCTGATCTATCGGCCTCTTCTTCTGAGAGCGCTTCCCTTCGTGTTCGGAGTGGCCTGCAGGGTGCTGGATAGTCTGGTGGACAGCCTGGTGGTGTTATTGCGCAAGACCATATACAGAGACAGTAAGCTTCCTCATGAGCTGGAGGAGGGAACGCCTCTCACCCATGTACTGGGATGTATGGCCAATGGGATGCAGAGAGCGGCCAATGCGGTTGTCCGGAAAAGGAATCCGAAAGAGGTGGATTATGAGCATAAATATGCCATGAAATATGAAGAAATCTCCGAGGTCGGAACGATTATCAGCAGAAGCCTGTCTTTTGGACTGCTGCTGTTCTGTATCGGACTGATCATTACGGTGGTTTATCTGCTTTTGGGATAAAGACAGGGGAAGAGAATATGTTTGCTTCCGATAACGATTCAGCCAGGTAAGAGATTAAAAAAGCCGTTGACAACCGGGCGCAAAAATTGTATGATATTTTGTGTTGTAGGTTGCGGCGTGTGGCTCAGCTTGGTAGAGCGCTACGTTCGGGACGTAGAGGCCGCAGGTTCGAATCCTGTCACGCCGATAGAGAAAAAGTGTGCGTCTTGACGCACACTTTTTCATCTTATAGGGAAGACCTGGTCACGCTAAAGCGTCAAAGTATGCAAGCCGCCAAGATTGGGGCCATACTATCATAAGGGATTCTCCGGACTTAAATGACAGAACATTTATGCCGTTTACGGGAAGAGAGGCAGCAGAAAAGCTGAAAAGGCAGAGCCTGCTGCGGAAAGGTTAAGCGGATGGAAGAGAACAGAAATCAGAATCCTTCTGATTTTATGAAGGAAACGATTAAGCACAGACCCTTAAATAAAAGAAAGCTGGTAAGGCGAACGCTGATTACGGCGGCAATGGCTGTGATTTTTGGCATGATTGCCTGTTTTACTTTTTTACTCCTGGAACCTGTTTTAAGTAATAAGCTCTATCCGGAGGAGGAGCCTGAGACGGTGGTGCTGGTAGAACAGACAGGGGAAGATGAGATTCTTCCGGAAAACATGATTGCAGATGATTCCCAGATGCAGCCTGAACCGACAGAACCGCCGGCACTGCAGGATGAGCAGATAGCCCAGGTTTTGTCCGAGGTGAAGTTCGGAGTTGAGGACTATATATCGCTTTACAGTGATATTAAGAAGCTGGCAAGAGAAGTGGAAAAATCCATGGTGACTGTCGTAGGGGTCACATCAGATGTGGGATGGCTTGACAATGAATATGAGAGTGAAGGAGCCGTTTCCGGCGCGGTAGTAGCCGATAATGGAAAAGAACTGCTGATCCTGGCAGATGTAAAAAGTATTAAGGATGCAGATTTTTTAAAGGTTACTTTCAATGATGGAGAAGAATATCAGGCTTCTATCAAAAAAAAGGACAGTAATACAGGCTATGGAATTATCTCTATATCAAAGGTCGGTATGAAGAGCAGTACGCTGGATATGGCGCAGCCGGTCAGTCTGGGGACTTCAGGAAGCAGCCTTCTTGGGACGCCTGTCATTGCCCTGGGCAGATTCACAGGTTCAGACAGTTCCCTGTGCTACGGGATCATAACCTCAACGGGAAACGGGATCAGACTTCCGGATTCCAGCTATAAATATATGACCACAGACATGTGCGGAAGCAGTAATGCCAGCGGTATGTTAATCAATCTGCGCGGCCAGGCAGTAGGCATTATTGATATGTCTCATAATTCTTCTGATATGAAAAATATGATCAGCGCTATCGGAGTCTCAGATTTGAGGGAGGTCATGCAAAGCCTTTCGAATGACAGAGACATTGCCTACTTCGGTGTTTACGGGGCGGATGTGACGGAAGATGCAAACCGGGAGCTGGGAGTTCCTTTTGGCGCATATATTACAGAGATCGATATGGATTCACCTGCAATGGATGCCGGAATCCAGAGCGGAGATGTGATCGTAGAGCTGAACAGGACAGAGATAGAAACTTATCAGGATCTGGTAAAGGCGCTTCTGCTGGAGGAGCCTGAGAAGACGGTATCGATCTCTCTGATGCGGCAGGGCCCGGACGGATATATAGAAATGGAAGCAGAGGCAGTACTTGGACTGAAACCGGAATAGAGGAAAGGAAATGAGCCGGCGGCTCTGGGGAAAAGTATGAAGTATATTAAGGAATACAAAGATGGCGACAGAATGTTTGATATTTATATGTGCAAGCATAAACAGTCGGCCATTACCAAAAATGGAAAGCCCTATGAAAATCTTATTCTGCAGGATAAAACAGGAACCATAGATGCAAAGATATGGGATCCCAATAATGCGGGGATTGCCGAATTTGATGCGTTGGATTATATAGAAGTATATGGCGACGTGACCAGCTTCCAGGGGGCTCTGCAGGTAAATATCAAGAGGATCAGAAAATGCCGGGAGGGAGAATATAACGCAGCCGATTATGTTCCGGTGAGCCAATATAATATAGAAGACATGTTTAAAGAGCTTCTGGGATATGTGAAGGGAATCGAAAATCCCTATTTGAAGCAGCTCCTGCAGGCATTTTTTATCAAGGATGAAAATTTTGTAAAATCATTTAAGCAATCCTCCGCCGCCAAAACGGTGCATCATGGATTTGTGGGAGGATTGTTGCAGCATACATTAAGTGTGACCAGATTGTGTGAATATTACTGCGGCGCCTACCCGAAACTGAACAGGGATCTTTTGATCACGGCAGCGATCTGCCATGACATCGGAAAGACCAGAGAGATCTCCCCCTTCCCCCGGAACGACTATACGGATGAAGGACAGTTCCTGGGCCATATCGTGATCGGAACAGAGATGATTGCAGAAAAGATCAGAAAAATCCCCGGATTTCCGGTACTCCTTGCCAGCGAGCTGAAGCACTGCCTGCTGGCGCATCACGGAGAGTATGAATTCGGCTCTCCCAAAAAGCCGGCCATCATGGAGGCGCTGGCTCTTAATTTTGCAGACAATACGGATGCAAAGCTGCAGACCTTTACGGAGATACTGGACAACACCAATGAAACGGGATGGCTGGGCTTTAACCGGCTGTTTGATTCCAACCTGCGGGGAACGAAGATGGAGTAGGGTGAAAAGCCAAATACCCTTGCGGGAAAAAATCTCACAGGTTAAGCAGAAATGAAGGATGATTATGGATTATACGAAAAATCAGATTCTGACGGTAGAAATCACAGATATGACTGCCGAAGGAGAGGGAATCGGGAAGTATGAGGGCTATCCCTTTTTTGTAAAAGATACGGTGATCGGAGACCGGGTACAGATTCGTGTGACCCGGGTCAAAAAGAATTATGCTTATGGAAGATTAGAGAAGGTGCTCACACCTTCTCCTTTTCGTGTAGAGCCAAGATGCGCTTTTCACAGGCAGTGCGGCGGCTGCCAGATTCAGACCATGAGCTATGAACAGCAGCTCAAATTCAAGGAATCCAAAATCAGAAATAATCTGATCCGCATCGGCGGCCTCTCCCCGGATCTGCTGGACGAGATTATGGAGCCCATTGTGGGGATGGAAGAGCCCTTTCATTACAGAAACAAGGCCCAGTATCCCATCGGCGCAGACAGATCGGGAAATCCTGTGGCCGGATTTTATGCAGGCAGGACCCATTCCATTATAGCCAATACGAGATGCGAGCTGGGAGCGGAGGAAAATACGGAAATCCTGGAGACGATTCTTGCGTATATGAAGGAGTACCGGGTACCCGCCTACAATGAGGTCACAGGAGAGGGACTGATCCGCCACGTGCTGATCCGCAAGGGCTTTGCCGGCGGAGAAATCATGGTGTGTATTGTGATCAATGGAAAAAAGGGAAGCGAGAGCAGTCTGCCGGCCCGGGAGGAACTGATCCGGCGGCTCTCAGCCGTCAAAAATATGACAAGCCTGTCGCTGAGCTTTAACCCGGAAAAAACCAATGTGATCATGGGAAAGGATGTCAGCACCATCTGGGGGAGAGATACCATTCAGGATACGATTTACGTGCGAGATGTCCATAGAGATTTTGATAGAATCGGTCGGGGGATCACATTTGCCATATCCCCCCTGTCTTTTTATCAGGTGAACCCTGTGCAGACGGAAAAGCTCTACAGCCTGGCCCTGGATTACGCCGCCCTCACCGGAAAGGAGACGGTATGGGATCTGTACTGCGGCATCGGGACCATCTCCCTGTTCATGGCAGAAAGAGCCGGGCAGGTCTACGGGGTGGAGGTGGTGCCCCAGGCCGTGGAGGATGCAAAAAGAAACTGTGCGGATAACGGCATCAGAAATGCGCAGTTCCTGTTGGGGAAGGCGGAGAAGATCCTTCCTGAGAAATTTGAAAAGGAAAGCATTTCCGCGGATGTGATCGTGGTGGATCCGCCCAGAAAGGGGTGCGATGGCGCCTGCCTGGAGACCATGCTGAAGATCGCGCCTGAGAGGATCGTATATGTGAGCTGCGACAGTGCTACTTTGGCCAGAGACCTGAAGGTACTGCGGGAAGGGGGATATGAGGTTGAGAGAGTCCGGGGGGTGGATATGTTTCCGATGACGGGGCATGTGGAGACGGTGGTGCTTTTATCCCATAAATCATCAGAGTAATATAAATGTGAAGATTGAATTTTGTATGATGCTGCATCAAATTTTATTATTGAAGCATGTTGGAAAATGTGGGAAGATGATAATGATCGAATTTATTTCATTGACAGACATAGCTCGATATAAAAGCGATGACCCAACAGCGGTTATACAAAATTGGGTGAGAAATCGAGATGTGATAGAATTTCTGGGATGATGGGAAAGACTTTACAATCCAGATTTTAAACCCCTCGAATTCGAGGGGTTTAGAAAACAGGCAGGAGCAAACGCATTTACAATGTCGCCAAAGAAGTGGATAGAAGCTGCGAATGCCATTGGCATTGTTTCAAAAGCGGGACGTTATGGTGGAACATATGCTCATAGTGATATTGCGATGTCTTTTGCAACCTGGATTTCTCCTGAATTTCAGTTATATATTATGAAGGATCATCGGAGATTAAAGACAGATGAGAATAGCCGTTTATCTCTTAATTGGAATTTAAACAGAGAAATTTCTAAGTTATATTACAGAATACAAACAGATGCAATTAAGGACAATTTGATCCGCCAGAATTGACACCTGCACAAATATTTTATACGTATGCTAATGAAACAGATATGCTCAATGTTGTTTTGTTTGGAAAAACATCCAGGCAATGCGAAGTCAAAAAGAACTTTGAAAAGACCATGAATAGACTGATAGAACAGATTAAAGAAGAGATATATCAGGCTTTGAAGAAAACGAAAGTGTCAGAGACTTAATTTACCTTCCCATTTGCAATCCGATCTCATTCCAATCAACATCTGATCTACATTCGATGATCAGTTTATTAAATACCCCTTGACCCCTACCCAACGTAATAGTTTATACTGGCATCACACGGGGAGGAAACGCCAATGAAGACAGTACATGAAGTGAGCAGACTTGCCGGAGTGAGTATACGCACTCTGCAGTATTATGACAAAATCGGGCTTCTGCATCCCGCAGAACACACCGAAGCAGGTTACCGTCTGTATGACGATACAGATCTGGAACGCCTGCAGGAGATTTTACTGTTCAGGGAATTGGAGTTTCCTTTGAAGGATATCAGGAAAATTATGGAAAGTCCGGATTTTGACAGAAGCAAAGCATTGGAACAGCAAATCACTCTGCTGATGCTTAAAAAGGAGCATATTGAAAACCTGATTGAACTTGCACGTGAATTAAAAACATCAGGAGGGAAATATTTTATGAATTTTGAAGCGTTTGATAAGAAGAAATATGAGGAGTATGCGGCACAGGCGAAAGCATCCTGGGGAGAGACCCCGGCATATAAGGAGTATCAGGAAAAATCTGAAGGCCGGACAACAGAGGAGGAGCAAAAATTGGGCGTTCAACTTATGTCAGTATTTGCCGAATTTGGGAAAATCAGGAATCAGGACCCGGCATCTGACAAAGCACAGATTCTGGTCTCAGGGCTCCAGGCCTGTATCACGAAGCATTACTATACCTGCACGGATGAGATCCTTTCCGGGCTGGGAGAAATGTACGCGGCCGGAGGAGATTTTACCCAAAATATAGATGCAATGGGCGGTGAAGGGACAGCGGAATTTGTAAAGAAAGCGATCCGGATTTACTGCAGCTGATCAAAGGCCGAACTCAAGCTCCAGGGGATTATTAAAATAATAAAATTCACATCCCGTGAGTCTTCTATTATTATGAAAATGCGGTCAGATGACCGCATTTTTGTTGACATTAAAAGAATTGTGGGTATAATATAAAGTACACGGAGGTGACTGAGTGAGTAATCAAGCGAGCACGTCGGACATCTCATCATTCCTTGCTCAGGCGAAAAGGCTAATTGCAGCGGGGGATTATGTGTTTGTTCCGAGAGGGAAAAATCTACAAGCCCTATCAGATCATGGACTTACGGTCAAAGATGCGAAAGACGAAATGCTTGGGCTAATGATTGGAGATTACTTCAAAGGCCCAAAGCAAGACTTGGACAGAAGCCAGCCTGGTGATATATGGGAGTTTAAGAAAACTGTTGACGGTGAGCAGTTTTATGTGAAATTGAAAATACAAAACCGAAATGGAAAGGATATCCTCAAATGCCTTAGTTTCCATGAGGATGATTATAGCTAGGCAAAGGAGGTTACGGCAATGATGGATTATTGTGAAGTATGTGGAAGGGAAGTTGAAACGAAAATAATAACTCGGCAAGAGATCTTCAATGTATGTGGAGAAGACATCGAAGTCGATGCACAGGTGATGGTATGTGCTGAGTGCGGTGAAGAACTTTTCAATGAGGAGCTTGATCCGGCGACGCTTATCAATGCCTACAATGAATACAGAAGGAGACATAAACTTCTTCTTCCGGAAGAAATAAGAAAGATAAGAGAGCAGTATGGTCTTAGCCAGAGAAGCTTCGCAAAGCTTTTAAACTGGGGAGACAAGACTATTCGCAGATACGAAAACGGTGCTGTTCAGGATCGAGCACATAATAGTTTGCTGCTATTCTTACGTGAGCCTGAAAACATGCGCACCTATCTTACTGAGAATGAAGTTGCTCTTGACGAAAAACAGATAGTCAGATTGCTTGAAACGGTCGAAAAATTGGAACAGGACACAGAGTATCGAATGGGCAGACACTTTTTTGATCTGTTTTTCTCAAAAGCCCCTTGTGAAGAAAATGGATTTAAAGGGTTTGATTACGAAAAACTCTGTGCAATGGTTCTGTTTTTTGCGCATAAAAACCCCGAATTGCTTAAGACAAAATTAATGAAGCTGCTCAACTATTCAGATATGATCTTTTATAAAGAAAATGGAATATCTATCTCTGGTCTGAAGTATGCTCATCTTCCTTATGGACCAGTACCAGACAATTTTGACATGGTTCTCGGGAAAATGGCAGCGGATCATATTGCCCATATTGAAGTTTTTTATGACGGTGTTTATGAGAAACATCAGGTAATTCCAGACAATGATTTCCCTGAGGGAATTCTTTCTGATACTGAGACAGAGGTACTTGAGCGAATTTACGAAAAATTCAAGAATTTCGGATCCTCCGATATCTCGGATTATTCTCATAAAGAAAAGGGCTATACCGCTACAAAAAAAGGCGAGATAATTTCTTATGCTTATGCGAAGGATATACAACTGAATTAATTGCTGGGTAAAATGAATAATGCGGCCTCCGGCAATGAACTGGGAGCCGCGATTTTCATAGCAGCCTTTTCTGTAAAAGCGAATATCATTTATGAAAAGTCCGGATTTACTGTAACTGATCAGAATGCCGATTGCAAAGCATATTGGGAAATTAAAGGAAAACAAGAGAATGGAACGGGTTTGGACGAACAAGAGAGGGCCTTGGAAAATACTTTAAGATACAGGAGGTGAACCAACCATGACACGTTGCTGGCACCTCCGCCTTGAGGAATTTGAAACGGGAGAAAAATACTATGGTTGGTGAGAAATTTACATTAATGCAGTATTCAGTCAGTGCAGTCCTGGGGCTGATAGAGGCGGGGCAGTTTGTAATTCCTGAAATTCAGCGGCCTTTTGTATGGAAAAGGAGTCAGGTGAGAGATTTGATAGATTCCCTTTATAACGGGTATCCGACTGGGTACATTATCACATGGAAAAATCCTGATGTACAGACAAAAGATGGAACCATGGCGAATGGAAAACATGTTCTTATTGACGGTCAACAGAGAATAACGGCACTTATGGCAGCCCTTTCTGGTATGGAAGTGCTTGACGAGGACTTTAACAAAGGTAGGATTAAGATAGCATTCAATCCACTTGCAGATGATCCCACCAAGAAATTTGCTGTTCAGGATGCATCTCACCTTAAGGACAAAAAGTGGATACCAGATATATCGGAGCTGTTTAAAGCTGATTTTCGCCAACGTGCATTTGAAAATGAATATGCACAGGTAAATGAGGGGATAGATCTGGATGAGCTGTCAGAGATTTTGCTCAAACTTAAGAGTGTTGCAAACCGCCAGATAGGAGTGATTGAACTGGACCACTCTCTTGATATTGATGAGGTTACTGAAATTTTTATTCGGATCAATTCCAGAGGAACACCACTTAGTCAGTCAGATTTCGTTATGTCAAAAATGGCTTCGGATACAATACATGGTGGTAATATGCTTCGGAAGGTGGTTGATTATTTCTGCCATTTGGCTGTGAAACCGGATTTTTATCCACAGATGATCAAGGATAAAGAGTTTGAGAAGAGTGAATTTGCATCAAAAATTTGTTGGTTGGCAAAAGATAATGAAGACATCTACGATCCTGATTATGGTGATATGCTTCGTGTAGCTTTTATGTATAGCTTTAATCGTGGAAGAATTTCGGATCTTGTAAGTCTGCTTTCAGGCAGAGATTTTGAAACGAGAGAATATAGGGATGAGGTTGTCGAGGTTTCATATGAGAGACTGAAGGGTGGAATCCTGAAGTTTGTTAATGAGTACAGTTTTGAACAATTTGTTCTTGCTATAAAGGGAGCAGGTTTTAGGTCCAGTAAGCTTCTTAACTCACAAATGACGTTGGATTTTGCATACACTTTGTATTTAAAGCTGCAGGATGATCCCAGTATTCATCAGGGACAGATTAAACATCTCGTTCAAAAGTGGTTTGTACTTTCAACACTTACAGGTAGATATGTAGGTTCGCCCGAATCCGTTATGAGTCGGGATATAAGAAATATCGCAGAAAAAGGGTTTTTGCAGTTTGAGCAGGAAGCTGAGGCATCAGCACTATCAGATACGTTCTGGAAGGTAACACTTCCGCAAAACCTGGAAACCACATCAGTTAATAGCCCTGCTTTTAATACATTCCTTGCGGCACAGGATTATCTGAAGAGTAGCTCTATGCTTATGAAGGGAACAATGATTTCTGATCTTATCACAATTTCTGGTGATATGCATCATATCTTCCCGAAAGCATATCTTAAGAAAAACGGCGTGGATGCAAAGGGAAGATATAATCAGGTGGCAAATTATACTTATCTGGATACACAGGTCAATAAAGCAATCAGTGATGATCCGCCATGTGAATACTTTAGTGTCATCCTCAAGCAGTGCAAGACAAAGAGTGTGCAGATTGGAAATATTACGGATGAAAATGAATTGATGATGAATCTTGCTGAAAATGCCATACCAGGAGAAGTTATTAATATGGATGTTGACAATTATGATGGATTTTTAGTAGAAAGAAGAAAACTGATGGCTGCAATGATTGAAAAATATTATAAGTCTCTTTAACAAGGAGTATCAGAAAAAATGAATCATTACGTACAATACCTTTCCGAACTGATTCCTGACAAGGACAGTTTGAAGCTTGTAAAGACGGAAGCAAAAAAACTTTATAAAGAGCATACGGCTCAGGAATGCTATGAAATATATCCAATCCTGTATCAGTCTGATAATTTTCAGATACAGGAGGTGGGGGTATTTCTGGCCGGCTATATAGCAGATGAATACCCGGAGGCGCTCACTTTTCTTCATGATACGGTAAGTCTGCATGAGAGCTGGAAGGTGCAGGAAATATTGGCGATGGCATTCGATAATTATTGCGCAAAGATCGGATATGAGAATGCACTGGCAACGATAAGGGAATGGTTTGCCGATAAAAGCGCGAACATTCGCAGAGCTGCGTCAGAAGGACTGCGGGTTTGGACAAGCCGTCCCTATTTCAGGGAGCATCCGGAGGTGGCAGTTAAACTGCTGGCCGGTAAGTTCCTGGTATGATAAACTCCTGGAAGAAAGGACAAACCCCATGAACAATGATACCATACTGAAAATTGCATTGCAGCAGTCGGCCTGTGACTGTAACTGTGCGCCGGAGGATTTTTTATCAGACCATAACAATGTCCATGAATCAATTGCGGATGACCGGGCCAGGCGGTATCTGAAGCTGCCCCATATCTGCAATCTGGTATCCTATGGAACGAACATAGTAGCGACAGGAGCGGCGGAGCTTCTTCCGGAAATAGAAAGGTTTATAAACAGTGTTCCCGGCATTGAGAACTGCTTTGAAACGCCGGGACTGTATCCCCTGAATCGGATACTGGAGAGGGCAGGGGCGAGAGTTTGCTTTATGGCGGATTACTTTCTTCCCGATGAAAAGGAAATTTTCCGATACAGCCAAAGCTGTGCATATGAGCTTCGCGTTCTGGAGGAGAAGGAGTTTGCAGAATTGTATCTCCCGGAATGGAAGAATGCGCTGTGCGCGGACCGAAAGCATTTGGACCGGCTGGCCGTCGGAGCGTTTGACCAGGGAGGGCTGGTCGGGCTTGCAGGCTGTTCTGCAGATTGCGATACCATGTGGCAGATCGGTGTGGATGTGCTTCCGGAATACCGGAGACAGGGGATAGCGTCAGCGCTTACAAACAGGCTTGCCAGAGAGACTTTCGAGAGAGGACTTGTCCCCTTTTACTGTGCGGCATGGTCGAATGTGAAATCCGTCAGAAATGCCATTCGAAGCGGATTCCGGCCGGGCTGGGTGGAAGTGACCGCGAAGAAAGATGAATTTATTGAAAATATGATAAAGAATCCGTAGAAAAGAAGGAAAAGAAGAGATGACCGGTTTTATGGAAAAACACAGAAAGCATGTATTTATTTTCATTCTGTTTGCCGCATTTGTAATGATTTATGCGTATAATATTCTGACGCCTTATATGTCAGACGATTATGCCTACGCCTGTAATGTGCGTGAGGCTTCCTCCTTGTGGGATCTGGTGAAGCAGCAGTACGGGGAATATCTGTCAAACAGCGGAAGAGTGATCGGACAGTTCAATGTCAGGCTGTCACTGTCGGTGGACAAGCAGGTATATAATCTGGTAAACAGCTTCATGTTTATGGCGCTGGTGCTCTTAATGTACGCAAATATACGCCGCAGAAGAAAAAATGATATTTTTGTGCTGCTCCTTATTATCACCTTTTTGTGGAGATTTGCGGTGGATTTTGGACAGACCATGCTCTGGATCTGCGGCGCCTGTAATTATCTGTGGGGCAGTGTGTTTATTTTGGGATTTGTCACCTTGTACCGGCATTTCCTGGAGCGGCCGGAGAAGATCAGGCATCAGGCTCTGCTTGCGGTGGTGACGTTCCCTTTCGGTGTGCTGGCTGGCTGGTGTAACGAGAATACTTCGGGCGGCGGGCTGATGCTTGTGCTGATGTTCGGACTGAATTTCTGGTGGGAGAGACGGAAGAAAAAGGCAAGAAGCGTTTATCCCTTTATGATTTCTGGAGTGGCGGGAATGTGCTGCGGTATGCTTGGAATGATCTCCGCGCCGGGGATAAGGAACAGAAGCGAGACTATGTCGGAGGGTGAATACGCTGGGATAGTGGGACTTTTTTCCAGGATTTATAAGATCACCATCAATCTGAGAAAGCTGTTTTTTCCGGTAATCGTTATTGTGGTCATTGTGCTGGTCTTCCTGGTGCTGCAGAAAAAGCTGCAGCGCTGGCAGCAGGTACGGCAGAATGAAACCGTATTGTTTTTGACAGCGGCGGTTGCTACCAGTTATGCGCTTGCCATGGCGCCCACGCCCATGGACAGGGCCTATTTCGGTGCAGGAATCTTTTTGTTTATCGCCTGCATTCAGGGGATTGTGGATGTGTCAGATCATGAACAGACCATCCGGGCAGTCAAATACAGTCTGGTCAGCGTATTGTGTGTATGGCTGTTCTTTACCTATCTGGATAATCTGGTCAATCTGGCCAGAATCTACAGAGAGGAGCAGGAGCGCATCACTCTGATCCGGGAGGAGAAGGCGGATCCGGATGGAGACGGAATCGTAGTGGTTCCAAAGCTGCGGGAAGCTTTTCGGAATCCCTACAGCAATGCCCATGATTCCGATCTGGAGGACGACAAGGAATACTGGATCAACCTGTTTTATGAGAGTTATTATGATGTGGGGAATATTACGGCGATTCCCCGGGACGAATGGAATGAGCTGTATGGCGAAGAGTAGACTGCCGGTATGTGGATGGGCTGTACAGGAGCCAAAAGCAGGCTGTTTTCAGGGTGGAGCGGAAAATATGGATGGGAAAGGATTGACGGACAGCCCCTGTAATCTGTGCCCGAGAGAATGCGGGGCGGAACGGAAAAAGGGGAAAAAAGGGTATTGTCTTGAGGATGACAGGATTTTTCTGGCAAGGGCAGCGCTGCATATGTGGGAAGAGCCCTGTATATCGGGAGAGCGCGGTTCCGGAGCAGTATTTTTTTCGGGCTGTAACCTGCGCTGTATTTACTGTCAAAATCATGAGATTGCCGCAGGAAGAAGGGGAAAGCAGGTTTCCGTAGAAAGGATGGCGGAGATTTTTCTGGAGCTGCAGGAAAAGGGAGCCGCCAATATCAATCTGGTCACGCCGGATCACTACGTGCTCCAGATTGGCAAAGCTTTGGCGGAAGCAAAAAGGAGAGGGCTTCGTATTCCGGTGGTTTACAACGGCAGCGGGTATGAAAAGAGAGAGGCGATCAGGAGTCTGTCAGGAATCGTAGATGTTTTCCTGACAGATTTTAAATATATGGATGAACGTATTGCCGAAAAATATTCATCGGCGCCGGATTATCCTTCAGTGGCAAAGGCAGCGCTTGAGGAGATGGTCAAAGCAGCCGGCAAGCCGGTTTTTAATGATGAAGGGATGATGACCGGCGGCGTTATCGTCAGGCATCTGCTATTGCCGGGGCACAGGAAAAATGCCAGAGAGGTGATCCGGCACGTGTATGAAACCTATGGGGACAGCGTATATATCAGCCTGATGAATCAATATACACCTTTTGCGGAGCTGGGAAAAAATCCTCTGTACAAAGAGATCAGCAGAAAAGTGACTAAAAGAGAATATGAAGCCGTGGTGAATTACATGATAGAACTGGGTGTCGAAAATGCATTTATTCAGGAAGGCAGTACGGCGCAGGAGAGCTTCGTGCCGGAATTTGACTGCGAAGGAATTTGAAACCGAAAAAAGAAAGAATAATTCTCCATTTTTTACAGATAATAACTCCATGACCAATGCGAAGAGGTATTAAGTTTACTATAGGAAATGGAGGAAGTAATAAATGAAGGCAACAGGCATTGTCAGGCGGATAGATGATTTGGGCCGCATAGTGATACCCAAGGAGATCAGAAGAACATTAAGGATCAGAGAGAGTGATCCATTAGAAATATTTACCGACCGGGAAGGAGAAATTATATTAAAGAAGTATTCTCCCATTGGAGAAATGAATACATTTGCAAAGCAGTATGCGGAAAGTCTGGCTCAGGTATCAGGCCGGATTGCCCTGATCGCGGACAGAGATCAGTTTATTGCGGTTTCAGGAGGATTTAAAAGCGCTCTTGGTAAATCTATCAGTAAGGAACTGGAGGAAAAGCTGAACAAAAGAGAAATGATCATTGCCTCTAAAGACGACGCCAATTTTATTCCGATTACCCAGGATGTTACAGATGATTTTGAACAGGAAGCTATCAGCCCCATTATCTGCGAGGGAGATATGATTGGCGGAGTGGTGCTGATCGATAATGGGGAAAAGGGAAAAATGGGTGAAGTGGAGCAAAAACTGGTTCAGTCGGCAGCAGGATTTCTGGGAAGGCAGATGGAGCAGTAAAAGCGGAAAAATAATTCTGATAAATACGCACTGTGACACGTCTGCCCGGCATCATAAAAACCGGAAGAGGACAAAGACCCAGGAGAATAATACTGATGATAGAGGATGAAAAGGCAACAGCAAACACATGAATAATTGCCGTCTGCAAAACAGATGGCGCCTACATATTTTTTCTCCAATTCCGATTGAATATAAATATTTTTACAGAGCAAGATCGGGTATATTGGTATGATACATCACCAAAGCCTCTCTGCAGGAAATTTCACCCATTTCATAGTAATCCCTGGAGGTACGGTTCATTCGTTCAATGGCAACAGAACGGTTTGCCTTTTTAGGCTGGTCAAAGATAAAGGAAATTTCATGCGTGTTATATTCTTCGTCCAGCTCAGGATCGTCCGCTTCTTCATAAAAAGGATCAAACAGCAGGACACGGTCATTCTCGATACCGGTCAAAAGCACATAATGAGGCACTTCCAGAAAGAGATGAAGAACCACCACACCGCCTTTTTCAAGCGCGGCCATGACAGGGCTGCCGGGCGTGATGGATACACTTTCCCTGGAAAAATGTTCACAGTGGAGAGGAAAGTTTTTTACCTGGGCAAAATGATTCAGCCAGCAGCTCATGTACTCCAGAGCGGCGGCAGAGGTGCCGCGTTTACAAAGCTCGCCCGCTTCATTATAAGTATCCATGCAGTATAGCATAATAAATTTAATAAGATCGGGGTAAATCTCTTCTCGTTCATAAAGATAGCGGATCCCGTTTAATATGGTAACAGGTCCGCAGTCATATTCTGAGGTCTGGTAGCATAATAAATTTTTCATGATGTACTCCGCGACAAACCTGTCGAATCTGTTGTAGTATTGTATGTTGCAAAGTGATTGTAATATACTGCTGTTTCGGCTGTTTGTCAAGGATTCCCGAAAGATAATAAAATTGGAAAAATTTAGTTTGACGAGGCGTGGCGCCGGGAATGCTGTGGATACAGAAGGCAGAAGAAGGCATCCGGCGCGACATAAAATTGTCTGCAGAGAAGGGATTTTCAGCGATAATATTGACATTTGGACGGTGTAACAGTATAATGAACCAACTATTAAAATCGGCATCGGGTGCTAAGGCGCCTGGTGCTGTATTATGGAGGCGGAGATTATGAAAAAATCAATTAAAAATGTAATAAGCCTTGTGCTGATTCTGGCACTTGCGTTGACAATGGCGGGTTGCTCTTCTTCCGGGAATGAAAATGCCCCGGAAGGCACCGGACAGAACGAAGCGGCCCAAAGTACAGAGACGAATCAGGGCTCTGACGAATCAGGAGATAAGGCTCCGGCAGATGCCGAAGGAGGAAAGATCGTAAATGTAGGAGTTACAGATTCACTGGGAGGAATCAATCCTTTTGTAATTGATCAGACCGAGATTAATAAGTATGCAGTAGGCTTAATGTTCCTGCCGCTGGTGGAGCTGGATAAGGATTTAAACTTCCAGAATATGCTGGCAGATTCCATTACGACAGAAGATAATATTAATTTTATCGTGCATATTGATGATGCGGCAGTATGGTCGGATGGAACGCCGGTGACGGCGGAGGATGTGGAGTATACTGTACGCCGCCTTGCAAGTCCTGTTGTTAATAATACAACCTTAATGCTTTATGCATTTGAGGGTGTGGGAGATGATGGCTTCGTAGAGCAGGGAGCCGAGAGCGTGGAAGGAATTCAGATTGTTGACGAAAAAACAGTAAAGTTCACATCCAAATATCCCATGGCGCTTACAACTTTCGAGAATACCTATGCCAGATATCTGCATACCATGCCGAAGCACGTGATCGAACAGTTCAGTGAAGAAGAGCTGTTGACAACAGAGTGGTTTAACTGTCCGGATGTGATCAGCGGTCCGTTCTTTCTGACAGACTATGATAATAATCATTATATATCCTATGAGGCAAACAGGGATTACTGGAAAGGAGCGCCTAAGATCGACAAGCTGAATATCCGGATCATGGATGCCAGTCAGATCTATGCGGGCCTTCAGTCAGGAGAAATTGATATTACGCATCATACCATGACGGCAGTTCCGCAGGAAGATTTCGACAGTATTGAGGCGCTTGAAAATGTGGAGACTGTATACGGGGCTCCTATCACAAATCAGTCTGCGTTTATCCAGACAGCCAATCTTCCGGATGCGCGGGTGCGTCAGGCACTGCTGTATGCAATAGACAGACAGCAGCTGGTGGATCAGCTTCTTAAGGGACACGGTGAAGTGGTAGATGGTTTCGTATCATCGGCAAGTCCGTTTTTTGATGAAGGAGTCACCCCCATCTCTTATGATCCGGAAAAAGCAAAAGCGCTGCTCGAGGAAGCAGGCTGGGATGGCTCTCAGACACTTCGCTTTTATGTAAACTCCGGAGATGGTACCTTTGTAAATGGTGCTCAGGTGCTGGTAGCACAGTGGGCAGCAGTGGGAATCAAGGTAGAAGTACAGACGGTGGATCTGGCCACTCTTATGACAGTTGCAGGAACCACAGATTATGATATCCTGGCAGTGCAGTATACTTACGCACCGGTGGACCCTTATCCTGATGTAGACTGGCTCTTAAGCGGCGAGGGAAGCTGGACAGGGTATTCCAGTGCTGAGATCAGCGAAGCGCTGGCAGGAACCCAGCAGACCAGCGATGTGGAAGAGATCAAAAAATTATATTCTGTTGTAGACAAAAAGGTTCAGGAGGATGTTCCTATGTTCTCCGTATATATTATCAGTGCACAGGGAGCAGTGAACAAGCGTTTAAGCGGCGCACAGCCCAGCGCCTATGGCTTCTTCAACGATGTGCAGAACTGGGATATTGTTGAGTAAAAGACTTTCCGCCGGCTGCCGGAAGCGCCGGTGGGAGCCGCTACAGATTGGAAATGAGGAAATGCCATGTCACATTTATTGGAAGTGCAGGGACTGACCACCACCTTTAGGGGTGATTATGGTAAAAATATCAGTGTGGATCATATTCACTTTCATGTAGATGAAGGTGAAGTCGTCTGTATCGTAGGGGAATCAGGATGCGGAAAAAGTGTTACCTCACTGTCAATTATGGGATTATTGGGAAGGGGCGGAACTGTCACTGACGGTTCTGTCCTGTTTGACAGTAGGAACCTTCTTTCCATGACAGAAAAGGAACTGGATCAGATTCGCGGCAATGAGATCACCATGATTTTTCAGGATCCGCTTACGTCTCTGAATCCTGTATTTACCGTGGGAAACCAGATTACAGAGAGCATCAGGACCCATATGCATTTGTCCCGGAAGGAAGCGGCGGAACGCGCGCAGATGCTGCTGGAGAAAGTAGGAATGCCCAATGCCCGGGAAACGATGAAAAAGTATCCTCATACGCTTTCCGGAGGAATGCGTCAGAGAGTGATGATTGCCATGGCGTTGTCCTGTAATCCCCGGCTTTTGATTGCAGACGAACCAACTACGGCGCTGGATGTGACGATTCAGGCGCAGATCATGAAGCTGCTTTCAGAGCTGCAGAAGGAAACCGGGATGTCCATGATACTGATTACCCATGATATCGGCCTGGTGGCCAACACGGCGGACAGGGTTCTTGTCATGTATGCGGGACAGATTATAGAAGAGGCGTCTGTAAAAGATCTTTTTGAACATCCCAGGCATCCTTATACCAGAGCGCTTCTTGATACCGTTCCTACGATAAAGGATTCATCGGAGAGAGAGCTGACAGCTATTCCCGGTATTGTGCCGGAGAGCTATGATGAAATTAAAGGATGCCGGTTTGCCGACAGGTGCAGATACAGAAGAGAAGAATGCAGCCGTCCCCAGGAGGATTACGAATTTGGTCCGGGACATAAGGCAAAGTGTATCGTCATGAAGGAAGGGGGAATACCCACATGAAAACTGAGGAAACTGTTCCCCTGGTGCGGGCGGAGAATTTAAAAGTATATTATCCCATAAAGGGAGGAATTATTAATCACACCACCGGATATGTGAAGGCAGTGGATGGGGTGAGCTTTTTTATCAGGGAGGGAGAAACCCTGGGACTGGTAGGAGAGTCCGGCTGCGGAAAATCCACCATCGGAAGGCAGCTGGTGGGACTGGAAAAACCCACGGAGGGAAAGATTTTTTTTGAGGGAAGAGACCTTTCGTTACTGAAAAAAGATGAGATGCAAAAGATCAGAACCCGGCTTCAAATGGTGTTTCAGGATCCCTATTCCTCATTAAATCCCAGAAAGCATATTTTTGAAATCCTTTCTCAGCCCATGCTCTATCATGGCATATCGACCAGAGAAAGCGTAGAGAAGGACATGATCAGAATTCTGGATATGGTGGGATTGTCGCGAAATACGCTTGGCAGATATCCCCATGAATTTTCCGGAGGACAGAGGCAGAGGATCGGGATTGCCAGAGCACTTTCCCTGAATCCGAAATTTATAGTATGTGATGAGCCGGTAAGCGCTTTGGATGTATCGATTCAGGCACAGATTCTGAATTTATTGAAAAGTCTGCAAAAGGAACTGAACCTTACGCTTCTGTTCGTGGGACATGGTCTGGGAGCAGTAAATTATGTCAGTGACAGAATCGCAGTCATGTATTTGGGAAAAATCGTGGAGATGGGCGATGCAAAGGAGATTTTTCACCATCCGGCGCATCCTTATACAAAAGCGCTTTTAAATGCGGTTCCAGTACCGGATCCGGAGGAAAAGAGGAGGGAGCGCCGTCTGCTTGAAGGAGAGATAGGCGACAGCACGCATCCTCCGGCGGGGTGCCGCTTTCATCCCCGGTGTCCTTATGCTGTGGAAACTTGCAGACAGAAAGAGCCAGGGCTTCAGAAAATGGAAAAGGCTTCTTCTCATGAAGCGGCCTGTCCGATTGTAATGACAAAGGAGGAGGAGATTGGGTAAGTATATTATCAAAAGAATTTTAATCGCTATTCCGGTGCTGATTGGCATTACAATCATCGATTATGCTATCATGTGTATGGCTGGAAGCCCGCTGGAAATGCTCCAGGGGCCGAGAGTTTCCCAGGCAGCTGTGGAAGCAAAAAAAATTGCGTTAGGACTGGATAAGCCCTTTTATATTCAGTATTTTGTCTGGCTGGGACAGCTTCTTCACGGAAATCTGGGCTATTCCGTCAAGTCCTATCAGTCTGTCAGCGAGATGATAGGGACTCATTTGGGACCGACGTTGCTGCTGATGGGTGTTTCTCTTATTGTGAGTTTGCTCATGGCCATTCCGGCAGGAATATACAGCGCCATTCATCAGTACTCCAAAGGAGATTATGCAGTGGTTACTTTCTCTTTTCTGGGAAGCAGTGTTCCCGGATTTTTTCTGTCACTGCTTTTGATTTATATTTTTACGGTAAAGCTGGGCTGGCTCCCTTCCAGCGGAATGACTACGCTGGGAACAAAAGGCGGATTCGCGGATGTTGCAAGGCATATGGTCATGCCGGTTATTGTGCTGGCGACATCCATGGCGGGAAGCAATATCAGATATATCAGAAGTGCAGTGCTTGAAATTTTGCAACAGGATTATCTGCGTACAGCCCGCGCAAAAGGGATCGGACATTTTAAGGTGATCAATAAACATGCGCTGCGTAATGCGCTGGTTCCTATTGTGACAGTGATCGGCATGGAGATTCCGGTTTTGTTCGGCGGAGCTGTTATTATTGAACAGGTATTTTCCTGGCCGGGGCTTGGTCTTATGACCATGAGTGCTATTACAAGCAGAGATTATCCTGTGATTATGGGTGTATGCCTTTTGTCGGCAGTGGTGGTTCTGGCAGCAAATCTGATTACAGACATTTTGTATGCGCTGGTGGACCCGACGATTCAGCTTGATTAGACGGGAGGGCGATATGGGAAAGAGTAAGGTACGGGTTCAGAAAAGGAATGTCCGTGAAAGTGAACACAAAGTAAATGAAATTTCAGAATCCTCTCCGGCAGAAGATAAACCTGGAGGGGAAAGTGCAAAAAAGGATCTGACCAACGAAAGTTATCTGCAGACGGTATTCCGCCGCTTCAGACATCATCATCTGGCAATGATCAGCATAGTGGTAGTGATACTGCTGGGCGGAGCGGCACTGCTTGCACCTGTGCTTGCGCCTTACCGGCCGGATGATATTGTAGGACCTTTCAGCGGAGCGCCCAGTAAAGAATTCTGGCTGGGAACGGATCAGATCGGAAGAGATGTACTCAGCAGGCTCCTGTATGCCATGAGGATTTCTCTTCTGGTAGGGATCATGGCAACACTGATCTCGACGATAGTAGGAGTAGTACTGGGGTTGATAGCCGGCTATTTTGGAGGCACGGCAGATATGCTCATCATGCGTTTTACCGATATGGTGATGTCCTTCCCCTACATCTTACTGGTTCTTGTAGCGGCAGCTATTTTCAAGCCGGGACTCTGGAACATTATTTTAATACTGGGATTTGTAGACTGGCCCGGAATAGCAAGACTGGTCCGGGGAAATGTGTTAAACCTCAGGGAGACAAATTTTATAAAGGGAAATATTGTGGCCGGAATGCCCTTGAGACACATTCTCTTTTCAGAGATTCTTCCCAATACGGTGGCGCCTATTCTGGTGTACGCAACCTCCGTGCTGGCGCTTTCTATGCTGGATGAAGCGGCGCTGAGCTTTTTGGGACTGGGGGTTCAGCCGCCTACGGCAAGTCTGGGGAATATGCTCAATGGCGCCCAGTCCCTGACAGTGCTTACGAAGCAGCCATGGCTTTGGATACCTGCAGGGGTTCTGATTGTGGTTCTGGTGATGGCGATTAATTTCATTGGCGATGCGCTCAGGGATGCGTTGGATCCCAACAGCGGAAGGTAAAAGAGGCACTGGCCGGCCAGCCGTGCATGGATGTTCAGAGAGGAGGATCTGCATATGTACAACCGGAAAGAACTGGAAGAGAAGCTGATATCAGACTTTGAGTGGTTTCATATGCATCCGGAGCTGTCCTATGAGGAGAATAAAACGACAGAGAAGATCAGGGAAATCCTGACGGAATCCGGGATAGAGATCCTTCCGTATCCATTGGAGACGGGCGTTATAGCGATAGTCCGGGGGAGTAAGAACGGACCGGTACAGGCCCTGCGGTGCGACATTGATGCACTGCCGGTGAAGGAAGAGACCGGGCTTACTTACGCTTCCTGCTGTGAGGGAAAGATGCATGCCTGCGGACACGATTTTCATATAATAGCAGGAATCGGATGCGCCGTGCTGCTGCAGGGTCGAAAAGATGAGCTTGCGGGAGATGTGAAATTTATTTTTCAGCCCGGAGAGGAGACCTCTGTGGGCGCTCTTAAGATACTGGAAACAGATGTGCTGGCAGATGTGGAGCAGATCTGGGGAATTCATGCAGATCCCACCAATGATGTGGGTGTGCTGGGAATCCGGGAAGGATATGTAACAGCTGCGGTGGACAGGTTTGTAATCACCATAAAGGGAACAGGATGCCATGGAGCTCATCCTGACGATGGCACAGACCCGATTCCTGTTGCCGCGGCTATTGTTCAGGCGTTACAGACAGTGGTGACAAGAAATATAAACGCCTTTCACCCTGCACTGGTGAGCGTTACAAGATTTCAGGCTGGAAATACCTGGAATGTGATACCTGAGAGCGCTGTGCTGGAAGGAACTGTGCGTACCATGGAAAGGGAAGACAGGATTCTGTTTGAAAAAAGAGTGAGGGAGATTGCTCTTCACACATCTCATGCATTTGGCGCGGAAGCGGAAGTGGAATGGATAGCAGGCTGTCCGGCAACTTATAACGATGGCGGGATGGCAGAAGAAAGTATTCTGATGGCAGAAGAGTGCGGATTTTCGGTGGTGCCGGAAGAAAGCTCTCTGGGCGGTGATGACTTTGCCTTTTATGAGGAGAAGATTCCGGGATGCTACATTAAGATCGGAACCGGAAAGGGAGAGCGGATCCATCAGCCGGGATTTCAGGTTGATGAGAGCGTGATCCTGCCGGCAGCAGAATATCTGGCAAAGTTAATGGGAGGCATTATGAACAATCTGATTTGACTACGACAAAAAACCAGTTTACATGATGGTTGACCGGCGCATATAAGAAGCCGGTATTTGTTGTATTCAAAATTCAGAAAGGATAATCGTCTCTTATGAACAAACGAAATATTTATATTATGTACGCCATTGCCCTTTTGCAGGGGATGGTATTCTATGGGCCCGTTGCATCACTGTACCGCCAGGCTCATGGTGTTTCTATTTTACAGATCACAGTTATTGAAAGCATTTCTCTTATTCTTTGCCTGATTCTGGAATTTCCCTGGGGGATTATTGCGGACAGAATCGGATATAAGCGCACCATCGTATTTTGCTGTGCACTCTATTTTCTGTCAAAAATTGTATTCTGGCAGGCGGATGATTTCTTTGCATTCCTCGCAGAACGTATAATGCTCAGCGTAGTAATAGCCGGGCTGTCCGGTGTGGATACGGGCTTCTTGTATTTATCCTGTGAGGAAGGAAAAAGCCAGAAGATATTCGGCATCTATAACAGTCTGGGAACAGCAGGGCTGCTGATAGCAGCGCTTGTGTTTTCCATGGCAGCGGGAAACGACTATCAGCTGGCCGGGCTGCTTACAGTTGTAAGCTACGGTGCAGCAGCAATACTGGCATTGGGACTGCAGGAAGTAAATATATCTGGGGAAAGAAAGCCTGATGCCAGAAGCATTTTACTACTGTTAAAAGAGACAGGAAAAGAGAGACGGCTGCTGCTGTTTCTTCTGGGAGTGGCACTGCTTGGGGAATCCCATCAGACCATTACTGTTTTTCTCAATCAGCTGCAGTATGTAAAATGCGGCCTTTCCCCCACTGTCATCGGTTATATTTATATAGTTGTAACAATAGCCGGACTATGCAGTGTCTGGTCAGCAGCACTGACGAAGAAAATCGGAGAGAGAAGGACGGTTCTGGTGCTTTATGGAGCTTCGACACTGGCCTGCGGCTTGCTGGCGTTTACAGATAATGCATGGATATCAATAGGGGGAATTCTTGCCCTGCGGATCGCATACAGCCTGTTTCAGCCCTTACAGACAGAGATGCAGAATCGTCAGGTAAAAACACAGAACCGCGCTACAGCGCTGAGCATGAATGCAGTGGTCATTGACAGCGTAGGAGCAGGAACAAATGTTGTATTTGGAGGACTGGCCGAGAAAAATCTTTCGCGGACATTTCTCTTTGGTGCAGTGCTGTGTGCGACAGGCGGAATTCTGGTCATATGCTGCGGGAGATATCTTCGGCTTGGATGTGATCGCAGAAGATCCGGAGAAATGGCAGACAGAATCGAGTAGGGAAGTTTTTTTCTTAGTCGCTTTTCTTTCTCGCCTCACTCGCGCGCAGGGTGCATGCTGCGTAGCAGCACGCACCCTGCGCTCAATTACCCTTCCAAGTAAAACAACTTCTAAAAATAATCCGAGAAATACGGCTTCTCAACCGGAATCAGACGCTCTAACCAGGTCAGCATATAATATTCTGTATGGATCTTTTCATGCTCATAAAGGTAAGAAGGACGTTTATAGCCCATCAGCATCGCCGTGAGGGTATTGACATCCAGCTCTACCACATTAATAGACTGGTTATCCTCCACCTGCTCACAGAAAGTTTCACCGTCATGCCATGACACCATAAAGTCGCCTTCATTCCAGATAGCCATTTTGTCATGAACCTTAAAATGAATCTTAAAATCTTCCGGCTGTATCTGATAAGGATAGTATTCCAGAAAATCCCGTACATTCACGATCCTTGCCATGATATAGGGAGAAATAGATTCTGTAATCTCACTGTCTTCAAACAGATAAGCCATGGGCTCTCCCGAGTAATTGTCACCTTTGACCTGTTCGATCATGGAGAAGTGAGCGCTGATATAATTCCACAGCCCGTAGTTAGCCTCGATATTTAAATAAACCATTTCCTTGATATAAAAAATATCGTTGGCAATATAATAAACCACATAGCCCAAAGGCTTATGCTCCTTGTTGTAATAAACAGCAACGATCATATCGTCATTATCCCAGCGCCAGTATTCCTCCCAGGATAAACTGTCGCGAATCAGGCATCCATGGCGTTGCAGGGCAAAATAAGAATGTACGTTGTGGTAATCTGTGGAATCCAGACTGACCCGCTCAACCATGCCCTCCACAGGACGGGCCTTGGGAAGCTGCGTATCTTTTACAGTAAAAGACAGCTTGTCCGAGACAATTTCCCACCCCATTTTTCGGTAGAAGGGTATGGAATAAGGATAAAGAAAGGAAATCGGCATCTCCTGCCGGTGCATATAATCCAGTACATGACGCATGAGAGAATGAATCAGTCCTCTTCCGGTATACTCAGGATAAGTGGCAACGCCTGTAAGGCCTCCCATATCCATAATTTCGTCATGAATGTTGACCTTCATGGGATAAACAACAATCATGGAGGCAAGCCGTTCCCGATAGAACCAGCCCAGTGCAAAGGCCTCCTCCAGAATAGGCCGTTTGGCGGACTTGATCTCATCCGGCTTCCAGCCTGTTTGAAACAAATCATAAGAAGTTACCTGGAAAGCATATTGGAGAAGAGAATTGAACTGTTCCAGATCGCTTTGATCCAGTTCCCGCATTCGATAATCGCCGTTTATCTCAAGGTAAGTATGTTCTTCTTTTTTTTCACGCATAAGAAATCTCCCTGAAGTTTGTTTGACCCGTTTTTTATTTTACACCCGGGAAGGGGGAGGCGTCTATGTATTTTTCATCGTTATAAAAATTTTAAGGAACAAATTAGAAATTTATTTTAAGATATTCCTCAAATTTTTTTTGATAAAATATACTTTGCTCTGGCTGAGGATGAAAAGTATGCTTTATGCTATAGAAGCGATTAGACTGAGAGAAGCTTTGATACAGACCGATGGCCTGGCCGGCGATAATGGCGGCACCAATAGCATCTGTTGTGCTAGTGTGCGTGGTATTATAAACAGTTATATTCAGGATATTTGAAAGAAGCTGCAGCCAGATTTCCTCTTTTTGGGCCGGCCCAACGACAATAAGCTCTGAAGCAGGTGAATGTGTGGTGAAGTTTATCCACCGTTTTTTTAATTCAAAACAGATACCTTCCAAAGCAGCGCGTACAATATCAGCTTGTGTATGACGCCAGGTCAGACCCAGTATAGCGGCATGCGGCTCGTTAACTTCTACGCCCATTATATGAGGAAGAAAGAACAGGCCGTTCGCTCCGGGAATGCTCTTTTCTATAAAAGTTTCCATATTTGTATAGGGATAAATATTTAGAAAAGGATTTACAGGGGAGTGACCTTCCGGCCCATAGCATAGAATTTCGTTTTTCAGCCATTTAAAAGTAACCCCAGCCTCCGGTACGGGGGTGAAACATAAAAAGAGGCCGGGAACGGCATGAGGGTTGTTAATAACATTTGGGATATTGTACACAGGCTTATTACGGCATTGTGCCATCCAGGAACTGGAACCTAAGCCGAGAAAGATTTGCCCCGGCTCTGTGCAGCCCGCTCCAACAGCGGAGCAGAGAACATCCCCTGCGCCAAGAACCACAGGAATGTCCGTGCAAAGTCCTGTAGCGCCGGAAGCTTTTGAGGTAATGGTTCCAACTATTTCATTGGAATAAAAAATGGGGGGAAATATTTTACGTGGAACACCGGCTGCCTGCAATACAGGCTCGCACCAGTCCATGCAATTGATATCTAAAGCGTGTGTGCTTGATGCATCCGTATAATCAGTACATAGATTATCCGTAAGACGATAAACAAGGTAATCTTTACATTGTAGCACATAATGGGTAGAAGCATAAAGTGCCGGATACTTTTCACGCAGCCAGATTAATTTTCGAATGCTGGAGGAGGGTTCATCCCAAAGTCCTGTCATATAATAATGTTCCTGTGGGGGAATACTTGAAACAGGGTTTACTACTTCGGCGGAACGGGTGTCCGACCAGGTTATGGCCGGATAAAGAGGATGGCCGTCGGCATTCAGGCACAGGCAAACCTGGCTCTGCGCACTGAAAGATATGGCAGCAATTCTGTTAACAGATTTTACAGGAGCAAGTTCCAGAACCTTCTTTGTTGCATGACAGAGCGCGCACCACCAATCTAAAGGATTTTGCTCTGCCTTCCTGCCATCTACTGAAACAGAGAGAGATACGTGGTGTTGGACAATCAGGCTGCCAGTGAAATGAAATAAGTATGCTGTCAATCCGGAAGTAATACAATCGAATACAAGAAGTAAATCTTTTGTCATATAACATCCTTTCCGATAGAATCTGATTCCAGGAAAACTCAGGTTTGCGGGCAGCGATAAAGAGTACTGTTTAGAATAATTTGCTGAATGGGAAGTTCAGGGTTCTTGATCCGGTTAAGGATCTGCTGCCCGGCGGCCCGTCCCATTTCAGTGGTGGGCTGCACAAATAAGTTCATTTGGCGTAATATGTAATTGCGCTGCCTTTCAATTCCCTGTCCCAAAATGCTGATGTCTTTATTAAGACGAATCCCCTTTTCATTTAAATAGAACAGTACATCATCCGCCATAATATTGTTAGATACTACAATAGCGGTACATTTTAGCTGAAGTAAGTTTTGGACTAGTATCAGCGAACTTTTTGCCATACTGTTTCCTTCCTGGATAAAACCCTCCTCGATTGTCAGACCGTAATCATGCATAGCGCTGCGATATGCGGTCAGCCGCTCCGTGCTGGTAGAAATCCTCATTAACCCAGTAATGAACCCAATGCGTTTGTGTCCCTCTTCGGTAATAAGATGCTCGATTCCTTCGTATATGGAAGGCATATCAGAAGGAAGTACCATGTCATGAGGACAATTTTTGAGCTTTCGATCCAGAAAGACAACAGGAAAGCCGGAAGGAATTTCCGAGACAAGCTGATTATAATCAGACAGCGTACTGGCAATGATTAATCCGTCTACAAGACCGCTGGTGAGACTATGCACATGCTCTAACTCATGAGCCTCCGTTTCCTTGGTATTACAGATAAGAAGCCGGTAACCATGGTCGGAGATAACTGCTTCGACGGCTTCGATCATTAAAGCCCACACAGGATTGGAAATATCTGGTACGATAATGCCAATAAGCTTCTTTTTTCCTGTCTTAAAACTTCTTGCAATAGCATCAGGGCGATATCCCAATTTGTCAACAACATCCAACACTTTTTGACGGGTGGACTCGGAAACAAAACGTGTATTATTTAAGACATGAGAGACAGTAGCGACCGAAACACCGGAAAGTTCGGCAATATCGCGCATTGTAGACATAGTAACCTCCAAAGTAAACAAAAATTAAACGTTTAACTCTAGTATAGCATATCCGCCTGATACGTCAATAATGAAAATAATTTTATCCTTTATGAACAAAAACCGACAATTTATTTTGTAATTATATACCAATTGACATATAAAATATGGCAATATATACTTTAATCATTATTTAAACGTTTACGCAAACGTTTAAATAATAAGAATCTGAAACGAGTTAGGAGGAAAAGAATGAATTCAACAGAACGAATTAAGGCACTGCTTGACGGCAGAGCTGTGGATCGTATTCCGGCCGCCATATGGAAGCATACTACAATGGTAGACCGAAATCAGGATGACTTTTTTAAGAAGACCGTGCAAATTAATAAAGAAAATGAATGGGATTTTATTAAGATATGCCATAATGGATTTTACTTTATTGAGGATGCGGGATGCCAGATCGAATGGCCTTCAAATGAAATTGATATGCCCAGGATGGTACGTTTCCCGATTAATGACCCGTATGAGTGGAAAAATTTAAAGCCTCTTTCCACGAAGAGTGGCGCCTGGAAGCGGGAAATTGAATTTACAAAACGTTTAACAGATTACTACAAAGGTACGGTGCCCATTTTGGGTACAGTCTTCAGCCCGTTTACGACAGCCGGCGAAATGACGGGCGGCTATCCCCGGCGTGAAATGATTGTAGCGCAGTTAAGGAATCATCCGGAAATCATTGAAACGGCATTAGAGCGGTTAACGGAAATGACAGTTGATTTCACGGTGGCTTTAATAGAGGCAGGCGCAGACGGGATTTTTCTGGCAGACCAGTTTGGGTCAAGTAATTTCCTTACTCCGGAAGAACATAATAGATATGTGCGAAAATATGATCTGCAGGTACTGGAGGCCATTAAAGATAAGTCATGGTTTAATGTTTTACATGTTCACGGTTTTGATAATCTGATGATGGAAACAGTAGCGGACTATCCGGTACAGGCTTTTAACTGGGAAGATCATCTTGGAAACTACAGCCTGGCGGATATGCGCAAGTTGACAGATAAGATTTTGATTGGCGGTATCGAGCAGGCACATGATTTTGACTGTAATGATCGGGATGAACTGAAGGATTTCTTTAAAAGGCGTATCAGAGATGCAAAAGAGCAGGCGGGCGATCGCTTTATTGTGGGACCGGGATGCGTAGTTCCGACTCATATTCCTGAATACAAATTCAATATTTTACGGGAGGCCGTTAATGAAATATCCCTTGAGGAATGAGCATTCGTATACCTGACAGGTAAAATAGCAGAGATACAGATTTAAATAATAATAAAAGCAGGAGGAAACATCGTGAAAAGAAGTTTTTTGACAATGGGTATGGCAGCAGTAGTTATGGCATCATTAATTACAGGTTGTGGAGCACAGAAACCTGATACCGGGAACAATTCAGCTGAAATTTCCGAAGAAAAAACAGAGGTGAAGTCCGAAGGGGGAGAGGAAACAATTCAGGCTGACGAAAATCAGACAGATGATATGGGAAAAAATAAACTGGCGTTTTTCCTTCCGCTGACCGGTGATCTGATGCAGTATGGTCTCTCTCTGCAAAAGGGAGCGCAGCTGGCCATGGACCAGTACAATGAGGAAAACGGAACAAACTATATAGTTGAATTCAATGATGATAAAGGTGATCCAACAGAATCAGTGAATGTTGCAAATAAAATTATCGCGGATGAAACCGTGATTGCAGGTCTTGGAAGCTTTAATTCTTCATGTGCAATGGCAGCAGCGCCTGTATTTGAAGAAAACAAGTTATTGCTTTTGAGTCCGACGGCCTCCCACACCGATTTTCCAACAATGGGTGACTATATTTTTTCTTGTGTGATCAGTCAGAAATATGAAGGGGCAATGTTTGCAGAGGAGCTGATGGAACGGTATGGAGATGACAAAAAAGCAGCTATAATCTATCAGAATACGGATTTTGGAGTTCAGGCCACAGAACTTTTTGCAAAGCGCTGGGAGGAATTAGGAGGAGAAATTGTAGCGAATGAAGCATTTGTGCCAGGGACTACGAAAGACTTTTCGCCGATCATTTCCAAGATTAAGACTCAGGAGCCGGATATGCTTTATATTTCAGCAAATTACAGTGATGCGGCACAGATTTTCCTGCAGGCGAGGAATCTGGAACTGGATGCACTTTTTGTGGGGCCGGCAACATGCCTGAATGAAGAGTTTATTGAACTGGTTGGTTCACAGATTGATGGAACTATTATATTAAGCACAAATCCCTGTTTTATGCCTTCTGTATTAGAGAACGCAGAACTTGATGCAAATACAGAGGCTTTTGTAAAAAGCTATGAAGAGACGTTTGACGAGGTGCCGGACGGATTTGCTGCGCAGTCATTTGATGCCGTGAATATTATGATGCAATGTATAGAGAAGGTAGGAACGGACAGTACAGCATTGCGGGATGAGATTGCAGCATTACGGGGATTTGAGGGAGTATCCGGATATGACATGCAGTTTAACGAAAGTAAAGAAATGATAAAAGGAGTATACGTTTTTGAAATGAAAGATGGAAATTTTTACCGCATAAATTAATTGGGGCAGTAATGCCATAAGCGCCAGCTTTGCTTTAGTTGAGCTGGCTGGTGCTTGAGGGCATTACAGAAAAAGGAGGTTTACTTATGCTGTTGCAGCAGATTATTAACGGACTGACAATTGGCAGTACATATGCATTGGTATCCATTGGATTTACAATGGTGTTCGGGGTGCTGGAGCTGACGAATTTTGCAAACAGCTCGCTGTATATGCTGGGAGCATACTTTACACTGATGCTGTATAATGCAACAGGTCATCATTTCTTTGTCGCCCTCCTGATGAGTATTATTCTGACAGGTATAGCCGGATACTGTCTGGACCGCTTTGCATTGCGACGGCTTCGCAGAAAAAATGCTCCTAAATTAGCAGGACTGATCACAACATTGGGAATGTCAATGATATTTGACAATGGCATTATGCTTATATTCGGGAGTGAAAGTAAGTCTTTTCCCAATCAAATTGATCTGGGGAGATTTTATATCGGCAATGCAATTGTAAGCTGGACGCAGGTAATCATCATGGTAGTTGCCTTTTCTTTAATGGCGATTCTGTCAATAATCGTATATGGGACAAAGCTGGGAAAAGCAATGCGAAGTACCTCTCAAAATGTAGAAGCAGCCAGACTGATGGGGATAAATATTAACAGTGTCATTGCCTTCACGTTTATTATAAGCGGTATTTTAGCATGTATTTCCGGCACTATGGTAGGGATGTACTATCAAACTGTAGATGTGAACATGGGAACGATGATTGGGATGAAAACATTTGCCGCAGCAATATTGGGAGGTGTGGGGGTTTTGCCGGGAGCGGTTATTGGCGGATTGATTATAGGAATTATCGAGACAATTGCAGCCGGCTATATCAGCACGGGTTATCGTGATGCAATTGCGTTTACGATACTGATTATTGTGTTATTGTTTAAGCCAACCGGACTGTTCGGACAAAAGCAAATTAATAAGGTATAAGGAGGGATAAGATAAATGTTGGAAGGTTTTTGTACAAAACTGCAAAGACACCATGCAGCCATAACAGGAGCTGTATTGGTGATCACCTGCCTTATTCCATTTTGCGTAACATCAACGTATGTATTAAGGATATGTGTTGTGGCCCAGATGAATATCATTCTTGTGCTAAGTCTGAATATGATGACGGGGCTGTTGGGGCAGATGTCCTTTGGACATGCCGCATTCTTTGGAATCGGAGCCTATACGGCAGCAATACTGTCCACGAAATTAAATATGCCGGCTCAAGTCACTTTCCCGGCAGCAATGGTTGTGGCAGGCTTGTTCGGAATATTGCTGGGCTTACCGACACTGAAGCTGAAAGGTTACTATTTTGTCATAGTTACAATGGTATTTTGTGAGATCATGCGTATAGTAGAGCTGAACTGGATGGAGGTGACCCGCGGCCCCCTTGGGATAATGACAATTCCTAAACCCGGTTTTTTTGGATTAAGGATCAGTACACAAAGAGAATTTTATTTTCTGGCGCTGGCACTGGTGATTTTAACGGTAATAGTAATTCGAAATATAATGAATTCACGTATAGGATATGCAATTCTGGCTGTGCGTGACGATGAGGTCGCCGCAGAATCTATGGGGATAAATATTTTCAGGTATAAGATTCTTGTGTTCGCTGTGGCATCATGCTTTGCCGGACTGGCGGGAGCGCTGTATGCTCAATACACAGGATATATAGATCCGACAAGCTTCACAAATAATAAATCAAACGAATTACTGGTTATGGTAATTTTTGGAGGCCTGGGTAATTTGGTTGGAAGCTTTATTGGGGCAATTACGCTTTCTGTTATTCCGGAACTGTTAAGAGGATTAGCAACATACCGCCAGCTGATTTATGGAATAATATTGGTTGTGCTGATGATGGTAAAACCGGATGGTCTGTTGGGCGCTGTTAATTTTAAATATTTAGGACAGCGGGATAAGCTGAAACCTCTAAAGGACGGCGGAAAGAAAAGGGGGGCCATTTGGTGGAAAAAATCTTAAAAGTAGATCATATCACACAGAAATTTGGCGGGTTAGTGGCATTGGAAGACGTAAACATGGAAGTGGATTCCGGTGAAATAGTTGGTGTCATTGGCCCCAATGGCGCAGGAAAAACTACGCTGTTTAATTGTATTACAGGTATCTATAAACCAACAGAAGGCACAGTGGAGCTTGCAGGAAAAGACGTTACCGGCTGGAAACCATATCAGATTACAAAACAGGGATTTGCACGTACGTTTCAGAATATTCGTTTATTCCGGAAAATGACAGTTCTGGATAATGTAATTGCAGGGATGCATGTACATACGAAAAGCAATCTGCTCGACTCCATATTTGACACACCCCGTAAACGCAGAGAGATGACAGAATGTCAGGAAAACGCAGAGAAGATACTAAAAATTTTTGATTTGTATGACCAGCGTTATGAAATGGCTGGTGCGCTTCCTTATGGGAAACAACGTGAGCTGGAAATCGTGCGTGCTATGGCGGCACGGCCTAAATTACTCCTTCTCGATGAACCGGCAGCCGGTATGAACGAGCAGGAAACGCAGGAGTTAATGCATCGGGTAGGGCAGCTAAAAGAAATGGGATATACGGTTCTCCTTATAGAACATGATATGAAGTTTGTTATGAATATTTGCAGGAGATTGTATGTTTTGGATAATGGAAGGTTGATTGGAAAAGGAACGCCACAGGAGGTGAAAAAAAATCCTGTTGTAGTTGAGGCCTATTTAGGAAAGGACGAAACGTAGATGGCATTGTTAAGGTTGGAACAGGTAACTGCCAGTTATGGCAATATTCAGGTGCTTAAGGAGATAAATCTGGAGGTCAATGAAGGAGAAATCGTAACTCTGATAGGTGCAAATGGTGCAGGAAAAAGTACTACTATGCGTACAATCATGGGGTTAAAACACTGTGATAGTGGAAAAGTCTGGTTTGGAGGAGAGGATATTACAAATTGCGATACCCGTATAATGGTCCAGAAAGGGATTATCCTTGTGCCGGAGGGAAGACAGGTTTTTCCCAAATTTAGTGTAAAGGACAATTTAGTGATGGGAGCATATTTGCGTCCTGATGAAGAGATACAGGACAGTATGCAAATAGTTTATGAGCTGTTTCCAAGGCTTAAAGATCGTAAAGATCAACTGGCAGGAACACTTTCCGGCGGCGAGCAACAAATGTTGGCGGTCGGAAGGGCTATGATGGGAAAACCAAAGCTGTTATTACTCGATGAACCTTCGCTTGGGCTGGCCCCGTTAATTATTAATGAGATTTTTGAAATGATTCAACATATCAGGACAATGGGAACAACGATCCTTCTTGTAGAACAAAATGCCAGGGTTGCCCTGAAAAATTCAAATCGCGCCTATGTTCTTGAAACAGGAAGGATAGTGTTAAATGATGCGGCAGAAGTGCTTTTAAATTCTGAAAAAGTACAGGAGGCTTATTTTGGAGGCCTGAATTAGAAATGGAGGAAATACATATGAAAACAATGAAAATCGGAAATGGAGAATTAGAGACCAGCGTGTTGGCAATGGGATGTATGCGTATTGCGCGTGTAGATATGGAAACTGCATCCGGTACAGTGAATACGGCACTGGAAGAAGGAATTACTTTTTTTGATCATGCAGATGTCTATGGAATGGGAAAATCAGAGGAGATGTTTGGGCAGATTCTGGATTTACATTCTTCCCTGCGTGAAAAAATTCAGCTTCAGTCTAAATGTACATTGGTGCGGGACGAGGTTCAGACACTTTATAATGATTCTTCAAGAGACTACATTATTACATCTGTAGAAAAGAGTTTAAAAAGACTGAATACAGATTATCTGGATACATATTTACTGCATCAGGCAGATACACTGGTCGAACCAGAGGAAGTAGCGGAAGCATTTGACCGGTTACATCAAAGTGGAAAAGTACGCTTTTTTGGTGTCAGTAACCATCGACCGCTGCAGATAGAATTACTGCAAAAATATATTAACCAGCATTTGATAATTAATCAGCTACAGATCAGTGTTGCCCATACAGATCTCATTGATTCCAGTTTCACAATGCGCCTTAAAGATGCGGCAAACGTGGATAAGACAGGGGATGCGCTTACTTACAGCCGCCTGAAGAATATGACGGTCCAGGCATGGAGTCCGTTTCAGTTTGGATTTTACGGAGGTGTATTTATGGGAAATGAAGGATATCCCAATTTAAATGCAGCCGTAAACCGTATGGCGGAAGAAAAAAATGTTTCCCCCTCTGTTATTGCAATTGCATGGCTGCTACGGCATCCGGCGCATATTCAGCCGTTAATAGGGACAACCAATGCGGGCAGATTACGAGATATTTGTCGTGCGGCAGAGGTAACCTTAAATAGAGCGGAATGGTATGAATTATATCGAATGTCTATTTTGGATGAAGGGAAAGCAGATTTGTCAAGCTCAGCAAAGCCGGCAGTTCAGGAAAAGAAGGGGTGAGAATATGCGGATGTGGTATGAATTGGACAGAAAAGAATTTCTGCAATATATGAGCAGTGAAAATCATGCCGCTCCTTTTAAGAAATATCGATTCAGTGAAGGAAGAGGAAAAGGTACAGAGGCTGTGGAGGTCCATACAGGCACAGGTTTATCCTATACGGTTCTTCCGGATCGTTGCTGTGATATTGCAGAAATGATTTATAAAGGCGTTCCGCTATCCTGGATATCAAATGCCGGTGTTGCGGCTCCGGCTTATTGCAATAGCGCTGATATGCACTGGCGCGACACTTTTACAGGCGGACTTCTTACCACCTGCGGTTTACACACAGCGGGGCCGCCAAGCTGTGATGAAGGCATAGAATACGGACTTCACGGTAGTATTGGACATACCCCCGGAGAAGAAATATGTACCTGGGGTGAGTGGAAAGAAGATACGTACTATATACATATAAGAGGAAAAATCAGATATGCTTTTCCCCTGGCCGATCATATTTTGCTGGAGCGCCATATTTGGTCCATCTTCGGGAAAAATGAAATCCATATTGAGGATAGAATTACAAATTTAGGGGCAGATCCGAGTCCCCTTATGCTGATTTACCATATGAATTTTGGCTATCCGCTGGTAGGGCCGGACGCACGGTTTTGCGCAGATGCACAATCAGTAGAAGGGACTTCACCATTAGCAAAGCAGACGATTGAACAGGCATACGTATTTGATGTGCCGGAAGCCGGCTATAAAGAGCGTGCATATACGCATTGCATGAACAACAGGAACGGGGAAACAAGGGCGACATTATATAATCTGAAGCTGGGCCTGGGCATTACCCTGCAGTTTAGTGCGGCCAGTCTTCCAAGACTCAGCCTGTGGAAACATCTTTGCAGCGGAAACTATCTGGTTACCTTAGAACCGATGAACTGTCCCCCCATAGGAAGAGAAAAGAATCGGAAACAGGGAACCCTGCCTGTTCTGAAAGCGGGGGAAAGCTGTAACTTCAGTGTTACAGTAACAGTGCATGAGGGAGAGGAGGAGATCTGTGAAGCGATCCGCTTTTATGAGGGGAAAATTGCATGAGAGGATGTGCGGAATACAGAGGTGAAAATTTTACAGCGTATGATAGAAAAGGAGAAGAATTATGCCAAATAATTATAGAGCTGAACTGGTAGGCGGGTTCGGCTGCCCTGTCGATGAAAATCCTACCGGGGTGATGGAGGAAGCGGCCTTTGCTGCGAAAGGACTGAATTATAGATATCTTACTGTCAAAGTAGAGCCGGGAGACCTTAAAGAAGCAATGTCGGGAGTTCGTGCAATGAATATGCGGGGGATTAATCTGACAATTCCACATAAAGTGGAGGTGTTAAAATATTTAGACGA
The DNA here is from genome assembly GCA_947173495.1 of uncultured Lachnospiraceae bacterium. Classification (GTDB taxonomy): domain Bacteria; phylum Bacillota; class Clostridia; order Lachnospirales; family Lachnospiraceae; genus Suilimivivens. The sequence continues at coordinate 13,367 of CAMWFQ010000019.1, read as the reverse complement.
GCTGTCGCCTGCTGCGCAGATTATTGGAGCGGTGAATATGGTGGTAAATAACGGAGGGCGTCTGTGGGGGGAAAACACAGATGGTAAGGGTTATCTTACTTCATTAGAGAAGGCAAATATTTCCGTCAAAGGAAAGCACGTAACGATTTTGGGAGCAGGAGGAGCAGCGCGTGCGATCAGCGTGGAGTGTGCGATGGCAGGAGCCAGAAAAATTACAATTGCCAATATTATACGGGAGCAGGGAGAAGAACTGGTTAAACTGCTGCGTGACAGAACTTCGGCGGAAGCAGAGTTTATAATGTGGGACAAATCATTCTGCGTGCCTGCAGACACTGATATATTGTCAAATGCTACATCGGTAGGTTTATATCCCAATGTCAATGAGAAGCCTGATATAGATTATGATACCATAGCGCCTGGAATGGTCGTAACGGATGTGATTTTTAACGATCCGAATTCTTTGTTTTTACAGGAGGCAAAGAAACGCGGGGCGAAGACGATCAATGGTCTGGGGATGCTTGTAAACCAGGGTGCATTGAACTTTACGCTTTGGACAGGGGTAGAAGCGCCTGTGGATATTATGGAGGAGACATTAAGGAGAGAGTTTAATCTGTAAATTTATTCCCGCAAGCAACGAGCCAAGCGGACATGCCTGCATGTCCATTTGGCTCGACAGGAGGAATAAAATATATTGAAAATAGGTCGGATGAATATGGAAACTGTAAAGATTATTTTGCGAAGCGATAGGCTTCCCGCTCCATAAGACTTTTCATTTTTTCGGGATAATCAGCAGGATTTTCTGCAGGGGGATTGTCCCGCTGCCTGTTCAGAGCAGAAATCTGGCCGATATCTTCAGCGTCCAGCGCAAAATCAAAAAGAGCAATATTTGACCGCATCCGATCTATATGAGTCGATTTGGTAATCGTAATAATTTGCCGCTGATACAGCCATCTTAAAATGATCTGCGCAGGGGACTTACCATATTTATTTCCGATTGCAATGAGCACCGGATTTGTAAGAAGCTCCGGGTCTCCGGCGCCAAGGGGCGCATAGGCTTCCATGCAGACCTGATATTTTCTGTGAACAGCCTCTGCAGGAACTTCCTGCAAAAAGGGAGTAAGTCTGATCTGGTTGACAGCCGGAGTGATTTTATGAAACAGGGACAGGTCTGCCAGCTGTGCCGGGCTGAAATTGCTGACGCCGATAGCACGGACTTTTCCATCTAGGTATAGCTTTTCTAAAGCGCGATAGGCGCTGTAATAGTCAGCCACAGGCTGATGCAGAAGTACCAGATCCAGGTAATCTGTCTGCAGCTTTTCCATAGATTCAGATATGGAGCGGTAAGCGTCCGCCTCTTCATAGCGGCTCATCCAGATCTTTGTGGTCAAAAAGAGACTTTGACGTTCTATTTTGCTTATGCGGATCGCTTCACCTACAGACGACTCATTCCAGTAGCCCTGAGCCGTGTCAAACATACGGTGGCCGCTTTCAATCGCATCCAGTACAGCATTCACACAGTCCTTTCCTTCCGGAATCCGGAAAACGCCAAATCCGGTTGCAGGTATTTGTATACCATTGTTCAGTGTAATATATTCCATAAATAATTTACTCCTGTTGACTTATTGCTCACTTAACAGCTTTCGTTTTCGCCATTTCCCACTTATGAAGAAAATGAAGCAGATAAGACCGGGAAGAGCTCTGGACCACGCAATGGCATGAAAGTATCCAAATAAACCCATGCCCATGACCGTTGCGAACAGGTAGCTGAAACCGACTTTACAGACGACTCCGTCTAGGATCCCGATCATGAAATTCATAGAGGCATAGCCGCTTCCGGTTACCATGGACTGGAAAGCGCCCACAACCGCCGACCAGATAAAATGGAATATGATAATACGCATATAGAGAGCCCCCATCGCTAATACCTCACTGTCTTTGGTGAAAACCCGAAAAAGCTGCTCGGGTATAGACAGGGAAAGGATTGTTAAAATGGCTGCACACACACAGGTACATCCGAAAGTGCACCATACGGTTTTGGCTGCCCGGTCGGGCTTTTTGGCGCCAAGGTTCTGGCCGACCATTGCTCCGGATGCGGCGGACACACCTGACGAAAACACTTCCAGGAATTTCTGGAGCTTGTTTCCAATGCTGTTTGTGGCGGAGGCAACAAGGCCATAGCTGTTGATATGGGAGTTCACCCATAAGAGGGAGAAGCGCACAAACATTGAGCGTGTAGCCTGGGGTAAACCCTGACGAACAATAATGCCAAAGGCATTTTTATCAATTTTGAAATAAGAGCGCTTCAGGTCGAAATCAAACTGCTCCCTTCGCTTATACATAAAGTAAAAGGCGGCTGTAAACGAACCGCACTGCGCAAGGACGGTTGCAATAGCTGTACCTGCCGCCGCCATTCGGAAAACTACAACAAAGATAATATCCAGAACAATATTGATGACTGCAGCAATGATAATAAAAATCAGAGGACGCTTGGATTCTCCCATTCCGCGCAGAATGCCGCATACGGCATTGTAGCCGAAGATAAATGGCATACCGACTGCCGAGATAATCATGTATGATTTGGCCTGAGACATTGCTTCCGCTGGACAATTGAGCAGATGCAGAATCGGCACGCAGAGAAGAATGGTAATGCACATAAAAACCAGGGACATACACAGCATCATGGTAAGTAAGGTTCCAACTCCCTTTTTAATTTTTTCTGTCATCTGCGCGCCAAACAGCTGTGCAATGTAAATCTGACCGGCACTGGAAAAGGCAGTTGCGATTGGAGTAACCATATCGGCAATTTCACCGCCGGAAGAGACTCCTACGGTGCCGTTGCTTCCGGCAAACTGTCCGATAACCATCAAATCGACCATGGAGTAGAGTTGCTGGATGATGTTTGTTAAGACGATAGGACCTGCAAAAATCAGAAGGGTTTTGAGAATAGGCCCTTCCGTCAGATTGGAGCCCACTTTTTTGGTGCTGACAGCAGTAGTACTTCCCATATTAATTCACCTCTCTGTAATATGTATTAAATCTCAATACCCGTTTCCAGGAATGCTCCCCGCCCGGTTTGACCGTAAATTCATGAATAATTTCAGGCGACATGATATGATCGACCCCCCAGATGGACACAAACTTGGGAATAAAATAGTCCTCGCCTTCCACGTACGCGCGCGCCCCTTTGTGAATCATCCGCCAGGTAAAGGGAACAGTCTGTTCCAGGTCACATCCCAGAACTGCATAATCGGTATCGATCGCTGTGAACTCACAGAAACTGATTCCGCGTCCGATGCCGCGCATGGAACCGGAGAAGCCTCTCCGGTTATTCAGCCGCTCTTTTTTTATTTCAGGGAAACGGGGAGAAGTCAGTTCATAATCAGAGCCGACTGCCATTCCGTCAATACTGATGAAATTATGGCAAAATTCATTGACGGTAATTTCTTTGTTTCCCACATTTTCCAGAGTAATCTTTGTAGTTATGGAATTTCCTTCCACGGTGATTGTTTTGGTCGTGCGGACTGCGTATCCCAGACAGGGAATGGGAGAAGTCACGAAGACAGCCTGATTTGCTGTGCAGGAATATTCGATCGGGTAGGGAAGTACATCTTTATAGGCCCTGTGAAAAATATATTTTTTGTCTTCCTCCTTACGAATAAGACCTACGCCAAGCTTGGGGAAATATTCTCCGATGGCAGCTTCAGCACTGGCATCGAAGCGGAATTCATTGCAGAAGCCGCGTCCGCCGGAACAGGGATGAACGAGGTTCCGGGGTTCAGAAGCGGCGAAGTAAATACCGCCATCCAATATGACATCCGAAATATAACCGGCACGGTCAAAACGGGTTTTATTGTTTGGAGAGACGCCGGGCTCCGCAATTTCTACTCTCAAACGGTCACTGCTTAATGTAATCATCCTTCTCCTCCTTTGAAAAATTATTTTACGCTCACATCCCGATATGCAATCGTTCCGAGTCCGTTGACAAAACGGAATTTCTGTTCTCGGCCGCGCGTATCGACCGACATATAATCATAGTTTTCAGGATTGTCGACGATATCGCGGCAGACCTTCAGCATGTTGGGTATGACAGTGTTGGCAATATCTACAATAAAATGGCCTGGAAATAGAGTATCGAACTCATCCAGCCTCAGCACTAATTTTTCCAGCTCATCCCGGAAGGCATGGACCGTAAAATATTCTCCATAGGGCTTACCGGGGCGGGGACCGTTGATCCCTACCCGCATGCTCAGGAAGGAATCTCCGCAGAAGAGGATTCGGCTTTTTTTGTCCAGGAATCCGGTATGCCCGGCATGATGTCCGGGAAGCCAGATCAACTCAACGTCATAATCATCGCCAAGATGAAAGATGTGATGATTCTCGCAGGAAACGATCTCATATTTTTTGAAGGGGATAATGTCATTTTTATCAAAATCCAGCCAGATCCCATTTCCGTTTTCATCTGTAAGAAAATCCCACAGATGCGGGGTTTGTTCCATTTCCAGGAACGGTGCGGTTATTTTATGGCAGTACACTTTGTCGAACTGGCAGTTCCCATAGGAGTGATCCACAGAGGAATGAGTGTTCACGACAATCAGGGGCATGCCGCCGGTAATTTCATCTACAAGTCCTTTCAGATTGCCGATGCCAAAGCTGGTATCAATCAGCATGGCCTTTTCCGGTCCGATGATAAGATACATCCACGGATCCCCCATGCCATCTGCACTGTGGGTGAAGATTCCGTATACATTGTCACGGAACCGGAAGACCTCTGCATAAGGATCAACGTCATACTCCCTCTTTGTTTTATTGTAGAGCCTCAGCTCTTTCATGTATGCTTTGCTCAATTCTTCAATGGGCTCTCGCTGCACTAATACTTTTGATTTCATTTTTATTGTCCCTTTCTTATTTCACTAAATCGGAATTGTATACGACACAGCAATTCCCATGGTAATGCATCTTGATTGCCGGGTTATGAAAGGCAGGGAGATGCTTCTGGATAGCCTCGGCAGGCGGATCGGCTTCTGTCCGGCCTTCTGCAATGTCAAGGCAGGCTGTCGCAATATTTCGCGGTACGCTCAGGTCGTGCGGACGGTTCAGATGTGAGGAAAAAATCAGAGTATCCTCTTTGATGAGCGTCATAAAATGCTCCAGCATAGCGGCATATTCCCGCATGCCCTGCCTGTCCAGTTTCTTTAAGTGGGTGTCAATGTTCATGGCATCGCCGGTGAATACAATGTTTTCATCCTCGACCAGGAAGGAAGTATGTCCGGGACTGTGCCCAGGCGTAAAAATGCATACAACCTGAACGCCGCCCAAATCAAAGATATCCCCGTCTTTCAACTCCCGAAGCCCTGCAGGATCAGGCGGCATACACATATTATCCTTTGTGTATTCATAGAATTCCTGATTATAGAGGGCGAAAGGCTGACAGTCTTCCAGCCTTTTGGATCTGGGCATACTGCGTTCCAGATTGGGCCAGTCATTTTTATGTACATAATACTGGTTAAACTGTACGCCGCCGCCGGCATGATCGATTCCCACATGGGTACATGCCATGAAAAGCGGTTTTTCGTAGCCGGCAAAACTGCGGATATAGTCTGTCAGCTTATAGTCAATACCGTGTCCGGAATCGATACAGAGAATCTTATCGTCCCCAATAACGACCATGAGGGTAATGCGGTGTACCATAGAGAAATTAATGGTAACGGTATAAACCCGGTCTGTCCATTTTTCATGGCTGTAAAAATTCAGGTCTTTTGTCGGCCGAAAAGAAATCCTTCGATCACTGTTAAGAATATCCCGGTTATAAACAATGCAGGTGTTGTTAATGTAATGCATACGCAGGGCACGATTATTCTGACGTCCGTGAAAAATTGTCTCCCCCATGGGATCGCGCCGCAGATTACGGTTATTTATCAGATCGTCACAGATCAGAAGAAGATTTTCGGCAACCTGTATGGTCATGGGCATTGGCAAATGTGCCGGATAGATGGTGACATCATGATCTACCCGGGAAATAAATTTTTCCAGCGTTATTTTATATTGGCGAAAACCCTCACGATCCATCTTTTTGAGATGCGTGTCCGTATTAATGGCGTCTCCTGTAAAACAATAGTTTTCCTCACGGTTATAGAACGCCATAGAGCCCCTGCTGTGTCCGGGGACGGAGATCGCTTCGATTTGAACGCCTCCCAGGTCAAAGATATCACCGTCTTTGATATCAAGAAATTCACAGCGATTATTGCGGATCATGTGAGATTTACAGTATTCCATCACAATCTGGCTGTCCAGGGCAAAGTCCTGCAGATCAGCCTGTCGCTGCTCATCTCTGAAGGCAAAAGCTGTCTGGGAAGGGTTATCCTGATCAAGATGACTGCAGTAGCGTTCCTCAAACTGAATGGCGCTTCCCACATGATCGGGGTGCAGGTGGGTACATGCAAGAAGAAACGGCTTGTCTGTTCCTACGACACTCTCGATATACTGGCGGAAATTGTCCGTCATGCCAAGACCGGCGTCAATAATCATGATTTTCCGGTCGCCCAGGATACAGCCAATGGTAAAACGGTGTACCATCGAGTAGCCTTCATTGAAAATAATCAGGCGGTCAGAAATTTTTTCGTGGCTGAAAAAGTTAATATATTCCATAGTTGATTCCTCACCTTACAATATTTCAATAATTTTTCCGGTTTCCCGGTCCCTTGCAAATCTGCGAAGGAAATTCCAGGAAAGAACCTGCTGGGCAGGGGTAGTGTTATGCGGCATATTCTCCATACCCACCATACACAGATGATAATTGCCCTCATAATTTTTAATCTCAACAACATAAAGTTCAAAACCATCCATATACAGAACCCGGCTGCGGTCACCCGGCAGGCCCAGCTCGCGAATCGCTTTTTCGTCACTGTATTTCGTCGCAAGCATCTTTTCCTTTGTTGTGGGCGGGCAATTAAAGGCTTTCAGGCGCAGCTGCCAGCCGGCATACCGTTCTTCAAAACTGGACATACGGTATGCAAATTTTTCGGACCGGTAGCCGGTTCCGTCGCAGTTTTGAGGGAAATAGGAGCCCTGTTCGCACATACCGACTAAATTGATGACAGGCATATCAAATCCGGCTACCTTGGCGGCGCGTTCTTCGGACATGGGAGTAATACCCATATTTGCCAGTCCCGGAGGATTGCCGTAGGTAGCAACCGCTGCAATCAATTCCGGATGACGAAGGGCGAATGCAAGGGAGTAATGTCCGTTGTGAGAATGTCCTGCAATATAGATACGTGCCATATCCATCATGGGATACAGCTCTTTTGCTTCTTTTATAATATCCACCAGAAGCTCATTGCTCTCTGCATCTTCCAGGACAAAATTAATCAGCATACATGCGCCTTGGGCACAGAGGCGGAAATATTCATAGAAATAACTGGCTTCTGTAACGGCCAGATGTTCATTGGCATGGTTTACCTCCTGCATAATGCAGATAACCGGAAGCTTTTCGTCCGGATCATCACAGGCGCTTTTCGGGACAGCCAGTTTCCAGCGATGAAAGGAAGTTTCGTGATTTTCGTACTTCACGCCCATATTGTCCCAGTATTGAAGGAAGTCGGGATCGGTTGTTTTGTTAAAGCGGTATTCCAAAGCAATGCCTTCAGCCATTTTACGCCCGGTTTCGCTGTGCAGAACCCTTTCAAAATCATAGTTTATGTTACTCCAGGTCTCCATGGAAACCTGATCTCTGGTAAGGCTGGTCTTGTTTTCCCAGCGGGCTGTAATGTCGAGAGCCGGGATCTGAGCGGAGCCAAACTTGAAGATACAGGCATCGGGGTCCGTTACATTTCCCTCGCTGTCCCGGTATGTGAATTCAGGAATGGAGGCCAGCTTTACGCCGGCATTGCAGACTGCGCTGACATCCATATAGACGCGGTTTACATCTCCGGGGACGAAAACAAATGCTTCCTGTAAAATATTTACATAGATACGGTCAGTATCCGGTTTGTCGGAACAGATATAAAAGATCATTTTGTCCTGCTGCCGGGCAACCATATCATTATAAGTCTCATAATGCGCCAGAGTTTTCATGGCCCAATAGGGATCTGTGACATCAGTGGTGTGAAAAACCACCAGGGCGGGAATTTTGGTTCCGAAGTCCTCCAGACATCTGCAGGGACACATGATCAGCCAGTAAAGCCCGCCCTGACTCCTGCATTCATAGTAGACGCCGCGGTCCTTCCAGTGACGGACAATCTCGGGGATACTCACCGCATTGGTTTTCAGGTCATAGCAGTCAAGGGCTTTGGCATCTGCACCATAAAGTCCGTTTACGGGAGAGGGGTAGGGGGAAGGATCAATGGAGGTATTAGACCCAATCCATTTTACAAGGCCGAAAACAGGACTGATGAAATCTGTCCACATATCTGGATCCCAATATTTACGTTCCGGATAGTCAAAATAAAGATTATTCATAATGAGTCTCCTTTCTACTGTAATTCTATAATTTCTCCGGTTTCCTGGTCTCTGGAAAATCTGCGGAGGAAATTCCAGGTGATATCTATCATAAAGGGAGTAACGGTATGCGGCATATTTTCGCTTGTCACGATACGTAAGTGCCGGTTGCCATCCACATTTGTAACGTCTGCCATATAGTGTTCCGCACCATCTGCCCAAATAGTTTCCGCATAGTCTGCGGGAAAGCCCAGGATACGCTCAGCTTTGTTTTTACTGTATCGGGCGGCACGGATTTCCTCCGGAGTTTTCATCGGGCATCTGGACGCGGTAAGACGTCTTTGCCAGAATCTGGCCCAGGACGCAAATTGTTCAGGATCATCCGGAGCAACTACATGCCCTTCAGACATTGCGTTGGCCACAATCATCGGCATATCTATTCTGGACATGGATTCCAGCCGGTCGTCGCCTACAGAGAGAAATTTATCTCCGGAGACTTCCGGAGGCATCAGGATGCCGGAATTTCCAAGTGTGGCGGCGGCAGCGATGATATCCGGATGGCGGCGTGCAAACTCGAATGTGAAACAGCCATCATGGGAATGGCCGGTGATATAAACGCGGGTACTATCAATGGGATACTTATTTTCAGCCTCCTGGAGAACATCAACAAAAAGATCATTGGAATCCCAGTCTTCCATGGCAAAGAACAGCAGAATGCATTCACCCTGCGCGGCAATATGCATGTATTCATAGAAATAGCTTAAGGATGTAACAGCCAGATGTTCGTTTCCATGATAGACTTCCTGCATAAGCATTACAGCGGGCAGCTTTTTTTGAGGTTCTTCCATAGCCTGTTTTGGCACAAATGCAAGCCAACGCTCCCCGCGGGCTTCCCCTTCCTCAAATAAAAGTCCCATATGATTCCAATATTCGCCAAAGCCCTCATCATCTACCGAGAGAAAGCGATTTTCCATCAGGAGTCCCTCAGAACTGCGCCGCGCAACACCGCTGTGAAGAAACCATTCCCGGTCAAAGCGGCCATCATTCATGCGGTAGGTCATGACCAGGCCGCGGGAAAGGCTGTCGGCATTCCCCCATCTCCCGCTGATGTCGATTACGGGAAGATTCAGGCTGCCAAAACGCTCAATACAGGCATCAGGATCTTCTATCTCGTGACCGTCTTTATCTTTATAAACAAAACCGGGGATGTCCTTCAGCTTCATACCCGCGGCTGCAACCGGTGATAAATCCAGATAAATGCGATTCAGATCTACGGGATAGAGGATGCAGGCCTCCTGCATTAGATTAATATAGATGCGGTCTGTATCCACACGCGAACTTACCACATAGACGATGATAAAGTCCTGAGATACGGCCAGCATTTCATTATATTTCCGATAATAGGACATCGTTTTCATGGTGTACCAGGGATCCAGCGTGTCTTCGTGAAAAAAGGAAACAAGCAGCGGAAGCTTCCGGCTGCGGTCTGAAAAAGCTTTTTCAGGAACCATGGAGATCCAGTCCTGTCGTCCCTGCTCCAGACTGGTATAACGAATCCCCCGGTCAGCCCAATATTGAACAATCTCCGGCAGATCAATACCGTGTGTTTTTTCTCTGTAGTGTGGATGTCTGTGGGGATCGTCACAGACAGGGGGCACAAAGCCGGTTTCGGAAAGCTTGCCGTGAGTCTCTATCCATTGCACTAAGGGATCGGCGCAGCCAATCTTACCCTGCCATCGGTGACTCTGCCAGATGTCAGAGTCGGGATAATTATAGTATTTGTTCATTTCTCTTCCTCCTGAGTTTATTTTTATAGTGTATTCAGAGCATTTACAGGCCGGCCTGTCTCAAAGCAGGAAATAATATTTTCGGCGCATGCAATCTGTGCCCGGATTCTTGCTTCCGGAGTGTTTGCCGCACTGTGCGGCGTTGCAATGACATTTTCCATAAGCAATAAGGGATTGCCGGATTGCACAGGCTCCGTGGTAAAAACGTCCAGGGCGGCTCCGGCAATCATACCTGTGCTTAGTGCCTGGATTAAATCAGCCTCATTGATGACGAACCCGCGTGTCGTATTTACAATAATGGCGGAAGGCTTCATGAGCTTAAATTCCGCCATGTTGATGAGGTGGATGCGGCTGTCCGAGCCGGCAACATGAATAGATATAAAATCGCCGGCGCGCAGGGCGTCTTCCAGCGAAGGAACCAGCGTTACATAGTCCGGAATCTTCGAGGGGGCTATATAGGGATCATAGGCAATAATATTCATATGGAAACCACTGATCATGTGGGCAACACGGCTTCCAATATTGCCGAAACCAATTAAGGAGAGGGTTTTGCCGGAAAGTTCCGATGCCTGGCAGTCGTGGGCGCCCATCCAGTCAGGATACTCATTGCGAAGCCGCAGAGAGATGGGATAAATTCGTTTCGCAGCTGCAAGCATGAGCGCCACTGTATGCTCTGCGACAGAATTGTAGTTTGCCAGAGGCGTATTTGCCACATAAACTCTGTGAGCCGTACAGGCGGGAATATCAATTCTGTCGATACCCACGCCGAACTTGGAAACGATTTTAAGATTTGGCGCATTTTGCAGCACCTCTTCTGTTACAAGGGCTTTCCCGGGTATCAGGGCATCACATTGCTTTACAGATTCCAGGTTCATTTTCCCATCCCCGACAATAACCGTATATCCTTTTTCAAGCATTGATTTATAGATTAGTTCACCTTCGTCTCGAACCATATAGATACAGTGCTGCATTTCTACATCCCCCCTTAATAAGCTTTTTGACGGCGTTTTGCTTGTGAATACCGTTATACACCGATATTTCAAACAATTTTTATGATTAAATTATAGAGTTTTATCCATTCTATTCAATTCGAAAATCGTTTTGGCTTATTACAAATTGGAATAAGTCTCTGCCTCATGAATGGAATAAATACTTTTAAAATTGTCGAAGAATGCGTATAATAATGAAAACCACAGAATTTTCAGGAACAGAAATAAGAAGGATAAGATTATGGAGATCAATTATCTGAATGAATTTGTAGAGCTTGCCCGGATTGGAAATTATACAAAGGCGTCCCAGAGATTGTATATTTCCCAGTCTGTATTATCCAAACATATAAAAGCTTTGGAGAGCGAACTGGGAGCTCCGCTTTTTATCAGAGGCAAACAGGGGATCAGCCTGAGCAAACAAGGGGAGATGTTGCTTCCGTATGCAAGCAGAATAATAGCGATCAAGGAGGAATTTTTAAAGAAGATGCAGGTTCACTCGCATGCGCTTCTTAGGATTGCTTCGGTTCCTGCTGTTGGAAGGCTGAAGATAGGAGACCTGCTCGCAGGTTTTGTAAAGGAAAATCCCAATGTAACTGTCAATATCATAGAGGGGGAAAGCGCATTGCTTTTGGATCGTCTGCAGAAGGAAGAGTGTGACCTGGCTTTTGCACGGGGAGTGGATGAACGGTATTCAGAGCTGGTCAGGATTCCGTATATAGTGGAGGGGATGGCCGTTTTCCTGCCGATTAACCACCCTATGGCTTCCAGAAAGCAGGTAGAAATCAGCGAGCTGCGCGACGAGACTTTCATTTGCTCGTCTCATAATAACCTTATGCACCGCCTGGTATATGATGCGTGCGTCAGCGCCGGTTTTGAACCCAAAATTGCCTATATGGATAATAACGGCCGGCATACGCTGGAAATGGTGGAGCAGGGCCTGGGAATTTCTATCAGGAATAAACAGAATGAATTACAAATAGATCATGCAGGCGTCTGCCAGGTGCCGGTTGTACCTCCGATTGAAACCGTCATTTACCTGTATTATCATGCAAAAAATATTTTGCCGGTGGCAGAAAAATTTATTCAATACGTAATGGCTAAGAGAAAATCTGTGGGGGAAACCCGGTAAAACGAGGAAGAAATTCATGGAATTGGAATATTTGAAGGATTTTATTGTAATGGCGGAGTATGAGGATTTATTTGAAGCCTCTGAACGGCTCTACGTTACCCCATCCTCTCTTTCCAGGCATTTGAGGAGTATTGAGGATGAAGTGAATGTGGAGCTGTTCGAACGCGCTTCACGTAAGATGAAGTTGAATCGATATGGGGAGATTTTTCTGGACTATGCGCGTCAGATGGTACAAATGGACGAGGCGTGCAGGAAGCATCTGCATAATGAGCAGGAGCGTATGGGAAATGTGCTGCATGTAGCATCTCTGGGCATGACAAAAGAAGATGCGATTTCGGAGGCGCTTCGGAAATTCATGAAACAATACCCGGAGTATCAGGTTCGGGTACATGAAGAAGACACATTTAAGAATTGGGACCAACTGTACCGGATGGAAAGCAGCTTTGCATTTGTAATGGAGCATGAAAGATCCCATGTGGGTGTGGAAAGGCTTTGTTTTGGGAGCGATATGCTGGCGGCGGCTCTTCACAGGGAGCACCCATTGGCAGCCCGTCAGGTTCTGACTGCGCATGCGCTACGGGAAGAGTCGCTGCTTCTCTTCGAAAAGAGGAGCTATATGTATCAGATCAGCATGAGTATTTTTGATAAGGAGCGGGTAAAGCCCCGGGTAGCAGCTACCGCTTTCCGGGGAGAAAATCTGCTGAATCTTGCAGCAAGGAAAATGGGAATTGCACTCCTCATGCGGGAGTTTGCGGAGAAACATATAGCGGAACATGAAAATGAAGCGTTAGTTGTTCTGCCCATTGAACCGGAGCTTCGGCTCGAGGTTAATCTTGTATACCGCTCCGGCGGAGAAAAAAACCGGCGTGCCATTGAGCGTGCATTTTTGGAATGCATGCAGGAAGCTGCTACACATTTTGATAAAGGGAAAGGATAATTTCCAGAAAGGCCTTCACAAGTTGTGAAGGTCTTTCTTTATATGGGCTTTAGCCTGTTGAGTATGACGTAGTTTTTCGTGTTCCGAAAAAC
>CAMWFQ010000018.1 GCA_947173495.1 uncultured Lachnospiraceae bacterium | reverse complement strand
GCCAGACCAAGGGGCACTGGAGAGAAGCTGCGGAACTGGAATCAGCAGCGAAACGAAGCCGCCGGCACAGTTTACGGACGTGTAAACGGCCGGAAAATGTGCCAGACCAAGGGCGGCGCAGAGAAGCTGCGGAACTGGAATCAGCAGCGAAACGGAAGTGCCCGGCACAATTTGCGGACGCGGGAAGCGGCCGAAAATCGAGCCAGACCAAGGGGCACTGGAGAGAAGCTGCGGAACTGGAATAGGAGGAACAATATTATGGCAGTTAATGAGCAGGAGCTTGAGCAGATCGTCAAGCAGATCCTGAATCAGATGTCTCAGGGCAGTGCGGCGCCTGCAGGCAACGGAGCAAAATGCTCCGGGACCAAAAGCGCCGGGGCGAAGATCCCGGAAAAGGCCCATGTGGCGATGCTGACAGCCCTGGAAAAGTTTGAAGTAAAAGAATTCCCCATGCCTGCTGTGGGAGATGACGATATTCTGGTGAAGGTGGAAGGGTGCGGTGTCTGCGGAACAGACGCCCATGAATTTAAACGCGATCCCTTCAGCCTGATCCCGGTAGCATTAGGACACGAGGGAACCGGCGAGATCGTTAAAATGGGTAAGAATGTCAAGAAGGACAGCGCCGGAAAAGATCTTCACATTGGAGACAAGGTTGTAACCTGCATGATCTTCAAGGACAGCCCGGACATTACGATGTATGACCTGAACAAACAGAATGTGGGCGAGGCGGATGTATATGGCCTTCTTCCCGATGACGACGTTCATCTGAATGGCTGGTTTTCCGATTACATATTGATCCGTGGCGGTTCCACTGTTTTCAATGTGAGCGACCTGGATCTGGATTCCCGTATCCTGATCGAGCCCTGTGCGGTGTTGGTGCATGCGGTTGAAAGAGCAAAGACTACAGGAATTCTGAGATTCAACAGCCGTGTTGTAGTACAGGGATGCGGACCGATCGGTCTTATCTGTATTGCAGTGCTGCGGACCATGGGAATTGAGAATATCACAGCAGTGGATGGCAACCAGATGCGTCTTGATTTTGCGAAAAAGCTTGGTGCAACTCATACAGTAAGCTTTAAGGATTTTCAGGGAATTGAAGCGCTCACAGGAGGCGTAAAGGATACCTTTGATGGTCATCTGGCTGATTTCGCCTTCCAGTGTACCGGTAATCCGGCGGCTCACGCCAATATCTACAAGTTCATCCGCAACGGCGGAGGACTCTGTGAGCTGGGATTTTTTGTAAATGGCGGCGATGCAACCATCAATCCTCACTTTGACCTGTGCTCGAAGGAGATCACGCTGGTGGGTTCCTGGGTATACACCTTAAGAGATTATGCGACCACTTTTGATTTTCTGAAGAGAGCAAAGGGAATCGGACTTCCGCTTTCCGAGCTGATCACCCACCGATATCCGCTGGAGGAGATCAATGAGGCGCTGAAGACCAATCTTGCAATGACCGGACTGAAGATTGCAATCGTAAACAAGTAATTGAGCCGAAAGGAATAAGTTATGGAAGAGATGACATCACGCGAACAGCTGGAAGCAGTAGGCCTGTTGGAGGTATTCGGGCTTGTATGTGCTTTCCTGGCCGCAGATGCCGGCTGTAAGGCAGCAAATGTTCATTTGGAAGTATTTGACAAAAACAAACCGGCCAATGCGGACTCCCTTCCGGTGCCCCTTCTGGTGACAGTGAAGTTCAGGGGCAGCATTGCAGATGTGGAGGAAGCCATGAGAGCAGCAGAGGAGGTTGCACTGGCAAATACAGGCGTGGTATGTAAGCACATTATTCCAAGACCTACACAAGATACGGAAAAAATGCTGAAGATCAGCGCACTTGATAAGAACTGATATTAGGAGGTAAAAAATGTCACAGGAAGCTTTAGGAATGGTAGAAACAAGAGGACTCACCGCAGCGATTGAGGCAGCGGATGCAATGACCAAGGCAGCGGAAGTTGTTCTGATCGGAACGGAAAAGATCGGTTCCGGACTGGTAACCGTTATGGTTCGCGGCGATGTGGGCGCAGTAAAGGCTGCCGTTGAGGCAGGAACAAATGCTGCAAGTAAGTTAGGAGAACTGGTTGCAACACATGTAATTCCCAGGCCTCACAGCGATGTAGAGAAGATCCTTCCCAAATTTAAAGCCTGAAGGCAAGGAGATACGGCATGAGCAATGCATATGGATTCATAGAGATCACCGGAGTAGTGGCAGCCATGGATGCGCTGGACATTATGTGTAAGGCGGCGGATGTGACGCTTGCTACCTGGGAAAGAAAACTGGGCGGAAGGCTGGTCACTCTGGTGGTGGAGGGAGATGTATCGGCAGTGAAGCAGGCGGTCGAGGCCGGAAGTACACAGGCGCTCAAAAAGCCCGCGGCAACCGGGATCATCCCAAATCCTCATCCTGAAATCGTCAGGATGGTAGAGCTGTCAGCCAGCCGTTTTAAGGGAAAACCGGAGCCTTCTTCTCAATCAAAAATGCTGGGTGAAGATCCGCCGGATTTTGTACCAAAGGAAAAGGAAGAGGTGCCGGAGAAGAAGAAAGCGCCCGGAAGGACCAGAAACACAAGCAGCCAGAATAAAGAAAAGCCAATATAGAGCGGCGCGGGCTGCAGATAGCAGCAAAGAAAATAAGAAAGTAAAACAAAAACAAAGTAAAACAAAAACAGGAGGAATGAATTATGGCATCACTCGAAGCATTGGGAATGGTAGAAACCAGAGGTCTTGTAGCAGCAATTGAGGCAGCAGATGCAATGTGCAAGGCAGCAAATGTAACATTAGTTGGAACAGAGAAGATCGGTTCCGGGCTTGTAACCGTTATGGTACGCGGCGATGTAGGCGCTGTGAAGTCTGCAGTAGAGTCAGGCGCAAGCCGTGCAAGTTCACTGGGAGAGCTGGTTGCTACCCATGTAATCCCCAGACCTCACAACGATGTGGAAATGATTTTACCGAAGGTACAGTAATATGGATGGATGGGGCAGCGTAGAGCAAATTACAAGAATGGTGCTTCAGACCATTGAAGAGTCCAAAAAGAACGAAAACCTGATGAGCGTACCGGTGGGTGTGTCTGCAAGGCACATCCACCTCACCCAGGCGGATGTGGAGACACTTTTTGGAGCGGGTTATCAGCTCACCAAAAAGAAGGACCTGATGGGCGGCCAGTTTGCCGCAAACGAGCAGTGCACCCTGGTGGGGTTGAAGCTTCGTGCCATTGAGAATGTCCGCATACTGGGGCCGGTGCGGAGTAAATCCCAGGTGGAAATCTCCGCTACGGATGCGCGCACGCTGGGAGTGAAAGCACCCCTGCGGCAGTCAGGCGATACGGCCGGATCCGCCCCCATCGCTTTAGTAGGGCCGAAAGGGGTTCTGTACTTAAAGGAAGGCTGTATTGTTGCAGCAAGGCATATCCACATGACACCTGCCCAGGCATCAGCCGCATCCCTGCAGGATGGCGACTACGTCTCCGTCCGTATGGGGAATGAGAGAGGCGCGGTACTGGACAATGTCAAGATACGTGTGGATGAATCTTTCTCGCTGGAGATGCATATTGATACGGATGAAGCCAATGCCTGTCAGGTAAAGCAGGATGACTTTGCCAGAATTATCCGGAAGATGTAAACATGTGCTGACACGTTTTGCCGGACAGCTTATTGTTACAGAAAACGACTGAAGTTGTTTCCGTTTGCGCCGTCCGCATGCTGCAAATGCAGCAAAATTCCCTGTGCGGACGTGCGCATTCATGCCGGTCACAGGCAAAAGAGACTGTGCGGAAGTGAGGATACGAGATTTGTGTCTGCGCGTTGCTTGCCACAAACTCGATATGCGCAAAAATCAGCGCAGAAATGGAGTGAAACATGATAATAGGAAAAGTAGTGGGGAGCGTGTTTTCCACCAGGAAAAGCGAGAAGCTGGTAGGCAACAAATTCATGATTGTGGAGCCGGCCGAGTCCATGAAGGGGGCTGGAGAGCGCATCGTGGCGATCGATATCATCGGTGCGGGCATCGGTGAATTTGTTCTGGTAGCTTCGGGATCCGCCGCAAGGGTCGGATGTGATATGGCAGATGCGCCTGTGGACGCGGCAATCGTAGGTATCATCGACGAGGGACAGGATTGGAGTAAGCAGTCATGCTGATGAATGAACTGAAAGAAATAGCGAGAGAATATGGCGTGGTGGGGGCCGGAGGCGCCGGTTTCCCATCTTATGCAAAAATGACAGACAAAGCGGACACAGTAATTTTAAACTGTGTGGAATGCGAGCCGCTTTTAAAGCTCCACAGGCAGCTTCTGGCCATGCATGCAGAAGAGATTATACAGATGCTGGATGAGGTGAGAGAGACGCTGGGAGCAAAAGAAGCGGTTGTGGGAGTAAAAGATACCCATGTACATACCATCCAGATACTGGAAGAGGTACTGAAAGATTATCCGAAGGTGAGGATCTGCGCAGTGCGCGCAACTTATCCCATGGGAGATGAGGTTATCCTGATCTATGAGGCCACGGGGCGTGTGATCAAACCGGGAGGACTTCCCATTGATGAAAACGTGGTGGTATACAATACAGAGACGATGTATAACCTGTACAGAGCTGTTCATCTGCAGATACCGGTGACGAACAAACTGGTATCCATCGTAGGTGAGATTGACAAGCCTCTCACCGTACGAATTCCGTTGGGAACCACAGTAAAGGAAGCTGTTTCACTGGCTGGAAAGGTGACGGTGGAAGATCCGGCCTATGTGATGGGCGGTCCCATGATGGGAAAGCTGGGAACAGAACGTACAGTGATCACAAAGACAACAAACGCCATTATCATTTTGCCCAGGGAACACAAAGTGGTAAGACGTATGAATAAGAATCTGGATATAGAAAGAAGAAGGGCGGCGTCATCATGCTGTCAGTGCAGGACCTGTACGGAAATGTGCCCGAGACATGCACTGGGGCATCCCATAGAGCCCCACAGGGTTATGCGAGCGCTGGCGGATCATGATGTAAGCGATCTTTCGGTATATGTAAACACCGCATACTGCAGCAGCTGCGGCCTGTGCGAAAATTATGCATGTCCCCAGGGGCTTTCACCCAGAAGCGTGATAGCCGAGTTTAAAAACGGACTGAAAAAAGCAGGGATACGGGCGGAGAATCCGGAGGTTAAGGAAGTAAGCCCTGACAGAGAACTGAAAAAGGTTCCTGTAAAGAGATTGAAAGCCAAGCTGGGATTATACTCCTATGATGTGCCGGCGCCCTTTATTGATACAACGCCCTCGACGAAATATGTGCGGATCCAGATGAGCCAGCATATCGGGGCGCCTGCCCGTCCTCTCGTTAAGGCGGGAGAGCAGGTAAGGAAAGGACAGAAGATCGGAGAGGCGGCAGAAGGCCTGAGCGTGTCCATCCACTGCTCCATTGACGGTGTGGTGGAGAAGGCCGACGAGAGAGAGGTAGTCGTGCGGGGATAAGGAACGAAGCAGTTCCTGAGAAGAGGCACAAGTCAGAAGGTATGAGAGGATAAAAAAATGGCCAAAGCGATTGGTATGGTGGAAATTACAACAGTGTCTACAGGGTTCCTGGCAGCAGATGAGATGGCAAAGGCTGCGGACGTGGAAATTTTGCAGGCGGAGGTTACCTGCCCGGGTAAGTTCGTTGTTCTGGTGAGCGGTGAGCTGAGCGCGGTGAGCGCTTCCGTAGAGCGGGCCGAAGGGCGTTTCCGGGATAAGGTGATAGATACCTTTGTTCTGGGAAATCCTCACGAATCAATTTTCCCGGCAATTTACGGGACCGCGCAGCCGGATGATATTGATGCGATAGGGATTCTGGAGACCTATGATGTGGCAGCTCTGATTTCAGCAGCGGATGTGGCGGCTAAGACGGCAATCGTTGAACTGATTGAGCTGCGTCTGGCAAAGGGCATGTGCGGCAAGAGTTATATGATCCTCACAGGAAGCGTTTCAGCAGTGGAGGCAGCCATTGACAGGGCGAAAGCCCAGGCGGGAGATAAGGGAATGTTCCTTGACAGTTCCGTGATCCCACGACCTTCCGATAAACTGAAAAAATATATATTCTAAAAGAATGAAATCAATGATCATGGAGGACGGATGTTAGCGGCTGAGAGAAGAAACCTGATATTAGAAAAGATCCATGAGAACAAAAAGGTCATTGTAAATGAGCTGAGCAGAGAGTTTGATGTGTCAGAGGAGACCATCAGGCGCGATCTGGAAAAGCTGGAAGAGGACGGGCATGTGATCAAAAGCTACGGCGGGGCTGTCCTCAATGAAAAGAGCAGTATCGATCTGCCCTTCAATGTAAGATGGAAAGCCAATCCGGTTGAAAAGCAGAAGATTGCGGAACTGGTAAATAAAGAGATTGAAGAGGGCGATCATATTATATTGGATGCATCTACCACGGCGGTGTTTATTGCCAAGAGCATCAAGAACAAAAAGCATCTGACAGTAATCACCAATTCCATAGAAATCCTTCTGGAGCTGTCGGATGTATCGGGGTGGGATATCATTGCCACCGGAGGGCATCTGAAGTCAGGTACCATGGCTCTGGTTGGGAAAAATGCTTCAGACAGTATCCGCTCTTATAATGTGGAGAAGGCATTTTTTTCCTGTAAGGGAATCGACCTGGAAAAGGGAGTCACGGACGGCAATGATGACAGCGGAAGCATGAAGCAGAATATACTTTCCTCTGCCGGAAAAAATTATCTGGCAGTGGATTCTACGAAGTTTGGAAAAGCAGCATTCTCCAGAATATGCGGATTATCAGAAGTGGACGTAGTCGTGACGGATAAAAAGCCGGCGGATGACTGGCTGAAGGCATTTGAGAAGCTGGGCGTTGAATGCAGGTATTGGGAGGGTTAAGATGAACACGTATGATGCTACACCTATTGAAAAAACAGAAAGGATTGCAAGACTGGTCGCACATCTGTATGCAAAGATGCCGGAAATTGAAGCGGCCAGAGCGGAGCTGATCACAGAGTCTTACAAAGCAACGGAAGGGCAGCCCATTATGATGCGCAGAGCGCTTGCTTTTGCCCATATACTGGAAAATATTCCCATTATCATCCGGCCGGAAGAGCTGGTGGTGGGAAGCTCTACAATTGCTCCCAGAGGATGTCAGACGTATCCGGAATTTTCCTATGAATGGCTGGAAGCTGAATTTGATACGGTGGAGCATCGGTCTGCAGATCCTTTTTATATTTCAGATGATACCAAAAAGAGGTTAAAAGCGGCTGACAGCTACTGGAAGGGTAAGACTACCAGCGAGCTGGCCACCAGCTATATGGCGCCGGAGACATTGCGGGCTATGGAGCATAATTTTTTTACGCCCGGAAACTATTTTTATAACGGAGTAGGCCATATAACAGTGCAGTATGACAAGGTGCTGCGGATTGGCTTTGAGGGAATTAAGCAGGAGGCGGAAGCGGAGCTGGCGGACTGCCATTTTGGAGATGAAAACTATGCGGCCAAGAACACGTTTCTGAGAGCAGTGCTGATCTCCTGTGATGCAGTGATAGGGTATGCGGAGAGATATTCCCGCCTGGCGAAGGAAATGGCAGATAAGGAGAGGGATGCCGCAAGACGGCAGGAGCTTTTAACGATTTCAGAGAACTGCGGCAGAGTTCCTCGAAACGGTGCGGACGGCTTCTGGGAGGCATGTCAGTCATTCTGGTTTGTACAGCAGCTTTTACAGTTGGAATCCAGCGGACATTCCATCTCCCCCGGCAGGTTTGATCAATATATGTATCCTTACTATGAAAAGGATATAAAGAGCGGAAGGCTTACCAGAGAGCGGGCCCAGGAACTGCTGGACTGCATCTGGGTCAAGCTGAATGATCTGAATAAATGCCGTGATGCCGTGAGCGCGGAAGGATTTGCAGGATATTCTCTGTTCCAGAATCTGATCGTGGGCGGTCAGACGACAGAGGGGAAGGATGCTACCAATGATCTGTCCTTCATGTGTATTTCCGCTGCCAGACATGTATTTCTGCCTCAGCCGTCCCTGTCCATTCGTGTGTGGAACCGCTCGCCCAAAGCGCTGCTTCTGTATGCGGCGGAGCTGACCCGGACAGGCATCGGGCTTCCTGCTTACTATAATGACGAGGTAATTATTCCGGCTCTGATTAACAGAGGACTGACGCTGGAGGATGCCAGGGATTATAATATTATCGGTTGTGTGGAGCCCCAAAAGAGCGGAAAGACAGAAGGATGGCATGACGCTGCATTCTTCAATATGTGCCGTCCGCTGGAGATGGTATTCTCCAATGGATACGACGCAGGAAAAGAAGCCAGTATCCATACGGGCAATGTGGAAAGCTTTAAGACCTTTGATGAATTTTATGACGCTTATAAAAAGCAGATGGAATACAATATTTCGCTTCTTGTAAATGCGGATAATGCCATTGATATGGCGCACAGGATCCTTTGTCCTTTACCTTTTGAATCCTGCATGGTGGATGACTGTATGAAGCGTGGACTGAGCCTGCAGGAGGGCGGAGCGGTCTATAACTTTACCGGTCCTCAGGGGTTCGGTATTGCCAATGTGGCGGATTCCTTATATACAGTGAAAAAACTGGTGTTTGAGGAGAAAAAAGTGACATTAGGCGAGCTGAAAAAAGCCCTTGAGATGAACTTCGGACAGGGATTTGATGCTATTACCGCAAAGGAGATCGCGCTTCAGGTAGCCGGAGCTTTAAAGGCACAGGGAAAAGAAGTGACCGGGGATGTGATTGCGGCAACAGTCCAGAGTGTTCTTACCATGGAGCTGCCGGCGGCGGAAAAGGCCCGTTATGAAGAGATTCTTGCCATGATCGACGCTTTGCCCAAGTTTGGCAATGACATTGACGAGGTGGATTCCCTGGCGAGGGATGCGGCCTACACCTATACAAGACCGCTTGAAACCTACAGGAATCCGCGGGGAGGTATTTTCCAGGCAGGACTTTATCCCGTGTCCGCAAATGTGCCGTTAGGCGCGCAGACAGGAGCGACTCCGGACGGAAGACTTGCTCATATGCCTGTGGCGGACGGAGTATCCCCTTCTTCCGGGAAGGATGTGAATGGTCCTACGGCCGCATGTAATTCTGTGGCGCGTCTTGACCACGGGATTGCAAGCAACGGAACTCTGTTTAACATGAAGATGCACCCCACGGCAATGGCGGGAGAAAAGGGCCTGGAGAGCTTTGTGTCTCTGGTATGCGGTTACTTTGATCAGAAGGGTATGCATATGCAGTTCAACGTTGTAGACCGCCAGACGCTTCTGGATGCGCAGAAGCACCCTGAGAAATACAGCGGGCTGGTGGTCAGGGTGGCCGGATATTCGGCACTTTTCACCACATTATCCAAATCCCTGCAGGATGATATTATCCGCAGGACAGAACAGGCGGCCGACAGATAAGGGCCGGAGAGCAGAGACGCGTGAGAGGTACAGGTCCGGAAGGAAACCTTTGGCCTTCCTATTGGCGCAGCATCGCAGGAAAGGCCTGCAACAGGCAGGGGAACAGGAATGAAAGACTACTTAAATGTTTCAGGAAGAATTTTCGATATACAGAGATATTCGATTCATGACGGGGTGGGGATTCGTACCATTGTATTTTTAAAGGGCTGTGCCCTGCGCTGTAAATGGTGTTGCAATCCGGAGTCTCAGGAGTATGAGATCCAGACCATGACGGTGAATGGAAAACCCAAAGTGATGGGAAGAGATGTGACGGTCAGGGAAGTGATGGAGACGGTTGCCAGAGATATGCCCTATTATGGACGCTCCGGGGGCGGCCTGACTTTATCCGGCGGAGAAAGCCTTCTGCAGCCGGAATTCGCGACCGCACTTCTGCATGGCGCAAAGGATATGGGAATCACCACAGCAATGGAGAGTATGGGATATGCAAAGTTTGAGGTGATAAAAGGAGTTCTGGCATACCTGGACACCTATCTGATGGATATCAAGCATATGAATGCGGCAAAGCATAAGGAATTTACCGGCAGGGAAAATACGCTGATGGTGGAAAACGCCATGAAGATTGCACAAAGCCGGATGTGCGAGCTGATTATCCGGGTGCCGGTGATACCGGGCTTTAATGATACGGAGGAAGAAATCATGCAGATTGCTTCCTATGCGGATTCTCTTCCCGGAGTGGAGCAGATTCATCTGCTGCCGTATCATAATTATGGCGAAGGAAAGTATGAGGGATTAGGACGCCCTTATCTTCTGAAGGATACGCCGCTTCCGTCTCAGGAGAAGATGAATCATTTAAAAGATATGGTGGAGAAAAAGACCGCTCTTATGTGCCAGATCGGAGGATAAGGAGATTCAGGTCAGAAAATCAGAATAGTAACACCAACTATAAATAGCCGTCGGGATCGTTTCCCGGCGGCTATTGACACTAAATCAGGGAAAAGAGTATAATAATAGCAGGATAATATCAAAAGCAGTAAGGATTTGTCTTACGGAAACAGCAGGAACTTTTCTTTTCTGCAAAGACAGGAGTCTGGGATCCGGACAATGATTCCCGAAATGGCGGAATGGAGATTATCAATGAAAGAGAAGCCGGTCAAAAGAGAAAAGCAAAGAGAGACGTCGCTCCTCATTTCCATTGTGTTGGTTTTTTGTATTTTAGGGACAGTAGTATATACAGTATCAAGACAGATATCCCGGGAGATGTCTGCATCGGCAATACAGAATCTGAGTGAAAGCCTGGATCTGATCCAGTGCACCATTGAGACAATTCTGGAGAATGAGGCGGAATTTCAGGCACTGATTGCTCGGGAGATTGCAAGAGAGGAGGATCCGGAGGCATATATTCTTGCCTATGAGAGGAATCAGACGATGACAAAGATGTCATTGATTCTGTCCGGAGAAAAGGAGGGAGTTTCCAGTACAGGGGAAGTGTTTACAGAGGAGGAACTGAATTTTTCTGCAGGAGGAACCGTGAAAGGCATGCCGGTTTCTTTTTCCTATGTGAATTACATGGGAACATGGTCTTATACCATAAAATGCCCTGTGGAGAGCCGGGGACGGGAGATCGGTACGCTCTATGTGGAATACGCTTATGATGCCATTGACAGGTCTCTTCCGGATGGATTTTATAATGAGCAGGCTTCTCTGTACATTATGGATGCAGAAAGCGAGCGATTCGTCCTGAAGCCCAAGGGAATGGGCAAACGGAGTGCGGGGCACTTAAATCTGGACGATTTTTATCGCGCGAACAACATTCAGGACCAGGAGATCAGGAGGGAAGTAGAGGACTGCCTGGAAAACGGAAAAGACCTTTTATTTTATCACGATATCCGGGGTGTAAAGGCACTCAATTATATGTGGTCCGTTAATAACGGGACGATCTTTCTGGTGGGCTATGTGCCTGTGGAGGCGATTCAGCAGGAGGGAAGAACCGTTAATCATAATATTCTGATAGTCGTCGTCGCTATGCTGGTGGCGTTTTTTGTGTGTGTTGCTTTATATTATTTTAACTGGAGAGAGCAGGATAAAGTCCGGAAAGAACGGGAAGAAGAGCGAAAGATTCATAACCGGCAGCTGGCAGAGGCGCTTCAGGCTGCTCAGATCGCCAGCAATTCCAAGACAATGTTTCTTTCTAACATGTCTCATGATATCCGCACACCGATGAATGCGGTCCTTGGATTTACGGCGCTTCTGGCCATGGATGCGGAGAACCCGGCTAAGGTACGGGAATATACCAGGAAAATTATGGCATCGGGGCAGCATCTGCTGAGCCTGATCAATGATATCCTGGATGTTTCCAAGATTGAAAGCGGGAAAGTTGTGCTGAATTTTGAGAAGTTTGCGCTCAATGATGTGATTTCATCTGTGGATGCGATCATTCAGCCAATGGCAAAGGCAAAAAGGCAGGAATTCCATGTGGAAGTGACAGGTATTCGACATGAGTATCTGATAGGAGATGAGACCCGGATCAACCAGGTTTTGATTAATCTTCTTTCCAATGCTGTAAAATATACGCCTGAAGGCGGCCATATCTGGTTCCGTATCATAGGGCTCCGACAGCGCTCCGGTCAATATGAGCATATTTTGATCGAGGTGGAGGATGATGGATACGGAATGACGCCGGAGTATCTGGAAACGATTTTTGACGCGTTTACCAGAGCGGAAAACAGTACGACGAATAAAGTGCAGGGGACCGGGCTCGGAATGGCGATCACCAAGAGTATTGTTGAACTTATGGGCGGAACCATAGATGTGACCAGCGAAGTGAACCGGGGGTCATGTTTCCGGGTCGAGCTGGAACTTCGCATTATGGAAGGCCGGACGGACAGGACATTTTGGGAAAAAAGGGGAATATCCCGTATTCTGGCGGCGGACAGTGACAGGAAGGGGCTGGAGAATATACAGTCTCTTATGGAGGATACAGGCGTTCAGACAGATGTTGCTGTCAGCGTGAAGGAGGCGTTAGAGCGGGCGGGAGATAACGGCGGAAATTATCAGCTTGTTTTGCTGGACCGGAACGTGGTAGATCCGGACAGTATCCAAAAGGTCAGAGAGCTGCAAAAGAAACTCACAGATGGCGCGCTGATTCTGTTTCTGGTGGAGCATGACGCGGAAGGGGCGGACAGGATAGAAGAAATGCCTCAGAAGAATTATGATGGGATTCTTATGAAACCGTTTTTTGTATCCGCACTCCAGGAAAAGATTACGGAGCTGGAGGAAAGAGCGACAGAAGAGAGCGGGACAGAGCATGAAGAAACCAGGAATCTGGAAGGACTCCATTTTCTTGCGGCAGAAGACAATGAAATCAATGCCGAAATTCTGAGGGAAATTCTGGAGATGGAGGGTGCGTCCTGTGAAGTTGTCGAAAATGGGGCACTGGC
Organism: uncultured Lachnospiraceae bacterium; assembly: GCA_947173495.1. Lineage (GTDB taxonomy): Bacteria > Bacillota > Clostridia > Lachnospirales > Lachnospiraceae > Suilimivivens. The sequence continues at coordinate 69,412 of CAMWFQ010000018.1, read as the reverse complement.
GCTGGAGCGCTTTTCGCGGGCAGCGGAAGGTGAATTCGATGCAATCTTAATGGATGTGCAGATGCCGGTGATGAACGGACATGATGCTGCAAGGGCAATCCGGGCTCTGAAGCGGGAGGATGCAGGGAGTATACCGATTATAGCCATGACGGCAAACGCCTTTGTCGAGGACGAAAAGGCGGCGCTGGATGCAGGGATGAATGCCCATGTGGCCAAGCCGCTGGATATTGTATTATTAAAGAAAGTGATCAGGCAATATATAGAATGAAAGGAATCAATATGTTCAGGAGTAAGAAGCAGATAACCGGAAGAAAGGGAGCAGTATGTCTGGCGTGCGCTGCATTTTTGGTACTACTGGTTTCCTGTGGAAAGGAAGAGGAACTTAAAAATCTGATTGCTCAGGAGGAAGAGGAAGAACGGGTGGTCAACCTGTTCAGCCCTATGGAGAAAAGCGATCCGGATGCGGAAAACACCGCAAGAAGCGCATCAGATCTGACAATTGCAATGGCGGAAGATAAGCTGGGAGTCAGTGTGGCGTATAAAACCTATACGGCGGAGGATTATCAGGATAAAACGTATGATGATGTTATTCTCGAGAGAGCACGCAATGATATGGACGATCTTTACCTGCTCAATCCTGATACAATTCTGGCTTTGGGAGCAGAGGGAAAGCTGATGGATCTTTCAGATCTTGAGAGTGCAGGGAATCTGCGCGAGATCATCAGGATTGCAAATACAGTAAACGGAAAGCTGGTAGCGATTCCACAGGAGGTGGTAGCTTACGGCCTGTTTATTAATAAGGATATGTTTGATCAATACGGGATTGCGCTTCCCAATACACCGGAGGAGTTCTTGGAATGCTGTCGGATATTCAGGGAGAATGGAGTAGAGACTCCTGTGGGGGCGAACCGCTGGTGGCTGGAAAATTTTGTGTTTGCCCAGGCCTATGCAGATCTGTATAATGGGGGAGATACAGAGACGCAGATTGAGGCGCTCAACAGTGGGGAGGCCAGGTACAGCGATTATATGCGCCCCGGTTTTGAATTCCTTCAGGAGCTGATTGATTGCGGTTATATTGATGCTGAAAAGGCCAGAGTCAGCGAAGCCATTGAAGGAGAAGGACCTGATTTTCTGGCGCAGAAAACCCCCATTGTCATGGCTTACTGGGGGGCGGCAAATACAGAAACCTCATATGGAAAAACAGATTTTGAGATGCTGGTCATCGGATTTCCCAGCAGCCGGGGGCAGATGCCGGTAATGCCGATGACAGGCTTTGGAGTTGGCGCGAATGCGCAGCACAGAGAGGATGCGGCGAAGGTATTGGATATCATAACTTCCGATGAAGCGCTTCAGGCTTATACAGAGATAAACAGAGTGATTTCGCCTTCTGAAAATATAAAAACAGACTGCGTTCCTGCCCTGGTTCCGCTGAATGACAGGATTGAGGAGGGCATCTATGTGCTGGGCTCTAATGCGGGGTTGAAGGTGGAGCAGTGGGGAAATACCTGCCGGATCGTACGGGAGTTGTTAAACGGCGCTACGGTGGATGAATGTATGGCAGCTTTTGATGAGTTGCAGGATGCGTCCTAGAGCAATTTTCAAACCTGATCGGGCGCCTGTTACAGAAGTACAGTTTGAATAAGATTGGAGGACATTTTATGCCACGCAGAACAGATATTCATAAGGTATTGATCATTGGATCGGGGCCGATTATTATCGGTCAGGCATGCGAGTTTGACTATTCGGGAACGCAGGCCTGCAAGGCACTGCGGAAGCTGGGATATGAGATCGTGCTTGTTAATTCCAACCCGGCAACCATTATGACGGATCCGGAGACCGCAGATGTAACGTATATAGAGCCGCTCAATGTAGAGCGGCTGGAGAAGATCATTGCAAAGGAACGCCCCGATGCGCTGCTTCCGAATCTGGGAGGGCAGTCTGGTCTGAATCTGTGCGCGGAACTGAATAAAGCAGGTATTCTGGATAAGTACCATGTAAAAGTGATTGGAGTACAGGTAGATGCCATTGAGCGGGGAGAAGACCGTATTGAATTCAAAAAGACAATGAACGGGCTGGGGATCGAGATGGCCCGCAGCGAAGTGGCATATTCTGTGGAGGAAGCGCTTTCGATTGCGGAAAAGCTGGGGTACCCGGTGGTTCTGCGGCCGGCATATACCATGGGCGGCGCAGGCGGCGGTCTGGTATATAACCGGGAAGAGCTGAAGGTGGTATGCGCCAGGGGACTGCAGGCATCTCTGGTAGGGCAGGTTCTGGTTGAGGAGTCAATTCTGGGATGGGAAGAGCTGGAACTGGAAGTGGTGCGTGATGCGGATAATAACATTATTACAGTCTGCTTTATTGAGAATATCGATCCGCTGGGAGTGCATACGGGAGATTCCTTCTGCTGCGCTCCCATGCTGACGATTTCGGAGGAATGCCAGAGGCGGCTTCAGGAGCAGGCATACCGGATCGTAGAATCTGTGCAGGTGATTGGCGGTACGAATGTACAGTTTGCCCATGATCCGGTGACAGACCGAATCATTGTCATTGAAATCAATCCCCGGACTTCCCGTTCCTCCGCTCTGGCATCCAAGGCAACCGGGTTCCCCATTGCGCTGGTTTCCCCCATGCTGGCTGCCGGTCTGACGCTAAAGGACATCCCCTGCGGTAAATATGGGACGTTAGATAAGTACGTGCCGGATGGGGACTATGTGGTTATTAAATTTGCCCGCTGGGCGTTTGAAAAGTTTAAGGGTGTGGAGGACAAGCTGGGAACTCAGATGCGTGCCGTGGGAGAAGTCATGAGTATCGGAAAGACCTACAAGGAAGCCTTGCAGAAAGCCATCCGGTCTCTGGAAACAGGGCGTTACGGGTTAGGTCATGTGAAGGATTTCAGTGCGTTATCGAAGGAAGAACTGCTCCACAAACTGATCACCCCTTCCAGCGAACGGCATTTTCTGATGTATGAAGCGCTGCGCAAGGGAGCGACAACAGAGGAAATCTATGAAATTACCAGGGTCAAATCTTATTTCCTCGAGCAGATGAAGGAGCTGGTGGAGGAAGAGGAGGCGATCCTGCAGAGAAAGGGTGGAATGCTGCCTGATGAAATGCTGGTGACAGCCAAAAAGAACGGCTTCGCCGACAAATATTTAAGCCAGCTCCTGGAAGTCCCGGAGGATGATATCCGCAGGCGGCGTCTGGAGCTGGGAGTGGAAGAGGCCTGGGAAGGCGTTCATGTGAGCGGAACACAGGACAGCGCCTATTTCTACTCCACTTATAATGCGCCGGATAAAAATCCGGTAAACAATGACAGAGAGAAAATCATGATCCTGGGCGGCGGGCCCAACCGGATCGGACAGGGGATTGAATTTGATTATTGCTGTGTCCATGCGGCCATGGCGCTGAAAAAGCTGGGTTTTGAGACTATTATCGTTAACTGCAACCCTGAGACGGTATCTACGGATTATGACACTTCCGATAAGCTGTATTTCGAGCCGCTTACACTGGAGGATGTGCTGAGTATTTATCATAAGGAAAAACCTCTGGGAGTGATCGCCCAGTTTGGCGGTCAGACCCCTTTAAATCTGGCCTCTGAACTGGAAAAGAACGGCGTCAGGATTCTGGGGACCTCTCCTGCAGTGATCGATCTGGCGGAAGACCGGGATCAGTTCCGCGCCATGATGGAGAAGCTGGAAATTCCCATGCCGGAATCCGGTATGGCAGCAACGGTAAAGGAAGCGCTTGACATTGCGGCCGGGATCGGCTATCCGGTGATGGTCCGCCCTTCCTATGTACTGGGCGGCAGAGGAATGGAAGTGGTTTATGATGATGAGAGTATGCGGGAATATATGAACGCCGCGGTCGGAGTGACGCCGGATCGGCCAATTCTGATCGACCGGTTCCTGAACCATGCGCTGGAATGTGAGGCGGATGCCATCAGCGATGGCAGCCATGCCTTTGTTCCTGCAGTGATGGAGCACATTGAGCTGGCGGGAATCCATTCCGGGGATTCGGCGTGTATTATTCCTTCTGTTCACATTCCGGCGGAAAGTGTGGAGACCATCAAGGAATATACGAGAAAGATCGCAGAAGAAATGCATGTAAAGGGACTGATGAACATGCAGTATGCCATTGAGAATGGAAAGGTCTTTGTACTGGAGGCAAATCCCAGGGCATCCCGTACCGTACCGCTGGTTTCCAAGGTCTGCAATATCCGTATGGTGCCGCTGGCAACGGATATCATCACTTCGGAGCTGACAGGACGTCCTTCCCCCGTACCAAAGCTGAAGGAACAGGTGATTCCCAATTATGGTGTGAAGGAAGCCGTATTCCCTTTTAACATGTTCCCGGAGGTAGATCCGATCCTTGGGCCGGAGATGCGTTCCACAGGAGAAGTGCTCGGTTTGTCCCGCTCTTACGGGGAAGCCTTCTTCAAGGCGCAGGAGGCCGTGCAGTCAAAGCTTCCTCTTGAGGGGAGGGTGCTCATATCCGTCAATAAGAAGGATAAGGATGAAGTGGTTGAGGTGGCAAGAAGCCTGGCGGAGGACGGATTCCAGATCGTAGCCACGGAAGGAACTTATAATCTGATCACGGCAGCAGGCATTCCTGCCGTTAAGGCAAAGAAGCTTTATGAAGGCCGTCCGAATGTGGGAGATATGATCACCAACGGAGACTTTGACCTGATCATCAATTCCCCGGTAGGGAAGGACAGCGTGCATGACGACAGTTATCTGCGCAAAGCTGCCATTAAGGTGAAGGTGCCTTATATCACAACGATTGCCGCCGCAAAAGTGACCGCAGAGGGAATTCATTATCTGAAGACCCATAAGAGCAGCGAGGTGAAGTCTCTTCAGGAGCTGCACGGAGAGATCCACGATAAAATGGAGTGACGAAAGTTACTTTTCACGGCTCAGGAATGCGCTGAACTGCGCATTCCGTGAGAACATGATTCAGGGGCGAGGGGCGGTTTTTGCGCAGCAAAACTTCAAATACCGTCCCGAATCGTTGCTATGAGCGGCCCCCGGGCCGTGAATAGTAACTGACGAAACGTTACAGTGTCAACTATTTCTGAATTTATGTTATTTCTGAATTTATGTTTGACAGATTTAAAATGCTGTGATATGATATCTGAAAATTTACGGTGGAGACAAAAATATGCTTAAAAGTTTCAAAAATCTGTTTATGGTGATTTCAATGCTTCAGATTTTTCAGATTACGGTCACAGCCTGAGGGCGGCGCACAGCCAGCCGAACGCATGGCCGTAAGACGGAAAGTCTTATTTGGCTATGCGGGAATCATCAGTAAAGATAGAGAGAACCGCATGGTATATGCACGAAGGTGTATGTAGCAGAGCGGTTCTTTTTTATGCGCAGGCCCGCATAAGGAAATTTGCTGCTAACGCAGCATGCGGGCCGCGCGGCGAGTAGGGGAAGATAAACCTTCCCTACTCGATTGCAGTGGCGCACCGTGGAGAAACGGAGGAGCATATGAGAGATCAAAGAACACGCCGTGGGGAGGAAAATGAAAATGCAGGCAATCAAAGTGGAGAACTTATCGAAGACCTTTCGCGTGAAGCGCAAGGAAAAGGGAATGAAGGGCAGTATCAGGGCGATCCTGCATCCGCAGACAGAGGAGATCAGAGCGGTGGAGAGGATTTCCTTTGAGGTGGAAGAAGGAGAGATGCTGGCATTTATCGGCCCTAACGGAGCGGGAAAGAGTACGACCATTAAGATGCTGACAGGTATCCTTTATCCGGATGGCGGAAAAGTGCAGGTACTGGGCATTGATCCAACGAAAAAGCGAAAGCAGCTTGCCTACCGGATTGGGACGGTATTTGGACAGAAGGAGCAGCTCTGGACGCACCTGACGCCTTATGATAATTTTCAGTTTTTCGGAGCCATCTATGATATTCCGGATGGCGAGGTACAAAGGCGTATCGGAGAGCTGGCGGAGCGTTTTGAGCTGAGTTCTTTTATCAATACGCCGGTCCGAAATCTTTCCCTTGGACAGCGAATCCGGTGTGAGTTTGCAGCTTCGCTGATCCACAGGCCCAGTGTATTGTTTCTGGATGAGCCTACCATTGGGCTGGATCCGGTGGTAAAGGAGAGTGTCCGGAGTCTGATCCGGCAGATGAATGAAGAACTTCACACGACGGTTTTTCTCACCAGCCATGACGTGGGAGATATCGAGAAGCTCTGCAGCCGGATGATCATTGTAAATGCCGGTAAAATCGTGCTGGATGATTCTATGGAGCACCTTCATCGATCCGGCTCTTCTCTGGAAAATACCATTATGGAAATCTATAAATCGGAAGGGAGGACGGCGATATCATGAGAAAATATGCGGTGATCTATCGGTCAGTTCTGATGGAAAACCTTCAGTATGCGGCAAATATTGCAATGGGATTTTTCGCTTATTTCGTATTCATTTTTATTTTTATCCGCCTCTGGGAATATATATACCGGACGCCTGAAGAAGTGATTGCCGGCTATACGAAAGCGCAGATGATCTGGTACGTGATGATGACGGAGATGATCTGGTTCGGATCCAACGCAGGAGCGGCGGCAAGACAGGTGACGATGGATATCCGCAGCGGCAATATAGCTTATCTGATGAATAAGCCCTATCATTACACCTGGTATATTCTGGCGAAGTATACCGGCGAATGGAGCATCCGGCTGCCCATGTACGCCGGACTTGCGGCAGTGATAGGAGCATGGATGGTGGGGCCGGTCCCCCGTTTTCGTATCGTGACGCTGCCGGCCATGATACTTTGCCTGATATTGGGAATCACCATCAATGCAGTGTTTAAAATATGTATCAGCCTGATTTCCTTCTGGATCGAGGACGCCAACCCCTTCCAGTGGCTGTATGACAAGCTGATCCTGGTAGTGGGAACCATGTTTCCCGTTGAAATATTTCCGGCTGCCTTACAGCCGGTGTTTAAGCTCACACCCATCTATACGGTCTGCTATGGACCGGCCAAGCTGATCGTGGACTTCAGCGCGGATAAATGGGTGGAGATTGTTTTGGCGCAGGCGCTGTATCTGGCTGCCGGCTGCGCGTTTATGTTTCTGGTCTACAGAAAGGGGGTTAGGAAGCTCTATGTCAACGGCGGTTAAAAACCAGCTTCGGGTATGTGTACTTTCCATAAAATACAATATCATGAAGGAGATGATCAATAAGGTCACCTTTTTGACCAATATCTGTTTTATGATGCTGAATAACGCGTCCATACTGGTGCAGTGGTTTGTCCTGTTTCGGTTGAGGAAGGATGTGGGCGGATATACCATGCGGGAGATTCTGCTGCTGTGGGGGCTGACCGCCGCTTCCTTTGGACTGTCCCATGTTCTGTTTGCGAGAGTGTTCTCCCTGCCGGAGCTTATCATCAGCGGCAAGCTGGATTCTTATCTGGTGCAGCCCAAGAATGTTTTGCTGGGTGTGATGACCTCGTCCACCAATATTTCAGCGGTGGGAGATCTTCTGTACGGAGTACTCCTTCTGAGTCTTTTCTGTTCCAGTATCGGGCGTTTTTTTCTTCTTGTATTGTTCACTGTAACGGGAACCGTCATTTTTACGGCCTTTGCTCTGCTGCTGGGGAGCCTGTCTTTCTGGTTTGTGCGTATGGAGATACTGGGGAGACAGCTGACCATGGGAATCATCAGCTTTGCCACCTATCCGGACGGGATTTTCAGGGGAGTTTCCAGATTCCTGCTCTATTTTATTATTCCGGTGGGAATGGCAGTTTATCATCCGGTGCATATTGTGGTAAGATTTGACGCAGAGATGCTGGCCGCGGTGCTGCTATATACAATTTTGATTGCGACCGCGGCGGCGGCGGTATTTTACAGGGGACTGCGGAGGTATTCCTCCAGCAGTCTGATGGAGGCGAGGATGTGAGGGGAATGGTTAGAGAGTCTGCACAATATATGAAATCTCAGCCTGCTTTTTATAAAATGCAATGCCGATCTTTATGATCTGACAGATCCCGGTTTCCAGCATGGATGCGGCATAATCCATACGATCGATCTGCATCAATGCCTTTTGAGAAAGAGATTTCAGCTTTACGGTCACAGTGTCTTCCCCTTTTCCCTCCTGTCTGCCAAGGACTTTCAGTTCAATCAGGATACCGGGCAGCAACCTGTTATAGGGAGCCAGTTGGATATCATATCTTCCATCTCCGGCTTCCCGGTTAGAGGTTACCTGATAGCGATTATTCATAATAGCATGAAGGCCGAGCATCAGACCCTGATAAAAGCTTTCCTGAGACTCGTCATAGATACTGATGGTCTGACGCAGGAATGACTGTAGTTCCTTCTGCAAACCGGGAATATCCTGTTTCAGAATGGCTTTTTGAATGGCAATGGCAGTTGACTGCCGGAAGATACCGGAGAATGCCGAAAGGATCTCTTTCTCATATACATAGAAAATTTCTTTGTTTGGGATCGCCAGCTCACAGAAGGCATTCTCCTCATGGCGTTCCTCCTGACAGACGATCTTCAGATAACCGGCCGTGAGAAGAAAGCTGTATATGGAAGAAGGATCATTTTGGATTTCGGGATAGATCACAGAGGTATCCACATAGGCGGAAATGGTTTGACCCTGCATCAGTAATTGCAGATGCTCTCCGACTTCTGACGAAGAGCCGGCAATGATCTGTCTGATAATATCATTATTTCCGGTGGCCTGCCAGAAAGCTTTCGGATGGCAGGCATCATCCAGATAATTGAGGACAGACCAGGGATTAAAGATATCTGTGTTTCCAAAACGATATCCATCATACCAGCTGCAGACCTCATCATATTTGTCTTCCCGGTTATAATACTGCATCATTTCCCTGATTTCATCTCTGGTGAATCCGAAATAGCTGTCGAAGCGTTCATCCAGAATAGAATAGACTTTCAGATTGTTCATACCGCTGAATATACTTTCTTTGGCAATGCGCAGGATGCCGGTGAGAAATCCATAGGAAAGATGCCTGCTGTCCTTGAAAGCCGCAGAAAAGAAATTGCGCATAAAATCAACCACTTTTGTATAAAAGCCGCTCAGGAATCCATGTTCGATAGGAGTATCATATTCGTCGATGATGATAACAGGCGCTTTGCCCCAGTGCTTTTCCAGCATCTCGGACAGATAGGAGAGGGCATTCGGCAGCAGGGCAGGCGTGAGGGAGCCATCGATTAGTTCACGACAGTATTTTCTGTCGAATTCATTGCATTTTTTGCTGGAAAATATCTCTGAATGCCGGAGATACTCTTTTGCGATAAGAGCGCGGATATTTGTCAGCGTTTCCTCCCAGGTGTTATATTTCAGATCTTTGAAGGTAAGGAAAATCACGGGATAGATGCCCTGATGCTTCCGGTATTTTTCACCGCATGCCCAGATTTTTTTGTTTTTGAAAAAAACAGACGTATCCTCGTCTGTTTTTTCAAAAAAAGTGCGTAGCATATCCATGGTCAATGTTTTCCCGAACCGCCTTGGGCGGGTAAACAACGACACTTTGGGCAGTGTATCCAGAAAATCCCTGATCAAAAGAGTTTTATCCACATAATAATAGTTTGTTACAGTTTCCCTGAAATCCGAGACACCGATAGGAAGGGGCGTCAGAGTACCGGAAGCGGCGGCATCATCCAATGCGGAGACGGCCCTTCTGCCATCTGCCGGTTTAGCGGCGGCAATGGGAATGATCCAGCTTTTGCCCTGTTTGACCGCCCCCATAATCCTGCCGCTGCGGCACAAAGCAGTTACACGGCGTTCTTTCAGCCCCCATTTTTGGGAAGCAGTATGCACGTCCATATATTCCATACGAAAGCCTCCTGATAAGTTTTCTGATATTAGTATGGCATGAAACAATTAAAATGTCAATATATCGGCACAATACATAAACGGCATGGTGACTATTCAGCCAGGTCTGTGCATTAACTGCACAGACCGTGAGAAAGTGATACAAGAGTGCAAAATCCCATCGCCGAAGGCCGCATCGTCACAGCGAATGCTGAAAAGAAGAAAGAAAGCGTTGTGTTATGTGAACAAAGAGCGTATACTGAAAAGTAGATAATTTCCAAATGCAGGAAGTTGTCAAATCTTATTTTACAGAAAGGAGAGTTAAAATGAAGCTGAAGAAGCTAAAGAAATTGGCTGCTTTTTCTGTTGCGGTAACGCTTTGCTGTCAGAGTGTAGCGGTGTACGCGGCTGAAGGCGAGACGAATCTTGGAGCAGGAACAGCAAATGCGGGGGGGGTGAAATAGGACAATTAAAAACGAACAATCTGTCGGGTGAAGGCGAGAACGATCCCAACAAACAGGCTGTTGAGGAAGCCGTCGAGAAGGCTGTTGAGGAAGCTGTGAAGGAATCCTCAGATAAGCCAGTAGAGGAAAAAACGGCGGAAGCTGTGAAGGATGCGCTGAATGATGTGGTGACAGAACCTACCGATGCAGCGATCGCAGAAGGCGGACAGAAGGTGGCTGAGGATGCTGCAAAAAATACTTCTGAAACCAGTACCAATGCAGTAAACCAGTTGCCGAATAATGCTGATCTTCCGGGGCAGGAAGTGACAAATGCTGCAAATGACGCAGATAAGGCTGTTACAGAGGCAAATGCCGAGATTGAGAAGATTGTAGGCGATACCACAACTGCGATTGATCAAAAGGTAGAGGAAGTCAAAGGAATAGTTGACGAACATACTCAGGCAGTTGAGGAAGCCGCCAAGACAGCGGAAGAACAGTCAGAGGCGGCAGCCCAGGCGGCAAAAGCGGCGGAGGATGCTAAAAAGATCACCGAATCAGCAGATGCTACCGTGGAAGAAAAGGAAGCGGCAGCCCAGGCGGCAGCAGATCAGGCGGAAATAGCCAATACGGCGGCTGAGAAGGCGGAGCAGGCTATGACAGATGCAGACGCAGCTTATCAGGCGGCATCTGCAGCGGTTCAGGCGGCTCAGGAGGCATATGATCAGGCGCTTGCAGAGGCGGAGAGCCAGATTGGGGCGCAGAAGATTGCAGCCCAGGCAGCCCTTGATGCAGCTCAGAGAGAGCTTAATGCAGCCCAGGAAAAGCTGACAAATGCTGAAGCAGCTTATAATGCTGCAGTGACAACCAAAGCAGAGGCGGAAGCTTATGCAGCGGAAGCGGCGCTTGCAGCCAAGGTGGCGGAAAAGGCTGCGGAGAATGCAGGAGATCTTACGAGCTATGATGCTGCAGTAGATGCTGCTCAGAGTGAGGTAAATAGACTGACAGGTGAGCTGAGTAAGCTGGGGGCAGAATTAAAAGATGGGCAGGATAAGATTCCGGGTTTGGAGACGGCATTACAAGGAGCATTAGATGATGCGGCAAGGAAGTCAGAGGCGACATTGCAGGCAGCGGAGAATTATAGAGCAGCAGTTGAAAGTCAGACCAAAATCGAAGGTGAAAAAGCTACAATCGATACGGAAATCAAAGACTTGGGGGTTAAGATTGCCGGTTTGCAAAATCAAATTGCAGATTATGAAGGGGCTGAGAGAGAATACAAAGAAGCGCAAGAAGCAAAGGATAAAGCCGATAAAATAGTTACAGACGCAAATAATGTTCAAGGTATTCCAGGGAAAATAAAAGAATTGCTTGAGCAAGTGAAAGCGGCGAACCCAGGAAATCCTGATTTGAAAGCTTTGGAGGAAAAGTATAAGGATGCTACTGGGAATGATGCCAAAGCGCTTGGAGTGGAGTTGTTAGAGTTTGCACAAAAGCAGGCAAAGATTGCCGAGGATAATTTCAATACGGCAAAAAAGAAGAATGAGTCTGCACTTAACGAATTAGGCGGATTAAGAGAGCAAATAAAAAATGAAGAGTGTAAACTCGGTGAGTTGACGACCGAACATTCAGAGCTTCAGGATAAGCTTGAAACTGCTAAAATAGCAGTAACTAATGCCGAAACAGCAGTGAGAGAGGCCAATTCTGCATTTGACGAAGCAACACAGAAGGTGCTGGATGCAAGAAAGGCGCTCAATACGCAGAATAAGGCTATAGCAGATGCAGAGAGTGCATATGATTCCAAAAATAGTGAGCTTACCACAGCCAATGAGAATCTGACAGCCAGTAAGTACAATCAGGCATCTGCTCAGGAAGCTAAAAAGAGAGCCGATGCCGCCAGCGCCGCCGCCCAAGAAGCGGCCGCTCAGGCACTGAAAGCTCAGGAAGCCATGAATCAGGCTTTTGCGGATTACTTAACAGCCCAGGCCGCCGCTCAGGCTGCTGTCCAGGCCGCCGCTCAGAAATTAGCCGCTCTGAAGCTTGCCGATGGCACCATCAACACCGCAGCGGCCAAAGCGGAACTGGATGCCGCAGAGAAGGCAGCAGAGGATGCCAGGCAGAAAGCGGAGGACGCCAAACAGGCTTATGATGATGCCAGGGATGCGGCTGACAAGGCACAGAAGGACGCTGAGGATGCGCAAACGGCAGCAGAAGAAGCCAGAAGAGAAGCGGATGCACAGAATCCCGGAGGGAACGGCGGAACCACCGGAGGGACGACTGGCGGAAACGGAGACGGCAATACAGAGACTGGCGGCGGAGCAGGTGGTACTGGCACCGGCAATGCAGGCACAGCGGACCTTGGCGATACGGACGTTCCTCTGGCAGCGACACCGGCAACAGGCGCAGATGGAACGATTGTGGTTAATCTTGCCGAAAACACGACAGAATTAAATGATACAGAAGTACCTTTGGCCGGACAGGTCAGAGGCTTAACAGAATTAAGCGATGAGGGAGTTCCCATGTCAGCTTCACCGGATGGTCTGGTAGAGCTTGAAGATGAGGAAGTACCTCTGGCGGATGTTCCTGAAACAGGAGACCTTTCCGCAGTATGGTATATGCTGATTCTTTTGTCCGGCGGATGTCTGGTACTTATGACAATCGCCGATGCAAAGAAACGCAGAGAACTGATGGAAGGTTAAGATTGCCTGAGGCCTCTTAAAGGCGCAGGGGGCAAATGAAGTAAGGCGCACATCAACGATAAGGAGCTGTCAGAAGCAGACAGCCCGAAAACAGGGAGGCAACGACTTGCAGAAGTCACTGCCTCCCTTATTTGCGCCTCCCCATGCAGAGGAAGTATGCCGCTAAAGCGGCACATGGGGGGCGCGGCGAGTAGGGGAAGATAAATCTTCCTACTCGATCTGAAATCTCCCGGAATCGTCAGGATTACCGCCGAAGATGTTCTTTCGGGTTATCATCTTCGAAATCAAAGACACACCTTTCGTAAGCATTGATTACATGGGTGTCCAGATACTTATCGTATCGTTTGTGCTGTCTGCCGTAGGACATATGCACATGTCCGTGAAGGAAGTATTTGGGCCGGTACTTTTCCATAAGAGTGCGGAATACCTGAAAACCCTGATGGGGGAGGTCCCGGCCATCGTTTAGCTGATAGGCAGGCGCGTGCGTCACCAGGATATCGAAGCCATGTCTGCGGATCAGCTGAAACCAGAGCCTGGCAACTCTCTGCCGCATCTGCCGTTCTGTGTATTGATGGGCGCCCGGGCGATACCGCATGGAACCGCCCAGTCCCAGGATACGGATTCCCTCATGGATATAGATCTGATCTTCAATACAGACGCATCCTTCAGGAGGAAATTTTTCATATTTTCCATCGTGATTGCCGTGAACATACAATACCGGAACAGAAGAGAGTGTCACCAGGAAGGAAAGATAGTTGGGATCCAGATCGCCGCAGGAGATGATCAGATCAATTCCATCCAGTTTGCTTTTTTCAAAATAATCCCAGAGATATTTTGACTCTTCATCTCCAATTACCAGTATTCTCATATGTAGGTTAACCTTCTTTCTTGATAACGCCCTGCTGTTTGATCACAGGCTCCGCCTGCTTGGTCAGTTCGTCCGTGGTGGGGATGGTACCAATCACGTTTTCGGCGAGCCAGTCGATGGACATAATTTCTTCAGGAGTCATGCTGCGGCCGGCATCATCCTGAACCACGCCGGTCTGCGAGTAAAGAATACCGGAAAAGGGATTGAATTCTCCGGAATTGATGGTGGCTCTTAAAAGCTCTACCAGACGTTTGGTTCCGATCGGCAGACGTTTGGAAAAGATCACATCGATTACCCCTTCCGACATGCCCCACCAGTAATTGATGGCTTTGACAGAGGAAGGATTTTCATCGTATTTCCAGGTTCCATCCATAATACTTCTGATCAGCTGTTCATAAAATTTCCCCCAGTGATACAGAGGCATGGCGAGATTGCGGGGATAACCGTCTTCCATATGATAAATACCGAAAAAGCGGGAGGCATCTTCCGGAATCACCATATCCCTTCCTGAAATACAGGAGGGACCGATTTCTCTTATTCTTTCTTCGATATTGATTTCCTTTCTGCTGAACCATTCCAGATAGACCTCGGAACGGGGATTGATCATTTTTGCTCCCAGTGCAAACGCGTTGATATTAGCAATAGAGCCGTAAATTGGATAATCACCCACATAGACCAGCCGGTTGTTTTCAGCCATGGCGCCGGCGATGGCCCCCATAAGAAATTTGGCCTCATGCATCCGTGAATAGTAGGTACGGATATATCGGTGCGAAGTATTTAAAGAACAGCTCAGAATCCGGACATCCGGATTGGCGATAGCCGCCTTTACACTTGCCGGTACGAAGGCAGGAGTGGTGGTAAAGATCAGATTACATCCGTTGGCAATGGCATCCTCCAGGAGAGAATCAATGTTTTCAGTGGTACCGTTTTCGTAACTGACGGTACTCAGCACGTCAGGGGAGGTCTGCTCCAGATAAAGTCTGCCCAGCTCATGAGCATAGGTCCACGCGGAAGTACCCGGAGTTTTCTCATAAATGAAGGCCGCTTTCAGCCTGGATATACCAAGAGGAAGAAGAATATTGAGGAGAGATTTTTTCTCCTGGTTTGGCTTCATCTTCAGCTCGATTTCCTGCCCGTGTTCTTCCTGGAGAAGTTCGAATTCCTCCCAGGTTTTAGCAATCAGGGTTTTCAGCTCGTTCGTAGTCTTATCTTCAATCTCGTCATATCCATACAGCGTGATGAAAGCCAGAAAAGCATCGCCGGCGGTGATCTTCAGTTTGCTGCCGCCCTTTGCTTTATATTCTGCCGTAAACCGGGTAAAAATATAACTGAACTTTAATAATTCATCCTCTGTCCACTGCTCCCCAGGCTCTTTCCCTACAAGTTCCTGCAGCTTTTTGAAGCTTCCCGGCTGAGAAAACCAGATATAGTTAATGGGAGCCAGCTGATAGAAGTCCAGAAATTCAAAATAGATTTTATTTTCTTTTTCATCTGTACGTCTGGGAACAATGCGGGTCACATTTCCGGGAATAGAAACCACCCCAAAATATTTCATGACGCTGACGCGTTTATTGCCTTCTTCCACATAAAACTTATTCATGTATTCATATGCCTTAATGGGATCCCGGATACCCTCTTCCACATGACTGGTGCTTAAAATGGACCATTTGGAGGCAAACTCGGTATTGTCACGCAGAATAGGCATGAAATTTCCTGCAAAGGAATTGCTTCTTCCAACGGTCTTCGTCCCCACGATCTGGTCGATGGGAATCTGAACAAGACCCAGGGGAATCTCGGAATAGGCGCCCTTCGCCGGCATTATGTCATCCAGGACTTGCAGCGTGGGCCGCTCTCCTCTGAGCATTCTTGCCTGATAGTCCCTTTTTCCCATTTTATATGCGCTGATATAATCTTCTTTTCCCATAAAAATCTCCATTCCGGAGCGTTTATGCGACAGAGCATATCATCAAAACAAACTTGTGACGCTCCGACACAAATTTGCGTGTGAAAAATCGGCACATCAGTGTGATTTTTCACATATCCTTCAGCTTTTAAATACAGTTTCCAGTATTGAAATTTAGTTGCCACTACCATTATAAGGAAGAACAGCAGGAAAAGCAAGAAAAAGAAGCCCCGGACGGGTTAAGCGTCCGGGGCCCTGATATGAAAAAGTTATCTGTTCTGCAAATTGCTGTGATACTTATCCAGTATCTCTTCAAAAAAGTCCAGATCATTTTCAGAAAGGAGTTTCAATTTGTCGGTGATTCGGTGAAGCTGATCCGGATTTTTCATGGTTTCGTCAAAAAATTCCAGAGGACTGATATTGAAATAATTACATATTTCAAAAAACGCAGATAAAGAAGGCAGAGATCTGCCTGAGCTGATGGATTGTATATAAGATTTACTGTGCCCCAGTTCCATACTGAGCTGATATTCAGATACTTCAGCCTGCATTCTCAACTCAGTGATTCTGTCACGTACGAATTTTTCATTCTCATTCATTGCAATCACCTCTTTTAACAGTTTATATAAATCCGGGAGGTAATATGCCGATTTGAATGGTTATATTATAAAAAATAGCAGGATTATATACCGTGTAAAATAGTTATATTGTGCATAAAAGGTGAGATTATGAGGATTGCTGTAAGATAAAGCAGAAGAATGGCTATTCATTGTATGTTGTGAAAAGGAAACAGGAAAGAGAAGGTTGAAAATGGGGGAGGAATTTTTGTATTTGCTTTTAAACATCTTCAGACTTTATGTTATTTACAGCTTTACCGGAGTGTTTTTTGGAAAAAAGGGGGAGAAAAGTTGTACGCCGTATCTTTATACGGCTTATTTTTTGATAAACATACTGATACATTTTATGTGGAATGACAAAGGGGTTGCTCTGATACTGGACAGAGCATGCCTCTTTTCTATTATTGCGGCCGGTTACCGGGGGCAGAAGCAGAAAAAGATGTTGGCAGCAATTCTTAACATAGGGGTGGAAGCAGCCGCCGAAAACTTTGCAGGTATTTTGTTTATCAGCGGAAAAGGGATCCGGCCGGAGATCCGGAGCATTTCCTTCTTTTTATTTCTGTATCTTCTCTTTGAGCAATATCTTGTTCAGCACAAAAAAACAGAAGAAAAGGAAATATACAGACGGCAGATGCAGATGTATCAGAGGCAGCTGAATGTTATGCAGAATACCAATGATACTTACAGGACAATGCGGCACGACATGAAGCATCATATGAATATGATCAGCGATTATATTGACCGCGGCGAATATGAAAAAGCTTTGGAATATCTGAAAAAAATGAATCAGTATGCCGGAACGGACAGAAAATATATTGAGACAGGGAATGAATGCATCGACTGTGTCATGAATTACGCGATCCCTGAGATCAAAAAGATCGGGGCAGCCATCACGATTGATACGAGGGCAGTACAGGGGATCAAAGTCGATGACTTTGATATCAATATGATTTTAAGTAATCTGTTGCGGAATTCTTACGAGGCTATGAAGAAAAGCCGGGAAAAAGAACTTGCAATACTGATACAGTACGACAGAGGAATGATCAACATCCGTATTAAAAATACATATAATGGGAATCTGAACGAAAAGGAAGGAAGGTTTCTGACCACAAAGGAGGACGCTGCCAGCCACGGTATAGGTCTTATCAGCGTAAGGAAAGTGGTGGAAAAATATAATGGAAATATGGAAATTCAGCACACGGAGGAAGAATTTCAGGTGAACATTTTATTGTATGCATTACCACAGGATAAAAAGCAGTCCCTTAAGTTCTGATCCTGCGGGCAGGGGACAAAAATCCGCCCCTGCTCGATGGAAGAGTCTATGTTGTTACTTTCTCAAAATCCGAAGCGGGATGCTTACACAGGGGACAGATGAAATCCGCCGGAAGTTCCTCCCCCTCATAAATATAACCGCATACACTGCAGCGCCATACCGTTTTACCGGAAGCTTTCGGTTTTTCCGGCCGGGGTTTAATGGAAGACTGATAATAAGCATAGGTTGCGGAAGGAACATCGGATAATACCTTCATATCCTTCACTGAGGCAATAAACAGGGTATGCGTATCAAGATCAATCGTCTGTTCGGTTCTGGCGCTGATGAAGCCGTTGGTTCCTCTGGTTACATAGTAAAGTCCGTTCGCGCTGCGTGCACAGTCCGGGAAACCGGCAAATTTATCCACATCTCTGCCCGACTGAAAGCCGAAGTGTTTAAAAAGTGAAAAATCAGCCTCCTGACTCAGAACAGAAATATTGAACCTGCCGCTTTCCCTGACAAGATCATGGGTAAAGTTTGCTTTGTTAACGGCAATGCTGATCCGGTTGGGATCAGAAGTCACCTGGCCGGCAGTATTGATGATACAGCCGCTGTCTTTGCCTTCAGAACCGGAAGTAAGAACAAACAGACCATAGGTCAGCTTATACATAGTTGCTTTGTCCATACGTACATTCCTCCTTTCATGGATTCATTCTAAGCTTTCAGGCAGGAGCCTGTCAATAGCCGAAAATTCTGTTTTCAATTTCCATATATTACGCTATAATCAGTACGGAGATAAAAAAAGGAGGATTGAATGGAAATGTCAGAAAGAAAAACAATAAAAATAGATAAAACAGGAATGATTGCACTGATGCTTACTTTTGTATTGTGTATGGGAGGCTGCGGCGGAGATTCAGCGGCGCAGGAGCAGGAGGCGCCGGCTGCTTCCGGACTTCAGCTGGAAGAAATACCCGAAGAGGATCCGGTACAGGCGCTGGGGACTGAAATGGGAACAGACGGAACAAAGGAAGCAGGCCCCCGGACGGAAGAGGGAGATGCGGCCGGTACAGGCGACAAAGAAACTGAAACAGAGGAAGGCGCGGTTCAGAACAGTACAACAGTTGATTCGGCGGCACCGGTGATTTCATGGGAGATCCTTCGTTCTGTAAAGGAGGATGCATCCGGCAAAGAAATTGCCTATGCGGAATATCCGGTATTTACCGTGAGCGGAGAAGAATATGGCGCTCTGGTATCAGCGATCGACGTTGTCAATGAGGAATATCAGGCCTGGAGCGGTGAATTTCTGGCGACTGCAGAAGAGAATGGGGGAGAGGATATGCCGATTCGAAGCCAGAGCAGTCAGGTAAATATCACCAGATGTGACGGACAGGCAGTCAGCATAGTGATCTTAAGAAGCGTAGAGGCAGGAGGACCTCATCCGGACAACTATTTTGAAACTTATAATTTCAATCCGCAGACAGGCGAAGCTTTGAATCTCTCGGAATTTATGACAGTGGATGAGGCCGTGAAGGAAACCATAGAAAAGCAGCTCTATGAAAACTATCCGGAACTGGATTTTGATAAAACGACAGTGAGGCAGGAGATTTCAGATGCACTTTCACAGAATACAGTGACCTGGTATTTCCAGGGAGATCGGATTTGTATCGATTTTAAGGAGGGCTCCTTTGGTTTTGGACATGCGGAGGGGAGCCTTGGAGTAGTGCTGTGACGATTCAGCCTTCGGATTCACAGTTACGTAATGCTTTCAGTAAAGTGAAAAAGGGTAGCTTTTCAGGATCAAAGGGAGTATATTGAGGAATAAGCGGATTGAGGAGTAAGTAAATAGAAAGAAGGGCAGTTCCATGCATTCTCAAAAGAAAATTGACATGACGAGGGGACCGATCATGAAGCTGGTGGTGCTGTTTGCGCTTCCCATTTGTATCGGGAATATTCTGCAGCAGCTTTACAGTACGGTAGATACACTGGTCATTGGTAATTTCTGTAATTCTGTTTCTCTGGCGGCGGTGGGCACCAGTGCCCAGCCGGTAGAGGTTTTTTTATGTATTTTTCTGGGGATCGGTATGGGGGTGTCCATCCTGGTATCCCAGTATACAGGAAGCGGGGATTCGGAAAGCTTAAAGCGGCTGGTTGCCACCTCATCCTCCTTTTTGTATATGTGTGCCATTCCGCTGACGCTGGCCGGATTTTTTCTGGGACCCCTGATCCTGAAATTCATGCAGGCCCCGGAAGATGCCTGGGACCTGGCGGTATCTTATCTGAGGATCATCTTCTTCGGTACCCTGGGGAATATGGGCTATAATATGAATGCCGGAATTCTGCGCGGCGTGGGTGACAGCAGGGCCTCCCTGCTTTTTCTGCTGGTATCCTGTGTGATCAATATTGTTCTGGACATTCTGTTTGTTGCAGCTCTGGGGATGGATGTGGCAGGCGCTGCGCTGGCAACCATTCTGGCCATGTACAGTTCCTGGGCGTTCAGCATCTTTTATATCAAAAAGAAATATCCGGAGCTGGAATATAAGGTGCTGCCCGGGAGAGCGGACAGGGATATGCTGGGCTCTATTATCCGGGTAGGACTTCCTCTGGGACTGAATAACTCCATCTATTCCATAGGCCATGTGCTGATGCAGTCTCTGATCAATGCCCAGGGCTCAACCTTTATGGCGGCCTGCTCGGTGGCTACCAAGGTGACGGGGATCGCCAACATCGCCATCAACTCTTTTTCCTCGGCGGCTACCACCTTTTCCGGACAAAATCTGGGAAGTAAAAATTACATACGGCTGAAAAAGGGAGGTATTACGATCCCGGTATTTTCCGGTTTATTCACACTGACAGCCGGGCTGCTGGTGACTGCGCTGTGCCGTCCGATTCTGGGAATCTTCACCAGAGATCAGGCAGTGCTGGATCAGGCGGCGATTTATATTCGGGTGGTACTGCCTTTTACCTGGACTTTTGCAGTGTTTAACGGTATTATCAGCTTCATCAACGGGATGGGGGAGGTAAAGTATCCTACCATCATCAATATTCTGATGCTGTGGGTGGTACGGATCCCCAGCGCCTATCTGATCGGACGCTATATAGATGGGAGATATATTATGGCCTGTTTCCCCATCAGCTTCACCTTTGGTATGGTATGCATGCTGGCTTACTTCCTTACTGAAAAGTGGAAGAGGATCAGGCGCCTGGCGGACGAGGAGGCGGCCCGGAGCGGGATGTGCCCTTCAGGTACGGAAAACCAGGGTGTCCGCAAAATCAGTTGATGTTCGTTTGGCGGACAGGTATAATAACATATTGAAAATGACAGCCGGAGGCGGAAAGATTTGTGCCTGTGCGCTGCCCGCACAAACTTGTCATGCGCAAAAAAGCGCAGAAATGAGGGAAAAGATGAATGTAAAATGTGACAAACTCGTTATGGCAGTTCTTCAGGGAGACGATTATCCTGATGTGGTTATGGATTTGAATGAACATGGATTTTATGTAACACTCCTGAATTCCTCGGGCGGATTCCTTAAAAAGCGCAGTGTGACCATTCTGATCGGCCTGGAGGAGGGAAGGCTTGAGGAAGCGCTGCAGATTTTGAAGCTTCATGCAGGAGGACGGATGGAACCCTCTCTCCAGTCCGGAGGAGCCGGCATGTCTTCTCTTCCGGTGCAGATGCTGAAGGGCGGCATCGTTTATTTTGTATTGAATGTGGAGAGCAGCGGGAATTTCTGACGCGCGGAGAGTGCTTTGAGGTATAATACAAACCTCCTTTTCTGCCGATATATTAAAGGAGAAATGGATTTCTGGCAAACAATCAAGGAGGAAAAGAGTGAAAGATTTTTCAAATCTTTCCTCTGCAAGTTTGTGTCTGCGCTGCATCCACAAACTTGTTAATCCATTTTATGGATTTAGCCATATCATGGCTTTGCGCAACAAAGCAGCGCAGAAATGGGGAAAATATGAGCGCACTGATAACACAGACAGAGAATGCAGCCCAGGCAAATGCGGCGGCATACGAGACTTCGGTAAATAAGAAAAAGCCGGCGAACTATGGCAAAACCATAGGGAAACCTGAGCTCAGTGAAGAGGGGCAGAAGTATTACGAGGAATTAAAGAAAAAGTATTCCAACATGGACTTTATTCTGGTCAGCAGCGATAGGAAGCAGGCTGCCAGGGCACAGGCGGCAAGCTATGCAAATCCCAATAAAATGGTGGTTTTGATTGACGAGGAAAAGATCGAGCGGATGGCAACTGACGAGAATTTCCGCAAGCAGTATGAGGCCATCATCAGCAATGCCACTCACAAGCTTCCGCAGATGAAAGCAAGCCTGGGCAGCAACGCCTCGGTGGTGAAGGGTTTTGGAATGCAGGTAAATGATGGCGGAAATGCATCTTTCTTTGCAGTGGTGGATAAATCTCTGGCGGCACAGAGAGAGAGGATCAAAAGAAACGCGTCCAGAAAGGCGGAAGAGAAGAAAGCGGACGCCAAAAAAGAAGCTGAAAAGACCGCAGAGGAAAAGCGGGCGGAAAAATCCGCTGAAAAGACTGAGACCCGGGAGGATCTGGTTACGGTGACAGCTTCCTCCATAGAAGAATTGATTCAGAAAATAAACGACGTTGTGTACAGCTCACGGAGCGACACGCTCTGGAGCGAGCCGGAGAGAGGCATCGGACAGCACATTGATTTTAAATGGTAATCTTCATCAGAGGGCCGGAAGGATATCCGGGAAAAGGAATAAAAGGAACAGGGAAAGATATGATTATTACAGGTTCTAAGTCAGGCTGTGCCGGTCAGATTCCGGCATGGCAGAAAACAAAAAAGGCGGAGCAGACATCAAAGTCTGATTCCTTCAGCGCACTTCTGGCGGCATCCGGACGCCCGGATACAGAAGAACTGGTGGGGATTCTCCGGGACAGGAAACAGGAGCTGCTGAAAAAGGTTCGGACGGGAGAAACGGAACCGAAGATTCAGACCGGCGCCCGGGCCTATACCCAGAAGGAGTGGAAAAAGTTCCTGGAGGCGTTTGACGGGACGGAAGATGAAAAGCAAAAACTGCTGGAAGAGCAGCTTAAACTGAATAAAAACAATCTGTGTTTGCGAGGGAACTGAACAAGTTGAAAAAGGTTAAGACCTGACCTCTGGACCTGTCGGCTAATACCGGCGTAGGGAAGCAATTTCTTACGCCGTTTTGCGTTTTGAAAGAGCTTCTGATCATGAGAGGCTCTTTTTTTTATGCGCAGGCCCGCATAAGGAAATTTGCTGCTAACGCAGCATGCGGGCCGCGCGCGAGTAGTGGAAAGTCTTCCCTACTCGATTGCGCAGGGGCGCACAGATGAAGTTATTGCTAACGCAGCATGCGGGCCGCGCGCGAGTAGTGGAAAGCCTTCCCTGCTCGATTGCGCGGGCCCAATTGAGTAAATATACAGGAGGATATGATTTCATGAAAAAAGTATTGAGTATTGCAGGATCTGACTGCAGCGGCGGAGCGGGTATACAGGCGGATCTTAAGACCTTTTCCGCGCTGGGGGTCTTCGGAATGAGCGTCATTACTTCAGTGGTGGCGGAGAATACAAGCAGGGTGATTGATCTTCAGAATATCAGTCCGGATATGATCGGAAAACAGATGGATGCGGTTTTTGAGGATATAGAAGTGGATGCCGTCAAGGTAGGAATGCTTTCCACTCCTGAGTGTATGAGGAAAGCGGCTGAAAAACTGGCGCAGTATCACCCCTCAAACATTGTGATTGATCCGGTTATGTATGCCAAGAACGGATGCCCGCTTATGGAGCCTTCAGCAGTTGAAACCCTGATCGGGACGATCCTTCCCCTTGCAGATGTTCTGACACCGAATATTCCGGAGGCTGAAAGAATTGCCGGTATCCGGATCAATTCAGCCGCGGATATGAAAGATGCTGCAGAAAAAATCCATGCAATGGGCTGCAGGGCGGTTATCATCAAGGGAGGCCATGCAGCCGGAAACGCGCTGGATGTTCTGTTCGACGGAAGGAAGATACGTTCCTATGAAAAAAAACGGATCAACACGAAGAATACCCATGGAACAGGCTGTACCTTTTCCTCCGCCATCGCCGCCCTGCTTGCCAGGGGAAATGATCTGCAGACGGCGGTTCAGGGTGCAAAGGACTATGTGACAATGGCTATTGAGCATTCTCTTGCTATCGGGAAGGGCTGCGGCCCGACCCACCATTTTTATCAGCTTTATCAATGCAGAGCCGCGGAAAGGGGGGCAGTACAGGATGAAAACTGATTATTCGCTGTATCTTGTGACAGACAGATCATGTATGAGCACAAAAACGCTGGCAGAGGCAGTAGAACAGGCATTGGCAGGAGGCTGCACGATGGTCCAGCTCCGTGAAAAGGAGATCTCCTCTTTGGAATTTTATAAGTTGGCATTGGAGATCAGGAAAATTACAGACAGATACCGCACGCCCCTTATTATAAATGACCGTGCCGATATTGCCATAGCGGCAGGGGCAGCCGGTGTGCATATGGGGCAGGGCGACATTCCGGCGGAAGCTGTCCGAAGGATGATCGGGAAAGACATGCTCCTGGGAGTGTCCGTTCATTCCGTAAGTGAAGCAAAAGAAGCCGGGGAAGCCGGAGCCGACTACCTGGGGGTTGGCGCTATGTTTTCCACAAAGACGAAGCCGGATGCTGAATTTGTGTCTGTGGAGGAGTTGAAAAGAATCCGGCAGGCCATCAGATTGCCCATTGTGGTGATAGGCGGTATCTGCAAAGAAAACGCAGCCTTTTTTGGCTCTGTGGGAATTGACGGTCTGGCCGTTGTTTCCGCAGTGATGGCGCAGCCGGATATCAGGCAGGCGGCAGCTGAGCTGAAAGCGTTATTTTGCGGGCCGGAGCAGGAAAGGAATATAGGGAACTTGAAACGGAAATAAAAAATATATGGGGCGTCACACCTTTTGGGAAGAGGATACCATCTTCCCAAAAATCGTTTGCCGGGAAATTCACTGAGAGGTCTATAAAATGGAGTGGAAAAACAGGGGGAAATATGGTATGCTGAAAATTAAAATATACCGATGTTATTTTTATATTTTCTTCTGAAACTGATACAGGATGGGAGTGGGGTAATACCAACTTCAGGGAAACACACGAAAGCTTTGTAAGGGAGGCAGTCAAAATGCGCCGTTCAGATAGAGAAGTGAAAGAATTTAGAGATATTGCAGCCATTATGGAGAAGTGTGATGTGTGCAGGGTCGCTTTAAATAATAATGGATATCCGTATATAATACCGCTTAATTTTGGAATGTCTGTAAAAGAAGACAAGATTGAACTGTATTTTCATGGAGCCCTGGAGGGTACAAAGTATGATTTAATCAAAAAGGATAACAGAGCCAGCTTTGAAATGGACTGTGGGCATAAATTAGTAACGGAAATGGAAAGCGGGAATTGTACAATGGCGTACAAAAGCGTTATCGGGCAAGGATATATTGAAATACTTTCTGATGATGAAAAGTACAATGCTTTATGTATCCTGATGAAACATTATCATCAGGAAAACTTTCCGTTCAATAAGTCGGTAATGCCTCATACAACGGTTTTCAAGCTGGTAGTAGAGAAAGTGACAGGTAAAGTAAGGAAATAAAATAGCGGAAACGCTGTATTTATCAGCATTTCCGCGACTTTAACCAGAGCGCGAGACGGGACTCGAACTATATCGCTGTTCTGAAACCCGCTAAAATCAAGGAAAGGAGAGGCACGTTGCACGCTGTGATTCAACTTTGATTCAAAACTCGCAAGTATGGCTTATGTATCTTTGGAATAAATAATACGGAGATTTCCTGCATAAGCTGTTTTGCCATATTCACAAGGGACTCAATTTGCCTTGCAACTTCATCTGGATAGTATTTTTCACAGAGAAGCCAATAACTTAAAAGTTATTGACTTTTTGATAACTTTAAGGTATAGTTTATTTATAGCAGGAGGAAAATAAATTTGTACGAAATCTATTTTTATAGGGATAAGAACGGCAAAGAGCCGGTAAAGGAATATATTGCAGGACTGGCTGCAAAGAAAGATAAGGACAGTCGGGTCAAGTTGAATAAAATCATGGATTACGTAAAAACACTTAGTGTATATGGAACGAGAGCAGGAGAGCCGTATATAAAACATATTGATGGAAATATATGGGAATTACGGCCATTGAGAGACAGAATCTTATTTGCAGCATGGGATGGCAGCGGTTTTGTTCTTTTACATGTTTTTATGAAGCGAACACAAAAAACTCCACGGAAGGAAATTGAGCGGGCAAAACGAAATTTGATGGATTATCAAGGGAGGAAACATCATGAGGACAAATAGAGAATATTCACGAGCTGTAGCACAGGCGAAAGAGAATCTGGCTGATTTGAGCAAGCGGGGAGAAGAAGCTGTTGGCGAGAATGTTCTGGAATTTATGGAAAGCATTCTTACAACGGATGAAATAGCGGAGAGCGAGCTACGGGTATCCATTATCGGGGAACTGATAAAGGCAAGGCAGGAAAAGGGTATAAGTCAGAAAAAGCTGGAAGAATTAAGCGGTGTAAAACAGCCTGTTATTGCAAGAATGGAAAAAGGCAGCACAAGCCCACAACTGGATACAATTTTGAAAGTTTTGGCTCCTTTAGGAAAGACACTGGCAGTCGTTCCTCTGGAAACAGGAAACAGATGAGGAAGAAGGAGGCCGGAAAATTATGTGTGAAGCAGTTGAAAAGTATGCGGAAAGCTATGCAGAAAGTTATGCGGAAAGAAAAAGAATAGATACTTTGTATGAATCAGTGAAGAATTTGATGAAATCTATGAAATGGTCGGATGAAGAGGCTATGACCGCCATGCAGATATCGGAGAAAGACAGAGCTGTCCTGCTGAAAAGGTTATAAGCAGGTAATGTCAGGTCATAGCAGGCATTATATTGAATATATAAAATGAAAGGCATTCTCAATCTGAGGATGCCTTTTTATACCAGAAAATAGTTCAGTAATGCGGATATTATACTTTTTGGTTACTTAATTGCCTTTACCAATATTGGCTTTTCCGGTAATTCCAGGATGCCCAGAATACCTGGCGCTTTGCTGTCTGATATGGCACGGACTATCAGATGGGATGGGTCTGGCTTCTTCCTGGCGGAGAATTCCTTTAACCTGTCCATGTTAATTTTTGCATCAGGCTGGCTTTTCATGCCCTCTGTCAGGCTTTCGATATCCTTATGCCCCAGACTGGAAATTATATAGGCAGCTTCAAAGGTTATCCTTTTTTCATCAAGCAGCCGTGCAACAGACTGGCGGAGGTTATCGGGAAGTCTGATGATACGCCTGTATTTGCTGAAAGTCGCTGTAGATATGCCAAGGCGGCGCGCCATCTTATCCCTTGTCGTGGTGCCCGCAGGTTTTTCATTTAACTTCTGTCCAGTCTGGACAGAAGTTCCGTTATCCGTCCCTGCAGCTTTTTTCCTTTCCAAATCCGTCCGTTTTCCTTGTTTTGAATGCTCTTTCATTAAATTCTCCGAGTATTTTACCGCTTCGATTTTCTGTGAATAATTCCAGTCAGAAAAGGACTGCTGGTTTAGGTTGCTGTCGTAGAATAATTCCAATGCTTCCGCATCAGACAGACCGTCCCTTATATCTGCAGGGATAGAATCACGTCCTAATAACCGCATTGCTTTGGTACGGTTATGCCCGCATATAATTTCATATTTTCCGTTATCTGTGGAGCGGACAATGACAGGACATAGAAGGCCATGCTGCTTAATGCTGTCTGCCAGCTGCTGCAGCCGTCCGCCTTCATATGTCTGTCCGGAATGGCCTCTAAACGGGACCATATCATCAAGCCGGATTTCTCTTATGTTTCCACCCATAATCCTTATACCTCCCATTTTGTATGTTACCAGTCTTTTTTATAAAAGTCAAAATGGCAGTAGAATAAAGTATTTATACAAGTATATATTCTCAAACTGACACTATAAACAGTCCCCATACTATTTTGCGGCATGGGGATTTCCTTATTCAGGAGGTTTCAGGAAAGGAAATGAAAGGAAAAACCACAAAGAAGAAGCAAAGGAGGCCGTTGGAGGCTGCAAAGGAAAGAGGGAGGGAAAGAAATGGGATTAAAGGCTATTGACAGGATTTATAACAGTTTAATGGGTACGGAGGAATACGGCGATTTACCCGAAACGAAGGATGCGAGGAAAAAGCTGAAAGCCTATGTTATGGGAAATATTTTCAGCGCAGATGATGAAGAAGCCCATGAGCAGTGGATGGGGCTTGAGGGGATTCTTTCCGAGTATGCCATGGTAAATGAACGCCAGGGTTTCCTTTTCGGGTTCCGGTATGCCGTGGAGCTGCTTACCGTGGACAGGACGTGCAATGTGGAGAGCAGGCTGGATGAAAATATCAGGAACGAATATTCCACTTTGGCGGTGGAGAGGTGTGACAGGTTAGAGCCAGTTGTGGATATCTTAAGGCATTATGTGCCCAAAGAGGAATTTAACGCCGCCATGGATGAATTCTGCGCCTGTACGGAGGACACAAAATATGCTGTGTTCGAGCAGGGGTTCCTCCGAGGGATTGCCGCCGGGAAGGGTGGCGCCATATGATAAGCAGGCCGATGACAACGGAAGGGTTATTCAATAAAATACTGGATATCCTGAAAGAAAAGGGAAAAATGCCGGATATCCTTGACTACAGCCATGTGACAGGTAAGCCTTCCTCTATATGGACTTACGAATTTGACTTAAAAAGCAGCCTTGCCTATGGGATTAATGAGGGCATTTATCTGAACCTCTGGATAGAGTATTTTGAAGGCGGCGTGGAAGGGAGCGCAGAGCTCGGCACATTTAAGACGCTGCGTGAGGATGGGGCGGCCATGCATGCCATGGCGTCCCTCCTGGCAGACTTCATCATTGAAGAATATGCCTATGTAAATGCAAACCTTGACGATTTCACATGGGAAGGGGCGAATGTCTATGTCTTTAACAGGAAAGGGGAAAAGATGGCATGGACATATATCTGCGGCAGCATGGAGGCGGCTTTAAGGAAAAAAGACGAGCTGATGAAAAATTACCCGCAGGCGGTTATAAGGGACAATGCATCAAGGAAGGAAAAGGTATTTACACAGCTGAGACTGAAAGAAACGGAGGGAAAACATGAGCCTGTATAACAGAAATGGAGAGAAAATACTGGAAGCTACAGCTAAGGAGCGTCTGAAAATTCTGTTGGGAAATGCACTGGGGCTTTATGCGGAAGCCCATGCAGACAGGTACAACAGTGACAGCGAATTTCTGGAGTTTTTGTATGGAGACCTTGGCACTGATAGGAAAGAGATGGAAGAACTGGGTATTGATTTATCCGATATCCTGTAAGGGAAGGAGACTTTATCATGATTAAGCTGAAAAACGGGAGCTGTATCATCGGTTTTGATGACGGCTACCAGCTTGGGAAGACTGCAAATTTTATATTTGACAACGGCGTACACAGACTTGGAGCTGTAGAACCAACGCTAAAGGAGAACTCTCTGTTTTATGATGGGGAATATTTTAAGGTAGGAGAAGGCAGGTCAGCAATCACAGAGGATAAGATATCGGATGATTCTGCAAGGCTCCGTACAATGGCTGGTATCGCAATGGAACTCCGTAAAGCAGTATTACATAAAGCAGATATCATACTCGCGGTGGGGCTGCCGTTTTCTAATTATGGAAGGGATAAGCTGAAACTGATTGATTACTATGGTCAGCAAAACACAATGGAATTTTCCTATGAGGGAGAAGATTATTCCGTGACGATTGTAAAAGTGATTGTATGTCCGCAGTGCTATTCAGCGATTGCTTCAAGGCTTGGCAATATGAAGGACGATTACCTGATAGTGGATATTGGAAGCAAGACTACCGATGTCGTTTATGTACGGAATGGTCTTCCGATTGAGAGCAAATCCATCACGATTGAGAAGGCGATGGTCAAATGGCTCAAAGAAATACAGCGGGATATGAAAATACAGACCGGAAAGGATATTCCTGAACATGAGATTATGAAGGTCATGTTAAAAGAAGGGGGCAATCTGCCAGCAGTTTATGCGGAGCTGATTCATGGGATGATGCAGGAAAAGATACATTCTCTGGAACTGGAACTTTCCGAACGAGGCTACAGCCTTGACTATATCAATATCATCTATGTAGGCGGCGGTGCGCTGATGGCCCGTGACCATGCAGGAAAGTACAGGAGCCATACAGCTTATGACTGTGACCTGTGCGCCAACGCAAAAGGCTATGAGTTCCTTGCTGGTCAGATGCTGGAGAGAAGGTGAACTGATGGCTGCAAACCAGAAATCCATATTTATCCGTTTCAATATGGATGATAAGGCAGATAAGGAATTATACC
The DNA here is from genome assembly GCA_947173495.1 of uncultured Lachnospiraceae bacterium. Classification (GTDB taxonomy): domain Bacteria; phylum Bacillota; class Clostridia; order Lachnospirales; family Lachnospiraceae; genus Suilimivivens. Next base: position 39,469 of record CAMWFQ010000018.1, on the reverse strand, counting down.
TGAAACTGTCAGAGAAAGCAGGAAGTTCCGCTTCACTGACTGCCTGTGTAAAGGGAATCCTTGAGGAATATCTTAATGTTAAAATCGAGATGGCAGAGCGTCAGCAGTTTCATGAGCATATGCTTTTAATGGTACGTGAAGAAATACAGTCACAGGGGATGAAGCTGGTAGGCGCGCTGCTTGCCGGTATCGGTACTGTAAATGTACAGAAGATTCCAGAGAAGCCTATGATGGAAGAAGCAGGACTACCAGAGGCATGTGGGAGTTTACCCGATGAGCTCAGTGGTGTTCTGGATTTTATCAGGTAAGGTGTTCCGGAGAACGGAATGGAAGTGATAAGGGATATGATATTGAAATGTAGCAGGCGCTCCATAGCGGGTGTCTGTTGCATTTTTGTTGCCGGATGAAGCGGATTTGCTGCATATTTGACGGATAAAGAAGAAATCAGAGAGGAAATGTTGCATGTCTGCAAGCAGACGCAACGGATGTGCAACAATTAATCGGCAAGTCTAGAGATGATTGAATGATGACGATTTTGGATGGCTGAGATGACTATTCAGTCTACACGTTTTAATTTCCGCACCCGGATAGATTTTTTGATGGCATTTGCGGCTTCCAGCATGACGTATATTTCATCGGAATCGCAGTCGGAAAAGACTGCTTGCACATCATCCATCAGATAGGATTTAGAATCATGGATGCTGTCGGAAAGCAGTCTGTCAACGCTGGTATGTAGGGCATTGGCAATCTTAATGAGAGAAGGGAGGCTGACCTTGGTAGAAGCAACTTCGGTATGGGAAATATGCTGGCTGGTAAGTCCTACCATTTCAGCTAACTGTTCCTGTGACAATCCGGCTGACATGCGAGCCGCACGTATTTTTTGCCCTAATAATATATAATCCATTCTGCTTACCTCATCCAATAAGTTTTCTAATTGCTATTGTATAGGCGAATGAGCTATGATAAAATAGATTGTATAGGCGAATGAGCTATTATAAGCATATAAAAATAAAAGAGAAGATGGCATATTTATTCTTTTGAGTTATGTCTCCGTATAAGTGATTTGGTTCAGAAAATGCTAGTATGTTTATAGTGTGAAATTCGGAGGGTATAAATGAAATTTGCTAAAATTATTTCTTGCGGTGATATGAAAATGGAAATTACGGCTAATACACATGCTTTGATAAAGATTGTTGATAAAAAGCGTGAGTATACTGTAAAAAGAATGGTGGATGAATTGGATTTTGATGAATTTGTGAAAATATATGGGAACATCACAGTCATTTCGGAAATTGTACATGATAATGGTAGACTTATTACGGAAATTCCTTTTCTTCAAGTGGATTTTTGGAAGTCCTTTTGTTATGTTCTGAGTGAATCTAGGAGCGTAGGCTTTCTGGGACTTAAAGGTTCGGTGTGTTTGACAAATGTATGTAGCAGCTTGGTTCCTGAAAAGATATGGTGTGGGCCTTTTGAAGAGGATTGGGCAAGCTATAGTCGCTGTAAAGATATTGTAGTAAGTGATAGCTATAATATTGTTATTATAGCAGAGTATGGTGAGGAAGGTGAGAAGTCTACATGCATAAAATATCCGTACGATTATTTGGAATTGCTTGAAAACGTGGAATCCTATCTTGCCCAAAAAACAGCTCCTATAAAGATGTTGTTTCAAAAAGAGGCAAAATCTCCAGAATTGTGTAAAGGTGATCAAATGATTATGGATTTTCTTGAAGCAAATAAGAAGGAGATAAGACAATTTAAAAGATATGTCAGCAAGTTAACGAGACTAAAGGAAATATATCGTGATTTGCTTATAGAAGGTTCCCTGATAGTTGACGGGAAGGGCTTTTCTGAAAAATACTGCGGATTTGATATTTATAGGAAAAAAGAAGAGATTGATGCTATTGTAAAAAAACTTCAAAATAGCAGTGATGCGGGAGAGGAGAAGGTTGAATATGCAATTAAATGGCTTTCTGTTGAGTCATCACTTTCATTTAAGACGATAAAAAAGAATTGCGAGACGAAATACCGCTATGGCAGTATTCTTCTCAAAAATTCTGAATTCATTGATGTCCCACAGGAATATGACCATATTCTTGTAAGCGATGCAGGTATTATCCTGATTGAAACCAAATATTGGAAAGGCAGGGTAAAGATTTATTCAGACGGTAAATGGGTAAGAGACCCCAACAACAATGGGTGTTTAGAAGGGGTAGAAAATCCTTTTTATCAGATCCAGCGCCATGAAGCACTTATGAAAAGCATACTCCCTCATGTGCCAATACATAGTTTGCTTGTTTTTTCTAATCCTACACTTATACTTGAAGGTGCGGAAAATTGTAACATGTGTCGAGTATTGTATGTAGACAGATTAAAAGAAACAATAATGGATATTCTTTCGGATGCCCAACCAGTCGGTGGAACCAGCGATTTTTGTGTGGATGAGATTGAGAAATATAAAATTAATATCATGGGTGATGATGTTAGAGAGTTGAAATAATAATTTACTATACCTATGTGCCATTTTGTATTTGATATAGTAGCAAAATTAATCAGAGCATTCTTTGGCTGAAATGCTGGAGCGAGCATTGGCATCTTCGAAATAGGTTGTACATAATCAAGAAAGCGGGGAATTCTTGTTTTTATTATCATACTCAGAACCCGGCTGTCCAATGCCAGACCTGTTGTCAAATATTATTGAAAAGTGAGGAGAGAAAGAAATGCCAGATCATGAAATATTTAATATTACGGAAGAGCTAGGAAAAGATATTGAGAAATCTATGGAGATTCTTGGTTTATTGGCAGACAGTGTCATTGGCATTGATGCTTCTAAGATAACCCATGAAGATGTTATTAAAAGGTTAGAGGAGGTTTTTGAAAACATCGAGAAGCTTATTGAATACTATGATAAATATAAGCCTTATTTGAAAGATCCTGAAACAAGTTCTGACAGCAGAGAAGTTATTACTGACTCGCTCGATAGAATTTATAAGGTTATAAGTAACTATTGTGGTTTAACAATAAGATTAGGATACAAAGTTAATTGATAGAGAGTAATTGATATGAAGAAGAAAAATAAAAGGCTGAATTATACAGAAAGTTCCCGAGAGCGGAGTATAAAAATGAGGCTGAGTTTGCGGTATAGGACAGGGAGATATTTAAGTACCGTTTCCCTGATGGAATAAAATATTTATGTTTACTTCCCATGCCTCCCCTATCGTATATGCAGACCATATACTGATATATTCTGTCAGTAGGCCAGCAGAGCCCACAGCGGTAGAAACAGCAAAGGGAAAGGAGGAGGACTGCATGGGAGGACTGAAATTAGCTGAGAGTATTTTAAAAGCGGCTGCAGCGCTGATTGCCGCAGCCATGTCTATTGTCAGGCTTATCGGAAGCATAGGCAGAATGAAAAGCGCAGAGACATAGCTTGGCCGCATAGTATCTGTAAAGCGGCACAGGAAAGTATCTGCTGTGACAGATGCGGTTTATGGAGTGGAGGCATCAGGTAACCAGAAAAAAGGATAAGGAATGGAAAACGGGAGCTCCCTTAAATGGGGGCTCCTTTTACGTTCTGCCATACCTGTCCGACAAAAAATTTAAAAGAAAAGGAGATGTTACAGATGGCAGCATATGTAGAATCAATGTTTTCAGTAAGGGAGAAACCGTGGCATGGATTAGGTACGATTGTAATGGAAGCGCCAGCATCAGCAGAAGCCCTTAAACTTGCGGGGCTTGACTGGACGGTGGTTCAGGAACCTGTATATACAGATAATCAGGAACTGATAAAAGGATATAAGGCAAATGTGAGGAGCTCCGACAGGAAAGTGCTGGGGGTGGTGTCTGACCGCTATAAGGTGGTACAGAATACGGATGCTTTCAGCTTCACCGATGAACTGCTTGGAAAAGGGGTACGGTATGAGACCGCAGGGTCACTGCAGGAAGGGAGGAGGGTATGGCTGCTTGCAAGGCTGCCGAAAGAGTATGTCATTGCAGGAGAGCGTATCAGCCCCTATCTGGTATTTTCAAATACCCATGACGGCTCCGGTTCTGTGAAAGTGGCTGTAACTCCTGTGAGGGTGGTATGCAACAATACTTTGAACCTTGCGCTGGATAACGCAAAAAGAAGTTTTTCCATGGTCCACACAGGCAGCATCCATGACAAGATACAGGAGGCAAAGGATACGCTCTTCATGGCGGAGAGCTATATGGACAGCCTCGGCATTGAGTTTGAGCAGTTACGCAGACAGAAGATGACGGATGAACAGGTGAGGGAATATATTGAACTGCTCCTTCCCATGGAGGAAGAGCCGACACCTATCCAGAGCAGGAACATTATGAAGCTCCGCAGAGATATGGAGCAGCGTTATTATGAGGCTCCTGATTTGCAGAAAGTGGGGAAAAATGCATACCGGTTCCTCAATGCGGTATCAGATTTTGCCACACACAGCAGACCGCTGCGAAGGACAGCGAATTATAAGGAGAACGTGTTTGCCCGAACCATTGATGGAAATCCGCTGATTGATAAGGCTTACCAGCTTGTGAAAGCTGCATAAGCAGGAAGAGGTATTTAACCTTTTGGCCTTAAGGAAAACAATATATCACGGAAAGAATAATTAAGGGCAGATGGGGTATAACTCCTGTTTGCCCTTAGCTTTATTTTATCAGAAACAGCAGAGGAGGAAGATTATGTTTGATAAAATATCATTATCAGGAACCAGTAATGAGGAATGGCTCCGCTTAAGGAAAACAGGTATCGGAGGTTCCGACGCAGGCGCTGTCTGCGGGGTGAACCCGTTCAGCAGTGCAATGAAGGTTTTTCAGGATAAGACCAGTGGGGAAACAGAGGAACAGGATAATGAGGCAATGCGCATTGGGCATGACCTTGAGGATTACGTGGCACAGAGGTTTACGGAAGCTACAGGACTTAAGGTGAGAAAATCCAATTTTATGTACCGCAGTAAGGAGCACCCCTTTATGATTGCCGATGTTGACCGTCTGGTCATCGGTGAGGACGCAGGACTGGAGTGCAAGACCGCCAGCGCCTGGAATGCGGATAAATGGGCGGATGGGGATATCCCTCTCCATTATGTGATGCAGTGCTGCCACTATATGGCGGTCACAGGAAAAAGGGTGTGGTATATAGCGGCGTTAATCCTTGGGAAGGGGTTCACCTACAGGAAAATAGAGTGGGATGAGGAACTGATTGGGCGCCTTATCTCGATAGAAGATAATTTCTGGAATAACCATGTGGTGAAAGGAATTATTCCGCCACCGGATGGGAGTAAAGCCTGTGACGAGGTAATCCAGCAGTATTTCCATACGGCAAGGAAAGCGAGCACCATCAAACTTGTTGGCTTTGATGAAAAATTAAGGAGACGTGAGGAGATACTTGGATTTATTTCAGAATTACAGGAGGAACAGAAGCAGATAGAGCAGGAGGTGAAGCTTTTCATGCAGGACAATGAGCTTGCAAGCAGTGAGCATTTTCGTGTCTCATGGAAGAACATTGATTCCACCAAATTAGATACGAAGCGTATACGTGAGGAATGTCCGGAGCTTTATGCCGATTACGGGAAACTCTCCCATTCCAGAAGGTTTGAGGTGAAAGCGGCATAGGAAGCTGGGAAGGAGGAAAAATGGGACAGAACCTGATAAGGCTGCTTAAGGCGGATGAGATTGAATGCAGGGTGTCGGTGATAAACGAAAAGGGGCTTAGCCTCTTATTATATAAGGATGCGAGGGTGGACCAGCGCATCCTTGACGAGACCTTCGGAGCTTTTGGATGGAAAAGGAGCCATCAGTGCATTGACGGAAATCTCTACTGCACCGTAGAGGTATTTGACAGAGAAACCATGCAGTGGATTGCCAAACAGGATGTAGGCACGATGGGATATACGGAGAAAGAGAAATCCCAGGCATCGGACAGCTTCAAGAGGGCGTGCTTCAACTGGGGGATTGGGAGGGAGCTGTATTCAGCTCCCTTTATCTGGATTCCAGCAGGAAAAACTTCAATCCAGATGAAAGAGGGTTCCAATAAGGAGAAGCGTTATTACTGTAATGACCGTTTTTCAGTGCTCTCCATTACATACAGCAATGACCGTGAGATATCAGGTCTTATTATCCATAATGATAAAGGACAGACAGTCTATGAGCTGAAAGCCAAAGCGGATACCGTGAGCCGGAAGGAAAAAGCAGAGCCAAAAGGAAAACAGGAAAACAGCCAGCAGAGACAGGAATCACAGAAAGAGGGACTTTCTAAAGAGCAGATGGCCTCTTTGCAGTCGGAACTTAAGAGGACAGGAGTTGCAATGGAAGCAGTACAGGAAAGATATAAGATTACAGCACCGGAGTCCATGAATGAGAAAACCTATAAGAGGGTGATGGAAGCACTTGCAAAGACAAAAGCAGCGTAGGAGGAAAGGATATGGAACTGAAAGAATTTGCAGAGGAAGTATTAAAGGGAGTGGCGGAGAAGGCAGGAGATATTTTTAATGTAAGCATTACTGAGAACCTTAAAAACAACGGGGTAAAGAAGACCGCCATTATAATGATGAGCCCGGAGAAGCAGGTGAGGCCAAGCGTCTATCTGGAAGGGTATTATGATGAGTATAAAAATAGGGGCAGAGGAATTGAAGAGATTGCAGGCGAGGTTTATCAGGAACTTATGGAGCATATGGATGACCTTAAGGATGCCGGACTGGATGGTTTCCGGAAGTGGGATATGATGAAGTCCCGTATTTATGCAAAGCTGATAAACTTTGAAAGTAATAAGGAGCTTTTAAAAGGGAAGCCCTACAGGAAGTTCCTTGACCTTGCAGTAGTTTACCAGGTACAGGTTGAAGGGTTTAAAGACGGCAGCACAGGAGCTTTCCTGGTGAATGACAACTATATGGAGATATGGCGGCAGACAGAAGAAAGCCTTTATCAGGCTGCTGCCTCAAATATGCGGCTCGCGGGGGAACCGTTATTTGAGAGCATGGACGAAGTTCTCCGGAGCATGATGCCAGGATTCCAGCTCCTACTGCCAGTCAGTACACCGGTAGAGATGCATGTGCTGACTAACAAGGCGAGGGTATTCGGCGCTGCGGAGATTCTGGACAGCGGGACTTTAAAGCGGGTTAGTGACGAACTGGGTGGTGATTTTATCGTGCTTCCAAGTTCCGTACATGAGTGTATCATAATCCCGGCAGATGAGACAGTACCTTATCGGAAACTGGCAGATATGGTAACAGAGATAAATGCGGATGCAGTTTCTATTGAGGAACGTCTTTCAGACCATATTTATCTATATGAGCGTAAGGCAGGGACGTTGAGGATTGCCGCATAAGACAGCAGGAGATGCCGGAAGGAAAGCTGGGAGTTTAAATCCGGCTTTCCTTTTTCCAATGCAGAGAGAAGGAGACAGACTGAAAAATTTTGGAGGTAGATATTGTGGGCGAGAAAGATACAGACAGGAAACAGCCGCCAGAGGAGATTAAAGGAAAGAAATCCGAAGGGTATGATGACATATTTGTGTATGTTCCGGAGATGAGACAAATCATCCGCATTGCAGAAGGTGACGGCTCCAACCTGCTTCCGGAAGATATTGAGGAAGGGTATGCAGGTTATATTTATTATGAGCAGTATGAAATTACAACAGACATACCGGAAGTGGATGGAGGGCAGATATTACTGGAAGAGATGCTGCGGGATAAATACCGCTGTATGGAAGAATGCATACCGGATGTACTGGATATGGCATATGGAAGCCGCATGGCTAAGTATATGGTTTTATAATAAAATGGGCAATGCAAATGTTTCCCATGCTGTTTGATACCAGCATTAGCATCCGTGCTGCCCCACCTGAATATGTTGTAAAAATGACAGCATATGCAAGCAATGTGTTGCAGATTTTGTATTTGTGGACGGAATAAGGGGATAAAAGTTGCATATCTGCAGTCAGATATAGCGGATATGCAACTTTTAAGTTGTACAAATGGCAAGGGTGGTATGAGTGGAACGGATACCACCAATACCACCTGATACCACAGCTAAATAAAGGCATAATAAAAAATTTAAATCTGACATATGTTAAAAAATATGAGTGATTGAATAAATATCAGAAATAAAGTACAATGTAAAAAGAAGGAAGTTGGAGGTGCTTTTGCAGATGATAATTTATCTGGATAATTGCTGCTATAACAGGCCATTTGATGACCAGACACAGGAGCGTATCCATTTGGAAAGTGAAGTTATTTTGACAGTCTTGAAAATGGGACAGATGAAACAGGTGCTCATTGCCGGAAGTGAAATATTGGAACTTGAAATGAGCCGTATGCAGGATGAAAATAAAAAACAGAAGGTACTTGACCTGTATCGTGTGGCAGGTATGCATATGCCATATACAGAAAAGATCAAAAAACGGTCTATAGAAATTATATCAGCCTCAAAGATACGGACATTTGACAGCCTTCACATTGCATCGGCAGAAGAGGCTAATGCAGACGTATTTTTGACAACTGATGATAAACTGGAAAAAATGGCAGAGAAATTGAAGCTGGGAACGAGGGTGGTCAATCCACTTAGATTTGCATGGGAGGTAATCTGAATGTTAGATGTTAATTTAAGCAGCCCAATAGATGTGAGAAATGCAGGAATAAAAGCATTACAGGAGGCACTTGGGCCTGTTGGAATGGTAAAGTTTATGCAGCAGTATGATATGGGGTATGGAGATTATACGAAAGAAAAACAGGAACAGCCGGATATGAGTCTGGAAGAGATAGATATGCTGTTAAAGAATGCGGATAATTACTAATTATAGAATACAGGCATATGATTGTAACCCTATAAAAGTAGTGGGGTGGTAATTAAACTGATAATGACTGGAAGGAAAGAAGGACAGAGCGATTCTGTTCTTCTTTTTTTGCAAATTTTTTTTGTAATCGACTCCTACATGAAATTAAAAAATCTTGTAAAGGAGTTAAACCACTATGGATACAATCAAAATTTCGTATGATGACCAACGTTATCAGTCTAAGCCTTCCGGTAATGAAATAGGAAGGATTAATAACAAAATAGCCAGATCGGCAAAGAAATTAAGTCGGGACGAATTAAAGAGGGTAATTACCAGAATTGGGAATGAAGGATGCACGTTCAGTCCAGCTACATTTAAAAATGGAAAGCGCAATAAGGAAAACTTTGAGCAACAGCAGTTATTTGCTCTGGATTTTGATAATAAAGATTCAAAGAAGAAGCTTACATTTGATGAAGTAAAAGAGAGGGCCAGTCAGTATGAACTTCCCATTTTATTTGCTTATGATACGATGTCAAGTACGGTTCATGATAAATTCAGGGTTGTATTTCTTAATGATGCACCTGTTACAGACAGGAGAGTTGCCGAGGCCATGCAGCTTGCAATGGGGAGGATGTTCCCGGAGGCCGACCCCTCATGCTATAAGGATGTATCCAAACTGTACTTTGGTGGTAAAGAACTGATTTATTATGATGATAAGTTACCAGAGACCAATATAGAGTCGATATTCAGGAACTATACATGCTGCATGAGAGTAAAGTACAAGGATAATCATTATAAGGAACATATCGAAGGATTATCTAAAGAAACAGGAATAGCATTGAATAAGAAAGGGTTATTGGATGTTACAGTAACGGATTATCTGCCTGAAACAGATAATCCGACAGAAGATTATGGTGCTTCTCAATATGGTATAAATGGGAAAAATTCGCCAACAGTTATTATATATAATCAGGATAATTCTAATATAAAAGCAGATGGCGAAATTTTCCCAAATAAATATTATCTTATAAATTTCAGTAGCACCAGAAATTCTTCTGTCAAAACTCCGGATGAAAAACCTAAAAATCATAAGGAATACAGAACCGGAGTTTTGCAGGATATGAATAAATGTAAGCTATTCCATGAATTTGCTAATGGCAGTAGAAAATTATCCCATGATGAATTATTTGGTATTGCAACTAACCTGATACATGTTGATTCAGGTACAAAATATTTTATGAAAAAAAGATTAGAGTACCCGATACTGTATCCTGATGATGTTAAGAATGAGAAATGGAAAGTACATCTTTCGTATATGGAACAGAACGGCTATTATCCACAGTCCTGTGATAAATATTGTCTATACCATAAAGAATGTACCCATTGTAAAAATATCCTTTCTACAGTACATCCAAAACGCGGGAGCATGGAGAAGATTGCCGGATACCATGAGGAGTTCGTCTCCATGGAAGATATGCAGGACGATGTTTATGATGCAATCAGCAGCGCCTTTTATGCCAGTAGTAAAAAGTTTTATGTCATTAAAGCAATGACTGGGGCAGGAAAATCTCACAGCTACCTTAAACTCATGCAGGAGAATCCAGATACAAGATTTATTATTGCTGTGCCGACAAACCTCCTTAAGAAAGAAATATTTGAGAAAGCCAAAAGCAAGGGTATTAAAGTCAGTAAAACGCCGTCCCTTGAAGAAATTAAGGATGGGATACCGGATGAAATATGGGAATATATCCAGAAGCTGTATAAAGGGGGGCAGCACCGCCGCGTCCATCGATACATAAAAAAACGATTGGAAAAAGAAGAAATTCCCTGTTTGGAGAAGTATATGAAGCAACGGGAAAAATTAAAAACATGGAAGGGCTGTGTCATTACTACCCACCGGTATCTGCTAAGCATGGACAAAGCGAGGCTTGATGAATTTGGCTCCATTATTATAGACGAAGATATTTTGTTTAAGAGCATCATATCAAATCAGGGAGAAATAAGCATTTCAAGGCTGGAAAAGTTAAAGAAAAAAACGGCAAACTGCCAGCTCCAGGAAAAAATAAAGGGAATATTAGAGGATGCCAAAACGCAGTCCTGCATAGAAGCAGAAGGGTTTGAATGGGATGAGGGTGAAGAAGATAAAGGCACAATGCCATTTGACCTGTCGGCCTTTTGCAGCGCAGAACAGTTTTATGTAAGAAGGAAAGAAGATGAAAAGAACCTGAAAAAGGATACGGTTGTATTCCTAAAGCCGGCAGATTTCCCGGGAGAAAAATACATTATGGTTTCAGCTACGGCAGATAAAGAGATATACGGGTGGTACTTTGGGAAAGAGAATGTGGACTTTTATGAGTGCAAAAAGGCCAGATATATGGGTGAATTAAAACAATACTATGAGAAATCCATGAGCAGGACCAGTCTGGCAAATCATCCAGGGATGGTAGAATCGCTGATGCTCCGGTTTGGCATGGGCAGTGAAAATGTGATTACTTTTATGAATCAGAAGATAGGAGAGCTGCACTTTGGAAATACGGAAGGCAGCAATATGCTGGAAGGGCAGGACATCCTTGTGATAGGTACACCATACCATGCAGAATTTATATACAAACTTGCGGCACTCTCTATGGGGCTGGAATTTGATGAAGATGAAAAAATGGAACTCCAGACAATAAACTACAACGGATACCGATTTCAGTTTACGACATTCCAGGATGAGGGTCTGAGAAAGGTCCATTTATGGATGATTGAAAGCGAATTGGAGCAGGCCGTGGGTCGGGCACGGCTGCTCCGGAACAGATGTGAAGTACATCTTTTCTCTAATTTCCCACTTAGCCAGGCAAAGATGATTGAAAATTTTGACTATGGGAAAATCTGATTAGAAAATCTATGTAAACGGCGTGGCTGAAATGGCTGCGCCGATTATCTTCTGGCTTTTAAAAGTATGTTAATGGATAATCCGATTTTAATATCAGTAAGGTTAAGCGCAATGTTTGTCAGGTACTGGGAATCAAAATATATGTTATTATACGGTTTTGAACCGTATAGAATATGAAACTGCCATGACTAATATGTAAAAAATATTTGCATATTGGAGGAAAAGCATATGTACATAAATCAGATTTTTGAGCTATCTATGGTGCTGGACAGTAAAAAATTCCATAAGGTTTTTATGAAAGCATGTGGCAATCGGGAATCTATGGAGAAAGCGGAAGATGAATACACAGACCACACTCTGGATTCAAAAGGGATAACAGTCACCTACCGGAACAGCCAGTACAGGAAGAAAATAAAGCTGCTTGTTAATTCGGGAGCATCACCTAAATGGAGTATTACCGACCCTGATAAATTTATCCGTAAGCTGGATAAGCGTATCAGAGAATATTTTGGCTTCAAATATAACCTGGATGATTTCATCTTATCAGGTATGGCTGTCACCGCAGATATCCATGCCGGCGACAGTAAAACAGTATCCGCATATCTGAAAGTACTGCGGCGTATTGGCAGAGTGAAAGGTTTTACTCCCATGAAATATGAGTGCTTTAATGATAATACAAGCTTCTGTCTGGAGGGGAACAGTAATGGCATTGAGTTTTTGCTTTACGATTTGGAGGGTGTACTTGTGAAGCAGCTTAAGCAGACGGATATCAGCAGGAAAAAACTGGAATCAATTTCCGGGAAATCGGAAGGAATCCTCCGGGCAGAAGTAAGGCTTGCAAAGTCCAAAGCAGTAAAAGCCTATACTAAAACATCTGACGTATATGGCCAGATAGCAGAACTGATAAGAAAGCGCAGGGAAATATTTATGGATACTTTTACGTGGATAGTGCCATTTGGAGATTTCTATAAAAAGGATAAAGCTGTAGAGATGATACAAAGGGATGTAAAGGACACCAGACTGCGAAGGAAGATGGTACATCTGGTGGCTCTTATTCCGGAGAAGAAATCGCTTTACCTTGCACAGAAAGCAATGGACTGCAGAAATATGGAAAAGCTGATGGGTGCTTTTGCAAAGATAAATGTATCACCGGTTACCATAAGCAAACGCCACGGTGTAAAGCATCTGAAATGTCTGTATGAGTTTATGATTGATGGTAAGTAATTTTATTATAATAAAAAGTTATTTATATATTATAAATCTGACAACAATAAAAAAGAACTGGGAGTGAGAAATTGCTGCTGTATACCGAATTAATCTGGTGCAAAATGGAAGGAATGGAAATGTTGAGATAGACTTTGACGAAGGGACAATACAATGTACAGACAGTAAATACAAGCTGGGCAATACAATTGTTAAGTGCTGTAACGAATTTTTCGGTGATGATATTTTCTTTATGAAAGCAGGAGATAAATGGAAAGCCCGAATATTCATCGGGGGTGCCCCCAAAGAGGCTTTACTGTTACTTGAAAGTTATAAGGACAGTAATGCTTCCGACGGAGACGATGATGATTGTGATGATGGTGAGGGTGTGGATATCAATTTGGAAGAAGTTTACCTTTTGGGAATGTGTAGTAAGATAGAAGATAAAAATGATACAGGTAAAGATTCTAACCTAGCGGTTGAGAAGGCTGATAGGACAGATGTGGAAGAAGAAATAGGGATTATGGTCAGATATTCATGGGAGGAATTGAGTGGCAGTTGTAAGATTATCAGAAAACCCGATGTTCAACGGATCAAGGAACTGGTTTTATCTGAGTATTTGGAAAAACAATGGGATGAATATAAGAAGAAAAATGAATAGGGAGATGCGGAAGAACGCTTGTGTCTATTTTGAAAAAGCGTTATATTTTAAAGGCGGGGGGATAAGGTTCAGAGAAACTGTGGGAGGTGCTATTGGAGCACTTCCCATAATTTTTGCAATATTTATTTTAGAGCGAAATGAGAATATAGGGCCATGGTATCATTTGGCTATGTATAGATATGAATTTAGTTGGTAGTAATTAAACATTTCCATCGGGAGGGATAAGCAGAGGCAGAAAAAAGGCGAATTTGTAGAGAACAGAACTTGTGTCCAAAGTAGACAGAAGTTGGAAAGCAATATGCCTAAACGAAATACTTCCAGAGATAAGGTGCCTCCATGAATTTGGAATTTCTATAGTTGTTTAGAAAAATGCAGACATATTATCAAACTTTCCAATTTTATTATGTCAGGAATTTATTATTCACTGTATTAGTATAGAATTTACTGTAAGACTATAGTGATGGTATGGGTGGTATATACCATCCATACCACTTCGAATGAGGGAGAATAAAAAGTAAAGAGTGGGAGTATCCATTATAGCCCCTTAAATTTCGCATGTTCTCTGCTTAATTTTTTGATGCTGCCCAGAGAATTAGTCTGGTCTAGCCAGTCATTAAAATCAGAAATACCTATTTTACCAGACATGACTTGGTCACGTTTTGCTTTAGCAATGTTATCCCAGTAATAAAACTCATCTTGAGTTATGGTTTTACTTGAAACTCGTGCATAATTTTTCTTATATGCTCGATTATATAATTTATACTCTGGATTTTCTTCATACTTTTTTTGGCTGCGTTTCCTTCTAATTTCGTCAGCGCAAGATAAGCCAGATCCATTACGTTTGCAATATTTAGTATTGCGCTTGAGGGATACGAAATATTTACCGCAATTATCGCATCTTCTTATTCTTGTACCGGACTGAATCATTAACATTATTTCTATAGATAATAAATCCTGAAAATTATTAATTTTATATTCCTCATGGAAGGTTTCTGTTTTAAGAGTTTTAACATATTTAATAGCATCAGAAAGAGGTTTCACCAAATTCGTAGGAATGCCATCTTTCGCATTAAACCGATTAACATAAAACTCATAGAATAGCTCTTGCATTTTATAACGGTAATCAGGTGTACTTTGCTCGTTAAACGTATTTCTTTTACTGTCCGGTAGTATTGAATATATAGCAAGGGGGGAAAACCGGAGATTCCTGACTACTTGTATTTTGGGCTCCTGTGAATGAAATATGTTACCATAAAGCCATATTCGTTGGGATAGCGTTAAATCTTTCAAATGTTCTGCTGTCCTATCCAATAAAAAATAGAGTAAACCATGTGCCCAATTCTGCAGTTGGATTTCCTCAGAAAATCCAACTGGCATTTCATGGGGGGCATAAATGACTAACTCTTCATCATTAGATTGTGGTGAATAGTCCTGACAATCAACCCAATCTTTATATTTATTATAAAAATCTAACGGAGAAAATCCTGTGGGGTAACAGCTATATGGTACTACAGAACGAGGCATAAGACAGGTGAGTTTTGAGTAGTACCATTTTTTTTCCAAAGTACGGTCAAGTGAAAGCAAATTTTTTTCGAAAATCGAATAAACCAATAGTTCATTAAAATATTTCCCAATAGCATTTAGAATAACTTCTTTATAGGCATATTCATAATAGGGGTGGGCGGATACTAATATTTCTTTAATACTATTTAACTCGTCAATTTTATTCTGGTCTTCTTTTTCCTCAAAAGTAGTGGTATCTAACCTTTTGGAAACATATTGCTTAAATAATTCAGGCAGAGACGACAAATCTTTTGCAATGTAATCAAATAGATAGTAGTGAGATTCATCTGTGGAAAACAGAATTGCATTATTTTTAATGCAATCATATCCTTTATCACTAACGTTTATGTACATCAAGGCATCCTCCTCTATTTTTTTGAAAGCAGCAAAACAAGAAAAATAGGCATGTTTCGGTATTCAAACGAAATGGGCACGTTATATTGTATCCTCTGAGAATCTGTATATAATATTTTATATCACAAAGGTTGGCCAACAGTTCAATTGTGGTGAGATATTAAGTTCAAGTCATTAGGATCAGTGGAGAACGACTTAGAAGTCCTTCTCCATATTAAAAAAATCATTTGTTTTCGATATGTATGTTTTTTAATATTATTTAAATATGAAAATATACTTTTCGGGCGAATGAAAAGCAATGTTAACAGGAGGTAAAATCGAAAGGAGGCAACATCACAATGTTCTCAATCATTAAACCAGAGGTACTTGACATATGGTGTGACAATTCGCAATCCACTCCAGATACCTGTGAAATTCCCATCCCAGAACCACCAAAATCAAAGTGGGAAAAATTAAAATTCAAGGTTACTGAAATATGTGAAGCAGTTACTCCTGTGATCAACACGTTTGCATTAATTGTACGGACGGCATCGATGGCTGTCAATGCATTTTGTAGATTTCAGGCTTGTAGGAGGCAAAAGAGAAATAAATCATGGGCTATGACGTAAAGGATAAAAAGGGGAAGAAGCTTTGTAACTTTTACCCCCGTGTAGAGAAGGTTATCAAAATTCATAACAATGAAGATGTATGCGTAAATAAGATTATTAAAGTTCAAATTATGGTTGATGATAATGATGATGTAAGAAGAATTGAAGTGGAATTGTCTAATATTGATCAGGTAAAGTGGAGGAAGTTAGACGAACGGTGTCAATTTGATCCGGAGTTTACTGACGCAAAAATTCAGCGTTATCTGGCAGATGGAATTAGGTCACAATTGGATGGAGCCCCTCAAGAAAGGGTGTATGAATTAACAGATTTGGGTTTATCATTCGTTGAAGGAGAAGCGGTATTCTGCACTGGGAAGGAGGTTATCACGCCTCCTTCCAGCGGATTGCCTCAAATAGTAATCAAGCAACAACAAAAAATGCAAAGGTTGGATATTGATACGACCCTATCAGAAGGACAGGCATTATCTGAAATGTTTGCTCTCATTAGTTTAAGTCCCAATCCGGGAAGAATTATTTTGATGTATAAGCTTGTCTATTTAATGCGTCAGGCATATATTGACGCCGGAGCAAAACCGAATTTTTGCATTTACTTATATGGGAAAACAGGAACAATGAAGACTACATTTTCAAGTTTTCTTATCCAATTATACGACAGGGGAAAGGGGATTGCAAGTCCGCCAAGACTGAATGCGAGCATTGCTGCAGTTACGAAGATTCTGTCAGAGGTTTCTGACGATACTATTGTTCTGGATGATTTATGTCCGGCAGAATCTAATCGGATACGCAAAGAACAGGAGGAAACGCTTATCGAAATCACACGGTATGTCGGTGATGGAACCATGCCGTTAAAAGTCATAGGGAAGGGGATTGTTAATGACACTCCAAAATGTGGTGTTATTTTCACAGGGGAATATATTATCGGAAAAGGGTCAGATGCTGCGCGACTCTTACCAATCGAAATGACACCGCCAGATGGGGGAAAACTTAAGCATTTTCAAGACAATCCTCTTATAGTTTCGACCTTTTACTATTATTTTATACGGTGGTTTATTGCTCACTATCAAGAAGTTGTTATATTCCTAAGGGAGTGGTTAGGTCATTACCAAGGAAAAGAATTTGGTATTCATGCCAGATTGAAGGAAATGTATTTCTTTTTATGCACTGCATGTGTGATACTTATGGAGTATTGTCACGATAACGAAGTTTTATCATCCGATATCGCAAATCATGTCCTCGATTCCTTTCGCAATTTGCTTATGAAGTTAGTACAGGAGCAAGACAGACGAGTATGGCAGGGAGAATCTAAAATTCCAAAGGCTCAAAATTGTTTAGAGCGCATTCGGGCGTTATACAAAAATGACCGGATGTCTATTGCCAACGATGACAAGCAATTTGACAAGAATCGGCATGATGGATTAAGACACAATAATCGTTTATACTTACGAGGCGATAGGCTTGCAGCTTTTTTCCCATCTGCAAATATTGGTGAAATTGCTGAAGTATTGGAAAGTCAAGGTGTCTTGGAAACTGGCAAAGATGCTCGGACAAAGCAGATCAGCAGCCTGAGCGGTATGCGGTTTTATGTTATTCCGCTTAGGTATTTAAGCTGATTTACGGTATTCCCACCTTTGTAAAGGAACCGACAGCATACCAATGCTTAACAGACGGGTGCATTATCCATTGATACCAGGATACTTAACTATTAAATTTACTATTACACAAAAATGCTCAGCACAAAACTACTTTTCATTACATTTTGTGTCTTGAGCGAAGCGAAAGGAAGGAGAAAAAATGAAAAAAAAGTTATCTAAAGCAGAAAAAAAATTGATAAAGATGATATTAGGGCAGCAAAACCGACTTGAGGAGACACGTATGCAGTTTTATCCTAATGGGGCTATTGCAGATTTTAAGTTTCCAGTATTTGACAATAATGCTTTTAAAGAAATGCTCGATAACAGCCATATACCTAATAAGGATGATGAGGAAAGTATCTTACGTATCTACCGGAATATTCTGCGTGTTAAAAGGGGAAATACTGAGGTGCGTTTTGACAAGGGAATAATACAATCTGGGAACGATAAATTTGAACTGGCTAATACTATCGCCATGATACGCATTAAGGATGCAGAATCATATGTTTATTTTAAAACAGAGGACAGATATGATGCCCAGATTTTTATTGAAGCTGCTACTAATACTGCTATTTTGGTCTTGGGATACACGGGAACAGATAAAGGTAGTGAAAAAAATATTAGAGTTGCTCGGCTTGATGAGTTTTATCTGCTAGGTCTTTGCAATGATAAGGAATATGAAGAGGGAACTGGAGTCATGGTGGCGTATGAAAGGTGGAAGATTTCATATACATACTGTGAACTCGTGGGAGATATGCTTTTTGAGCCAATTGAGGATTTGCTGTTGGCTGTCTGGCTTCAGGGAGAATGGGAGGAAGCTAAGATTGCTTATGAAAAAAATATAGAAAGTATGCTCCAGTGAGAGGAAATATGTGTATGAAAATGGATACCCAGATAGCTGTTAATGGCATCATGTCTCGCATTACCTTTAAATGTCAAAATGCGAAGGAATCATATATGGCTCTGGGAACTATTGGTGGCCCCTGGGGAAATGATGTTTAAGGCAAAGGATGCAGGAAAGGCAGTTATGCTACGGGGTGCTTATGTTACGGATGAGGAAAGAATAATGTTAATATGGCCAAGGGCAAAAGCAGCCCGGTGGTCTAAAAGATAAACGCTTTTATAGTTTAAATCAAAGCATTAATTTAATAGTGAAAAATTTATTATCTAAAACTAAAGAAAGGGGGTAATCATATGCAATCAAACGTTAGCATGCAGCAGTTGCAGGAACTGCTGCAATGTGGTATTCTGGATACGTGCAACGTGCGTGATATCATCATGGCAAGCAAACGAACAAACATAAAGAAGCTTCATGCATATTCGATTACCCCCGCTAATGCCTACAACAAATATTGGACGACCTATTTTAAAAATGGGAGTGAAGCCAGAAAGCTTATTCGGGGAAAAACAGAGGAAGAACTGCTGGACAAGCTTGTGAAGCTGTATGAAGAAAGTGCGAACCTTGACAATTTAACATTCAACCGGCTGTTTGATGAATGGCTGGAATACAAAAAAGCAATAACCAACAGCACCAATACAATAAAAAGGCACAGGCAGCATTATGCAAAATATTTTGAACCTTCAAAAATGCATTGTATGAAACTTTCAGAAATTGATACATTTGTGTTGGAGATGGAGTGCAACCGTATTGTGAAAGAGTTTAACCTGACCCGTAAAGCCTGGGTGAATGCAAAGACTATTTTGATAGGTATGTTTGACTATGCAAAACGGAAGAAATATATCTTCGACAATCCATTATCTGATGTCAAAATAACCGTACGGTATAAGCAGGTGGTAAAAAAATCAGGAAATACTCAGACGTATAATACGGATGAACTGGAAGTATTAAACCATTATCTTGATACAATGTATCAGGAATCAAATGACAGTGTCTATATCGCTGTCCGGCTTAATTTTTTTCTTGGACTGCGTGTAGGTGAATTGGTTGCATTAAAGCCGGAGGACATTATGGGCAACCAGCTCCATGTGGTCAGGGAGGAGGTACGGGATCAGGAGGCCAACCGAACCTATGTTGTTGAACATACAAAAACCAACCGTGACAGGTTTGTTGTATTAGTTCCGCAGGCCAAAAAATTATTGGAAAAACTGGATATGCATTCTACCTATCTGTTTGAGCGGGATGGAGAACGGCTGACTGCCCGGCAGATAGCATACGTCCTGGAAAAGTATGCAGAACGCCAGGGAGTAGGAACAAAGAGCACCCACAAGATGCGGAAGACCTATGCTTCGAGGCTTAATGCGGCTGGCGTACCTATAGATGCAATCAGAGAGCAGTTAGGCCATTCGGAACTGTCCACAACCTTGTCATACATATATAATCCATTAACGGAAGATGCGACTTATTCACTGATTTCAAATGCTTTAGGGGACAAAATGCCAGTGTGATTCAAAGTGATTCAAAATGATTCAAAAATTTTAAAACAAAAAATAGCGGAAACGCTGTATTTATCAGCATTTCCGCAACTTTAACCAGAGCGCGAGACGGGACTCGAACCCGCGGCCTCGACCTTGGCAAGGTCGCGCTCCACCAACTGAGCCACTCGCGCATTTGTAAGTATGAAATCCATATCCAACGGACAAATAATACTATACAGCAGGATTTTTAATTTGTCAACCATATTTTTTGTTTTTTTGATACGATATTTCTTATTTTTTCTTTTCGCTTCAGCTAGTTACATTTCCAGTAATTTTCTAAGTGACAGAGTGTTTACAAATATCTGCAAAAAATATATACTAGAAGTAATGGAAAAATCTTTTGACAGGCGAGTCTGGACAGAGAAAATTTGAAGTAAATTTGCGGAGAAAAGAAAAATGAATGGAATCATGAAAGTATTGACGGGAATCCTGGCTGTGCTGGCTGTCACGGCATCTCTGGCGACAGCAGGCATTATCGGCTATTCGATGATCCGTCCTCAGGAAAAGGTAGAAGAAAAAGGAAATGAGACTCAGATGTTGGAGGCATCGACACAGGCTGCAGAGGTACCAACAACAGCTCCCGAGGCGAGTGTTGCTCCGGATGCAGGCAGTGCAACGCCTGCCCCTTTGAGTCAGCCATCGGTCTCCGATACGCATGTGCACGATTATGAGGAGACAGTGGATAAAAAGGCAACCTGTTACAGTGCGGGAAGAATTAAATATACCTGTCGGGAGTGTCAGGATACGTATTATGTGGATGTTATGTCTACGGGACATCTGGCAGACGAGTGGGAGGTTGTCAGGAAGCCTTCTGCGGACAGAGAAGGCCTTCGTGTGCGGAAGTGTATCTATTGCGATGAGATTGTAGCCCAGGAAAACATTCTCTTTGAGGATGGAAGTTCCTCTTCAGAAGAGGAGAAGGAAGCGCAGCATATTCATCAGTATACGGCGTCTACAGAGCGAGAGGCCAGCTGTATTCTGGCAGGGCTTCGGAAGCATACCTGCAGTTGCGGCAATTTTTATACGGAAAGCATTCCGGCAGTGGGGCATGTGGCTACCGACTGGGAAGTGGCGGCGGAGCCCAGCGTTACCAGGATGGGAACAGAGCAGAGAACCTGCAATGTATGTGGCGTGGTTCTGGATTCAAGGCCGCTTAATAAACTGACACCCTCTCCTTCGGCGACGGAATCCCCCAGTGCAACTGCCGCCCCGAATCAGGGAGGAGCATCGCCGGGGGCATCAGGGGGGAACAGCCAGTCGACTCCGACGCCCGCGCCCACAGCAACACCCAGCCCGACACCTCATACGCATGATTATCAGTCTTATGTGCTGAAACAGGCGAACTGCTCGCAGATCGGGGTGCGTTCCTTCGTATGCACCTGCGGCAGCAGTTATGCAGAGGAAATTGAGCGGGATCTGAATAATCATACTTATCAGGCAGTGGTGATACCGGCCACAAGTACGACGCAGGGATATACGGTATATACCTGTGTGCGGTGTAATTACAGCTATTTTGACAATTACACCCCGGCGCTTAGCAATGGCAGCTAAAGCAGCCTGATACGGCGTCTCATCAGGTGTGTCGGCCGGCTGCTCTGTGTGGCAGAAAGAATATATTATAAATCAAATACAGACGTCATAATCCCTCCGGGCTTGTCATATTCATGTTATGAAAGAGCAGGAGGGATTTATTATGTATGCAGATCAGAGCACAGCAGAGGTGATAAGAGAACTTGAAAGCAGCAGGGAAAAAGGGCTTTCCAGTGCAGCGGTAAGCACGAAACTTGGAAAATACGGGCCTAATCAGCTGAAGGAACAGAAGAGAAAGGGGGTATTTGTGCTGTTTATGGAGCAGCTGAATGATCCTCTGATTTATGTTTTGATGGCGGCCATTGCAATTTCACTTTTTCTTGGCGAGGCAGGGGATGCAATGATTATTGCCGCGGTGATCTTCCTGAACTCGGTGGTAGGAGTGGTACAGGAGGACAAGGCCAGGAAAGCCATAGAAGCATTAAAGCAGCTGGCAAGTCCGAAGGCCCTGGTTTTGCGGGAAGGGAAGGAGTATGAGATTCCAAGTGCGGATCTGGTTCCGGGAGACATCGTTTTCCTCGAAGCAGGCAGACAGGTACCTGCTGATCTGCGCTTCCTGGAGACGGTCAGTCTGAAGATCGAGGAATCAGCGCTTACAGGAGAATCCGTTCCTGTGGACAAGACTGCTGAAATTCTGCCTCCGGGAGAAAAGAGTATCGGAGACCGGACCAACATGGGATTTATGTCCACAACAGTTACCTACGGCAGAGGAACAGGGATCGTAACGGCCACAGGGATGGATACGGAAATCGGAAAGATTGCAGGGCTGATCGGGAGCAGCAGGGAGGAGATGACCCCGCTCCAGAAGCGGCTGGCGGATATTGGAAGACTGCTCAGCATTCTTGCAGTTGGAATTTGCGCATTTTTGTTTTTGGTAGCGGTGCTGCAGAAAAGAGATGTGGGGGACATGCTTCTGACAGCCATTTCTCTTGCCGTAGCGGCAGTACCGGAGGGACTGGCTGCGATCGTTACGATTGTGCTTGCCTTAAGCGTATCCAGAATGGTGAAGGTCGGAACAATTGTGCGCCGGCTTCCGTCAGTGGAAACCCTTGGCGCAGTGAATACTGTATGCTCGGACAAGACGGGAACTCTGACCAAAAACCGGATGACAGTGAAGGAATGCTATGTGGATGGGCATCTGGTAAAGGAGGAGGAGCTTGATCCGGATAAAAACAGTCTTTTTCTGGAGGCATGTACACTCTGTAATGATGCGGTGATCGGAGAGGGCAGGCTGGGCGATCCCACAGAACTGGCATTGCTTGATCTGGCCAGACGGCATGGGATTGAAAAAAGAAAAATGGAGAACAGACTGCCGCGCGTTGACGAGAGAGCATTTGATTCGGAGCGGAAGCGGATGACCACGGTACATAAAAAGGGCCCGGGAAAGATCGCATATGTAAAAGGCGCTGCGGATGAAATGCTTGAACGCTGTCAGAGTGCCTGGATTCATGGAAAGGAAGTCGCTTTTTCAAAAGGAGCCAGGGCGCAGGCAAAAGCGGCTATAGAGGAGATGGCGGAGAGGGCGTACCGGGTCCTGGCACTGGCGATAAAGCGAAAGGGAGATTTAAAGGATGAAAAGGATTTAATCTTTGTAGGACTGGTGGGGATGATCGATCCTCCCAGAGAGGAAGCGGCGGATGCGGTGAGAAGCTTTAAAGGAGCGCATGTGGATACAGTGATGATCACCGGGGATCATGTGGACACTGCGTTTGCAATCGCCAGAGAGCTGGGGATTACACAGGATAAAAAAGAGTGTATGACCGGGGAGCAGATAGAGTCCCTGGGACAGGAAGAGTTCCAGAACAGGGTGGAAAATGTGCGCGTGTTTGCCAGAGTCTCACCGGAACACAAAGTAAGAATCGTGAATGCCCTGAAAGCGAGAGGCAAAGTAGTCGCCATGACAGGAGATGGCGTAAATGATGCTCCTTCTTTAAAGGCTGCAGACGTGGGAATTGCCATGGGCAAGGAAGGAACAGATGTGGCCAGAGGGGCTGCGGATCTGGTGCTTACGGATGACAATTTTGCCACAATAGAGAAAGCCATGAAAGAGGGAAGAGGAATTTATGAAAACATCAGGAAAACTATCCTGTTTTTGCTCTCTTCTAATTTCGGGGAGATTATTACAATGCTGGCAGCAGTGTTGGCCGGTTTTCCGGCGCCTCTTAAGGCAAGCCATATTTTGTGGATCAATCTGATTACGGATTCTCTCCCGGCGCTTGCCCTGGGAATGGATAAAAATGATGGGAATGCGCTGATGAAGGAGGCGCCAAGAAAAAAAACAGAGAGTCTTTTTGCGCATGGCGGACTGAACTGTACGCTCTGCTATGGTGCTGTAATTGGAATAATCAGCCTGCTGGCATTTCTGGCTGTTCCCTACAGAGAGCTGGTGCGGGAGGGGCTTCCGGTTACCATACAGCATCTGGAAAAAATCCTCCGTATTCAGCCGGTGCTGAATACCGCTCAGACGCATGCATTTACTGTACTGGGCATGAGCCAGCTGGTCCATGCCCTTGGAATGAGGGATGTGAATAAATCTGTGTTCAGGATGAAGCATCTGGAAAATGTTTATATGATGATTGCCTGGGCAGCGGGAATCTGTCTCCAGGTACTGGTGACAGAAATCCCTTATTTTATCGAGCTTTTTGGAACAAGCCGATTAAGCCTTCACGAGTGGGGGATGCTGGGAGCGCTTTCCTGCATGCCGCTTCTGGTTCATGAATTGCTGGTTTTGTCGGAAACACTTTTGGTGAGATCAGAGAAAAATGCGCTATATCAGGCGCAGAAAAGCCAGAACCAGGAGAATGGCAGCCCCCAGCCAGGCCAGGCCGCCTGAACGGTCGGACAGAATTTTTCCGGCCGTAAGGCCGGCCTTTAAGGTTAAAAAGTGAATGGCAGTTGTGAGCAGCCATAATAAAGCAGGGGGGAAGGAAACTGTCCCTGTACACAGGCCTGCCGAGATATTATCTACGGAGAGGGCAAAGGCCAGAAGGGCAGCCTCGCGGCAGGAGAGAAGGTCTTTATCCTGCCGGTTGACTTTCTGCGATATTTTCTCGGTGGTAAGATGAGCGCTTTTCCGATGGAGCCAGGGAAGCGCATCATAAAACTTGTAAAGAGAGAGCAGAAAAAGGATGAAAAAGGAGAGTCCGCGGGTAAATCTTTCGGGAATCATGTCAAGCACAAGATTTCCCAAAAGCATGGATGCAGTCAGCATGCTGCCAGAGAGCAGGGCGATGATGGAGAGGGAGAGGAAGGGGACGCGCACCTTTTCCAGACCGTAGGAAAATCCTGCGGCAAAGGCATCCATAGATAAAACCAGCACCAGTAATATAAAAAAATAAATTGATAATGTCATATCGTACTGCCTTTACTATTTGCTATATCATATGAGGGTATGTTATAATTTGCTTACGACATCTTGAAAAATTTTGTTACTTTTTGCAAAACAATGGCGCTGTAAATGTAGCAGAATTTTGTGGTACGAACAGAAGAGAGGTGCAGAATGTTCATGAGCAGTAAAAAGGTATGCGTACTCACCGGAGGAATAGGAGCAAAGGAATATTCCATGCTGGAGAAATATGCCTGTCGGGGATGCAGAATTGCATTCATGGATACCAACAAGGAGCTTGGCAGGATGATTAAGGAGCAGCTGGAGGCAGTCTATCAGGTGAAGGTGTTCTTTTTTCACGGGGATATTGAACGGGAAGAGGACAGTGATATTTTTTTTACAGCAGTCAGAGAAATGTTTGGAAGGATGGACTATGTGATCGGATTGACAGAAGGAACGGAGGGATGAGGAATGAAACTGATGTTTATCGGGGCAGCCCATGAAGTGACGGGAAGCTGCCATTACCTGAATGCCTGCGGGAAGCATATTCTTGTGGATTATGGTATGGAGCAGGGAATCAATGTGTTTGAAAACGCTGCGCTGCCGGTGCCGGAATCCTGTATCGACTATGTGCTGCTTACACATGCGCATATTGACCATTCCGGCATGATCCCGCTTTTGACGGCCAGGGGATTTAAGGGACAGATTTTCACGACAGAAGCCACGGCAGATCTCTGCAGCATCATGCTGCGTGACTGTGCGCATATCCAGATGCATGAGGCTGAATGGAAAAACCGTAAGGCGAAGCGAAGTGCGGAAGTTCCCTACCATGAGCCAGTTTACACGATGGAGGATGCGGATGCCGCGATCAGAAGGCTTGTTCCCTGCCGTTATGGAGAGGAAACAGAGCTTTGTGAGGGGCTTAAGATCCGATTTACGGATGTGGGCCATCTTCTGGGCTCGTCCAGTATTGAGGTCTGGGCAACGGAAGAAGAAACCACCCGGAAAATCGTTTTTTCAGGGGATATCGGCAATAAGAACCAGCCTCTGATCAAGGATCCCACCTGGACGGAAGAGGCGGACTACGTGGTTATGGAATCGACCTACGGCGACCGGCTTCATCCCAGCAGGAATCTGGATTATGCGGCGGAACTGGCAAAAATTCTGCAGGAGACTTTTGACAAGGGAGGAAATGTGGTTATACCTTCCTTTGCAGTGGGCAGGACTCAGGAGGTTTTATATTTTCTGCGCAAGATCAAGGCGGATGGAATGGTAGAAGGGCACGATAATTTTCCGGTCTATGTAGACAGCCCTCTGGCAGTGGAGGCCACCAATATTTTTCACAAAAACAAGATGAGCTGCTTTGACGAGGAGGCCATGGAGCTGGTCCGGGAAGGGATTAATCCAATATCATTTCCGGGACTTCACCTGACTATTACCAGTGAGGAATCAAAAGAGATCAATTTTGAAAATACACCCAAAGTGATCATATCCGCATCAGGGATGTGCGAGGCGGGAAGAATCCGCCATCACCTGAAACATAATCTCTGGCGGCCGGAGTGTACCATTTTGTTTGTGGGATATCAGGCAGTGGGAACTTTGGGAAGGGCGCTTATGGAGGGGGTTAAAGATGTGAAGCTCTTTGGCGAATCCATTGATGTGCGGGCCCGCGTAATGGGGCTTGTAGGAATGTCAGGACATGCAGATAAAAACGGCCTGATCGAGTGGGTTCAGGGATTTAAAGAAAAGCCCAGACGGGTATTTGTGGTACATGGCGAGGATGCCGTGTGTAAGAGCTTTACAGAGTGTCTGCAGGTGGAGTATGGTATTAAGGCTTACGCCCCCTACAGCGGTACGGAATTTAATCTTCTTACCAATAAACTGGAATACGAAGCGGAGCCTGTTCCCATCAAGAAAAAGGCACGGATTGTATCCGATGTATTTGCGCGTCTTCTGGCAGCAGGGCAGAGACTGCTTGCAGTTATCCATAAAAATGAAGGCAGGGCCAATAAAGATCTGGCAAAGTTTGCAGATCAGGTCATTTCTCTCTGCGATAAATGGGAAATCTGAGGCGATTCTTTCGCAGAAATCCCTACGGCGGGGAAGGCTTTTTACCGTGAAGCAGAAGGGCGGCATCCTCCGGGGTGCAGCCCTTCTGGCTGTAACGGGCTTTTTCATAGCATTCGTGGAGATAATGGTATTCTCCGGAATCAGGAAAGCCGGCGCATTTTTCCAGTTGAGCGGGCGTGTGAGAATCGGGTACAGCGCCTTTTATTCCCCGTTGAATGCTTTTTTTATAATATTTACGAATCTTTTTACTGGCGCTCATATCTTTGGAGGAAGAAAGGCTGCTTTTTTGATGGAGCAGATTCTGGTCAGTGAATCCTTTTGACAGGAACTGGATTTCATCCTCTGTTTCGGAGGCAAAAAATTTCCCGGCATTTTGACAGGCGCGGTAGATGGCTGCAAGGACAGCAACAATCACGGCAGCGCTGACCAGATACATGAACAGATTGGAGAGAAAGACCAGCCATTTGGGAGGCTCACGCATTTCCTCCTGGTCCGGAAAGTCCTCCGGAGCCATATACCGGGAGTCAGGAGTCATAGCTTCCGGGAATTCCTGCTCTATGGGAAGCGGCTCCAGGGGCTTAAAGGTGATGTTGCTCAGAGGTTCTTTTCCGTACAAAAGCGAGGGCAGAATAAATAAAAGGAGAACGGCACATGCCATCCCAAAGATGATCCGGACGATCCTGGTCATGGTTTTTACAGGAAGATTGGCGGTACGGCTGTGCGCTTTTAAGAAAGAATAAAAGCCGTCCATAAACTGAAAGGCAAAACATAAAAATACATCCGCCAGAAATAAACAGAAGATCGTGCGCCAGTAAAAAGATGACTTTAAGAGCGCGCCTGCTATATAGGAAAGAGCAAAGAGAATCCACTGAAGAGGATGCGGCGTATCCAGAAAGTCCGGAATCTCCATATCCTGACAGTCTGTCTGTTCCGGACAGGAGGAAGACATCTCCCGCAGCATTTTCTGAATACGTCCTTTTTTGATACGGCCGTATCCCCGAATCATAAAAAGGAGGCTGGATAATCCAAAGGAGAGGAAAAACGACTGATAAGGATTTGTACCCGACAGGCTCCAGACATGCCTCATAAGCCACCCATATCCCAAAGAGAGGGCAAGACCTGTCAGAAGATAAAGGGAAAGCCGCCTTATTTTTTTAATGGCAGTCCAGCTGAGCGCGATGGGCAGCAACAGCAGGCTTCCTGTGATTACAAAGAGAAGGTCGGAGCCTTGGCCAAGCCCGAACAGCAGCGCAGCAGGAGGGTAAAATCCTGAGAAAAGCGCCAGAGCATGGAGCCAGCCAATCATATGCATAAAAGCGGGATGATTTAATTTCATGAGAAATCCTTTCTGCAGTCAGAGCTCCCAGGGGATCACTGTGATCCGTGGATCATGGATCAGCTCCGGGGAATGGTCCTGGGCTCTGACAGGAAGAACCCAGAGAATCTGGTTACCGGTTCCGATCAGGGAGAGCAGGAGCTGTGTCAGCTCAGCGTCCCGGTTCTTGGAGATGAACAGATAAATGTGATCGGATCTTTTCAGGGAGCGTTCCGCCAAAAGTAATTCCCTGGTAGGGAGGGAGCAGACGCGGCTGTCAATACATGCCAGCTTTTGATTGAGTTCTCTCATATTGCCGGCGCCGGCGGCGATATACATGGAAAAGGCGGAAGAAGCAGACGCATCTGTCACATTGCTTTTGACGTAAAAAGGCATATTCATTTTTACCAGCCGGGCTGCCAGGGAAGAGGTGATCCGAATGGTCTCTTCTACCAGATCTTCATATTTTAAAATCAGAGGATCTTCCAGATCAAAGATCAGAGTCAGCAAAATGCTGGTAGTGGAATCGAATTGATTCACCATGAGCTCTCCGGAGCGTGCAGAGGCCTTCCAGTTGATATGATTCATGGGATCCTGCCTTCGGTAGGTCCGGATGCCTGAGAATTCAAAGGGATCCGGATACAGACGGCGGCGGGAAAGGACCATGCCGGAGATTGCCTGGCACAGCAAGACGATCCGGTATGTATCCACCTGCTTTGGATAGACATACAGTACCGTCTTCTGAGGGACGTCGGCATAATAACCGGGGTGAAAAAAGAAATCATAGGCAGTCAGGCTGACATCATAGATCTGATATATTCCTCTTTTGTGCGCGGTAAAGGGGAGGCTTCGCCGGATTTTCTGATGAAAAAGAAAGGAAAAGACATCCCGTTTATAGCTCAGATCCGTGGAGCTTGTGTTGACACTGGCGTCATTTAAAAATTCCAGACTCCGGTTGGAGGAAAAACGCACCTCCAGCGCGGGGAGAGGAAGAAATTTATCATTGATGACGACTTCCTTCAGGACAGAGGTTTCGCCCTCATAGAGAAAGCGATCCAGAAATTCAATCTGAACAGAGAGGTTTCTGTGCCAGAATGTCCGATAGAGCCAGCGGCTGAAAAGCCAGGCGAGAAGCACGCCTGATAACAGTAAGAGAAACATGATCGTTACCTTTCCGCCCAATTTTCAGTGGGAACTGTGGTGGAGGAAA
Source organism: uncultured Lachnospiraceae bacterium (assembly GCA_947173495.1). Lineage (GTDB taxonomy): Bacteria > Bacillota > Clostridia > Lachnospirales > Lachnospiraceae > Suilimivivens. Next base: position 9,849 of record CAMWFQ010000018.1, on the reverse strand, counting down.
GAATCTCTCCGATGATCCGGGAAGCGGCCCGGAAATGATCGGTGCCGGCAGCCAGCGTGATCCGGTGAGAAAGCACAGGATCAGCAATCGTCTTGATATCTTCCGGCACGACATAGGAGCGTCCGCAGACCATGGCATGCGCCTGAGATGCGCGAAGGAGAGCCAGAGTTCCTCTGGGGCTCACCCCATTTGCAGCTCCGGGATGCTTTCTGGTGGCATGAATAAGAGCAACCATGTATCTTTGCAGCTCCGGATGAACAAAAATTTCCCGGCATGCCTGCTGCAGGGCAAGAATGGTCTGTTTTTCGCAGACCGGCGTCAGCCCGGAGAGCGGTTCGTCCATGATAAAACGTCCGATCAGGGCAAGCTCCTGTTCTTCATCTAAGGAAGCCATGGATATTTTCATAAGAAAGCGGTCCAGCTGCGCTTCCGGAAGGGGAAATGTTCCCAGCGTTTCCAGAGGATTCTGAGTGGCTATTACAAGAAAGGGTTCTTCCAGGGGACGGGTAACGCCGTCAACGGTGATCTGTCCCTCCGCCATACATTCCAGAAGACTGCTCTGGGTCTTGGGGGTTGCCCGGTTGATCTCGTCCGCCAGCAGAATGTTGCAGAAGGCGGGACCTTTGGCAAATACAAATTCCCCTCTTTTGGCATCGAAATAATTCAGTCCGGTGATATCGGAGGGCAGCAGATCGGGGGTGAACTGAATACGGCCGAACTGTGCCTGGATGGATGATGCGAGAGCTCTGGTCATAATTGTTTTTCCGGTGCCGGGAACATCCTCAAGCAGTACGTGCCCTCTGGCAAGAATGGCAGTCAGAATAAGAGAGATGGTTGATTCATTGCCGATAACCACCCGGGATATGTTTTCTTTCAGACTTTTCAGTATGGACAGGTCCATGGGGTTCTCCTTTTCAATTCGGAAATCTTTTATAATGCGCAGGGGCGCACAGAGGAAAAATGTCAGCAAAAGCTGACGTGCGCCCCGCGCGGCGAGTAGGGGAAGATAAATCTTCCCTACTCGATTAAATTTCTTGTTTTTTAATCCTGACAGCTGTAATTATAATCCATTTTTAAGCGGAACACAATTCTGAAAAGAGTGTTGACGCGGGAAAAATCCTGCCGGTTTACGAAAGCCATGGTACTTGAATTGAAAAAAGGTGTGTTATATAATAGATCAAACGAAAACAGGAGGTGCGTGAAATGAATATGATCGTGGCGGCGGATGAACAGTGGGCGATCGGGAATAAGGGAGAACTGCTTGTGACAATTCCCGCTGACCATAAATTTTTCCGGCAGGAGACGACAGGAAAAGTGGTGGTATATGGAAGGAAAACGCTGCATACCTTTCCCCAGGGACTGCCGCTTTCAGGACGGACGAATATCATCCTGTCCGGGGATCCTTCTTATAAAGTGAAGGGCGCCTGTGTGGTTCACAGCCTGAAGGAGCTGTTCGAAGAACTGAAGAACTATTCCGAAGAGGAGGTTTATATTGTAGGCGGAGAAAGCGTATACAGACAGCTCCTGCCCTGCTGCAGTGTGGTTCATGTGACCAAAATTCATCATAATTATGCGGCGGATGCTTATTTCCCGGATCTCGACCGGATGCCGGAGTGGCGGATCGAGGCGGACAGCGACGAGCAGACCTATTTTGATATAACCTACCATTTTTTAAAGTATCAGAGAGTGGTATAACTATTGACTTTTACGAAAAAAGGTATAATAATAAAAAAAACATAAGAGGGAGTGAGATTATGGAGAAAAAAAGTATCGACTGGGAAAATCTGGGGTTTGGCTATATTAAGACAGATTACAGATTTGTATCCAACTATAAGAATGGTGCATGGGACGAAGGGAGCCTGACGGAGGACGCTAATGTGGTTATCAGCGAATGTGCCGGCGTTCTTCAGTATGCTCAGACTATATTTGAGGGTATGAAGGCCTACACCACGGCCGATGGGCGTATCGTTACATTCCGGCCGGATCTGAACGGAGAGAGAATGGAGCAGAGCGCAGAGCGCCTGGAAATGCCGGCATTCCCCAAAGATAAATTTGTAGAGGCAGTGCGCAGGACGGTGAAAGCCAATGCGGCCTATGTGCCCCCCTATGGCAGCGGCGCTACCCTGTATGTACGTCCTTATATGTTTGGCAGTAGTCCGGTGATCGGTGTGAAGCCGGCCGATGAATATCAGTTCAGAATATTTACCACCCCGGTAGGACCTTATTTTAAAGGCGGGTTTAAGCCTTTGACCATTCGGATCAGTGATTTTGACCGGGCAGCGCCAAGAGGAACCGGACATATCAAAGCGGGTCTTAACTATGCCATGAGCCTTCATGCGATTGTAGATGCACACAACCAGGGATATGATGAGAATATGTATCTGGACGCCGCTACGAGAACCAGAGTGGAGGAAACGGGGGGAGCAAACTTCCTGTTTGTCACAAAGGATGGAAAAGTGGTCACGCCGAAATCAGACAGTATTCTTCCTTCCATTACAAGACGCTCCCTGATCCAGGTGGCCAGAGAATATCTGGGAATGGAGGCTGAGGAAAGAGAAGTCTATGTGGATGAACTGAAGGATTTTGCCGAGTGCGGCCTGTGCGGTACGGCGGCAGTAATTTCACCGGTAGGAAAGGTGGTTGATCACGGTAAGGAAATCTGCTTCCCAAGCGGAATGACCGAGATTGGACCGGTGACCAAAAAGCTCTACGATACCCTGACTGGCATTCAGATGGGCACCATCAAGGCTCCTGAAGGATGGGTAGTAGAGGTATAGAATAGATATAAAAATTACTTATATCAGATATAATAAATATTAATTTTACTTATGATGATGCCCGGAGTATAATCAGAAAGTAAAAAGCTGACACAAAAGCAGGTTTTTATAAACCTGCTTTTTATGCGCAGGCCCGCATAAGGAAATTTGCTGCTGACGCAGCATGCGGGCCGCGCGGCGAGTAGGGAGAAAAAGCCTCCCTACTCGATTGCGCAGTTCCATGCAGAGGAAGTATGCCGCTAAAGCGGCTCATGGGCCGCGCGGCGAGTAGGGGAAGATAAATCTCCCCTACTCGATTGCGCAGTTCCATGCAGAGGAAGTATGCCGCTAAAGCGGCTCATGGGCCGCGCGGCGAGTAGGGGAAGATAAATCTCCCCTACTCGATTGCGCAGTTCCATGCAGAGGAAGTATGCCGCTAAAGCGGCTCATGGGCGCGCGGCGAGTAGGGGAAGATAAGCCTCCCTACTCGAATTGCGCAGGTGCACACAGAGAATATGCCGCTAAAGCGGCACATGGGGTGCGCGGGCATGCGCACAGCAGAATTGAAATAGCAGGAGGAAGAAAATGGTAAAGGCAGTAGTGGGAGCAAACTGGGGCGACGAAGGAAAAGGGAAGATTACAGATATGCTGGCGCAGCAGGCGGATGTGATTGTCCGCTTTCAGGGCGGAGCCAATGCGGGACATACGATTGTCAATGACTATGGGAAATTTGCACTTCATACCCTGCCGTCAGGGGTATTTTACGGGCATACTACCAGCGTGATTGGGAATGGTGTGGCGCTGAATATTCCGGTGCTTTTTGAGGAAATACAGTCTCTTGTGGACAGAAAGGTCCCCAGACCAAAGATACTGGTTTCTGACAGGGCTCAGATGGTAATGCCCTATCATATTTTGCTGGATCAATATGAGGAAGAGCGCCTGGCAGGCAGGTCTTTCGGCTCTACAAAATCCGGGATAGCGCCTTTTTATTCTGATAAGTATGCCAAAATCGGGTTTCAGGTCAGTGAGCTCTTTGATGAGGAGACACTTAAGGAAAAGGTGGAAAGAGTCTGTGAACAGAAGAATGTGATGCTGGAGCATATGTATCATAAACCTCTGATTGATCCGGCGCAGCTTATGGAGACACTTCGGGAATATAAAAAGATGATAGAACCTTATGTGTGCGATGTGTCCGCTTTTCTGGAGCAGGCGCTCAGGGAGGGGAAGACCATTTTACTGGAGGGACAGCTGGGAACCTTAAAGGATCCTGATCACGGGATTTACCCCATGGTGACATCCTCTTCAACACTGGCCGCCTATGGGGCGATTGGCGCGGGAATTCCGCCATACGAGATTAAAGAGATTATTACAGTATGTAAGGCATATTCATCGGCAGTGGGAGCGGGCGCCTTTGTGTCCGAGCTCTTCGGTGATGAGGCGGATGAACTGCGGCGCAGGGGCGGTGACGGAGGAGAGTTCGGCGCGACCACCGGACGTCCCAGACGTATGGGCTGGTTTGACTGTGTGGCATCCCGATATGGATGCAGATTGCAGGGAACGACAGACGTGGCGTTTACGGTGCTGGATGTTCTGGGGTATCTGGATGAGATTCCGGTATGCGTAGGATATGAGATCGACGGGGAAGTGACAAAGGAGTTTCCTGTGACCTGGAAGCTGAACAGGGCAAAGCCGGTACTCAAAAAACTTCCCGGTTGGAAGTGCAATATCCGGGGGATCAGAAAATATGAGGATCTGCCGGAAAATTGCCGGAAATATGTGGAGTTTATCGAGGAGCAGATCGGTTATCCGATCACCATGGTTTCGAACGGACCGGGCCGGAGAGATATAATTTACAGAGAGAGCCTGCTGAAAAAATAAGATGGATGAGAGACGATGAATCGGAATTATTCACGGGAACTGGAAAAAATTTTAGGAGATAAGGAAGAAAAAGGGAAAGAATTATTTTTGCACAGCTGCTGCGCCCCCTGCAGCAGCTATGTGCTGGAATATCTCAGACCCTTTTTTCGTATTACCGTTTTTTATTATAATCCCAATATTACAGAGGAAGAAGAATACAGGAAAAGGGCAGAAGAGCAGAAACGTCTGATCCGGGAATTCAATCGTCAGATAAAAGAAAAAGAGATAGAAGCCTATCCGATAAAAGTGGCGGAGGGGCCGTATGAAAAGCAACAGTTCTTTGATTATATCAGGGGACTTGAGCATTGCCGGGAGGGCCGGGAAAGGTGCTTTGTGTGTTACGAAATGCGGCTGCGCAAGACGGCGGAATGGGCAAAAGAGGCCGGTGCGGATTATTTTACTACCACATTGAGTATCAGTCCGCTTAAAAACGCGGCAAAGATCAACGAGATTGGGGAAACGCTTTCAAAGGAATACAAAGTGGATTTTCTGCCTTCGGACTTTAAGAAAAAGGATGGGTATAAGCGATCTGTGGAGCTCTCCAGAGAATATGAACTGTACCGGCAGGACTATTGCGGGTGCGTGTTTTCAAAGACAGAGCGGGAAAACGGACTTGAAAAAAAGAAATTCTAATGATAGGATAAAAACAGCATATAAAGGGACTGTTATAGAAATTGTTATAGAAACTGGAGTGCTTTACAGGAAAGAGATGCAGATTGAAAAATCACGCTGAGGTGCTGATTTTTCACACCCAAATTGGTACAGGAGCGTCACAGATTTGTCTGGTGGCGGACGCAGATTTGAGATTTGTGTCATCCCGCCGCGCAAACGCTCCGGAATGGAGATTGGAATGAAAAAGTTTCTGGATATGATATCGGAAGAGATCAGGGATGCGTTTGAGGCGGCCGGATATGAGCGGGAGCTGGGAAAAGTGACCCTCTCCAACCGGCCGGACCTTTGTGAATATCAGTGTAACGGCGCAATGGCGGGAGCGAAGCTCTACAAAAAGGCGCCTTTTATGATTGCGGAGGATGTGGCGGCAAGATGTAAGGAGAGCAGCGTATTTTCTGAAATAGAGGTGGTAAAGCCCGGCTTTCTGAATCTGAAAGTGAAAGAAAGTTTTGTGGCGGAGTATCTTTCCGGAATGCAGAAGGAGCCGAAATTCGGGCTGGAGGAGCCTGTAAAACCGATGAAGATCATTGTGGATTACGGCGGACCCAATGTGGCCAAGCCTCTTCATGTGGGACATCTGCGCCCGGCAATCATCGGAGAAAGTATTAAGCGGATCGCAAAGTATGCCGGTCATGATGTGATCGGAGATATTCATATGGGCGACTGGGGACTGCAGATCGGCCTGATTATCACAGAGCTGAAGGAGCGGGAGCCGGAGCTGGTATATTTTGACGAAGACTACACGGGAGAATACCCGAAGGAACCTCCTTTTACCATTTCCCAGCTGGAAGAGCTCTATCCCACCGCCAGCGCCAGATCCAAGGAAGATGCAGCGTATAAAGGGCGCGCCATGGAGGCTACCTATAAGCTGCAGAGCGGTGAGAGAGGCTACCGGGCACTGTGGCGTCATATTATGGATGTGTCAGTGGCAGATTTGAAGAAAAACTATCAGAACCTGGATGTGGAATTTGATCTCTGGAAGGGCGAGGCGGATGTTCAGGATGTGATACCGGGCATGGTGGATTACATGAAGAAAGAAGGCTATGCCCATATCAGCGAGGGAGCGCTGGTGGTGGATGTGAAGGAGGAGACGGATACCAAAGAAATCCCTCCCTGTATGATTTTAAAATCCGACGGGGCATCCCTTTATAATACCACAGATCTTGCAACCATCATGGAACGGATGAGGGAGTATCATCCGGATAAGATCATTTATGTGGCGGATAAGCGGCAGAATCTTTATTTTGAACAGGTATTCCGCTGTGCAAGGAAGACCGGACTGGTGAGCGGGGATACGGAACTTCTGCATATCGGATTCGGAACCATGAACGGAAAGGACGGCAAACCCTTTAAGACCAGGGATGGAGGGGTGATGCGCCTGGAAATGCTGATACAGGAGATCCGTGATGAGATGTACAGGAAGATCACGGATAACCGTCAGGTGGAAGAGGAAGAGGCGCGCCGGACGGCGGAGATCGTGGCATTGTCGGCAATCAAGTATGGCGATCTGTCTAATCAGGCTTTTAAGGATTATATTTTTGACATAGACAAGTTTACATCCTTTGAGGGGGATACCGGCCCGTACATTTTGTATACCATCGTGAGGATTAAGTCCATTTTGAATAAGCTCAGGGAGCAGGGGGAGACATTTGAACATGCCTGTATCAAAGCGGCGCAGAGCTCATCAGAAAAGGTGCTGATGCTGGAAATAGCGGGATTCAATGCCATGATGGAGACAGCCTGTGAGGAGAGCGCGCCGCATAAAGTATGTGCTTATATCTATGATCTTGCCAATGCGTTCAATCGTTTTTATCATGAAACAAAGATTATTGCGGAGGAGGATACGGAAAGAAAGGCGGGCTGGACGGCCCTGCTTATGCTGACCAGAGATATTCTGGAAACCTGCATTCAGGTTCTGGGCTTTTCAGCACCGGAAAGAATGTAAGTACTGTGAAAAATAAATTTTTCACAGGTGTTGGCAGCAGGGAGATTATTGTGAAAAGAGGAAGACTTACAGATGCAATCATCAATAGAATTACGAAATAAATTAAACAGTATTGATCACAGAGGATATCCGGCTTACAAGGAGCTGAGAGGGCAGTATGATTTTAAAGATTATGTGCTGTCCATCGATCATGTTCAGGGAGATCCTTTCGCGGCACCGTCCAGACTTTCCGTATGGGTGAAGGCGGCGAAGGCGGGATTCCCGCCGGAATTTTACGATACCCATGCCAAAAGAGTGACGATGCAGGATCATCTCACCAGGCTCTTTGGCAGAGAAGTGAGCGCCGGCAGCTTTCAGGCAAAGGGCTCCGGAAAGAGCGGTCTGCTGGGGGTATCACGCTGCGGTCAGCAGGTGCTGGAGAGGACAGCGCTCAGGGTAAAAGACGGAGATCTTACGCTGCGGTTTGAGGCGGGGTTCCCGGCTAACGGCAGGACCATCAACGCCAGAGAGCTGGAAAAGATGCTGTTTGCTATTTTGCCTGAATGTGTCCGGAAGAGCCTGTATTATGCCAGAATCAACCAGAATCAGTTAATACAGGCCATCTGTCTGTGCGAGGATCAGGAGTATATCAGGGAAAGACTTCCGGAATTATCCCTGTGCGCATTTGTGGCGGACGGCGCCATCCTTCCCAGAGAAAGCGGCGTATCAGAAAAGCCCATGAAGGGCGCGGTGCCCTTCCGGTCACCTGATACATTGAAGGTTACTATGGAACTTCCTAACAGAGGAAAGGTGACAGGAATGGGGATCCCCAGGGGGATCACATTGTTTGTGGGAGGCGGCTATCACGGAAAATCTACGATTCTGCAGGCTCTGCAGAACGGCGTGTATAATCACATCAGCGGAGATGGGAGAGAACTGGTGATCACCGATGCCACAGCAGTGAAGCTACGCGCAGAGGACGGACGGAGCATTGCCAGTGTGGATATTTCTCCTTTTATCGGAAATCTTCCCAATAAGAGAGATACCGCCCATTTTTCCACGGAAGATGCCAGCGGCAGTACTTCTCAGGCAGCCAACCTCATGGAGGGAGCGGAGGCGGGGAGTAGTCTGTTCCTTATCGACGAGGATACTTCCGCTACCAATTTTATGATACGGGATCAGCTGATGCAGGAGGTGATCTCCCCCGGGGAGGAGCCTATTACCCCTTTTATCTGTCGGGTAAACAGTCTCTATCAGGATCTGGGAATTTCTTCTGTCATTGTGGCAGGAAGCTCCGGTTCTTATTTCCATGTGGCGGATACGGTGATCCAGATGAAGGAATATGTGCCTTTTGATATTACGGCCAGAGCAAAAAAGGCGGCGGAAAACTATCCTGCCATGACAGGAGATAAAGAGAATTTTCCGGAGTGGATTGATAAGAGATGCCCGCGCCCTGATATGGGACTGAAAAAGGATGACCGGATCAAGATCAAGACTATGGGTACCAGCGAGCTGATGCTCTCGCGGGAGAGTGTGGAACTGCGGTATCTGGAGCAGCTCAAGGATCAGGAACAGACAGCGGCCCTGGCATGGATTTTAAAATATGCGGAATTGAAGCTCATGGATGGCAGAAAAAGCCTGCGCCAGATAGGAGATCTGCTGGAAAAGCAGCTGGACAGAGAGGGACTTGAGAGTCTGTTCGAGAGAGAAGACGTGTCCTCATCCCTGGCAAGGCCCAGAAGGCAGGAGATTCTGGCGTGCATAAATCGTTACCGGAAACTTCATTTTTAACTTGAATATCAAATGGTATTGTGATATAGTATAAGAAGTGCAGATGTAGTTCATTGGTAGAACATCAGCTTCCCAAGCTGAGGAGGCGGGTTCGATTCCCGTCATCTGCTCTTTTTTATGCCTATATTTACAGGGTTTTTGAGGGTGCGAGAATACAAAGGTAATCAAAAAGGTAATCAGACAGATGTTCGATTAAAAATCAGGAAGGAAAGGAGCTTTCTTGTATGTATGATTTTAAATTATAGAAGGCTTAAATTTCTTGTTTTTAGTATAGTTGAAAATATCGAAGAAAGGTTTTAAGCCTGAATTTGAGGCATTTACGCAGGCCAGAAGGACATTATGTAGAGATGTATGTAGATCACAGGAATTTATCTTGTGATATTTTTTTACCCAAATTGCCTAGAATAATATGGCAAGTCGCAAGAAGGAAAGGCATTAAGACTTCGCCCCAAGACTTTACCTATGGACAAAGCGAGGTGCAAACCGCCACTGTAAAATCCTTGATACGGATAAGGCTTGGGAGCAGTTTGATAACTTAGAAGAAACCTATTTTAAGATCAGGGGGCGCAGGAAATTCCTAAAGACTTTCTGTCCTCTTTGAGATTGGCGGCAGATGAATATAAGAGAAGATTATTAGCGGAGTAGAAAAACGATATATTACAAAAGGAAAATGACTTACTTACACAGAAAAACCTTGAATGGGCGGACAGGGCGATTATTAACGCTCTTGTAAGGTAAGCGTCAAATAAGATAGTGGATAGAAAAATAACCACCACCCCTCTATACTGA
>CAMWFQ010000017.1 GCA_947173495.1 uncultured Lachnospiraceae bacterium | reverse complement strand
TTTACAGGAGAACGCCATATATTTCACTACACGTTCTTATTTGACGCTTACGTTGAAACCATGAGTGGCAAACGTGTCATCATAACTTCTCTATGTAACTGCCTTGGGGATTTAGGAGTTACATCTTTTCAAGATTGTTGCCCCAAAATGTAACAGGATTTCTGGAGAGTCTTTCCGAACTATCATCGTCTACAAAAAGCGGAAAGCTTTTCATTCTTCGGCACTTTTTCAATTATCTGTATGATGAAAAACACATCATTTTCTCCGGGAAAGAACTTTTTCCCGTTATTGTTTCAAATAAACGGGACAGAATTCTGTCATTCTATTCAGAAGCAGAAATCAAAAAACTCATATCGTATGTCAGTAACCATACAGCCAAAGGAAAAAGAGATTTACTTATTGTATTACTGGCAGCCGAATTCGGAATACGTTCAGGTGATATTTGCCGGCTAAAGCTTTCTGATATTCATTGGGAACGTAACACCATCGAGTTCATTCAATTCAAAACCAATGTTTTCAATCAGCTTCCTTTACTGGAAAATATAAAGTTTGCCTTAATCGATTATCTAAAAAATGCCAGGCCTGCATGTGGATCAGATTTACTATTCGTGGGTATAAAAAACAACCATCAAATGATTAGTTCGAGTCAAATGCACTCTGTCGTATCAAAATATTTTACCCTTGCTGGTATTGATATTTCAAGACGTAAGCATGGTCCACATGCACTCAGACACTCTTTAGCCAGTAACCTTTTAATGAACAATACTCCTATGCACGTCATAAAAGATGTGCTGGGACACACAAATCTTAACACCACGCGTGTATATTTAAATATCGATTCCAGCACTTTGTTAAATTTTGCATTGGAGGTTCCTTATGAAAACAACTACTGATTTTATTTTTCCGGATGCTTTCAGGACCGAAGCCCCAAAATACATATCTTACAAACGTTCCCTTGGATTCAGTTTTTCCATAGATGATCAGCGGAAGCTGTCATATATGTTGAACTACATATACATCCATAATCATAGTGATGTTACTCATCTGACAAAAGAGGTTGTTGACTCATTCCTGTTCCAGTCAAGCGGGAGCAAGCCTCGAACGCTTCATGCAAACCAATCTTTTATACGTCAGTACGGGTTATACCTTCAATTGAATGGTTATGATTCATATGTCTATCCAGACAGGCTCATACAGTGCCCCAAAGATTTCGTACCATATATTTTTACCAAAGAGGAAATCAATCGCATTTTTATGTTTGCTGATCAAATAGGGCCAAATAAGAATAAATTTATAAACACACCATTCATTTATCCCGCTGTTTTTAGGCTCCTTTATGCATGTGGAACCAGAGTTGGTGAAACGCTGTCACTAAAAACAGATGATGTTAACCTCGAAGAAGGCATTATCACTTTATATAATGGAAAAAATAAGGTTTCACGTATGATTCAAATGTCTGATTCGCTTACTAAGTACTTAAGAATGTACAACCATAGGGCAGACCGTACAGATGGTAATCCTTTCTTTTTCCCGGCCCGTCATGGTGAACACTATTCTCCGACAACTATTCGAAATACCTTCCGGAAGATTTTACAGCAGGCAGATATCCGTCAATTATCTAACGGAAACTATCCGCGCATACATGATTTAAGACACACATATGCAGTTCACACTCTTGAGTTGTCAATAAGCAAAGGAATGGACCCGTATTGTTCGCTGCCAGCTCTTAGCACTTACATGGGGCATAAAGGAATAGAGTCTACGGAATACTATCTTAGATTAACCAGGCAATACTTTATCAATGTCCTGAATTATACACAAAAACAAGCTAATGCTATTTTTCCGGAGGTGTGATGATGAATTCTTTGACATCCAATATCACGATGTTTTTTACCAACTATCTTTCAAACACAGTTGGATATTCAGAAAATACAATTAAATCCTATAGAGATACCTTTGATCTGCTTTTCTCATACGCAGAGGAAGAACACCTCATAAAACGTGGGAAAATCTCTATCGAGTTATTTTACAAGGACACTATCGCAGCATTCCTTGAGTGGCTTGAATTAAAACGGGGAGCTTCGGCCTCAACCAGAAATCAGCGTCTGGCAGCACTGAAATCCTTTAGCCGGTATATGTCGTTAAACACTGTGGAATACCTTGACACTTTTCAAGCAGTTTTGTATATTCCGCCCAAGAAAGGACCTTCTAAAACAGTAGATTATCTAACTGCCGAAGCAATTATGCTGTTATTAAAGGAGCCGGATAGCGACAGCTATCGCGGGATACGGGATTTGGCAATCCTTTCATTACTTTACGAATCAGTTTGCAGAGTACAGGAATTGATTGATTTAAAATATGGCGACTTATCACTAAACTCACCTGCAACAATTAGCGTAACAGGAAAGGGAAATAAGACAAGAATTATCCCCATAAGTGGTAAAGTAGTATCGATTCTAAACAAATACACTGCTATGTATGTATAAAATCTCTGACAGTACAGAAATGTTATTTACAAACAAGCAGTTAAAACCACTTACCAGATCAGGGATCGCCTACATATTAAAAAAACATTCTGATTCTGCACGGATTAAAAATCCACAGATATTTGGAATTGTTGCTATTCACCCGCATGTATTAAGACATTCAAAAGCAATGCACCTTCTTGAAAGTGGCGTTAATCTCATATATATCCGTGATTTTTTGGGACATTCATCTGTTATAACCACGGAAATATATGCAAAAGCAAACAACCTGAAACCATACAATTCCTTTGAGTATCTGCTCACTGAGATACCGAAGCATCTGGATGAAACTGACAGGGGCTTTCTGGATGATCTGCTGCCATGGTCACCAAAACTCCCTGCGAACTGCCGGAAGCCTGATAAGGAAGAAGTGCAATAAGACTGGAGCAAATCTGCTTTTATCATACAGATTTGCTCCGGTTTTGTATAGGTACGCACTATCTACCGTTTACGTAAAAAAACACTTGACAAATAGGAACGAAAAACATATCATCATTTAATATAATATTTAGCTTTTGATTTAATCCGCAAAATGATATCTTTTTAAAGATACAATAGATTTAGTGAAGAAGTATGTAGTTATAATACCTGCTCTAAATGAAGAAAAACTATAAACAGAGTCATGGACGAAGTTCGGATATCGATTTTTGATGAAGATGTACATTTCAAGGTTATTGTAGTAAATGATAGTTCTACGGATGGACAGGAGATATAGCAAAACAGCATGGTGCATATGTAATAAACTATAATCACCCAATGGAAGTGTGGCAAAGATGGTGAGTCCCAGTGTGGGAAGTGAGTACCATGATGTTTCGCGTGGATTCAGGGTATATAATTGTAAGACGTTTTTCCGTTTAAATTTGTATGGGCGCTGCACATATACCCAGAAGGCATTTAAAAATCTCGCCGAGAACAGTCACATAAGAATAACTGATATACCGATAGAGATAGATGGTGAAGAAAATTCAAAAAGAGCAGAGTGGTATCTAATATTTTAAGATATGTAGTACGAAGCGGAGCAATAATACTTTTCGGTGTTTTTGAAACTATTATTGATAGTGTATTCATCATAATTGGTTATTTTTACAATTATTTGTGGTCTGGTCTTGCGGGTGTGTTTTCCGTTATCATATCTCAGTTATTCATCAGATATGACCTTGTAAGTTACTAACGCTATAGTCCTTGTGGCTATATCATTATTGTATAGTACATCGAATAATTAATAACTAGCCTAATTACAGTTGATTTTACAGCTTCATCCTGACGGATTTCATTCACTATATAGGTCCAGTGATAAACAACCGGTTCCTTGTTGACCTCTTTGAATATAGATATATACGCTTAGCAAGTTCCTCCTTTGACTTGACATGGATTCTTTTTAGCATCTGCTTTGTCATCTTATTGAAGAAACTTTCTATATATATTTAACTAGGATTCATGTGTGGTTGTAAAGACAAACCGTCCCCTTCGGACATGTTACGAGATAGTTTTTCGTTTCCTTGGACTTGTAGGCAGAATGGTTATCGCATATGATGCGTATCACATCCCTTTCTGGATATCGGCTGTTCAGTTTTTAGTAAGTTAATAAAATTCGAAATTTTATGGCTCTCGCTGACTAGCGGAATTGTTTCCCCTGTCAGCAGGCCGATTCCTGCTAGCGAGGAAAGGGTTCCTAAACGTTTATATTCTGCGTCACGATAATACACCCTGTATCCGTTGTTGGAGGTAGGTTATCCCTGCCGTTGAGATTGCCTCTATATGACGTTTTTTTACCGCAGGAAACTGTATGGACAGCCCCGCCTTCTTTAAATTTTTTAGAAATAGCTTAAACAGTATTCATATTAACATCTATGCGCGTTACTATTGCGGCATTTGATTCACCTTGTGCTTTGTATATTAATAGTTTGGCACGATCAACAATCTGAGCTTGTATTGTTCTGCATTTACACAAAGACTGAAGATATTCATAATCTTCCTGTTTAATATCTAATATACTTGCATGTGCCATAATCAACACTCCTCTCTTTATCAGATGATTTATTATAACATACATGCACAATCAAGCTAGTCATTAATTATTCGATGTATTAAGACAAATGGAGGGGGATTTATCTTGAAAAACGTGAGTATTATAGGAATAGTACCATAAAAGGTGATTATTTCGCGGCAAGGGATCCGGAGTGGAACTTTGTCCCGCTCCATTGAATCTCTTTTGTGAACCAACGGTTCGCCTCTGTGCTTCGTCCGCCAACAGGTTATTTCATGCTTTAGTAAATTATTCCCGCATATTTGTGCTACCGGTTTTTATCCAGAATGCAGTATAGGCATATCAGTCTACAACTGCCTCCGCCCGTATCCCTTCTCCCAGACGCTAATTCAGTCCTTTTTTCGGTACTGGGTACAGAAAGATGAGGTAGGTGGAGTATGAACGCCGCCCCATGAGCTCAAATTACTATCTGAGATGTCGAAAACTAACCATTCATTCATGACAAGACAGGGAAGTTTTCCATATCAGTCTAGTAGTTGTTTCTGTTTCCTGGGTACAAAGGCGGCATCACTATATTCCCTCAAAAGATCCGGGAGCAAGCTTATAGTGTGTTGCGGATCTGGTGCAGGCAGGCCTGTTTGTCCGGCGCACAGGCAAGATATATATTTCCTGAGCCGACAAAGCCTTGGAGGATGAGTGTCTTGATGAAGCCCAAGGTAGATATAGAACGTCCTCCTTTTCTGTAAAATGTGGGAGAGATTCCCACTGCTATTTTGCAGAAAAAGATAATGAGGGTGGATCCCTTCTGTGAATTGTCGCAAAAGTGGATCTAAAGTGCTAACTGGTGGAACCAGATTTGCAAAATGATCAAAAGATATTGGAGGATATAATAACTATGAATAAATATATGATAGACGTTGAAAAGATAAATAATCTACATAGGTGCTCTAGGTGCCTTCTTCCTGATACGATGCCTTTTATTGAGTTTGACTCAGAGGGAGTGTGCAATTATTGCAGAAACTATAAAAAAATGAAGTTCAAACCAATGGACGAGCTTCTCGCAATAGCGAATCGTATCAGAAGCTGTGATGGTAGCCAGGACTGCATGGTTATGTTCAGCGGTGGTAGGGATTCAAGTTATTTGTTGCATTATGTTGTGCGAGAGCTTAATCTACACCCTCTTGTATTCACGTATGATTGGGGGATGAGCACTTTGATCGGAGAGAAAAATGCGAAGAGGATGTGTGATTCCCTTGGAGTGGAGCGGATTGTAAACGACAGGTATAAGAAAAAGAAGAGAGAATACATTGCGAAAAATGTAAGGGCGTGGTGCAGGAAGCCTGATTTGGGGATGATTCCATTGCTCACAGCGGGCGATAAAGCTTTTTTTGCAGAGGTAAATAAGCTTTCAAAAGAGCGTGGCATAAACACGGTTTTTATCGGGACGAATCCTCTTGAAAAAACGGACTTTAAGACAGGCTTCTGTGGGGTCAGACCAAACTTTGGGGCAGAGCAGATACATCATCTGAAAAAATCAGGGAAGCATCAGCTTATAGAGTATTACCTCCGGCATTATATAACCAATCCGGCATATATAAATAGTTCGCTGATAGATACGATCAAGGCGTTCTTCTCATTTTATAACATTAAGCAGGAGCAGGTGGATTTATATCACTATGTAAGGTGGGATGAGAATGTGGTAAATGAGACGCTAATTAATGAATATCAGTGGGAGTTGGATGAGGAAACACCAACAACGTGGCGAATAGGCGATGGCACAGCTGCTTTCTACAATTACATTTATTATAAAGTGGCAGGATTTACAGAAAATGACACATTAAGAAGCAACCAAATTCGAGAGGGCGATATAACAAGAGAAGAGGCACTTAAGAAGATTGCTATGGAAAATAAAGTTAGGCCGCAATCCTTGAAATGGTATTTTAAAACTATTAACGTAAATATGAAAAAAGCTTTGGATGCGGTAAATAAAATGCCAAAGCTATATGCTGACAGGTAGGATATAAAGAATGGTATCAGGGAAGACGATAGCGGTAACTGTACCTGCTTATAATGAAGAAAATCAGATTGGTACGGTCATAGAGTCTATGCCGGATTTTGTGGATCGCATCGTTATAGTAAATGACGGTTCAGAGGACAATACTGCAGCAGTGGTAAAGAAGTATATAGAAAATGATAAGACCGAGACGATTGAGATAAAGAAGCCCAAAGTAGAATTAGAAGAGACGGCATATAATCGTGCTGATATTGTGCTTTATGAACTGCGGATGGAAGAAGAATCGAGATACCCGGAGCACGAAATTTATAACGACAACAGCACGGACAGGATAGTGCTTATCACGGAGAAAAATTCTGGCGTGGGATCGGCGATAGCAGTGGGATATAAATGGTGTCGTGACCATGCTATTGATTGTACTGCTGTTATGGCAGGTGATGGGCAGATGGACCCGAATGAACTTTTAGATATAGTTAAGCCTGTTGTGGAGCGTGGGATAGATTATGTTAAAGGGAACAGGCTGTCACATCCAGCTGCAAGTGTCATTGTGCCACAGATAAGATACTTTGGAAATAACGTTTTGAGTCTTATGACGAAAATTGCATCTGGCTACTGGTCTGTTTCGGATACCCAGACAGGATATACGGCTATTTCTCTTTCCGCCCTTAACAGGATACCACTTTACAATATTTACCATTCTTATGGCTGTCCGAATGATATTTTGGTGAAGCTTAACATTGCAAACTGTACTTTGATTGAGGTTCCGACTAAGCCTGTTTACAATGTTGGTGAAAAGTCAAAAATGAAGATATTAAAAGTAGTACCTAGGATATCAGGGCTACTAATTAAGAGCTTCTTCAAGAGACTTTGGGATAAATATCTCGTTGATAGCTTTCATCCGTTGTTCTTGATGTATTTTTTGGGAATCATAATGGGAATAATAAATATTCCTGTAACTATAAAACTTGTGATAGAAGTATTGATACTAGGCGGTCACGTTAATGTGGGGTGGTATATTACATTCCTTTTGCTGACGCTGTTCTCATTCCAAAGCATAGGTTTTGGGATGTGGATGGATATGCAGGATAATGATAAGCTGGAGAAGACAAATAAATGAGGGTTGTAATAAGCATAGAGCATCCGGCATGGGCTCACCAGTTTCGTTACATTATAGATGAGATTAACAAAGATGGCGAAGTGCTTGTCATTGCTGTTGATAAGGATGGGGATCTGAAATTATTGGATTCATTTGGAATAAAGTATCTTAAACTTGCAGATTCTACAGGAAATAACATTGTTGAAAAGGGATTTTTGTTTATAAAACTCTGTTTTTCATATTTTAAGGCTGTAAGAAAGTTTGAACCCAATGTTTTAATAGGGCGGGCATCCCCAATGATGGCTGTTGCAGCAAAGCTTATAGGAAAACCACATATATTGTTTGAGGACACTGAAGTATCAAAATTCTCCTTAAGACTCTGCAAAAGGTTTTCTTCATGCATAATAACGCCGGAGAATTTTTTGACAGATTTGGGTGAAAAACAGATTAGGAAACCGATTTACAAGGAATTGTTTTATCTGCACAAAAAGGAATTTTTACCAGATAAAAAGAGATTGTGGAAGCATGGCATAGATGATTCTATTCATTATATAGTATTAAGGTTTGTATCGTGGAATGCAAGCCATGATGTGGGAAAGGGAGGAATTTCGGGCAAGAAAAAAATGGCATTTGTGGAAGAGCTTAGTAAATTAGGCAGGGTATACATATCATCTGAGGCGAGTCTGCCACGGCAGCTTCAGCCATATGAATTACGGATACCTTTTGAAGATATCCATCATGTCCTTTTTTATGCGACAGTGGTGATCAGCGAGGGGGCGAGTATGGCAAGCGAGGCGGCGATATTAGGTACACATTCTTTTTATTTGAACGAGATAGCTTCTGGTACAACGGAAGAGCAGGAAAAGAAGTACCATTTGCTAAGAGTACTTCATGACCCGGCTACGAGGTATGATATTGCACTTGCAGAAACCAAAGAATTAATGAATACTCCTAATATATGGGAAATAGGAAAAGAAAAAAGGAAGAAAATACTGGATGAAATGCCAGACCCTAATGATCTGTTTATGAAAAAGCTTGAGGAGGTAGTGGGCAGACATGAAATGGAAGAATGATGCTCCATATGCCGTGTGCTTATCCCACGATGTCGATAGAGTAAAAAAACAGTGGTACCATTATTTAGTTTATGGATTAAAAAGGCCAGCAGTACAGTTTAGAAGTCTGCTCTCCAAAATGGAGGGAAATGAGCCATATTGGAATTTTCAAAAGCTTGTAGAATTAGAAGAAATGTATGATGTCAAATCAACATTTTTTTTCCTGAATGAGAGCCATAAGGAAATGTCTGCTAATTTTATGGGCAGGTATGATATTAAGTCGATGGCTTTGCAAAGTATTATTAGGGAGCTCGACAGGAGAGGATTTGAGATAGGGTTACATGGATCGTATTATTCGTTTAATAGCGAGGAGATCCTTGCGTCTGAAAAGAGAGTTCTGGAGGGTATATTGGGACATCAGGTGGTAAGCACTAGGCAGCATCATTTGAATTTTGATGACAAGACAACATGGCAGATTCATAAAAAGATAGGCATTAAGTATGATTCTACTTTAGGATATTCTACAAAGGTGGGAATGGAGCAGCCGCTAAGGACCGTTGAGGGTATTGTTGAAATCCCGATCACTTTAATGGATACAGTCAATTTTACAGAGGATATGTATAAAGAGTGTTGCCAGGTTGCCAAGGATGGTGGAATTATTATGCTGAATTTTCACCAATGTCATTTCAATGAGATTGAGTATCCTGATAATGTCAGCATATATACAAAGTTTCTTGCTAAAGCAAAAAATGACGGAGCGTGGATAATGAATGTAAAAGAAGCTGGAGAGTGGCTGGATGAGCAATTATAATGAGAGCCTACATAAGACAGAAATTACAAAGTATAGAATTGAATGTGCGAATAAAATGTCTGGTAGGATTTTAGATGTTGGAGGCGGTTTGGGATGTTATCTACCCTATTTTGCATCTGACGATGTAACCATACTGGATGTGGACAAGGAGACCTTGGAGAATCTTAATTATGATAATAAGGTTCTTGGTGATGCTGCAAAAACATCTTTTGATGATGATACTTTTGATTGTATATGGGCATGCGCTGTGGCGGAATATTTAGATTGTTCACTTGACGAGTTTATATTGGAGATGAAACGAATATGCGTTCGGGGGGGGCGTATCGTTATTCTTGTTCCGAACGGTAAATCCCCGTGGGATATAATAAAGAAAGCAATTGGTTTAGATACTTGGGGCGATTTGAAAAATGTAAAGTGGCTGTTTAACGTGGATGATCTTGAAAAATATGGAAAAGTGACGGGGGAAATCAGGTTTTTGCCCTTTGAGTGTTTGTTTAGAAAATATCCGAGACTTGGGCATACGCTAATATTGGAGATTATAAATGAAGGATAGAATGATTGAGAATAGGAAAATAATAGTAGTGTTGCACAATATTCTTAGCCGTTCCAAACTGTTACGATTCATTGCCGTGAATTTATATGATACCGTTAATTTATTTGTATTTGGCACTATGAGACGGAGGCAGTATATAAGGGATGATGACAGGAAGGTTATATATATGATAAATCCCAAAGTTGCATGCTCTTCAATACAAGAAAGTTTTATATCATATAAACCGGATAATGAAAACGACATTCATATAGAGATGGAAAAACGAGGATTGATTCATTATGGAAAGCCACCGTTAGATACGGAAGATTATTATAAATTTTCAATAGTAAGAAATCCTTTTTCGAGACTTGTTAGCTGCTATGAATACAGGTACCACAAGGACGTTTACGTCAACGGAAGACGTGTACGTGAATATGATTCATATATGTGGGGGAGTTTTAAAAAAGATAAGGGATTTAAGGAATTTGCGAACAGGGTATGCAAGACACCAGACAGCCGTTCTGACCAAACATTCATATCTCAAGTGAGCATTTTATACGAAAACGACAGGTCTCTTGTTGATTTTATTGGTAAGATTGAAAACATTAAAGAGGATTTTTCAGCAATTCAAGAGAGGAGTAATCTGGATGAAATACGACACGCGAATCAAGCTAATTCACAAAAAATAGATTGGCGTGATTATTATGATGAAAATACAGCATATAAAGTATATAAGCGATATGCCGATGATTTTAAAATGCTCGGATATGCCGATGAACTTGGATTGCTATTAGATTATATAAGAAAAGATAAGAAGTAAAATGATAAATAATTCTTTTATAAAGAAAACAGGTGTTGCTTTTGTATGTCAAGCATTGGGGCTGTTATATGAGTTTATCATAATGGTTTTAGCCGGACAGCTGTTAGGGGCTAAGGGATATGGAATTGTTTTATATGTTTATACAATTCTTTCTATTTGCATGATTGCTACAAAGTTTGGATTTGAAAACAGCATTGTGTCTTTAATGGCACGAAAAGATATCACAATTGAGAAGAAAAGGTGGATTGTCTTATTCTGTATAAGTGTATCGCTGACTTTATCAGTTATTATGATTTTTGTTATTAATATTTTTAAACCAACATTTGTAACAATAATGGGATCTGGAGGTGGCAACTATCGTATATTGAGGGAAATGTCGCCGATCATAATTCTTGAAACAGTGGGTCTTCTTTTTGCATCAGTTTTAAGAGGGACTAAGGAAACGTTCAAATATTATATTGTTTACATGCATATGCAATATGGCATAAGGTTGCTTTCTTTTGTTATTCTATGGTATGCATTCGAAATAAAGACCATATATTCTCTTATTATAAGTTATTATATAAGCTGTATTCTCATGATATTTATGGCTTTGCTTTTTCTGCACGATATGCATCTTTTCAAGGGAGACAAGGAGAAAGAATCCATATCATTTCTGTTTTCATTATCCATTCCATTATTGTTATCCAGTGCGATAACAGTCATCAATTCTGAGATTGATCAATTTATGATTGGGTATTATCTTAATGATGCTAAATTGGCGATTTATTCGATGGCTTTGAACATTGGAAAGATTGCAAGTTTTGCATTAGTTGCGGTTAATAGCATATTTGCTCCATTGATTTCAGAATATTATTACTCGGACAATATTGAAAATCTAAGGCATTTATATAGCCGAACGACAAAATGGGTGGTATGTTTTAATGCAGTAGTTATGGGAACTGTATCCATATGCGGTAGAGATGTATTATCACTAATAGGAGATGAATATATCGTGGGCTATAGGGTTCTTGTTATTATATTGATAGGAGAAACAGTTAACTCCTTGGTTGGGTCAGTTGGATATCTCAATTCTATGACTGGCAAAGCATCACATTTTTTGGCTGCAAATCTAATTGCAGTATCTGTCAACGTTTTTCTTAATAGACAAATGATTCCGATATATGGAATCGAGGGAGCAGCTATAGCTTCTGCAACAGCTGTGATTATTAGTAACACGCTTCTATTTATTTTAATGTATAAACATTTAAGGATACAGCCATATACATTGAAATATTTAGGCATTATAATTGCATTTGTTTTCGCATTTATTCCTACAGCCCTCATCCATAACATATGGAATAAAAGTCCTATAATTACTGTAACTACATGTGTATTACTTTTTTGCCTGACTTTTGGCATTATGGCATATTTCCTGGTTTGTGAGGAAAATGAAAAAAAGATTATGAAATTATATATAGGAGGATTGTTTTGATTAATAAGTTGAATCACTTAGACATACTTGAGGCGGAGTCCATTTATATTATGAGGGAAGTTGTTTCAGAATGTGAAAAGCCTGTTATGCTATACTCTATCGGCAAAGATTCTTCGGTTATGCTTCATTTAGCTTTAAAAGCATTTTATCCAGAAAAACCACCGTTTCCTTTCTTGCATGTGAACACAACATGGAAGTTTAAAGAGATGATAGAATTTAGAGATAGAAGGACAAAAGAACTTGGTATAGAAATGATAGAGTATATCAATGAAACGGGGGTTGAGCAAGGAATTAATCCTTTTGATCATGGAGCGGCTTATACCGATATTATGAAGACACAGGCTTTAAGGCAGGCATTGGACAAGTATGGTTTCACGGTTGCCTTTGGCGGCGGTAGACGTGATGAAGAGAAAAGTCGGGCAAAGGAGCGTATATTCTCTTTCCGCAATACATCCCAGGCTTGGGAACCCAAAAATCAGCGTCCTGAGATGTGGAAGTGTTTTAATGCAGAGATCAAGAAGGGGGAGAGCATCCGTGTATTTCCCATATCCAATTGGACGGAGACTGATATATGGCAGTATATCAAACGAGAGAACATACCGATTGTACCGCTGTATTTTGCTGCCAGAAGGCCTGTAGTGGAGCGAGACGGCAATCTTATCATGGTGGATGATGATAGAATGAGACTGAATCCGGGGGAAGAAGCACAGATAAAGATGGTCAGATTCCGGACGCTTGGATGCTATCCCTTATCTGGTGGAGTGGAGTCTAATGCCACCACAATAGATGAAGTCATAGAAGAGACACTTTCAGCAGCGGAGTCAGAACGTGCCAGCCGTGTAATAGATAAGGACGGCGGTTCCGCCAGCATGGAGAAGCGAAAGCGGGAGGGGTATTTCTAAGATGAAGAGTTTACTTAAATTTATAACCTGCGGAAGCGTGGATGATGGAAAATCTACATTAATCGGTCATATGCTCTATGATGCAAAACTCCTTTTTGTCGATCAGGAACAGGCATTAAAAACTGATAGCAAGGTTGGAAACCGTGGTGGAGAGATTGATTATTCCCTGTTGCTAGACGGACTTATTGCGGAGAGGGAGCAGGGAATTACGATAGATGTGGCATACCGATATTTTACCACGGAAAAGCGTTCTTTCATCGTGGCAGATACTCCTGGACATGAGGAATATACTCGCAATATGGCTGTAGGAGCTTCATTTGCGGATCTTGCTGTCATACTGGTTGATGCGTCCCAAGGTATATTGTTACAGACAAGACGCCATGCGAGAATATGTGCCCTGATGGGGATCCGTTACTTTGTATTTGCACTTAACAAGATGGATCTCATCCACTATAACAGGGAAAAGTATGCAAGGCTCGAAAAAGACATCCGAAAGCTTGCGGTTGAACTTGATCTCGTTAATGTCAAAATAATTCCAGTTTCTGCAACGGAAGGGGATAATGTTACGCAGCATTCTTCTAATATGATCTGGTACAGAGGAGAAACGCTTCTGGAGTATCTGGAGGGCGTGAACATTTTCGATAATGATGAGTCCGGCTTTATTATGCCCATTCAGAGGGTCTGCCGTCCGGATCATACCTATAGGGGATTCGAGGGACAGGTGGAAAATGGTTTTATATCTGTGGGAGACGAGCTTACGGTTTTACCCAGCGGAGAGAAGGCAAATGTAAAATCTATTTTTCATACAGATAAGGCTGTGAATAGTATATTTGCTGGAATGCCTGTTACAATCCAACTTGATCGTGAAATTGATGTTTCAAGAGGGTGTGTATTTGTAAAAGGCACGGAGTTGTATGTTTCATCTATGTTTACGGCTTTGATTCTTTGGATGGATGATGAGAAGCTGGTGGAGGGAAAAAGTTTTCTATTAAAACTCGCCACGCAGAAAATGCCAGCCACAGTAATGCGAGTAAAATATAAGGTAGATGTTAATACGGGGGAACATGTTCCAGTTCGCAACCTATATAAGAATGAGATTGCTGTTTGTGATATAGCGTTGTCCAGGAAAGCTGTCTTTGATGAATTTTCATCCCACAGAACGATGGGAGAATTTATAATGATGGACAGGCTTACAAATATGACCTCTGCCTGTGGTGTTATTGAGCATCCGCTTCGAAGATCGGATAATCTCACATGGCAACAGACAGAGATTGACCGCACTATCCGTTCGGCTAAAATGAACCAGAGGCCTATGACCCTGTGGTTTACGGGACTGTCTGGAGCAGGGAAGTCTGCTCTTGCAAGTGTGATAGAAAAGACATTGTCAATGCGGGGAAATTTTACGATGCTCTTGGATGGCGATAACGTTCGTATGGGGCTTAATAAGAACCTAGGGTTTGAAGAGGGCGATCGTATTGAAAATATAAGAAGGGTAGCAGAGGTATCTAAGCTTATGAACGATGCGGGGCTTATTGTACTGGCATCATTTATCTCGCCTTTCCGAAGCGATCGTAGGAATGCAGCTGAGATTATAGGAAAAGAGAACTTTGTGGAGATATATGTCAGTACGCCTCTGGAAGAGTGTGAGAAGAGGGATGTCAAAGGGCTCTATAAGAAAGCAAGAGAGGGCAGAATTCCGAACTTTACGGGTATCAATAGCCCATATGAGTCTCCGGAAAATCCCGATATTATAATCAATACGAGCAAGTGTACACTTGATGAAGCAACGGAATATGTAATGAAGGAATTGGAGAAGTATCTGTATGTGGAATAAAGAACTTGCTATAGCAAAGGAAGTCGCAAAAAAAGCCGGAACGGAGATTATGAAGGTCTATGAGACAAACTTCATAGATACCGTGGAATATAAGACGGATCATTCTCCACTCACAAATGCGGATAAAGTGTCAAATGATCTTATTGTCACTATGTTAAGAGATTCATTTTCTTCCTATGCCATTCTTTCAGAAGAAGAAAATGATGACAGGAAGAGATTGGTGAATCCACTATGCTTTATCATAGATCCTTTGGATGGAACGAAGGAATTTATAAAACGGAATGGACAGTTTACAGTAAATATAGCTTTGGCATATGAACACAGGACAGTTATGGGGGTCATTTATGTACCGGTAACGGGAGATTTGTACTATGCCTCCAAAGGTGGAGGAGCATTCCTGCTTAATGCCGATGGTACGGAAGAACGACTGCATGTTTCGGATAATACGGATCATGGTAAGATTAAAGCTGTTGCCAGTAGTTCTCACTCCTGTGAGAAAATGGAGCAAATGATAGAGAAGTATGAGATAAAAGACTTGATAAGTATAGGAAGCTCTCTTAAAGGGTGTCTTGTGGCAAAAGGGGATGCAGACATCTATTTCCGCCACAATCCTACGATGGAGTGGGATACTGCGGCAATGCAGTGCATCGTGGAAGAGGCAGGAGGAATTTTTCGCCAGTTGGACGATAGTGAAATGACCTATAACAGGGTTAATTCATTGAATGAAAAAGGTTTTTATGCCATCAACAAGCCCGAAAACCGGCTTTATTAATATGCAAATTTTGTCACAGGAGGAGGAATATGAAAAAAAGAAGCTGGACTTTATCAGCAGCGACAATATGTATAGTATCTACTCTGATGGTTACGGGGTGTGGGGGAGAAGAAAAGAAAGTGACTGACAATTCATTGGGCAGTAAAACAGGAAAGATCACGATTACTAATGTCTCCTATGATCCAACAAGGGAGTTGTATGCAACCTATAATGAGCTTTTCAGTGATTACTATAAGTCAGAAACCGGAACGGATGTGGAAATAGTGCAGTCTCATGGCGGCAGCGGCGGTCAGGCAAGGAGCGTTGTGGAGGGTGCGGATGCAGATGTTGTTACGCTTGCCTTGGCACATGACATTACGCTTGTGGAACAGGCAGGGTTGATTGAAGCAGGATGGATGGATGAGTTTGACAGGGATTCTTCCCCATATACATCTACGATTGTATTTTTGGTGCGTTCCGGGAATCCAAAAGGAATACAAGGTTGGGACGATCTTATTAAAGAGGGTATAGGAGTTATTTCTCCAGATCCGAAAAGCAGCGGTGCGGCCTGTTGGAATTTCCTGGCGGCATGGTATTATGCAGGACAGATGTATGGGAATGATGAGAATCAGATGAAGGAATTTATGGCTAAACTGTATGGTAATGTTCTTGTTATGGATTCGGGGGCAAGGGGATCCACCACTACATTTGTAGAGAACGGACAGGGAGATGTGCTTGTCTCATGGGAGAATGAGGCAATAGCAACAGTTGCAGAGTACCCGAATGAATATGAGATAGTATCGCCGTCCATAAGCATACTGGCACAGCCGAGCGTAGCCATTGTAGATGAAAACGCAAACAAGAATGGAACACAGGAAATAGCACATGATTATCTTTTATATCTGTACTCTGAGGAAGCACAGATGCTCATAGGAGAATATGGTTACAGACCATCGGACGAAGAGATTTTGAAGGAATATGCTGATAAATTTGACCTTGATATGGAACTGTGTACAATAAATGATTTTGGTGGGTGGGATGCCGCATATAACAAGTTCTTCATGGATGGAGGCGTCTTTGACGAAATTTATGCGAGGTAGGATTTTGAGAGGATATAAAGCTAAGCAAGACAGAAGAATGATGCATGCAGGGCACATAATCCCGGGATTTGGACTTACGATGGGGATTACTGTCACTATGCTTTCGCTGTTTATATTGATTCCTGTTGCATCAATACTGGTATATAGCTTTTCTCTATCCCTAACAGAATTCTGGCAGATAATGACTTCCGAAAGCGTGAAATTTGCCTTTCTAACGAGTATTGTCTGTTCTTTTGTAGCCGCGCTTATTAACTGTATCTTTGGTGTGATACTTGCTTGGACGTTGGTAAGATATAAATTTGTGCACAGGAGACTGATAGACGGGCTGATCGAGCTTCCTTTTGCCCTGCCGACAGCAGTAGCAGGAATTACCTTGTCTAAAATGTATTCAAACACAGGATTCCCAGGGAAATATCTTTCGGCGATAGGGCTGGATGTTTCCTATACATATCTTGGGATTATTACAGCACTTATATTCGTAGGCATACCGTTTGTCGTCAGGACGGTGCAGCCTGTTCTGGAAAAGTTAGACTATCAATATGAGGAAGCGGCACATGTGCTTGGCGCAGGACGACTGTACACATTTAGACGTGTTATTCTACCAGAGCTGACTCCCGCACTTTTGACAGGGTTCGGGTTGGCTTTTGCGAGGGGAATAGGGGAATACGGAAGTGTCATCTACATATCGGGAAACAGTGCAAAGGAGCACACACAGGTAATTTCTTATGTAATCATGCAGAAACTAAATTATATGGATTATGCAGGAGCAACTGCTGTGGCGCTTGTGATGCTTATTGTATCATTTATTATCCTGCTCTCTATGAATATTATGCAAATGCAGCAGTCTAGGAGGACAAACAATGTATAGCAAGAAAAGCTTTCGAAAGCCCATGATAATTATAAGCACCTTGTTTGTCTCCCTTATGCTTATACTGCCGCTCTTGTCTGTAATTGTAAATTCTCTGAGCAAAGGGTGGGAGTTTTATGTGAAATCTATATCAACGACGAATGTAATGTCTGCTATCAGACTTACACTATTTGTTACATTGATTACTGTAGGTGTGAATACAGTTTTTGGTCTGGCTGCGGCATGGCTTCTGACAAGGTATTCTTTCAAAGGGAAGCAGGTTCTCGCAACGCTTATCGATATACCTTTTTCCATTTCACCTGTCATTGCAGGATTGGCTTTTATCATGATGTTTGGAAGAATGGGATGGGCTGCACCAATAGTAGATGCAGTCAATAGTATAACGGGATGGAATATCAAGATAGTCTTTGCCATACCGGGAGTTGTGCTGGCTACAATATTTGTCACATTTCCGTTTGTTTCAAGGGAGATAATACCTGTGCTTAATTCCGTTGGAACAGACGAAGAAGAGGCGGCAGCATTGATGGGGGCTGGTGGGTTTAAGATATTCAAGAAGATTACTTTCCCACATATTAGATGGGCTTTGGCATATGGAGTTGTGCTTTGTACTGCCAGGGCGATTGGCGAATTCGGAGCGGTAAATGCACTTTCCAAGACGCGGGGAAAGACCTTCACGTTGCCATTGGAGATAGATGCGCTGTATATGGCGGGGTCTGCTGATTCTATTGTGGAGGCCTATGCTGCATCATCCGTTCTGGTTATTTTTGCAGTGATACTTTTAATTGCGAGAAATGTGTTGGAATATAAGACAAACCATGTAAACTCTTTGTTGAAGGAGAAAAATGTAAAGGACTGAACCTATGCACGTCGAGTTAAAAAATGTAAATAAAACCTTTGGCAACTTTCAGGCCTCTAAGGACATATGCTTTGGGATCGAGAAAGGGAAGCTTGTAGCATTACTGGGACCAAGTGGAAGTGGAAAGACGACCATACTGCGTATGATTGCAGGACTTGAGTCGGCAGATTCCGGAGAGATTTGTATTGACGGGAAAGAAGTAAACAATTTACCACCGGCTCACAGGGGGGTCGGGTTTGTCTTTCAGAATTATGCCTTGTTCCGTTATATGAATGTATATGATAATATAGCATTTGGGCTGGATGTAAAGAAAGAGCCGAGGAAAAAGATAAAAGAGCGAGTCCATGAGCTTTTGAAACTGACAGAATTAGAAGGATTAGAAAAAAGATTTCCAAACGAGCTGTCAGGTGGTCAGAAACAAAGGGTAGCATTTGCGAGAGCAATAGCGCCTGAACCAGAATTGCTGCTTCTGGATGAGCCATTTGCAGCCATCGATGCTAAGGTAAGGAAGGAATTGAGGCAGTGGCTTCGGGATATGATTCACAAAGTCGAGATTACAAGTATTTTTGTTACACATGATCAGGACGAAGCTGTAGAGGTCGCCGACCAAATTATTGTCACCAATAAGGGGCGTATAGAACAGAGTGGTACGCCATATGAGATTTATAAGAGGCCAAAAACAGCTTTTGTGTCAGAATTTGTAGGCGAACCTGTGGTGGTAAGAGATTTTGAAAGATTGCGGGGATTTGACAAGGCTGATTTTGATTATGCAATAGTCAGACCTGAGTTTGTAGAGGCATTTAAAAATGACAATATACATTTTAAAGATATCATTCCTTATGCACAGAGAGGTGTAATAAAAGACATCATGTTTAGAGGAAATCATCTGGAACTTAAGATTGATGTTAATGGAACTGAACTTATAACACATAGATCTATGGAGAGACGCGCTGTTACTATTGGAGAAGAAATGAACGTTGTCATTTATAGGATTTATGCCATAAGAAATAAAGAGAGTGTATTAATGGAAAACAGCGATTTGACAGCTTTGGATCCAAGAGGTAAGCGAAGAGAAAAATATCTTTATAGTGATGGAGGATATTTTGTGGGATGAGCAATTTTGTTGTTATCAAACGTAGATAGATAAAAATGGCTAAAGGCGTATATTATGGAGATGCAAAATGCTATTTAATTCAAGCCAGTTTTTAATTTTTTTTCCGATAGCATGGGGGGGTATTACATTATCCCCTCGAAATATCGATATTTATGGCTTTTGGGAGTAAGCTATTACTTTTATATGCAATGGAATCCACAGTATGTATTACTTTTGTTTTTTTCTACAGTTGTTACATATATAGGCGGATTGCTTTTAAATAAAATACATGAAGTAAGAGAAAGGAAAATATGCCTGTATTTTATAATATTCGTAAATCTGGCTGTATTAGGGTATTTCAAATATGCCAATATGCTTATAGAGTATTTGAATAAAATTATGGCTTTAGTGGGGAAAAAAGAAATACCGTGGGAAAATT
The DNA here is from genome assembly GCA_947173495.1 of uncultured Lachnospiraceae bacterium. GTDB lineage: Bacteria > Bacillota > Clostridia > Lachnospirales > Lachnospiraceae > Suilimivivens. The sequence goes on along the minus strand of CAMWFQ010000017.1, from coordinate 66,557 downwards.
TGATTATCCTTCCTGTAGGAATATCTTTTTTTACGTTGCAAGCTATAGGCTATTTAATTGACGTTTACAGGGAGGAGATATATGCAGAACGAAATTTTTTCAGGTATGCTCTTTTTATAGCGTTTTTTCCACAGCTCGTAGCAGGACCTATTGAGCGTTCAAAAAATCTTCTAAAACAGCTTGCTATGCCAGGCAGGTTCAGCTATGAGAATTTAAGGAGAGGTCTTCTCATAATGCTTTATGGTTTTTTCCTTAAGGTCGTAATAGCTGACAGGATTGCCGTATTTGTAGATATGGTGTTTGACAAGCCGGATAAATATCAGGGAGTCTATATTGTAATTGCAACCGTTCTTTTCTCCATACAGATATATTGCGATTTTTACGGATATTCAACTATAGCAAGAGGCACCGCACTTACGATGGGAATTAAATTGATGGATAATTTCAACGCTCCCTATTATTCTAAGAGCATTAAGGAGTTTTGGAGAAGATGGCATATTTCCCTTTCAACATGGTTCAGGGACTACTTATATATCCCGTTGGGAGGCAATAGAAATGGCATTATCAGAAAATATGTGAACCTAATGGTGGTATTTGCCATAAGCGGATTATGGCATGGTGCCAGCCTTGCATTTGTGGTATGGGGAGGACTGCATGGGATATATCAGATCCTTGAGTTTTTTATAAGCGGGATTTGTTGTAAGGTGCGTAGGATTTTTGATCTTGGCGAAACAGGGGTCACTTTTTCGGATAGAGTTCTGAAAGTGATTCTTACGTTTGTCATGGTATGTTTTGCATGGCTACTTTTCAGAGCAGGCAATTTGCCATTATTAAGAATAATTTTAAAGGGGAAGATAAGTCACGGGGATTGGCTGGTTTTACTTGATGGATCTTTATTTGATATGGAAATTACAAGAGAGTATTGTAATGTTGTCATAATTGCAATCATGATCCTTGGAATTGTGGATTATCAAAAATATATGGGGAAAGATGTAATAGAGGCTTTTTTTAATCAGCACTGGTGGTTCAGAACCATTTCTATAATCGGATTATTATTATATATTATTTTATTTGGATGTTATGGAACAGAGTATGATACACAAAACTTTATCTACTTTCAATTTTAGAAGCATACTGGTTCGAATAATAAAACCTGTAGTAGAGACTTTGCTAGGAATTATTATCTTGCTATCAATATGCAATAGGCTGAACTATATGTATGTGACATATGACCCTTATCATAGAATATTGTTCAAATCATACTATGATCAAGACAATATTGATAATATTTTTCTGGGGTCATCTCATGTATATTGTGATATTGACCCCCGCATACTTGATAATATTAATGGAGAGAATAATTTTAATCTGGCTACTCCTGGACAGAGATGGGATAACACTTATTATTTATTAAAGGATGCGATAGAGAGATATGATATAAAAAGTGTATATCTGGAATGTTATCATAGGATGAGTACGGAATATGAGATTTGGGATAAGGAAATTGAAGAATATCAAGTCGTGGATTGGATGGATTCCCCGGATAATTTTTCAAGACCATGGCTTATTACGTATGAAATGAAACCATCCTATAATTCCTTTATTATGTTGTTGAATTCATCTGATGAGGAACATATGCTGGAAACAATTTTTCCATTTGTACGGTATAGGCAAAATATCTTTAACTGGGAGCAAATAAAAACTAATATTGAGATAAAGAACAGTGATGAGTTTAATGACGGTACATATCATGAAAACTTGGTAGATGTGGATGGCACGGCTGGGTTTGTAGAATATTACGAGAAAGGAATTTGGTTTTCTGAAAATTTGAGATTATTGGATCAGGAAAAATTATTAGAGGCTGACAGGAATTTTAACAGATATGGGATAGGAAATAATAGCGAAAAATATATAAGGAAACCCCTTGAAATGTTGCAGGAGAAGGGGATAAATACAAAGATGTATATTTCACCTGTTTATGATTTGCAGCTAATAAGTACAGAGGATTATGACAAATATATTTGTGAGCTTAAAAATATAGCAGATGAGTATAGAATTGAAATATATGATTTTAATCTGATTAAGGATGATTATCTTGACATAAAAGACGGGGATCTGTTTATGGATATTGGTCATCTTAATGGTAGAGGCCAAGAATTGTTCACGCCGGTATTATGGAATGTGTTGAGTGGAACAAAAGAAGAAAATAGCGTCAGGTTTTTTGAATCTTATGAAGGAAAATTGTCCAGCGAGGAACCTGAAATATATGGACTATATTACAGGGATATAGGCCCTACGAGCAATATTAATACAGATGGCAGTCCGATTTATTCCGCCAGACATTATTCTGTCGCTTCTAACAGAAATGATATGGAGTATAGAATTATTAGAACAGTAATCGACGAGAAAACAGAGGTAGAAAAATATTCTGAAGTGATTCAGGAATATGATGAGAACAAATCCTTTGATTTGCCAATCGGTGAGCACGGAATTTTAGTAGTTGATGCAAAATGTGGTGGACAGAATTTGCAGTTAAGTGTCGAATACTAATAAATGACGAGATAGAATCAATATTAAGTGAGAGTTTTTGAAGGGAGGAATAACAAATGCAAGGACTATATGGTTGTTTTTCAATGAATAAAAAGATTCGCATTAACCACGCGGAGACTGCGTTTTCTGAGCAATATGTCGGATACGAATGGAATGGGGACAAATGTCAGATAGGATGTTATGATCTTGCATGGCGGGGAAATGCAATATTTGAAACAGAGGAATTTGTCATAGCTTTCTTTGGTGAAGGGTATGGCATCGTCGATGATGATACAAATTCAATAGAAGATTATCCAGTCAGAACAGGTAGTGAATTAGGGAAACTGCTGACGGATAAAGGCGAGAAGGCAATAGAAAGCCTTAACGGAGCATTTGTCGTTGCAATATATGATAAAAAAAATTCAGAATTAAAGATTTATAATGACAGATTTGGCATATATCCTGTGTTTTATACAATAATAAATGACAGGGGTTTTTATTTTTCGCAGGATCCAATGTTGTTAAGGCAGGTGAAAGACTTTGAGCCGGATTATATCGGGATTTCAGAATACTTATCATTTGATTATTGCTTGGAAGACAGAACTTTTTTTAAGAATGTGAATTATATTTTGCCAGCACAGAGAATAATTGTGAACAAAAATGGGATTAGCACGGATACATATTGGGAATTGCCTAGATGCAACGGTAAAAAGAATAAATCGAAGAAGGACTATCTGGGAGAACTCAATGATTTATATAGAGATGCGGTACTATGTAGAAAGAGCACCAGGGCAAATATTATTGGTTTAAGCGGTGGGTTTGACTCGAGGCTCATTTTGGCGATTCTTGATGGGGAAAATGTTTCTTCGTTTAATTTTGGGTGCCCTAACAGCGGTGACGTTGTAGGTGCAAGTGCTCTTGCGAAAGCGTACAACACAGACCATCACTATTTGAACTTTGCTGGACTAGACTATACTGATATTGCAAGAGAAACTGTAATTCGTACGGGCGGGCAGTGCCATCATGAAGAATTTTATCAGTTAGCTGCCGCCAAGGAGAAGTACAAGATTGCGCAGAGTGTTGAATTGGCTGGGATCGGAGGAGATGCTATTTCAGGACAAAAGAGCAATTTCACAGGCTTGATACCCTTTATGAGTGCTAAGATGACCAAAAGAAGGAAAGAAAAACATAAGAAAAGACTCTTAAAAGATATTACACGAGGAAGACAGCCTGCATATGACACGAAATATTATGGTCCAATAATAACAAATTCCTGGGAGGAACTAAAAAAGGATTATAATAAAGCAATTAACGAAGCTGAAAAAGGGATCACATTTGGGAATTATACAATGCGGCTGAAGCTTAGATCCATAGAGCGGAGAATCACAATGCCTTCTATGGCGATTACAGATCAGTTTATTCCGGTCAGGCTCCCAGTATATGATTATCGGGTTGTGAACTTTTTTAATTCGCTTCCACAAACGTATAGATATGGGCAGCGTCTGTATATACGCTTGATACAGGACTATTATCCTAAAGCTGCAGCGTGTCCTCATTCAGAAACAGGAAGACCTGTCAGGGAATCACATTGTGTGACTACGGATTTCGTGACAGTATTAAATTTTATCAGGGGGAAATTAGGTGGTCATAAAACCAAATATACCAATATATTCCAATTTGCGGATGACGCAATGCTGGAGAATCCTTCCCTGCCCAATATAGTCTATAGTGATGATATATCGGAAAACGGAATATTTAATCTTGATAAATATGGCACTGTGGACAATATCATAAGCTTGGCTAGAAACGGAGATAATGCTGCCGTCAAATTGCTGAAGAATATCATCCAATTCTCTATCATAAATGATGTCTATTTTGACGGAAGGATATCAATGTATTATAAATCGTGGAGTCAAGAATGATAATATTTTATCTATATAGTAATATTAGAGAGTCTAATTTTAAAAATGTAGGTAGTTAAATTAATTTATAAACAGAATATTATAAAGGAGGTGATGTGAAATGATAGAAATATTAACAATGATTCTATATTTTATGAGAATGTTGATCCTAGGGCTTGCAATCGGGACAATTTTTATAAAATTGAGCCTGTTTAAGAAATTAACGGATGGGCAAACTATGATTATAGGTGTGGCATCTGCACCAATGGTGGTGAGTCTGGAAGATTATTTGCTTGGACTAGTTTTCATCGGTTGGGATAGCTGGTTCTATTCTTTTATGCCAATTTTTTGGGCGATGATTTATATATTTATAGAAAAAAATTACCTTATTACAATAGAAGCCTGCAGGTCAATACTCAGGTATTGTATAGGATACGTTAGAAAAATAGGGTTTTGCTTTATTTTTGACGCATTTATTGCTACTGGAGTGACTTTACTCTTTTCGCTTATATATAATGGAATTAATCTGAAGATATATATATTAGAAATATACCATTCATTGAATACTGTAGGATTAATAATAGTTAGTTTGTGGGGATGCATATGTGCTATAGGTGTTATATTTCTGATCTTGAAGATGATAAAGGTTGGAACGCTTCAGAGAAATGCGTATTTGACGATTCTGCTGATTATAATCGGTACAGCAACAGCACATGCTCTCTCCATGACTGGAAGACCAGGAATAGATTCAGACGGAGCACATTATGAACTTAATGCGAGATATTTCCTAGAGGACAAGAATTCTTGGGAAGTAGATAACTATACGGATGATAAATATGGTTCTTCTATGCCTGATGACCATGGTCCTTTGTGGATTATGTATCTTGCAGATGCTAATATAGTGGCCGATACAGTAGGCATTGATGATTCCTTAAGATGTGTTAATATCACAATATTTTGGGTATATTTTTGCTTTGATATTTTTTTGTTTATATTGGCGTCATATGGCGGAGGTACATATCGTGCAGGAGTTTTGTCTCTTGTCTTATTCCATATATACACATATTCTATGCTAATGGTGGTTGGATCCAGGGATGCGTTCAGGTTTGCGTCACTAATGCTACTCGTTATTTTCGTAGTAAATCAAATCGAAAATATCACTATGGGCGGTGGAAAATGGTTTGAATACGTTGCCATGTTTTTGTTCTGCTATTTATCTATGAATGGCCATGAGGGTAATGTTTATATCATGCTCGGGATGTTTATAGTGGTGGGGATATTACTACTGATAATGAAAACACCAATTAGACATCTAATATCTTGTGGTATATCAGTCTTAGCTGGTACATTGTTGGGGATAACAAAAACACTCTCGATCTATCTTACAACGGGTAGAATGAAAAGTTGGACGCTTTTGCCGTTTCATGACACTCCTGTGATTGAACAAATTGCAGCTATAAATAGTAACAGAGCAGATAGATCAACCATATGGTCAACATATACATGGTCTGTAAGATTTATGATGCTTCTCGGAATTATCGGACTGATTCTAATGATAATAACAGCATGGAGAGAGAAAAATAAGAAGAATTTGTCTTTTTCCTTGCTGGTTATAGGTATGCTGCTTCCAATGACCGGAATTATGGATTGGATAGGGTGGGAGGTATCATTATGGTTTGCAGAACAACTTCGATATAGGATGTATTTTTTATTATTGCTTGCGGTAACAGGTTCATGGCTTTTAACGAGAAGGTACAACACCAAGATTCTGACTGGAATGTCATTTGCTATTTGCATAGTGATGCTTATGTTTTTTATTCGTGCTGAAGTAATACGTTGCAATACATATAATAAGGCGTATGTTGAGGCTTGTATAAATACCCGCCATGAATATGAGAGAATGGCCGATATTATTTCATCTGTCACGGATGGTGATGTTTTTACTCATGATCAGGTGCTCTTATTCTATTTAAAAGGAACTCCTAAATTGTTATACCATCCCTATGCAGAAGATCTTATACAGGCTAAGACAAGCGAAGAGATAGAAATGGCGATTGAAAAACTGAATATAGGCGCCATATTATTACCTGAAAACGGTCTGGATTATCACGATTATTCTTTGTTACCCTTTTGGGATTATATCAACAATAGCGATAATTTTTCCCGGATTACGCCAGAGGAAGGTGGATATGGAGTGAACAAAATAATCTTTTACAGAAAGAGAGGAACCAAGGTCATTTAGTTTAGCTGATTGAAAAGATCTCATCCTATGGTCTAACTCGAATTTAACAGTAAATTTTAGAAAAGAGGTTGACACAGAGACTAAAATATGCAGTTGCTCTTACTATTGATTGTATTTTAAGAGATAGCGAGAGAGGTTCTTAAAATTGGGAAGTACCCGCTATTTACCGGTTACATATAATTTTCAAAAAAACCTTATATAGTAATGAGGGAACTGAAAAACTCCCGTTCTTTTGCGGGAGTTTCGCTTTCTTCCATAACATTGTATTAGAATCTGCGAATGAGCTAGAAATACCTCAACTTTCATACTCTCGCATTTCTAGTCCCTCCGCTCCGCTTTGCTCCATTATAACTTTTCAGTGCCCTCATAATTAAGCGCTTATTTGAAAAAAGATAAAGATAGCATAAGCTTAAGTTACTGGAAAAACTGCACCTGCTGTCCTCAGGGTATGTCATGAACTGTTCTTTGTGGTTTTGGGCATAGTTCACCGCCTTTTCCAAGTGCGTCTCTTTTTGGGTGACTACCCCTAGGTTCACTCTCAGAAAGCATCCAGCTTTATTACAATAATTTCTTAAATGGCTTTTCAACCAGTTCATAAAGTAGTATTGATAGTATAGTACAAATAATTAGAGATGTGATTATTTTGAATAAGTTGCTGTCCTGATTTATTATCCTGAGGATAAAAGCCGTCAATTTCCATGTAAAAAATTGAGCTAAAAAGAAACAATAAGATATTGATCCGAGATAAGAGATGATCCGGGAATTCTGCATCTTTTCTGATGATACACCTGACAGCGTACAGATCATCAGAATAGAAAGCGGAAGATTAATCCAGTTATAAAGCATATAATCATTAACAAATAAATTTAATTTTACTGCGAGAGAAATACCGGCGATGAAGAGTATCAATTCTATCCAAAAGAATTTCCATGTCCGCAGCAAATGATACTGACGGCTGTCGGAGGTATTTTCAATGATAGAAGCCGACAGGATCCCGATTATAAACTCAAGACATCGATAGAAAGGATTTGAATAAATATTTGCCGTCTTGAATATAATAACAATCACAGGTGCATACAGCAAAATGAAGCAGCATAGAACGAAAATGATAAATCTGCCTTTCAGTGAGATTTGGAGGACAAGTTCCTGAATATAGGGATAAATCAGATAGCAAATTATCAAACAGGAAATGAACCACGTACCGCCATTGTGCGAATAACTGAATAATGAACTGAAAGTCGACTGAATCCCCAATAATTCAATGGGAGCCAAGAAAAGATTATCGACGATGTTTTTTGAATCTAAAGTTAAGGTGTATAAAAGTGCAGTTACATAATAAACTGGAATTAATGTGATTAATCTTTTTAAATAGAAATTTTTTATCTCAGATATTTTAGTTATTTCTCTTTTACTGTAGGTTTTAAATATTACAAAACCAGAAAGAAGAAAGAAACCGGTCATAAACACGGCTCCCATGCTTACAAAATCCTGAAAGATTCCATAAGTACATCCCATATGGATGGAAGAATGAAAAAGAAATACGGTAAAAGCTGCTATGACTCTGAATAGATCTAATCCAATCATTCTATGATTTGAGGTGTTCATAAATTTTGTCATTCCTTTCGCTTCGTTTAAGGCACCAACTTCCTTTTGATTTATATTTGCCTATTATACCAGAAATCTGCAGTTTTTGTGAACCAGTAGGAGCAATTTTGCTGAATGATACAGAAGGACTACTGCTTTTCATAGGTATTCGCTTTACTATTTATAAATTAAGTGCCCATTTTTGGGAAAAATGTGGTAATATACATTTAAAGATCTCCTTTGACAATAGGAGAATATTGATAAAAGCAGTTATTAGTAGTAAGAGATGAGGGCTATTGTATAGGATTATGCCGTAAAAGCAGTATTCAGGAAGGCGGAAATGCATATTATAAAGAAAGAGAAGGTTAAATAGCAGAGGATTATGTATAAAAGTAACCGCAGGCAGGAAAAGTATATAGATTTGAGCGCTAGGGAGACGCGGCGTTATATCGAGATGGATTTTGCGCCTGCTCCGACCAAGTATGAATTAAATCAGCGCCGGGAGAAATTGAAGCGTCAAAAGGAAGCGTATGAGCGCCGGAATTCAAAATTTATGTCGGAGGAAAGGGAGTGGCTTTTATATGGAACGCCGCCGATACAGGTAAGGCGGGGACGTGGGAATAAGAGATAGGCTATAGTGTTATGGGGAAAGGGGTACGGAAGAAAAATGGGAAGAAAAAATGATCACAAGGTTGGAATCAGACTGTTAACAGACATTCAGTTGGAAAATGTATTGCCTACGTATGAAAATTTGTTTCACAAGATCAATGTGTGCCGGGAAGTTGCCTATAAGGAGCTTCAGGAAAATATGAAGTCAAGCAGGAAGAGATATTATCAGGACAATTTTATGTATGATAATGTCTTTTCTATTTTAGGGCCCAGAGGAACCGGAAAGACGTCGGTGGCATTTTCATTACAGAGAAAGATAAGGGAGATGTATGAAAAGGATGAATATGATGTGGTTCTTCCGTTGATTATTCCGGAAGTGATACCGGAGAACTGTACGGTTCTGGGCTGGATTCTGGCTATTATCAGGGAGGAAATAGGGAACCTGGAGGAACATATACATAGGTTAGAACAAAAAGACAGGGAGGAAGGATACTGGAACAAATGCAAGTATCTGCCCGATGAAAATATGAAAGAGTCATTGCATGGGAAGCTGGAAAGAATGACGCAGTTTTTTTATGCAGGAAATTATAATCCCGGCGTGGAATCTTCTTATTATACAGTGATTAACAATTCCGTTCTGCAGGCGGAAGACTATTACAAATTTGCAAAGGAAATTGCAGATTTGTGGGATGAATGGATAAAAAATATACTGAGATATCAGGAACTGCGGGAAGGAAAAAAGAAGTCCATATGTCCGATGATTTATTTTATATTTGACGATGTTGATCTGGCGCCGGAAAAAATAGAAGAGATTTTGTCAGTGATTATCAAGTATTTATCTCACCCCAATATCATTGTGATTACAACAGCAGATGAAGAGCTCTTTCTGGAGGTGATCGAAAATGCACTTGACAGAAATATCGGCAGACTGCCAAGTGAATGGAGAAATTATCTGGTTAAAAATAATAAACCCCGCTATATCTGGGGAATACCACGGGAAAACGAGGAGGAAGATAATGAGCCGGACAAGAGCGCGGAGGATGTAGTAAGCCGTACTGCCAGAATGTATTTGGGGAAGGTTCTTCCAACCTCCACACGTTATTACCTGAGACTGTTTAATACGGCCAGACAGAAGGAGACATTCTGTCTGGAGGATAATAAAAATTTAGGCTGTGGTGTCAAAGAGGAGGTGCAGAGCTTAATAGACTGTGTGGTTGGGGAGAAACCGCATAATTTTATGGGTGAGAATTCCGAACTGATTAATTTCTATTTAAAATTCATGGGAAATACCTCCAGACAGATCGGAAATGTTTACATTGCTCTGCAGGAATTGGTTTATAGTTTAAAGAAGGCAATAGCAACTGCAGATAAGAAGGATCCGGTGATGAAAATATACTATCATTGCAGATATTTTTTACGGATTACCATTAGCGCCAATCATGATCTGTCGCAGGCAATAGAAGATATTGATGAGTTTGTGGATAATATTTTTTTACTGGAATATAATCAATGGAAATTATATCTTCATTATGAATTCCTGAATGAATTTCTGAAAAAGAACCGGGGGCATGAAAAGGAAAAGGGAAAGCACAAGAAAATCGAGACGGGGCTTCAGCTTTATTCCCTGATGGCTTTTCTGGAAAATCTTTTATTGATAATGGAAAAGGGGATTGACAGGGGAGTTACGGGAAGGGAAAAGATTCATGTGGTATTGCCATTAACAAAATATATTGGAGATGAAGCGTTTGGAAACCGTTATGTGTTTAGAGATGATTTGCATGCTGACGAGTATTTCAGACATTATTCCAATCTGCTGGATCGGCTGGGAACGATTATTACGGATAAGGCTTCCGATGCGCAGTTCAATATGGAATATTTTTATAATTTTAAGGAGTATTCATATGGGAAAGCGCCGGTTCGGAGCGATTTACTTACAATTTACAGGAAGAATCCAAAATGGTTTAGTGAAATAGCGGGCAGATTGTTTCTGGTATATGGAAATGTATATTTGTTTAACAGGCAGAATATGGAAGACTGCATTGTTTATCCGTTTGGAGAATACCTGACACAGTATCAGAGAAGGATAGACAATGAGATTAAAAATAACCTAAGCGACTGCTTTTCAGAGGTGAAAATGCAGGATAAATGGGATAAATTAAAAGAGGATCATCAAAAAGGGATTGATATAGACGGCAAAAATGTAAGAGGGGCGGACGATAAATTTTATAATTTTTTTAATGAAATTGTAATAGCGTTTGACAGGAAAAATGAATCAAACGTCAGTAAAAAAGCAAAGGTCAATGGAAATCAGGGGACTGCGTCCGGGCGGTATCTGGGTCTGGGCCAGATCATAGACATCGTTGCCAAGAGAACACAGGTCTATTTGCAGGATTTCGGTAAATTGAAAGAATTTTTTGGAATCTGCCCTGGTGAAATAATCAGGGATGTACAGGAAAGAATGTATGAAAATTATGAAGAGACAGCGGGGCTGCTCAGAGAATATATCAATAAAGTAAAACAGGCTGCTTATTCATTTGGAAATCATGCATTGCTTAGAGATCCTCAATATGTAATAGAAGTACTAAACGAAATAGCAGACGACTATCCATTGAATTATGCCCAGATTAACAGACTGCGTATACAGGTCAGTAATTTAAGATCTACCGGAGCAACGAGAGAGATACCGATCAGTAAAGGGCTGTATATGGAGCTGGTAAGAAATCTTAATAATATCTACAGACAAAGAGGGACTGCAGATAGTGCTGTATACAGAGATGTAACGTTGAAGAACAGAGTGGAAGAAGTAATTGGCGCGATGGATATCCTGATTGATCTGCAAAATAGTGACGAAGTAAGAAAAGCAGTAAAACTGGGAATGCAGGTTAGATTTATTACACTTCTGCAAAAGGTTTATATTTTTCAGGTTATAAGCGACAGGTATAAAAATGGTAATAGCATATCATCGAAAGATCTGGAGAAAGTAAAAATAAACGGAAAGAAAACAGTGACATATTATTATCAGTTTTTTAACCTTGCAGTTGATATTTTGGAAGAAAAGAAGCTATCCGGCACCGATAATGAGCTGGCAATGCTTCAGGATGATATAAAATCCTCTTACGAAATGGAGAGAATCAATTATATTAATTCGTTAATTGAGGGAGAGGATGATGAATAAATACAGACTGAATCAGATATTGGAAGTTCTCCTGTTTCCATTAATTGATTCGGAACAGGGAAAATCAGATTATTTTCTTTCCTGTTATAGAGCATATCATAGATTTATAAAGAGTGATGACAGGTCAGTATCGGCTTCAGAAGCGGGACGCAAAAATGCAGAGTTCAGAAGGGCAAAAAGAGTTTTAAACGCGTATCTGACAGAACGAAATCACTGGAGAATCAAAACAGAAGACGAAGTCGAGATGCTTTGGAACCTGTTCTTCCCCCTGCCTGAGGTGGAAAAGTATATGGAATATACGCGTAAAAACAGAATCAATCATTCTAATTTGGAAATCATCAGCAGTTATTACATTTTGAAGATTATATCCGGGGTTTCTCAGGCTCTCATTACATACCGCGACGGCGTCGCCTCCATTAAGCAATGGAAGGGCAAAAGCAAAAATAAGGTAGAAGAAATTCTGAATGGAGACGCTGTATTTGATAAATTGGAAACCTGGAATTTACTTTGCCGTTTCACAGTGCCGGATATCTATATTGTTGCTGCTGCAGTAGAAAATGACCTGGGAATGGAGGCGCTTTATGAGCAGGGACCCAATCTGGCGCTGATGGATAAACTGCTTATAAAAGTAATGCAAAGGGGTGTGGCGGAAAATCATCTGCATTTTAATGTAGGGCTTGATTATGAAACCGGATGGCTATACTATACGGATCTGAGTTTTATAAGCAAAATGGAAGAAAAGAACTGGAGCAGAGATAATCTGACCAGACTTGAAATGTCCTTGTTTCGATGTTTGTCAGCACTGTACTTTGAAGGAAAAGAGCAGAAAGCGGGGTTCAGAAGATGGCTGGATCGTGTTGTGCCGGGAGAAATAAGAGATATTATGCTGCGGCTCTACTGCGGAGAATATGAAGGAGAGGTAGAAAGAGGGTGTATTCACAAGATTGACAAAATATACAGGAAACTGAAGGAAGGTTTGACTGAGGAGAGGGATTATCTGCTCGGTGCAGTATATGAGGAATATCTGGAATATAAGACCTCTTCAGAATTTATCCTGTTGTTCCAAAGCTATCAGTATGTGAAATGCTGTATGGACGATCCTTTCTTCGCCAGGCTGTTTTTGCAGTATCTTCGACTGAAAAATGAATATTATTACAAAATTCATGAAAAATATACCTTGCAGGGATTAAAATATTTTCAGACCCAATATAATGCGGCAAAAAGGGCGGAAAAAACAGCTCTGGGAGGAAATGATCTGTTGGTGGAGCTCTTCCGTTCCCAGGCAAGAATGGAATACTTAAAAAAACTGGAGATAAGAATTGCTCCTGACATTGACGAAGTGGGATGGAGTTTCTTTGAATATAATAAATGTAGGAAGTATATTTTATATCAGTTATATGGGCAGATTTGTAAGGTATTTGAGTCCTATAAACGGTTTATCATGGAGGATACAATTGGAGTCAGAAGAACCCGTAATCTGTTACACAGGGAGAAGCTTAAGGGGATTTCAACAGAAGAACGAAAGAGTATTCAGGAAGAATTAAGAAATTCATCCGCCAATATTCCTGTTTTGGGTATCGTCTTTCATTTCATCAAGGGAGAGTTCCTGGAGGATGTATCGGGAGACTACTGCTGGAAGAAAGAAATACTCTCCGGTGAGAGACGGGTCTCAGGCCGTATGCACAGGCGGTACTTTATACAGAATATGGCTGTGGCATTAGAAGAAATACGCCAGACAATTCCCGGAATTGATGAATATATTGTAGGGATAGACGCCGCTTCCGATGAAAATGTGATGGAGCCGTGGATGTTTGCACCTGCTTATAAGCTGATACGTTCACAGGAGGTGACCAGACCGGTTGTAAAAGTAACCAACGGAAGGACATCATTCAGCAGAGTACAGAATATTGGATTTACCTATCATGTAGGGGAAGACTTCCGTCATATTGTCTCCGGACTGCGCCATATTGACGAAGTCCTGGAGGAATTCCGGTATAAAGCAGGAGATCGTCTGGGGCATGCGCTTGCGCTCGGGGTCAGCGCAGAGCAATGGGCAGCAGATAATGAAGTGGTGGCTGTTCCGGTACTGGAACATATGGAAAATCTGCTGTGGATTTGGGGAATATGTATTCATGGCGATGTGGACCTGCCGGTAAAAACAGGCGTATTAGAAGACAGAATCATCGGCATCGTACATGAACTGTATCCCTGCTGGGAAACAATAACGATCCAGATGCTGTATCAGACATATAAGATGAAGTTTGATCTCTCACACAGAGAGATTGCGCAGAGGAAAGCTGATGAAGAGTATAGATGCAGTTGCTGGGATAACGCCGGAAAAGATTGTCAAAACATATGGACAGAAGAAACTTTGCTGTTAACCCATTACTGTCCTGTTTTTGAAGAAAGATACAGAGAGATAAAACTTGTGGCTGTCACAAAAGATGAAATAGCTCTGTACCGGCATCTGCAGGAGTATTTAATTCACAAAATCCAAAGAAAAGGGATTTACATAGAAGCAAATCCTACCTCTAATATAACCATCGGGGAATTCAGCAATATGAAGGAGCATCCGGTCTTTTACTTGGGGAAGCAAAATGAAAAGGCAGATTACCATGTCATGCTCACGATTAATTCTGATGACCCGGCTGTGTTCAATACCAATGTTGAAAATGAACTGGCATATATTTACTATGAGGCGGAGGCGAAGGGAATGGCGAAAGAAGAGACTTTGGAGTGGATAGATAAGATACGCCAGAACGGAATGAATGCAAGCTTCATTCAAAAGGAAAAAGACGCGGGGCGGATTATAGAAGAAGTAGAAAAAATAATCCGTGCTGTGAGGAAAATGCTGTATGAGGGAGCATTGATGTAATGCTCTCTCATACCGTTTAAAAAATTTTATCATTCAGACATCGGTATAGTTTTTCGGGATGATAACTGAAAGGATCTCTCCCCTGAGTGATCTGCGGCATAAGCAGCGCCGCAAAAATATTGGCTTCATACTCCAGCATCCCGTCCTTCGTAGCAGAATTCCGGTATAGGGTAAAATTATATTCAAAAGTACCGGAATGAGCCTGAAGAAGCAAATGTCCTAATTCGTGAGCACAAACTATTTTGGCAGAATAGCTGTTCTCTTTAAATCGATCGCTGATGTATATAATGGATTTTTCATATATGGAATAGGCATTTATGCCTTCCGGTAAATTCTTAAATTTACAGACTATACCAAGAAAAGCGGCAATCTCGAAAGGAGTTGCGTTTTTGTATTTCTTAGTAAGTTCATCAACCTTTTTTTGAATTGCCAATCTTCTCTTTTGAGATAATAATGGCGACATCTTATGTTCCTCCAGATTCATTCCAAAACAATATAGAATCTATATATAGTATTTTTGAGAAGAGGTAAATCTATATTTAGTGTAATATATTTTGGCTGTTTTGACAATACTTTCTACTGAATTAAAAGGAATGACTAATTTTATAGGTATATTCATTAAGGCTTGATCAGTCTTCTTCAGCCAGAATCCTGAGATTTTGTTCCCATATATTTCCCTCTATTTGCCTCATATCCGTAAGTTCATAGTGATCAATAATATACTGCCCAAGATAATCAGCTGTTTTGAGAGCACCGCTGGTATTCAGGTGCCCTTCATTATAGAAATCTGTTTGGTCATCGATTCCGATTTCATCCATTTTTTCAAAGAGGTTAATATATTGACAACCGTTTTCTGCTGCATAATCTGCCATA
Organism: uncultured Lachnospiraceae bacterium; assembly: GCA_947173495.1. Classification (GTDB taxonomy): domain Bacteria; phylum Bacillota; class Clostridia; order Lachnospirales; family Lachnospiraceae; genus Suilimivivens. Next base: position 50,769 of record CAMWFQ010000017.1, on the reverse strand, counting down.
GCGTTAAAATAGTGATGTCTGCCCTGGTAGGGCGCGGTATAAAATAGTATCTGGATATTTTTCTCATTACACACTTGTACAATGTCATCAAGAATTTCCTTTGATTCATCGGAGATATCGCGCTGCTCATAGGTCCTGTAATCTGCAATTTCGATTGGAACAACAGTTTCTATGGGGAGATATCCCATTGTCTGGCAGAAGTTGATCTGAAACTGATCTGTCGTTTCTTCAAAGCTTGCTTTTTGCAGATTGTTCCAGTTGCTGTGAAAGGCTGTAAAGGGAACATAATAAGATAAATATCTTTCCAGATTATCGCCAAAGCATTGCTTTAGATATCTTTTTTTGGCGTCAAAAGGACGAATGGCCCGGGTGTAATAAATTTCATCACAAATATCAATATCAAATGCCAGATTATTTACCATGTACGTCTCAATCAGTATTAACTTTGGAGATTGTGACCTCAAAGAGTCATGAAAGAATAATGCTGTCGTGTTAAGACGTTGACGGTTACATCCATAATTATAAATACCAATTCCGTATTTTTCATACATTTTCATAACATTCAAACCGACCCAGGCATGGCTTGAACCATATACGATCACCTCAAGGGAATTCTCGGGCATAGAATGGAAAGCATTAATTGCCCCAATTGAGCTGTCAGGATCCAAAGGGCGGAATAGGTGGCCAGTATAAAAAATCAAACAAACCAATATACTGATTATAAGAACAAAACTGATGATGGCATTTAGAGTCTGTTTTCTAGTCATTTGATCCCTCTTTAAAATTGAAAATAAATAAAATTTGTTTCGTCATATCCCGGTCCCCATATTCCAAATGTGAGAATAAAGAAAATAGAGAAAGTCATAAACAATAATTGGAACCAGTAATCCTGTTGGACAATGATTTCATGGATTTTAATATTTTTATGTTTACAGTAATCTGCAAACAAAAGGATACATAAGCAGATCAGTAGAAGACCAAAATTTTTACTGTCCAGGCCGCAATTATAAATAGAACCATCAAAAAATATCCATGGATTGTGAACGCTGAACATGTTTTTAATTATTTCAAGAGATACTTTAAAACTGCTTGCACGGAAGAAAATCCATGCAAAGTCTACCAGAAGAAATGTTCCGATAACATGTATAATTTTGTGAGCTAAAGAATTTCTGTTCAGATGAAGGATGGCAGTTGCCGTATTTCTTACAGGCTGCAATATTTCCCCAATAATCTGATAAAAACCGTTCAGACCTCCCCACATAACAAAGGAAAATGAAGCGCCATGCCATAGACCGCTAAGCAGGAAAACAAATAATTTGTTAAAATATTTACGAAGTCGGCCTTTTCTGCTGCCGCCCAATGGAATATACAAATAGTCTTTGAACCATGAGGTAAGGGATATATGCCATTTACGCCAGAAGCCGGCTACGGAAGTGGAAAGGTATGGCGCATCAAAATTTTCCATTAAATCAATTCCGAGAATTTTGGCTGCTGCAATGGCAATAATGGAATAGCCATAAAAATCGCAGTAAATCTGAACAGCAAAAAGAATGGTTGCAGTAATCAGATACCCTCCGGCATAGTCAGTATAATTGCCATAGACTGTATCAACGAATAATGCAATTCTGTCAGCCAGTACAAGCTTAAGAAAGAACCCCCATAACATCAGCCAAAGCCCCTCTTTGGCCTTTTTATAATCAAATTTTTTTGGCAGAGTTAACTGACATAACAAGTTTTTGGATCGCTCGATAGGGCCGGCGACTAGTTGTGGGAAAAAGGAGACAAACAGTGCATATTGGAAAAAATTCTTTTCCGCGGGAATTTCTTTCCGATACACATCCATTGTATAAGAAAGGGCCTGAAATGTATAAAATGAAATGCCTACAGGCAAAAGGATGTCAAATTCCTGAAAATGAAGCTGAATATGGATGCGGCTTAGCAGGTTGGCAAGGATATTTATTATGAAGTTGAAGTATTTAAAGTATAGAAGGAGTGAAAGGTTTGTCAGAAGACTTAAGGAAACAATAGATTGTTTGAGCAATCCTTTCCTTCTCTCCGAATGAACTCTCTGATTTACCCGTTCTAACAACAGACCGCTTACATATGTAATGATTGTTGTAAACAAAATCAGTACAACATATTTAGCGTTCCAACACATATAAAAATAATAACTTGCCAGGAGCAGCCAGTAATTTTTAAGTTTATGGGGAATAAGAAAATAAATGAATACCACTATAGGAAAAAAACATAAAAATTGTAATGAGTTGAAAAGCATTTATTTGTCCTCTACAGAACTTTATTAGAAACTATATAGCCAAAATAATGATATACACAAGGGTAAGCTTTGTCAATATTTTTTTGGACTTGGGTGCGCTGGATATGGAAAAATATTCTTTACATTTTTAGAGGTATATGCTATCTTTATTTATATTATTGTAGAGATTATTCAGAATATAACATTGGCTGGTTTTACAGGGAAGATCTAAATAAGCAGGAAAAGAGAAGGTAGTCAATTAAGGCTGCCTTTTTCGTGAGGGAAGGAATTACAAAGCTGTGAAGTCATATAAGCAAAAAACAGTTTTTATAATGGCAGACATAACACTTTTTTTGATTCTCGCCTACTTCTTTGGTTCTACAGACATAGGGCGTTTTTGTTTTGAGAAGGGAATGAAAGGGAGGCTTTTATACTTTGGAACAACAATGTTGGCAGCAAGGCTGATATCCTGTCTGATATTCCGCCTGACTGACATCAGGAAATGGGCGGATGACTATTCACTTGGAGCGTATATTCATAGATTCCATGCAAGATATCATATTAACAGATTAGACATCATCTTATTAATGGTTATATTAGCTGCAGGCGGGGTTCTGAGATTTGCCGGATGCAATTGGGGCGGGACAAGTATTTTCCAGCCTGATGAGTGTAAGCTGGTAGGATCTGCAATTGAAATGGCACAGGGACGTCACCTGTATTCTTCCTCTTTCTATTATCCCAATCAGTTTACTTCCAAGATTGCTGCTGTCATTACTTATGTCTACAGCAGGCTGACAGCGACGCCTGTCACATATGAAATGATACAGGCTTATTTTATTAACAGATATGTCGTTGCCGCCTTTGGCCTCGGATCAGTTCTTCTGGTGTTTCTCATTGGAAATTATCTGAAGAAGCATTTGGGGGTGATTGCATGCCTGCTTTCTGCGCTGTATCCCACATATATATTGATGGCCAAGCAGGTCACGGGGGATATAACGGCATTTTTCTTTTTAACTCTTTTGCTGTTGTTCAGCCTGCGCTACATGGAAGAGAAGAGGAAGTGCTTTATTTATTTTATGTCCATGGCATCGGCGCTGGCAACACTGGAGAAATGGCATGGTGCAATCGGATGTGCATATATTGCGCTGGTGATTCTTCTGAACAGTAAACATATCAGTGAGGTGATCAGAAAAGGCCTGTTCGCCCTGCTGTGCTATGTGATAAATCTGGGGATTTTTGCACCCAATATGGTACAGCACTTTAAGACCGCTATTGTGGACGGGTTTATTAATATTGCCGTATATGATGGAGGAGAGAGACCTCCGTATTTTTTACAGTTAAAGCAGTATGTAGATCAGAGTTTCCTTCATATTGCCGGAATGATCTTCATCATTTTGCTGATAATAGGAGGCGCTTATTTTGTCAGAAATTTTTGCAGACAATATATTATTTTCCTGTTGGGAGTTCTGAAGCTGTTGGTGCTCTGTTTCATGAACAGGGGGTTTTTCAGATGGGGACTGGAATTCTATCTGGATCTTTTGTTACTGGCAGGTATGGGGGTCTGGCTCTGTGTTCGCTGCAGGTACTTGTGGGTAAAGGTGCTGGGGGTATTAATGACTTTGATCTTAGCCTTGGACCTGGGTACCGGCAGCTTGATAGAAGTAATTGTTGCGGTAAGAAGCGGACAGGACACAAGGCTGATCCAGGAAGATTTTTGCGATGCCAATGGAATCACGCCGGACAACAGCCTGTCAGAGTATTATACCGGGTTTGTTCCCGGAGGGTGGATCAGCAAAAAGGGAACAATTCAGCCAGATGACCTGACAGATGTACTGGTAAAGAGAGATCAGATATATAAAACACGGGAAGCAGATTTTGTGATCGTCAATACAAAGTTGGGGGATTCTCAGGCGCATCTGACATTAGAGGAACATTGTCCGGTTGTCAAGACGTTTGAAAGCATTGTGCCGGATGTGTTTGGCGGAGCAGGAGTATTGGTTTCAGAAAGAGAGCACAGTTGGATAGATCTTAAGCTGATTTACTCCAATATTCAGCTGGCAGAGAAGTTATTGGCGGGCGGGAGTACGGGATATAACATTGTAATTTATGATATCAGCGGATTCCCGATATGTGAGGAAAAATAACATGAAGATGCTAAAAGATGAAAAAAAGAATAAAAGATTCTTCGGCTTTATTTTGATTTTTATAGCAATGATGCTGATTTACAGCCGGATAGAACTGGTTCGCCTCTATGATGCAGGAAATTATTGGAACAGAGGGGTCAGTTTGTGGGATGAGGAGCAGTCGTTTTCACTGTTGAATATGAAGGATGGATTCAGGGGATATGTATTTCCGCTTTATTTGGGAATCTGTAATAAAATAGGAGGGGAAACCTGCTATAAAATAGTCAATGCACTATTGGTTTCGTTATTTTTTACGTTTATTTTTCCCGATCTTCAAAGATCTGAAAAGGGCGAAGGATGGAGGGAAGCGATCACCTCTTTTTTATGTTTTTTGATTTTCAGCTTTTTTTTCTGGGGACTGGAAGTATATTCTTTGTCAGATTTTATGGCGATGCTGCTTTGTGGAACAGCGGTGCTCCTTGAAAACAGGGTCAGAGGAGAGAGCAGATGGCTTTATGGAGCCGGCCTTAGCGTTTTGTTTGGTGCAGTGGTATATGTGGTCTATAATGTCAGAACGATTTATTTGTTCCCGGGTATTTATCTAGTACTGTTATTTATCTGGCATTTGTATCGATCGGGCAAAAGTATTGTCAGTAAGATGACAGCAGTGCTTGGAGCGCTTGCCGGAGGCCTGTTGGGGGGGGCGCCTCAGGGGTATATGAATTATCATAATCTGGGAATTCTCAGTATGAAAGTGCCAACATCAGGTCTGATGCTCAAGCAGCTCTATTGGGGGCTTCAGACCCAGAGATATGATACATATATTGGTACAAAACAAATGGAACAGCATCCCATGCCGCAGACAGTTTTCACAGATGCGGTAGGGAGAGCGCTGGTGGAAAGAACAGAAATCATTGAGTTCTCGTCCTGGAGCGATTTTTTTGGATTTATCTGGAAGCATCCTGTGGAAATGGCAGGAATTTATGTCAGACATTTGGTTAATATGCTGCTTCCCTGCTGGCCGGAACAGTATGTGGTGGATCTGGATAATCAAAAACTGGTTCCGGCACTTCTGGCATATGTATTGTTTTTCTCTTTTGGCATGGTACTTCTAAACAGATGTATGAAATTTACCAACGTCTGGCTTAACTATTTTGCACTGTTGATCCCTGTTCTGTTTATATTGCCGGGAGCTGTGGAAACGAGATTTTTTGCTCCTTTGTATTTAGTGGCAACAGGGGTTCTTGGATATCATACGGACTGGGGAAAATTAAAAGAGTATATACATGTAAATTATGCAAAGATATTGGTTCTTTTTGTTCTGATTGGGCTGTTGTTAATATCGCTGTGGTCAAATATGCTTGTCTCAGAAAGCAGTTACAGTATCTTTTTCAGTTGATTATGATTTTGAAGGAAAGTAAAGAGATATATGAAAAGCGGAGAATCTAAAAGATTTAATATTACTGTAATAGCAGGGACCATGATAATGCTGGCATTATTTGCGCTGACCATTGCAGTGATCGATCCTTTTTTTCATTATCATGCTCCTCTTGAAGGCTACGCCTATTCCTGGCTGATTGCAGATGAGCGTTATCAGAATAATGGAATTGTGAGAAATTTTACATATGACGCAGTGATCACCGGTACATCTATGACTGAAAATTTTAAGGCGAGTGAGGTAAATGATCTGTTTCATGTAAAGGCAGTTAAGGTGCCTTTTTCGGGAGCGGGCTATAAGGAGATAAATGATAATCTGGCGGTAGCGCTGGGAAGCAATCCTGATATCAGACTGGTGGTATGGGGATTGGATTTGAATTCTCTGGCAGCGGATAAGGATGCGCCGTTTCATGGGATTGCAGATCAGGGATTCCGTTATCCATGGTATTTAATTGATGAGAATCCTTTTAATGATGCGGAATACCTCTTTAATAAAACGATTTTGTTGAAAGGTTTGGAAATTCTGAAAGAGCCATCCAAAGACAATGAAATTGTTTTTGATGAGGAGTATTCCTGGTATGGGTGGAATGTATTTGGAAAAGAGGCGGTATTGGCGGATTACAGACGGCAGGATGGAAAGGCAGATTTCCAGAGAGAAATGACTGATGAAGAGCGGAAAATGACTTTGGAAAACGTGAAGCAGAATGTGTCGGCAACAGTAAAAGAAAATCCGGATGTTGAATTTTACTGTTTTATTCCGCCATACAGCATATGCTGGTGGGATAATGCAGAGAGGAATGGCCTGATCAATTATTATATTGAGGCAATGCAGACAGCGATGAAAGAACTGATGAAATATGAAAATGTACGATTATTTGCATTCTGGAATGATTATGAAATGATATGCGATTTGAATAATTATAAGGATTATGTTCACTACAGTGAGGAAGTTAATTCCGGAATACTGCGCCGGATGGCGGAAGAAGACGAGTCGTATCTGATAACGGAAAATAATTACCGGGAATACCTGAAGGAAATCAGAGAGTTTTATACGCATTATGATTATGACAGTATTTTTGATTATGAAACCACTGGTGAATGAAAGTATGAAAGAGGAAAGAGATGCTGTTTAATTCCTATTTATTTGTATTTCTGTTTTTACCCTTATCGGTGTCCGGGTATTTTATATTAAATCACTACAAATGGCATAGGGCAGCCCTGCTTGAGCTGGCTTTAATGTCATTTCTTTTTTATGCTTATAATAATGTAACGTATGTATTGCTTCTGGGAATCAGTATTTTGTGCAACTGGGGAATTGCCTGTCTGTTGAACAGGATTAAAAAATACAGGTTCAGGAAAATTGTTTTGTTTTCCGGAATACTTTTAAATGTGGGAAGTATCTTTTACTTTAAATATTTTGATTTTTTTATAGGAAACTTTAATGTACTTTTTGGAACAGATTTCGAATTGCGTAATATTATTCTGCCCCTGGGAATCAGTTTTTTTACATTTCAGCAGATTTCTTATCTGGTAGATACTGAGCGGGGAGAAACAAAAGATTACTGTTTTATTGAATATGCGGCTTTCGTCTCCTTTTTCCCGCAGCTGGTGGCGGGACCGATCGTACTGCACAGTGAAATCATTCCGCAGTTCAGAGATGAAAAGAGGCATTATTTCGATCATGAAAGTTTTTCAAACGGAATTTACAGATTTGCAGTAGGCCTTTTTAAGAAGGTGATAATTGCAGATACTTTTGGCAAAGCAGTTACCTGGGGCTGGTCCAATACGGATATGATGACTTCCCTGGAAATCATGATTGTAATGTTGTCGTATACGTTTCAAATTTATTTTGATTTCAGCGGTTATTGTGATATGGCGATGGGAATTGGGAAAATGTTTCATATAGAGCTCCCGGCCAACTTTAATTCGCCATATCAATCCTGTTCTATTATAGAATTTTGGAAACGATGGCATATGACGCTGACCAGATTTCTGCGCAACTATATATATTTCCCTTTGGGTGGAAGCAGGAAGGGAAAGATTCGTACGTATATCAATATAATGATTGTTTTTCTGATCAGCGGGCTCTGGCATGGAGCAAACTGGACGTTTGTTATCTGGGGACTGTGCCATGGACTGGCACAGGTTTTGAATCGGATTTTTGCAACAAGCTGGGAAAAATGTCATCAGGCATTTCAATGGCTGTGTACGTTTGCCTTTGTAAATGTAATGTGGCTGCTTTTCCGGGCCGAGAATGTAAAGCAGGCGGTTATGCTCTTAAAGCAAATGTTAAAAATGGAGTCATTTACAATCAGCAGAGAGTTGTGCGACAGTTTTATATTGCCGGAAATCGATTTCCTTGTTGATTTGGTCAAACCACTTGCAAATCTAAGGGACAAGGTTTATGGTATTTATATGTGGTTTTGTCTGCTGGGAGCGTTGTTTATCTGCCTGAATCTGAAAAACCTGTCGGAAGAGAATTTTAAACCAACCTTGAGAAAAGCATTGTTGACAGCAGGGTTAATGGTATGGTCAATTGTATCATTTGCAGGTGTATCAACGTTTTTGTATTTTAATTTTTAATCTGGGGAGAGTGGGTATGATTAATCGCAATATAAGAATGCTGGAGTTTCCACAGAGGGGAGACGAAAGAGGGCGTCTGGTGGTGGTGGAAGGTATGCAGGACATACCATTTGATATTAAGCGTATTTTTTATATCTATGATTCCAATACGGAAGTAATCAGGGGACAGCATGCAAATCGTAAGACAGAATTCGTTTTGATCAACATAGCCGGGAAAAGCAAAGTGAAAGTAAAGGATGGAAGAGGAAATGAGGCGGTTTATTCGTTAGACAGGCCGCATACGGGAATTTATCTTCCGAGGATGGTGTGGAAAGATATGTATGATTTCAGCGAGGACTCCATTTTAATTTGTCTGGCAAGCGAGCATTATGATCCCACAGAGTATATCAGAGATTATGATGAGTATGTGAAAGAAATAACAGGAGGGCAGGTGTGAAAGTTTCAATAGTAATTCCGGTCTATTATAATGAAGGTAATCTTAACCCCTTGTATGACGATATCAGAGAAAAGTTTATTGAGAAGATAGATTATGAATATGAGATTGTAATGGTGGATGATGGTTCAAGGGATGACAGTTATGCTGTGATGCAGGGGCTGGCGGAGAGGGACCGTCATATAAAGATTATCAGGCTTTCCAGAAACTTTGGTTCTCATGCGGCAATTTTATGCGGTCTGAGCAACTGCACAGGGGACTGCGCAGTAGTTAAGGCGGCTGACTTGCAGGAGCCGACAGAGATACTGCATGAAATGGTAGAGAGCTGGAGGAAGGGAAACAATGTTGTTCTGGCGGTTCGCAACGGGAGGGATGAAGGCAGGCAGCAGACGCTGTTTGCTAATCTGTATTATGAGATGGTAAGGAAAACATCTCTGCCCTCAATGCCTAAAACCGGTTTTGACGTGTATTTAGTTGACAGAAAGGTTATTAATGTGTTGACAGCCCTGGACGAAAAAAACAGCGCTTTGACAGGACAGATATTGTGGAGCGGCTTCAAGACTGACTATGTATATTATACCAGGCTTGCCAGGGAAATCGGATCCAGTAAATGGACCTTAAGAAAAAAGATCAGGCTGGTTGCCGATACATTGTTCAGCTTTTCAACATTTCCCATAAAAGCGGTCCTGGTGATTGGAGCAGTATCATTTTTCGGCTCACTGATCTGGGCTGTACTGGTTTTGATCTTTAAGCTTTCCGGCTTGATTGAAGTGAACGGATGGACAACTCTGTTTATGTTTAATCTGTTCAGCTTCGGGGTGATTATGCTGACATTAGGAATACTGGGGGAATATCTATGGCGAACATTTGATGCATCCCGAAGCAGACCGCCATACATAATTGAGAATGAAAATGAAATGGAACGGTGAAAATATGACCTTACGTAAGCTGGAAGAAAAAGATGCAGACGGAATGCTGGAATGGATGTTCGATCCGGAGATTCAGAAAAATTTTCGTTTTATAGCGGAAAACAAAACAAGGCAGGATATGCTGAATTTTATAAAGGAAGCGGAGATCCGTCCCGTTGAGGGAAAAAGTATTCACTATGCAGTTGTGGATGAAAATGATGAATACTTAGGGACGGTGAGTCTGAAAAATGTTAACATGACGGCTAAAAACGCTGAATTTGCCATTAGCCTTCGCAGAAAAGCTCAGGGAAGAGGAATTGGGACGGCGGCATCGAAAGAGCTATTAAGACTGGCTTTTGAGCAGTTTGGTATGGAGAGAGTATATTTAAATGTGCTTCCGGAAAATCAGAAGGCAATTCGCTTATATGAAAAGATCGGCTTTATTTACGAAGGCGAATTCAGAAAACATCTGTTTTTCAGAGGCGAGTACCGGTCATTAAAATGGTATAGTATGCTGAGAGAAGAGTTTGAAAACTGACAGGAGAAGAAATATATGGAAATCATGCCGAACAGGTTGGACAGAGGCTTTGAGCTGTATCAGGAAGAATTCGAAAATAAAGCGCTGGAAGTGTTACGCTCAGGCTGGTATGTGCTGGGAAAAGAGGTATCATCGTTTGAGAGCGAGTTTGCGGGATATATAGGAGCGAAATACTGTGTAGGACTGGCAAGTGGACTTGATGCATTGTGGATTGCCTTCAGGATACTTGGTATTGGCGTCGGAGATGAAGTCATTGTACAGGGAAATACGTACATAGCCAGTGTTATGGGAATTACAATAAATGGAGCAAAGCCGGTTTTTGTGGAACCGGATGAGTTCTTTAACATTGATGCGGACCGGATCGAAGAAAAAATTACGGACAGAACCAGAGCGATACTGGTGGTTCATCTGTATGGACAGGCATCTAATATGAAGAAGGTTATGGAAATAGCCGGACGATATAACCTTAAAGTGGTGGAAGACTGTGCGCAGTCTCATGGCGCCTGCTTTGGAGAGCAGATGACAGGAACTTTCGGAGATGTAGGGTGCTTTTCTTTTTATCCGTCCAAGAATCTGGGGGCATTTGGTGATGCAGGGGCAATTGTTACCAATGATCCTGAAATTGCGGATGATGTGAGGATATTCAGGAATTATGGAAGTGAAAAAAGATATTATAATAAAGTGGTAGGAGCGAATTCCAGATTGGATGAAATGCAGGCCGGGTTGCTTAGGGTTCGTTTGCGCCATCTGACAGATCTTACAGAGGAAAGAATAAGAATATGCAGCAGGTACCTGGCAGAGCTGAAGAATGAATGGATCATATTGCCTCGTGTAAGGGAAGGAGCCGATGCCGTATGGCATCAGTTTGTGGTCAGGTGCAGGAGGAGGAAAGAGCTGATTGATTTCCTTAATGAGGCGGGAATAGGAACCATCATTCATTATCCGATTCCGCCGCATTTATCAGAAGCATATCGGTATCTGGGATATACCAGGGGAAGTTTTCCGATTACAGAACGATATGCCGATGAGGTATTATCCATTCCACTGTATAACGGTATGACAGAGAGAGAGCAGGAACAGGTGATAGACAGAATTAATTCATTTAAATAAAAGGAAAATCTGAAAATGAAAAAGCAATATCATATAAATTTTGTGCTGTCGGGAATATTGAAAGTGATTAATACTGTCTGGATCTCATATTTTCTGTCCTGCTTTTTGCAGTGTAACATTGCATTTGCCGCAGGAAGCATGATTAGTCTTCTGGTAGACTATATGCTAAAAGAAGGATTGTATCATGAAAAAAAGACAGCATTTATTGAATCGGTTATATATCTGATCCCTTATATTCCGGATTTTCTGATACAGAACTGTACGGTTCTGCTATTATATAATGTCGGAGGAGGGAATAGGTTCACATCTTATCTTCTGGCGGCAGTGATCGAAATGCCCGCCGTTTTCATATTGGGGAAAGCATATGAATGTAAAAAGAGGGAAAATGCTTGGGAATTCGAAAAAAACCTGATGTCACGTCTGAATGCGTATCCAGTCTTTATGCATATAGGAGTCTTTCTTTTTTTTATTTTCCTGGCCAGCCTGTCGAAATGGTCCCTTTTGCTGGGAGAAAATCTGATGAAATGGGATATCTGGAGGGCAGAATATCCCAATCAGGTTATGATGTCTGATGCTCTGGAGGCGCACGAGATTCCTTTGTGGAATCCGTTGATGCATTATGGAATTCCCTATTATTCTGCGGTAGGAACACCTGTATTTTATCCGTTTACGCTTATCCTTGCATTGGCGGGATATACGCCTGTAACGTTGGCTTTTTCTTATGTTCTTCATATAGCAATAGGTGGATTTGGGATGTTTCTGCTTGCATCAGAAGAGGTACGGCAGGAAAATGGAAGTTTAACCGTATCCGGATTTTCTGCCGGCATAATCGCAGGGATTTTATACAGCGGCTGTGGTGTGTTCCTTTCCAATGCGGAACATATTATGATCATTATTTCGGCAGCGTGGGTTCCTCACGTTTTTTTCTTTACACGCAAGTTTTTGAAGGAAAAAAGTATGGCCCATGCTTTGATGGCAGGCTTTTGCGGAAGCATGGTGTTTTGGGGATATCCTGAGATATTTTATAATTTGTTTTTGTTTTTGTTTGTATATGTGCTGTACTTTTCTTATGAGAAGGAGAAGAAGCCCATTGCCAATATATGGGGGGCAGGAAGTAAATTTATATTGATTTGCATCCTGACTGTATTGGGCAGTGCGGTAGTTTTGCTTCCGTTTTTAAATAATATGAGTCTGATTACCAGAGGAACCGGTCTGGGTCAGGTAGTAAAATCGTATCCGCTGATAACATTGCTGTCTGTTTTGCTGAGTAAAATGTCTTTGTTTGTTCAGGGGATCGAAAGGAGTATGAGAAATTACTATTTGGGGGTTATTGTGATTCTTCTCATACCGATGATGATCCGAAAAATCGACAGAAAAAAGATTTATGCTGTTTTGGCGGTCATGGGTTTTCTGCTCTGCATCGGCAATAACTCATTTGTGCATTCTTTGTTGTATCGCTTTTTGCCTATGTATGAAGATTTCCGCTTTCCTCCGCTAAACAGAGTATTTTTTGTAATGTTTATTCTCTTGATAGCAGTCACGGCATTTCAGGATATTATGGAGAGCAGGGTTGACAGAAAAGTCTTATATATCACCGGCGCTCTGGCAGGTGTGTTGTTTTTGACAGCGATTACATCAGGATTTGTCGGGTATCTGTCAAATGATACATCAACGGTAAATCTGGAAGCATGTAAAGCGCTTTCAGAATCAGCGTTTACTTCAGTTTACCTGTTATTGCTGTATTTGGGATTATTCTATGCTGTTTTGCAAAAGAAGATAAGAGGGAATTACGTTCCGGTGTGTATGGTTCTGGCAGTTATCATAGAAGTGATGACTTTTGCACATGCGGAGGGACCGATCACGATTACGGAATATTATCCTACGGATTATTCCAGTAATCAGGAAATAAAGGATAAGATAGATAAGGAATTTGAAGATAACAGAAATCGCGTGCGCAGTACAAATTTTGCCTCGAATCTGCGAAGCGTCAACGGTACTGTCAGCAGGGAGATTGTTTTTAACAAGACCTTTGATGAAGAGGGATATTCGTCATATATACTGAGCAGTACAGATGACTTCAAATCAACATACATGCGGAGTATCATGGAAGAAAATCCGGAAGTCTATTTTACGAATGACGTGATAGACAGAAACCATACTTCTTATGAGGTATGGTCCGGTTTGTGTTCAAACCGTCCGGAACAGATATATGTGGAGGAAGAGTTTGAGAGAACTGATGCAGAGACATGCAGATTTGATCCCCAAATAGATATAGAGGAGGAGCTTACGTTATTATTTCAGAATGATCAGACCATAATAAGATCAACCTCTCTGGCATTGCGATCAACTTCGACAGGGACAGGGCGGGTGAGGATATATTTTGAACCGGAGAATTTATCAGACAGTCTGTATCTTGAACTGACCTTTGTTGATACAGAGGGAGGAGAAGCTGTATATGGTGGAGAATATACAGTGATGCAGGAAGAGAAAGGGAAATATGTGGATATATTTTTCCCGGACATCAGAACAAAGTATGAAGAAATTCGTATGGTTTCACTCAAGGCGGCTCCCCAAAAGGCACAGCTGGTTGTAACGGAACGTATGTCCGGAGATAATTATACGGAGGTTTCACGGTTCAGTTTTAATGATATTGAAATGACGGTGGATGCACCGACGGAAGGCTATGTGGTTATTTTGCAGGCAAAGCATAAAGGATGGACAGCCTTCGTCGATGGAAAAGAGACAGAAATCAGCCTGGTTGACAATTGTTTCATGGGATTACGGGTAAATCCTGGCAGGCATGAGATAGTCATGAGATTCAGGCCGAAGGAATTTTTTGCAGGAGCAGTTATAACATTGCTTTATATGTATGCGTTAAGTATTGTATGGAGCATTAATTTTAGCAGAAAATACTGGAATCCCAGTGAGGGCGAAGAATAAAAGGAATTGCTGAATGCAAAAATTAACCGACAGATCTGGAAGGGAACAGAGAAGCGTGAACGATAAAATATGTGTTATATTGGTGAACTACAATGGAAAGAAGTATAACGAAGCATGCATTGAATCTGTGCTGAAAAGTACCTGTAAGGAAAGTCTGTGTATAGCTGTAGTGGATAATGCGTCTACAGATGGATCACTTGAAAGACTAAAAGAAGTGTATGCGGACAAAGCATCTATTCATTATATTAATATGGATGATAATTACGGTTTTTCAAGGGCGAATAATGAAGGGATTAAATGGGCCCTTTCTCAGAATTATAAGTATGTGATGCTTTTAAACAATGATACAGAAATAGAGCCATGGACGATTGAAAAGATGATTTCTCTGCAGAGGGCAACGGATGATGTGGTTGTGCCGAAGATCCTATATGCAGATGAAAGAGATACTATATGGTGCGCAGGGGGAGAATTGTCGTCGGTTATTATGAAACCAAAGCATCGGGGAACGGGGGAGAAAGATAAAGGCCAATATGATCGAAATGAGAGATGTACATTTGCCAATGGCTGTTGTATACTCTTAACAGATCAAATGATTTGTGAATTGGGATTGCTGAATGAAAAATTTTTTCTTTATTATGAAGATACAGAATACAGTATGCGGGCCAAAGAACGTGGAATAGGAATTTCGTATTGCGGAGAAGCAATTGTCTATCACAAGGTAAATGGTTCTACCAAAGGAAATGAAAATCCGGCGAACGCATATTACATCAGCAGAAACTGGCTGATGTGCAATAAACTGCACATGAAGGCCGGATTTTCACTTTTCTGCCTGTATTACATGTTAAACCGTTTCTGTTGGATAATGATATGGTTTATAAAGGGGAGAAAGGATTTGATTCTGGCTGTGTGGAAAGGAATTTCTGATTTCAGGAAAGGAATAGACGGCAAGTATAAGGAATAAAAGGATGATAAAAATATTAAGTGTATTTGGCACCAGACCAGAGGCAATAAAGATGTGTCCTTTGGTGAAGAGGATCATGCAGGAGAAAGAAATGGAATGCAGTGTATGTGTTACAGGACAGCATAAGGAAATGCTGTATCAGGTCCTGGAGATATTTCAGGTCACTGCTGACTATGATCTGAAAATAATGGCTCCGGTTCAGACATTGGGAATGATCACATCCAGAATTCTGAACGGAATAGAAGAGGTGCTGTTAAAGGAGAAGCCGGATATGGTATTGGTGCACGGGGATACGACGACATCTTTTGCGGCGGCACTGGCAGCGTTTTATCATAAAATACCGGTAGGACATATTGAAGCCGGGTTGCGCACATATGATAAGTATTCGCCTTTTCCCGAAGAAATGAATCGAAATCTGACAGGAAGAATAGCAGACCTTCATTTTGCACCGACAACAGGAAATTGTGAGAACCTGAGAAGAGAAAATATTGAAAGTGGTATATATGTTACCGGGAATACAGTAATTGATGCAATGGCGACGACGATTCGGAAAGACTATAGATTTAAAGATGCGATACTTCAGAAAATGAGCTTTTCCGGAGAAAAGAAATATCTTCTGATGACAGCGCACAGGAGGGAAAATCTGGGGTTGCCTCTTGAAAACATATGTCGGGCGGTTAAGAGAATCGTTGAAGAATTTGCAGAGGTGGTTGTTATTTACCCGGTTCACATGAATCCCAGAGTGCGGCAGACAGTAAAGAGTATTTTGGAAGGGCATGAGAGGATAATACTGACGGATCCGGTCGATGTGGAAGATATGCATAATTTGATGAACAGAAGCTATCTGGTTCTGACGGATTCCGGAGGTTTGCAGGAAGAGGCTCCGGCGTTGGGAAAACCGGTTCTGGTAATGCGGTCAGAGACAGAAAGACCGGAGGCTGTAGCAGCAGGAACAGTTGAGGTGGTTGGAGTCGAGGAAGAGGGGATTTATAATCATACCAAGGAGTTACTGCTCAATCAGGACAAATACTGTAAAATGTCAAAAGCAATAAATCCATATGGAGATGGACATGCCTGCGACAGAATTATCAGCATATTAAAATCCTATAAGAAGGCTGATGCTGAAGGAGATTGAAAAGTGGATGAATTGGTTTTTGCCCCTGTTGTTATTGCTACTTTAAATAGAACAGAGCATTTTAAACGGTGTATAGAGTCTTTGGGAAAATGCAAATATGCAGATCGGACGGAGCTGTTTATCTCGGTAGACTATCCGCCTGCAGCAAAGTATGAGGAGGGATACCGGCAGATATGTGCTTATTTGAAAAAGGGTTTTTCACAGTTTAAGGAAGTTCATATATCTTATCAGAAAGAAAATTTGGGTGCGAAAAACAACCTCAGATTTTTGCATGAGTTGGTACTGCAGAAGTTTGACCGATATATTTTGACCGAGGATGATAATGAATTCTCTTATAATTTTTTGGAATATATGGATAAAGGTCTGACTCTGTTTGAAAAGAATGAAAAGGTGATAAACATTTGTGCACTTCAGGATCAAGGTCCGTGGAACGCGGAAAAGGACACGGCTGTTTTTCAACAGAACTGTCCGGCTTACGGTATGGGAGTCTGGAGACAGAAGGAGGAACAGCTGGAGAGAATCATTACAGAATATTTGTTGAATGATATTGGAAAAAAGCCTGAAAAAATTAATGTCCTCCGAAAAAAGAGCCGGACCTGTTTTCAACAGTATATAGAAGGAATCCTTTGTGGCAAAAATCCTATTTTCTGGAAAGACGATCATACAATCAGGCTGTGCGACACGACAAGGACGATATATGCGATATGTGCCGATAAGTATTTCGTTGCGCCCAGAGTTACAAAGGCCAGAAACTGGGGATTTGACGGAAGTGGTGCAAATATGAAAAAGAAGCAGCTGGACCCCTGCAAGGCCTGGAAGCTGGATACAGACGAAGGATTTGAATTTGAGATATCTTTTGATCAGGAAAAGTTCGAACAATACAATAAATATATTCATGAGCATTTACTTAAGATACCCAATATATATGTATGGAAGGCGGGAATCAAATATTTATTGTACCTGTTAAGGAAAGGGGAAAATTAAGAAGTTGATAGTGACCAGTTTCTATACCTGTGATGAATTGTCAGATTTGGGAATAAAAAGGATTGGAGAAAATGCCGCAATAAGCAGAAAGGCATGTTTTTATGAAGCAGAAAAAATCGAAATAGGGAATCATGTAAGGATAGATGATTTTTGCGTTTTGAGTGGAAAGATTATCATTGGAGACTGGGTGCACATTGCGGTATATTCTGCGCTGTTTGCAGGAAAATATGAGATTGAAATAGGCAGATTTTCGTCGATTTCGTCACGAACTGCTGTGTATGCGGAAAGTGATGATTATACAGGTATCAGCTTGGCGGGAGCTGTACGGGATGAACGTTTCCGTCATACAAAAGGCGGAAATGTAACTTTCGGGAAACATGCTTTAATAGGTACCGGGTGCACAATTCTGCCGGGAATAAAAATAGGAGAGGGTACATCTGTTGGCGCGATGAGTCTGATTAATCATGATTTGGAAGAGTGGTCTGTATATGCGGGAATACCTGCAAAAAGAATAAAGGATAGAAATAAAGAAATATTACGCTTAGAAGAAAGTTATAATGCGGAATGTGGCTCAAAGAGAAGGGGTGAAATATTATGAGGAACGAAATCCTTGTGACTCGCTCGTCAATGCCCGCTTTAGAGGAATATGTAGACGAAATTAAAGATATGTGGGAGTCTCACTGGCTGACAAATATGGGAGCCAAACACCGACAGCTGCAGGTCAGACTGAAAGAATATCTGGGTGTGGAAAATATTGATTTATTGACAAACGGTCATATGGCACTGGAACTTTCTCTGCAGGCCATGAAGCTTCAGGGAGAAGTGATAACCACGCCCTTTACCTTTGCTTCCACAACACATGCAATCGTCCGCAACGGACTGACTCCTGTTTTCTGTGATATCAATCCGAATGATTATACAATAGACACAGAAAAGCTGGAAGGTCTGGTGACAGACAGGACAAGTGCCATAGTACCGGTACATGTTTATGGTAATGTGTGCCATATAGAGGAAATAGACAGAATTGCCCGGAAATATGGGTTAAAAGTTCTTTATGATGCGGCGCATACTTTTGGCACGCAATATAAGGGGAAAGGAATAGGTACATACGGAGACGCATCCTGTTTCAGCTTTCACGCAACCAAAGTATTTAATACCATAGAGGGCGGTGCAGTCAGCTTTAAGGATGCAGAATTTGGAAAGATTATCTATCAGTTAAAAAACTTTGGCATTCGGGATCAGGAGGTAGTTGATGGCGTTGGAGCCAATGCCAAGATGAATGAATTTTGTGCGGCAATGGGACTCTGTAATCTGCGGCATGTGGATGAGGAGATTGCCAGGAGAAAAAAAGTAGTGACCAGATACAATGAGAGACTGGCATCGGTGAATGGAATCAGGTTGAATCAGCCGCAAAAGGATGTGAAGACAAACTATGCCTACTATCCTGTTGTGTTTGATGAGCGGATTTTTGGCTCCAGTAGAAACGAGGTGTTTGCGGCACTCGAGGCGGAGGGAATCTATGCGAGAAAGTATTTCTATCCCCTGACCAATACATTTGATTGTTTTCATGGAAAATTTGACGCAGGCAGGACACCGGTGGCATTGAGCGTAAGCAAGCGTGTTCTTACGCTGCCGTTGTATGCAGATTTGGATCTGGATATAGTGGACAGGATATGTGATGTTATATTAAGCTGCAGAAAGCAGAAGTGAAAGAGGTCAAGGATGTACCGGGTAGAAGATAAATACACATGCACAGAAGGAGATATGCTGATTCTGCAGTCGAAACTTAACACAGTTTTAAAATCGGATAACAATCAGGCGGATGCAAATGGATATTGTATTACCAGCGTCTATTTTGACGATTATTGGAACAGTAACCTGTATGATGCTGAGCAGGGGTATCGGCTCCGGATGAAATACCGTATCCGCATTTATAATCATTCTTTTTCTGTGATTAAGCTGGAAATCAAGTATAAGAGAGACAACAAAATCCTGAAGAAGTCCAGAACAATCAGTATGGATCAGATGAAAAAATTTCTTCGGGAAGAAAGAGTTGAAGATAGGTATCTGACGTTGGAGGATCCGATCACGTTGTTTAATCTGGCGATTTCCGAGAAAAAGCTGAGTCCTAAAGTAATTGTAGAGTATGACAGAAAAGCATATGTGTATGAGCCTGGAAATGTCAGAATTACATTGGACAGAAATATCAGGGCAAGCGGCAGTATAGAGGATTTTTCAGAAGGCAGAATGCCCTGCTTTGATTATCTGAGGGGAGAAGACCAGATCCTGGAAGTAAAATATGACGAATTCCTCCCGGGTTTTCTGGCAGGACTTCTTGAATCGGGAGATATGAATCAGACTTCATATTCCAAATATAAATTATGCAGAGAATTCATAGGAGGGTACAAGAGATGTCAGTGAAAGATGTAATTAAATCCAGCGTATATCAGAGTCTGGGAGGGGGGACACAGCTGTCCACCCAGTCAATTATTTTTACTTTGGTAGTTGCTGTTTTGATTGGTGTATATATTTTCTGGGTGTATAAACTATCCAGCAAAGCGGCATTTTATTCCAGGGATTTGAACATCACAATTGCAGGAATGCCTCTCATCGTTGCCACAATGATGATTGCCATGCAGTCAAATCTGATTGTTTCCCTTGGTATGGTTGGAGCCCTTTCGATTGTAAGATTCAGAACGGCAGTGAAGAATCCGCTGGATCTGCTGTATTTATTCTGGTCAATCAGCGCGGGAATTATTTGTGGAGTTGGCCTGAAGGCGCTTGCTTTACTGCTCTGTATTATGATGACAATCCTGATCCTGGTTCTGCAGATGCTACCCAACTTTAAACCGTCGTCTGTTCTGGTAATACGTGCGGCAAGTGATAAAGTAAACTGGGAGGAAGCAGAGTCGGTTATCAGGAAGATGTCAAAAAATGTAAAGGAGAAATCAAGAAGCAGCCAGAGAGGCGAGACTGAGGTGATTTATGAGTTAAGTACCTCTAAAGAAGAGCTGGTAAAGGAATTGGAAAAAATTCAGGGTGTAAGTCAGGTACATCTATTAGCTCATGATGGAGAATATCGTATTTAAAGAGGACAGAATGAAAAAGAAATTGTTATTGCTGGCTGTGTTACTATCAGCAGTATTCTTTGAGATTATGGTGATAAATTCAGACAGCCGTATGGTTTATTTCGTTCTTGACGAAGGGGAAAATATTGTTCTGTCTCTAAAGTGCGATGGCAGTACGGAACAGATTCATCCCTTTTTTGATGAAATCTCCGGAATAACATGGTTTTTTATCCCTGCATTTGTAAAGGAAAATACTATTTACTGGAATGCGGATGACATATCTGTGCGGGCGGCTGACGGAGAGCCTCTTCACCCGGCGGGGAATAAATTGGAGTGGGAGGAAGACAATACCTATCAGATAAGCTCTGGAATGGGGAGTATGAATGCCAGATTCATGAGATCGGCAAACCTGCCATCCGTATTTATAAAAACAGCAAGCGGGAGCCTTGATTATCTGAATGAAGATAAAAGAAACAGCGAACAGGGATATATTAAGGTGATAGAAAACACCGGTAATAAGGAATACGAGGGGAAACTGCCCAGAATTTCGGAGAGAGGAAATACTACTTTTTTAGCCAGTAAGAAATCGTTTGCATTTACACTGAAGGAAAAACAGCCATTATGTGGGTTGGAGTCAGGGAAAAAGTGGAATTTGCTTTCTCTATATTTTGAACAGAATAAGATACAGTCTAAAATTATTTTTGAGATGGCGGACTACCTTGGGCTGGAATATACCCCGGGCTGTACATGGGTTGATCTGTATTGTAACGGAAGATATGAAGGGCTGTACCTTCTTACAGAAGCTGTCACAGTTGGAGAAGGGCGGGTAGAGATATATGATCTGGAGAAAGAAAATCAGTTCGTAAATGGAGAGCAGAATCTGAAGCTCCTGGATATAATACGGGAAGAAACGTACAGTTATTATGACATTAAAAGTCCTGCAGACATTTCCGGTGGGTATTTAATCGAAAAAGAGCGTGATGACAGAATAACAGAAGATGATATATACTTTTTCACGGAGGCAGGGGTTTGTTTTACCATGAAAAGTCCGGATAATGCTTCAAGGGAAGAAGTAGAATATATAGCGGATTATATCCGGAAGCTGGAAGATATGATTCTGGAAGGTGACAGCGGCTATAAGGAATATCTGGATGAGGATTCGTTTGCAAAGCAGTTTTTGATAGACAAAATCGTTCTGGAGGCTGATGCGATGATTATGAGCGCCTTTTATTATCTGGATAAAGGGGGCGTGGCTTTAAAATCGGGGCCGATCTGGGATTATGACCGGGCGTTTGGGCTGATTTTACCGGATTATACGCGTGCTATGGAAGATTATCCTGTGAACGAGTGGTATGTGAGCCTGTATAGAGATCCGGAGTTTCAAGGTAAGGTGGTGGGGTATTACAGGCAGCTGCTTCCTTATATAGAAAAAATTCTGGAGACAGGAATCGATGAATATGTTGAATGGGTATCTGCATCGTTAAGGATGGACAGGCAGAAGTGGGGGAATACCGGTGAAGCTACTATGATCTACCGGAATCATGAGAGCTATGTCAGATATTTAAAGTATTTTCTTATAAAGCGCACTGAATATTTAAATAAACAATGGGATATTTCCTGTGATTTAAGCAGCTATTATGATTTCCATCAAGAAGAAAAGCATACGGTTACTTTTGAAAAAGCGGATGGAAGTAAATCGGATATCTATTTGCTGAAAGATGGGCAATGTATGTATGATTTACCGGAGTTGAGCGTTGATGACAGAGAATCCGGCTGGTATTTTGAGGATTCAAGCTTAAAATATAATGAAAAAATTCCTGTTTTTGAAGATATGGTGTTGATTGAACGAAAATGAAAAAAAACTTATTATTAATCCTGGTTTTCATAATGGCAGTATTGTTTGAAGCATTGTTGATGTTGGAAGAGAATCATACACTTTGTTTTTCTGCAGATGAAGAAAATAATATTATGCTGGCAATAAAATATGAAAACGGCAGGGAAGAGATAAAGCCCTGTTTTGATGAATCCACAGGGATAGCATGGTTTTTTATTCCCGCATTCGTAAAAGAAAATACGATTTATGTTTCTGGAGGAAGCAGGCTCAGCTGGGAAGAAGACAGGGTATACCAGATCAAGTATAAGGGGAAAGAGTGGAAGGTCGGCTTCATGCAGTCCGCAAATCTCCCGGCTGTCTTTATAGACACAGAGAGCGGAAGCCTTGATCACATCAGTGAGTCAAAAGAGAACAGGGAAGAAGGATTTATCGAAATCGTAGAAAGTGCCGGGAATCTTGAATATGAAGGGCAGGTGCCTGAAATTGAGACAAGAGGGAATTCGACCTTTGGGGTGGAAAAGAAATCATTCTCCTTTACATTGGAAGAGAGAATGCCCTTGTGCGGTCTGGAGGCAGTGAAAAAGTGGAATTTACTGGCGTTATATTTTGAACAGAATAAGATACAGTCAAAAATTATTTATGATATGGCTGATTATCTCGGGCTGAAATATACGCCTGGCTGTACATGGGTTGACCTGTACTGTAATGGGAAGTATCAGGGTCTGTATTTACTGACGGAAGCCATAGGCGTGGGAAAGGGACGGGTAGAGATATTTGATCTTGAAAAGGAGAATGAAAATGCTAATGGAGAAGGTATAAACTGGGAGGAACTTGAAATACAGCAGGCTGAGAACTACAGTTATTACAACATTAAGAGCCCTTCCGATATTTCAGGAGGTTATCTGATCGAGAAGGAACGTGATCGGCCGGAGGATGATATATGCTTCAAGACAGAAGAGAATTTGTGGTTTTCTATAAAGGATCCCGGAAATGCGTCGAAGGAAGAGGTTATATATATCTATAATTTTGTCCAGAATCTGGAAAATATGCTGATAAAGGATGATCCGGAATTTAAAAAGTATCTGGATGAAGATTCCTTTGCAAAACAGTTTCTGATTGATGCTCTTGTTCTGGAGGCGGACTCTATGAGCGCCAGTTCCTTTTTTTATCTGGACAGAGGCAGTACAGTTTTAAAATCAGGGCCAATCTGGGATTTTGACCGGGCGTTTGGTCTGGTCAGGACAGATTATGAGTATCCGATTGACGTACTGGGCGGAATGAACAGCTGGTATTCTCATTTGTATCAGGACCGGTCATTTAAAGAAAACATGGTGGGACAGTATGAGATTTTACTGCCTTACGCAGAGGAACTTCTGGAGTCGGGAATTGATGAATATGTTCAGTGGATTGCTGCCTCGAGAAGGATGGATCAGCAGAGGTGGGGGCATACGGGAAAAGATACCACCATTTATTCCGAATACGAAAATTATATCAGATATTTAAAGTATTTTATTTTGAAACGAATGGAATATCTGAACAGGCAGTGGGGGATCTCCTGTGATTTGAATACTTGTGAAAGCATTTATACAGGAGAAATGCATACAGTAGTTTTTAAGCGAACGGGCGGGGAGATTCTGGAAACCCGCATGGTCAGAGACGGAGAATGCATGAAAGAGGTACCGGCGCTGGAAGACGGAGAAGAAAATGGCTCAGGCTGGTATATAGAGGGCTCTAACCTGATGTATACAGACAGAATTCCGATTTTTGAGAATATGGTATTGGTTGAAAGTAACAGCGATTCGTAAAGGAGGTCCGATGAGAGCAAAGGGAAGAAGCGTTACGGAATCAGAGCGGGTGAAAGTGCTATGAGTAAAGAGATCAGGAAAATAACGGGAATATTTTTGGCAGCAGTTGTGGTATATGGAATTATGATTTCTTTTTTTACATCCACGGTTCATATAGGGTCGGATGAAGAACTGTATCTGGAGATGGCGAAATCATTCCATTACAGACACAGGTTTGAATTTAACGGAGAAACGGCTACTTATAATTGCGTATTATATTCTGTGCTGATTTCCTTCGCCTACTTTTTTTATTCCCCGGAGAATATATTATTTATTGTCCGCCTGATCGGCGTGATCACTATGTGTTCCGCCGTATTTCCAACCTGGCTGCTGGCCAGAAGGGTGCTGGAGGATGAAAAGCAGGCACTGGTCTTTTCCGGCTTTACCATGTTCCTGCCCTATATGTTTGAGTGCGGCTATGTAATGCAGGAGATTTTGAATTTTCCGATATTTATGTGGGCAGTGTATTTTTTGTATCTTGCAGTCGAAACGGAAGGGGAGAAAAGAAACTACTTATGGATCGTGCTGGGATCTGTTTTTTCGGTACTTTGTTTCTTTTGCAAGTCCCATCTGTTTTTTGTTCCGGTGGTGGTGAATCTGATTTTCCTGTACCGGATCTGCAGAAGGAAGAGAGAACTCCGGTCTATAGGAAAGCTTGTGCTCTACGATGGCGTTTACTGCGTTCTTACGGCAATACTATATCTGGCGGTGTTATATCTGAATGGTTTTGAGCAGGGAAGCAATCGGTATGTGGATCAGTTTTCTCATTTATTTCCTGTTACCTGGATGACCATTGCATGTGCTGTTTCACTTTCGGCGATATATGTTGGATTAACGTCATTCTGCACAGGGATTATTCCGGCAGCAGCAGTTCTGTTTCATCACAAGGAATTGGAGGGCAGTAAAAAATGGCTGGCGGACTTTACACTGGTTTCATGTGGATTTATGGTGTTAGAGACGGTTTTTCTGGCAACTATTCCGGAGGAAGGGCTGCAGCTTTATCCTCACAGATTTTTATTCCGGTACTTTCAGATGCTGGTACCGCTGGTGTTTCTTTTATTTGTAAAGGTATGCCAGAAAGAAAAGTCCTTAAGGAACAGAAAAATATGGATTTTTTCAGCCTCAGTTATAGGGATCTGTCTGCTGTATTTCTTTTTTGCGCAGGGAAAAACCACCCAGGGGATCGTGGATGGCTTTGTTTTTCTGGTGCTGGAGAATTTGTCTGAATATTTTATGCCTTATGCGGATGTGATCGTCACAGCCGCCGCAGGATGCGCTTTGCTGCTGTTATGGAGGAGAGGGAAAAAGAATAAAGATACAGCTGGAATGTTTATGAGATGCGGGACAGCTATGGTGATTGCCCTGTGGCTGCTGAATTGTGTTCAGCTTCCGGTCTATAATAATATTGTGGCGGAAGGAAAGACGATCCAGAAGGATGGCATACAAATCGCAGACTATTTAAATGAAGAGGGATATGAATTGGTTTATTATGTAAACCCAACGAATGGCGAGCGTTACCCACGGAATTTCTATGGATATATAAAGCAGCAGTATAAGGTGATTGAAAAGACAGATGTACAGGAGATTGCCAGCCGTGGAGAGAATACCGTTTTCCTGGCACTGTTTTCTGAGGAGATGATGCAGGAAGGATTGCGGCAGATAGATCTGGATACAGAGAAGCTGGCGGTCTATGCGGTGGAGAAGGCGGCGGAATAAGGTTTTTGTAGGAGTACGTATGGAAGAAGTGACATCGGCAAAAAGGCTTTCCTATATGGATGTCGCAAAAGGAATGGCGATTTTATGTGTGATCGCGGGGCATTTAGGGATAAATACGGTAATGAGACTGGTATATCCGTTCCATATACCGATATTTTTCCTGATCAGCGGATACTTTCTTTCGACGCGAAAGGAATATAAGGATTTTGTACAGGAAAAGGCCGGCCGGCTGCTGGTCCCCTATCTGGCTGCCTGCGCGGGAGTATGTATTTTGGTGGTGCCGGCGGATCTGGTGAGGGGGATGAAGGACCAGGTGCTTCCCGACCTGATCAGATGGGGGCTGGCGTCTGTCTACGGTGCGGGAGCGGACTATAAAATACCCTTTCAGATCAAAGAAATAGGGGCGGTATGGTTTCTGCCGGCATTATTCTGGGCATTGATAACGGTGAGATATTTCCTGGGAACAAAGTACTGTGCGGTGATGATAGGTATCATTGCCGGTGTTTCCTGGCTGACGTCACGATATATATGGCTGCCCTTCAGCCTTCAGGCCGGCGGAGTGGCTGCGGTATTTGTATATACAGGCTATCTGGCGAGGAAACACAGGCTGCTTGATCATATACCGGATATCAGGTTCTTTTTGCTGGGGATGTTGCTGCTGCTCCTTGCATACAGGAGAGAATCCGTGATGGTAGCGGCGGCCAATGATTATCCCGCAGGGATTTTCGATATGGTATCTTCGGTTCTGATAAGCTATTCGGTTATCTGTATTGCATATATGATCAGCTACAAAACCCGCATTTTGAAGTCAGCATTGTGCTTCTGCGGAAGAAATTCACTGATTATATTGTGCTTTCATTTACTGGAATTATCTATGTTTCCGTGGAATTACGTGTTAGATTTTCTGCAGGCTGCAGAAATACCGTCTTCTTTACAGATGGGGCTGCTGTTTACAGGTAAGGCGGCGTTTTCGACTATCGGCGCAGTTTTGTCGCTGAAGGTTCCGTTTTTAAAAAAGATAATTATATGAGGAGGAGATTGAAACGGGGATGAAGTGGTGTAAACTGGATAAAAAGCATATGGTTTTATATATGGAACTGACGATCATGAGTCTGCTGTATGTTTTTCCTGTTATTCTGGCGGACCGATATTATGACGACGATCTTGCCAGGTCGTTGTACGGTCTGACCGGATGGAAAGGGGATGGAAGACCTCTGGGAGAATGGCTTATTCTGTTACTTTATGGAGGTCAGAGACCGATTACGGATATTGCACCGCTGCCGCTGATAGCGGCCATATTGATTTTATCTTATGCACTTACTTTATATGCTGAAAAGAATTTTGATCTGTTTCCGCATAATTACTTGAAAGTACCGGTTTTATTGTTTATTATTACAAATCCGTTGGCGATGTCAAATTTATCATACAGATTTGACAGTATCATTATGTTAAGTGCGCTCAGTGTACCGTTTGTGATTTATGCGATTCCGGATCAGATATCTGGAATTGTGCTGGCGTTATGTTCCTTTTTGGCCGGTGTGGTAATAATGTCAGTTTATCAGCCTGCGATCGGAATGTGTATCGTATTATTTATAATAAATATTCTGATTTTTATCATGTATGGTAGAAACCGGATCAGACAGGACTTCTTCAGAATGGGAGGGATCGGGGCCGGTGCTATTATGTATGCGCTTGTGATTGCCCCTCATTATGTAGATAAGGAAGGGTGGAGATATGAAGCGTCACAGATGATCTCAAATCTGAGCGCTGAGTCAATACAGACTGTGATAGCAAATGTGAAGAATGTCTGCACTTATATTAAAAATTATATGTCAGGTACACCAAAGCTTTATTTGGGTATATTGGCAATAACCATTGCAATTGCCTGGGGAATGGTTTTGACTACCTATTTCAGGAAGAACAAAACACATGGCTGGTTGAAAGCCGCAGGCGGAATATGTCTGGCGGTTTCACCGGTGATTGTCTTTGCCGCATCCTGGCTTCCATTGGTGGTTCTAAGATCGTTGGCAATGCGAAGCAGACTGTTTCTTTCGTTTGGAGGCTTTCTTTTTTCCATTGGGATATTATGGATGTATCTGGCAAATGAGAAGAAGGTATTACAAAGGATTGTGCCGGTTTTGTTGATTCTGTGCTGCTTTTTCCAGTATACTCTTATGTATGCCTATGGAAATGCGCTTAAAAGTCAAAAAGAATATGAAAAATATATGGTATACAGTATTGTACATGACCTGGAGACGCTTAACGGTAAAGAAGATTTTATGACATTTTCTTTGGAAGGGGACGTGCCAAGAGCCAGACAGCTTCAAATGATGTGTGTCAAATATCCCTTTTTTAACGAAATTGTGCCTGTATATTTTACCAATGATACATGGATAGGAGGAGTCTGGCTGTATCATTATATGCAGGACGAGCTGAAGATAGATCAGATAACTGAGGAGGATCTGTCTGTCATTTCCTCGGAGGATCCGGTATTGAATAATTCATTGTACAGCTGTTATTTGAACGGGAAAAAGATCATTGTCAGCTTTCATTCATAATGAGTCTTGCGGATTCAGTATAAGTGATCAAAGGAGAAAATATGCTGTTAGCAATTATTTTATTGATGATAGGTGTAAGGCTGACCGGAGAAGAAGAAAGGGCGTATATATGCGTTAAGGCTATTTTAGCCTGGAACATATGGTCATTTGCGGCAGTAGAGATTTTATCACAACTACATATGCTTAATAAGGCCGGGATAATCGTAGCCTGGGGAATGCTGAATGGAGCGCTTCTGATTCTTGTCGCTGTGGGACTGTTTCACAGGAGAAAGAATGTGAAAGCTTTCAGAATAGATTTCAGGATATGGAAACAATGCATGAAGGAAAGCTCATGGATTTTGGCAGCAGTTGTACTGGCGGGCATAATCGTATTGATCTTCTCAATATTGACAGTCCCCTATAACTGGGATTCCATGACTTATCATTTACCCCGGATTGCTCAGTGGGCAAAAAATCGTTCCGTAGCGCATTATGCGGCAAACGATGTCCGACAGCTGGCAAGTCCTGTGCTGGCAGAATTCATCAATGTTCAGGTATATATTCTGTCCGGGCAGAAAGATTATCTGCTCAATCTTTTGCAATCCTGTTCCTATCTTGTCAATGCATATCTGGTTTATGAAATTGCTGTGAAAATAGGGTGCTGCCGAAAGCTTGCCTCTCTGTCAACGCTCCTTTTTATGACAATGCCCATCGCATTTGGAGAGGCATTAAATACACAGGTGGATTTGTTTTCAACACTTTGGCTGCTGATGTTTATTTTATGTTATATTGATGTGTATGAGGAGAAGGAGATTCAATTCACGAAAGATACAGTATGGAAGTGTGCCGCCATGGGGCTCTGTCTGTCCTTTGGATACCTGGCCAAACCTTCGGTAAATGTGGGAATGGCAGTTCTGCTGTGCTTTCTGCTGATCAGATGTATCAGAAGAAGGGACAGATGGCAGGTCCTTCTGAAGATCATCTTATGCGTAATACCGGCGGTGTTTATTCCGCTTATCCCGGAATGGACGAGAAATTATCAGACATTTGCCGCACTGACGGATCCGGTGGTGGGAGCAAGACAATTGGTGGGAACATTGCGTCCGGACTATTTACTGATTAATATGATCAAGAATTTCGCTTATAATTGGTCAAATATTTATCTGTACGGCAGTAATGAGTGGATGGTAAAAATCGTTTTTCTGACAGCCAGAATCCTGGGGGTAGATATGAATGATGGAAGTATTACGGAAGACGGCGTAGAGTATATAATGCGCAGAGCACCGTCCTACGGACATGATACGGCAACGAATCCGGTAGTTGTAATATTGGCGTTTTTCTGTTTTATATGGGGTGTGGCACATATGAGGAAGAGCAGGAATACCGGCAGCAAATATTCTGTCTGGGCAATGGTTATGTTTCTTGTTTTCTGTGCAGTTGTAAGGTGGGAACCTTATGTCAATCGGTATATGCTGGCGTATCTGGCAGCACTGTGTCCGATGATTGGGTGGCAGATACAGGAGATAACCGGGAAGTGCAGATTTGAAGGTCTGAGAACTGCGATAGTTCCAGTCGTTTGTTTCCTTTGCTTAACAGAGTTGATTTCATTAACAAGGTATCATCAGGAGATATGGCACGAAGAGGCTGCAGGAAGGCCAAATGGATATTTTGCAAATAATTATGATATTAAGGGGAATTTTTTCGAAGTGTTAGACGTGATCACGGAAAAAGACTATAAAAATATCGGAATTAAAATAGGCGGAATCGAGTATGAATATCCGTTATGGGCAGCCCTGAGCGAAAGGAATGTTCGAATTGAGAATGTGCTCATTGAGAATGTATCTGATAAATATTCAGATAGAGAATTTGTGCCTGAATGTATTTTGACAAACAGGTATGGAGAAGAAATTATCACGTTAAACGACAGGGAATATAAGAGAGCGGAGATGAGTACAGAGAACGGAAAGCTTGCCATATATGTAAGCAAGTAGTCAATCGGCAGGAGAAAAGGAATGGTATTCCAATCGGCAGAATTTATCATATTTTTTATTATCATATTTGGATGCTACTGGACAATGTCCTGCAAGTACAGATGGATTCTTTTGCTGGGAGCAGGGTATGTATTTTATTCGGCATGGAATATAAAGTATTCTCTGCTTCTGCTTTTGGTTACCCTGATTTCCTATTTGACAGCTCTTCTGCTGGAGCGGACGGATGGACGGGAGGGGAGAGAACAGAGCAGAAAATGGACATTGAGGCTCTATGTTATTTTCGAGCTGAGTATTTTATTTTTATTTAAATATTTGGGATTTTTTTCCGAAATCTTTGGAAGCATGCTGGAAAAGGCATCGGTTCCGTTTCGGATACCGGCTTTAAGCCTGCTGCTCCCGGTGGGAATATCTTTTTATATTTTCCAGACGCTGGGTTATGTCCTGGATGTATATAATCGCAAGATTCATGCGGAAAACCATTTCGGATATTTTGCCGCCAGTGTGGCTTTTTTTCCGATTCTGCTTTCAGGTCCCATTGAACGGATTCAGAATCTTGTGGTACAATTGAAAGAAAAGAGAGCGTTTTCTTATGAAAATGCCAGGATATCTTTCCAGAGAATATTACTTGGCTGCCTGAAAAAAATCATGATTGCAGACAGTCTTGCGGTATATGTTGATCAGGTATATGCAGATGTCAGAGGTTATTCAGGGCTGTCGCTGGTGCTGGTGATCGTGCTTTATTCCATAGAGATCTATTGTGATTTTTCGGGATATTCGGATATGGCGACAGGAATTGCAGGACTTCTGGGCATTTATTTAAAACCCAATTTTATGCGGCCGTATTTTGCGGATTCGGTGAAAGAATTCTGGAAGCGCTGGCATATTTCTCTGACTTCATGGTTTCGCGATTATGTATATATCCCTCTGGGCGGAAACAGGGTAAGGACCTGGAAGAAAGACCGAAATGTGATGATCACTTTTTTGCTGAGCGGTCTCTGGCATGGGGCTGACTGGTCTTTTGTTTTCTGGGGAGGACTGCACGGCGGAATGCAGTTGCTGGAAGGAAGGCTTTCGGAAAAGATAAGAGTACGGATTCCCAGAATTATAAAACAGCTTGCAGTGTTCGTGCTGGTCAGTCTGGCTTGGGTGTTTTTCAGGGCAGATAATCTCCGGGAAGCAGGATATGTAATAGGCCACTGCCTGCAGGGGATCACTGCCCCGGCTGAGTACTTCAGGCTAAGCGGAAATTTGCCGGAAATGCCTGTTTTACAGCTACTCTTCCTGGCAGCATTCATGCTGATCGTGTTTCTGACAGATCTGCAGGAGGAAAAGGGAAGAGTAATCAGAGCGGGAAAGATATCTGTCATTGTTGTAATAGAAATGGCGTTGTTTTATTATTTCAGGTATGGAACAGATGGCAGCGCATTTATATATTTTCAATTTTAGAGTGGATAAAGTGCAGAATGAAAAAATTTGTAAGAGAGATTCTTATCATTACAGCAGCATCTGTTATGCTGTTTGTGTTGATGAATATCATTTATTTTAAACTGGGACATCATGGCAGAATGACAGCTTTTGAGGTATATGACGCTATTGACCGGACAGGACAGCAGACAGAGTATACTGCGCTGGTACTGGGGGACAGTGTTGCCAGGCAGTTTTTTAGTCCGGAGGATCAGGACGAAAGCGGAAGGATCTGCTTCCTGGCAACCAATCAGGCGATCATGACGGCGGGAAATGATATTTTGCTGGAAAGATTTATCGAAAATAATGCACAGCTTAAGGAAGTATATTATATTCTCAGACCGGACAGCCTGAAAAGCAGAGCGAATTTCATATATACCTACAGCTATTTTATTACGCCTTTTTTCTATAATGAGTATTTGAAATACCTGTCTGCAGATACGGTAGAGGCATTGAAAAATGTTTATGGAAGGCTGTGGACGGGAAAAGAGTTTCCCAAATGGTTTCTTGGAAAGTATCCCAAGGCTCTGGAAATGTACAATCATTATGGTCAGCGGATCTGGGAGATGAAGTGTGCCTGGAATAAAGAAAATGAGCTCCCGGATATGTCTCTTCCCTACCTGAAAAAGATGAAGCAGATATGTGATGACAGGCGTATAGAGTTTCATCTGCTGGCAGCACCGGTGCCGGAGAAATATGAATATGATTTGGAACAGCTGTGTTCCGAGATGGATGCTGCCGGTATGCCGGATTTATATGAGGAATTAACAGACAGTATGCAATATGTGGAAGGGACCCAGTTTGTGGATGGAATACATTTAAATAAAGAATATGTACAGGCTAATAAAGAAAGTATCAGAAAAAATATTTTAGAGAGCAGGAGAAAATAGCAATATGAAAAAATTGAACGGGACTGTAATCGTCACATATCGCTGCAACGCCCGCTGCAATATGTGTAACCGGTATAAAAAGCCGTCTCTTCCGGAAGAAGAGATTTCGCTGGAAACGATCAGAAAGCTTCCCCCTATGTATTTTACCAATATTACAGGAGGAGAACCCTTTATCCGTAAAGATCTGAAAGAGATTGTAAGAGAGCTTTCTAAAAAGAGCGACAGGATCGTAATCTCCACCAACGGTTTTTTTACAGACAGAATTGTAGAACTGTGCAGAGAATTTCCGGAGATCGGGATCAGGATCTCTATCGAGGGGCTTGAGGAAACCAATAATAAGATCCGGGGGCTGGAGGATGGCTTTAACCGCGGCTATTCCACTTTAAAAAAGCTGGTGGAAATGGGAATGAAGGATGTGGGATTTGGGATGACTGTACAGGATGCCAATGCAAAGGATCTGGTGAAGCTGTATGATCTTGCCAATGAGATGAACATGGAATTTGCCACAGCTTCGCTCCACAATTCGTTTTATTTTGTGGAAGCCAGAAATATTATTCACGACCGTCCTATGGTTGCTCAAGAGTTCGAAAACCTGATTAATAAGTTGTTGCAGTCCCGGAGTCCGAAGAAATGGTTCCGAGCATATTTCAATCACGGGCTGATCAATTATATTTATGGACAAAAAAGACTTCTGCCCTGTGACATGGCTTTCGATACATTTTTCATCGATCCTTATGGAGATGTGATGCCCTGTAACGGTACCAAAGATAAAGAGGTCATGGGAAATCTGAAGGAATGCAGCAGCTGGGAAGAGCTGTGGAACAGCGGGCAGGCAGAAGAAGTGCGCAAAAAGGTACGCAGCTGTGATCGGAACTGCTGGATGATCGGTTCTGTCTCTCCTGCCATGAAAAAGTATATCTGGACTCCGGCGCTCTGGGTGATCAGGCACAAGCTGAAATTCTGGACAAAGAAAAAATACAGCATGTATGAGAACAGAATTGTCAGAGATTACGAAGAAGGCAGAATATCCAAGGAAGAGCTGGATAAATGTTCCACCTGCGACAGGAATGCCGTGATCAGTGATGGGCTGTCGGAGAGATCAAGAGAGAGACTGACAAAGGATATTTCGTAACAGAATAAAAACATGAGATTGTATCGAAGGAGCAGCTTATGAAAACGGTTTCCCTGATACTTACGACTTATAACAGCGCAGATAATCTCATGCGCACCCTTGAGAGTATTGAACAGCAGGATTATCCGCAGATAGAGGTAGTCATTAAAGATGGTGGCTCTGAGGATGGCACGTTGGATATCATAAAGAAATATAAGGAAAACAGCCATAACAGCGTAAAGTGGATAAGTAGCCCTGACAAAGGCATTTATGATGCCATGAATCAGGGATACCGGTTTTCTTCCGGGGATATCATTGTATTTTTTAATGACCTGTTTTTGCAGAGAGATGTTATTTCCAGAATGGTACAGTTGACAGAAGCAGATCCCTCCTGTGTTGGCGCTCATGCAGATCTGGTATATGCTACGGACGAGCGGGTGGTCAGGTACTGGAAAATGGGTTCCCAGAAAAGTCTGTATACAGGATGGATGCCGGGGCACCCAACGCTGTTTTTGAAGAGAGAAGTCTATGAAAAATATGGATTATATAATTCTGAGTACCGTATAGCCGCGGATTATGAATTTATGATACGCTTCTTAAAGGATAAAGAAAACAAACTGGCCTACTTGCCAAAGACCATTATCCGCATGTACTATGGGGGAACCAGTACATCCAGTGCCGGGAGTTACCTGGACTCTCTGAGAGAAGGACACAGGGCGCTCAAGGAGAATGGGATAAAAGGGGCAGCCTTTATTGATGGGCTGCGGACATGCAGAGTGTTGTGGCAGTTTGCGAGACGAAAAGAGAAGCAATATGCTCAGGATAATACCATATATGAAAAGGTACTCTAAAGAAGCAACAAGTTTGTGTCCGCGCGGCATTCATAAACTTGAAGTATCCTGAAAAGCCGTGCAGAAACGAGGATGAAAATGAAAGTATTCGTAACAGGCGTAGGCGGCCAGCTTGGCCACGATGTAATGAATGAACTGGCAAAAAGAAATTATGAAGGGACAGGCTCTGACCTCGCATCCGCATACAGCGGTATCTCAGACGGTACGGCGGTTACCCGGATGCCTTATGTGCAGATGGATATTACGGATAAGGGAGCAGTAGAAAGAATTATTTCAGAAGAGAATCCCGATGTGGTGATCCATTGCGCCGCATGGACCGCTGTGGATCTGGCGGAGGACGAGGATAACAGGGAAAAGGTTCATCAGGTCAATGTGGTGGGGACAGAGAATGTTGCGCTGGCCTGTAAAAAGACGGACTGCAAGATGATTTACCTTTCCACTGATTATGTGTTTGACGGGCAGGGGACCGAGCCCTGGGAGCCGGACTGTAAAGATTATAAGCCTCTCAGCGTTTATGGCCGGACGAAGCTGGAGGGGGAACTGGCAGTGTCAGGTCTGTTGGAGAAGTATTTTATTGTCCGGATTGCATGGGTATTTGGAACGAACGGTAAAAATTTTATCAGAACTATGCTGAATCTGGGAAAAACACATGATCAGATCAGGGTGGTAAAGGATCAGATCGGAACGCCTACCTATACCTATGACCTGGCGAGGCTCCTGGTGGATATGGCGGTCACCGACAAGTATGGTTATTATCACGTGACCAATGAGGGAGGCTATATCAGCTGGTATGATTTCACCAAAGAAATTTTCCGACAGGCAGCGGCACTGGGGCATGCGGAGTACGAGCCGGGGCGGCTTAGTGTCATTCCAGTGACGACAGAGGAGTATGGGGCATCCAAAGCGAAAAGGCCCTTTAATTCCAGGCTTAGCAGAAGGAAGTTGAAAGAAAACGGATTTGACCCGCTTCCCGACTGGCAGGACGCGCTTCACAGATATTTGCTTGAGATAGACTTTTAAGCAGCCGGGCAGAGATTATTTTAAGACGTCATAGGGAGCAGTAAATTATTTTTCCACTGGTTAAGTTGCAAAATATTGGGGGCAAGCCTGTACAGGGCCTGCCCTCAAATTTTTTCCTCATTTTTCCT
Organism: uncultured Lachnospiraceae bacterium; assembly: GCA_947173495.1. GTDB lineage: Bacteria > Bacillota > Clostridia > Lachnospirales > Lachnospiraceae > Suilimivivens. The sequence goes on along the minus strand of CAMWFQ010000017.1, from coordinate 14,909 downwards.
TGTGTATATTAGAATAGATTTGAAGAAAATTCAAATACATAAGCGAAAGGAAGGAAAAAGCTATGAGATCAGTTTTGGTTATTGAAGACAATCCCGACAGCATGGAGATGCTGGCACAAATCGTAAACGAGATAGACCCGGAGATCCGGGTTTACAGAGCTGTCAATGCAGGCGAGGCATATGCCGCGGCAATGAAAAACACGATGGATCTTTTTCTGATCGATATTATTCTGGATCATAAAAATCCGGGAGATGTTTCGGGCATGCATTTTGCGAACCGTATCCGAACCGTAGAAAAATACAAATACGTGCCTATGATCTTTATTACAGCGCTGGAAGATGCAAGATTGTATGCTTACAGTGACCTGCACTGTTACTATTATCTGGAAAAGCCCTATGATGCGGATAAAGCGTTTCAGGTGATCAGGGAAGCGCTGGAAGTCCCACAGAAGAAGAACATCCCGCATGATGTTTTTTTCCGTAAGGATGGTATCATTTTTAAGAAAAATATTTCAGAGGTGGTTTATATAGAAACCCTGAAAAGACGGCAGACTGTCTATTTTACGGATGGAAAACTTACGCTTCCCTATAAACCCCATAAGGAGATTCTGCAGGAGCTCGATTCTGAAAAGTTTTTGCAGTGCAGCAGGTATGCCATCGTTAACAGGGACTTTGTCGAGGCCATCGATACGGTAAACAAATTCATCACATTAAAAGGAGGATATGGACAGCTTGAAATAGGAGTTGCTTTTAAGAAAAAATTCCTGAAGGCGATCTGGGAGGGATAATCTGCAGGACAATTATTACATACAGCCGTCTATTTATGACATGACCGGAAAACCTCAGGCAGAATTGCACATAATAAAGAATATCAGGCCTGATGAAAGAAAACCAGTTATTTTTTACAAAGGAGGTCATTTATGACGAAAATGAGATTAAAGAAAACGGTTCTGGCAGCAGTACTTGGCGGCGGTATATTGCTGGAGATTTTTTCCGGGGGGGGGTATTTTTAACCGGAAATTTGTTCTGAAAGTCAAAGCAGCTGAGATCCCGGCCGTTACCAATCTGGGAATCACGGCTTCGGCGGATGGTATCAGCGCGCAATGTGAATTTTCCGGTTACCGGACAGGAACAGATTATGCCATACAGCTTTACCTTCATGAGATGAGTGAGAACGGTGCCAGGAATGAGATAAGCTGTAAAGATGTGGAGCCAGAAAGCAGCGGTACAGGAATTGCAGTTACAGAAGGGGTGCAGGTGAACAGTGGGGTTTATATGGCGACTACCGTGACGAAAATGAGGAATGGAGGCGAGCCGGCCTTTTATGCCTATAAGGATTCGCTGATGTATGATGTGGTGAAAGGAGAAGGCGGTTATGTGATCACAGAGCATCAAAATGCAGACGACGGATCGAACAACAATCCGGGCAGCGGAGGGAAAAGGAGATCGGATCAATCTGATTATGGCAGAGGAGTTTCCGGCTGCCGGCATGAGGAGCTGGTCTTCGAAATAACACAGCCTGCAACTGTGGAAGAGGATGCTCTGCAGGAAGGAAGATGCAGCGCATGCGGAGAAACGCTGTCTTATGCTGTCATACCCAATTCTGCTTACGCCGCCTTTTTACAGGAGACCGTTCAGAAGATCCAAAGAGCCGTGAAGCCGGAAGTGGTTATTACGACCCGCCGATGGGTCAGTTTTAACAGGGCGGTATTTGAGGCCATGGCAGAGCGGCCGGACGTAGCGGTAACGGTCAACTATCAATACGACGGGACGCTGTATGAGGTGACAATTCCGGCAGGAAGCGATGTAAGTAATCTGGTAGATGAAAACGGCTTCTGTGGGTTCCGCTGTCTGGATCAGGTGTTTGAAGGGAAAGAGCTGACAGAGCCGAACAAAAAATAAGTGGTTTTGAGAATGACCTGACAGGGAAGAATGATCAGCAGCGGCCGGAGAAGTGCGGGAAAAGCATTTCTCCGGCCGTTTTTAGCTTTGGGTCTGAATTACTTATTAGAATTACAGTCGGAAATAGCTAAAACAGTATATATTTTTTCTTTCATCCGGTTATAAAGATACCTGATAATGACGGGGATAAAAATCATGGAGCTGTAATATATGATTCTTTTAAAAAGCATATTATTTAATTCTGAAAAGTATCTGTTCAGAAACTCCTGAATATATAAGTGCCAGAGAAATATATCTAAAGAGTATTTCCCGATCACAATAAATAGATTCTCAAATAATTTTATACACTTAATATTACTTTGTTTTATGAGCTCAAAACACAGGTATGCAACAGTAATAACACCAAATGAATAAATTATAATAGAAATATTGGGCGGATTCATCTGAAGCTTAGGGGAAAGAAAATCAATGCCTTCTGCATAATCATAGATTCCATTTAATCTGGCCCAATAAAACCTTTTGGTTGAGATCAGACCGGATAAGAGAAGGAGAGAAGCCGGAAGAAGATAGAATTTTTTTGCAGTGGGAAGTTTCATTTCTCCGGCCAATAAACCTGCAGAGTAGACGAATAGATAACTTTGCCCAAATATCTCCATTTTTCCAATAGAACAATATCCTGTCAGCCATATAAAAACAAATGCAATAATCATTGTGGCTGCTTTCTGTAATTTTGGAGCTGGTTTCATAAGAATCAATTTGATAATTGTAAACAGTAAAGGTGCCCACAAGGATAAAAGGATATAATATCGAATAAAGTAGAAAGGTGAACTGGCAGAAAAAGATAAAATATTTGACAATATAGCATTGAGATCAGCTCCTCCTAACTGCCGGTAGGAGTAAAAGAAAGAAGCAGCTATGTAGGAATAAAGGGTAGGGAGCATAGAATTTATAGAATATGTTAATATTTTCATATGCCGGGGGTTTTCACAGTAATGGGATTTCAGAGAGAATGCTTTTGTAACGCCCATCAGGAAAATGAGTGTAGTTACACTATATAATGAAAGCAATTGTATTACTTCCGATTTGTGCAGTATCCATTGCTGATGACAAACTACCACTGCTATAACAGCTAAACCTCGTGTCTGATAGATCCAATTTTGCTTATTCATTTATTTACTCCATATAAAGAATTCAATATTTTTGATATTCATATTTTCTTAATTTTACAGTAAATTAAACAATTTGTATATGGCTTTGTGATTTTTATTATGATAGATATCTGACAGTAAAAAGAAAAATTGCTGTTGTTTACTTCTTTCAGCCAAAATGATAAAATAAAAAAGATAACAGTTAGAAGGTCTTTCGAGGTTAGAGATGAAAAATCAAAAGCTGATCCGGATTTTAACATACTTTTATCTGATCCCGTTTGGGATTATGATATTGTTCAATACCGGCAACAGTCTTCTGCGCACGACTTACTTTGAACTGTATTCGTATGTTGAGGCGGCCAGATATAAGTGGGATATGCCTTTTTTGACGCTCGCTGTATCGGCAGGGCTTATTGCATTCTTTTGTGTACTGATGAAGTCTGAAAGAGCAAAAAAGATAAATGAACGGAAGCTGGCGGCAGGATCTGGCGTAACGTTCAGTCTGCTGACCGTATTGCTGTTCAGAGGTGTCGCTACCTGTGACAGCTCCTTTTTAAGCGATATTGCCATAGAGTTTCTGGAGGGGAATTATCGGGCATTTGAGCAGGGTGAGTACCTGTACCGATATTCTTTTCAGACAGGAATGACGGCATTGCTGGAATTGATTTACCGGATTTTCGGAATAGAGAACTTTATCGTATTCCAATTGATCAATACAGGATGTATCCTGGTGATCCTTCGGATGCTGAATAAAATTACAGAGGAACTGTTTGAGGAAGAAAGGATCTGCAGGCTGGAGGCTTTTCTGTCTATGGGAATGTTCCCGCTGTTTTTGTTCGCAACCTTCGTGTATGGGGATATCATCGGCTGGGCCTTTGGTATAAGCAGTATTTATTTTATGATACGGTATCTGAAAACAGATAAGCAGTGGAATCTGTTAAAGGCATCCCTGTTGTTATCAGCGGGAATTGTGGTCAAGTCCAATATCAATATCCTGCTGGTTGCGGCGGTGATCGTGGTGATTTTACATGCAGTTCAAAAGAGGGATTTTAAAATACTGCTCTGGGTTGCGGCGCTTGTTGTGATTTCCCAGGCGGGAACAGCTATTGTGAATGGAATTTATGTAAGACGCGCCGGACTGGAGGAATTCCCCAGGGGGATTCCCAAGATCGCCTGGATTGCCATGAGTATGCAAAAGGGGGATGAGGGGGGCTATGCCTGCGGCTGGTATAACGGCTATAACTGGGTAGTTTATGAGGAAAACCAGTTTGATCAGGCACTGACAGTGCAGGCGTGTATGGAGAACCTAAGGGAGTCGCTGCAGAAGTTTCTGCATGAGCAGCGTTATGCGGTGGATTATTTTTATAAGAAATTTTCTTCTCAGTGGAATGCCCCGACCTTTCAGGCCATGATTACAAATGAGTGGAGCAGCAGGTATGTGGAAAATCTGTCCGGGACAGCGCGCTTTTTTATCTACGGGGGAGGAAGAGAGTTCCTGTACGGAGTGATGAACATCTATCACTTTTTTCTGTTTTTATGCACAGGGGTGTATTGCCTGTATTCCCGTAAGATCTGGTCGCTGGAGAGGGCATACTTTGCACTGAACATTTTCGGAGGATTTATGTTTCATATGATCTGGGAGGCGCAGGCCAGATATATTCTGGGATATTTTGTTTTGATGCTTCCGCTGGCGGCAGTGGGACTGGACAGGATCATAGAGATGGTCGGCAGAGCCTCTAAAAAGAAGAAAGAACCGGCAGGAGAATGTCAGTGAATGGCATACAGGGAGCTGGCTGTTTCGACGTTGGCCGGATTGGGGATGTTGGCGAAGCTGGCGTATGAGGAAAAGAGAAAGGAAAAATAAATTTTAGAAAGGTACGGAAAAGGAATGAAAATTGCAGTTGCGGGAACCGGATATGTAGGCCTGGTGGCAGGCGTATGTTTTGCGGAAAAGGGTTATGATGTCACATGTATGGACACCGATGAAAAGAAGGTTGAGCTGATGCGTCAGGGGATATCCCCTATTTATGAGGAAGGGCTGGAGGAGCTGATGCAGAAGAACAATGCGTCAGGGAACCTGCACTTTACCACGGATCATGTGGAAGCCTACCGGGAGGCGGACGCAATCTTTATTGGAGTGGGGACACCGGAGATGCCGGACGGAAGCGCTGATCTGAGCTATATTGCCACAGTTTCCAGACAGATTGCAGAGACCGTGGAAAAAGATTGTCTGGTGGTGGTCAAGTCCACAGTTCCGGTGGGGACAAACGACAAGGTGGAGCAGTTTATCAGAGATTTCCTCGTGCACGATGTGAAAGTGGAAGTGGCATCCAACCCTGAGTTCCTTGCCCAGGGAACGGCTGTGCATGACACCCTCCATGCTGCCCGGATCATCATAGGAACGGAAAGCAAAGAAGCGGAAGCGCTTCTGCAAAAGATTTATGAACCATTCGGTCTGCCTGTAGTGTCGGTAAAGCGCCGTTCTGCTGAGATGATCAAATATGCATGCAATGATTTTCTGGCGCTCAAGATCTCATATATGAATGATATCGCCAATCTGTGCGAACTGGTGGGGGCGGATATTATGGATGTGGCAAAGGGCATGAGCTATGATGAGCGGATTGGAGCACGCTTTTTAAATGCCGGCATTGGCTTTGGAGGAAGCTGCTTCCCCAAAGATACCAAGGCGCTTAAGTTTCTGGCCAGAGAACATGGTTATAAGCTGAGAACGGTGGAAGCCTGTGTGGATGTGAACAGTGCGCAGAAAACCCGCCTGTTTGAAAAAGCCAGGGAGAGGATGATCTCTTTCAGAGAATTGAAAGTGGCGGTGCTTGGTCTCACCTTTAAATCCGGTACAGATGATTTGAGGGAGGCCCCCTCTATTGATAATATCAGGCTTCTGCTGGAAGCAGGGGCGGATATTTATGCCTATGATCCCAAGGGAGAAGAAAGGGCAAGAATGCTGTTCCCGGAAGGAAAAGGGAAAAAAGGGTCTATGAATTATGTGACTTCTCCGGCCCAGGCGCTTAAAGGCGCCAATATCTGTTTTGTGTTTACCGAATGGCAGCAGATCAGGGAGATTACGCCGGAGGAATTCCGGAAGGAAATGCACACGCCGCTGGTGTATGATGGGCGGAATCTGTATTGTCCGGCGGAAATGAAAGCGGCGGGAGTAGAATATTACAGTATCGGACGATAAATCAGCGGGGGAATGGTTTTTGCCCATGCGCCGCTTTAGCGGCATACTTCCTCTGCAGGGGCTGCGCATAAAGAGATGCGGCATTCAGCCGCATCTTTTGCTTATGATATATCTTGGCCTTGCTTTGATCTCGTCATAGATTCTGGATATATAGTGGCCGATGATGCCCAGACTGATCATAAGGACGCTGCCGATGATCAGCTGCAGCAATATGACTGTGGTAAAGCCTTCCAGTGCCGTGCCGGTAAAATAGCGGTAAAGAGACTGGATGCCCAGAATGACAGATGCCAGAAACATGATCCAGCCAAGCAGGGAGACAAGCTGCATGGGAGCGCCGGAAAAAGAAGTAATATTACGTATGGCATATTTGGTAAGACTCCATACGGACCATTTGGAGGAACCGGCAGTCCGCTCCTGAACCTCAAAAGGAAGAGAAACAGTCCGAAAGCCTACCCAGGAGGAAAGGGCACGAAAAAAGGGGGCTCTTTCCGGCATAAGCAGAAGAGCATCTACAGCCTTTCGATCCAACAGCTTAAAATCAGAAGCCCGGGACATATCGATATTGGTCACGCTGCTGATGATATGATAAAATCCTCTGGCGCACAGGGTGTGAACCGGATTTTCCTTTCCGCGGGAAGTCTTTACGCCCTCCACTACTTCATAGCCTTCTTTCCAGAGGCGGTACATATCCGGAATCACTTCCGCCGGATGCTGCAGATCGCAGTCCATAATCAGACAACAGGAACCGCAGGCGCTTTCCAGTCCGGCAAAAATGGCGGCTTCTTTTCCGAAATTTCTGGAGAAGGAAATGCCTTTTACCTGCCGGTAATGTAAGGAAAGTTCCTGGATACGCTGGTAGGTAGCATCCTTTGAGCCATCATCCACAAAAATGATTTCAAATGGAATCTTGTTTTGCGTAAGCAATTTGTAGATGACCTGAAAGGTTTTCTGTATATTATCCTGCTCGTTACAGGAAGGGATGATGATGGAAAGCTGGTCGTCTGTCGGCATATGCACAAACACTCCTTATGTGTGGTAATACAAATTTCAGTATATAGGAGAAGTCCGGGTTTGGCAATGCAGGAAAATGAAAAATCTGATTAGAAAGGAATCCGATGGGATATAAACTATAAAATGCGGGAAATGTTTTCTTGTAAAAAAGGATGTTTATGGTACAATAAGGAAGAAATATAGGGAATCTGGGGGATATATGATGGAAAACACATGGCTGGGCAATAAGTTATGTTATCTCGTTTCAGGATTGTTTGCAGGGATTACGGGAATCCTTACAATACTGTCGGTATTTTTACATTGCGAAACCAATCTTTATGATTACAATCAGACAAAGGTTCTTACCGATCATACTCCTTATCTTTACTGTGGACTGGCTGTAATGGGAATCATTGCAGTTGCAGTGTTGTGTATCTTATGGGAGCATGGCGTTCACAATACAGAGAGAGGCTGGAAGATCACCAGGATTATGTTCTTTTGCTGCGGTATGGTGATATTGGCGGGGGGAGTTTTCTGGATTTTTTTTAATGACTGCGCTCCGGCCCATGATCAGAAAGTGGTATATGAGGAAGCCAGACGGATAGCGGGTGCTTTAAAGGAACCGTTTGACACAGGATATTTTTCTTTTTTCCCAAGAAATCGCGGAGTCACTTTGGTGGCGGCTCTGGCAATACGGATATTTGGCGATCATCTTTATTCCTTTCAGATCATTAACCTGGCGGCAGCGCTGGCAGCATATGGATGTATTTGTAAAATGACGGATCTGATTTTTGAAAATCCGGTTATCAGCGCAATTACCTCTTTTCTTCTGACGCTGTTTTATCCGCTGGTTATTTATACTTCTTATTTCTATGGGACCCTATTATCCGTGACATTTGTTTCACTGGGACTTTATGCAGCAGCGGCATTCTGCAAAACGGAAAGGCTCCGCTACGCGGTGGTGATGATTCTGGCTTTTCCGGCGGGGATTGTTATGCATCAGTCGGCAGCAATCGGGCTGGTGGCGGCAATTATATACCTGATTTTTAAGAATGGAAAAAAGTGCTTTTTGAAAAATGCTGCGATATCAGTGGCTGCAGTCTGTGCGGTATTGGGAATGACATGGATGGTTGATCTGACTTATACAGGTATAACAGGGGCAGAGCGGGATACGGCATCGGTACCTCCCATCTGCACGATCTATATGGGATTGACATCAACATCAGGCGCTTCCGGTCCCGGAAGCCAGGATGGCTCTGACGCGGAGCTCTTCCTTCAAAACGGTCAGGACAGTAAAGCAGCCGGTCAGGATGCAGCGCATCGAATAGCAGTGGTTCTGGGGGAATACGCAACAGGAAAACGTGATCCGAAGTTTTTTCTTGAAAAGGCAGAGTATCAGTGGCTGGATCCGACGCTGGGCGCCCGGAAGATTATCCGGCTGAATGATGTGAATGAAGGAGCACCCCCGAATTCCGATCGATTCATGAAGTTTTATGATAGTCCGCTTCGGAGCATCATTTTTAAGTTGTCCATCGCTGCTATGCTGTTAATCTATACTGGCGCCCTGATCATGGGAATGAAAACAATCTGCCATATAAAGGAGTATCCGGTGATGATACTGATCCAGCTCTATGTGATTGGAGGATTTCTGTTCCAGCTGATGTGGGAAACGCTGTCAAGGTATTGTCTGGGATATTTTTTGTGGCTGATTCCGCAGGCGGCGGCAGGCCTGTATTTTCTGTACCGTTTTTTTATTGGAAAGTGGCAGAAACGCAGAAAGGTACAGGCATAGGATAAAATTTTATAAATGCTTTCAATTATGAATGAAAAGGGAGACTGAATGTATGTATCCATTAAATGTATCCAAAACCTATCTTATAACCGGAGCTGCCGGATTTATCGGCTTTTATCTTTCCAGGGCTCTTTTAGAGCAGGGAGCGCAGGTGATCGGTCTTGATAATCTGAACGATTATTATGAGGTTTCGCTGAAGGAGGCCCGTCTGGCGCTTCTTCATCAGCAGAAAGGATTCACCTTCATAAGGGGGGATCTGGCGGACAAAGAGGGGATTTTTCGAATTTTTGAACAATACAGGCCCCAGATTGTGGTAAACCTGGCGGCCCAGGCCGGCGTGCGGTACAGTATTGATAACCCGGACTCTTATATTCAGTCCAATATTGTGGGATTTTTTAATATTCTGGAGGCCTGCCGGCATTATCCTGTTGAGCACCTGGTCTATGCTTCCTCCAGTTCTGTATATGGTGGGAATGAGAAAGTGCCTTTTTCCGTGGAGGATCAGGTGGATCATCCGGAAAGCCTGTATGCCGCCACCAAGAAGTCCAATGAGCTGATGGCCTATGCTTACAGCAGACTGTACCAGATTCCTCTTACAGGACTGCGTTTTTTTACGGTATATGGGCCAATGGGAAGACCGGATATGGCGTATTTTAAGTTTGCCAGGAAGATCATGAGTGATGAGCCCATTCAGATCTACAACAATGGAGATATGCTCAGGGACTATACCTATATTGATGATATTGTCACAGGAATTCTTGCCATTTTGTGCAATCCGCCGGCAAAGGATGAAAAAGGCGCAGCGTATAAGCTGTATAATATCGGAAATCACAGTCCGGTGAAGCTGATGGATTTTATAGGAACACTGGAGCGCTGCCTGGGAAGAGAGGCAAAAAAGGAGTTTCTGCCCATGCAGAAGGGAGACGTCTATCAGACTTATGCGGATGTAAGCGGGCTGATGCGGGATTTTGGCTTTAAACCGGATACTTCCGTGGAGGAGGGATTGAGACGGTTTACGGAGTGGTTTCTGGATTATTATCGTTACAGAAAATAAAAGTAAAACAAGGATATGGCAGATGAAAGCATGAAATTATTTTATAAAGGTTTGCTGGCAGCGCTGACGGCTGTTATGTTTGTTCTGACAGGATGGATGATCGTTTCATCTGCGGAAGATCCGGTCAGGATCAATGAGGTCTGCAGCAATAATTTTAATCTGCTTATGGATGAGCAGGGAGAGTATTCAGACTATATAGAATTGTACAACAAAAGTACGGAAACGATTTCTCTGAAAGACTATTTTCTCTCAGACGATGAAAATCATCCGGACAAATATCCTCTGGGGGATATCACAATTGCTCCCGGGGGATATTATGTCATATGGCTGGATGGGAAAGACAATATCCCTGCAGGAAGGAGCGGATTTAAGATTGCAAGGATGGGAGAAGAGATTTTTCTGAGCAGGAAAGCACAGACGGAGGGGGAACCTGTGGTGGTAGATTCTGTCATCGTTCCGGCGCTCCCCTATAATATCAGCTATGGCAGGATACAGGATGGAGAAAAGGGATGGGGACAGATGGAAGCCAGTGCCGGAAGCACGAATAATGGCGCATATCCGGTGCTGCCTGCAGAATTGGACGAGCCTGTTTTCAGCGCGGAAAGCGGTTTTTATGACGAGCCTTTCAGTCTGTCGATTACGGCTTCAGAGAAGGAGAAAATTTACTATACGCTGGACGGAAGTGAGCCAACCCTGAATTCCCTGTTGTATCAGGGCGAACTTGCAATTGAAGATGTCAGCGGGAAAGAGAATATCTATGCAGCCCGCAGCGATCTGTCTCCAACAACCGATTATGTGCCTGACTTCCCTGTAGATAAGGCGGTGGTAGTGCGGGCAATCAGCTATGACAGCAGGAAAAAAGCTGTAAGCAGGATTGCAACCGGAATTTATTTTGTGGGATATGAACAGAAGCGGGAGTATCAGGGACTGCCTGTGATATCTCTGGTCACGGATCCTGGTCATTTGTTCGATGCAGAAAGAGGTATTTACGGAAATGGACTGGCCATGGAGGAATATCGGGAGATGGGAGGCCTGGAGGAAGGAGAACTGCCGGATCAGTTTGTGGATGAAGAGGGGGAGACCCATTATCTCTATATGGCTTCCAATGCCTTCCATGCAGGAAAGGAATGGGAGAGAGAGGCAGTACTCACCTGGTTTGATGAGAGGCATGAATATGGCTTTACACAGAATGTGGGGATCCGGATAGCCGGCCAGTCAACACGGGGAACTCCGAAAAAGTCTCTCAACATTTACGGACGGGATATTTATGATGAAAAAGTGTTCTTCCCCTGTGAATTTTTTCCGGGGACTGCCTATTCTTCCGTCAAGCTGCGCAACGGAGGCAATGCGGATAAAGGGCCGGTGATTACAGATGCATTTCTGGAATCCCTGGCGGAGGAGAGAAATGTTTCCATACAGCGCGCCAGGCCATGTATTTTATTTTTAAATGGAGAGTACTGGGGAATCTACAATATCCGGGAACGATATAAGGAGGAATATCTGGAAAATCATTTCGGCGTCAGTGAAAACAATGTATGGATCATTGATGCGGGCACTGCCAGAGTGGGAGAAGGGCAGGCCCAGGAGGCTTATGAGGAGATGATCACGCTGGTAACGGAATGTGATCTGTCTTATGATGATGTGTATGCCATGGTAAGTGAATTTATTGATGTCCAGAGTCTGATTGACTATTGTTGCATTAATTTGTATGTGGATAACAGGGATGTTTCTTTTGCCACCAATACGGCATTGTGGAGAACAGCGGAACCGGATAATACAGAGTATGGAGACTGCAGGTGGCGGTGGATGGTATTTGATCTGGACGATTCCCTTCAGGAGGACAGCAACACTTCCAGAACCTGGATAGAGGACAGCGCTCTGCTCAATGAACCGGTGGTTCAGAGCCTTATGGCAAACGAAGGGTTTATAAAACAGTTTTGTATTTCCTTTATGGACATTGCCAATACCATCTATTCTTATGAGAGGGTACAGGAGGAACTGAGGAGATGGGAGGAAGTCTGTGGAGAACAGATTGTGAAGACCCATCAGAGATTTTTTGACGAGAACTTTACCCGCGAGTCGTTTGACGCTTATATGGAAGCGAGCGATACTTTTTTCAGTCACCGGTTTGCTTCCGCTATGGAAGGGCTGGCGGAATACTTTGGCCTTACGGGAACACTTGAGAAGGTGTCGGTTGAGATCAATGAGCCGGAGGGCGGCAGTGTGATGCTGAATACCGCAGTGATCAGAGAAGGGGAATGGAGCGGAGAATATTTTACGGATTATCCGCTTCTACTCACAGCAATACCGGAGGAAGGGTATGAATTTGCAGGATGGGCCGGAGATGTGGCAGTAGCGGAGGAGCAAATAGAGGCGGCAATTCCCCGGGGCGGTCTGCGGGTGGAAGCGATATTTGAAAAGGCGGAGTGAAGGCAGAAATCGAAGGAATAAGATGGGTATAAAATTGAGGAAAAGCACAAAGAAAAAAAATGGTCTATTGGCAGGTCTGTTGCTGAGTGCGATCTGCCTTACGGGCTGCGGCACTTTTTTGGATACGCCGGTTGGCGTAAACGAAGCAGTTGACAGGACGGAAGCGCTCCAGGCGCAGCAGAATGTGCCGGAAGCGGAGAAACGGTATGAGATTACAGACAGCGACCGTGCTGTGGAAGGGAAACAGGCGGCAGTGATTGATCTGAGCCGGCCGGAGGAAGCGCAGAGAGAGGGTTATACATGGAACGATAAGGATCTGACCATCAGCGGGCCCGGTGATTATGTTCTGACAGGAGAACTGAGTGGAGGAAGTATTATTGTAAATGTTTATGAAGATGAGATGGTTCATCTGATTCTGAGCGAAGCAGTGGTTAACGCTGAGCAAGGTGCGGCTGTTTTCGTTGAGAATGCCGGCAAGGTGATTCTTACGGCGGAGGAAGGGACAGAAAACAGCTTAAGCGATGGACCGGAATACAGACAGAAGCAGCGTGCATGTGTGTTCAGCAATTCGGATCTGACCCTCAACGGAGGCGGCATTCTCAGGGTATATGGTTTTCACGGGGACGGAGTGAGGTCTAAGGATCAGGTGAAGATTATAAATTCCGGTCTTTATGTCAAGGCAAAGGAGGACGGCATCCGGGGGAACGATGGGGTGATTCTCCAGGAGAGCGATGTGGAAATAGAGTGTGAAGGGACAGGGATCCTGGCGGACAGTCCAAAGGATCTGGCGGTTCTGCAGGGCGGGAGCTGTAAGATCGTTGCGGGGAAAAATGCGATTGCGGCTACTCAGTATGTTTCTATTCATGAAACGCAGACGGATCTGTATTCCGTGTGGGAGGCAATAAAATGTGACGGAATCCGGGAATGGGATGGGGAATTCTGAAAATGAGGAAGGAATCCGAATTGGCCAGATACAGGCATGAAGATAAATATATCGTAGACGGGATGCAGAACGCGTTGTTAAAGACCCGTATCCGGGCGCTGATGAAGACAGATGGCAATGCCGGGGAAGCGGGCTGTTACAGAGTGAGAAGCCTGTACTTTGATTCTCCCCGGGATCAATGTTACTACGAAAACGAAAGCGGTATCGGAGAAAGGGACAAATACCGTATTCGAATTTACAATGGAAGCGCGGACAGAATTTTTCTTGAGAAAAAGAGTAAAAGCAGGCAGATGACCTTAAAGCAGTCCTGCCCTGTCAGCGAAGGGGTGTGCCGCCGTCTTATGGCGGGAGAACAGACAGAATTTTCGCCGGAACTGACACAGAAGCAGAGGCAGCTTCTTTCGGAGATCTGGAGCAGGGCAATGCGTCCTGTGGTAATTGTGGAATATCTGCGATATCCCTTTGTGGAAGCAAACGGCAATGTGAGGATCACTTTTGATGAAGCAATAAGCTCTTCCAATGATATTTCCGGATTTCTGGAAGAAGAGATCCCTCTCAGACCAGTATTGGACAGGGGAATGAGCGTATTTGAAGTAAAGTGGGACGAATTTCTGCCGGGATATATTAAAAACCATCTGCAGCTGGATTCATTGCAGTGGACCAGCTTTTCCAAATACTATCTGTGCAGAAAATATAACGGCTATGGAGGAATCAGAATATGAGTTATGGAGATATTTTCAGGAAATCTTTTTTTGAGGGCTATGCATCGTCCGCCCTTTCTGTAAAGTCGATTATGATATGTATGGCGGTCACGATCCTGATTTCTGCCTACATATTTATTTTATACCGGCTGATCAACAGACAGTCCTTTTACAACAAGAATTTCAACATCTCTCTTCCCGCCATGGCGATTATAACGGCGGCGATTATCCTGACGATTCAGTCAAGTATTATCATTTCGCTTGGTATGGTAGGCGCGTTGTCTATTGTGCGCTTCAGGACAGCCATCAAAGACCCTATGGATCTGGTGTTTCTGTTCTGGTCAATCAGTGTGGGAATCGTGTGCGGAGCAGGATTTGCTATTATAGCGGTAATTGCATCGATTGCCCTGACCTGTGCAATCCTTCTGGCAGATCATCTTCCGATTGCCAAAGCGCCCCAGATCCTGCTGATAAATTCCGGCGTTTATGAGAATGAAAAGGAGATCATGGAGATTGTGGACAAATATTGTTCTCTTCATAAAGTAAAAGCCAGAAACCTTACTCCGGATCATCTGGATATGGCCATCGAGGTGAAAGTAAAGGAAGAGGCACAGCTGGTAAGAGAACTGATGAAGCTAGATCACGTTACCTCCGCTTCCCTGATCGCACACGACGGGGAAGTCACCTTTTAGCCTGTAAATCGTTCCAGCTCAAGGTGTACTTGCGGATTTCTGCGGAACTGGAATAAAA
>CAMWFQ010000016.1 GCA_947173495.1 uncultured Lachnospiraceae bacterium | reverse complement strand
GATTCGAACCCCCGACCCACGGCTTAGAAGGCCGTTGCTCTATCCAGCTGAGCTATGGACACATATGTTCACTCTTACATAAAATCAGCTTTCTCTCTATGCACACCTTAACTGCTGACTTTGTGGCTCAACACGTGACTTATGTTATCATAACAAAATAGGATTGTCAACAATAATTTACAGAGCAGAACCAAAATTTTTCGTTTTTGTATCAGGCCGCCAGATAACCGGATATGTCAAAAGCAGGCTGCCGTCTCTCTCCCGGACAGCAGTCTGCTTTCTTCCTCATCTTCATCCGTCTGCCAGAATATTCAGTGTCAGACTCTCAGATTTTAATCTTTATGCCATTTTCCTTACTGCTCTTCTTCTCTTCGCCTCTTATGTGGACGAAGCGCGATCAGCCCTTCCACAGACGCAAAGCACATACCTGCCCACAAAAACAGCAGCGAAGTATCGCCTGTATCCGGGGATGCCAGTGGAACTTCATCATCAGGAATATACATAAACCCTTCTCCATCAGGATCCGCAACTTTTACATATGTCAACGGCACGCCTTCATCATCAAGGATCGTAATTCTGTCAGGGCTTCCCTCTTCATTCGGATCAGGCAGCGCACGGGGTACATCCTCATCCGGAACGTAAATCCAGTCTTCCCCTTCCGGATCCCATACCCGCACATAGGTTTGAGGTACCCCATCCTCCTCAATTGTAAGCAAATCCGGACTGTCCGGATCGTTGGGATCCGGTGCCGGCGTTGCTGTGGGAGACGCCGAAGGGCTGGCTGTGGGCGTCGCTACAGGAGTTGCCGTGGGTACTGCAGTAGGGGTTGCCGCTGGGGTTGCTGTAGGCACAGGCGTAGCTGTTGCCGTCGGGGTAGCTGCCGGGGTTGCCGTGGGTACCGCTGTTGCAGTTGCTGCAGGGGTTGCTGTCGCTGCAGGAGTCGCTGTAGCCGCCGGAGTCGCTGTAGCTGTTGCCGCCGGCGTTTCCACTGGGGTCGCTGTGGGCGCCGCTGTAGCTGTTGCTATCGGGGTGCCTGTGGGAGACGCTGTAGGACTTGCTGTCGGCCTTACTCTCCGTGGCGGCTCTGTGGGTATCGCTGTAGGGGTTGCTGTCGAAACAGGGGTCGCCGCAGGAGTACTTGTTGATGCGGGAGTCACTGTCGCCCCTGGCGTAACTCTGGGTGTCGCCGTGACCGTTGGTGTTACTCTGGGCGTCGCGGTTACTCCAGGTGTAATTCTGGGTGTTGCCGTCACTCTGGGCGTCGTCGCTGTCCCCGGCGTAACTCTGGGTGTTACCGTGACTGCTGGTGTTACTCTGGGTGTCACGGTTGCCCCGGGTGTGATTGTATTCCCTGCAGAAGGAGTTGCCGCCGCTCCCGGTGTCGGTGTCACCACAGGAACATCGGGTGTTTCTGAAGGAGGCTGAACTTCTCCCGGCGGATCATCTGTTGGCGTTGGTGTCGGTCTGGGTGTGGCTTTGGTTGTGTTACTGAACGTGATTTCTGTAATTTTCGTATCGCTTCCATCTTCAGAAACAACACTTGTTATCGTTTCCCTGACCGCAAGAATCTCTCCTGAAGCTCCACTCCCTGATATAACAGTTTTCTTTTCCAGCGTTACTTCAACCTTAAATATCCGTCTATCATACGTGACATCTGTGTCAGTACCTTTTTTCTCCGCTACATAATAAGTATGCTTACCTGCTGTTCCATTCTCTATCTCAAACAAAATTCTGCCCTTGTTATCATTCTGGGCTTTCGAGATCAGATTATCCGTCAATGTGCTGTTGTCCTCGAAACTGATCTCGCCTTTCGTGCTGATGACAGGTTTTTTACTGAGCAGATAAAATTCAAACTCGCCGCCATTTTGCTGAACCGTACTGCCGCTCACATTTTTATACAGCTTTTCAGCCGGCAATGACCAACTGTTGCTGCTGGCGCTCTCTCCCATGATCAGAAGACCGTTGCTCATGATGCCGGCACCATTGGTATTGGAATGATTGCCCGAAATCGTAACCGCTGAGGCGCCGACCGCTTTCTCAATATCTGCACTTGTGGGGAAAGCGTCCAGACCAAATACTCTTCCCGTTTTCTGACTGCCTCTCCTGATCACCACATCTTTTCCATCCACCTTGCCAATCCAGTCCGCATCACCGCCGCCAAGCATAGTGCCAAATACAACGCTTTCCGGCGTTTCCTGTTTTGCCGCACTGAAGAAGTCTTTCCCGTATTCGCCTACGTTTCCTCCCTCCGTATTTGGCTTCAGCTGATTCTGCGGATTGTTCTCCCGCTTGGCGCTGTTATTATAAATAGCAGTTCCGCTGATTGTCAAAATTCCAATCTGCCCTGTAGGGCATCCACATACACCACCGCCATAACCGGCCGCTTCATTGTCCGAGACCACCGCATTCAGGACCTTTAGCTGGCTCCCGCTGCCCACAAATATACCGCCGCCGCCCCAGTCCTGCATAGTATTGGTTTTATTTCCGCTGATGGTTCCTCCCGAAATTACATTATCCCGGTTACTGTCAATCCGTATTCCGCCGCCTTCGTGATGCTCCGCTATATTTCCGGAGATATCTCCTCCTGTCATTGTAAGCGTACCTGTATAAGCAAAACCCGGGTTCGTATTCGCCTGGCTTACTTCAATCCCGCCGCCGGAGGCTCCTGTCTTATTATCCGCAATCGTTCCGCCTGACATATTCAGCTCGCCGCCGGCAAAAATACCACCGCCGCCCCGATTAGGCTCGCCGCCATTGACATTACTATGATTATGCGGCCAGTCTGAGACATTTGACTTAATCTCTCCGCCGCTCAATGTCATTTTTCCTTCCGCAAAATAGATGCCACCGCCATCCTCTGTTGCCGTATTGTTTCCGACAATACCACCTGACATATTGATGGCTACATTTTTAGCATAGATACCTCCTCCACATTCCGTTGACGTATTTCCGGTTATTTCCCCGTTATCGGTAATTGTAAGCTGGCCAGTAGCTAAATAAACACCGCCGCCATTATAGTTTGCGGTATTTCCGGTAATGCTGCCGCCGCTGATGCCGGCGTTAGAACCATTATAACCACAGATTCCTCCGCCATTACCGCCTGTGTTTCCTTCCACTGTACCGCCATTCATTATAAGTTTCGAGTTTTCAAGATAAACACCGCCGCCTCTTGTCATTGAAGTATTACCGACAATTTCCCCGCCGCTGATATTCAGGGTTCCGTCTTTAACATAAACTCCTCCTCCAAAGGCTCCTTTATTACCCGTAATCTCCCCGCCGCTGATATTCAGGGTTCCATTGCTGTTAAAGAAAATACCTCCACCATTTCCACTATCCGTTCCGCTGTTAATAATTTTACCGCCTTTTAAATTGATTACGGCTCCAGTCACTGTCGTATCAGCCCCACCGGTCCACGCACTGCCAGTAGACACTGCAGAATTGCTTTCAGGACAGCTAATAGTTCCTCCTTCAATATTTAGCTCGCCTCCCCCGGCGACAACAATTGGCGCTTCCTTCCCTAAATTGCAGTTAATACCTCCTCCTGAATTACTATCTTTGATGGTAAATATACTGGCATTTCTCAAAAAGAATAGTCTATTTACCCCACTTCCTCCATCGGATGCTGTATAGGTAAGTGTACATCCGTTTAAATCAAGAATAATATTATATGTATCAGAATTATCTTTGTTTCCAATATCAATCCCGTCCGTCACATCAAAACTATCCCCCAGCCTGATGATCGTTTCCTCGCCCGGCACTGCCGCTTCAAAAGCTTCTTTCAGTTCATCGTTATTATGAACCAGCCCATCTCTGGCCACGCTCCAAAGCGTCATCCTCATCTCCGGCAGGTTCTCCGCTTCAATCTTTTCCTCTGTCTCCTCCTCATCCATTGAAAAGGCGGTTATTTTCTCTGTATCGCTGCTCTCGTCACTCTCATTTCCGGCCTCCGGAACTGCGCGGAGCACGACCTTATTCGTCTCCTGCTCTGCGGTGCTCAGTTCTCCGCTTTCCACTTCCCAGCTGATATCCATAATCTCACTGGTTTCCTGACGCTGTTCTTCTCCTTCTTCATTCTCCGTGATTTCCACTTTCACAGCCTCGATCTGCCTGGGCAGATACTCCTTTTCAAGAGAAGAAACTGTCATCCTCTTTTTACTGGATTCCAGCGTCATGGTCCATTCTTTACTGGAGTCATATTCCTGTGTCTGGGAGTCGGCATCGATTGTGGATATACCCTGCAGTTCTTCCGGCGCTTCCTCTTCGCCCCAATACCAGTTCCAGGCATATACGCTCTCCGTCTCCGCCTTGCGGCAGGCATAGATCACCGTATAGCATTCCTCTGTATGTTCATGTTCTTCCATGCCACAGGCTGGTTCTTCTGTATCCTTATCTGCATCTTTGTCTGTGTCCGTATCAGCATCTGACCCTGAAGCGTTATTTGTTCCTGCGGGCTTTTTATCCGCCTCTGTTCCTGCGCTCTCCCCGGTTCCCGTTGTATTTTCTTTATCCGCTGAAGCACCAATAGACCTCGGCTGCTCGGCAAGCGGCGGGGTCTCCTCATCTATCTTCTGATTGTCCGCATCGTCCTCTGATTCGTTCTTTTCTCCGTCGGATGTATCATTTCCGTCACCCGGCTTTTCCTCCGGAGCAGAATTGTTTTCATTGTCCGATTCGTCTCCGTCCTCGTCATCCCCTGATGAAGGATGATCCTCCGGCGTTGCGGCCGCCGATGAATCCTTGTCAGAACCTTCATCCGGTGCATCAGGGTCTCCCTCATCCGGTGCAGTCGTCTCAGAGGGCGCCTCTGACTGGGCAGGCACGGAAGGACTGTTTTCCACAGATGATCCGTTCGAAGGCGATGACGAAGCATCGGATCCTGCCGGCGTATTCTCAGGCGCAGCCGACGGTATTCCGGATGCTGTGGGAACGCCAGAAGCACCAGGCGTTGCCGTGGAGCCGGGAGTTGCCGAAGAGTCAGGCGATGCCGAGGCACTGGATGTGGCTGATGCTGTCGGCGAACCTGATGCCGACGGAGTCGCAGACTTCGTGGGCGACGCCGTCCCGGCTCCTTCTTCAAAGCATTTCCTGCTGTGCTTGTGCTCTTCCTTTTCACAGGTCAGAATCATGACCTCCGTAGGCGTACACGTAAAGCCCGCCTCATCGTGTATGTGAATCTCTCCCTCTTTCAGACCGCAGACCAGCGGCGCATCCTCAGGGTATGTATAACACTCCTCAGTATGAATGTGGTCTTCCTCTTCGTTACTGCAGACCAGCTCATAATCATCATGACAGGCAAACGTATGAATATGTCCCTTTTCACTCCCGCTTTCCGAATCTTCCTGTCCTTCTCTGATCTCATTGGTTGCGAAGACACTGGTAAACCGTACCGGCATGAGCAATGCCACCACCAGGGCCACCGACAGGCAGCGCCCAAACGTCTTCTTACGAATCCATTTCATTTCCGACTCCTCCCTGCATTTTCATGATTTCAGTAAAATAATTTTAAGCATCTCTTTTATAGGAAACGGCATATATTTTTTTCGTTTCCCATATTTCTAAACAGACTTCATACTTTTTTATTATAGCATAAATTTGTTTTCAATTACAATTCCCTCAAAGCAGATTCTTCCATATTTTTACGCGCTAATTTATATATGTTCAGGCCAGGATTTCGTGCGCAGGTCATTCCGTCCCTCTTCCCATCTTTTCCTCTTCCAGGCCAAACATCTTACGGCATATTTCTTTCCCTGACCGGGTACGGAAAATCCTGTCATATGCGTTTTTCACAGCCGGGTCCGGGCTTTGATCCTCGTACAGGTTCACCAGAAAATCCGCCTCCACCAGGATCTGATAATCCATTCCATCTATCAGATCATAGGTATGATGGTGGCCCACCAGATATGCCGCCCGCTCTGTTTCTTTTTCTGAAAATCCACACTGTCCAAGCAGCTTCCGGGCCGGTTCCGGCCCCAGCTCCTCCTGATGCTTTCCGTTGCAGTTTCCATATTTCTCCATAGCCGGCCTGATACCGATATCGTGGACATATGCGGCTGCCTCCAGAATCAGAAGCGTTTCCCTGTCCAGATTCTCCATACGGCCAATCAGCCGGGAAAAGCTGTTTACTTTGACAAAATGCTGGATCCTGGCCGGATCGCCGGCATCATACGCTATCATAGCCTGATATAACAAATCCAATTTATCCAACTCCATTACAACGCTCTCCTTCCTCACTGTCTGCCAGTAAAATCTGCGTTTATTTTAACATTGTATCCGGAGTATGTAAACAGCTGCACGCCGGGCACCCGTCAGCTTCTGCTGACATTTTTCCTCTGGGTGCCCGTGTGCCTAAAAATGCCGCCGCATCCTTCCTTCCCGGCAGAACACGGCGGCAGCCCCCAAAACATATAAGTGATATCAGCGAAACCAATTCTTTCCTGATCCGGATCTATGTCCGGATCTTTTCTCAGATTTTCTCTTTCAGGAATTCCTCAACCGGCATTCCCACTGTCAATATCTCAAACGGCTTATAGGAAATGGTATCTGTCTCTCCCTCCATATCCTCCAGCATGTTCATCAGATATCCTTTGAACGGAAGCTTTACTTCTCCCCTCATGCCGTCCTGCTCGCTTAAGCGGAATACCACATGCCGTCCATCCTCGGAAAGCTTGGCTGCCTGCAGGTAAAGAAGGCCAAAGTCAAACGGCATTCCCGAAAGTTCTGTCCTCACCAGAGGCACATTGTATTCCAGAGCCTTGCGGTTGATCTCTGCCTCCACAGCATCCTTCCTGTGAGGAAGGATCACATAGCAGAAATCGTGATGGCCGATATCAGACATGATATCGGGACGGATGTTGGAACGGATCAGGCTTAAGGACATGCCCTTTTCCTCCACTCCCAGTCCGTATTTCCCTTCGTTAATGATCGCAATGCCGCCGCTCTTTTCTGAAAAATCACACCACTTATGGTAGCAGACCTCAAACCGGGCTTTCTGCCAGCTGGTGTTCCTGTGGGTCTCTCTTTTGATGTAGCCTGCGCTGGTGTCGCACCAGAGTTCACGGGAGAGTACGTTGCAGGAGAATTCTGCCTTCACCATCTTATGCTTCTCATCCCAGTCCACAATATTTTCCACTTCGATCTGCGGAGAATCCTTAAACAGACGAATGATCATCTTCCATGTACTCTTATCCCCGGGCGTCTTCAATACGGCAGTAAATTCTGCTGCCACTCTGTCCACATAGGTAAGATGGAGCCCCTCCTCTATGGTAAAGTCATACTCCACATCCTTATAGTTGGGCAAAATATCCCAGGCATCATACATTCCCGGTGTATCCTGATACAGATGAAGCTTATTAAAGCCGCCATCTGTCCATTCACGCCGGTTTTCTTTATCCAGCAGACTCTCTATAGAGCCATCCGCACCGAAGCGGATCTGATAATAGAGCGTCTCTGCAGTAAGTCCCTCTGCCGACAGCCAGGAGGTGTCTGTATTCTGGTCTGCTGCTTCCGTCGAGGGATACGCTTTCGTCAGCTCGGACAGATTTTTGCCGGAAAATGCTTCCATATCCGGAAGAACAAAGTATCCTTTCACACCTTTTCTCTCCACAGGCCCCTTTTCACATGGAAGAAAGGTAATCTCGCTGCGCTTTCTGTTCAGCGTGTTGAAATACCGCTCCCCTTCCTCTCCAATCAGCGCATCCAGACGCTTCTCCAGCTCCTCATAATCCTTTATGGCATCCTGATACACCGGATTGATATGGCTTCCCGGAAGGATATCATGGAACTGATTCAGCAGAAGCTTTTTGTAGCATGCCTCCAGCTCTTCTTTGGGATAAGGCGCTCCCGCCCTCATTCGCAGAAGAGACAGCATTTCCGCCGCGCGCAGTTTGTATTCCAGCCTTCTGTTAAAGGACTTCAGGTTGGATTTGGTGGTAAAGGTTCCTCTGTGCATTTCCAGATAAAGCTCTCCATCCCAGACCTCCAGCTGATCATTATCCTTCAGATTCCGGTGCAGAAACTCGTCTGCTCTCATATGCTCTGTTTTTGGCATGATACTGAGCTTGTCAAACCGTTCCATCAGCTCCAGCATCTCCTCCGTCACGCCGCTGCCCCCATCTCCGTAACCAAACATGGAGAGTGTCTGTCCCCCTGTCTCCTTGTCCTGATAAGCGTCCCAGTTTTCCTGAATCTGACTGGGCATGTTCCAGGTGATAAAGTGGGTGGGCGGCACACAGGCATAAACCTCGCTTCCATCAATTCCCTTCCAGAGGAAATTATTGTGCGGGAAGCGGTTGGTGTCGTTCCAGGTAGACATCTTGTTGGATACAAAATAATCCACACCCGATTTTTTCAGAATCTGAGGAAGAATCCAGCTGTTGCCAAACACGTCCGGCAGCCAGGCATTGTCCACCGTGATTCCAAAGGTCTTCCGGTAATAATGCTGCCCGTACAGGCACTGACGGATCAGGCTTTCCGCCGCAGGTACATTACAGTCCGGCTCCACATACATGGCCCCCACGGGCTCAAAGCGTCCTTCTTTGATCTTCTCCTTCAGTTCCTCGAACAGTTCCGGATAGTACTGTGATAAAAGCTCATAGGTATAAGGCTGGGTGTGAGCATATTTGAATTCAGGATATTTGTCCATAAGCCGCATCTGAATCAGGATGGTGCGGGCGTTCTTCTGCACCACATGCATCCGCCTCCAGTAATATGCAATATCCAGATGAGAGTGGCCTACCAGAGCCACATTTCCACTGGTACGGAAATCCTGATTCCGATAAATGTGCTCTTCTATATAGGCAAGGGCCTCGCCCACCCCTTCCATGGTATCAAAATCAATATGATTCAGAGCCTGGTTCAACTCCCGGTTTAAGAATTCTCTGTAATCTTCATCAAAGTGATGAGATTTTGCAATATCCAGAAACAATGTCAGATCATAATATAATGCCACAAGTTCCTGATTCAGCACCGCCACGTAGGCGCCATCAAAGATCTGCCGGCAGCCTCTGGAGTCCATAGCATCCGGATTCCGCTCGTCGTCCGGCTTGGAGCGGTTATATCCTTCGATCTCTATGGTAAAATCTCTTTTTCCGTCCAGCCAGGGATTTAAGAGGAGCCTGTCCCTGTTTGGGTCAATGCCCCCGGCAAATTTTCCATTGATCTTCACGATCATCTCCGCCGCCGTGTGCAGAGTAAACCATACCTCTTTTCCGGCAAATTCCTCCGGTACCGTTCCTTTGCCTCTGATAAAAACAGTTCCGTCGGGCGTAAAATATAGGTCCTCCTTCTTAAGGGGTCGATAATCCGACAGGAACGTATATTCATTTTCCCCGGTCTGCAGGGCATCTCTGATCTCAAGCCCTGTAATCTCATATTTCTCACTGATCAGGCTGCGCTTAATCCATGCATAGCGCAGATCGGTCCACTCCTCGGGACGCATACTTCTTCTGACAACTTCAACAAAAGCCATAATAATCCTCCATGCTGCCAACACCTGCAAATTGGGGCGTCGGCACAAATTAATCCCACCTGTTAATTATCCCAGAAAAAAGGCTTGACACGCTTCGGTATTATGGTGACATCCTCGTTTAAATCCCGCTTTATCTCCTGACGGATCCAGTCAAGACACCTGTCCAGAATGATACATTTTGAACACTCTCCCCGAAAGATCAGGGTAAGCTCCCCGTTTTCACAGGAGACAAATTCTACCCAGCCGCCGTCTCCACGGATTCTGGGCGCTATCGTATTATTAATATAATTTTCCACTATAAACCTCCTATTCCAGTACCGCAGCTGCTCTTCGGGACGCCTTTGTCTGGCACAAATTCCCATTCACTTTCGTGACTGGAAATTGTGCCGCGTCCCTCTGATTCGCTGCTGATTCCAGTACCGCAGCTGCTCTTCGGGACGCCTTTGTCTGGCACGAATTCCCATTCACTTTCGTGACTGGAAATTGTGCCGCGTCCCTCTGATTCGCTGCTGATTCCAGTACCGCTGCTTCGCATCAGTGCCCCTTTCTCTGGCTCATATTTCCGGCTGCTTCCGCATCCGTAAATTGAGCCGGGCACTTCTGCTTCGCTGCTGATTCCAGTACCGCTGCTTCTATATAAAATCATCTCTCTTCGGCGTAAACACGTCCACCAGCTTCCCGGCCTCCAGGCATACTGTTCCGTGGACGGCCTCCGGCGGCATGAGGACGCAGTCCCCCTTTGAGACCACTTTTGTCTCTCCATCTACGGTAAATTCAAATTTTCCCTCCGCCACATAGGTGACCTGGGTGTGGGGATGGGTGTGTACGTTTCCTTTTGCGCCTGTCTCGAAGCTGATCTCGCACATCATTACCCCGTCCGTATATCCCATTACCTTTCTGGTAACGCCCGGCTCGCAGTTGGTGACGCCGCATTCTTTATTCAATACAAACATTTTGACTCCTTTCTCCATACAATCTCCGCACATTGTCTGTGCCGGAAGAATTATTCGTTATGATTCACAGCTCAGGAATGCGGCGTTTGCGCATTCTGTGAGAATATGATTCAGGCTTATTCCACAAACTGAGTGGGATTAAAAGCCGCCTCAAAATGAAGTGAAAATTCCGGAACGGTCAGTGTACTTTCCTTTTCATCAAAGGAAACCGGCATCTCCCCGCATCTCTTTTTGAAAGAAGAAAAACTCTCTCCCTCCTCTTCCCCGCTGCAGACGCATACAAGGGCGATCCTGTCTCCATAAGCTCTTTTTTCGCAGTTAAAAAGCATATCGTCATGATCCGTCAGCACACTGCTGCACCAGATCCCGATACAGCCCTTTCCCTTTCTTCCGAAAAGCCAGGAGCCCTCCTGCATTTCTTCATCAAAGCCCGCCTTATTCCAGAACAGATGGATAAAGTGAATGGGGTGGGTATCCGGTATCTGATAAATGATCCCCAGCATATTGTCCTTCTGCCTGAGCGCCGGCATGATTCCGTTTCCGTACCAGTAACCGGGCCGGGATTCTCCCCTCGCCTCGCAGGTCTGCCCCGGATGATTGGAAAACACCGCCAGGTCCTGATCAAGCGCCGCATACCACATATGCTGCTGATAACCAAACACACCCGGTTCAAACTGCATGGTTCCATGGAAGCACTCGTTCAGGGATTTCACATAATGAAAGCTCTCCCGCTCCGCCTCCTCCATGCGATGCTCCCACACTCGCCGGATTCCATCCCGCCTGGGAGATTCCACACTGGTGAGCATATAATCTTCCGTCCGGTACAGATCGACCACCGCATTGGAGCTCTGATAGGACTGCCACCCTTTCCGCCTCATGATCTCCTGCAGATCCCCCGGTATCTCATATCTGGTTCCGGCAAAGGCTGAGAGCCACTCATTGTATACATAAGGCGCTTCGGGAACGATGTATTGCAAAAGAGCCTGCAGTCCCTGCAGATGGGGATAAAGCACGTTCCGGTAAATCCGCCCCTGAGGAGAGATAATCACGTTTTTAAAGCAGTGCCGGGCTATTGTGCGCAGAATCAGATCCGCCGCCTCCGATGCCTTCTCTGCAATCTCTTCTTCCGCGAAATCCACCAGGTTCAAAAGCACCGAAAAGGTAATGGCTGTATAAACGCCGCTGTTAAATTCCTCAAAGCCGTCTGTCAGCACATCCCGGAGCCATTCCAGAATACGCTTCCGGGCGTCGTCTCTGAGCTGTCTTCCTGTTTTGCCAGAGCGTCTGAAAATCTCGTCCGGATATTCCTCCCCGAAGAAATAGGCTGTCTGATAAAACATCAGGGTATGGTTCTCGCTCCAGAAGCACATACCATCAAATCCATCCTCATCCATCCAGTAGCGGAAATCCAGCATGGTCTTCCTGATTTCTTCTTTCAGTTCCTCTCCCAGATCATACAGTCTCATCAACCGGATCAGCCCGCAGGTCATAAAATCCGCACAATCCATTCTCCGGCTGATCTGCTTCAAGGTAACCCGTATTTCTTCAATATCCTCCTCTTTCCGCTGTCCCAGAGCATACCGTGCCAGCATGGGATAAAGGGCAAATCCATCCTCTTCTCCCCGGATCAGAGAAGCCACTTCCCCGATCTTCTCCAGCACGGCTTCCTGATTTTTTCCTTCAGGCGTATGTAAAAAGCAGGGCGTCCGCATTTCGATTCTCTCAAATTTTCTCTCAAGCACCTCTCTCTTCACAGGAACCGCAACACTGAAAAAGGCATACTCTTTCAGTAAAATTTCCTTCCGTCCCTCTACATTCTCCGTAATGACGCCCCTGTCCCTGGCACGAAAGTCCCTGTTTCCTGTAAAATACCTGATGTGGCTCCCGGCAGGGAGCTCTTCCCGGAAGAAAAGACGCCCTTCTGACAACATCCCGCTGTCCAAAAGCTCCTCGGCCCTGATATAGGGCATGGCTCCCTCCTCGTCGGGAATTGCAGAAAAAATCTGATTCCTTCTCTCCATGATCTGAATGGCAAAGGATATACTGGTATCCCTCACGCCAAGGGTCCTGAGCTTTACATAGACCAGATTCTCTCCCTTTTTCAGCCGGAAGAGAGCCTTTACACAGCTGATGGGCTTATAGACCGGCTTTTCGATACAGGCTGCCTTTTCCCCGTTCAGCCATACCTCCACTGCCGCGTAACTCCAGAGCCTGACAGATACTTCCATATCTTCATCGGCAAGCAGCTTTGTGGCAGCCAGCATTTCCACAATACGCGGCTCCAGATAAAAGTCGGAATCGTCTACAAAAATATTTCCGCCGGATACATAATAGCGCCAGGGCATTCCCAGAGGGCTTTCTGCGCCCACCTTTATCCGGGAAAACGCTTCGCTTCCGGCTTCCTCACTTATAATATCTGCCGCAACGGGATTCCCCGCTGCGGCAGCTGTATCATACGTTGCTACAAGGCTCCTTAAATACTTTTCATACCGGAGCTGATTGTTATCACGGCTCTCATCATGAAATTCCAGGTCACGCCTTCCGGATACCAGATATTTCATAATATAGCCGTCTCTGTCTAATTCAAATTTCATAATTCTTCCCATATTAACCCTTAACAGCACCCGCTGTAAGTCCTTCGATAAAATATTTACTTGCACAGATATAAATAAACAGGATCGGAATAATAGCAATGGTCGCACCTGCAAACATGATATTCCAGGCTGCCGCACCGTCGCCGGCATTCTTCAGCATGTTAACTCCAACGGTCAAAGGCCTCTTCGCCTGATTGGTCATGGTAAATACCAACGGAAGAATGTATTCATTCCAGCCTCCTCTGAAGGATAAGAGCGCTACTGTTGCCAGAATGGGCTTTAATACCGGAAGCATCACTCTGTAGAATGTCTGGAAAAACGTACATCCGTCGATCTTGGCCGCCTCATCCAGTTCCTTGGGAATGGAATTCATAAAGCCCCTTACCAGGAATATGTAGGTTGCCTGCCCGCCGCCGGCGGAAATCAGAATAACGCTGAACAGGGATGTGTTCATTTTCAGCTTGATTGCCAGCTCGAACAGAGGACGCAGGGAAACGGAACCCACGTTAATAAACATAAACGCCACGAACAGTCCGTAGATCAGTTCTTTTCCTCTGAAATCCCTTCTTGAGAAAACATATCCCGCCATACTGGAGAGCAGCAGGGACAAAATCATAACGCCAAACGCCAGATAAACGCTGTTGCCTGTATAGGTCGCAAAGTCCGCCTGTTCCCATGCCTGAATATAGTTGTCAATCACAAAATGCTTGGGAAAAATACTGGTTCCGCCCACTAAGAGCTCCTGGTTTTCCTTGAAAGAACCAAGCACCACATAGATGATCGGGTACAGTGTAAGCAGTGCGATGATCAGCATAAACAGGAACAAAAGTCCGCGGACTATTTTTGTCTGTGTAGAATAAACTCCTTTACCACCACTCATTTTTCTCCCTCCTTTACATTACATCATCCAGTTTCCGTGCAAAGAACTGGTAAACAGCGGTTACAAGACCAACGATCACTGCAGCTGTCAAACTTAAGACCGTACCGTAACCGATCTGTGGATCTGCCGTGTTGCTGCCGAAAATCAGCTGATAGATATAAAGGAACATAACCTTCGTTCTGTCATTGGGCCCGCCCTGGGTCAATACCAGGATGGAATCATAGTCCTTGAATGCACCGGTAATAGCCAGCATCAGAATGATTTTTAACATAGGGCTCAACATGGGGAGCGTGATCTTCCAGAAAGTCTGAAGACCGTTTGCACCGTCAATCTGTGCGGATTCATATACATCCTCGGAAATTCCTGCCATACCGGAGATGAAATAGATCATATAATTACCAAAGCCGCCCCAGATGGCTACGATGATAACCGACCACATGGCCGTTTTGGGATCTCCCAGCCAGTTGATATTCTGACTGATGATTCCTGTGCTTCTTAAGATTGCATTGAGAATACCGTTGTATGCGGCAAAGATAAAAGTAAATACCATTGCGGACACAGCTGTGGAAATGATGGTCGGCATGAAATAAATTCCACGGAACAGCCCTGAGCCTTTGATCTTACGGTTCATAAGAACAGCCATAATCAGCGCCAGCGGGATAATAAAGACAATCTTTAAAAGTGCATATTCAAACGTATGGCCCACACTGCCCCAGAAGGAAGCGTCGCTCAGCATCCTGGTGAAATTACGTGTCCCTGTATAGTAGGCGTTCATACCATTGTAGTCATAACATACATACCGGAAAATCCATAAAAAGGGATAAACCGATGTAACCAAAAGCAACAGTACTGACGGAGCCAGCATAAAGAATGTGGCTATATCCCCGCGGGAGTTTGCACGCTGCAGTTTCTGTGCGAACGTCCTTTTGGGTTTTGCCGGTAAAGAAGCCTTCTCCTTATTACTCATATCTAACCCTCCTGCATATCAAACATTGTTTTATTTATGTAACCTGACAAATTCTATTATGCCTGACCTGTAGCCGTTTTTTTATAACCAGAAGTCATAAAAAAGTTTATGACTTCTGGTTAATCGAGCAGGGGATGCTTTCCCCTGCTCGCGCGCCGGGCACCCGTCAGCTTCTGCTGACATTTTCCTCTGGGTGCCCGTGTGCATAAAAGGGGGCCTCCTCCTGAAAGCCCCCTGATTTAGATTTCTGAGTTTTATTCGCCGTATACAGCTGTTCCTTTTGACGGATGAAGCTTGTCAAATCCTGCAATGGTCACTCTCTGGCAGCTGCCGTTCTCAATTCCTCTCTCAAGAGCGTCATTGTAGCGGGTATTTAAATCTGCCACTGCTTCGTCTGCATCCAGGTTGCCCAGGATTACATTCCACATGGTGATTGCATAATCATCGCCGTCTACGATTACAGTAGGTACAGAAGGATACACATCTTCATAATCCTGCAGAGCGAAGTCGCCCAGTCTTCCGGTCTTGGAAGCGTCGATCTTTCCGGCCATATAGGAACCGAGAGGTGCGCTGTAACCGCCTTCAAAATATCCCTTCAGGAACTCTTCGCTGCCGAAGTACTCGATCACCTTCCATGCTGCTTCTTTGTCCTTTGCAGAAGAAAGCATAGCCCATCCAAAGTTCGGTGTGCAGCTCAGTGCGCCCTTAACAGTGCCTTCCATAGTAGGAAGCTCTGCTACGCCCCAGTCAAAACTGCAGGGGAACTGATCTGTAAATACGCCGGCTTCCTGAGAAGCGTTGCCCCAGAAGCAGAAGCTTCCCTGTGCAAACAGCGCTCTGTTGTTATCAACGCCCTGTGTCTCGGAACCGGGAAGAACATCTCCGTTCGCATAAAACTGATTGCCCAGCTTAAGGAGTTCCGCCCACTCAGTAAAATCAAACACACCATTTTCATAGTCATATCCCATGTGATTGAGACCGCTCATCTCACCGATACCTTCCAGCCATCTGCCGAAACCGTTCTGTGTAAATCCTACGCCATAGTAGCTTCCCGCGCCATTGGCTGTGATCTTGCCTGCCGCTTCCACCATCTCCGCCAGTGTGGAGGGTACTGCATCATATCCTGCATCCTTCAGCAGACCGATATTGTACTCGATTCTGGTACCAGAACGAACGCCGGTAGGTACCCAGTAAATGTCATCGCCGATGCTGTTTAAATAGTCATACTTATGGTCAAGAGCTTCTGTTACTGTCTTGAAATCTTCACTTCCTTCGATATAGCTTGTCAAACTTTCAAACATGCCTGCGCCTACCCACTCACTCAGCTTCAGGCCGTCGGAAGCGGAAACTGCCATAACATCCGGGGCCGTATTTGCCTGATAGGCCAGCTGGATGGAATTGGACCAGTCGTCAGCCATAATGGTGTAGTTGATCTGGATATCACTATGTGTAGAGTTGAACTCCTCAACCTTCTGAGTCATGTATGTTTCGTCATGACGGTTGTTTGACCATACCTCAACGGTAACTGCGTCGCCGCTTGCAGCGCTCTCACCCGAATCTGCTGCAGAATCATCTGCGGTATCTGCTGCCGCATCCCCGCTTTCGCTTGCCGCGGAGGAATCAGATCCTGAGGAGGAACTGTTATCGCTCCCGCCGCATCCTGCCAGGGACAATACCATAGCTGTCGCCATGATCAGGCTTAAAACTTTTTTCTTTTTCATAACTTTTTCTCCTTTCAAAAATTTACCTCATGTTTTGGGTCTGTACCTATTTTCACTCGAAATACGTTATTTTGATATGGTATTTTCCATTGTGTTTGTAACACTTTTCAATAACCTTCCTCCAAAACGATACATAATATTTTTCTTTATAGTATAATTTCACTAAAAAAGTAAAGCATTTTGTAAATAAGGATGGTATAAATGAATGACTTCTCCGGTCACCATAGTAATTGCCGATGACGAATCTGCTATTCGCAACGGCTTAAACCAGATCATCAAAAATCTCGATATGAATGTATCCGTAGTGGGATGTGCCGAAAACGGCAGGGCCGCCCTTGAGCTGATCCGCGAATTTCATCCGGATATTGCCGTGATAGACATCAGTATGCCGGAAATGAGCGGACTGGATGTGATTAAAACCTGCATCGAGGAAAAGCTTTCCGTATCCTTTCTTATATTAAGCGGATATGAAAATTTTGAATACGCCCAGAGAGCCATCCGCTATGGCGTAAAGTCCTACTTTCTCAAGCCCTTAAACCTGGCGGAATTCCGGGATGTCCTCACCTCTCAGTGCCGGAAAATACTGGAAGCGCGCGGCAAGGATGCTATGGTTCCACGGAACCGGATCCCCGGTCTGCTTGACTCCTCCCGTACACTGCTGCTCACTCAGCTCATTCAGAACCGCTTTCCGAAAACAGGTGATATTGCTGATGAACTGGATGTCCTTCATCTTTCTCTGAAAAACATCCGCAGCTGTGTTGTGGTTTTCCTGTTTGTCCCCGGACCGGACAGAGAGGATTCTCTTTCCGATCTGGATCCCCTGTTTTTATCCGGTATTTTTGAACGATATTCTGCCGAATCCTGGATCTATGCGGAAAATCAGATTGTATCTCTTATCAATGTTGAGAATACCTCTGATCCTCTGTTTCGGGATGCCATATTGGAAGCGATTCGAAAGCTTTCCCGGGAAGGATACCGTATGAAGGCCGGAATCGGCAGTATTATGGAAAATTTAAGTACCGCACAGCTTTCCTACTCCAGTGCCTTAGAGGCATTATCGTACCGGATCTATGATACGGACTGCTGCCTTTTTGACAGCAACAGTATCAACCGGGAGAGACCTTCTTTTTCTGCTGAAAATATTGACTATGGTCCCCTGGTCCATGCTGTCGCCCAAAGATCCTCAGAGAAGATCGCCGACTATGTGGACGCTTTTTTCGCCTCCATTTTCGCTGCCAAAATGCCTCCTCCAAACTATGTGCTGGGCATGTGTATCTATCTTCTGGTAAATTTGCAGAAGCAGCTGGAAACCCTTTATCCCCATGTAAGCCGGGATTTCGAGTTCAGTTATGACAAGCTTTATCAGTTTGAATCCATCAAACAGCTTCAGCAGTGGATCACCGATATTCTGATCGACTTCAGCCGCCTTCTCGCCGTCACTGCCGTGGATAAAGATAATATTATTCATACTGCCAAGGAATATATTCAGAACAATCTGAACAAAAATATCAAAGCAAAGGATGTGGCAAAACAGGTTCATTTGAGTGAATCTTACTTTACCATATATTTCAAAAACAAAACCGGCACCAATTTTCGCGACTATCTTCTGAACGCACGGATGCAGCTTGCCCGCAGGCTTCTTGCTTCCAAAGATACCAATATCGGAGAAATCGCATACCGGGTCGGCTATCAGGACTACCGTTCCTTCTCCAGAGCCTTTAAAAACGAAACCGGCATGTCCCCCTCCGAGTATATGAACTCCCTGTAAAATTCCGCTCTGACATTACGAAAGCGAGGCATACCATGACATACAGACATCCCAAAAAGCTGATCACAAAAATCTGGCTGTACATGCTGCTCCCAACGCTCCTGGTACTTTTTGCCTTTAATGCGGCCCTCTCTTTGTTTTTCGGAAGGTTTTCCCGCGATTCCGCGATCCGGAACACTACGGCCGAGACAGAGCGGGTGGCCTCCCGTTTTTATGAGACCTATACCTATATTATCAGCCGGTTCATCAGCCTGACCGTCTCCGATGATTTCCGGGATGATGTAAAATTCATCCTTCAGCAGTCCCCCTCCTCCTTTACCGAGTGCAACAACCTGCTGCAGGAAAACTTCTCGCACTACATTCATATTCATGAGCTGATCTCTTCCGCCATTCTGATACGTGAGAAAGACGGCAAAGAAAGCGGCATGTACTATCCCTATACCCTGCGCTTCAAACGCAGTGCTACGGAAAGCTACCGGATTCCGGCCATTTCAGGTATTACCTTTCTTCCCTCCTGTGAGAATCCTTACAGCGGACTGGGCGAATCCATACCCATGGCTGTTCCCCTGAAATATGTGGAACGGGATAACCTGATCATTCTGCCCGATCAGGGCGAAGAGAAGGATCTGCTTTTTTACCTGTTCTTTGATACTGCCTCTATCTCTAATTTCCTGCAATTATACTGTAATGACGAATGTGAGGGAACCCTGTACCTGACAGACAGCACCGGGCGGATTCTTTCTCTCCCCGCGTCTTCCGGGGACTACCAGGAAATGAGCCGGGAAGATGTAAGCGAAAGTGTTTCCCACATGATCCGAGAAGGCAAAACCTGTGTCCCTGCAGGCGATCTGTATCTCTTCTGCTCCCGCATCACACCGGATGGTCTCTATCTTATTAACGCGGTACCTGAAAGTCTGTTTACCCAGCGTTTCTCCTACCTGCGCTCCGTTTCTCTGATCATCGGCATTACCTCCACCGTGTTCGTTGCCGTATTGAGTATCATGCTCAGTTTTTTTATCACCAAACCGCTGAAAAAGCTGATGCACTCCCTCCACAGCATCGAAACCGGAAATTACAGAGGAAAGATTAATATCAGCTCCAACGACGAAATCGAACAGCTCAATGATGCCATTCACTCCATGTACTGTACCATACAGCAGCAGATTCGTCAGATCCAGGTAGAAGAGACTGAAAAATATGAGACTCAGATGCAGCTTCTCTCCGAGCAGATGAATCCTCATTTTCTCTATAACACACTGGAATTTATAAACATGGAAATTTTCTGCGGCCATCATGACAATGCCTCCAACATGATCGCCAACCTGGGAAATTACCTTCGCACCGGACTTGCATACGGCGAAAATCTGCTTACCCTTTCCCAGGAGGTGGAGCATGCCCTGTCCTACATCAATATTATGAATTACCGTTTTTCTCATATGATACAGGTGACGGTGCAGATCCCTGATCCCCTGCTGATACGGCCGATTGTAAAATGTATCCTCCAGCCCCTGGTGGAAAACTCTTTAAAGCACGGCTTTGAGGTCAATACAGCCGCCAATTATCCTTTTGCCCCTTTTATCACGATCACAGCGGAATTTAAGGAGCAGCATCTGGAAATCTCGGTTATCGATAATGGAATCGGCATTGATGTGGAGCGCGCCCAGCAGGTAACCAAGCGGAAGTATGCGGAGGGTGAAGCCGGAAAACATGTGGGCCTCAATAATGTTTACAGCCGCCTGCTATCCTATTACGGAGAAGTGGATATCACCTTTTCCTCTATTCCCTTTTTTGAAAACAAGGTTTCGATTCTGCTTCCGGCAGAGTATTTTACAGATACGGAGGATGAGACGACTGAAAGGAATGTCTGAAAGCCGGTGCGGGAAAAAAGACTGCAGAAAAACTGCCGCAGGCAAAATACCTGAAAAAGGTGCGGAAATTCCACGCCTCAGATCAATTGTCTGATGCAAAAAGGAGATTGCCATGAATCGTGAAGAATTTCAAAAAGAACTGCATAAGATGAGACAGATGAATGCCAGGGACCGTCTCTGGTACCTGGGAGCCTACTACAAGGTTCCCATCCTGATCGGCCTTGCGGTGATCTTTCTGCTGTATCAGGCCGCAGGCGCATTTCTCCGCAGCCGGCAGGACTGCATGCTCTACTGTGCTTTTATCAATCAGAGCTATACAGGAAAGGCACAGATCGAAGAGCTGAAAGAAGACTTTTATGCCCGTCAGGGCTATGACCATCAGGGCTTTCAGAAACGGCAGATCCTGACCTTCGATACCTCCTTAAGCCTTACCGGCAGTCCTGATGACAAATTATACAACGATGCTTCCTCCATTCTTTTTCAGTCCCTGCTGGGAACAGAGACCCTCGATATTGTCATCACGAAAGAGGCCATACTGGAGCAATACAGCAGGGAAAATATATTTTTGAATCTGGAGCAGGCTCTGTCTCCGGAGCTTTTCGAATATCTTGCGTCAGAAGACGTACTCTGTCACTTTCCTGACTCATCCGGTCAGCCGTATCCGGTGGGAATCAGCCTGAAAGACAGCGCTCTGATTTCACGATACGGGCTGGACGAAGATTCCATACTGGGGATCTGCACTCTGGAAAATCATCCGGACGTGATCGAGGACTTTGTAAGGTTTGTCTTTGGCTTGTGATACGCTTCCACGCTCACTCCAATCTATAATCTTTTTCAGATATGAATCTGCGCTATAACTTGCCCTCTAAATATTGCTTGTCATATTTTGCATCCATGCGAACAGCTTCGCCCTTGATATCCTTAAATTCTACTAAAGAATAACGTTTAGAGTTCTGCTCATTTCTCTTTGCTGCAAACCAGATTTCTCCACTTACTCTATTCTCTCCGGCATAGCTGGGGAATTGGTCACTTCATTAAATAGATAATTTCCGGTTTCTTGCGGTGACTTCTATCCACTCTTTTTTGCAGGTTTCTCTCCATAATAGCAATATCTTATCATACAGGGCTGTAGTTGGGCATATATGCGCAGGAATAATATATAATACCTTTCCAATTTCAGGTCTCTTCTTTTCGTATCCTTCTTTCATCTTCCAGACCCAATGTTCTTCGTTCTGATAAACCGCCTTCGCATATGGTATCCCTAATAGTATTCCTTTTTCTCCTGGCGGATCAGCCGCAATCCCTTTGTATCCCAGATCCAGTGTAAAATATCCCTCTGCTCCATGGCTAATCACCCTGGTTGCAATGGCTGCCGCTGGCATGAATGGTTCCTCCGGATAATGTACTGCATATCCCCAGTCGTAAACCACACTGGTCCCAGGCGATACATATATGCCCTCTGTTTTCACATGGCATAGGAATGTAGGTGTTCCTCCCATAACCAAAACTCCGCAATCATAACCTTCCTCCCTTAGCTTGCCCGCAGTCTTCAGAACATCGCAGTTCTCTTTCTGAACTGCAGTCTCCCTCTCTCGATAATTCTTCATTCCAAAAACACCATCATAGCAGTGTACCCCTTTTATGCTTAATCCACAGATTTCCGCAGCTTTATGGTAAAATAATTCAAGATTCTCCAGCTCTACTCCTGTCCGGTTTCCTCCTATATTAATATCCACCAGAACAGATACCGTCTTACTATTCTTTTCATATATGTTTCCTAACTTTCTCAGCTGTTCCAGATCATCTCCCACTGCCCAGAAATCAGTACGGTAATATTCCTGCTGGAGCCTGTAGAATCTTTCTATATTGGGTCCCACAAGAGGATACGCCAAAAGGACAACTTCGGCTCCCGCCCGTGCTGCCATCTCCGCTTCGGCTATCGTTGCCGCCTTAAATTTCTTTATTCCCCATTGTATCTGCATCTTGACAATTTCTTCAGTCTTATAGGTTTTCACATGCGGCCATAACCGATCTGCCTTACCCGCCGTCTTTATCATCTGCGAAATATTATTTTCTATCATTTCTCCATAATAAATTAGTGAAGGGGTAAGTAACTCTTCTTCTTCCGGTACCCTATATCTTTCTTCTTTCACAATACCCTCCATGTCATTCCAGCAGCTC
The DNA here is from genome assembly GCA_947173495.1 of uncultured Lachnospiraceae bacterium. Taxonomy (GTDB): domain Bacteria; phylum Bacillota; class Clostridia; order Lachnospirales; family Lachnospiraceae; genus Suilimivivens. Next base: position 95,064 of record CAMWFQ010000016.1, on the reverse strand, counting down.
CGCTACTCATCAATTTCAAAAATGAACTCTATTTCCACAGCAATATCTCCCGGCAGCTCCGGCGCGGAGATAGCTGTCCTAGCACCAACGCCAGATTCCTCTCCAAAAACATTCTCCAATAACCGTGAGGCCGCATCAATTACCTTCGGCTGTTCATTAAATCCTGGTGCACTCGCAACAAATGCCAATATTTTGACCACACTTTTTATCCTGCTTAAATCTCCAAGATAATCCTGCAGCACGCTCAACGCATTCAATGTACAGATTTTGGCTGCCTCTCTTCCCTGTTCTACTGTACAGTCCTTCCCTACTTTTCCACAGATAACCGGTTTTCCTTCCTTTGTCGCTCCTTGCCCTGACAGAAACAACAGGTTGCCTACTCTTTTTACCGGCTTATAAACTCCTCCTCGGGGTGGCAGCGGTGGAAGGATAATTCCTAAATTCTTTAATCTTTCTTCTATATCTACCATATCTTTTCTCCTTATTCTGCTATTTTCAATTCCTTTCGCATTTCTCCATAAACCCGATCCTGTATTTTACTAAATGTCGCATAGTCCTTTTGCTTTATTGTCGTATCATCCACCGCAACTACACGGTTGCACGGCGTGGCTGAGCTGGTTATAAACACCTCATCTGCATCCATTAACTCCTCCAATGTGAATTTTTTCTCTTCCCATGGAATTTTCAGCTCAGAACAGGCCTGAAGCATATGGTATCTCGCAATTCCTGAAAGGATATCAGAACCTTCCGGATGCGTTAAAACCTTCCCATCCTTTAATATATGTACATTGCTATGCGCGCATTCCGTAACAATATTTCTTCTTAGAAAAAGTATTTCATCGCATTCATCTGACTCCGCATATTGAGCCCCCAGAACATTTGGAATCAGGTTCAGGCTTTTTATATTGCAGTATCCATATCTTTTATCCTCAAAGCTACGCACCTTCATTCCGTTTCCTTCATCTCTCAATTCGGATGGTATAAACATAATGGCTAAATTAGGCACCATATTAACATCAAACGAATGTCTCCGGATACCCGTTCCCCGTGTCACCTGCCAATAGGCCAGATACCCTCCTGTCTCCAGCTTTTGAGCCAGTTTGACCATTAGATCCCACAGCCATTCTTTAGTAAAGTCAAGGCGTATTCCTATAAGTGATGCACTATTGAAAAAACGATCAATATGTCTCCCCATATCAAAAATCAGGTTATTCTGCATATAACTTGCGTCATAAACTCCATCCCCGAAATAAAATCCTCTGTCATTCATTGCCACCTGCATTTTTTCCAGGATGTCATACTTTCCGTTATAGTATCCTAATGTTTCCATTCTCATCCTTTTACGCTCCCTGCTGATAATCCTCTGATAAACTGATTTTGTAGTAAGATAAACATCAATATCATGGGAAAAGCTGAAATGGTCAACGCTGCCAGAAGCACTGTCCAGTTAGTATCCTGTGTACTCTGCATACTGCTTAACCCATAAGGTATTGTCTTTAGAGCTATATTTTCTGTAAATACAAGCGGGAACAGGAAATCATTCCATGCATACTTGGCAGTAAGCAAAACTCCTGTTGCCAGAATAGGCTTCAACAATGGCAATAAAATATATAGCAATGCCTGCCAGTCCTTACATCCTTCTATTCCGGCCGCCTCTTCCAAATCCTTATTCATTGTTACAAGATATGACCATATCAAAAATGTAGTAAATGGTATCCTGAAAGCCGCTGTTGGAATGATTACAGCAAAATACGTATCATATATTCGAAACATCTGAAGCAGTTTGTAATTTGAAATCAGGCCCACCTGGGGAGCCAGCATCAATCCGCTGATAATAAACATCAACAGCCCTCTTGCTCCTTTAAACCTATACCTGGATAAAGCGAAGGCAAGGCTGCAGCTACAGGCCAAATCAAGCAAAGTAGCCAGAACTGTCACCAGAATACTGTTAAAAAAATACTTTCCTATACCCGCACTCCATGCTTTCAGATAGTTGTCAAAATTCCATTTCTCCGGCAATTCCCATGGCGAAAGGAACAACTCTTTATTTGTCTTCAGTCCGCTCATAATCATCCATAAAAATGGTACAATTATAATAAGTGCATAAAGTCCCAGCAAAATAAGGATGCCTGCTTTTATAATATTTTCCGGTTTTCCTTTTATCAATTTTCTCATTTGCTGTCCCCTATCTGCCTGCGATAAAACTGCAGCTGAAAAACTGAAATAAAAAATGTAATCAGAAACAATACAGTAGAGATTGCCGTGGCATATCCCATTTCATTATTCCGGAAAGCCGCCCGGTATAAATAAGTTCCCAGAACCTCTGTAGAACGCCCCGGCCCTCCGCCTGTCATAATATAGACTTCATCAAATACCTTAAAAGCATTTACAATCGTGACAATCAGATTCATTAAGATTGCTTCTTTACATTGAGGCACCGCCACATATATGAACTGTTTCATTCCGCCCGCTCCATCTATAGCGGCGCTTTCAAAAAGCTCCTGAGGGATTTTTTGCATTGCTACAATAAAAAGCATCATGGTACTCCCAATATACTGCCACTGTGAAACACTTATCACTGCATAAATTGCGGTATTTTTATCTCCCAGCCAGTCCCTGGTAAGATTCCTCAGCCCGATTACCTCCAACAGCGGATTTAACAGTCCTATATTGGGGTTGTAGATCATCTGCCATAGCAAGCCCACTACCGTCATAGATATCACCGACGGTATATAAAATACAATTCTAAAAAATTTTGAAGCGTTACCTAAAAATTTTTGTTCCAGGATCCATGCAATAATCAGGGATAGACCAATCTGAAAAACAACTGAAATTATTGCATAAGCCGTATTATTAAACAATGCAGTATAAAAAACATCATCATGAAATAATCGGATATAATTCTCAAATCCAATAAATCTTTTCTCTTTTGAATATGAAGCCCATGAGAAAAAGCTATATCTGAAATTCATAATGACGGGAATATATATGAACAAAATGATAATCAGGACCCCAGGAACGATATATTTAATTGCATGCTTATTTTCTCTATACATAATACCTGCCATTTCTACGAATACAGGGTTCCTGATAATGGAACCGGAACCCTGCACTTCCACTAAAAGAAAAACTGTCTGCCACTTTTATGATAGCGCCTCAATAATCCTTTGCTACTCTGGCAGCCTCTGCCTGTACATCTGTCATTACTTCTGCCGCTGCCTTGCCGTTTAAAAGCTCCTGTAAATTAGCCAGATAAATATCCACAACATTGGCAGACATAGCGGTATCAAGCCAATCTGCAATTCCATCCTGTGTTTCAATAAACTCCATAGCATCCACACATTCCGGTATGGAGGTTTCTTCATTTACTGCCCCTTTAATACATGATTGAAAGCCGAGCTCCTTACACATTTTTTCCTGTACCTCCATACTTGTCAGATACTTCAGGAACTGTACTGCTTCCTCCGGATGCTCCGTATCTGCAGATACAAGGAACATATCTGCACCGCCGGTTATCGTACTCTGATTTCCTTTTGCACCTTCTACAGCCGGACATGCAAACCAACCCCAGTTTCCAGGCATCTTCTCTTCATACATTCCCTGGAAATTAGCAATTTCATCATAGATAATTGCTCCCTGCCCTGCCCAGAACATTTCTCTGGCGGCACTGGATGACGTTGAATTTACTCCTTCATTAAAATATCCATTCTCATTTAGGGCCTGCAGCATTTCCAGAGCTTCCACATATCCAGCATCCATAAACTCTCCACTGGAAGGGTCATAGTCTTTCTGCAGTACATCAGCAGGCACGCATTTCTGATTAAAAGTTGTAATATAGTGTGCTGCTGCCCATGGAGCCTGATTACCGAATATAATCGGCGTTTCGCCCTGATCTTTTATCTCCTGGCAGATACTGAGAAATTCTTCATAAGTAGCCGGTACATTCACGTTACATTTTTCAAATATCTCCTTGTTATATACAAATACTTTTGCCGTTACCAAAAACGGAGTTCCATACTGTTTTCCCTCAAATTGGCCTGATTTTAAAAGAGCCTCAATATAGCTATTTCTCCATCCCTCATCTGCTTCATAGTAAGTGGTCAGATCCAATGCTATTCCTTCACGGATAAACTTGTTTTTATATTCCCCTCCCCATGAAAAGAAAATATCCGGACAATCTCCACCTCCAAGCATAACATTTAACTTCTCCTTAATAGGGTCATCCGCCACACCCTCAATTTTCACGTCAATGTTGGGATAAGAATCCTCAAATCCTTCCTCTACACTTTTCCAGAATTCGGCTCTGCTCTCTTCCGGCCACTTATGCAGGAATGTGATTTCCACCTTTTCTCCGTCAGTCTCCGGTTGCTGCTCTGTGACCTTACTTTCTTCCTGTTTTTCCTTATTTTCCTCTCCCGTATCCGGAGAACCTGAACACCCGGTAAAAGCCAGTATTGCTAATAAAATCAAAATAATTTTACATTTTTTCATATTACACCTATATCCCTTCTTCTATATCATATAGCTTGTCTCCATGCCAAAAGCTCCATGTGCTTCACATGTCTTAGCGGCAAACCTTGCTCCTTCCTGCAATGCCCGACTGATTATATCTCCCTTTTTCTGAGAAGAGCATTCTTCTGCTGGAAGTCCTTTTCCCCGGCATCCCTGTAAATATTCGTAAACAAACACTGATGCCATCGAATCCCCCGCTCCCAATGTATCAATTGCATAACACGGAAACGCTTCCTGGCAGTATATCTCCGATCCGTCATACAACATAACGCCTTCTGCTCCTCTGGTAGCCAAAATCAAAATGCATCCCTTCTGATGAATTTTTTTCATAACAGCAATGGTTTCATCCTCCTCCAGAGAACTGCACGAGAGGCATGCCAGAGTTATATACGGACATATACGATCCAAATACTTCTCCTGAAAGCAGTCAGAAAAGTCATAAGAAATTGGCACGCCCAATTTATGTAGTTTCAATATTTCCTCATCCATATAACTGCTGATTGTGGTATGAATCCAGTCAAATTGCCTTAAGTATCGTTTATCTTCCTCTGACAACCGCAATGGATTTTCTCTCAATACACCGCACTGATTAGACTTCAGAAAAATACGATCTCCTTTTTCCAGATTTATACAGCATCTTCCATTTTCTCCCTGAATGATTCTCGAATGGCTGCAATCTATCCCTAAGGAATTTAAGACAGCCCGATTATAAACACCCGGGTAGTCTGTTCCAAAAGCTCCCAGGAATGCTGCGTCTGCACCTTTTTTTGATGCATATACCGCAAAATTGAGCGCATTTCCACCCGGATACATCACCCCTTTATTCTCATATACATCCACCACATTGTCTCCAATGCCAATGATTTTTATACGGTTAGCCATTCTAATACTCTACCTTCCACATATATCTTCTGACCGACAGGGGATGATTCCTTACTGTTGCGATCGCGTTGTTATATATAATCAGCACATTGTTGAACAGAGAAAAGTTAAAGTACGTGACCACATGCTCTCCGAGAATAGACAATCCCAGCTCCTTGGCATCCAGAATCTCTACATCCTCTGCATATTTATCCAAGAAGCATTCTGCTCTTTCGTCCAGTTCCCGTGTCGTCCCTTCCGATATAAAAAGCATAAACGGCGTATTCTTATCTGTGATTTCAAAGGGACCGTGGAAAAATTCCCCTGTATGATAGGCAGCAGAATTCATCCACTGCATTTCCATAAATATGCAGAGAGACTGGGCATATGCAGCAGAATATCCAGTCCCGCTCCCCAGAGTATATATGATCGGCGCATCCTTATGTTTTTCCGCATAAATCTCTGCACGCTTCTGTACCTGCTTCTGGGCCTGCTTTACAATTCCATCTATCTTTTCCCAGCTTTCCACAAATTCATCATAATATGCATATCCTTCATTTTCATGCAACAACTCTGCTGCCAGTTTCAATCCAAGGGTAATTTTGTCGTACCTTACATCCCGCACATCTCCTGATGTATAGTCAATAATGTAATCACTGTATTTCGCCAGTGCAGAGTCCTTTACATCTGTAAAACCAATAGTCGGTACACCAGCTTCCCGGCATAGCTTTGCCGCCTCCACACTTTCCGGTGTTTCTCCCAAATGAGAGCTTATAATAGCCAGTGTATTGTTTGGATTTAAAGATTTGGGCGTATTATGGACAAATTCATTGCTGGTATAATACCCCACCTTCATACCTTTTTGGGACTCCGTCTCCAAAAACAGTTTTGCCGGATATAGCGCATTCAAAGAACCTCCACAGGCAATCAAATAAATCTGCCTTAGAGAACCCTCTTCCATTTTTTCCAGGGCCTTTTTTACTACTTCCTCAACTTTCATTTTCTATTCCTCCTTCTAGTATATCGTTATATAACGTTATAGACATATTATAACATTATATTAAAACTGTCAAGAGAAAAATAAATATTTGCTATGTGGCACTTTCATATGATATATTGATAATATGAATTTATAATTAAAGAAGGTAATGTCAATGAATTCAGTTGTAACCCCGAACAGCAAAACTCCATTATATAAACAGCTAGTATCCATCTTGAGAGAAGATATCCGAAATGGCATATATACGGCCGGAGAAAAAATCCCTTCTGAAATAGAGCTTTGTGAATTCTATAAAGTGAGTCGTATTACTGTCCGGAACGCTATCACTGAATTGGTGGAAGAAGAACTGCTATTCAAAGTACAGGGGAAGGGTACCTTTGTGTCAGAACAGAAATATATCCGTCCTCTCAATGAATCCTTAAATTTTACAAATCAGTGTCATCAGATTGGCAGGAAATCTTCGGCAAAGGTAATCTGTGTTGAACAATTGCCAGCCTCTGAACAGCTGGCAGAAAAACTGGGTATAGAACCCGGAGAACTTATTTGGAAGATTATGCGTGTACGGTACGCAGATGATTTGGCTGTAATGATTGAAACCAACTATTTTTCCGGTCAATATGGGTTTTTAAAAGAGCATGATCTTACCGGATCTTTATATGAAATATTGGGTAAACATCACATTTATCCTGATTCAGCAACGAAAAGTATCGGAATCTGTTACACCACCAGAGAAGAGGCATTACTTCTGTCCGTCCCTCCTTATTCAGCCATGCTGCTGATCAACGAACAGGTATTTGACAGCGGACAGAAGATCATTCATTATTGTAAGCAGGTTCTATGCAGCGAACGCTGGCCCTATCAATTGACTGTGCATTCCAGTTTTCATAATTAATTTCAGTTTCAAGGGATTCGAATGTTGAATTTTAGGGCATTGATATATTTTAATTTTACGCCGAGGATTTTCTTATGCACCTTTATACAAAAAACGGCATAGTTTGTAGTCTACGCCGTTCTCTCAGAGTATTTAATAATATTTGGTAAATAATTAGCAATAAATCAATTTATTCACTTAACAATTATCTCCCCCTCCTTCACTCCTTCCGGGATCATCACTTCCGCCGCACCCTCTGTACGGCAGCACACCGGGATTTCTTCCCCGTTCAGATATGCTTTCACCTTTCCTTCCGCTCCGTCCTTTAAGACAGCCAGTAAAAGCCCCGGCCGTTTTCCGTAATTGGTCAGTACGATCCGGAAAGTGTCTTCCTCTGCGTCATAATGCTGTTCTCTGATCCACAGATCAAACCCGCAGGTAACGGTTCCCGGCCGGTAATAAGCATTTGCCCAGATATTGACCGGTGCGGACAATCCTCCAAACTGATGAAACCACCCGCCTCTTGCTGTGGCGATATTCAGCATTTCAAACGTATAGTAGGAGTGATCCACCTCCCGTTTCCAGGAATCCAGAGCCGTCTTTGCAATTCTGTAAGCTTCTTCGGACCTGCCCAGATCAAACATGGTCTTCCAGATAAACCACTGGTGAGAAAACCACACATTTCCATTCCAATAGCCGTTAGGCTGATAGTAGCCTGCAGACATATCCACTGCGCTGATGCCTACTCTTGAGAACATTTCTTTTTCCGAAAAAATATGCCTCAGAATCCGCTCCTCCTGCTCCTCCGTGCAGATGCCGGCGATCAGCGGATAAATGCCGTCCATACCCTTGGATAGATTTTCTCCTGAATCGGTTTTGAAAATCCCCAGCGGCTTCTTCTCTTTATCATGCACCACATAGCCGAAATAACCGCTCTTCTCATCCCATGCAAAAGTCTGCAGGGCATTCTGGCGAAGCGCAATATCCTTTTCATATTCTTCCGCATCCCCGGTCAGTCCCTGTTCCATCGCCGCCATCCGCAGGATCTTCGCCATGCGGATCAGCTGAGAGGTGGTCAGTGCCGGCGCGCAGTCCTCCTGTTTCTTCTGCTCATACATGGCCATCTGAGGAGGCAGATCGTCCATACCGCTGCAATTATAAAAATAATCAAAGGTGGTAGTCATACGGCTTGCAAAAGGATCTGTTGTGGAACCCTCGCTTTTTCCTGCCAGAAAGGAATAGTATCGTTTCAATCTGGGATACCAGGAAAACAGCTTTTCTTTGTTCCCGCTTCTCTGCAAAAGCTCCAGATACAGATACGCCTGGACCGGCACCGGCGAGCCGTGCATCAGAAACGCAAAGTCCTGATTTTCTTCATTACTCAGATACAAATCCAGAATGTATTCCGCTAAGGACGACTCACATTCAAGAAGTCCCATACCGATAAAGCCGGAGTCCCAAGTGTACAGACTGTCCCAGCGCTTGCCCGGAGTATGATGCTTGATCCATTCCCCATGACGGTAAATTGGATAGACTACATTGGTCAACAGAGTTGCCTGCAGCATCCGGTTACTGAAGATATAATCCTCTCCGTCTCTGTTATAGTTCAGGTCTCTGATTCCTTCCCGGCTGCGGTGATAATGTTTTTCCGCCTCCGCCGCAGTCATCGTCTTCTGCTCTCCATCTCCCACAAGCGCATATTCCACATGACGCTCTCCAGCGGGTATAAAGATAGAATGGACAATATAATTCTTATAAAAACCATCGTCGCTGTGCTTCTCCGTGAAAGCGGAGGTAAATGTCTCTGTCACATGGTCAAAGGTCGGGTCAGCCTGGGATAATCTGGATACCAGCGCATCCTCCAGCGTTCCCGTAGGAATATCGCGAATACGCAAGTCCTCCGACAAAGGCTGAAATCCAAAGGTTTCCTTTACGCCTTCGTAAGTAAGCAGCCATCCCTTCCCCGCTTTCTTACAATCCGGCATAAATTCCGGTCTGGTCATTTCCACCCGGACAGGTGTTTCCCTATGATGAAGAGCGGCAAAATCAAACTCAACTCCCCCTTTTCCTTCCGACACCAGCGTCAGAGACAGCTTTTTTGTCTGTCCGCTATCACCGTTTACGGTTTTCTCCCTTCCATTCTCCGTACCCTCCTCTTCCGGACAATGCCTTTCTTCTTCTGCAAGTTCCACAGGAATTTCTATCACAGACAGCTCGTCCGACGCCGGAAAGGCGATTCTCCGGGAAAGGCATTCCTTCCCTCCTTCTCCCTGCACCGTAAGCAGAAACTCCGCTCCTTCCTCCGACAGGGTACGGTAACGAATGCACAGCGTATCAAACGTCTCCTTTGCAGAAAGAGACATTCTCACCAGATCTCCTTTTTCCTCCCCGAAAGCTTTTCCTTTTGTAAGGGCCTTCTCGGAGCCCTGGGCTCTGTCTCCAAAACCGCGTCCCTCCACGAACTGCGGATCAAAAAACTCTCCTCTGTGGAGGCCGTCCGGCATCAGATGCTCCCACGGACGTGGCGTATGATGCTCCATGGCATCGTAATCCGTCATCTTTTTCCACGCAAAAGCTCCAGCACAGGAGATCTCTGCTATCTGCTTCCAGGGATACTCCATAGCCAGATAATAGTTCAGCACACAGTTCTGATCCAGCTCCGTATTGTTTACATATTCCGTCCGGATCAGCCTTGTCTTCTCATCGATTCTCGAAAAGGATACATCCGCATATACCTGATCCTTCCATTCCATTTCCACCCGGTAAGAAAAGTATGACAGATCCGGAGCCGCCTCCCATACATGATAAGAGGACGGAAATGTCACATTGGGCGCCGGCTGGTTGGCGTTTGCCAGCATGGGATGCACCACACAGTCAAATCTCGCCCCGGAAACCAGCGCCTCTGATAGTATCCTTGAAATACCCATATACTTTTTGGAATACGGCCCCCAGTCGGGCAATAATTCCTTCGGTTCATAAAATTCCTTCACGTCGATCCATTCTCCTTCCCTTCCTGAATATCCCCGCCCATCCGGGCGGTGCCCAACCAGGCGGTACCCAACCGTACGGTACGCAGTCAGGCGGTGCACAGCACGGTGCGCAACTGTTATCTCTCAGGATAAGTTTATTGCATTTCCTCCCTTGAAGGCAAGGTCATTTTTCATGAAATCGAGCGGGGGAATGTACTTCTCCCCTGCTCACCGCGCGCCCCATGCGCCGCTTTAGCGGCATACTTCCTCTGCATGGGGCTGCGCATAAAGAAAACGGGATACCCATGATTTCTCACAGATATCCCGCCCGTCATTCGCTTTTTGTCAGATCAGCGATTTTTTATCCAGAAGTTCTTCCGCCGAAATTCCCGGCTCCGTCATAGAATAAGGATCCAGGATCATCTCCAGTTCTTCCTTCGTGAGAAGCTTGTGCTCCAGGATCACATCCTTCACAGACGCCCCTGTCGCAATGGCCTCCTTAGCCAGATCGGCTGCCTTTTCATACCCTACATGGGGACAGATAGCAGTGATAATCCCCACGCTGTTGTCCACCATCTTTTTACAATGTTCTACATTGGCCGTAATGCCTGTGATGCAGTTGTCCACCAGGGTCTGTACTGCAAAACACAGAGTCTCAATCGACTGAAACAGCTTATAGAAAATAATAGGTTCAAATGCATTCAGCTCCAGCTGCCCTGCCTCTGTGGCCATGGCAATGGTCACATCATTTCCGATCACGTTGAACGCCACCTGATTCACCACCTCCGGAATCACCGGATTCACCTTGCCGGGCATAATGGAAGAGCCGTTCTGCTTGGGCGGAAGATTAATCTCTCCCAGGCCTGCTCTCGGTCCCGATGACATCAGCCGCAGGTCGTTGGACATTTTGGACAGGTTCACCGCACAGGTCTTCACTGCGCTGGATACCGACACATAACCGTCCAGATTCTGTGTCGCGTCAATCAGATCGTAAGCCTGCACCAGATCCAGTCCGGACACCAGCGCGATATTGCGGACCACCTTCTGCAGGTAAAGCACATCTGCGTTGAGCCCCGTTCCAATCGCCGTTCCTCCCAGATTCAGATAACTCATCTCATCCTTCGCATGCTCGAACCGGGTAATATCCCTCCGGATCGCGGCGCTGTATGCCCTGAATTCCTGTCCCAGCCGGATCGGCACAGCATCCTGCATCTGGGTACGGCCCATTTTGATCACAGAATCAAATTCTTCCGCTTTTTGCGAGAGGGCGTCGTAGAGACGTTTCAGCTGTCTCTGGGCTTTATGCAGAAGCTTAAGCGTTGTAATTCTCCCGCAGGAGGGGAAAACATCATTGGTCGACTGCCCGTAGTTCACATGGTCATTGGGATTTACAATACTGTAATCCCCCTTCTTTCCTCCCAGAATCTCGATGGCCCGGTTCGCAATTACCTCGTTGGCATTCATGTTCAGAGAAGTTCCCGCTCCTCCCTGAATCGGATCTACAATAAACTGATCATGAAGCTTTCCCGATGTGATCTCATCGCAGGCTTTCACTATGGCATCCGCCCGGCGTTTATCCAGCCTCCCCACCTCATAGTTGGTAATGGCCGCCGCCTTTTTGATCTGCGCCACACTGTTGATCAGCTCCGGCTGCATTCTCAACCCCGTGATATGAAAATTCCTGGCGGCACGGAGAGTCTGAACTCCGTAATAGACCTCCTCCGGAACCTCCAATGTCCCAATGGAATCATGCTCCAGACGCACCTTTTTATTTTCTCCGCTCCCCTGCATTTCTTCTCTCCACTCCTCCATGGTTTCCTCCCCTGCTTATTCTTCTTTCAGGAAAATTTCCACTACCGTATCCAGTTCATCCGGCAGCGGGTAAGAATCGGCAGTCTCGGGATTGAGAAAGAAAAATGCATTTTCTGCAAATTCTTTCAGATTCCAGTAAAAGGTTTCTTCTACTACCGAATTATCCTTCACAAGACGCATCTTTTCAATTTTTCCCGCCATATTCTCCAGGCAAATCGCACCTGCCTGTTCCTCCAGCACATGCGCATAAAGGATATTCCCCTTGCGGGTATAGCGTCCCCACTCCGGCTTGGGAAGATCAGCATAGCCGCAGCCATAGATACTTCTGGCGTTTTGCTTCATCCAGCGTCCGATCTCCTTCAGAATCTTCACAGATTCCTCCGGAATCTCTCCTTTGGCGTCAGGTCCCACATTCAGAAGCAGGTTTCCGCCCTTGCTGACACATTCTACCAACATACGAAGCGCCATCTTTGCAGTTTTGTAATGGGTATCTCTTGCTGCATATCCCCAGTGATTATTCAATGTAATACATGCCTCCCAGGGAATCATATTTCCCGCTTCATCGCGGATCCCGTTCGGCGGAATCATCTGCTCCGGCGATGCAAAATCCCCGGAATATGTGGTGGGATTCAATGTGCGGATAGAACCTGCATCCTCTCCGCTTCCCTCCAGTCGGTTGTCAATGATAATATCAGGCTGCAGAGAACGGATCATCTGAACCAGCTCCTCCGCCTTCCATTTCGCGCCTTTCATTTCTCCATAAGAGAAATCAAACCACATCAGATCCAGCTTACCGTAATTGGTCAGAAGCTCTCTGGCCTGGCCGAACATATATTCCAGATAACGGTCAAAGTCCCTGTTTTCATTGGAACACTCCGGATGATTTCTCATGGGATGATTCATATCTCCATAGTGAGGATAGTCCGGATGATGCCAGTCTATTATGGAAAAATACAGTCCAACCTTGATTCCCTCAGCACGAAAAGCCTCCAGGAACTCTCTCACCAGATCTCTCTTACAGGGTGCATTGGTGGATTTAAAATCTGTAAGCTGTGAATCAAACAGACAAAATCCATCATGATGTTTTGCTGTCAGCACTGCGTATTTCATTCCTGCTTCTTTGGCCAGTTTTGCCCATTTTTTCGGGTCATAATTCTCCACCGTAAACTCATTGATATACGGTTCATATTGCTCCTTCGTCAGTTCCTCTACACTGCGGAGCCATTCCTGTTTGGCGGGAATGGCATAGAGCCCCCAGTGAATGAACATGCCAAAGCGGGCATCACGATACCATTCTGTTCTTCTCGTTCTTTCTTCCACTACCTTATTCACAATCATACCTCTTTCCGGCAGACCACAGCTATCCTGCCATCAACATCTCCAAGATGCAAAATTTTGTATTTGATACTCCGGACCGATAACACACTCAGCCCTTTACAGCTCCGATCATAACCCCCTTCACCAGGTGCTTCTGGATCATGGGGTAAAGCGCCATAACCGGCACACAGGCCACCACAATGGTAGAATATTTCAGCAGCTCCGACATACCCTGAAGCTTGGATACCGCAGATGCATCCGTCACCTGGGTCATATCCACCTTGCCCATGATCAGGATCTCTCTCATAACAATGGTCAGCGGCTGAAGCTGTTCGTCATACAGATACAGCATTGCCGTAAAATAATCGTTCCATCTGGATACGCCGTAATACAGTGTCAGTACCGCCAGAATCGGCTTACATAGAGGGGTAACCACATGCAGCAGATATTTAAAGGGCGTACATCCATCCATCTGGGACGCCTCGTAGAGCTCGTCGGGAATGGAATTTACCATGTAAGTTCTGCAGATGATCATATTGTAGGTGGACATAGCCATGGGGATCAGCATTGCCCATCTGGTATTGAGCATTCCCAGCTTATTAATCAGAATGTAGGATGGAACCATACCACCGCTGAAATACATAGTGAATACAAAAAACAGGGAAATCTTTCCTCTCGCCGTAAATTCCTTTCTGGAAAGAGGGTAAGCGCACAGCATGGTCATCACCAGATTGATCACAGTACCCACTACCAGATAGAAAATAGAGTTTCCGAATCCGGATAAGATCTTACGGTTTTTGAATACCGCTTCGTACCCTCTCAATGTAGGGCGGACCGGAAACAGCAGCACCTCGCCGCTGATAACCGCCTGTGGATCCGAGAAAGAGGCCGATATAACATAGAGCAACGGATACGCAATTATAACAAGAATAATGCACAGGAACAGGTAGATCAAAAAGGTAAAAAGCTGATCTCCCAGACTCATGTGACGAAATTTTGATGTCCTCATACTTCCCCCTCCTTTACCACAAGCTTGTTTCTGTAATCTTCTTACAGATCTGATTTACCAGTACCAGAAGTGCAAAGGATACTACAGACTGGAACAGGCCTGCCGCTGTGGAAAATCCGAAGTTGGCATTTACCACACCTACCTTATACACGAAGGTAGAAATAACCTCCGACACAGAAGCATTCATGGAATTCTGCATCAGATAGATCTTATCCATACCGATACTCACGATATCAGCGCATCGGAAGATCAGCATGATAATGATCGTCGGAAGAATCGCCGGGATATCCACATGGAGAATCCGCTTAACCCGGCTGGCGCCATCCACAATGGCCGCCTCCTGCAGCTCCGGGCTTACGCCTGAAAGCGCCGCCACATAGATGATGGAAGAATAGCCGGCGGTCTGCCACACGCCGCTCCATACATACAGGGAACGGAACAGACCGGGATCTCCGAAGAAATTCACCGGATTCAGACCGATTTTGGTTAACAGTACATTGATGATACCGCTTCTTAAATCCATCATCTGCATCATCATACCTACCAGTACCACTACTGAAATAAAGTAAGGAGCATAGGTTACCATCTGAACGGTCTTCTTGAAGAACCTGTTTCCCACCTCGTTGATGGCGATGGCCAGGAGAATGGGAATGGGGAAGTTAACGATCAGGGTGTAGACGCCAAGGATCAGTGTATTCTTGATAACCAGCACACTGTTGGTGGATGTGAGGAACTGGATAAAATATTTAAGTCCCACCCAGTCGCTGCCCAGAATACCTTTTCTGATACTGTAATCCTTAAATGCTATGATAATTCCGCCCATGGGGATGTAAGCAAATATAAACGCATAAATTACCGGTACGGCAATGATCAGCCAAAACTGCCAGTTATAGTTTTTTACCTTATTTTTCTTTCCAGCGGGCAAATTCTTTTTATTGTTTGCCATAGAACCCCTCCTTTTTAAACAGGGCCGCCCGCAAAAGGCGGGCAGCCCTTAAGCTTCCTCTCTCGACAGATGTCCGATATTATTTTCCCTGTGATCTGTCATAAGCTGTCTGATAAACTTCCAGGTAGCCGGACAGCCCTGCATTCTCAAGGGATGTAAGGTAGCTGTCCCACTCCGCGTCGATATCTCTTGCGCCTGTTATGAAGGCAACGGAGGTCTCCTCGATCAGCTTCTCGATTTCCACTGCCATGGTTGATACATCGGTGCTTTCCTCATCCGTCACCTTAAGCTCATCCAGATTTACCAGATAATAGTCTGAATAAGGCTCGTAGAGCTCGGCACTTGCATCATAGAGCAATTTTTCAAGTCCGTTGGGTGCGTAAGGATCTACGCCATCCTCAACAGCCTGACCCAGACGATAGGATGAAGGAGCTACACGGATACCAACATCCTGCCAGTCATGGTTCTGAGGTTCTGCAGAGTAAACGTTCAGTACTTCATATAATGCGGGTTCTCCGCTTAAGCCCTTCTTACCTTCCGGATTCAGAACCCAGTCCACTCCCTCTTCTGCGCCGTACTGTGAACATAAGTCGCCGGTCTCGCTGTAGAAGAAATCAACCCAGCGAAGCGCTGCTTCCACGTTCTCGCACTTATCTGTGATACAAACCGCACCGGATCCCACCGACTGGCCGGGATAGGTCCATGCAATCCTGGTTCCGTCAGGACCTGCAATAGGTGCCATACATTCATAATGACGATACAGCTCATTGTTGGATTCGGAATCAATCGCATCGGAAATGGTTCCATCCGGGAAGAACAGTACCGGCTCATCCGCCTGGTTTACAAGAGTCTTCATCTGCTCACCGGTCTGTGTAAAGTCGCCGTCATAGATTGCGCCCATCTCATACAGCTCGTTAAGGAACTTCAGTCCTTCTTTGTAGGCGTCACTGGTGGCCACGCACTCAACCTTATTTGTATCCGTATTTAATGCCACATAATCTCTTACGATAAAGGTCTGGGATTTGCTGGGAATAAAGGTGAATGCGCCCATCAGCCAGTCATCCATACGGGGGAACCATCCCACCTGAGCGCCCGCTACGGCAACGCCGTCCGGCTTGAATTCCAGGAACTTCTGGCATACTTCCTTGAACTCTTCTGTGGTGGTGGGGATTTCACAGCCCATCTGATCAAGATAATAGGTATTTACCCACATCTTTCTTGCGAAGTTACAGTGATAACAGTCATTCACACTCGCCATGGAATAAATCTTTCCGTCTGTCTCTCTGGTCACACCCAGATCATAACCGTTGTCATTCATCAGCTTCAGGTAATTGGGAACATTCTCCTCTGTGAGATAATCATCCAAAGGAATAAAGATTCCTTCCTTAACGCCGTATTTTGCGATGTTAGGTGATACGCCGAAGATGATGTCCGGATAATCGTCGGACTGAAGGATCATGTTCAGCTTCTCCTCCCAGTCATCACGCCCGCCTGTATAGAAGCTCATCTTAATGCCTGTCAGCTCTTCCATATATTTGGTAAAATCGTTAGTCGCAAAATCCTCCACGTTAGGCATGCTCATGGTAAACATGGACAGTTCCAGTGATCCCGGTTCAACGATGGGGTATGTTCCCGCTTCTCCCGTTGCTCCTGAACCGCCTGTACTTTCCGTACCGGTGCTTTCACTGCTGCTGTCCGCAGCATCGCTGCTCTCCTCTGCGGTGGAAGAACTGTCATTTCCGCTCTGGGAACTGTCGCCTGAACCGCCGCAGCCTGCAAGAAGTCCCATAGCCATCACACCTGCAAGGCCAAGGGCAACTAATTTTTTCCAGCTACTTTTCTTCATATTTATCCTCCTTTTTTGAAAATCAGATTCATGCCTGAAATGACAATCAAACATTCCGGCGCCTCTTTCATGTTTGTGCATTTCGTACACTTACCTTTATTTCTTACCAACAATTTTATGCATTTTCTTCGAATTAGGCAAGGAACAATCTTTTTTTTACCATACAATTTTTCTCACCTGTTGTTTTCCTGCATCCTCTGGTAGTCGCTGGGGGTCACTCCCACCACCCGTTTGAAGGCTCTTCTGAAGGAATAATCGCTGCTGTAGCCCACTGCCTGAGCCACTTCTCCTATGGGCCGGTTTTCCTTGAGCATTTCCTGCGCATACTGGGTACGCTTCATCTCAAGATAAGAGGTAAAACTGACACCATACATTTTTCTGAAGTCACGGTACAATCTTTTCTCCGGGATATCCATCCATTCCGCCATCACTGCCAGATTGAATTCCGCACTGGGATACCCTCTCTCCATATTCTTTTCAATCTCTTCCTTTAATTCTTCCAGATCCTGATCCTGGCACAGAAGCCTGCGTTCTTCAAAATACTGCCATACTTGCTCGATACATTCTTCCATCTCCCAGGGAGCTCTGACGGCATGCACCTTCTCCAACAGCTCTTCGCGCGCTTCCTTCTCCTGATCGCTCAAAGTCCTCAGAAGAATCCCCCGCAGCAGCTCCAGATTGTAATTGGCTGTAAACACCCCCCCCATCGAGCGGAAATAGTTATCCTCCACCTGTGCCATCACACTCTTTAGCTGTTCTCTGGTACCGTTCCTGATGGTCTTTTCCAGCTGGATCTCCAGTTCAACCGTAAACACCACCGGCTGCTGGAGAGGAAGTTCCTCTGACAGACACGGCACCCGTAGTTTATAATACCGCGCGTATTCACAGCATCTGCACACATGCTCATATTCTTCGGCAATCGTCAGCGCCGTATCAGCCTCGTTGCTGATCCCGGTAAAAATATTCACAGGGATCCGGCTGTAAAGAGCATAGTTGATATTTTCAAACAGCTCTTTCAGATTTCTTTCTCCAAGAGGCACTCCCCGTGTATAGATCAGAAGAATATAGCTTAAGGGCGCCATATTCACCATGAGATAAGGGCCGGGAAGCTTTTCATCCAGCTCCTGTTTCAGGGCTGATTCCAGGGCATCGATGTCCACCTCCACATTCTGCTTCATGGGATTTTCAATCTCCAGTCCTGCCAGCACGCAGGGAAGCTCGACAGGAAACTCCACTCCGGCCTCTTTCAGTTCATTTTCCAGTTCCTGCTCAGAATCATAGGATCCGAACAGGATCTTGCGGATGATCTGCTCCTTCACCCACTGTCTGTGCTTATCCAATGCCGCCTGCATTGTTTCCGCATGGTCCAGAACACCGCCGAAATTTTTCCATATGTTGGCTGATTCCCTCTCAGGAAGAATTGCATCCGGATGTTTTTCCGCATATTTCACATAATGTTCTACCACCGGCTGGTTGCTGTTCCAGTACAGAAGGCAGATCGCCACACCGATCAGAAGCGATATAATGCACAGGAAAAGTACCGCTGTTTTTCCCGCTCCTATTTTAGAGAGCAATGCTTCCCTTGGCATTGCCGTTATCACAGACCACTTGTTCACACCGGTGGAAACACGGTTTACCGTGACCGTCCTGCCGCTCCATCCATATGCTTCCAGATAATCCTCCCATCCCATTCTTTCTTCCGGCGTGGAACCTTCCAATGTAGAACCTTCCAGCGTGGAAGAAACATGATTATAATCATCATAAAGATACAGAATATTTTCATCGTCATCCACCAGAAACACCATCCCCGTATCCGATCCCAATATCTGAGACAGGATCCTTTTCAGCTCTTTCTGATCCAGCTCTATAACCACTACTCCGGCCTTTTCTCCGTTCTCGCTATAATCAAAACGCTGAACCACCAGGAAGCTTTCCGACACGCCTTTTCCTTTTCCATAGAAAGTGCCTGCCCACCCCAGATCATAGAGGCTTTTCACCATCTCCTCATATTCCACTTCCTCCGTCACCATATCCAGCATGGAAACTCCACGCTGATTGTTAGGTACGACCCGGGGAATCTCCATCAGATAGGAGGTCTGGAGGGGAAGGATATAAATATTTTTGACAAAACGGTTCAGAAGGGCATACTCAGGATACTCCTTCGCCAGCTCATATGCCTGATAATAGGCTTCAGGAGAAATTCCCGGAATCCTCTCGTCCATATACTTCTTCAGCTCTGCATCATATGTAATATACCTGGCCACATTAGAAAGCTGCTCTACTTCTTTGTTAAAAGTAACTGCCGCCTCGTTGGTCAGATTCTGAGCCTTTTCCTTCTGAATTTCTAGAAGCGCTCTCTGCATTGTCATATACACAACCAGAATCGCAGCCGCAGGCGCAAGTATGATTGCAAGATATGAGCAAAGCAGCCGTATGGACGTTTGTTTTTTCTTCTTTATCCCCTCTGATCTTTTCATCTGTGAACCTCTTTTTCCTTCACTTGAAATCCCTGTATAAATATAGTAAAGTAAACTTATCAAAAGATAAGGAGTTTTTTATGTTTTTCAAAGCCAAAAAATCCTCGCTTAGAGCGTTACCCCTCCTCCGGCTCTATGTCGAATCCCGTTTAATCTATGATGGTCTGTTAAAGGATCTCCCTCTGAAAGAAGAAATCATTCTTCAAAAAAGCGTGGAATTTTTTGATGACCCCGATCCCTGTCACATCCACCGCAGCGCCGTGCGGGTACGCCTCGTCGCTGAGCTCGAAAAGGAGCTTCAGACTCTTACAGATACAGAGCCCGGTCCTCTTCTGCTTGCGTGGGCAGATTTTCCTGCCATTGACCGTTTTCAGTTAATGTAACAGAAAATAGACAGCAAAAGCCAGAAACAGCAGCCCGTTAAATATCTTTACAGCCCCCAAATGACGGAGCATAAATTCCGAAATATGTTCTGTATTTCTTGTTCTCTGGATGATCATCAGCATTACCAACGCAGGAAATGACATAGCTGTCACGTATACCAGGAAGTACAGCCAGACTCCCCCCACCTGCTCTTTGAGCAGATACGTGATAGATGCCATATAAATCTGTCCTGTGCAGAAAAATTCCCCCACAGAAATTGCCATTCCAAGTCCTATAATCAGCAAGGGCTGTAAAATGCCTCTGTAGCTGCCTGCCTTCCGGATCAGCCCATGGTTCCATCTGCGCATTCTTCCCGGAAGCTGCGTACGGATTCTCCCGTAATCCTGCTTAAATACCCGGACTGCATCCGCCAGATACAGAATTCCCGCCAGTACAAAGAGCAGAACCAGAATTCTGTTCAGGATCTGTCCCGTATTCTGCAGAAAAGCTTCATCCAGTCCGGAAGCTGACACATAAATAATCAGACCAATGGAAAAATAGGCTGCATACTTTCCGCACAGATACAAAAGCCCGTTCCTCCATACGGAAGCCTTCTCCGCCACAATCATGGAAAGCAACATCAAAAGCATGGAGATAGAACAGGGATTCATGCCTGCCAGCAGCCCTGCCCCCGCAAGCGTAAGCAGCCCCTGCCTGCCGCCATCGCTTTCTTTTTCCTGTAAGGCTTCCCCTGCCTGTCTGACGCAGGAAAGAAGCTGCCTGTTTCCTTCCGCCCCCCACAGCTCATACTCTGTCAGCTTCTCAATCGCTTCCGCCCCGGTCGCCGTCTGATCGCCATAGAAAAGCGCCGGTACTTTCTGCTTCTGTTCCTCCACACCATATGTCCGGAACATCGCCTTTAAAAAGTCCACAGCCGGATCCCGGATGATATTATAAACGAGTACTCTTCCCCCGGAATCCTTCTGTTGCCGGAAAAGCTGATCCTCTGCCCTTTCGCAGTCCTCGCAGGACTGTGTGGTGAACAAAATCACCGCTGGCTCCTCTTCCTTTTGCAGATCTTCTTCCACACGGCTGACAAAGGATAATGTCTGTGACAATTCCTCTTCCTGATCAGCTGCCTCCTCTTCACTGGTCTCAGTTCTGGCGGATCCGGAAGCATCAGGAATCCATAAGTCTGACGCGGATTCCTCATAAGGATCCCCTGTCAGATCCTCTCCACTCTCCGCCGCGGCAGCCGCCTCATGGAGCAGTTCTTCCATCTGTTCCAGACCGCTTACCCATCTCTCTCCCGCCGCCAGTACAGGAAGCTGTGTCCCTGAGGGAATTCCCAGGCTTTCTCTGCGCTCCTCATAATGCTCCCTGCAGGAATCCAGAAATACATTATAAGTAAAAACTTTTCCCTGAAGGGCTGTTCTTTCCTCCCGGGTCAGGCACTCTTCGTAGAGCCTGAAAAAATCTGCATCTCCTTCACAGGAAGCGCACACATTTTCATAAAAAAACTCTATTTTTTCTTCTTCCGCCTCCTGCGCATTCAGGCAGAGCCCTGAAAATATCCAAAAACAGATCAGCAAAAGCTGTGCGCGCAAAAAGCCTCTTTTCCCTCTTATCATTTCTAAAGTCCTTCCAGAACCACACACGCTTTACGGATCGCTTCTTCCTCTGTACGCCATATTTCATATTCACTGACACTGCCGATCCCCATACTCACGCCTTCTTTCCGATAGCGCATAGGACTCTCCAGAACCATCTTTCCCGACATATGATAAGCTCTGGCTCCCGTCAGAGGATACAGTTCTTTAATGGCTTCTGCGTTTATGCCGCTTCCCGCCTGAATCGTAATCCTCTCTCCTCCCAAAGCCACCAGCTCTTTGAGAAGCTCCGCCCCTTTCCGCGCACTGTTTTGCTGTCCTGAGGTGAGTATGGTTCGGAATCCCAGCTCAACAGCCTGCTCCAACGCCCGGTAGGGATCCCTGCACACATCAAAGGCTCGGTGCAGTGTGAGAGACATTCCTTCCGCCTGCCTGCACAGAATTCCCAGCCTTTCCACATCCAGTTCTCCCTCCGGCGTAAGAATACCGATCACCGCTCCCTGCGCTCCCAGCTTGCGGAAGGTTTCCACTTCTCCCTTAATAATGGCAAACTCCTCATCGGTATAGCAGAAGTCTCCAAAACGCGGTCTGATCAATACATGAATGGGAATATCCGTGTGCCTGCGTATCTGCTGAAACAGGCAGGGGCTGGGCGTGGTTCCTCCAATAATCAGATTTCCGCACAGTTCCAGCCTGGTCGCGCCGCCTCTGGCGGCTGCCAGTGCAGATTCCACCGAATCCACACATGCTTCCAAAATAAAATTCTTCATCGTATAATGCTCCTATTCCAGTTCCGCATATATCCTCCATGCCCTGCAGCTGGAACGGTTTTCAGACGCTCCGCGTCTTAAAATCGTTCCGGTATCTTCGGGTGCATGCTGATTTGGGTTTATGTTGTTTTTGTACAGAGATGGTAGAGGGTGGTTACGCCTGCTCCGGTGGCTCCCGGGCTCTGGAAGGCGAACGCAGGGTCGCTCACCCAGGCGGTCCCGGCAATGTCCAGGTGCAGCCAGGGCTTGTTTTCCGCAAATTCTCTTATAAAGAGTCCCGCTGTGATGGTTCCGCAGCCCCCTTTGCTGGTATTTCTTACATCCGCCAGTCTGCTTTTGATCATTTCTTCATGTTCCTCATAAAAAGGAATTCTGGCGTATCTTTCTCCGGAAGTTCTGCCGGCCCTTTCAAACTCCCGGTACCAGTTCTCATCATCGCAGAGCACGCCTCCTACCGTGAAGCCGAACATCGTTGCAACCGCCCCGGTAAGTGTGGCGATATCCAGGACCTGTGTCACATGCTCTTTTCGCACCGCATAGGACATAGCGTCCGCCAGAATCAGACGTCCCTCTGCATCTGTATTCAGAACCTCAATGGATTTGCCCGCATAGGAGGAGATCACATCTCCCGGAAGCAGGCTCCCTGATGAAATTCTGTTTTCACACATGGGGATCACTGCGGTCACATTAGCCTTTGTCTCTCTTCTGGCAAGTGCATAAAGCGCGCCTGCTACCGCTCCGGCCCCCGCCATATCGCCTTTGATCCCTTCCATGGAGGCCGATGCTTTCAGACAATATCCGCCGGTATCACAGGTAACGCCTTTTCCGATCAGGCCGATGGTCTGAAGACTTTCCGGCGCGCCCTGATAGCGCAGCACCAGCAAACAGGGCGGGAACTGGCTTCCATCTCCCACTGCCAGCAGAGCCTCCATTCCCATCTCCTTCAGCTGATCTCTGGAATAGCAGACGCTTTCCACCGGCAGATCCTTTAAAAACCCACAGATCTTCTCTGCAAAATCCGCAGGCCGCAGAAAATTTCCAGGCATATTCACCATGTCTCTCGCAAAATCCACACCGGCCGCCAGAACAGAGCCTTCTTTCAGAAGTGTTTCGGCCTGCTGCCGATATTCTTCTGAAATTCCCGAAACGCCAATCCTGCATCTTTCTTTTGCTTTCTGCTCTTTTTCCTTTTCTCCAAAGCAGGGCAGTTGATAGGTCCCCAGAAGCGCTCCCTCCGCCATATCCCGAAGCGTCTCTATTCCCTGTTCCTGTATAAACACAGAGGCATCCAGACGGACACTTCTGATCCCTTTTTCTGTCCATGCTTTTGCAGCGCTGGCACATGCCTCTTTTACCTTAAAGATATCAAGCGGCTTCTTTCCCAGACCGATCAGCAGCGTCGGGTGTCCATCCACCGGCAGGAACGCGCGCTCCAGCCAGGAACCTGAAAAAAGCACGGCATTCTCTTCCTCCAGCAGCGCCTTCTGCTCTCCTTCCTTTACAAATATGACCTGCATTCCCTCCTGCGCGTCTTCCTCTGTTATCAATAAATCTTCAACCCCAAGCATCAGTTTTCCTCCTCCTCTGTCAGCATCTTTGCAATCCGGAGCATCAGTCCCACGCTGCCCACATTGTATCCGCTGCTGGCGTATCTTCCCGTCATATCCGGACTGATCAGGGCAACCAGAGGAAGCCTCTCCGGATCGGTATACATTCTTCTGGCCAAAATCTCCGGAAGCTCTGTAAAATCGTCATAATATACTTCAGCCGGCACCTCTCTTAATGCCGCGGCAAAGGTCGGATTGTCATACGCCTGCCTGCCTGTTACCACAAAGACCAGCTTGAGGCCGCTCTGTCCGATCTCTTCCCTGCGCTCCATAAGTTCATTCAGGAAATGCTCGGTAGGCTCCATTCCCTCTTCCAAGAAGGCCAGCATGGTAATGCGTCCTTCCAGAATGTCCGCGGCTTCCGCCTCGCTTCCATCCTCCCTGCGCAATGTGAAATGATCCAGCGCCAGCTTCTCCAGCATCTGATCCAGCCTTGGTTTGCGGATCACCAGTTCCATGGTCTGTTCCGGCATGCCGGACTCTCCTGGTGTAAATGCCGTGGTGTCCACCACCCGTCTTGCCTCCAGCTGGTTTCCATTCGGAAGCCTTACCGTGGTGATCAGGCGATAGATTCCTTCCGGAAGCGTAAGCATAAGCTGGCCGTCACAGAATTCCCTTCCTCTGAGATCAAGCGTCTCAAATCTGCACCGGGCATCCTCTTCTTTCCTCTCTGTGTCTCTGATCAGCCTTCCAATCGTCCATGAAGCATGATACTCCGGCTGCTCCTGGCTTTTCAGTTTGAGGAGTACCATCTTTTCTTCCTGTTTTGCAGAAGAAACATCATGAAATCTATGATCCCGGTAATACTCCGCTTCATAGCTCACCGGGTTCAGCCGTGCCGGAATTCCAAGGGTACGACAAATCGCCACAAACAAAATTTTCTGCGCCTTCTCAGACCCCTGCAGAACGCGCAGAACGCCTGCGGGGGATGTGATCACCGGATGATAATTTTTCTCATCCAGACAGGTAACCCTTTCCCGGATCCACTTCCATATATGCGCGGGTTCCCGGCAGAAGTCCTCCTTTTCCCCGGCGCTCAAAGCATCTGTAAGAAAGGAACGGTAGGGTGTAATCATTTCATGCTGAATTCTCGGATTCCATACATAGTTGAGAAACAGCTTCCAGGGATCCTCCTCATCCTGAAGATACGCTCCATAAGAATATTCTTTTACCTCCCGTCCATAATCAAAATGCTCTCCCAAAAGATCCGCATGAATATCCCGGTAATCCTTTTTTGAAAGCACCGATAAAAACTCCCGTGCCTCTCTGCCCGGATGCTCCTCCAGAAAGCGGCAGATTTCAGGATAATTTCCATAAGAAAGCTCGAGTATCTCCTCTGCTTCAGGATATCTCTTACACTGCTCCGCCCGGGCGAAACCATCCAGCTTCTCTCTGCGCCGCTGCTCCGCCTCGTATTTTTTCTTTCGTCCTGTCTCTTTCTGCTGTGCGGTCAGCTTCACCGGGTGCATAGGATAATCCCTGGGCGCTATATGCTCCAGATACTGCCACTCCTGCTCCTGCCTCTTCAGCGACTCTTCCCATTCTCCTTCACGCATCACCACTTCCACAGTGGTATTCTCCCGGTTCTCCACCAGTCTCTCACAGAAACAGTTTTTCCAGGAAACCACAAGACACACACTTCCCAGTCCCATGTTCAGGCTTACTTCACCCTTTTGATCCGTATAGAGCACAGATACCGGATAATAGGCGGCGGCATTTAACAGTTCAAAGGATACCCTGGCATGAACCGCCGGGCTGCCCGCTTCATCCCTGACTCTGACTTTTAACGGGCTTGTCAGTGCATAGGATGGCGTGTCATTATAAAAATAAGCTGCTCCATCCCGCTCTGTGAGTTCTTCTCTTTGCTCTGCTTTGCCGCTCTGGTAATCGGAGAATACACGGGTATGTATCATCATCGCGCGGGAGGACGCATTGGTGAACCAGCCCTTATTCAACACTTCCTCCGGCTCGCAGGCTCCCAGGAAACGCCATCCGCCATCCACCCAGGCTTCCACCCAGGCGTGATTGTCATCACAATGAGCCCAAATGGGCGTATAAACCTGGCGGGCCGCAATACCAATACTGCGCAGGGCCGTTACCAGGAATGTGGATTCCTCCCCACATCGTCCGCTTCCACTTTTGAATACTCCTGCCGGGCTGAGCGTGCGGGGGTCAGCCGACGTATAGGATGCCTGCCGTGCACACCAATAGTTGACTTCTTTCACCGCCTCTTCCTCTGAAAGATTTTCCACCAGAGGCCAGAGCATCTCATAGAACCACCCCCTGCAGTCCGTAATGTTTTCATTATTGACCCTGTAATAAAGTACATAGTTCAAAAAAACTTCCTCCGGAAGCTCCCGGGTCCATTTCTTCTGCCTTCTCAGAAAAAGCGCATGCCTCACATACGCATACAGGAGCTGAGGCTCATAGTCTGCGGCGTCACATATGGGCATGGTTCCGTACAGGAATTCCATAAGAATCCTCTCATCCCCGGTGAGGCCTTCCATACATGCAGTGATTTCTGCTCTTCTCATCCCCAGCAGCGGCAACATTTTTTCGTACTTGTCTTCTGCATACTGCTGTGCATGAATCGATACGATTCCTTCCACCTTCTTCTACCTCGTTTCTTTCCCTTAAAATAAAAAACATTTCACATGCCAGGATGCATGCTACCTCTTGCCCCTTGCAAGTGAAATGTTTTGTCCATATATTATTTATTCTAACATCTAAAATTATCTGCGTCAATTTTCTTTTCAAAGTTCCCCGTCAAAATCCCTCACATAAAAACACTTGACAACGCCGGGCAAACAGAGTGATTTAATTTATATCAATGAACAATCTTTTTATTCTGTTAAGTGCGTATCGTACAGCTGGCACAGATGTCAATCCCAGAGATATACGTAATTTTCTCCCTACTCGCCGCGCGCCCCATGCGCCGCTTTAGCGGCATACTTCCTCTGCATGGGGCTGCGCATAAACAACGGGCAGCACGCTTTGCGGACTGCCCGTATGTTAATAAGAATCCTGCTAAAAATCCCGCTAAATCTCCTCCGGCAGGATCCTCACCTTAAAATCAAAGGACTCCTCATTCAGCCGGTATTTTTCCAGAAGCTGCGGACCGCAGCTGCCCGATCCGATCCCGCTCTGGCGGTAGTCAATGCAGAGCACTGTGTAAGGAGATTCTTCCAGCTCATAGTTATGCATCTTCTCCGTCAGCTCCTCCTGGGTATAGACAGAGGCGTTGAAGGCAAAGGTTCTCTCCCCGGCTATGGTAAGCGCTGTCCGTTCGCTGCTTACTCTCAGATAATCGCAGTCGTCATGGCTTCCGTTCTCCTGCGGGCGGATGTAATCCTCATGCATAGCCCTGACTTCCGTGTTAAATTTTCCGTGCCAGGACGCCCATTTTTTGTCTCTGTAGCTTTCCAGCGGTCCCATACCGCAGTAGGTCACCTTCGCCATGGATTTCGGAAGGAACATACGCAGACCGAATCTGGGAAGGAAAGGCAGCACAGGGGTCTTATCCACATGAAGCTCTGCGTCCAGCTTTCCGTCGGGCCAGATGGTCCAGATTGCCCTGATATTCAGAATTCTCTGAATATATACGGCAGATACGGAAAGAACGGTCTCGATTCTCACCTTTTCCGGCTTTGCGGATACATGTGTTTCATACGCTCTGGCAACCGTCCTGTCATACTGGGCACGCCTCCACTCTTCCTTGATCACGCGGTCATTATCGGTAGGCGCTCTCCAGATATTATATTCCATGGGTCTCTCCAGAAGGGCCCGGTTCCGGTATACCATCTTCTCAAACACACCTGTCAGTTTATCATAGGTATAACAGAAGTCCTTCGCGGAGATCATCAGGCTGCAGTCGTCCTCCCTGATTTCGAACTCCTCCGTCCCTTCCTTATGCGCAAACAGTTCCTTTACCTTCTGATTCTGCTCATCCGCTGTCCTGACTGCCACTTCCTCGAATCCGAGTTCAAATCCTGCAGGCAGAACTTCCGACGCATTCTTCAGGATATATGTGATCTTCAGGAAACACTTTCCACTCTCCGGAACGTTAAAGGGCAGAGAAAGTACTCTCTCCTCATGGGCAGGAATGTTCAGCTTTTCCGGCTCCTCCACTGCTCCCTTTTCCGTCACAGTCCCATCACAGAGCAGTTCGTACCGCAGGGTGAGATAATCCTTCAGATTTACAAAGTCCATATAGTTATGGAGCACGATTTCCTTTTTCTCCTGGTCAAAGGATACGACACGGGCGGGGCGATGCACGTTCTTAAATTCCTTCAGTCCGGTATGCGGTCTGCGGTCAGGGTATACCAGTCCGTCCATGCAGAAATTACCGTCATGAGGATATTCCTTATGGTCTCCGCCGTAGGCGTACACCTTTTTTCCTTTTATGGTCTTACCCAAATCAATGGCATGGTCACACCATTCCCAGATAAAGCCTCCGCAGGATCCATCATACTGCTGGATCACCTGGAAATAGTCCTCCAGATCGCCGGGGCCGTTCCCCATGGCATGGCAGTATTCGCACATCACATAGGGCTTGCTTCCATCTTCCCTGAAATACTCATGTATCTCGTCAAAGGAAGGATACATACGGCTGTAGGTATCCAGATTGCTGTAATCCGTCTTTCCGCCGCCGGGTGCATAGCGCGCTCCCTCATAGTGGGTCAGGCGGTCAGGATCAAATTCCTTTGTCCACTTCAATGCGGCGTCAAAGGTACATCCATAGGCGCATTCATTCCCCATGGACCAGATCACAACGCTGGGCCTGTTTTTGTCACGCTCCACACAGCGCTGAGTTCTGTCCACGGTTGCCTCAATAAAATCCGGATTATCGGCAATGGCTTCTCCCCATCGCTTGCACCGTTCTTCCCATCTGGTGTCCTTCGCATACACGGATTCTGTTCCATGGCTTTCATTATCCGCCTCATCGATCACATAGAATCCCAGACGGTCATAGAGCTGATATGCCCAGGGTGCATTGGGATAATGGCTGGTACGGATGGCATTGATATTATGTTCCTTCATCAGCCTCAGGTCCTTCATCAGCTGTTCTTTGCTGATCACGAAGCCGGTAACCGGATCACTGTCATGACGGTTTGTCCCGCGGAACTTCACGTTCACTCCATTGATATAGAGCACGCCCTCTGCAGTATGAATCTCGCGGAATCCCACATAATCTGTAATCACTTCTCCCTCTGCTTCCAGCACCAGGGTATAAAGATTCGGCTCCTCTGCATTCCAGAGGCATACCTGCCTCACTTCCAGCTCTGCCGATTCCTGTCCATCCCGGCAGTCAGTCTGTGCCGCCAGCGAGCCTTCTTTATCATAAAGGCTTATTCTTACAGGAACCGGACGGTTCTGATAACGAAAACGGATCTCAAGCTTTCCATCTTTCAGATCCTCAGAAGGCTTTGCCTTCACGAAATAATCGAAAATCCCTTCCGCCGGTCTTCTTAAAAGATATACGTCGCGGAAAATGCCGCTCATTCTGAATTTATCCTGATCCTCCAGATAGCTGCCATCGCACCATTTCAACACCAGCACGGAAAGCGTATTTTCTCCCTCCTTCAGCTTGTCTGTCACATCAAACTCACTGGTGGAATGGGATACCTGGCTGTAACCTGTAAAGATACCATTGACCCATACATAGAAGCAGGAATCCACACCTTCAAAATTCAGAAATACTCTTGGAGCCGTTTCCTCCTTGTGATAAGTAAACGTACGGACATATTCCCCACAGGGATTCGCATGGGGTACATAAGGAGGATCCATGGGGAACGGATAGCGGACATTGGTGTACTGATGGCGGTCATACCCATAATTCTGCCATACGCCCGGCACCGTCACAGTATCAAAGTCCGAGCAGTCAAAGCCCTCCCTGAAAAATTCCTCCTTTGCCTCATAAATACTGTCAAAGTAACGAAACTTCCATTCCCCTGAAAGCATAATAAAACGATCTGAGTCTTCCCTGCGCTCCACGGGATCTTCCAGCTGACAGGACGCAGGTATGTAATACGCCCGGTTGGGCACTGTATTTACATGCAGCGTCTTCAGATCTTCATAATACTTTTGAATCATCATTTCAGTCCTCCTGTTTCAGTCTGTTTTCTGTTGCGGTTTCGAATGAATATGATTCCTATTATAAAAAGATAATCGGATAAATACCATATCCTGTATTGGACAAAACATGCACAAAATGATACAATCAACAAAACAAACAGAAAGGATAAAAAACGCTGCCATGTATTCCTATACCGGTTATCTGATCGAGGCTGACAATGAAATTGTAGATTCGGAACATCCCCTTGCCGTCAGTGGCTGCGGCATTTACCGTCTTCTGCACCGTCCCTCTATGTCCACCACCAGACCCGGCGGCCGCCGGGATTATCAGCTTTTGTACATTTCCAAAGGAAGAGCCTTCTTTCACATTGACGGACAAAAGCAGGAAGTAAAAGCAGGCTGTATGGTTCTGTACCGCCCGGGGGAGGATCAGTATTACCATTATTATGCAAAGGACAATCCGGAGGTCTGCTGGGTACATTTTTCCGGATCCGAGTCATCTCTTCTTCTGGACAAAATCGGATTTTCACAGGAGCATATCCTTGATTGCGGCGTTTCTCCCGCTTATCCGGAACTTTTCCGCCAGATCATTTTAGAGCTGCAGCTGAAACGTCCCTGCTTTGAAGAATATTTATGTCTGTATCTCAATCAGCTTTTTGTTGAAATCAAGCGTAACCTGCTGGAAGCTTCCGCTGACAGATATTTCAATCAGAAGCAGATGCAGGCTATCGTCCATTATTTTAATGAATCCTTTTCACAGGAGATCAGTATTGAAGAATACGCAAAAAACCAGCACATGAGTGTGTGCTGGTTTATCCGCTGTTTTAAACGCTATATGGGCATAACGCCTATGCAATATCTCACTTCCATCCGGATTAATAAGGCGAAAGAGCTTCTCAAAAATACCAACTACACCATTCAGGAGATCAGCGGTCTTGTGGGATATGAAAATCCTCTGTATTTCAGCCGGATCTTCCGGAAGCAGACAGGGCATTCTCCCTCCGGATACCGGAAGGAGTGATCCCTCTTCTTACCGTTAAAGCTCGCTGCCCGCAGGAATAAGCCGCTCGTGACACGTAGCACCGCTTGTTTTTCATCCCTGTTTCTTCTTTATTTTCACCACAATATTTCCCAGGGGTTCCAGTTTTCCTTCTCTGTCTCCGAAAAGGACTTCGCCCTCGGGAAGGCTGATCATGGCTGTTTCCCGTCCGAAATTCTGCAGGAAAAGATACTCCGCCTCTTCTCCTTTCCTGACGGTCACTTCCACGCCATCCGGTATTTCTCCTGTGAACGCGCTCCGGATCCCCGCTTCTGCGAGAATCTTCCGGTACAGATCATCATAGAATGCCTGCTCTGCATCTGCGCAGACATAGTATGCGTCCCCTTCTCCAAAATGGTTTTTCAGAAGGGCGGGCTCTCCCGCATAGAAATCGCTGCCATACACCATGAGCGTCTGTGCGCCCATGGGTTTTACCAGCTGGCACAGATATTTACAGACATAACTCTCTCTCATCCCGGCAAGCCTTTCTCCGCCCTGACAGATCCTGTTTTCCTCCCAGTCATAGAGTCCGTCTATTTCCTCGCTGCGCAGACCGAACACATCCATCAGTCCATGGGGTGTTCCTCCCAAAAAGCAGCGGTCATTTTCATCCGCCACTCCGGACCAGTAAGTCATCACAAAAATGCCGCCTCTTTCCACATACGCTCTGATCTTTTCGGCAAACCCCTCATGGAACAGGTACTGCATGGGCCCCGCTACAAACCGATAGGGGGAAAGATCGCAGCTCTGATCGATCACATCCACATTATGGCCAAGCCTGCGCAATGCCCGGTAGGACTTTTCAATGCTTTCTCTCGCATGCAGATCCTGATTCCGCGGTCCCCTTGATTCCTCCAGCGCCCAGCAGTTCTCCCAGTCATAGAGCACTGCCGCCTCCGCCTGTGTCCGGCTTCCTGCCGCCTCTCCAAGGGCCGCAAGCATTTCACCTGTCCTGCACACATCCCGGAACGTTCTGGTATCATTTCCGTCATAATGATCCAGCACGGCGCCGTGCAGCTTCTCTTCCCCTCCGCGTCCCTTACGCATCTGAAAATACATGGCGCCATCCGCTCCGTGGGCAATGCTCTGAAAGGAAGTTGCTTCCAGCATTCCCGGCTTTTTCAGCTTGCTCACCTTCTGCCAGTTGGTAGAACCCGGCGAAGATTCCATCATCAAAAACGGCTGTTTCTTTAAGCTGCGTATCACATCATGCCAGAACGCCGTCTCCCGGGCCTTCTCCCAGTCCTCTTTCTGTCCCCACAACGGATAGTTGTCCCAGGAAACCAGATCCACCTTCTCCGCCAGACGGAAGTAATCAATTCCATCAAAGCGGTACATCAGATTGGTGGTCACCGGCTGGCTGATCCCTGCTTCTCTCAGTGCAAGGATCTCCTGCTCCATAAAGTCAATGGTCTGATCGGATACAAATCGTCTCCAGTCAAGATTCAGCCCCATGATAGAAGTTTCTCCCAGCAAAGAAGGACTTTCCACCTGCTCAAAGCTGTCATAAATATGGCTCCAGAATGTGGTGCACCACCGGTCATTCAGCTCTTCGATCGTCTTATATCTCTTTTTCAGCCAGTCCCGGAAGGCTTCCTGGCAAAGGCTGCAGTGGCATTGTCCGCTGAATTCATTGGAAATATGCCACATTCTGACCGCCGGATGCGGGGCAAAACGCTTTGCCAGCTCTGTATCAATCCTTTTTACCTTTTCTCTGTAGACAGGGGAGGTCAGGCAGTGATTGTGCCTGCCGCCGAACAACATCCGCTGCCGCGTCTCATTTACCCTCAGCACCTCCGGGTATTTGTCAGCCATCCAGTGGGGCCGGGCTCCTGACGGAGTTGCCAGAATCACCGTGATTCCATTCTCATAGAGCCTGTCAATGATCTTTTCCAGCCATTCGAAATCAAATTCTCCCTCCCGGGGCTCCAGCTTTGACCAGGAGAACACTCCCAGCGTCACCGTATTGATCTTTGCTTCCACAAAGCGCTCAATGTCTGTCTCCAGGACCTCCGGCATTGAAAGCCATTGCTCCGGATTATAGTCGCCGCCATGCATCAAATAATCTGTCTTCATTTCCACGCCTTACCCCTCCTGCTGCCGCATTCTGATTTCTACCCTGATCTCCGGATCCACATATTTCCGAAAAACATCCTCATCCTCTCTCTTGCCCACCACGCTTCCATAATGGGTGGGGACCGCCGTTTTGGGTCTGATATGGTTTACAAGCTCTGCCGCCTTCCTGGCATCCATCGTATAAGTACCGCCGATGGGGACCATGGCAATATCACATTTCACCTTCCGACTCTCCTCTGTCAGGTCGGTATCCCCTGCGATATAGATTGTCTCTCCCGCCATACTTACAAGATACCCCGTCCAGCCTTTGCTTTTCGGATGAAAGGGCTTGTATTTGTTATAAGCCGCCACCGCCTCGATACCGACGCCATCGATTTCCAGTCTGCTGCCCGGTTTTACCGTGGCCAGCTTTTCTTCTGCAAATCCCGCTTTTATTGCCTGCTTCTTCATATTTTCCGGAACAACAAGTATGGTTTTCTCTTTCGCCGCCCCGTCGATATCCTCTCTGGAAAAATGATCATAATGGTCATGGGTGATCAGGATCAGATCCGCATCGTGAAGCTTATCCTTTACCCTGAAGGGATCAGCATAGATAACCTTCTCACCGCCAATGCGGATGCTGCTGTGGATCAACACTTCAATATTTGCCTTCATGATTGTTACTGCTTTCCTTTCTGCATGCTACTTTTTCTTCTTTTTCGGACGCCTCTTTTTCTTTTTACCCGTGCCGGCCCTTTTCCTTTTTGCTGCCAGCGCAACAGCGACCATTGCCGCCACGGCGATGACCACTGCCGCTGCGACGCCGATGATCAGGGGAAGGTTTCTTTCGTCCTTTTTATTTTCATCCACTGCGCCGCCGTTTTTCTGATCCAAAAGAATCTCTTCGGAACCGTTCCCCTCCTCAGGGGTCAGCGCCGCAATTCCCTCTCCGCCGGACATTTTCCAGCCTTCTCTGCCCGCCACCAGAATACCGGCCGGTCCATCCGCCGGATCCACCACGGATACCCGGCCAGCTGCCTTGATCTCTCCGGCGGTTTTCGTTTCTCCGTCAGTGCTGCCGCCGGTCTTTGGCCTGCCGCCGATTACTGCTGCCGCTCCCTGGCTCATATCCACCAGATCCGAATGAAGATCTTTGTTTCCGATTACAGAGGAGGAAATATTCTGTGCATTTGCGGGATCATTTACGAAGCGCGTGCTTTCATCATACAACCCTTCCTTCTGATTTCCATCGCCCTTTTGGGAGTTACCTGCTCCGTTTCCGGAGGAAGTATTTCCTGTTCCGGAATTGCCGCCCGACGGGGCAGCGTTATTCTCTCCTGCCGGAGGCGTCACCTCCCGGTTGGCCATCATCAGGTACAGTCTCTCCGCCATATCGTCGATCTCACTCTGGGAAAGTCCTCCCTTCTGCAGAAGCTCCTGCGCTTCCTGAATCGCGCTCTGCAGATCTGCCCAGGCTTCCTCCGAGTAAGATTCCCGGCTGCTGTTTAATGCCTGTGCCAAATAGTCTTCCAATGTCTGCGTAGATGCAGTGTAAACCACCCCCGCTCCTATTTTCATGCAGACAGAATCCACTTCCTGCTCCACCATCGGTGTCTTATCTCCATAGGATGCATTCGCCGTCTGGAAGGAATTTTCACAATAGCTGATTTCAATATCCAGAACCTGCGACGCGTCCTTCGGCATCACCCGCACATATCCCAGATGCAGGTTTTCGCCGTTGCCGGAAAACAGATTTTCCGCACTTGCCGCATATATGTCCATCCTGCCTGTCCCGCTGTTATAATGAAAACCCTGAGCCGCATCGGCAAGGCCCGGCGCAAAGTCAAAGTCTACGGTCACTTTGTCTTTGCTCGCCGAATCCAGTTTCAGGGAAAGAGACACCGATGTGATCCTCTCGTTTTCCGCATTACTCACCTCAAGCAATACTGATACTCTGGATTCCTCCTGCCTCAAGGTTACCGCATCCTGCTCCTGCGCTGCGGCATGCAGCGGAAAGAACATCCACCCTGCAGCCAATACCAAAACTAATTTCGTCCAAATCCCTTTCACCTTTTTACCTCTTTCCTGCATATTTCACTCTTTACTCCTTGCCTGGCGCGCTTAAGTCAAGTTCTTCCCTTTTCTACTGGCCGTCCTGTGTTTCCACACCGCTTTTAAGCGTGATTTCCTGAAGCTCATCCGGTATCGGAAGAGGCAGCGCGTCGCTTACAAGCCTTTGTCCTTCATTGGTCAATGCATTATCCACACGGTAGAGCTGCGCTCTCACCTTTTTGCCGATGTCCGGCTTCTGCCCCTCTGCAGGCGTGATCCAGTAGATCCAGATTCCATCGCTCACTTCTCCCAGCAACCCGTTTTCCGGTGTTTTTGCCAGAATAATCTGCTCCGCCTTAAGTATGCCTTCTTCGTCCACACCTCCCACAACAGCGCCTTCCTCATCGTAGAGTACTACCACATTGTAAGCAGGATTTCCCTTATAGCTGCCAGTAAAGATCAGAGAACCTGCCGGGATTACCTTCCGCTCTCCTCCTTCTTTATGCTCATATACATAATCCTCTTTCAGGATTCCCACAGCGCCTTCCGTGCTGTTCTCTTTCACCCCGAAGGATATGCTGTCGCCCGAAGGTCCCAGCAGGTCGATCTCTGATATGCGCATGCTGCTTTGACCAACCGCTTTTAATTTTACATACGCAGCGTCATACGTACAGATCCAGGGATCCCCTGCAGCATTTTCAAAATAAACAGTCTGGCTTCCTTTTTTATCGTCAAATCTTCCTGTCCTGACACTGGTCCATTCTTTGCCATCCACACTCACCTGTATCTCATAATCTCCCACAGGTGTTCCCGATTTCAGCGTATATTTCAGCCCGCACACACCCAGTACCTGGTTCAGATGAATCAGAATTGCCGCCTCGCCGTTTGCATTCTGCCCCTCATAAGTATTTCCATAGTCATGATCCACAATGCTGTAAATGGCAGATTCCGTTCCAGGGTCACAGGGATCCTCTTCCTGGCCTGTACCGGCACTGTCTGCTTCTGAAGTCATATTTGTTTTCACAGTCCAGAGGGATTTATCATAACTGCCGTCATGACTGATCCTTACATCTCCGATGCGGACCGGATTGGATCTGTATCCAAATTGATCCACCGCCGTAACTTCATAAGAGATCACCCGGTTATTCACTGTATAAATATGGTCTACATATGAGCTTTCCGGTGTAAATCCAATTACCTGACGCACAGGTTTCCCATCTTCGTAATGATACCGGGCGATCTCATAACCAAGAATTACTTCCTGGTTGCTCAGTGTATTCTGAATAGAAAGCACCACTTCATTAGAGACCTTTTCACTTAACGCCACACTGCTGGCAGCACTGATCACATCGCTCTCCCGCACAGAACCGGATACGCCATACTCCATTTCATATACTCTGGCATCGTCTGTCAGATAATACAGCGCTCTTTCCTCCTTCGGGAACTGCCCTGCATATCGTATGGTATCTGCATCCGGGACCATGCCCCAGCGCATGAAAAACTCTGTCAGATCCTTTTCGGCAGCGGCGCAGGCCAGTCTCATGATATTCTGATCGCTTCCGCCTCCCAGCCGGAGTCCTCCCGGTGCAAGCGCCGTATTTCTGCTGTAAGAGTCCACCCTCGCATAGAACAGATTTGCAAGCTGTTCACTGTGACTGTCATAGGTTTTATAATTATAGTCCCTGTCATAAGCAAGGTGAAGCTGCCAGTACATGGCCAGCTGTGTAAAGACGTTGGACGCACTGCCTACGGTCCCCGACGTCACCTTCTTATACACGTTCTCATATTTGAAACGGACAGAATCATTGCTGTCTTTTACGCCCGCAAGAAGGGCAAAATAATTATTGGTCACCTCCGCAATGGCATAAGCTCCCTGGTTGATATTATGTCCGATCTCATGGGCAATTCCCCAGCCGAAATATCTTCCGCTCTGATATCTGCCCCTTTCATCCGAGATCACTGGGGAAGAAGACGCCAGCCCCGGAACAGAGCCCCACTCGATTCCGATATGATTTCCGGCAGCATACATAAAGGCTCCCGCAAACATCCGCATATAACGGATATTCAAATGCTGAACCGGCATACGGTCTGTGGCCGGCGCCGACTCCTCTCGAGTCAGACCTTTGTGCTGATAAAACAGCGCCAGCATTTCGTCCATGGCATACAGCGACTGATCCAGTCTTTCTGCACGCTCCTCAGAAGATCCGCTTCCCAGCCCTGCGAGGATTTGCTCCCCTGATACAGAGAGCATCATCTGATCCAGTACAATGTCTGTTGCACCCAGAATACAATTCTGCTTATCATAGGCGCGGTTTACACTGCTGTTCTCTCCGGCCGCTTCATGCACCTGCTCATGAACGCTCTTCTGAGACGCCACATGCTCTTCCAGCTCTTTTACATAAGAAGTGACAAGCTGCGTCCTTTCCTGCGCATCGGAAACTCCATACAGATTCAGCACCGGTTCTCTGACTCCTCCGTTTACCCTCACTGCATATCTGTCGTTGTCATTGTTTCCGGTATACTGAACATAAAGGGCGCCTCCCCCCTCAAAGGCCAGGCTCTGAATCGCCGGAATCGTGATCTCATTACGTCCCACCTTCAGGGACGCCACCTCTGACGCAAAGGCGCCGGACTCCGCATGATACTGAGTCGCAATCAGCTTCAGGGCAGAGTTGGAGCCGGTCTTCAATTGATTATGACCAACATATACGACAATCTGCTCCCCTTCGTAAGCCGTAATCCCCAGCGGCTGCCACGAATTCAGGCCTCCGAATCCCAGATGAGAATCTTTTCCCGCGCGGATCTTCGGATTGATCTGTATAATATCCTGGAAGCCTGACGCCAGCAGCCCTTTTGCATTATCCAGCTCTCTCTGCAGCACATCCTTCTCCGGATGGTACTCCCCGCTTTTGGTATCCCGGGTATCCAGCCTCTGCTGAAGTTCATTGATGGTCTCTTCCGTCACACCTTCTTTCAGGGACGTATGCAGGTCGTCTGCATACAGCCCCAGAATATCGTCCTCCAGGCTGTCATAATGATAAAAGTTTACTTCCGCAATCACCATATTTCGCAAATTATAGCCGCGTGAAAAACCAAGCCGGATTTTATTGGCTGTAATGGCTTTGGAAAGCTTGATCAGGTAATATTTTCTTCCGTTTGCATCGCTTCTCTGCACTACTGTCGGATTCTCTGCATAAGTTCCCTCCGGATGCTCCTGGTCATAATAGTAAACAGACACAGCGCCGTATGAAGCAATATCCTCCGTCTCCGCAAAGGCGATATAACTCATCTTATAGTAATCATCCAGTTCAAATAACAGACCCTTATCCGGCGACACATAGACGGCGCCGTCGTCCCAGTCCAGGATCTGGTAGCTGGAAGCAAAATCCTTGTCTACCGTTCCCAGAGCGCTTTTGGGTTCCGTATCCAGCGGACTGGCCGTCATTTCCCCTCTAAAATGCCAGGCCCCTGTAATATGCGCGCTTACCTTTCCCTTACCGTTGGATTCATTGATCAGCTTATACTCCGGCATCTGTGCAGGCTTTAAGGTAATCGTCCTGGCTTCCGAATGAATAGAAGGATTTCCTTCCCCTATCTCATTTACACC
Organism: uncultured Lachnospiraceae bacterium; assembly: GCA_947173495.1. Classification (GTDB taxonomy): domain Bacteria; phylum Bacillota; class Clostridia; order Lachnospirales; family Lachnospiraceae; genus Suilimivivens. The sequence continues at coordinate 56,266 of CAMWFQ010000016.1, read as the reverse complement.
CGTCACATATACCTCGTATCTGGTCTGATCCTTCAGTCCTGTAATCTCGTACTGGTTTTGCGTGATACCTGTAACCTGCCGGAACGCACTTTCCCCCGCTTCCTTATAATAGACATTATAAGTATCTGTATCCTTCATCTTCTTCCAGCTCATACGGACTTTCTGATATCCGCCCACAGCTCTCACATTATCCGGGGCATCAGGCCTTTTGGATACTTCAGGAACCGCCTCCTTTTTCCCGCTGAAGCCGCTGGTCCAGTTTCCGTTAACCGACCGTACCCGCACTTCATAAACTTCCTTGTTTTTGAGCTTGTCTCCTCTAAAGGATTTCACCTGGAGACTGTTAGATGCCGCACGTACGATCTCTGTTTCCCCGCCATGGCTGATCTCCACCTCATAACCGGTAATATTCCACTGCTGATCCCACTCCAGATAAAAAGATTTGTCAGCAGGTGTCACTTCCAGATTTCCCGGAATATTCATCTCAGGTTCCGGGATCCGGTTTTCCATATCATTCAGGAATTCCACCCTGCTGATCTCCGCCAGGCTCCCGCCATCCTTGGCTCTGGTGATCACCAGCGTCACTTTTTTGACCGCGATCTGATCTCCCAGATAAACTGTCAGCTGGTTGTTCCCGCCCTCGGAGCCTGCCGCCCTCGCGCCTGACCGCGATGTAATCTTTCCATCAACAATCTCAATCTTCTGAGGCTGAGAACTCTCGTCTGTCTCGATCTCCAGAAAGCCGCTCTCGATAGCCGCCGCACCCATGGAGATCTCGATCTGCTCAACCGGAATATATTCCCCATTCTCCGCCTGTTCCCGGCTCTGAAGATTAAAGGATACCGCAGCGGGATCCTCCTCTGTGATAGGCTGGCTCTTTTCCAGCTTTACGGTATTATGGTTCCATAAAAGAAGATCCTCCAGAGATCCTCCTGTCACTGTTATATCCTGATCTATATTCACTGCGATGGCGTCCGGAGCAATGCTCTCTGCCAGAGAGGAGCTGGTATCCACATGATCATACTGACTGGCCCGGCTGTTGACATAGTACTGCAGATCCACAAGATCCGTCCTGCCATCCCGGTTCAGATCGGTGGCATCATCCGGATTTCCTGCCAGCACACCATTTTCGCCGCGGCTTATCGCTTCTGTTATGGCGTCCTTATCCTTCCCATCAATAATCCCATCTCCGTTTACATCTCCGATCAGCAAAACCCCCGGACGGGCCTTGTCCTGATCGCAGGAAAAGCCCTCCATATCCACGAAGCCGGTGTGAATTTCTGCGGTCACAACATTCCCGTCCACCTCGATATCCTGTTTATAAGGCAGGAAACCGGGTGCTTCTACTGTCAAATGATAGGACCCGGGCAAAAGCTGATCAAAATGAACCGGGTGGATCTGGGCGTTCTTCTCCAGAATCACAGTCCCGGAACCGCTCTTGCCCTCTCCGGCCATTTCCACCCTCACAGTAGCCGTTACCTTCTCCACCGGAATCGCATTCCTTAACAGGACTTCAATCCTTCCTGCCGGATCCGATGAGGCATACTGAATGTCATCCTCTGTATTCACCGAAGAAGCATTTTCCGGCGCAACAGATGCTGTGGGGGATGACTGTGGAAGATTCTCCCCTTCTGCCCCTGCCGCCCCGGGCATGCCTGATGGCACCGGCGTCCCTTCTATCTGAGGAGAACCCTCAGCCGCTCCGGAGCCGGGCGTCTTATCCGTCTCTGCAGACGCCCCGGAAGCAGGCGTCTTATTTACCCCCGCAGAAGCTGCAGGAGAGGGAGAGATCGCGGTTGGAACCGGAGAGGGAGAAGCCGATTTTTCGGGGACCGGAGAAAAAGTCCCGACCGGTGAAGGGGTTGCAGCATCACTGTCCGTAACTGTTCTTTCCTTTCCATTCCCAGTCTGCGTCTCCTGCTTTCGCTGATCTTCCGAGTCCGGATCTGTCTGCATTTCGTTCCGAGCGTTCTGCCTGTCCGCACCGGGCAGCGTTTCCGCCGCCTGCACCGGGAAAATACATGTCATGATCAATCCAAGAGCCAACAGGCCGGCCATCATTCGTTTCATAGAGCTTCTCCTTATCCTTGGTTCCTTAAAAAATTCAATTTATTACAAAAAATGCACAAACTAATCGACGATAGTATATCATTCTCTTCCCGGATTTTCAAGCAAAAACCTGTGTCCCTTCTAATTCCCCGCCCCCTCATATCTTTCCATGGCCTTCGCAAAAATCCACTTTCTAAGCCCAATGATCAGCAGCGTCGCCGCAGGCAGAAGCAGAAAGTACGGATACGGCGCCCTTCCCAGAAGCACCACCGCCGGCACATAGCTGATCGCCGCATAGGGAATCAGGGTCAGCAGAATGATCCGGAATACCTTCGGATAAATATCCAGCGGATATTTTCCCATCTCCTGCACCCGCTCAATAGCTCCCTTGATCCCTCCGGCCCCTTCCAGAAGCATGGCCAGCGCGCTGGAAGCAAAATTAATATCGACACGTATACCTGCGCCCAGTATAAGACTTACGACAAACAGTATCGCCTTCCACAGATTCCAGGAAATCTGCAGCTTCCCGAAGGAGTAGAGCATCACCGCCAGTCCTGTAAGCGCTGTGCCTGCCCCTGCAAGATTGGTCTGCCGTCCGCAGATCTGCAGTTCCAGAGAGATGGGTCTTGTCATGTACCTGTCTATATCTCCCAGCCTCACCTGGTGCCAGAGTCCGTTCGTCCCCTGAAAAAAGAGGGTCAGTATTCCTTCTCCAAAAAACATATAGCCGTACAGAATGGCCACCTCATACACTGTCCAACCCGCTATTGCGGGTATATTCTGAAACAAAACACTCAAAAACAAAAGACCGATGGTCTGGGACAGGAGTCCTGCAAAAAAGGACACCAGAAAATCCGTCTTAAAGGACATAAGCCCCCGCAGGTTAGCTCCCGTCATCTGAAAAAATATCCGAATCGTCCGCATAGCGTCATCCTCCCTGAATTGTGATCTTTTTTACTGCAAAACGGAAAAAGAGTCCTGAAAGCGTCCACATAACCACCACCCACAGCGCCTGCAGCGCCAGGATCCTCACCGCGCCCCTCCCCTCTATTCTGCCCAGAAAAATCTGGGTAGGAAGGTAAACCGATGCCTGGAAAGGCAGCACGCCGGCCAGGCGCTGAAACCATGCCGGGAAAAAAGCAAGAGGAAGCATCGCTCCGGAAAACACATCCGTAATCACCTGGCGCAGATACACCACCCCGAATCCGTTGGAGGTAAAAAAGCACATCAGCCCGCCGAAATAGGCCAGACAGAATTTTAACATAAATGCCAGCATAAGGCTCACCGCAAACAGCGCCATGCTCACCGGATTCAGATAAGGCGACAGATCCGTAAGCGTTACGGCAAGCAACACCACCAAAATCAATGCTGTTCCGCCTTCCACCAGCGAATGTCCCAGCGCCTGAAAAAAGCTCATGCTCTGAAAATCAATGGGCTTTGTCAGATCACTTGCAATAGAACCATCCAAAATTCCCTTCGAGAGCTTCCTCTCGGTATCAAATCCCAGCGTGGCGTTCAGCAGAGCAACGATCAGCACATACAAAATCATCTGGTTCCAGTCATACCCCTGAATCACGCTCTCCTGCGCAAACAGAACCCTCCACAGAAATACGGATACTAAAATCCCCACCATGTTCAGCACCGCACTCACCAGAAATCCCTTTCTGTAGGCGATCCGCTCTTCCATGGTGCATCTGGTAAAACCTATATAGCGCCTGATAAATCTCCTCAAAATATTCCGCCTCCTTTCTTATTGGCCGTATATTCCCTTTTTCTGTTCAGAAGCTTTTTAAGCGCTCTGTTCTCCGGAACGGTAGATCTTCTCGATCATGCGCTCAATGCTGGGCTCTCTGAGCCTGAAGTCCTGGATCCTGGCATATTTATTTACCTCCTCCACAATTTCAAAGGCTGTGTACATCTCGGGCTTGAAATGAATTTCCAGGGTATGAGCATCCTCCATGGCCGCATAGGAGATCCCCTCCTGCCCCAGCAGACGAGCGGGCAGCTCCTTCTGCATATCAAGAAGGGTGATCTGCAGGCCGCGGTCCATGGCGTACTCCTTCGTCAGCTGACTGATCTCCTTATCACAGATAATCCTTCCGCCATCAATCACAATAATTCTGCGGCATATATCCTCCACATCTTTCAGGTCATGACTTGTAAGAATAATGGTCACGCCTTTTTCCCGATTGATTCTCTGGATCAGTTCTCTCATCGCCTCCTTCGTCCCGATATCCAGTCCGATGGTAGGTTCATCCAGAAAAACAGTCGACGGATTGTGTAACAGTGCCGCCGCCAGGTCGGCTCTCATTCTTTGTCCCAGGGAAAGTTTTCGGGCAGAACGCCCTATAAATTCAGATAATCCAAAAATTTCGTTGAAAAGCTTTAAGTTCTCGTTGTAAACAGCATCCGGTACTTCGTAAATATTTTTCAGCAGTGCGAAGGATTCTTCCACCGGTATATCCCACCAGAGCTGGGTGCGCTGTCCGAACACCACTCCAATGTTTTTTGCGTTCTGTATCCGGTGTCTCTGGGGGTCGATTCCGTTTACGAGTATCTCTCCCGAGGTGGGCTTTAGGATTCCCGTCAGCATCTTGATTGTGGTGGATTTCCCGGCTCCGTTGGGTCCGATATATGCCACCGCCTCCCCCTGCTCAATGGAAAAATCTACGCTCTCCACTGCCACCTTCACCTTGTATTCGCCCCGGATCAGGTGTCGTATGGCCCCTTTCATCCCCGGCGGCTTGACCGGTATTTTGAATTCTTTCGTGAGTTTTCTTACACTGATCACTTCATACCCCTCCTTTTCTCTCTGTGCCTTTTCTTACGCTATGATAAAAACATTTTATATCATACTCTTTCTAATGCTGACTTGCAATCCTTTTTTTCGACTTTTCAGAACTCCTGTTACTTTTCAGAAGTTAGCCAGCCGAAATATAGCGGGGACAGGTGTAAATTTCTGAAGGAGCCTGTTAAAAAGCGTCAGTTCCTGGCGAGGTTCTTTCGAGCCTGGTACTGCTACGCTTTTTATTAAGCGAAAGCGGGGCGACGCAGAAATTTACACCTGTCCCCGCGGTAATCCGGCCAAACACTGAAAAGTAACGAACTCCCTGATCCCCGGTCAATTTAAAAGATTTATCCTTTCCGCAAGCATGATATCCATACAATGCTGATGGGGAACACCGCCGCTGTTGCAGTTAAAAATAATTTCTTCTGTCTTATGCAGTTTCCAATCATGATAAAGCATAAAAAGTTCTCCGGAATCCCAGCGAAACCGATTGACCTCTTTATCCGGAGGGACCTCCACAAAGGGTTTATCTACAAATACATTGATTGCGTGTATACCGCTTTTGTTTGTGTGTTCTTTCAGATTTGCTGCAATTTCTTTCCGGATTTCCGGCCTGATAAAATGAAATACACCGCTGCTGAAAACAATGTCATAGTATTCGGTTACACGAAAATCAGTTATGTCTGCTTTGAAAAAATCTACATAGGTATTACATCTTTCCGCCAGCTTTTTCCCCTTTTCTATTCCGGCTTCGGACAGGTCAAAAGCTGTTACAATATAACCGTTTCGGGCAAGAAAGACAGCATCTTTCCCCTCTCCGCAGCCAATGTCCAGCACTTTTAACGGTTTCACCGGCGGCCGCATTTTCATTATTTCATAGCATAATTCGTTAGGAGTTATTCCCCAGTAATACTCCGCTGTGTCATATCGCTTATCATAATCAGAAACCACAAAAGACTTATATCCCAAAAGGGAATCAATACTTGTGCCTAACACATCTGCAATCCTGGGAAGCATTTCCACGTCCGGATAATTTGTTCCATTTTCCCATTTTGATACTGCCTGAAAAGAGACATTCAGCTTATCCGCCAGAGTCTGCTGGGTATAGCCTAAAGCCTTTCTTTTACTCATAATCACTGATCCGATATTCATATAGAACCTCCATGCTACTGGCACCTGCAAATTTGGGCGTCAGCACAAATTCGTCTGTGAAAAATATATTTTTCACAGTTCCCCTTTTCTTTTGATTCCATTTTATCATAGAAAAATGGAAAAACCATAACCGCGTCGGTTAGTTCATCCCGTAAATTCAACCGGCAGGAGAAAATAGTAATATACGAAATCAAAAAACCCACAAACAAAATCTGTCTGTGGGTTTTCCATATCTTTTCTGTTCGCAGATAACTGCTTATCTCTTGGAGAACTGGGGCGCACGGCGGGCTGCCTTTAAGCCGTATTTCTTTCTCTCTTTCATACGCGGGTCTCTTGTGAGGAAGCCTGCCTTTTTGAGGGTAGGTCTGAACTCTCCGTCAACCTCAAGCAGTGCTCTGGAAATTCCATGTCTGATCGCACCGGCCTGGCCAGTATAGCCGCCGCCATGAACATTTACCATTACGTCGTATTTATCAACGGTATCCGTCGCAACCATGGGCTGACGAACGATCACCTTTAAGGTTTCAAGTCCAAAATATTCATCAATCGGTCTTTTATTGATCGTAATCTCACCTTTACCGGGCATTAAATATACTCTGGCAATTGATTTTTTCCTTCTACCTGTTCCGTAGAATCTTGCTGCTTTAGCCATCTTAATCTTCTCCTTTCAGTTCCTATTAAAATGTTAATACTTCGGGCTGCTGAGCCGCATGTTTATGCTCAGGACCTGCATACACGTGAAGCTTTGTATACATCTGTCTTCCTAAAGGTCCCTTGGGGAGCATGCCCTTAACAGCAAGCTCTACTACTCTCTCAGGCTTCTTGGCCAGCATTTCGCGAAGAGTCGTTTCCTTCATGCCGCCAACATACTCTGAATGGCGATAGTATATTTTCTGATCCAATTTTCTGCCTGTCACTTTCACTTTATCAGCGTTTACGATAATTACGTAATCTCCGGTATCCATATGTGGAGTGAAAATCGGCTTATTTTTACCTCTTAAAATCTTAGCTGCTTCTGAAGCTAAGCGTCCCAATGTCATATCTGCAGCATCCACAACATACCATTTTCTGTCAATGGTAGCAGGACTGGCCATAAATGTCTTCATGATATTACCTCCATTAAACTTTTCTATGCGCAACACACATAACTTTCCTCCTGATGTCTCTTTCTGCCGGTAACGGATGTCCGGGCCGTCAAAAGCAGCTTAAGTCATCTGCGGAGATTCTATCTATAATGCAAGCCTAGGGATAGGATGATTTCCTTATTCTTTGGCAGAATAATGGCTCATCAGGCAAAGCATTACCAAACTTCTTCACACCGGATAATTATATTATACGCTTCCGTGTGTGTCAACCGGAATTTTTTATAATTCCGCCGTATTTCCGGTATTTTTATAACAGCCGCCGTCAGATTCAGGATCAAATTCATATTTCACCAGCGTCAGCCCACATGCCGGTGCCGTGGGCCCCGCCATGCGCCGGTCTTTTGCCTCCAGAATCCTCCTGACCTGCTCCGGCTCTATTCGCCCGCGCCCCGCTTCTATAAGGGTTCCGGCTATAATCCTGACCATATTATAAAGGAACCCGCTGCCGCACACCCGGAGAATAATCTCCTCCTGCACTTTTTCCACATTCAGCTCATAGATTGTCCTGACTGTGGATTCCACCGCTGATGCGGGCGAACAGAAGCTTGCAAAATCATGCTCTCCCTTCAGGAAGTCAGCCCCCTGTCTCATTTTTTGAATGTCAAGGGGTATATAGGTAAAATAACTGTACAGCCTTCTGGTTGGAAGGGGAAACCGGGCGTTCAGAATCCTGTATTCATAGGTTTTACGGCTCCTGCAATGCCTTGGATGAAAATCCGCATCCGTCTGCTCCGAACTTTGAATCCTGATATCTTCCGGCAGTCTCTGATTCAGAGCATAGGAAATCTTTTCCGCCGGAATCAGACTCTCCGTGTCAAACACGGCTATATTACAGAGCGCATGCACGCCGGCATCCGTTCTGCTCGCTCCGGTCACCTGAATCTCCTCTCCCAGAAGAGCGCTCAGGGCCTTATTCAATTCTCCTTCTATTGTAAGGGCATTTGGCTGAAGCTGCCAACCGTGATAGGCCGTGCCATCATAAGCCACCACCAGTTTTACTCTCTTCATAACAGAATTTTTCCCACTGCCACACATAAAACCAGATAAATGAGCACCACGCCATAGGCAATTCCATCCCGCTTTTTATAAATAAGCGGTTTCATTTTCGTGCGGTGTTCGCCTCCTCTGTAGCATCTTGCCTCCATTGCCATGGCCAGATCATTGGCCCGCCGGAATGCCGATATAAACAGAGGCACCAGAAGCGGCACAAGGCTCTTTGCTTTTTTAATCAGATTTCCGCTTTCAAAATCAGCACCTCTGGCGATTTGAGCCTTCATGATCTTATCTGTCTCCTCCAGTAAGATCGGAATGAACCGAAGCGCTATGGACATCATCATTGCAATTTCATGTACCGGGACCTTCAGATGCTTGAGAGGGCCTAACAGCTTTTCCATTCCATCCGTCAGATTATTGGGCGTTGTCGTCAGGGTCATCACCGATGACCCCATAAGCAGAAATACCAGCCGGATTGCCATAAAAAGAGCCAGCCTGATCCCTTCTCTGGTGATCTTCAGCTTCCAGAAAGTGGCAATTGTCTCTCCCGGGGTCAGGAATAAATTAAATCCCGCCGCTATGATCAACAGAAACACAATCGATTTCATTCCCCGTATCATGTATTTAACAGGGACCCTGGACAGCCTGATCACCAGCGCCAGAAACACTCCCGCAATCACATATCCGGCAATATTGTCTACAATAAAAAGGGAAATAATATAACAGACAGTCGTGACCAGCTTCACTCTGGGATCCATCCGGTGTATCACAGAATCTGTCTGATAATATTGTCCCAATGTAATTTCTCTTAACATATTCTCCTCATTTCCGACCGGACCGCTTCCCGCTCCTACCCGGCAGCCAGCCCATATCGCCAGGCTGTCCGCCTCTTCAGACTGCTCCTCCATTCCGCTTCAGAGCCTTCAGTATTGCTTCCTTTGCCTCCTCCACAGATGTAATATCCGTATCCACATCAAGTCCCTTCTTTTTCAGTGCCTGCATGATATATGTGATCTGAGGCGCTGCCAGCCCCACAGCCTCCAGTTCTCTGTAATGGCGGAAAACTTCTCTGGGTTTATCATCAAACATGATCTGACCTTTATTCATCACAATGATTCTATCAACGTACCGGGCCACATCCTCCATACTATGAGAAACCAGAATTACCGTCATTCCTGTTTCGTCTCTCAGCTTTGCGATTCTGTCCAGGATTTCATCTCTGCCTTTTGGATCCAGTCCCGCTGTAGGCTCATCCAAAACCAGCACCTCCGGCTGCATGGCAAGCACTCCTGCAATCGCCACCCTTCGCTTCTGCCCGCCGGAAAGATCAAAGGGCGACTGATAAAAATATTCGTCCTCAAGCCCTACCTGTTTTAAGGCAGCATAGGCTCGAAGTTCCGTTTCCTTTTTATCCAGCCCCAGATTTTTAGGACCAAAACATACATCCGAAAAGACATCCGCCTCAAAAAGCTGATGCTCCGGATACTGGAAAACCAGCCCCACCTTACTGCGGAGCTCCTTCTTATTGTAATCGCTGTCATGAATGTCCGCGCCATTAAAATAGACATTACCGCTGACCGGCTTTAACAGTCCGTTCAGATGTTGGACCAGCGTAGACTTTCCGGAACCGGTATGGCCAATCAATCCGATAAACTCCCCTTTGGAAATTTTGAGACACACATCTCTGAGAGCCGTATATTCCATCGCTGTTCCTGCTTCATATAAATAACTGACATGATCCAGGATTAAACTCATTTTCTCCTCGCTTCTTTCTTTTCCGGAAACTCTCCGGAAGTAATTTATTCCGGACAGCTCCTTTTTCTTCCTCTCAAATCATTTACAGCTTCAGAGCCTCTATCAGCTCCTCGCAGGTCAGAATCCCGTCCGGAACCGATAAACCGCTTTTTTTCAGCTCATGAGCCAGCAGCGTAACCTGCGGTACATCCAGTCTTAGCGCTTTCAGCTTCTCCACATGACTGAAGATCTCTTTCGGAGCGCCCTCCATGGCAATCCTCCCTTTATCCATAACAAAAACCTTATTTGCATATATAATCTCTTCCATATAATGTGTAATGAGAATAATAGTAATTTCCTCCACATCGTTCAGCGCACGCGCAGCACGGATCACTTCTTTGCGTCCGTTTGGATCCAGCATGGCTGTGGGCTCGTCCAGAACAATACACTTCGGATGCATGGCGATCACTCCGGCGATTGAAACCCTCTGCTTTTGTCCGCCGGAAAGCTTATTGGGCGAGTGCTTGCGAAATTCATACATGCCCACTGCCTTCAGACTCTCCTCCACTCTCTCCCAGATCTCCTTTGTGGGGACTCCCAGATTCTCCGGTCCAAACCCTACATCCTCTTCCACCACCTGCCCGATGATCTGATTATCAGGATTCTGAAAGACCATGCCGGCCTTCTGCCTTATCTCCCAGAGGTGCTCCTCCCTGGCAGTATCCATTCCATCTACCCAGACCGTCCCTTCCGTAGGATAAAGGATCGCATTGATATGCTTGGCAAGTGTCGATTTTCCTGATCCGTTGTGGCCCAAAATCGCAACAAAATCTCCCTGTTTCACATCCAGATTGATATCGTCTAATGCGCGGGTGATCCCCTCCACGTTGCCCTCTTCATCTCTGCGTATATATTCATAAATAAGATCTCTGGTCTTAATGATTCCCATACTAATCCTCCATGCGGAGCATCATGAATATTCTCTTCCCGGTTAATGCCCGTCCTATATTGTACAGGATATTGATTTTATTTGCAATAGATTGTGATTTGTCGTATGATAATGTTATTATGAGTGGTTTTCAGACTGTGAATAGCTACTTCAGACATGCATTTCAGGAGGGTTCATGTGAATCAAAAATGGGTAAAACCTTTACTTTTGTTAACTGCTATTGTTATCATCTGTTCTGCTCTTGCAAGGATCATGGGAAGAGGGGAAACACTCCTGGAGTATGCGGGTCACAATCCGGAAATTGCCTATGCAACTCCTTCCGCCGAAGCGGATTCTGACATTTTCCCTTCTCCACAGCAGGAGAGAAGCGCTTCTCCCTCGCCTGTTCCGGAAAAAGAAAATCATCCTTCACCCGGCCCGGGAACAAACCTTCCTTCCGAAACAGTGTCAGATCTTTTAGTAGAGGAAGAGTCCTCTGAAAGTACTCATTATGAGAATGGTTTTTTCTATCAGCCACTTTCAGACGCAGTGATTGCACGTATCACGGGTTTTTCTTATCCGGTCTTTGAATCAGCTGTCCCCACTTTGGCTCTGAAGGCTGTGAATGTAATTTCTGATGAGGAAATCCCTGCTGTCTCTTATGGGGATCTTCGCTATATGAATGTTTTGTATTATGATTTTAACGGCGAAGTACAAACAGGAGAATTAATCTGTCATAAAGGAATCGCCCAGGATCTGCTGGAAATTTTTTATGAGTTGTATCGCAACGAATATCAAATTGAAAAGATCAGATTGATCGACGAATATGGCGGTGATGACACCGCCTCCATGGAGGATAACAATACATCCTGCTTCAATTACCGGCTCGTGGACGGCACCAGCAGCCTGTCCAGGCACGCTTTGGGCTGTGCTATTGATATCAATCCCTTTTATAATCCCTACGTGGTCTTTAACAAAAACGGAAGTGGAGAAACTTATATTTCTCCTCAGGGCAGCGAGCCCTATGCCGACCGTTCCAAAGATTTTCCTTATAAAATCGATGAAAATGACCTGTGTTATAAGCTGTTCAAAGAGCACGGTTTTACCTGGGGCGGCGACTGGAATTCCTCCAAGGATTATCAACATTTTCAGAAGGTTGTAGAAATCGAGTAGGGAAGGGTTATCTTCCCCTGCACGCCGCGCGGCCCGCATGCTGCGTTAGCAGCAAATTTCCTTATGCGGTCCTGTGCAATCGAGTAAGGGGAGGCTTTTTCTCCCTACTCGCGCGCAGGGCACCCATCAGCTTTTGCTGACATTTTTCCTCTGGGTGCCCGTGTGCATAAAAAGAAGAAGCTGCTACAAAGCAGCTCCTTTTTTATACACATCACTTTTCTTATACCAGCTCCAGTACCACTTCCATGGCGCCGTCGCCCTTACGCTGTCCGATCTTGACGATTCTTGTATAACCGCCCTTACGGCTTGCGTACCTGGGGCCATACTCATCAAAGAGTTTCGCTACCAAGTCTACTTTCTTTGTGCCTCTCTTCTTACCGGCATTCTTGGTAGGAACTTCTGTTACCGGGTACAGTACTTTCAGCATCTGGTGCCTTGCATGAAGTCTGGAAGGGAGATCCTTCTTGATCTCTTTCTGGATTGTCTCATACTTGGTAACCTTCTTGCCATCCACTACTTCTTTTACTCTCTTTCCGTCCTTGTCCTTTAAGGGAACTTTTGCGGAAACGGTAACCTTTTCGTAGTTATCTTTTTCTTTTGCAGCTAGCGCAATCAGTCCATCCGCAATCTTCTGAACTTCTTTTGCTCTCGCCAGGGTGGTAACAATCTTCCCTTTATAAATAAGGGCTGTCACCTGATTTCTAAGTAACGCTTTTCTTTGGCTTGATGTCCTGCCAAGTTTTCTGTATTTTGCCATTTTCAGGCTCCTTTCTCAATCCATGGTACATCCGGCCACGCTCTTTGGACTTACTTACCGAATGCAGTGCAACAACTTTGTAAGGTAAGTGCTGCATTTCACACAGCACAAAATCGGCACCGTGAACGCCCGAAACAAAAATTTTAGCGGTTCACTATATGCACAGACCACTCTCGAGAACACGGGACACCCTCTTTGGATTTACTGCCCCGGTCCGCTTCTATTTTTATGCTTCTTCACTGGGATTTAACTGTAATCCCAGCTCTTTTAATTTGGCCAGAACTTCTTCCAATGATTTACGGCCGAGATTACGAACCTTCATCATATCATCAGAAGTTTTATTGGTCAGCTCCTCCACCGTATTGATACCGGCACGCTTTAAACAATTATAAGAGCGTACCGAAAGCTCCAGCTCATCAATACTCATTTCCAGAACCTTTTCCTTTTCATCCTCTTCCTTTTCCACCATGACTTCCGCCACCTTGGCATTTTCAGAAAGATCGATAAAAAGATTTAAATGCTCACTCAGTACCTTCGCAGCCAGACTGACTGCTTCATCAGGGGCCAGTGTTCCGTTTGTATAAACATCCAGTATCAGCTTATCAAAGTCTGTAATCTGACCTACACGGGTATTTTCAACGGTCACATTCACTCTCTCCACCGGTGTGTAGATAGAATCCACTGCAATGACACCAATGGGTAAATCTTCACTCTTATTCTTATCGGCGCTCACATAGCCTCTGCCTTTTGTAATAGTCAGTTCCATGTAAAGCTTGGTATTCTTACCGTTTAAGGTGGCAATCGTCAGATCAGGATTTAAGATCTGAATATCCTGGTCACACTGAATATCTGAAGCTCTGACAATGCCTTCCCCCTCATACTCTATATATGCAGTCTTTGGTTCATTTGTATCGCTGTCATTTTTGATGGCAAGACTCTTGATGTTCATGATAATCTCAGTTACATCTTCTTTGATGCCTTCGATAGAACTGAACTCATGAAGAACACCTTCGATTTTAACCTGACTTACCGCAGCGCCGGGAAGGGAAGAGAGCATAATTCTTCTCAGTGAATTACCGAGTGTGATACCATAACCCCTCTCCAAAGGTTCTACGACAAATCTGCCGTATTTCTTATCTTCAGAGATCTCTGCCACCTCAATATTTGGTCTTTCAAAATCAAACACCGCAAATACCCTCCTTTACAAACCATATCATATCGCCTATGCACATAGCCTATCTGCATATTATTTGGAATACAACTCGACGATAAGCATTTCATTTACAGGAACATCGATCATTTCTCTTGTGGGAAGGTTCTTGACAGTTCCTTTAAATGCCTCCTGGTCAACCTCGAGCCATTCGGGAACAAGTCTGCCTGCTGTTACTTCAAAGATATCCTTATATCTCTGCAGAGATTTTGATTTCTCTCTGATTTCAATCACATCTCCTGCCTTTATCATATAGGAGGGAATCTGAACACGCTTGCCGTTAACCAGGATATGCTGATGACCTACGATCTGTCTTGCCTCTCTTCTGGTTCTCGCAAATCCCATTCTGAAAACAACGCTGTCAAGTCTGCTCTCAAGCATGATCATCAGGTTTTCACCTGTCATTCCCTTCATCCTGTCTGCTCTCTCATAATAGTTTCTGAAAGGCTTTTCAAGCACACCGTAGATGAATTTTGCTTTCTGCTTTTCTCTCAGCTGAAGCCCATACTCACTGACCTTCTTGCCTGCTCTTGCATTGGTTCTGTTTGATTTTTTGTCATATCCCAAAAATACGGGATCAAGACCAAGTGACCTGCATCTCTTTAATACCGGTACTCTGTTTACTGCCATTCTTTTACCTCCTGCTATTGTTTACAGCGCTGTGCGCCTTCTTCCAACTATTGTTATTCATTTTAAAAAAATCTGCTTTATGCAGTACACTGCACATGCTCTGCACAGAGCCTTTTCCATCACTATACACGACGGCGCTTGGGCGGGCGGCATCCATTATGAGGTACAGGCGTTACGTCCCTGATGCTGGTCACTTCCAGTCCGCATGCGGAAAGTGCGCGGATTGCCGCCTCACGTCCTGAACCGGGGCCCTTGACCATTACATCAACAGTCTTTAAGCCGTGTACCTGAGCAGCCTTAGCTGCCGTTTCTGCAGCCATCTGAGCCGCATAGGGAGTAGATTTCCTTGAACCTCTAAAACCAAGACCACCGGCACTTGCCCAGCTCAGTGCATTTCCTTCGCTGTCTGTCAGCGTAACAATTGTATTGTTAAAGGAAGACTGAATATGTGCCTGTCCACGTTCAACGTTTTTCTTGACACGTTTTTTTGTCACTTTTTTGGTAACTTTTTTTGCTGCCATTTAAACTAACCTACTTTCTTCAATCGTTATGAGTTGTTTCCGAATAAAACTTTTCTGATTATTTCTTCTTGTTTGCAACAGTACGCTTAGGGCCTTTTCTTGTTCTTGCGTTTGTCTTTGTGTTCTGTCCACGCACAGGAAGACCTTTTCTGTGACGGATTCCTCTATAGCATCCGATTTCCTGAAGACGCTTGATGTTCATGGCAACTTCTCTTCTGAGATCGCCTTCCACCATATAATCAGCTTCAATCACTTCACTGATTCTCTTCACTTCATCATCCGTCAGCTCTCTGACACGGGTATCGGGATTAACCTTTGCTGCTGCCAGAATCTTGTTGGAACTTGTTCTTCCGATTCCATAAACATAAGTCAAACCAATTTCCACGCGTTTCTCTCTGGGTAAATCAACACCTGCAATACGAGCCATTTACATTTCCTCCATTTTCTTTCACGCATTTATCATGCGCTGATACTAATTGATTGGGGCACCGAAAAATGTTTTGCTTCGCAAATCATTTTTCGGGACAAAACGCTTTGCATTTTGTTCACCGTTTCGTGTTTTGCGAAACACTTTATGCTATCGGGATCAAGCGCCCAACCGGATTTTTCCGATCTTACATGAAAAATTCACGTGCGAATATTTCACGTGCGAAAAATTTCATGAACCAAGAAGTAATCACCAAGGCTCCTTCGTACAATTATATTAATCAGCGCAGATTTCTGCGCCGCAGCCGCTCATAATAATTGGACAAGAACCCTCCTGCTTTCAGCAACGGATTATCCTTGTCTCTGTTTGTGCTTAGGATTCTCACAGATCACTCTGATACGTCCTTTTCTCTTGATAATTTTGCACTTTTCGCAAATCGGTTTTACTGATGATCTAACCTTCATGTTAAACCTCCTTTCAAAAAAGACCGTTTTACATTATAGCATGATGCCTTACTAAATGCAAGGGATTTTATTTATCTCTCCAGATAATTCTGCCCTTGCTCAAATCATAGGGGGATAACTCCAGAGTCACCTTGTCACCGGGAAGAATCCGAATAAAATTCTGCCTGAGCTTCCCACTGATGTGCGCGAGCACCCTGTGCCCATTTTCAAGCTCTACCTGAAACATGGTATTTGGGAGCTTCTCCACTACAGTTCCTTCAATTTCTATTACATCAGCCTTTGACATTCGCTACCTCCTGATTTTTTGTCCTTACTTTAATTGCAAACCTGATTTCTTCATTATATATGACTGCTCCGCTTTTCAGTTTTTGAGTGAGAGCCTTCTCTTCTGATTTTATAAGCTGCAAATGCTTTTTCCTTTTCTTTTTGGGATGATCAGGAGTTCTGCTTTTTCCATCCGCCAGATAGGCAAAATCTCCCTCTTCCTTTATGATAAGATACATCTGCCCCTTATCGTGTCCTGCTTTTGATATGGCAAACATTCCCGTCATAGGTTCCACCTGTTCTTTCAAGTACCGCTATCCTCCGGCAGCAGCGTGAGGATTTCCGGTTTTCCTTCCGTGATCAGCACGGTGTTTTCATAATGTGCCGAAAGAGAGCCATCCTGCGTTACCACCGTCCATTCATCTTCCAGCCACCGTACCCTGTAACCGCCCATATTGATCATGGGTTCAATGGCCAGCGTCATTCCCGGACGCAGCCGGATTCCTTTTCTCCATTGTCTGAAATTCGGTATCTGCGGTTCCTCATGAAGATGCGTACCGATTCCATGCCCCACCAGGTCTCTTACCACACCATATCCATAGCGGGTACAGAAAGCGTCAATGGCATTTGAAATATCATACAGATGATTTCCGGCCAGCGCATACTTCATTCCCTCAAAAAAACTCTGTCTGGTAACTGCGATCAGTCTTTCCGCTTTCGAGCTTATCCTGCCTACCGGATGGGTACGTGCCGCGTCAGAATGATATCCCTTATAAATGAGCCCTGCATCCAGACTGACGATGTCCCCCTCCTTTAATACTCTCTCCCTGGAAGGAATGCCATGAACCACCTCATCATTTACAGAAACACAGATCGAGGCAGGATAACCATTATAATTCAGAAAATTTGGTACACATCCATAGCTGCGGATCAGCTTATCACCCAGGGCATTGATATCCCAGGTCGATATTCCCGGCTTTATTGCTTCTCCAAGCTGTGCATGAACCTCTGCAAGAATTCTGCAGGACTCCCGCATCAACTCAATTTCTCTTTTTGATTTGATTGTCACCGCCATAGTCTGTTATCCCAGGATCGCAACAATTGCTGCAAATACATCTTTCATATTCTGTGTGCCATCTACTGTCTTTAAGATCCCCTTTTTCTCATAAAAATCGATCAGAGGCTGTGTCTGCTTATGATAAACATCCAGTCTGTTTTTCACCGTCTCAGGTTTATCATCGTCTCTCAGAACCAGCTCTCCCTGACAGCCGTCGCAGATTCCTTCCGTCTCAGGCGGAATATACTCCAGATGATAGATGGCGCCGCACTTAGAACAGGAGCGTCTGCCGCCCATCCTTTTAATGATATTTTCATCCGGCACATCAACATCGATGGCAAAATCGATCTTATCCTCTATTTCTTCAAGCGCTTTGTCGAGAACCTGTGCCTGGGGAATGGTCCTGGGAAATCCATCCAGTACGTATCCGTCCCTGCAGTCATCCTTCGCCACTCGATCCAGAAGGATCCTGACGGTAAGCTCATCCGGGACCAAAAGTCCCTGATCCATGTATTTTTTGGCTTCCATGCCCAAATCCGTCCCGTTTTTGATGTTCGCCCTGAAAATATCCCCTGTGGAAATATGAGGTATAGCGTACTGCTCCGCAATCATTTTGGCCTGTGTCCCTTTTCCTGCGCCGGGTGCTCCCAGCATGATAATCTTCATATCCATTTCCTCCCGTGGAAATCTGCTGTTCAAAAGCATCTAATTTAAATATAGAGGCAAAAGGAAAATACATTCCTTTAACCTCTAAATATACAACTTCTGACCTGTCAGTCATTTAAAAAACCTTTGTAGTTACGTACCAGCATCTGTGATTCGATCTGCTTCATGGTTTCAAGCACAACACTGACAATAATGATAAGACTGGTTCCTCCAAAGGATACTGACGCACCAAATACCCCATTAAACACAAAGGGAATCACACACACAATGGTGAGCCCCACTGCTCCGATGAAAACAATATAGTTTAAAATCCTTGTCAGATATTCGCTGGTGGGTCTGCCCGGTCTGATACCAGGAATAAATCCGCCCTGCTTTTTCATATTTTCGGCAATCTCAATCGGATTAAAGGTAATAGAGGTGTAGAAATAGGCAAAGAAAATTACCAGTGCCACGTATACCAGGAGTCCTATGGAATATACCAGTTCACCCGGCTTGCACCAGTTACTGGAACTTAATCCTCTTAAAATATGCGCCCACACTCCGCTTCCGCTGTATCCGAAAAATCCGCACACAATTACAGGAAGCTGCATCAGTGATGAGGCGAAAATAATAGGTATAACACCCGACGTATTCACCTTAAGGGGAATAGAAGATGTCTGACCGCCTACCATTTTTCTGCCCTGTACCTTTTTGGCATACTGTACGGGAATTTTACGCGTACCGTCATTTAAGATGATTACCAATACCACCATTAATACAATAATTGCTACGATAATCACAGCTGCCAGCGCTCCCACCGCAATTGCCTTTCCAAACACAAACTGTTCGAAAAGCTGGGTAATGTCCTGAGGGATCCTGGAAATAATATTGATAACGAGTACAATAGAAATTCCGTTTCCTACTCCTTTTTCTGTGATCCTCTCTCCAATCCACATGAGGAATGCACTTCCCGCTGTAAGAGCTGCAATTACCGTGATCACATTAAAGAAATTATAATCCTCCAGAAGCCCGCTTCTGCCAAAGGTAATAGCCAGCGCCGAGGACTCAATCAATGCAAGCCCTACCGTCAGGTAACGGGTAATAGAAGCAATCTTTTTCCTTCCATCCTCTCCTTCTCTCTGCATCTCCTCAAGCTTGGGAATTGCAATCGTAAGAAGCTGCATGATAATGGAAGAGGTAATATAAGGTGTAATGTTCAATGCCAGGACAGACATATTAAGAAATGATCCCCCCGTAAAGGCATCAAAAAAATTGAAAGCATCTCCCCCTGTCTGCTGTGCAAACCAGTTGGAAAAATAATGCCTGTCTACACCCGGTACGGGAAGCTGTGATCCTAAACGGATCACAACCAGCATACAGAATGTAAATATCAGTTTCTTCCTTATATCTTTAATTTTAAATGCATTTTTCAGGGTTGAAAACATTACATCACCTCTGCACTTCCACCAGCAGCTTCAATTTTTTCTTTTGCGGATGCACTGAAAGCATTAGCCTTTACTGTAAGCTTTTTGGTTATTTCTCCGTTTCCGAGGATCTTAACTCCGTCTTTGGGATTTTTGACAATGCCGGACTCGATAAGCTTATCTACATCCACCACTGCGCCGTCTTCGAATTTGTCATTCAGTACACTTATATTGATTGCCACGATTTCTTTGGTGTTCGGGCATCTGAACCCTCTCTTGGGGATTCTTCTGTATAAAGGCATCTGGCCGCCTTCAAATCCCAGTCTGGGTGCTCCTGAACGCGCCTTCTGACCCTTGTGTCCCTTACCGGCAGTTTTGCCGTTTCCTGAACCGTGTCCACGACCTCTTCTAAAATTATCACTGTGCTTAGAACCCTGGGCGGGTCTTAAATTTGATAATTCCAAACTCATTGCTGACACCTCCTTATCCTTTATTCAACTTCTTCAACTTTAATCAAATGTCTGATCTGCTGAATCTGGCCTCTTGTAGCCGCATTATCGGGCAACACGATGGTCTTGTTCAGTTTTCTCAATCCCATAGACTGTACAGTAGCTTTGTGCTTGGGAACTGCACCGATGGGAGATTTTACCAAAGTGATTTTTAACATTTTTTGTTCCGCCATCTTCATTCCCTCCTATGCTATGATCTCTTCCACAGATTTTCCGCGCTTCTTAGCTACTTCTTCAGGAGTCTTCAGCTCGCTCAGTCCGGCAATGGTTGCAAGCACAACGTTCTGCTTATTATTGGACCCCAGCGATTTGGTACGGATATTCTTGATACCTGCAAGCTCGCAGACGATACGTGCCGGACCGCCGGCGATGATACCAGTACCTTCAGGAGCTTTCTTCAAAAGAACGGAAGCAGAACCATATTTTCCTGTAAAATCATGTGTAATACTATTGTTCTCATCTTTTGCAACAGAAACCAGATGTTTGATCGCATCCTCTTTTCCCTTGCGGATCGCTTCCGGAATTTCTGTTGCCTTTCCAAGGCCGGCGCCCACATGACCATTCATGTCTCCAACCACAACCAGAGCTGTAAAACGCATATTACGGCCACCCTTAACAACCTTGGTAACACGCTTGATGGCAACTACTTTTTCAGTTAATTCCATACCGCTGACATCGATGATTGTACGTCTCATGTTAAGTTTCTCCCTTCCTAGAATTTCAAGCCAGCTTCTCTGGCTGCATCAGCTAATGCTGCGACCTTACCGTGATAGATGTAGCCGCCTCTGTCAAAGACTACAGTATCGATTCCTTTTTCAATTGCCCGCTTTGCAATTACTGTTCCCAGATATGCTGCTGCATCGACATTGTTGGTCTTCTCAAGCTCTGCGCTGATCTCTTTTTCAACAGTTGCGGCAGAAACTAATGTGTTTCCGACTGTGTCGTCAATAATTTGAGCATACATATGATTATTGCTTCTGAACACAGCAAGACGGGGTCTTTCGGTAGTGCCGCTGATACGGTTACGTATTTTCCAGTGTTTTTTAACACGAACTTCTTGCCTTGACTTTTTATTAACCATCTTTACACTCTCCTTATCTATTTCTTACCAGTCTTACCAACTTTACGTCTGATAACTTCGTCAGCATACTTGATACCCTTGCCCTTATAAGGCTCCGGTCTTCTCTTATCTCTGATCTCTGCTGCAAACTGGCCGACTTTTTCCTTATCAATTCCCTTCACAATAATGACATTCTGACCTTCCACAACGGTTTCAATGCCCTCGGGATCAATCATCTCGACAGGGTGTGAATAGCCCAGAGATAAGGTCAGTTTATTACCTGCCTTTGCCGCTCTGTAGCCTACGCCGTTTACTTCCAGCTTCTTTTCATAACCGTCAGTAACACCCTTCACCATATTGTGAAGCAATGTCCTTGTAAGACCATGCAATGATTTCATTTTCTTTAAATCATTCGGTCTTGAAACAATGATCTCAGCTCCCTCTGCCTTAATTTCCATCTCGGCAGGAAGCACTCTTTCCAATGTCCCCTTAGGACCTTTCACAGTCACTTTGTTATTTTCTGCAATCTCTACAGTTACGCCTGCAGGAACCGCGATTGGCATTCTTCCTATACGTGACATGCCCGTACCTCCTATTTATTATTCTTGACATCTTTCATCAAATCCGGAAAACGCCTGTGCTTTGCACTGCTGCATTTTACACCGTTTCTGGTTTTCTGTTACCATACATATGCGAGCACTTCGCCGCCTACCTGAAGCTCTCTTGCCTTCTTATCCGTCACAACGCCCTGGTTAGTGGAGATAATTGCAATTCCCAGTCCTCCAAGTACTCTCGGGAGCTCTTCTTTACCGGCATATACACGAAGACCCGGCTTGGAAATTCTCTTAAGACCGCTGATCACTCTGTCGCTTCTGTCGGCACCATACTTCAGTGCGATGCGAATGGTCTTGAAATTTCCTTCGTCAATCAGATCATATTTCTTAATATAGCCTTCCTCCAGAAGAATATCGGCAATCGCCAGTTTCATTTTGGAAGAAGGAACATCTACTGTATCATGTTTTGCAGTATTTGCATTACGGATTCTTGTAAGCATATCTGCAATAGGATCACTCATTGTCATTTCATTTCCTCCTATACAATTTCAATGCAATATCCTCATATGCGGAATTTTCTTCACGTTCTCCTGCTCATCTGCAGTTCGGAATTTGCAAAGCAAACTTCCCTGCAATTCGGAATTTGCGAAGCAATCTTCCTTGCGATTCAGAATTTGCGCAGCAATCTTCCCTGCTATTCGGAATTTGCGAAGCAAATTCTTATGATTCGCTTCGCGAATCTATTACCAACTGGCTTTCTTCACGCCGGGAATCTGACCCTTATAAGCCAGTTCACGGAAGCAAATTCTGCAAATTCCGTATTTTTTCAAAACAGAATGGGGACGACCGCAAACTCTGCAGCGCGTATATGCTCTTGTGGAGAATTTCGGTTTACGCTGCTGTTTAATCTTCATTGATGTTTTAGCCATGAATTTACCTCCTCTTATTTTGCAAACGGCATATTGAACAATCTTAACAATTCACGTGCTTCTTCATCTGTCTTTGCCGTTGTGACAACGATAACATCCATTCCTCTTACCTTATCCACCTGATCATAAACGATTTCGGGGAAAATAAGCTGTTCCTTGATACCCAGCGAATAATTTCCTCTTCCGTCGAATGAGTTAGGGTTTACACCTCTGAAGTCACGTACACGGGGCAGTGCAAGATTTACCAGACGATCAAGGAAATCATACATCTTTTCTCCCCGCAGGGTAACCTTACATCCGATGGACATTCCTTCCCTGATCTTGAAGTTTGCAATAGACTTCTTTGCCTTGGTAATGATTGCCTTCTGTCCGGTAATAACTTCCAGATCCCTGACAGCAGATTCCAAAACCTTGGCATTTTCCTTTGCCTCGCCGACACCCATATTGACAACGATTTTATCAAGCTTTGGAACTTCCATTGTGTTTTTATATCCAAACTTTTTGATCATGGCATCCATGATCTCGTCTTTATACATTGTTTTAAGTCTGCTCACGCTCCAGTTCTCCTTTCCCAGAATTAGTCAATCACTTCTCCTGTTGACTTTGCATAACGTACTTTCTTATCATTTTCAAATTTAAAACCTACTCTCGTGGTTTTTCCTTTATGAACATACATTACATTTGACCAGTCAATCGGAGCTTCTTTTTGAATAATTCCGCCATTCTGGTTAGCTGCTGAAGGCTTTGTATGCTTTGTAACCATGCCCACACCCTCGACAACCACCTTATGCTTTTTGGGGTCAACAGAAAGCACCTTTCCTTCTGTTCCTTTATCCTTACCGGCGATCACTTTAACGGTGTCACCCTTCTTAATCTTTAAAGTTGCCATGCCAAGCACCTCCTATAATACTTCGGGAGCCAGAGAAACAATTTTCATGAACTGTTTTTCACGAAGCTCTCTTGCTACCGGTCCAAAAATACGGGTTCCCCTGGGAGTTTTATCATCTTTAATGATAACAGCAGCATTTTCATCAAATCTTATATAAGAACCATCTTTACGGCGTGCGCCCTTTACAGTGCGGACTACTACGGCCTTAACCACATCGCCTTTTTTTACAACGCCGCCTGGCGTTGCATCTTTAACCGTAGCAATAATCACATCGCCGATGTTTGCATATCTTCTCGTTGATCCACCTACAACCCTGATGCAGAGGATTTCTTTTGCACCCGTATTGTCAGCGACTTTCAGTCTGCTTTCCTGTTGAATCATGCCAATTCTCCTTCCAATTATCTTATCTTTCTCAGAACCAAATAATATCTGCATTATAATGCTTTTGCCTGCATAGCAATGCTTTCGCTTGCATAGCAGATATTATTTTGCGCGCTCAACGATTTCAACAAGTCTCCATCTCTTTTCTCTGGATAAAGGTCTTGTTTCCATCACTTTAACGGTATCACCAATATGGCACTCATTGTTTTCATCATGCGCTTTCAGCTTGTAGGTGCTCTTTACAACCTTCTTGTAAAGGGGATGCTCTACACGATCTTCAATTGCAACAACAATTGTCTTATCCATTTTATCGCTGGTAACTTTACCGATACGTGTTTTTCTCAGATTTCTATCTTCCACGATGCTTAATCTCCTTTCTTTGACATTCCTGCAACACAGGATTCTCCTCTCAGGACTCCTTCTTCTGCGTAATCACAGTCTGAATCCTTGCGATATTCTTCCTTACCTCTTTGATTCTTGCGGTGTTATTCAATTGATTTGTTGCATTCTGGAATCTCAAATTGAAAAGCTCTTTTTTGGCTGCCACTAAATCTTCTGAAAGCGCAGCAACTGATTTTGCCTGTAACTCCTCTACATACTTGTTAGTCTTCATTTGATGCACCACCTTCCAAGTCTGCCTTAGAAACAATCTTGCATTTGCAAGGAAGCTTATGAGTTGCAAGGCGCAAAGCTTCTTTGGCTGTTTCCTCGGGAACTCCTGCGATTTCAAACATAACGCGTCCGGGCTTTACTACTGCTACCCAATATTCCAATGTACCTTTACCGGAACCCATACGTGTCTCTGCGGGTTTTGCTGTTACCGGCTTGTCAGGGAAAATCTTAATCCAGACTTTACCGCCACGTTTTACATAACGGGTCATGGCGACACGGGCAGCCTCGATCTGATTTGACTTGACCCAGCAAGGCTCTAACGCAACAATACCGTACTCACCGTAAGTGATTGTGTTGCCACGGGTTGCTTTTCCTTTCATTGTGCCGCGGAACTGTTTACGACGTTTCACTCTTTTCGGCATTAACATTATTTATCGCTCCCTTCCTGCACTGTCTTTTCTTCATTCTTCTTGGGAGGAAGTACCTCGCCCTTGTAAATCCATACCTTGACGCCTACTTTGCCATAAGTGGTGTCCGCCTCGGCAAAGCCATAGTCAATATCTGCACGCAATGTCTGAAGAGGAATGGTTCCCTCACTATAAAACTCGGTACGGGCCATATCTGCACCACCAAGACGTCCTGAAACAGATGTCTTGATACCCAGAGCTCCTGCTTTCATGGTTCTGCCCATGCAGGATTTCATGGCGCGTCTGAAGGAAATACGGTTTTCAAGCTGCTGCGCAATGTTCTCCGCAACCAGTTGTGCATCCTTATCCGGTCTCTTGATCTCCTTGATATCTACCAGTACTTTCTTTCCTGTCAGCTTGCAGAGTTCCTTCTTGGTCACTTCGATCTCAGCTCCGCCTTTTCCGATCACCACACCGGGTTTTGCCGTATAGATCACAACCTTTACTCTGTCGGAAGCTCTTTCGATCTCAATTCTGGATACTCCGGCACTGTATAATTTCTTTTTGATGAACTTTCTGATCTCATGATCCTCTATCAGAAAATCAGAAAAATCAGCATCTGCATACCATTTAGAATCCCAATCCTTAATAATACCGACTCTTAAGCCGTGAGGATTAACTTTCTGTCCCATATATTTTGCCTCTCCTTTCCTTATCTCTCATCCAGCACGATGGTGATATGGCTCATTCTCTTCTCGATCCTGTAAGCTCTGCCCTGTGCCCTCGGTCGTATTCTCTTCATAGTAGGTCCTTTATTTGCATAGCACTCTGCAACATAAAGGTTCTCCGGATTTGGATATTTTGCAGGATCCTGGCTGTACAAATATTCAGCATTTGCACGGGCAGACTCCAACAGCTTTTTGATAAGGCCGGAAGCATATCTGGGATTATATGCCAATATACCCAGCGCTGTTTCCACATCCTTGCCTCGAATGGCATCTAATACGAAACATGCTTTCTGAACAGACACTCTTGCGTAAGATAACTTAGCTGAAGGTCTTGTATCTTTCTGCGCATTTCTCTCTCTTTTAATTTGGGATCTATGTCCTTTGGCCATGATAAAACCTCCTATCTTACTTTAGATTTCTTTTCGTCTTTGCCATGTCCTCTATAGGTTCTGGTTGCAACAAACTCGCCCAGTTTATGTCCAACCATATCTTCCGTCACATATACAGGCACATGTTTTCTTCCGTCATGCACTGCAAATGTGTGTCCCACAAAGGAAGGGAAGATTGTAGAACGACGGGACCAGGTCTTGATTACCTGTTTTTGTCCTGACGCATTAAGTGCATCTACTTTTTTAAGCAGACTTGCATCTGCAAAAGGTCCTTTTTTTAATGATCTAGCCATTTTCTTCTCTCCTCCTTAACTATTTGATGGCTTTGCCGTCTCTTCTTCTTACGATCAGCTTATTAGAAGCTTTTTTCTTCTTGCGGGTCTTAAGTCCAAGAGCCGGTTTGCCCCAGGGTGTAGAAGGACCCGGACGTCCGATTCCGGTCTTGCCTTCACCACCGCCGTGAGGATGGTCATTAGGGTTCATAACCGAACCGCGTACTGTGGGACGGATGCCCATATGGCGCTTACGTCCGGCTTTACCGATCTTAACCAGGTTATGATCCGCATTGCCGACCACGCCGACTGTTGCGCGGCATACAATGGGAACCATTCTCATCTCCCCTGAAGGAAGACGTAAGGTTGCATATTTTCCTTCTTTTGCCATTAACTGTGCGCTGTTTCCGGCAGAACGTACCAGCTGGCCGCCCTTTCCGGGATATAATTCAACATTGTGCACCTGAGTACCTACAGGAATAGATGCCAGAGGCAGGCAGTTTCCGATTCTCACTTCCGCTTCAGGTCCGTTCATCACCTTCATACCGTCCGTCAGGCCAACGGGAGCCAGGATATAAGCCTTTTCTCCGTCTGCATAGCAGATAAGAGCGATATTTGCGGATCTGTTGGGATCATATTCGATTCCGATCACTGTTGCGGGGATTCCATCTTTATTTCTCCTGAAATCCACAATTCTGTATTTTCTCTTTTCGCCGCCTCCGCGGTGTCTTACTGTAATCTTACCCTGATTGTTACGTCCGGAATTTTTCTTTAAGGACACCACCAGAGACTTTTCCGGTGTCTGCTTCGTAATTTCCGCATGATCGGAACTGGTCATATTTCTTCTGGAAGGTGTATATGGGTTATATGTCTTGATTCCCATGACTGATTCTCCTTTCAAGTCTTCGTATTGTTTTATATCGCACTTTACATGTGCATAGTTCTCACGAGCACAGCCCTTGCTGCCGTATTTCTTTATGCAGCCTCTTCACAGCTTATCCGCCGGAATTAAAGACCCGCAAAAATTTCGATCTCCTTGCTGTCCTCAGTCAGCCAGACGATTGCCTTTTTGGTCTTTGCTGTTCTGCCCACGTTCATTCCGCGTCTCTTTTTCTTGCCGTCCATGTTCATGGTATTTACTCTGGCAACCTTCGTTCCCTCAAACATTTTTTCAACGGCTTCCTTAATCATGGTCTTATTGGCTTCGGGATGAACCAGAAAGGTATATTTCTTTTCACCCATGCCCGCCATACTCTTCTCTGTGATGACCGGCTTCAGGATCACATCATAATATAAAATCGCTGCCATTATGCATACACCTCCTCGATCTTGGCCACAGCATCCCTGGTAAGGATCAGTGTATCGCCTTTCATGATATCGTAAACATTGATTGCGTCTGCCAGTGATGTCTTGATGCCGGGAAGATTTCTTGCCGACATGAACACTTTCTGGTCGTTATCAGCCATAACCACAAGGGCCTTGCTGACATTTAAATTATCCATAACCGCTTTGAACTTCTTTGTCTTGATCTCGTCAAGTTTCAGTTCATCCAGAACGATCAGCTTGCCGCTCTCCACCCTGCTTGTGAGCACTGACTTCAGAGCCGCTCTCTTTTCTTTTTTGTTTAACTTGAATGAATAATCTCTGGGTACGGGTGCAAATACAACTCCGCCGCCTTTCCACTGAGGAGCTCTGGTTGAACCCTGTCTTGCATGACCGGTTCCCTTCTGCCTCCAGGGCTTTCTGCCGCCGCCGGAAACCTCGGAGCGCGTCTTCGCCTTCTGTGTTCCCTGACGTTTATTTGCAAGATGCTGCACAACTGCCATATGCACCAGGTGTTCATTGATCTGAACACCGAATACCGCATCGTTCAACTCAATCGTGCCTACTTCTTTGCCTTCCATATTTAAAACAGATACGTTTGCCATTGAATGTTCCTCCTTTCATCTATCAGCTCAGCCTACAGACTTCACTGCTTCTTTAATGGTGACCAGCGCCTTCTTCGGTCCCGGTACCGCACCTTTCACAAGAAGCAGATTCTTCTCGGCATCTACTCTTACCACCTCAAGGTTCTGCACTGTAACCTTCACACAGCCCATATGGCCGGGCATTCCTTTTCCTTTGAACACACGGCTCGGTGAAGAACAGGCACCATTGGAACCCTGATGACGATGGAACTTGGAACCATGAGTCATGGGACCTCTGTGCTGTCCGTGTCTCTTGATAGCGCCCTGGAATCCTTTTCCTTTGGAAATGGCGGATGCATCAATCTTATCTC
Organism: uncultured Lachnospiraceae bacterium; assembly: GCA_947173495.1. Classification (GTDB taxonomy): domain Bacteria; phylum Bacillota; class Clostridia; order Lachnospirales; family Lachnospiraceae; genus Suilimivivens. The sequence continues at coordinate 27,897 of CAMWFQ010000016.1, read as the reverse complement.
CGGCTGCAAACATATCAACTTTGATTTCACTTCCAAGCGTATATTCTTCAGCGTTATCAAATTTGAATTCTCTCACATATCTCTTGCTGGAAACTCCGGCCTTATCAAAGTGGCCTTTCAGAGCCTTGCCAACACCATGTCTGTGGACAATTTCCTTCTTTCCACCCTTGTCTCTGTTGGCAATTCTTTCCTTCTTGTCAACATAGCCAACCTGTACGGCACTGTAACCGTCATTTTCAACGGTTTTAATCTGTGTCACCTGGCAGGGTCCTGCCAGAAGTACCGTTACGGGAACCAGGACACCATCCTCATTAAAAATCTGAGTCATTCCGACTTTGGTAGCTAATATAGCCTTTTTCATTTCTTTACCTCCATTCATTTCTACAGCGGGCCCCTGTCGGGCCATTCTAGTGTAAGGGGCGATATCAATTATTTGTTCTTCATCTTGATATCAATGTACACACCGGCAGGCATCTCCAGTCTCTGCAGAGCATCTACCGTCTTGGGTGTGGGAGTGATGATATCGATCAGTCTCTTGTGCGTCCTCTGTTCAAACTGTTCTCTGGAATCCTTATACTTGTGAACAGCTCTCAGAATTGTAACAACTTCCTTCTTGGTAGGAAGGGGTACGGGTCCGCTTACCTGCGATCCGTTCTTCTTAACTGTTTCGATAATCTTTTTGGCAGATGCATCAACCAGCTGATGATCATAAGCCTTGAGTGTGATTCTCATTACTTGACTTGCCATAAAAAAAGCCGCCTCCTTTTCGCACTTTTGAAAAATGTAAGTACGACAAGTGGTGACTGTACACTCTGCCGTGCGTGTCCTGCCTTTTCACAAAATCATGTGCAGATTTCTCCGCACACTTTGCGTAAGCACGCTTAACGCCCGTGTTTCTGCTTCCGTGAGGCAATGCCTCTGGCAGACCTATTTTGTACAGTGACTTGCCGTCAGGTTCTTCGGCCCGGCATGCCGCCGGTCCTCTTGACATTCGCTCCACGGAAAACCTGCGTCGCCTCTCGGCAGCGCAGCAACCTCACGCTTCATCGCTATCATGCCACAGCAATTAACACTATACATGATATTTCCTGATTGCGCAAGTATTTTTTTTGTTTTTTTCAAAAAAATTTCAAAATATTCTAAAGGAAATTAATGGTAAAATGGGCCTCGCCCTTTCTGTCCAGATCCATTAATATATAACTCGGCCTTCTTCCCTCCTGCCTGGGATAGGTCAGGCTTCCCGGATTGACTGCCGTAAGATCTCCCTCCCTGTCAACCACCGGCTTGTGGGTATGGCCATACATGACAATATCCACCCCTCTTGCCCGGGCCTCCTTCTTGATCGTTTCATTCCCCATAGACACATAATAATTATGTCCATGGGTCAGCCAGACCTTGTATCTTCCTATTGTAAATTCCTTTTCTCTCGGAAGATCTGAAAAATAATCATTGTTCCCCACCACCATCTGTACCGGGCACCCGGCGCTCTCTGCAATCAGATATTCACTGCCCTCAATATCACCGCAGTGGATCACCATATCCACCGGGCTTACTCTCTCCAGGACCTTTATGTAATTATCGTTCTTGCGATGGGTGTCACTGACGATCAAAACTTTCATACAAGCGCTTCTCCCCATCTCCTTCTACCCTTCACAGACATCCTTCATCAGGAATTCTATCTGGTTCTTCATGGCACGGAAAGCCTTTCCTCTGTGGCTGATCCGGTTTTTCTCCTCTTCTGTGAGTTCCGCCGTGGTTCTGTCTGAATCCGGCAGCATAAAAATCGGATCATAGCCAAAGCCGTTATCTCCTTTTTCCCCGTAACCGATCCATCCCTCCACTGTCTCTTCCACAGAAAGTTCCTTCCCGCCCGGAAACACAGCCGCCACAGCGCAGACAAATCTGGCTGTGCGCTTTTCTCTGGGCACTCCCTCCAGGCGGTTGATCAGACTCATATTTTTTTCATACTGAGTGGCGCTTTCCCCCAGATATCTGGCCGTATAGATTCCCGGCTCCCTGTTCAGATAGTCCACCTCAAGCCCTGAGTCATCCGCAAGCACAATCGCATCCTTATCCCGTTCCGCAACGGCTCTGGCTTTGATCATTGCATTTTCCTCAAAACTCTGCCCGTTTTCCTCCACGGAGATCTCTATCCCCGCCTCTTTCATGGATAGAACCGGCACCCTTTCTCCTTTCAGTGTCATACCTGCAAGGATATCCCGGATCTCTTTCATTTTTCCTTCATTTCCTGTGGCTATAATAATTTTCTGCATCTGCCTCTGTCCTTTCCCGTCTGTTCCTGTATGTAATAAGCCGGCCGGGCCTGTTTTTCTCTCTTTTGTCTCCCCGGTCAGTCTGTATTCTCATAAGCCTTTTGAATCGCATTGTAAATCCCTTCGGCAATTTTTTCCTGATACTCCTCCCGTCCAAGCAGTCCGGCCTCCTGTTTATTTGTAGCGCATCCCACCTTGACCGCCGCTGCCGGAACCGTCACATGCCTTATGGCAAACTCCGAGTTCTCAGCTTCAAAAAGCCCCAGAGCCTTCCCTTTAATACTGGTCACCACTTCTTTTTCCAGCAGATCTGCAAGCTCAACACTGCCAAAACCCGGAATAAAATAATCCCCATTGTAGAGCGTGCTGGTTCCATATACAGACCTGTCCTCACTGGCGCCTGCCTGAACACGGATATACATATCCGCCCGCGTTTCATTGGCCAGTCTTACCCTCTCTTCCTCCTCCGGGTTCACATCATCCATCCTGGTATAATATGCCTTAATGTCCGTTTCATCAAGTTTTTCTTTTAATTTTTTTACAATCTGGAGATTAATCTCTTTCTCCTGAAAGTCTCCTTCCTCATATCCGGTATTAAACCCTCCGCATGCCGCATCGATCACCACGATCTTATCGTACATCTCCCTGGGGCTTAAAAAGCTGATATACAGATCATGGTCTTCCAGAATCGTCCGGCACTCAAAAATTCCTGTCAGCTCCAGCCTGAGCTCCACCTGATCCCCTTCCGGCTCAAAGCTGCCCTGCCTGACCATTGTCTGATTACCTGATATGGCATTTTCTGCATAAAAATCCTCTTCTTCTGTCCGGATCAGTATGCAGAGCTCCTGTTCCATATAATAATTTTCTATTATAATATCTTCCGTTTCGCACCCCTGAGGCAGCGGAATACGCAGATAGCTGGTATCCGCTTCTCCCTGTACAAAGGTGAGATTGGAAGCTGCACTTTCCGGACTGCTCTGCATTTCTTCCTGCAAAGCGCTTTCCGGACGATTCTGTATTTCTTCCCACCCGGCCGTCTCCGGATCACTCTGTGTTTTCTTCTGCAAAGATTCCTCTGAATCTCCCTGCATTTCCTCCTGCAGGATTTTTTCCGGGTCGATTCGCGTCTCCTTGCGGGCAGACCCGGAAAATGCCATCGTCCTTGCTGCGGACAGGTATAAAATAAGTCCCATGGCTGTTAACGTGAATCCGATACTGCCGGCAACAGCCCTTTTCATCAGATTATGTTCCATTTGCGCTCCTGTCAGTTCCTTTTAGGCGGTTTCGGCCCGGGAATCTGATAAAAATATGTTTTCATCATTCCGTTATATATCTTTCTGTTCTTAGCCGCCTTAAGTCCCATCGCGCGCTCCGCCTGTTCATAAGCCGTGATCAGATACAATGACCATGCGTCCAGATCCCGGAATCGGTCTCCTATGGTACGATAAAGCTCCGGCAGATTTTCATCCTCTATTCTCTCTCCATACGGAGGATTCGTAATGATAAAACCATATTTTTTGCGGTGTCCCAGTTCTTTCACATCGCGCCTCTGGAAATGAATCATCCCCTCCACTCCGGCCAGTCTTGCGTTTTCTCTGGATATTGATACCATTTCGTCATCGATGTCATAGCCCTGGATATCCGGATCAATCTTCCTGTCTATCATCTCTTCGGCTTCCGCTGTCACCTCCCGCCATTCTCTGGCCGGAATAAGATGTTCCCAGCTCTTTGCCGTGAAGCTCCTTTTCATTCCCGGGGCAATATTTGCCGCCATCATGGCCGCTTCAATGGGAATGGTGCCGCTGCCGCAGAAGGGATCCACCAGAATCCGGTCTCCCCTCCAGGGTGTAAGCATAATCAGCGCGGCCGCCAGATTTTCTGCAATAGGCGCTTTGGCCTTCAGCTTCCGGTAACCCCTCTTATGAAGAGATTCCCCGGTGGTATCCAGCGCCGCCGTCACTTCATCCTTCATGATAAATACCCTGACCGGAAAAGACGCACCGCTCTCCGCAAACCACTCTACATGGCAGGTCTGTTTCATCCGTTCCACCATGGCTTTCTTCATAACAGACTGAATATCCGAAGGGCTGAACAGTTTACTCTTGACACTGGCCGCCTTTGTTACCCAGAATTTTCCATCGGAAGGAATAAATTCCTCCCACGGAATATCTTTTGTGCCCTGAAAGAGCTCTTCATATGTCCGGGCCTGAAAACTCCCTGTCTTGATCAGAATTCTCTCCGCAGTGCGCAGATGAATATTCGCGCGGCAGATTCCTTCTGCGTCGCCCGCAAAGGTAACTCTGCCATCCTCCACTTTCGTGATGTCATATCCCAGATCTGTAATTTCGCGCTTTAAAACAGACTCCAGCCCGAAATGGCAGGGGGCGATCAGTTCGAATCGTCTCATATTTTTCTGATTCCTCACTTTACTTTGTGTTTTAAGGTAGTCTGATTTCTGTTTTGAATCATGCTTCTTTTCAGTATAACATAAAGGTTTTCCTTTACACAAGGGTCAAACCCCGCAGCAAGCTTTGTGAACTGCCCTTATGTTAAATCGAGTAGGGAAGGTTTATATTCCCCTGCTCGCCGCGCGGGGTGTGTGCTGCATAGCAGCAATTTTCCATACACACCCCTGCGCACTAAAAACAGGCACCCGGAAACCCGGATGCCTGTTTTTGACAAATCCACTTAGAATTCGTTGTTCTTTTTGTTGTTATCCTTGCAGTTAGAAGAGTTAGAAGAATTGGAAGAGCTGTTCTTCTGGCTGTTCTGGCTGTTCTGATTGGATTTGTTTTCCTGATTCTGATTGTTCTGATAATCATTCTTAGACATATTTGTTTCCTCCTGAATTCTTTTAGGTTACAGGAGTAGTATTTTCCTTTTCAAATCCTTTTATACTTCTTGTTTATAGTACTTTAGTACCAGTTATTTATTAAAATTGCACAACACTTTCATTTATTATGCTAGTACTTTTGGACTATTAAACATTGTCTGCCGCATGATTATGAGATATAATAGAAACGTAAGTAAGAAAACCCTTCAATTCTTACTTGCGACCCTTATATTAACTATTTGTACTCCCCTGTAAAAGTCTGTCTTTGCCGACAGGCTTTTACTACTTTTTACAGCCGGTCGGTTCCCTGCCCGTACTCCAGCTTCTTCAGATTTTGTCCGGGATCTTTCAGAAGCTCTGACATTGTCTTAAACGCCTGCATCGCCATTTTTTCTTTGTTGCAGGTTCTTGGATTTTTCCCCGTATCGCGGATAAGATTATAGCGGTTCATCTGCCATACATACAGATCGCAGAGCGAATAACCGCTTACTTTCAGCTGATCCAGAAACGTATGATGTTCTATATAATAAACCAGCTCATTATAAAGCTCCTTTCGGGACATAATCTCTCCCCAGAGATCATCTGCCCATTTCTCCGGCAACTCCGCATATTCACAGATCTGATAAAAAGCCTGACATACCTTCACTCTGGTAGCGTCATATAAAATCCCTTTCATATTTAACCTCATTTCTGCGCTGTTTTGTTGCGCATCCCAAGTTTGTGGATGCAACGCAGACACAAACTTGCAGAGGAAAGATTTGAAAAATCTTTCACTCTTTCAATCTTTTTCCTTTCTGCCTACATAAGCGGCGCCAGCAGCCGGCACACCCTTCCTGTCAGCTTCTGGTAGAGGGGGATCTTTCTGTAATACTCTTCCGTAACCTCCTGGCACTTCTGCAATGTATTCTGGAAATCCTCCTCCGCTTTTTTCACTACAGCACTTTCATAAAAGCATGCCCCGCACTCAAAATGATGATAAAAGCTCCTGTAATCCAGGTTAATCGTCCCCACTGCCGCACAGATATCATCAGAAACAAACATTTTGGCATGTACGAATCCCGGCGTATATTCATATACTCTGATCCCTGACTGGAGAAGCTCAGGATAAAAGGTTCTTGCAATATAGTAAACCACTTTCTTGTCAGGAATATGCGGGATGATCATGGAGACTTCCACCCCCCGCCTTGCAGCGTAGCGCATACTGTCCAGAAATTCCCTGTCTACAATAAAGTAAGGAGTCATAATATGCACATACCGGGACGCCCTGTGAATCATGGACTCATATACGGTTTTTCCAATCTCCGTACTTCTCGTGGGAGTTTCTCCATACGGAATCACAAAGCCGTCATGGAGCTTCACCTCATCTGCAGGAGTATTCTTCAGATAAGCCTCATAATCCTCCCTGCCGAACTCGGAAACATTCCACATCTGAAGATACATCACCGTAAAGCTTCGTACCGCATCCCCGGTGATTTTCACCGCCACATCTTTCCAGTGGCCGAATCGCTTTTCCCGGTTAATATATTCGTCCGCCAGATTTATGCCTCCTGTAAAAGCAACCTTCCCATCGATTACCACAATCTTTCTGTGATCCCGGTTGTTCTGAGTGGTCGATAAAAAAGGCAGAATCGGCGCGAATGTCTTGGCCCTGATTCCATAGCGCTGAAGTTCTCTGGGATATCTATGAGGGAGCAGCACGATCGAGCACATCCCATCATACATGACTCTGACTTCTACCCCTTCTTTTACCTTTTCCTTCAGGATCTCCAGTACAGAGTCCCACATTACCCCCCGCCCGATGATAAAATATTCCAGAAAAATAAACTTCTCCGCTTTCTTCAGTTCTCTGAGCAGGTCAGCAAATTTGTCCTCTCCCAGAGGATAATACACTGCCGTAGAATTGTGGTAAACCGGGAATCCTGCTGTTTCCTGCATGTAGCGGGCAAACCCCCGGAAATCATCAGGACATTTTTCCAGCGCTTCCCGGGTCTCCTTATCTGTAAAAAGCAGGCCCCTGGTTTCTTCCATACGCCTTCCCAGCTTGGCCTTTAATCCGATACCACCGAAGTTTCCCATAATAAATACATAGATCATGGCGCCCAGCACCGGAAAAAGGCAGATGGGAATAATCCATCCAAGTTTAAATTCCGCGGGTTCGTCTCTGTTAATAATGAATATAATCAGAACGCCCCCAAGCAGACTCATACACTCCCAGATAAACGGCGCATAGCTGCGCAGCTCAATAAAGCTCAGCAGCAGAACCGCTATCTGCAGGATCACCATAAGAAATATAATCAGCATCCGGCTGAATATTACTTTAAATACACCGTTAAGAAATCGTCTCATTTTACTTTTCCTGTCCGTACAGCTCTGCCAGACACACTAAGATCTCAACCGTCTTGTCCATCCCTTCCACCGTGACATGTTCATAGGGACCATGAAACGCATATCCGCCGGTTCCCAGGTTCGGGCAGGGCAGTCCCATAAAGCTCAGACGCGCGCCATCTGTGCCTCCCCTGATGGGCTGAGTTTTGGGTTCTACCCCGGCATTGCGGCAGGCTTTTCTGGCATTTTCGATCAGATGAAAACAGGGACGGATTTTTTCTTCCATGTTCCGGTATTCATCCTCCAGCTCAAGACTCACTGTCTTTTCCCCGTATTTCCGGTTAATTGTTTCTGCCACGGATACGAGAAATCTCTTCCTTTCCTCAAACTTTTCTCTGTCATGATCCCGCACAATATAGGAAAGAAATGCTTTTCCACAGGATCCTTCCATTTTTGTCAGATGATAGAAGCCTTCATACCCTTCTGTGTGAGCAGGGCTCTCCGCTTCCGGCAGCATCGACTGGATCTCACACCCCACTGCCGCCGCATTGATCATAATATCCTTCGCGCTTCCCGGATGCACGCTCACACCCTTTATAATAAAGTCTGCAGAACAGGCGTTAAAATTCTCAAATTCGATCTCCCCTTCCGCTCCTCCGTCCACTGTATAGGCAAAATCCGCTCCGAATTTTTCCACGTCGAAATGATCCGCTCCCCTGCCAATCTCTTCATCCGGGGTAAATCCGATACTGATTTTTCCATGTGGAATCTGTCTTCTCTGCACTTCCTCCACCATGGTAAGGATTTCCGCCACTCCCGCCTTGTCATCCACTCCCAGAATCGTAGTCCCATCACCGGTAATCAGGGTTCTCCCCTTCAACTGTGGCAGATGGCCGAACATTCCGGGATCAAGCGTTCTCTGTCCATCTCCAAGTGCAAGCTTTCCGCCGTCATAGTTTTCATGTATGACCGGACAGATAGGATGGTCAACAAAGTCTGATACGGTATCCATATGAGCAACAAACCCGATACAAGGTCTGTCTTCATATCCTTTTGTAGGAGGAATATGCCCATATACGTAGCATTTATCGTCTACTTCCACATCTGCTATCCCAAGTTGCTTCATCTCTTCCGCCAACGCCCTGGCAAGCTCAAACTGACAGGGATCACTGGGTACGGATGTGCTTTTCTCATTGCCCGGTGTTCTGACCACAACATACTTCAATAATCTCTCATACGCTCTCATTTCCTTCTCCTTTTCTTTTTGCTGTTTTCTTTGCCAACCGACTTATAAAAATGTAATCGAGCAGGGAAGGTTTTCTCCCCCTGCTCGCCGCGCGGCCCGCATGCTGCGTCAGCAGCAAAACTTCCTTATGCGGGCCTGCGCACTAAAATGGCACTTTCGTTTTCACGAAAGCGCCATCCTCCTTCTGTAAATGCCTCTTCTTTTTGGCCTATTTCTTTCGAAGCTGGAACCTGTGAACAGATTCTTTCAGTTCTTCCGCCTGGCTGTAAAGCTCCTGGGCGGAGGATGCGGATTTCTCCGCTGTAGCTGCGTTTGTCTGCACAACTTCCGAGATCTGACTCATTCCTTCTGTAAGCTGATGAAGCGCCAGTGCCTGCTGTCGGGCCGATTCTGCAATCTGGACTACCAGTTCCGTTGATTTGCGTGCTCCCGCAACTCCTTCAAAGAGAACATCTGTGGTATCTGCTGACAGATCCGTTCCCTGTTTCACCAGATTCATCGAATTTTCAATCAGCTCCGTGATATTCTTAGCCGCCTCCGAACTCTTATTGGCAAGACTTCTCACTTCCTCCGCCACTACGGCAAAGCCCTTTCCGGCATCGCCGGCCCGTGCCGCTTCTACTGCCGCATTCAGCGCCAGGATGTTGGTCTGGAAGGAAATATCTTCAATGGTTTTGATGATTCCGCCAATCTGATAGGATGCCTGAGAAATATCCTCCATAGCACCGGTCAGCGCTTTCATCTTCACGCTGCATTCTTCCAGCTGCCTGGCCGCCTCCGAGGTGCTGATTCTGGCGTCATCCGCATCTGCAGAAGCATGATCCACCTGCGTGGAGAGATCCTGAATCCCTGCTGAAAGCTGCTGTACGGCCGCCGCCTGCTCTACCGCTCCGTTCGAAAGAATCTGTGCGTCAGACGCCATTTTCTTCGATTCTGCCGATACCTGTTCCGCCGTCACATTGATCTGGGAGAGCGCATCATTGAGCGCATCCAGAATCTGGCGCATGGCATCCTGGATCGGAACAAATTCTCCCCGGTACTGGCCGCTGATATCCAGATCCATTTTTCCTTCCGCCATCTGTGACAGTTCAAAGTCTATATCATTTATGTACTTTTTCAGTTCACGCTTTGTCTCATGAATCGACTCAACAAGCATTCCGATTTCTGATGTATTGGATTCCATAGGAAACTCTGCGGAAAGATTTCCCTGGGAAATTTCCTTCATCTGATCCTTCACCCTGATCACCGGCCGGAGCACGCTTATTCTGGTCACCACCATACTGACGATCTGCAGAACGCCGACTACAGCCAGCAGCACATTCATGTTCCGTCTGATATCCCGGGTTTCCTTCAGCAGGGCATCTACTTCATTCAACGTCCTTTCGTCCAGCCTGGAAAGAAATTCTTCTTTGATGGCATTGATCTGTGCAATGGAAGCACTGTAGTCCTCTCCATACACATAATTAACCGCCTCCTGCATTTTCCCGGCCTGTACATTTTCCATTGCCTGCTCTTCCAGAGGTACCAGCGTATTGGAAAGATTTGACATTGCATCGATCATCGCCTGCTCTTCTTCCGTAATGCCGATTTCCTGCAGTGCGGCAACACCGATATCGCGGTTTTTCAAATTATTTATTTCATTCCAGTAATTATCATAATGCTCCTGCAGTCCGGTTGCCGCAAAAGCACGCACCTCATTGGTCAGATAAGCCGAACCGTTCATGAATCTGTTGGCATTATAAGTAAGCGCAAACCGATTCTCATTGGCCAGATCCAACTGGTTATTTACTTCTGTGTATCTGGACAAAGACACTGCCAGAAGTAAAAGCGAAAGAATAGAAACTCCATTTAAAATGAAAGATAACACTGATTGACTGATTGCTTTTTTCACCTGATCTCTCCTTTCAGTAAACGCTTTTCTCATACTGCTTATGTCCAGTTTACTGAAAGCCGGAAGAAATAGCAATAGGAAACTCAAATTTGGGTCGTTTATTCTTTTCTATAACTGTGAAATCACAAATATCGTATAAATCGCCCGGATAGCCGTCTCAAAATCATCATCCGCCACGCCTATGATTATGTTCAGCTCGCTGGATCCCTGATCGATCATCTTTACATTGACATTAGCATGTGCCAGCGCTGAAAAAATACGTCCTGCTGTTCCTCTTGTCGATCTCATTCCACGGCCCACTACTGCAATAAGCGCAAGATCCGCTTCGATTTCAATACTGTCCGGGTCCGCCAGACGATGAATCGCAGAAGCCACCTTCTGCTCTTTGTCCATAAATTCATCCTGATGGACAAATACCGTCATCGTGTCAATGCCGGAAGGTACATGCTCAAAAGATATCCCGTTATCCTCAAAAGCCTGTAAAACCTTTCTGCCAAATCCGATCTCGGTATTCATCATTGCTTTTTCTATGTTTACAGAGCAAAACCCCTTCTTTCCGGCAATTCCTGTGATTACATACCGGGACTTCTGGCAGGTGCTCTCCACGATCCAGGTTCCGGCCGCCTCCGGATCATTGGTATTGCGGATATTGATGGGGATCCCTTCTCTTCTCACGGGAAAGATGGCTTCCTCATGAAACACACCCGCTCCCATATAAGACAGCTCCCGCAGTTCTCTGTAGGTAATCGTATCAATCCCCTCCGGATTGTCAATGATCTTCGGATCCGCAATAAGGAAGCCGGAAACATCTGTCCAGTTCTCATACACATCAGCCTTTATTGCCCTCGCAACAATAGAACCCGTAATGTCGGAACCGCCTCTTGAAAATGTCCTGATTCTGCCGTCCTCATATGCACCGTAAAATCCCGGTATCACCGCGTGCTCTGTCCCGGCAAGGCGCTCTCCCAGTATCCGGTTGGTAAGCTCAGAATCAAACACGCCATCAGGCGCAAACCGGATCACATCGGCGGCATCCACAAATTCATAGCCAAGATAAGCAGCCATAATAATGCCATTTAAGTATTCGCCTCTGGATGCGGCATAGTTCTCCCCTGCCTTTTCAGAGAACTGCTTCTCAATCACCTTAAATTCCTCCTCAAGGGAAAGATCCAGCTTAAGGCCATCGATAATTTCCTGATAACGGGCTCTGATACGGGAGAGCTCTTTCTCAAAATCTTTTCCTTCCTCCGCCAGGGCATAACATGCATAAAGCATATCCGTAACCTTGCCATCCTCCGGGAACCGTTTGCCCGGTGCGGAGGGAACTACGAAACGCCTCTGATCATCTCTGCGGATGATCTCTTTCACCTTAATAAACTGTTCCGCGCTGGCAAGGGAACTGCCGCCAAACTTTACCACCTTTTTCATTCTACCTGTCTCCTCATAAAAGCTGCCTGATCTCCATATTATCTGTTTAAAAGCCTATCTATTATTGTATGCCCCTGCGAAATGAAATTTCCGCTTTCTCCGGCTTCTTTTTCATTATAATGATGATTCTCGTTCTGTGGATGCGCACTGTCATACAAAAGATAAGGCACACTCTCCGCCGTATGGGTTCTCACCCTGATGGGAGTAGGATGATCCGGCATTACCAAAAGCCGGTAATTCATTTTCTGTTTATCCAGAGCTTCTGTCAGTGGCCCTATTACCCTCTTATCCAGATATTCAATGGCTTTTACTTTCTTTTCCACACTGCCCTGGTGCCCCATTTCATCCGGCGCTTCCACATGGATATATACAAAATCATACCCCTCCTGCAGGGCATGCAGAGCCGCCGCAGTCTTGCCCTCATAATTCGTGTCAAGGCCGCCGTTCGCCCCTTCCACCCGGGCTGTGCTCATCCCTGTTCCTGCCGCGATTCCTTTGAGAAGATCCACTGCCGATACCATCATGCCTTTCAGATGATACTTCTCTTCAAAGGAAGAAAGAGACGGTTTCTTTCCCGCGCCCCAGAACCAGCAACAATTAGCCGGGTTTAATCCTTTTTTCTTCCGCTCCCTGTTAACGGGATGATTTACCAGAATCTCATAGCTTTTCTTCATCATATAAAGAAGATTTTTATCTTCAGGGAGATACGGCTCTATCACTTGCCCCAGCACATCATGGGGCTGGGAAAGCTCTTTCACCTCTCCCTGACTCCAGATCAGACAATGCCGGTAGCTGGTTCCCGCATAGAACCGATAGGTTTCATTCTCCAGCTGACGCTTTACCGCCTCCAGCAGCACCGTACTCTCCTCTGTGCTGATTTCCCCAGAGCTGTGATCAATAATAACCCTCTTTTCAAACGGGACATCGTCCTCCGACAGGGTTACAATATTGCACCGCAGCGCTACGTCTGTGTCTTTCATGGGAACCCCGATGCTCAGAGCCTCCAGAGGAGAACGTCCCGAATAATAGATCCTGGGATCATAGCCGAGAACAGCAAGATTGGCGGTATCCGACCCGGGCTTCATTCCATCGGGAATCGTATGCACCAGCCCGATCTCTCCCTTTTTACTCAGCCGGTCCATGGCCGGCGTATCTGCATATGCAAGAGGCGTTTTCCCTCCCAGCGCTTCAATGGGTTCATCCGCCATACCGTCTCCCAGAACAATGATATATTTTCTATCTGACATCTGTTTCTCTCCTGCCCGACTTTCTTCCGGCTTATTCCTCTACTCTGATCCGGCTGATAATTCCCACCTCATCAGCCTTTTTCCGAAAATCCTCTTCTGTCATGCTGTCTGTTATGAACGCAAATTCTCCTGCCACATCCGCCTCGATCACACTGACACTCTCAAACGTCTGAAGCGCACGGCTCTCTTTATCCTCAGATACGCGCACAAAAAACCGGCGGCTGATCTGATCAATGTCTGCAAGTGAAGCTTCCTGAGAATCCCAGGAACTCATAAGCGCCTTCCCGGCATGCCTTGCGCAGTCCGCCACATCGGACACCACAGCGCTGGCGGTAGGAAGCTTGCCTGCCCCTTTTCCATAATACATGGATTCTCCCATCCTATCACTATGAACACAAATGGCGTTAAATACATCGTCTACCATAAATAACGGATTTGATCTGCTGATCATAAAGGGGGCCACCATGGCATATAAGCCTTCCTCCCGCCCTTCTCTTTGGAAAGTTCTGCTCAAGGCCAACAGCTTAATGGTCTTTCCACAGGCATGAGCGTATACGAAGTCCTCCGCCGTAATCCCTGTAATTCCTTCTGTATAAATATCCTGATAATTTACATATTTCCCACACATCAGGGAAGAAAGAATCGCGATTTTGCGGCAGGCGTCATGCCCTTCCACATCCGCCTGGGGATTTTTCTCCGCATATCCTTTCTCCTGAGCCTGCCTTAACACATCTTCAAACGCAGCCCCTTCCTTTTCCATCTTGGAGAGAATATAGTTTGTGGTTCCGTTCAGGATCCCTGTAACTGCCTCTATCTTTTCTGCCGTCAGGGACTCCTTCATAGGACGGATAATGGGGATTCCTCCCCCCACGCTTGCCTCAAATAAATAATTACATTTGTTTTCACCGGCGATCCGCATCAGCTCAGATCCATGAGCCGCCACCAGCTCCTTATTGGAAGTACAGACACTTTTGCCGGAAAGAAGCGCTCTTTTCGTAAAATCATAGGCAGGCTTCAGCCCTCCCATGGTCTCACATACGATCTGTATCTGTGGATCGTTCAGAATCTGCTCCACATCGTGAACCACTTTGTTCTCATAAGGGTCTCCGGGAAAGTCCCTTAAATCCAGGATATATTTAACATGAATCTCCTCTCCGGACTTTCTGGTAATCTCCTGCCTGTTCCTTTCTATTACCTCTACAACACCGCTGCCTACTGTGCCATACCCCAGCACCGCTACCTGAATCATTTTTTCTCCATTTCTGTGCTGCTTCAATAGCTCAGCCCTGCTGAGACTATGGCTCAGCTCTGCTGAGACTATGCACACCCAATTGAAAATTTTAGTTTTCCACTTACCCTTTACTCTTTGGCCAGTATCTTCACGTTTCTGACTCCCCGGTGCTTTTCCAGGGTTCCAAGCATCTCCGAGACATTTCCTGTTGTAGGAAGTACCTGAACGCTCAGGCTTAAGGAAGCAACTCCGTTAATGGGAATGCTCTGGTGAATGGTCAGGATATTCGCTCCAAATTCCGCCACGATCTTCAGTACATCCGACAAAAGCCCCGGTTCATCCTCCATCTGAAATGTCAGCGTAATGGTGACTCCCTGGGAATGATCATGAAACTGAAAAATATCATCCCTGTATTTATAAAAGGAGCTGCGGCTGATTCCCACCTGGTCCGCCGCATCATTCACTGTGTGCACTTTACCCATATCAAGGAGCTTTTTAGCCTCCACTACTTTCAAAAGCACCTCCGGAACCGCCTGCTCCTTCACAACAAAATATCTCGCGCCCATGATGATCTCCCATACCTCCAATAACGCTCAAATTTGAGCAAAAGCGCAACCTTTCAGCACCTCAGACCGCCAAAAAGAATGCGTCCAAATGTTCTTGTACAATGGACATTTGTTCGCCAACGAGGGATATTGTATCACAGACTCCTTTCTATGGCAAGTCATTTTTTATAAAAATCTGACACATTTTCATTGCTTCCAGCGCATTCCTGTGACTTTCCGGCGTCACACCGGCACAGCAGGCTGCATCCACACAAACCGGGACCTCCGGCAGAAAAGCCTTCAGCAATAACGCATTGGAGATCACACAAATGTCTGTACACAGACCGCACAATTCTATCTCCTCCACAGGATTTTCCCTGTTCTCACGCCTCAGATCTTCCCCCAGTTCCACGCATCCAAAGGTGGGTTTTTGATAAACCTTACATCCTTCCTTCTCCGCCAGGGCTTCAAGCCTCTTCTCCAGCTGCCACCCTTCTTTTCCCTTCAGGCAATGCTCCACCGGAAGTTTTCTGCCCTCCTGAGTATTTAAATAATCACCTGAATGAGTATCCTTTGTGAAAATGACGCTTCCCTCATAGTTCCGGATCTTATCTTCCACCCTCGCTACAATCTTCTGCGCTTCCTCTGTTCCCAGACTTCCTGTGATGAAGTCGTTCTGCATGTCCACTACGATCAAATATTTCATATTTTACTCCATTTCTGCGCAGCTTTTTGCGCATTTCAAGTTTATGGATGCAGCGCAGACACAAACTTGTAGAGGAAAGATTTGAAAAATCTTTCACTCTTTACTCCATTTCTGCGCTGCTTTTTGCGCATTTCAAGTTTGTGGCAGGCAGCGCTCCGGCACAAACAGCCACGCCGCCTGTTTTTATCTGTGAATGCCGCAGGCCGCGCAGCCGGAAGGTGTGGCGGCACATCCTCCCAGAGCAGTTTCTCGAAGCTCATAGGGCATTCTTTTTCCTACCTGATACATGGTATCCAGCATTTCGTCAAAGGGAATCATCTGCCGGATGCCGGAAAGCGCGATCTCCGCGGCTACAAGGGCATTGGCCACCCCTGATGCATTCCGGTTCTGGCAGGGATACTCCACCAGTCCTCCTACCGGATCGCACACCAGTCCCAACATGTTGACCAGCACAGTAGATGCCGCGTCCAGACTCTGGGACGGCCCGCCTCCCATCAGCTCCACAGCCGCAGATGCGGCCATTGCAGAGGCCACCCCCACCTCGGCCTGACATCCCCCTACTGCGCCGGCTACTGTAGCGTTGCGCATGGCCAGATAACCAATGGCTCCCGCATTGAAAAGTGCGTCCAGCACCTGTTCATCGGTGAGCTGATACTGCTGCTGCAGGGACAAAAGCAGACCGGGCACAATCCCTGCGGATCCTGCCGTTGGCGCCGCCACGATCACGCCCATGGAGGCGCTTACCTCAAGCACTGCCATGGCATAGGAGATTCCCCGGCTCAGCACATCCCCACAGATGTGCTCCTTCTGCTTTCTGTGGTCTCCCAGCTTCTGTGCCTCTCCTCCGATCAGACCGCCCATGGATTTCACGGCAGTTTCCAGAGGCTCATGAGCGGACTGCTTCATGATCTCCAGCGTCTTTTTCATCCGGCTGTGGATTTCCTCCATGGTGGTTTCTCCCAGATCACATTCTCGCTGCTTCATCACATCCGAGATCCGCAAATTCTTTTTATTACATAAATTCAGCAGTTCTCCTGCATTTTTAAAATCTGTCATTCTCTTCCCCCAGATCAATTCTGTATGATCATCACATCCTGGACGTGAGGATTCTCCATCAGCTGCTCTGTAATATCCGCCGGAAGCTTCTCATCCGACTCCACAATCGTATACGCCTTTTCTCCCTTGGACTCCCTGAAAATTCTCATAAAGGCAATATTCACATGCCGCTCGCCCAGACATCTTGTTATATGGGCAGCCACCCCGGGCCTGTCCTGCTGAATGATGATCACGGCGTTGTATTCTCCTGTAAAGTCCACTTCCACATGATTGATTCTGACTATCCTGATTTTTCCACCGCCCAGAGATTCTCCTCTTACATTCATCTCTCTGCCGTTATCGCTGACCATCCTGATATCCACGGTATTTGGGTAGATCTCCGTCTCCTTTTCATCCGACGTAAAAGAAAACTCGATTCCCTGCTCCTTTGCGATCTGAAAGGAATCGCGGATCCGTGGATCATCCGTATCAAATCCCATGATTCCTCCCAGAAGCGCCCGGTCCGTTCCGTGCCCATGGCCTGTTTTGGCAAAAGATCCGTAGAGCGTAAATTCCACCCTTTTCAGGCTCCCGCTTTTCATTTTCTGTGCCAGATATGCGATGGCACAGGCGCCTGCCGTATGGGAACTGGAAGGGCCGATCATATTCGGTCCGATCACATCAAATACACTGATAAATGCCATATTTCTAATCTCCTGTTCCGGTTGATGCATATATCCGGAAATACTGTTTCAGTTTCCTGTTACAGAAGTTCTTTTAAAAGCTGATTCACCATCCCGGGATCTGCTTTTCCTTTCATGGCCTTCATGGTCTGTCCCACCAGAAATCCCATGGCTTTCTGCTTGCCGCTTCGATAGTCTGCAACCGACTGGGGGTTGGCGGCAATGATCTCCTCCACTGTTTTTCTGAGTGCCCCTTCATCGTTTACCGTTTTAAGGCCCTTTTCTTCCACGTAGGCTTCCGGATCCACATCCCTTTCAAACATCACCTCGAACACTTCCTTTGCCACGGAATTGTTGACGGCCTTTGCGTCTGTAAGGGCAATAAGCCTGGAAAGATTTTCCGGGGAAAAGCGGATGTCCTCCGGATCCATGTTTTTTTCCTTCAGAAGCCGCAGAGTTTCTCCCATCAGCCAGTTGGATACCTTTTTGGGATGGCTCCCAAGAGCCACCGTAGCTTCAAACAGATCCGCCATACGCTTGCTTGCGGTGATAATATCAATATCATAATCGGGAAGTTCAAACTCCTGTTTATATCGGATCATTTTTTCTTCCCGGAATTCCGGCTGCTGCGCCCGGATTTCCTCCAGAAATGCTTCATCCACCACCACAGGTACCAGATCAGGATCAGGAAAGTAGCGGTAATCCTGTGCATCCTCTTTGCTCCTCATAGCGTAGGATTCCCCTTTGTTATCATCCCATCGCCTTGTCTCCTGGATCACCTTTTCTCCACTTTCAAGCAAATCAATCTGCCGCTCCGCCTCCCCTGCAATAGCTCTGGATATGGCCTTGAAAGAATTTAAGTTCTTCATCTCCGTACGGGTACCGAACCGCTCCGTTCCTGCTTCCCGGACAGACAGATTCACGTCCGCCCGCATGGATCCCTCCTGAAGCTTGCAATCGGAGGCGCCCAGATACTGAATGATCATACGCAGCTTTTCCAGGTAGGCAATCACCTCCTGACTGCTGCGCATATCCGGCTCCGATACGATTTCGATCAGAGGGACGCCCGAACGGTTATAGTCCACCAGGGAGCAGTCGTCCCACTCGTCGTGGATCAGCTTCCCCGCATCCTCCTCCATATGGATCTCATGGATTCCGATAAACTTCTTCCCGTCTTCCGTCTCGATCTCCACTTTTCCATTCCTGCAGATAGGGAGATAAAGCTGGGAGATCTGATAGTTCTGAGGATTATCAGGATAAAAATAATTCTTACGGTCAAATTTACAATTGCGGGTAATCTCACAGCCTGTGGCAAGTCCTACTGCCACCGCATACTTCAGCACCTGCTTATTCAGCACCGGAAGAGAGCCGGGCATTCCGGTACAGACCGGGCATGTATGGGTATTGGGTTCGCCTCCGAAAGCGGTGGAACATCCGCAGAAAATCTTGGTCCTGGTCGCCAGTTCCACATGTACCTCCAGGCCGATCACGGTTTCATACTGCTTTGTCTGCGCCATATTACCTCGCCTCCTCTCTCGAAAAAGGGCCCCGCGCCTTTTCATAGGTATAAGCCATTCGGATCAGCTTCTTTTCTTCGAAGCAGTCTCCTATGAGCTGCAGACCAATGGGAAGTCCTTTTGCGTCTCTGCCGCAGGGCATACTAAGGCCCGGCAGTCCTGCCAGATTAACTGCAATCGTATAAATATCTCCCAGATACATCTTAATGGGATCAGAGAGGCTCTCTCCCAGCCTCGGCGCCGTAGTGGGCGCCACCGGTCCCAGAATCACATCATACTTTGCAAATGCTTCATCGAAGGCTTTCCGGATCAGCGCCTTTACCCGCAGCGCTTTTAGATAGTAAGCGTCATAATAGCCGGAGCTGAGCACAAAGCTGCCAAGCATGATCCTGCGTTTCACCTCCGCTCCAAATCCCTCGGAACGGGATTTTTTGTACATGTTGTGAAGCCCTTCATATTCCTGCGTCCGATAACCGTACTTGATTCCGTCAAACCGCTCCAGATTAGAGCTTGCCTCAGCCGCCGCTATGGTATAATAAGCGGGAATCGCATATTCCACAAGGCTTAAATCGAATTCCTCCACCACAGCGCCTCTTTCCTTAAGCACCCCTGCCGCTTCCAGAACTGCCTTCTTTACCTCCGGATCCAGCCCCTCGCCAAAATAATCTCCGGGGATTCCGATCCTCATCCCCTTTACATCCTCCACCAGGGCCGTTGTGAAATCATTATCCTGCCGCTTCACGGACGTGGAATCCTTGGGATCGTAGGAAGCAATGACCTCCATAACAGCCGCACAGTCCGCCACATCCTTACACAGGGGCCCGATCTGATCCAGGGAAGAACCGTAGGCCACCAGACCATAGCGGGACACTCTGCCGTAGGTAGGCTTCAGCCCCACCACCCCACAGAAGGATGCGGGCTGCCGGATAGAGCCGCCGGTATCGGACCCCAGGGCATAAAAACATTCCCGGGACGCTACCGCTGCCGCACTGCCGCCGGAAGAGCCTCCCGGAACATACTCCGGATTCCAGGGATTTCTTGTCACCCCGAAGGCCGAGGTTTCCGTAGTGGATCCCATGGCAAACTCGTCCATATTCGTCTTACCCAAGATCACCGCTCCCGCCCTCTGCAGATTCAGCACCGCTTCGGAGGAAAAAGTGGGAACAAAGTTGTAAAGAATTTTAGAGGAACATGTGGTTAAAAGCCCCTCCGTACACATATTATCCTTGATGGCAACGGGAACGCCGGCCAGGGGATGGGTCAGCTCTCCCCGGTCAATTTTCTCCTGTATCTGCCGGGCCTGCATGAGCGCCCCCTCCTCATCTACCGTCACATAGCAGTGGTACCTCTCCTCGCTGCTCCTGATCTGTGACAAAACAGCCTCCGCTGCCTGCTGCGCCGTCACTTCCTTATTCCTGATAGCCGCTCCCAGTTCCAGAGCCGTCATATTCAGGATACCGTCTGCCTCTCTTCCTGCCGTACTTCCCGCCATACCATTTGCCGCACTCATCAGCCGCCTCCTATTCAAATGTCCTCGGCACCATAAACATGCCGTTTTTTTCTTCGGGAGCATTTTTCAAAATATCGTCCCGCATATCTGCGTTGGTCACTACATCCTCACGAAATACATTGTGTACCGGAAACACGTGAGACATGGGCTCCACGTTCTCCGTGTCCAGCTCGCCCAGCTTGTCAATGTAATCCAGCATACTCCCCATATCCTTCTTGGCCTGCTCCTTCTCCTCATCGGAGAGCTCAAGCTTGGCCAGAATTCCTACATATTCAATGGTCTCATCCGAAATGATATTCGCCATCTTTGATTTTCCTTTCTCTATTTTATATACTGATAACAGCATTCAGATTTCAGCTATCAATAATTTACTACTTTTGGCGGATTATATCCACCGGCAGATTGATATAATCTTCTACTTTCCCAACAAAGTATTTTGCATTTTTAAGCTGCTCTTCCGCCTCCTCCCGTCCTGCAACATAGAAATCATCATAATCTGATTTTTCCCGGCAAAGTGAACTGTCTTTAATTATAAATGACAGACTTCTGTCCAAAATCTCTGTTTTCAGATACTCCTTTGTAAAAAATGCTATTACCCCTGAATGTTTGGATGAATCGTAGTTTTTTAGAGCATTCGCTGCACGCATTGCGTGGAAAATAGCATAATAAGATCTGTTTAAAGAGGTTTTATATTGTCCAATCTCCAAATTACCTTCCGCCGCTGACAGCATTTCTCTGGCCCTCTCCAAACGATATCCGGCCAGTTCCTTCAGGCTGCCCTCCATAAGATAATCCCCTCCTTCCGCACATTCTGGTAAAATGGAAGAACACTCTCCCATTTCTTTATATTGTCTTCCTGTATATCCACAATCGAAAAGACTCTCTCATATCGAATATCCATGTCCGCCGCCCAACTGATAAAACGGTTTTTCGTCTGAGCGTCTATCCGGTTCTTCACAATAATCGCAATATCAATATCGCTTTCATCTGTCGCTTCATTTCTTGCTGCTGACCCATATAAAATAATCATAGATATATTTCTTTGAAAGATATCCGTCAGCCCCCGTACCAATTCTTCTCTCATCTCACCAGAAATGATATTCGCCATCTTTGATTTTCCTTTCTCTATTTTATATACTGATAACAGCATTCAGATTTCAGCTATCAATAATTTACTACTTTTGGCGGACCCTGTCCACTGTTTTTGCTGTCAGCACTTTCCGTCAAGAAATCTTTTTGCGCGTCTGCTATTCTGTGATTGACAGATGACGGAAATTGTTCCAGATCAAGGTATTGGGCGACAGATGCGGTACTGGAACAGCATCTGTCTGAAAATGCAGGAACAATTTTGCGGCACCCTGTGACGGAAATTGTTCCAGATCAGGGGCTATTGGAAGACAGATGCGGCACTGGATCAGCATCTGTCTGAAAATGCCGGAACAATTTTGCGGCACCCTGTGACGTGAAATTGTTCCAGATCAGGGGCTATTGGAAGACAGATGCGGTACTGGATCAGCATCTGTCTGAAAATGCCGGAACAATTTTGCGGCACCCTGTGACGTGAAATTGTTCCAGATCAAAGGGATTGAAGACAGATGCGGCACTGGAATAGGAGGAACTATATTGGATCATAAAACACCCATATTCCGCTCCATCGCCATCATTGAGGAGCGGATCCATGAAAAACTGACTGTCGAAGCGCTTGCGGACAGTATTCATTTTTCCAGATTTCATTACCAGCGTCTGTTCCGGGAAGTTGTGGGAGAGAGTGTCATGCGCTATGTAACACGGCGCAGGCTCTCTCTGGCCGCAGAGGATCTTGCCAAAACGGATGCCCCCATTCTCTATATTGCCCTGAAATACGGTTATGATTCTCACGAAGGATTTACCCGCTCCTTTCACAGCTATATGGGTGTGACTCCCAGTGAGTACCGAAAATATCATCTTTCCGTCAGTATCTCTGAAACGCAGAAGGAGGAATATCGTATGAGCTATTCAAAAAACACCGATGAAATTATCCGTGAATTAAACAGCCTGATCGTCCAGGCCAGGGAAACAGCCGAATTCACAAGAAAAGCCAGAAGCCGGGAATCGGAAGGAGCTGCCTATTCCCTTTTCTGGGATCTGACCGCCCAACGCTCGGAGCAGGTGGCCGCCAAGATCCAAACGACTCTGCACACTGTCAGCGCCATCGCGCAACATCCCGATGAGATCTCTTCCCGCTTTCTGATCATCAAGGCCATAGAAGACGCTGCCTTTTGGTCCTCTGTCACGGCCTTCCAGACCGGCCTTATGATGGCAAGAGCACAGCCTGCCTGCCGCGCGGCCTTTGATCCCATATGCGAAAAGTATCAAGAGCTGTCCCGGAATGCCCGGATCTGTGCCGTCAGAATCGTCCCCCTCTTCGACGAACTCTCAGAGCTGATTTTCCAGGACATGAGAGCGTGCGCCGCAGAAAAGCTCCAAAGGGCGGAAAAACAGGGAAAAACAGCCGCCGCAGCCCTGTGGGATGATGCTCTTCCTTATGCTTATATTGCGGAAGAGCTTACCCTGATTGCCGGAGAGCTTGCAGCCGTCCCCTTAGATGATACCACCGTCTCTTCCCTGGAAGATATGCTGTTCCGACTGGATATCATTCTTTTTGCCGCTGATATGGATACCCTCCGCACCCCTTCCCACAAATCTCTTTTTGAAGGGATCTTGAAGTTTAAGGAGGCTCTCGGCGAAGTTCTTGCCTTTTTCCAGAGCCTTTCATCCGATTTATCCGACGCTCTCAGAGAGACCGTGGGAAATCCTGCTGTCCCGGTCCCCAGCCCGGATAAGCTGTTTCGGGATGCGGCCTTCCAGGGAAATATTCTTCTGTTTTATCTGAAGGGAGAGGTTCAAAAGCTGGGCAGCAGATATCTTGACGCAGAACAGAAGGCGGCCTTCGGCACCCTTTGCGGCAGGTTAAAAAATATGATTTATCTGTCAGATCATGCCCGGACACAAAAGGACTTTACCGAAGTGGTAAGCGGTTTCCGGGAGCTATCTAAGGAAATGACTCTGCTGGCTGAGAATCTGGGCGCCTTTGGTGCACCGGTTCAGTATATTGCAGAGGAAATGAAGGCGCTGACTACGCGTCTTAAAGGGAATCCGGAGGCGGAACCCTGAATCGCGCAGAGGGCAGGGACGCTTTCTCCTGCCCTCTGCATGGCCCCATAGCGTTTTTGGCGTAAACCACTCTCTAAAGGCCGATGCTATTATCCTTCGCTCTTTTCTGGAAAAACGGGTCTGAGAGCACTCCGATCATGCACACCGCAAGCCCTGTAAAGATCAGGACAAGAGAAACCGTATCTCTGAATTCGTCCAGCAACAGCCCGTATACCATCTGTCCCACAGGCTGGACACACATGGTAATGGCGGAGGTGTAAGCCATCACCTTTCCGATCATGTGGTCCGGTGTATTCTGCTGGATCATGGACACTGCAAAAATAGAAAAAACACTGATGGCTGCCTGCATCCCTCCAAAAGACGCCACAGTAATGACGAATCTTGCTGTTGTGCCGCATGGAATGAGGAACACTGCCCCTGCCGGGATCATGCAGACGCCAACCGCCGCAAGCACCCGAGACAATCTCCGGAATTTCAGCTTTCCCGTGAGAAGTCCGGCTGCGATGCTTCCAAGAATCGTCGCGATGGCCAGCGCGCTTTCCGCCGCACCATAATATTTTGCATCCAGCGCAAGGATGGACCTCACAATATAGGGCAGCCCCACCAGCGTCACTCCCATGACAAAAAAACGGGAAAGCGCTGCGAGTAGCAGCAGCTTCAGGATATCCGTCTGTTCTTCCATAATAAATCTGATGCTGCTGACAAAATCGTTCCTGACAACAGAAAGCACGCTTCCATGGCCGTTTGCCGACCGACAGCAGGCCAGTTTTATGAAGCATTCCAACGCCGCCGTAAGAAAGAAGCAGACCACGCTGGCATACATAACGGGCTTTAAGCCGACGGCCGCATACAAAAGCCCTCCCATAAGAGGCGCGGTCAGATAGGATATCGACGCCACCTGATTTACCACTGCATTTCCCCGGATAATATTGTCTCCGGAGAGTAAAACTGCCGCCCACAGAACGAATATCCCTGTCAGGAAATCCAGCGCCACCATAATATTTCTCCGGTTCATCCTGTCGGCAAGAATGCCCCCCAAGGGCGATAAAAGAATCGTGGGGATTGTGGCAAGAGACAAAATTCCGGCGAACACGGCGGCCGATCCTGTTTTCTCCAGTACATACATGGACAATGCCAGTCTCAGTATGTAGTTACCGAATAAAGAGCTCACCTGCCCCAGCACCAGCAGTGTAAAATTTCCGGTAAAAAGCTTTTGTTCCATGCCTATTCCTCCTCTTTTTCTCTGAAG
This sequence comes from uncultured Lachnospiraceae bacterium, assembly GCA_947173495.1. Classification (GTDB taxonomy): domain Bacteria; phylum Bacillota; class Clostridia; order Lachnospirales; family Lachnospiraceae; genus Suilimivivens. The sequence goes on along the minus strand of CAMWFQ010000016.1, from coordinate 3,025 downwards.
CTTTCCAGTATTTTCCCGGTTCTCTCGCACATCTCATCCTCTATAATGGGAAGTCCCATGGCAGCGAAAACCTCTGCGATGAAACGGCATCTATGCCGGATCTCTTCCGGACCGGCCGGAAATATCGAGGGCATCAGCCAGAAATTCACAAGGGGCAGCAATTCCGAAAGCTCTCCGGCGTACTCTGTGCGGATAGAGCCGTCCCGTCTGCCCTCTTCTATCAGCTCACGCCAGAGAGGCGTCAGCACCCGCCGGTTTGCCTCTATCGCCGCGGCCAGAATGCGGGGATCTTTCAGAATGGAAATGGCCTGGGTATTTATCCTTTCCCGCTCCTTGTCGGATCGGTCAAGCACCAGCAATTCCCGTATCTTCTGTAGGCCGTTTAAGTCTGAACGCACTCTGACCGTCTCAAAGGGATTTTTTTCGAAGAACATCTGGTCCCCCAATGCATGCATGACCTCTTCCTTGCTCTGAAAAAAGCGGTAAAACATTCCTTTTGCCCCGCCTGCCAGTTCCATAATATCTGTGATGGACGTCTCCTCATATCCCTTTGACCCAAACAACTCCTTTGCCGCGTCCAGAATCTCTTTTTTCCATTGTTCGGGTGCCTTTTTCACCGGTCTCGCCAATTGTTCTTCCTCCTGTGATAGTTATTGACTATCGGTCAATAACTATCATACAGAAAGTGGTGTGTATTGTCAAGGTTGAATGTGAATTTTTGCTTCTGCCCTTCCACCGCTTTAGCAATATATTCCTTTATACAGAGGACAGGAGAAACATAATCATGCTTCCCCCGACACACTGCAGTAACCCAATCCCATGCAGAGTATAGCCTTGATTTTCTCTGGGAAATCTTGTGATGGAACAGAGCGCGTGATATACTGTTCCTGAAACATTTGCTCGATAATACAGGTGGAGCGCAAATATGGCTGTTTGGATATGCGCCTTATCGGACTGCGCTTTAGATGAGATTATTGAATGAGTGCCGGACTAATCCGAGACATAACAACACGGAGGATAAATCAGATGGCAGAAAAAACAAATGCCAACATAGGCTTTGAGAAACAGCTTTGGGATGCGGCTTGTGTTTTGTGGGGGCATATTCCGGCGGCAGAATACCGGAAAGTAATCATCGGTCTGATTTTCCTGCGTTACATTTCCGCAGCCTTTGACAAGCGTTATCAGGAACTTGTAGATGAGGGCGATGGTTTTGAGGATGATCGCGATGCTTATGCCATGGAGAATGTGTTCTTTGTCCCGGAGGAAGCAAGATGGAGTACCATTGCCTCTGCTGCCCACACCCCGGAGATTGGCACTGTCATAGATACAGCCATGAGAGCGATTGAATCGGAAAATAAAACGCTGAAAAATGTACTTCCGAAGAACTACGCCAGTCCCGACCTTGATAAGCGGGTATTAGGCGATGTAGTCGATATTTTTACCAACAATGTCGATATGAGTAACACGGAAGAGAGCGAAGACCTTCTGGGGCGCACCTACGAATACTGCATTGCCCAATTTGCGGAAAAGGAAGGCGTGGGCGGCGGCGAATTTTACACTCCCTCCAGCGTAGTCAAAACGCTGGTCGCCATTCTGCGCCCGTTTGACAATTGCCGTGTTTACGATTGCTGCTGTGGCTCCGGCGGTATGTTCGTACAAAGCGCAAAATTTATTCAGGCACATTCTGGCAGACGCGGAGCAATTTCTGTTTATGGACAGGAAGCGAATGCAGACACCTGGAAAATGGCGAAAATGAATATGGCCATTCGCGGTATTGACGCGGACTTCGGCCCTTATCAGGCAGATACCTTTACAAACGATTTGCATCCGACCCTGAAAGCGGATTTTATTCTTGCGAATCCTCCGTTTAACTACCATCCATGGAATCAGGAAAAGTTACTGGGAGATGTGCGTTGGAAGTATGGGACGCCTCCTGCCGGAAACGCCAACTATGCATGGATTCAGCATATGATCCATCACCTTGCACCAAACGGAAAAATCGGTCTGGTGCTGGCAAATGGCGCACTCTCCACGCAGTCCAGCGGTGAAGGTGAAATCCGCAGGAAAATCATTGAGGACGATTTGATTGAGGGTATCATTGCCATGCCGACACAGCTTTTCTACAGCGTCACTATCCCGGTTACGCTGTGGTTCATTACTAAGAACAAAAAACAGAAGGGCAAGACGCTGTTCATTGATGCCCGCAAAATGGGACACATGGTTGACCGCAAACACAGGGATTTTTCAGATGAAGACATCCAGAAGCTGGCGGATACCTTTGAGTATTTCCAGAACGGAACGCTGGAAGATGTGAAGGGCTTTTGCTCTGTCGCCACCCTGCAGGACATCGCAAAGCAGGATTATATCCTGACTCCGGGACGCTATGTGGGGATTGAGGAGCAAGAGGAAGATGGCGAACCGTTTGAAGAGAAAATGGCAAGACTGACCTCGGAACTTTCCGATATGTTCGCAAAGTCCCATGAACTGGAAGAGGAAATCAGAAGAAAACTGGGGGCGATTGGGTATGAGATTTGAATTGGGACAGGTGTGTTCCCGGTTAAGCAGCGGAAAAGGAATATCAGCCAATCTAATTTCTGATTCAGGAAAATACCCTGTCTATGGTGGAAATGGACTGCGCGGATATACAGACCATTCCAATTTTGAGGGAGAATGCGCGATCATTGGACGGCAAGGAGCATTTTGTGGCAATGTTCGGTTCTTTTATGGAAAGGCATATATGACAGAACACGCTGTTGTAGTCTGTGCAAATGAGCATAATAGCATTCGTTATCTAGCCTATCTGCTTTCTACTATGAATTTAGGGCGTTTATCCGGACAGTCAGCCCAACCGGGGCTTTCCGTAAAAACACTGGCCAAACAGGAAATTGAGCTGCCCACACTGAAAACGCAAAATAAAATCGTATCTATTCTTGCTTCGCTTGATGATAAAATTGAATTAAACCGGCAGATAAACGAGAATTTACCGCCGCATCATGAATGGAAATATGCGGAAAAAGTGGATTGC
>CAMWFQ010000015.1 GCA_947173495.1 uncultured Lachnospiraceae bacterium | reverse complement strand
CCCTTTACTTTATTTTAGCCAAAACATCCTGGAAAATTGCATAATTCTTCTTCACACCATCATCCAGGTCAATAGAATTTAAAATTTTAGTTTTCAATCTTTCCCCTTTCGGATACTGTCCTAAAAGCATAATACATTCTATGGATAAAATATATTTTCTCCTGCCACCCTAATAAATCCTCTTTCCAAACTCATACGCCTGTTTTAGATAATCAGTTTTCTCAATCTGCGGTCTCCCGTTGGTGTCTCCACATCCCCCGGCAAGGAGCATCCCTTTATCGTGGAATCCTATATAATTTACCAATGCAAATTGATAGTATGACACTGCCTGCTCAAACGTCCAGAAAAAGTTGTCAGCGGAAGTCATCAGCAGTCCGCATTTTTTATTTTTGGAACCATTTCGTTGAATGAATCTTTCTGGACGCAGGGTTTCCCGTACCGGCAGGCGTTACAGCCAAGGCAGCCCTTTACTTCATTTTTCAGAAGCGAGATCAGCTCTGTCTTATGCCCCGCTTCCTTTGCACCCTTGATAAAATACTCCACAAGCTGGGCCGTATTCCCTTTCGTCCTTCCGCCGCCCTGTACGATCAGTATGTTTTTCATAAGTTTCGTCCCCTTCCATTTATTCCCGCGAGCAACGAGCCAAGCGGACATGCCTGCATGTCCATTCATGACAACAGAAAGCCTGCTTTCTGTTGTATGGCGACTTTTTCCACTTTTTCCTGAATATTTTTGCCAGTCAGGTAGACCTCGCAAAGGATAACTCATATGGCAGGATGGTTTTGCAGGCAGTTTTCCAGTTCATCTATGCTGTGGGTATGGCTGTGCCGCCCGATATTTGCCAAATGGTTGTGCGGATGGCTGTGGGTAATGATATGCATATGCATAGTGCCGTTATGGGTATGCGTCAATACATGCTGGTGTTCGTGCTTATGGTTCAGCAGCAGTGTGTCATAAACAATGATGCCCGTTCCCAAAACCATCACCGCAAGCGCAACGGCATAGCTGGCGGTAAGCGGTTCCTTCAATAATAGAAATGACAGGAAAACGCCTAAAAACGGGGCAATTGCATAGTAAGCGCTTGTTTTTGCCGCCCCAAGCGTCTTCTGCGCCCTTATATAGGTAAAAATGCTCAGCCCATAAGCTATGAACCCCAAAAGCATGGTGACTATGACATATTTTAACTCCGGCATCTCTTCCTGCAAAAGAAATGCCACCGCCAGTGAACCCGCACCGGAAAATATCCCCTTGACCGTCACAATCTGGTAGGTGCTCTTTTCAGATATATTTCTGGTACAGTTATTCTCCAGCCCCCAGCAGAAGGTCGCCCCGAGCACAAACAGGGAACCAATCGAAAAGTCCGTGCCGCCGCTTTCAAAAGACAGGATCACACTGGACAGCGTGATGAAGCCAATCGCCGCCCACAGGCGTTTTGAGACCGCTTCCCTGAAAACTAACAATGCTATCAATGTTGTTGCGACAATCTCAAAATTGCCGAGCAGGGAAGCGTTTGCTGATGTACCGATGCTGACGCCTATCATCAGCAGGATTGGGGCTATGATATCTAAAAGAACCATTCCCACAGTATATGGCATATCCTTTCTGCACAGCCGTTCCTCCTGTTTTTCTGTCCTATAATGGAACAGGTACATGATCCCTACTCCCACCCCTGCTCCCATATAAAGAAATCCGGCCATGCAGGTGGGAGGTACGCCCAAGAGCAGCATCTTTGAACAAGGCACATTCAGCGCATAAAACAATGCCGCTGCGACTGCATATATGACTGCCTTTCTATTTTCTTTCCTCATTTTTCCTTCATTCCCCTGTTATGATTCGATATGTCCCTGTGTCTGCGCTGTCCAGATGTTTCTTTATTTCCCTGATTGCTGCCTCAACATTTTTTCCATGTACATTGATTTCAATCATTCCTGTCACCAGACCTGCTCCATTCCTTTTTAATATCACTTTCCCAGATAAATATGCAATGCTTCCTTATGTAAAACCTGCCCATAGATTCCATTACATTTCTAATTACAATCAATCCGTTCGATTTTGAAGATAACCGGCCTCCACAAGATTGATTCTGGTTTATATATTTGATTTTAAGGCAGCGGCCTGTTGTCTGCAATGTTTATTTACAGTTGACGACTCACTCTTGAAAAGAAGGATATAATCTGCCAAGTGTCTGTTCCACCAACTCCACTGCTTTCTTTATCCGGGATTTCAGTAGTGGACGGTATTTACCCTCTACCCGAAAGGCCCTTTGATCTATTTCTCCGTTTTCAGCGGGCCTTTGTCTATTGTTCCATCCGTATATTTCATGGTGATAGATTTTCCTTTTACCTGTTTTGTTTTAATCTCCATTGCCAGTTTGCGGTTAACAGGCACTTCGATATCCGCCTTACCGGGCGCTTTCACATGAACGCGCACTCCGCTGTCGCTTTCAGATGTCTGCCGCAAGGATGACAGAAGCGTTGCATAACCTCCCGCCCTTTCGTTCCCTTGCCAGGGCCGCCAGCGTCAGGATATAATAGTCCTCATCCCATACCTTATCCTTCTGGTACTTTTTGTGGGCAGAACCAATCTCGTAAAACTTTCCCTCAAACTCTACGGTCATCCCTGCCAGTTCTGATGCTGCTTATGAATCTGTATCAGATATACATCATATTTCTTTAAAATCGTATTCTCTGACACCATTTCCCCTGTCAATAAATCTCTGTGTTGGCAAAGCCACGCCGGCATCCATCTCTCCTGCTCCCCAAAGTTCATGACAAAATATATTCTGCTGTCCTGTGTCCTGCGGCAGACAATCTCAAGTCCTTCCGTCCCCTGTCCGACGCTTTCCACCGCTGCATCCGTAACCGCTTTATCCAGTATGACAGAAAGTCCCTCTTCTTCCATACGTGTCCCCACATAATAGACAAATCCTTTTCCAAAGCAGTTCCTGGTCACAGCAGGCATCCCTTTATAGAAATCCTCCCCATAGATTCCGAGACACTGCGCCCCTTCCAGATGCATCAGGTCACATAAAAAAGAGCAGGCGTATTTTTCCCCTGAATTCATGATGACCTCATTGTGCTGTTCCGGCGCAAGGGCATCAATCTCTTCCACCCATACTCCCGCCATTTTCCGCAGAGGCCCCGGATATCCTCCCAGATGGACATTATCCGACTGCCCGGCAATTCCGCTCATATAGGTAGTCACGAGAGTGCCGCCGTTTTCCACAAATTTCTCCAGTTCTTCCGCCATTCCTTCCTTGACCATGTACAGAACCGGAGCTGCCACCAGTTTATACTTACCGAAATCTGCATCGAAAGGAATCATATCCACTGCAATATTTCTGTCATAAAAGTACTTATAGTATTCATGGATGTGGCTCACATAAGTCAAATCCACGGAAGGCCCGCTGGCATACTCCAAAGCCCAGTAATTATCCCAGTCGAAGACAATTCCTACCTGCGCCTCATTCCTGCTGCCCGGTATGATATCTCCCAGCTTTTCCAGTTCGGCTCCCAGCTGCGAAACCTCCCGGAACACACGGGTATTCTCTGTCCCTGCATGGGAGATCACCGCTCCGTGAAATTTTTCACACGCCCCTATGCTCCTGCGGAGCTGGAAGAACTGGATGGTGTCCGCCCCGTGGGCTATGGTCTGATAGCTCTGCGCCCGCATCTGCCCCGGGCGCTTTAAGGAATTATAGGGCTGCCAGTTCTGCTGGCTGGGCGTCTGCTCCATCAGCATAAACGGCGCGTCCTTCAATCCCCTCATCAGGTCATGGCACATGGATGTCTCGCTCCACGGCGTATCGTATCTCGGGTAATTATCCCATGATATGATGTCCATCTCCTTTGCCCACTTAAAATAATCCAGCCCTTTGTAGGTTCCCATCAGGTTTGTGGTGATCGGAGTCTCTTTATCAAACTCCCTGATGGCATCCCGCTCCGCCACGTAATTTGCCAGTATCCCATCTGAATTAAACCGCTTATAATCTATGGAAATACCGGCAAATGCTGTTTTTCCATCCCACAGACCTTCGCTCAATGCATTTGGAAGGACTATCTCCTTCCAGTCATAGAGGGTATGCCCCCAGAATTCCGTATTCCACGCCCGGTTCAATGCCTCTAACGTGCCATACTTCTTTTTCAGCCACATGCGGAATGCCTTCTCACAGTTCTCACAGTAGCATTCCCCGCCGTACTCATTACTGATATGCCAGCACTTCACATGGGGATTGCCGCCATACCGCTGTGCCAGCTTTCCTGCCAGTCTTGCAGAATATTTCCGGAATACGGGCGAATTGGGGCATGCATTATGCCTCTGCCCGAATTTGTGATGCCGCCCCTCATAATCTGTCCGCTCCACCTCCGGATACTTTTCCGCCATCCATGCCGGGAGCGCCCCTGTGGAAGTGGCAAGCACTATATCATAATTCTCTTCACTGAGCATCTTTACAATATCGTCCAGTTCCGAAAAATCATATTCGTCCTCGGAGGGCTGCAGCTTTGCCCATGAAAATACATTGACCGTTGCGCTGTTGATGTGCGCGTCCCGGAACATCCTCATATCTTCTTTCCAGATTTCCCTGGGCCATTGATTCGGGTTGTAATCCCCTCCATATAAAATTCTGTTAAATTTTTTCACTCTTTTCCTCCTTATTTTTCAGGTAAAAATACAATCCCCAATCCTGGTCATTGGCATAGGGATCGTAAAATTCTCCTTCCCTTCCATTGATTTTAAACGGATAAATATACGCGCAGGACGCCCTTCCGTCCGCAAATATCATCGGCAGTACCGCCCTTCTCGCATTCTCCGCCCTTTCCAGACAGCGGCTGTTTCCGGTAAGCCTTCCGTACCGTTCAAACACGTTTCCGGTAAGCGCGCTCCAATAATGGGGGAAAGTATCCCCGAAATATCTCCTTTTGCCAAACCAGTACCCATCCCAATGCCGGATTGCCGCTTCATAAAGGTGATAATCCGGCTGCATCCCGTTAAAAAGCTCCAGAACCTGTATCTGACGCTCTGCCGCCGTTAAATATTTCTCTTCCTCTGTCAGCGCATACACGGACAAGAGAATATCCGCCGCAGGCGCAACAATGCTCTGCTCATAATTGACTTCGCTTGCCGGATAGCCGGTATCCCGCTCACAGATCCTGTCAGCATGTTCCCTGTAAAGAATACACAGTTCCTCCCTTTCCGCTTCCATTCCTGCATGGGCAAGTTCCCCATCCAGCAGCAGGATTGGCAGGTCTATGGGGTAAAAGTCTTTTCCGCCCTCCTCATAAAACCGCTTCATTATCCGGCAGGCACACAGCAAATCTTCCTCGTCCTTCCGCAGTCTGTACTGCTCTGTAAAGAACGTGGCTGCCCAGGGCGCGTTGTACAGACGCTGATAGCTGTCGTCCCTGCCCATATCGTTATAAACCTTTCCGGTGTCCGAATCCACCAGCTCCCGCAACACATACTCCCTGTATGTATCAAGACTGTCCCGAAGCAATGGATTTTCTTTTCCGCTCCGGCCGGACAGATAACGGGTGAGTAAAACCCCCATACCTATGCGCTCCCTGCCGCCGTTATAATCATTCTCCGGCCTGTAGATACACATCTCTTCCTCATTATCATAAGCCAGATAAGCGCCCTCCAGTTCCCTGGTACCGCCATGGTACTGCTGATGCTCCGCCAGAAATATACAGCGTTTCCCTGCCAGTTTCTCCACGCTCTCCTGTACATAGGTCCTGCACCATGTCCTTACACCATCCGCCTGAATCTCAAATACCTTTTCTCCAATCTCCTGCGCCGTATATTCCAGCCGGTATTCCCCGTTTACTTCCGGCAACTTTCTTCCGTCCACTGTAACCTGGCCTGCCGCAAACGCCGGACATACACGGAGCACATTTTTTTCACCGGGAAACAGCACATACCGGTCAGCCCGCACTGTGACAAAATGCGGGCAGTACTGCGAAAGCTTCCTGAAAAAATCCTCTTTCCCCTCATGACGGAAAATCATCCACTCAAGCGTCACACTCTCCCCCGCCTTAATTTCCATTGGCGACGGGTGAAGGAGAAAACACCCCCTGTCGTTGCTCCGGCTTACAAGATTGCGCTCTATGCTGTAGCCTGAAAGGCTTCCCTTCGTAAGCACCATCCCCAGATGAGGCGCTTCCCCGCCCATGCGCAGGGCACAGATATAGCTGATATCCCCGCCGCAGAAAATGTGGGTATGGCAGCGCTGCTCCATGCATATTTTGCTGCCCTCATATTTGTCCGCCAGCGGAAACGCAATACTGATCGAAGTCTTATCGGTAAAATAGGGCTTTCGCCCGGGATTGGAAATCGTAATCTTTGTATAAACCTTATCCCCGTCTTTTTTGCTTGTTGCCGAGCCGCATAACTCCTTCGGGCACTTCACCTCTCCGTATGCAAAATCTTCCCTCAGCCAGTTCATCCCATATGGGTCATTGCTAAATATTAATTCTCTCACTTTAACCACCCTTCCCTGTTTTCCGGCAACGCAATGCGAAATCCGCGCCTGTTCACAACCATTATAAAATGCCTGACCTGTTTCTTCTACTCTTTTACCCCGCCAAGTGTAATCCCCGTCACAAAATATTTCTGCAGAAACGGATAAATACACAATACCGGAATCATGGAGATAAAAATCTTTGCCGCATTCATAGTGGTATTCGACATCATGGACGCCTGCTTGATCTGCTCTGCAGTCATTGTAGACGTATCTACCTGGAAAATCAACTGCTTGATGTAAGTCTGCAGGGGATAATATTTCTCCCCGGTGGACAAAACCAGCCCCTGAAAGAAATCATTCCAGTGCGTCACAATGGTAAACAAGGCGATTGTGGCAATGACAGGCTTTGACAAGGGTACAATAATATGTGTCAGGATATACCATGCCCCCGCTCCGTCCACCATGGCCGCCTCTTCCAGTTCCTTGGGGATATCCTGAAAAAAATTCACCATCAGGATCAGGTTAAACACCGGAATTCCGCCGCAGACTGCCAATCCTACAATGTTGTTGATCAGCCCATAGTTTTTCATAACCATATACCATGGAATCGTGCCGCCGGAAAACAGCATGCAGAATACAAATATCCACAGAATAATATTCCTGGGGGCAAATTCCTGCCTGCTTTTGGCAAGCGGGTATGCCGCCATTGTCAGGGTCGGAATCGTAATCAAAAGCGCAACGGCAACACGTTTCACAGACACAAAGAAGGATACAAAGAATGCGCTCTCCCCCATGATCTCCTGATATGCCTTTAATGTAAATCCTATGGGCCAGAAGGATACCAATCCTGCCTCCGCCGCCTCCTTTGAACTGAAAGACACCGCCAGATTATATAAAAGGGGGAGCAGACAGCTCAGGGCCAACAGGACAAGAATTACCACAAAAATCGCCTGCACCGCTATATGTCCGGCTGTTTTTTTCTCTACCATAATTTTTTCACCTCATCTTCCTGATTAAAAAATCCTGTAATTCGCCTTCTTATAAGCAATTGTATAGGACAGGGATATCAGCAAAAATCCCACCACTGATTTTAAGAGCCCCACTGCCGTTGCCAGTGAATACTGCAGATCATTCAAGCCTACCCGGTATACCCATGTGTCGATAATATCCCCTGTAGAATAAACCGCCTGATTATAGATATTGTAAATCTGGTCAAACCCTGCGTTCAGGATATTGCCAAGGGCAAGAATCGTCATCAGGACGATAATGGGCTTTAATCCCGGCAGCGTGATATGCCACATCCGCTGCCAGCGGCTAGCGCCGTCAATAGCCGCCGCCTCATACAGGGAAGGACTGATTCCCGTCAGAGCCGCCAGATAGACCACTGCATTAAATCCAAATTCTTTCCACACATCCGTACCGATTGCCAGGGTGCGGAACAGAGAGGAGATCCTGAAAAAGGCAATCCGTTCCGCTCCAAATGCGGAAAGCATCATATTGACCGGCCCGTACAGACCAAACACATCCAGTAAAATACCGCCCATGATTACCCATGAAATGAAGTGCGGAAGATACACAATGGTCTGCACACATCTCTTGAAAAATACATTTTTAATTTCATTGAGCAGCAGCGCAAAAACTACCGGTACAAAAACATTCAAAAGAAGTTTTCCCACCGCAATCACAATGGTATTTGTAAAAATCTGGGAAACATCCTTCATCTGAAACATATACTCAAAATTTTCAAGCCCCACAAATTCGGAACGAAGCATCCCCTTACCGGGATTAAAATCCTGAAAGGCCATGACAATCCCAAACATGGGAACAATATTGATCAGTACCATCCAGAGCAGTGCCGGCAGTACCATAATCCAGTATGCCCCCGCTCTTGAATGTAGAATATTTACCTTCTTACCCACTTTCCATTCCTCCTTGTATTATAATCGAGCAGGGAAGATTTTCTCCCTGCCCGCGCGCGGCCCGCATGCTGCGTTAGCAGCAAATTTCCTTATGCGGGCCTGCGCATAAAGCAGGGTGTCTGAAATGCTTTCAGACATTCCAGACACCCCGTAATCCAGGTCATGGCAGCCTAAGGAGTTTACAAACGTATTTCTACCATTTATTATTTGCCGTCCGCAATCGCCTGTACCTCTGCCGTAATCTCGTCTCCGCCTTCTGCTTTCCATTCTTCCACAAAAGTATCAAAAGCGTCTATAGGCTCTTCACCAATGATAATCTTTAAAAAGATTTCATTCTCTTTTTTCTCCAGATTCGTCCACTTCTTTTCCATGGTTTCTGTCTGTGTATAGGTCACGCTGTAAATCTTATTCACAATGCCTGCATCTGCGGCATCCTCCACCGCAGCGGAACCCATCAGCAGGGAGTATACTCTGCCGAATACCGTATGCTCCACATCCCATTTTTCGATACCCATATCATCATAGGGCGCTTCCAGGCACTGGCTTACCGAACTCAAATCGCTTTCCAGGAGCTTATAGTTGACAGGATCAAAATCCTCCACTTCTTCCCCGTTCATTTCCGCCCGCAGCGCACGAACGGAAACAGAATTCTCATCAAGCGGGGTGATCACCACACGGCCCGGATAATAGCCGGCATCCAGCGTTGTCTCCTCCTGGAACTTGCCCTCGTTTACTCTCAGATAATTATTCAGCAAAATCGCAACTTCCGGATGCTCATACCCTTTGCGTACCGCACAGTAAGAACCGCCTACGCCTCCCAGCTTCGGGTACCACTGCCCATCCGCAGCCAGGGGGGCAGCATACGCTTTCCATTCCATGGCCGGGTCGTTTGCAATACCGTCTTTCACGTTATATCCATGCCACCAGGGGGAGAAAAGGATTCCGACCTTGCCGCTCTTCCATGCTTCATCCGCATCTTTCCGAACCCCCAGTTCCTGATCAAGGTAACCCTCCTGGTACATCTTGTTCAGCTCCGCAAGAGCCTCTTTTGTCTGTGCCGTTGTGGAACCATACACGACCTTTCCGTCCTCTCCCTGAATCCAGAAACCCGGATAAGACTGGAACGCCTGGAAAATGCCGTCCAGATTGTTCAGGTTGTTGATGGAAAGGAAGGTATTATATACCTTTCCGTTCACAGTCGGTCCTACGATACCGATGGTATTCTCACCGCCCATATTGTTATCGACGAACGCCTTCGCCACTGTTTCCAGCTCTTCAATGGTTGTGGGTGCTTCCAGGTTCAGAGCATCCAGCCAGTCCTGTCTGATCCACATCAGGGCATATCCGTCCGCTTCCACCTGAACATTCGGCAGTCCCAGCAGTTTTCCATCATAGGACGCATTTTCGATTGCCTTGCCGCCCGTTGAATCCACATTCTGCTTGATGATATCGCAGGCATAGGTATCATAATATGGCGTCAAATCTTCCAGCATATCTGACTGAGCCAGCTTACGAAACTGCTGTTCATTTACCACAAGGATGTCCGGCAGGTCGTTGGACGCGATCGCCAGATTCATCTTTTCGTTGAAATCAGAAGAGGCCGATGACCATTTTACAGAAATATCCACGTTCAGATTTTCTTTGATAAATCTTGTATAATAGTTATCTGTGGCCGTATCTCCCTCAGGCATGGTAATTGTAGGGTTGATAGACTGGACGATCTCAACCGTTACCGGCTCTGCGTATTTTCCAAATGGAGAAGGATTGCCGTTTTCGTCCACGGGTAGATTATCTCCCCCTTCGGCCTGCCCGGCATCCGTACTGCTGTTTTCGGCGTTCTCGTTTCCCTCTGATACGCCTGCTTCGTCTCCCTTGGCGCCGCCCCCGGAATTGCCGCATCCTGCCAGCATCCCTATGGTCAGCCCACATGCCAGAAACAGGCTTAAAATTCGTTTCTTCTTCATACTTCCATTCTCTCCCTTTCTGTTTTTTAACATCCGGATACTCTGCCGTCTGCGTTATCCGTCTGCTGTTAAATTGATTATATCGGTTCCCCTTAGTGAGTTGGACTGATTATTCTCATGTATCAGTGGATTATTCTGCTGTATGAGATTACCCATATCATAATTGTCCACCTTTTTCGCAAGATTGTCCACCTTCAGGCAATACCCGTAATATTGACAAGACTTCCGGCCAAAATCTATAATAAAATAACGAGCATAGCTCGTTTACGAACTGTCAGAAGTTATTCAATGCGGGGTTGTTTTTATGCATATATCCAATTTAAAAAATATATCGTTAAAATCCAGAATTTTTATATCCTTTTTCAGCATCCTTCTGCTGATGGCCGCCTCCTGCTTTTTTACCATCAGCCGCTTTATCACCCGTTTTACCGAAACACAGCTGAACGAAGATTATGACAGTATTCTGACCGAAGCCTGTGATACCATGGAAAATCTGCTCTGGAATCTCACCCTCACATCCGGACAAATCCTGGATAATGAAGAGATACAGAATACACTGATGCTTTATCAGGACAGTCTCTCTCCCTATGAAAGGCAGACACATTATGCCGCCCTCCTTGATTCTGTCTCCATACTGACACTTGCCAACACCGATATTTCCCTGCTTTATCTTTATGATAACGAGGCGCAGGATTTCATTTTCAGCAGTTTTCCGGTCAGCAGGAAACAGTTCGGGCGCTCTCCTGTCCTTTACCAGAATACCGCTTTCTCTTTCTGCGGGCCATGCAACAGCCAGAGCAGCTACAACGGAAATCCCGTGTTGATTCTCAACCGGACGGAAACGCTGCCAAACGGGAAGTCGGTTGTCCTGTCCATAGAATCCGGTTTTTATTCCCTGCTTGCACCTCTGCGCCTTTTGGAACGCAAATCCGCTTTTCTTGCCATCACAAATTCATCCGGGGAACCGGTCTATACGACATTTGAAGAAGCCGGCACAGGGGTCATTGATATTCTGGAGGGAAAGAGCCGCAGCTACCGTTCCATGTCCAAGTCCATGTCCCAGGGATGGGGGGTCCATATCATTATTCCGGAACACATCTATATTACTGATTATTACCAGTCGCTTGCCGATATCCTGATCTGCATCCTGATCATTGCCGCCTTTGTGGCTCTGGTTGCAGTCTATTTCTGGAAAAGCGTTTATTCCCCGCTGCGGCTGTTCGACCGCCAGCTAGAACTTCTGCTTTCCGAGGAAAGCAGCAATACGCAGACCCATTCCTCCATCCCGGAGTATGACTACCTTCTGCATAAAATTGTATTGATGCAAAGACAGATCCAGGAAATGATCCGCCGGATGGTACAGCAGGAAAAGACCAATACAAAAATACAGATTGAAAAACTCCGGGCGCAAATCAATCCTCATTTCCTGTTAAACACACTGAATACCGTTCACTGGATGGCTCTGATGAACGGGCAGGATGATATCGACGCTATCACCCAGTCCTTATCCCACCTGCTCAGCTATAACCTGGATAAGGAAAGCGTTGCCACCAACCTTGAGAAAGAGCTCAGCGCCCTGACCGAATATGTCCAGCTCCAGAAAGTACGCTATGATTTTCAGTTCCGCATAGAAAGACCCGCATCAAACGACTTAAGTTATCCCTGTCCCAAATTTTTATTACAGCCGCTGGTTGAAAACGCGCTGGCCCACGGCTATCAGCCAGGCATGGATCTTCTCATCCGTATACAGGTTGACGATGTCATCCATCTGATCATATCGGATACCGGTACGGGCATGGATGCCGGGATCCTGGCAAAAATAAACAGCCTTTATCCGCCATCTGCGCCGCAGGCAGACCTGGCGGACTCCGACACAGGAAATAAAATTCCCCGATTTGGAATCGGGCTTGCCTATGTAGTAAACAGCCTGCGCGATTTCTTCTCAGGAAGTTTTCATTTTCATATAGAAAGCTCTCAAAACCACGGAACAGTAGTCACCATAGATTTCCCAAAACTGAAAGGAAATGGTTCTCATGTTAAAAATACTGATCGTTGATGATGACGCCTTGACCCGGAAGGGAATCCGGATGCTCATGCCCTGGGCCAAACACCATATGGAGATCATAGGAGAAAGCGCAAACGGAAAAGAAGCCCTGGCTTTTCTGCAGGAACACGATGTGGACCTGGTTCTTGTGGATCTCGACATGCCTGTCATGGACGGCATGACTTTTATCAGGGCTGCCTCCGAATTATATCCGGAATTAAACTACGTGGTGCTGACCATCCATACGGAATTTGAATATATACAAAATGCCCTGCGCAGCGGCGCCATCGATTACATTGCAAAGACACAGTTTGATAAAGAAAACTTTGACCAGATACTGGAGCGCATCCATGCCAATATTATCCGGAAAACTTCCGCCCTTGCCGGTTCCTCCGGTATGAAATGGAAGGAAAGCAGGATTTTGTACCCCTCTATCTACGCTCTCGTCACTGTGGAACTGGAAACGGACCAGCATATTTTTGAATTCTGGGAGCAAAATTCTCTTTCCGGAAGAAAAGATATCTATGAACTCCTGGGCGGTGTATGGGTATTTACGCATCAGAAGGAATCTTTTGTCTTCCCGGACAGTTTTCCGGGTACCATGCTGCTGCGTATCCTGGATGTCTCCGATATGACCTTCGCGCAGCTTGGAAAACTGCTTCGCCGGTTCATGAACGACAGCTTTTTTTATGAGTATCATCCCGGTAAAACAGTCCACGTCAAACATGCCTATGAACTGCATGAAGAGGAGGAGATCCAGAATACAGAAACTCTCGAACGGCTGAAAAAGGAATGGCTGTCCTTAAACTGGGTATATGAAAACGAGCTTTTTGATAGAATTACCTTTGATCTGAAAAACAGCAGGCTGAAAACCTCTACTCTGTATCATCTGCTGCTTGCGCTGGAATCCGTCTGGAACAGCGCCTATTCGGAACTTACCGGACAAACGCTCTCCCTTCCCCCGGTTTTTCATAACTGGCAGGAAGTGGAAGACTGGCTGATCCAGGTCTACAAGAGAACCGACTTCTTTCAGTCTCAGGCAAAGTATTCCTCCAATATCATACGCAGCATCCTGAATGTAAAAAGCTATGTTGATACTCATTACAGCGAAACGGTAGATACCACAGAGGCCGCCAGGAATGCGCAGATGAGCTATGGATATTTCAGCCGCTGCTTTCACGATATCGTGGGCGTATCCTTCATTGATTACTGCACCCAGGTGCGGATTGAACACGCAAAGCAGTATCTTGAAAACACGGATAAATCCATTCAGGAAATTGCTTTCAGTGTGGGATACAATGATGAAAAATATTTCAGCCGGACTTTTAAAAAACTGACAGGACTGGTTCCCAGCGATTACAGAAAGGGCTGCAAATAAACTGCAGCCCTTTCTCACTCGGCCGTCCAGCCCGTGATATGGATATAGTAATCGTCGCTCCCGTACCGCTTTCCGCTCTTGGTAGCACACACGCTGTTTTCTCCCGCTACCGCAATCCTCACCCTGTAGGTTCCCTGTGCCAGAAGCGGGGAGCGGTACCGCATCCCGCCTTCCGGGACACCGCTGTAGAAATCAATGCTGGTTTTATGCACGCAGGCCCCCTTTTCATCATAAATACAGATATTCCCGTATCCTCCGTGACAGTCCGTGTTTCCAAAAAGAGTAATCCGGCTACCCTGAAAACGGACGCTTGTTTCCTCATTCCGGACATTGGAGCGAAAGTCCAGCGAATGCTCCGGCACAAGTTTCTCTCCCTCCAGCGTATCTGGCGACCACACGGGCAGATACTCTGAGATCTTCATCCCGCTTTTTTCTGCCTCTATCGGCAGAAGCACCAATGTGGCCGCAGATGCCTGCCTGGGAAAGGACCAGCGGTCTCCCACATAAACAGGTATACTCTCATTTCCTCTCTCATACCGGAACACAAAAGAGCACTGGGTATTGTACGTCAGGCTCCCCTCCGGGCAGAACAACCCCCTGTACGTCCATGGTCCGTGCAGGTCGTCCGCCGTAAAATAATAATTGTCGTTCCGCTCCCAGCTTGTCTTATTGGAAAGCATCAGGTAGTATATCCCGTCCTTTTTGAACATGGCCGGGGATTCCCCGCCCGGAGCGATATTCCTGGCCACCAGCTCCACCGCCCCGGTACACAACTCGTCCAGCCGGTAGATATTCCCCTCGTGGGTCAGAAGATAAGCGGTGCCGTCCTCATCCACGAAAGTTCCCATATCCCAAAACCGGATGGGCTCTCCTTCAAAAAGAAGCGGGCCCTGAAACGAAAACTCCTGATCCAAACGCTCCCCCACCGCAAGTCCGATACAGGGATCACAGTATCTTTCGTCATCCGTGTGCATCAGCATACTGTATCTGCCCGTCCGCTTACTTTTCAGGACTTTGACCCGCTCCCCGATCCTGCCCGGCCCGAGCAGCCCTTTTTTCAGGGGCGGCAGGGCAAGCCCCTCGAATTTCCAGTCCGTAAAATTTTCCGTCGAGTAGCAGGAAAAGCCCCTGTACTGATTGACATCATCCGTCTTGTATTCGCCGAACAGATAATACCTTTCCCCTTCCTGAAGGATACATGCCCCGTGGGCGTTTACCGGGTTCCCGTTCTGGTCATACCAGGGGATTCCGTTATAGATCATTTTCTTCATCACCGCTTCTCCTTATCCTCATTTCAGCATTTTCCTCATGCCATGCCTACAATACCGTCAGATTCTCAATGCAGATCCCCTTGCATCTGTTTAAGGTCAGAGATCTTTTTGCTCCGCTCCCTTCCCGCCCGATCACCACGTCCTTCAAACGGATATTTGACACCTCATGCCCCGGACTGTCAAACCCACACAATTCTATGGCATCGCAGGGCGTCCACTCCCTCTGTCTGCTGTAGTATTCGCCAAGGATATGCAGCCGGTTAAACTCACAGTCCGAAAAGAACGGTATATCTTCCGCCGGTTCTCCGTCATTGTTGTAATCCACTTCATGGAACAGCAGTCTTGGGATCACACAGTTGTCCATGCGGATATCTTTCACATAGCCGCCCCGCTTCCAGGTTCCCTTGATCTCCATCCCGTAGATCGACCGGCTAAGGTCACAATCCCAGATGGCCACGTCCTCCACGCCGCCGGACATCTCGCTTCCAATGGTAATTCCATGTCCGAAAGCGGATTTACAGTCAAAAATCCGGATTTTCCGGCAGGGTACGGCGATTCTGTTTCCTTCCGGATTTTTTCCCGACTTTACCGCAATCCCATCATCGCCCGTAAAGAACCGGCAGTCGAAAATGGTACAATCTTCGGAGGAATCCGGATCCCACCCGTCCCCGTTCCACACCTCCTGGGAAATGAAAGTACAGTCATGGGTGATAATATGCCTGGAATAAATCATGTGGACATTCCAGCTTGCCCCGTTCTGAAACGTGATACCTTCCAGCAAAATGTTCTCACATCGGCTGATGTTCACCAGCCTTGGGCGCACCCTGCCCGGAATAGTTTCCGGCTTCTCACACTCTGCCACAAGCTCCGGATGCTGCTCCAGTTCTTTTGCCAGCTCTGCGCTTTCCGCCGCAATCACCCGCTGCGCCAACAGCTGCCCGCCGCTGGCAACAGTTCCATGCCCCCGGATCACTACATTTTTACAGCCAAAGTCTTCCCCTGCATCCAAAAAGCCCAGGTTCAGCACACTGCTGTAGCAGTCCATCTCGATTCCCTCAAACCTGCTTTTAATCTTAGGCTGATAGTCGGACACCTCCGCCATACCCTGCAGAACGGCTCCTTTTTCCAGATACAGCTCCATATCGCTGTGAAGCCGCAGGGCTCCCGTCATAAAAATTCCCTCGGGAATATAAACCGCCTCCCCTTCTCCACAGTCGTCAATAGCCTTCTGGATGCTTTCCGTATTTATCTTCTCCCCATCCCCCACAGCCTCATAAGGATGTTTCGTAATGTCAATCCGCCGTTTCTTTTTCAGCGTCCTGACAGACAGCTCTTCCGATTCCCAGAAAGCGCCTGCCGCCCTGACCGTATAGACCTGTTCCGGAAACAGCCCTGACAGTGTACAGTGGGTTTTCTCCGTGCGGGCCGCTTCCTTCCCATCCAGAAACACCCGGAATGATTCTCCTGTCGCCATCTCCTTCGTCCGTTCCCAATACACCGTGAGTGAATCTTCTGTTACGATATACTCCATTTCCGATACTCCTTCCTGACGCAGGCCAAGCCTCGCAGTCCTGTTTTTCATTCTTTGTCTGTGGTGCTTTCCGTCTCCACCTCCAGGTGCAGGACACTGCATGGCGGAACCGTGAAAAATATCTTTCCCTCTTCCCCCGCAATCCTGTCAGCCTGATATTCCCTTTCTTTTACCCGCTCCGGTTCGTCAAAGGTATTGTGGCCGCCCATATCCGCCGCAAGCGCCGTGCCCTTTACCGCTTTGACCCTTCTGCCTGTAAGCGCCGCTTCCACCGCCTTACTTTCAGATAGAGAAGCGTTGGTTATGGTGATCTGTATCTTTCCTTCTCTGTCTTCCGAAACCGACTCTGTCATATCCGGTATTCTGCAGTCCTCCATGCCGGTCTCCCCGGTTTCCAGAAAGGATTCCAGAAGCTCTCCGTCCTGATGATACCGGTACATATGGAACACATACCAGGTAGGCGTCTTCAGCATCCTCTCCCCTTCTGTAAGGATGACTGCCTGAAGCACATTCACCACCTGGGCAAGGTTGGCCATTTTTACCCGGTCGCAGTGCTTATTGAAAATATTTAAATGAATTCCGGCAACCAGTGCGTCGCGCATGGTATTCTGCTGAAACAAAAATCCCGGGTTGGTGCCGGGCTCTGCCTCAAACCAGGTTCCCCACTCGTCGACAATCATCCCAATCTTCTTCTCCGGGTCATAGCGGTCCATGATTGCCCCATGGCCAAGAATCAGTTCCTCCATTTTCAGAGCTTCCCTCAATGTCTGATAATACTGCTGCTCCGTAAAATCAAGGGCAAATCCCCTTCTTCCCCACTTTCCGGAGGGAACCGTATAAAAGTGCAGGGATAATCCGTTCATATAACCGTAACCGTGGTCAAAGGCCGTCTCCAGCACCTTTTCCGTCCACTGATAATCTTCCCCATTGGCCCCGCAGGCAATCTTCCGCACCGGATGTGACCGCCGGTAGCTGCGGATAAAGGTCTGGCACTGCCGGTACAGATCGCCGTAATATTCGGGCCTCATGTTTCCGCCGCAGCCCCAGTTCTCATTGCCGATGCCGAAGTAATCCACATTCCACGGCTCCTGCCTGCCGTTCTCTCTTCGAAGGTCAGCCATGGAAGAATGCCCTTCAAAGGTCATGTACTCTACCCACTGTGCCATCTCCTCTATGGTGCCGCTCCCCAGATTGCCGTTGATATAGGTTTTGCAGCCAAGCTGCCTGCATAGCTCCATGAACTCGTGGGTTCCGAAACTGTTATCCTCCACCTCGCCGCCCCAGTGGGTGTTGATGGTTCTTTTTCTCTTTTCCTTAGGTCCGATCCCGTCCTTCCAGTGATACTCATCCGCAAAGCATCCGCCTGGCCAGCGCAGCACAGGAACATGAATTTCCTTCAGCGCCTCCACCACGTCGCTGCGCATCCCGTTCACATTGGGAATATGCGACTTCTCCCCCACATAAATTCCGTTATAAATACATCTGCCCAGATGCTCCGCAAAGTGTCCCTGCACCTCCGGACAGATGTGCCCCGTTCTGCGGGCCGGGTTAATTACCATTTTCACCATTTCTTTTCTCCTTCTTTCTGCGCCTTTCATACTCCCGTAAGCTTACCACCTCGCTTTTTTCGGAAATAGAAATATTTCAGGAAAAAAGGGGGAATATTTTCAGGAAATGCAACCGTCCTTTTCCCTGAACTGTCTTGGCGTGGCCCCGGTATACTTTTTGAATACTTTCGTAAAATAGTTGGAATCCGAATAGCCGCACCGCGTTGCGATATCCGTTACCGGCCATTCTGTATCCTTAAGAAATTCCTTCGCCTTCTCCATCCTCACGCCTTCAATATATGCCCCCATATTCATCCCCGTTTTCTCTTTAAACAAAGTGGACAGATAGCTGGCATTTAAGTAAAATTTCCGGGCAATCTGAGCCGCGTTTAAATCCGACTGATAATTTTCCCTGATATACTGCCTGATTGACGTAACGGCATCTTCATCCTCATGCTGCGAAATCATCCCGAAACAATTACGGATAACCTCTTCCAGACGGCATTTCAATTCCTTCTCTGTCTGATAGCGGAGAAGATAATCCCTTCCCTGCACGCCATGGTAAAGGATAAAATAATCCTCATCATCCACTGCTCCTTCGCTGACCTTCTTAAGCAGTATCAGAATCTCAGCAATAAATTTTTCAACTGTCCATATACTGTTCTCCCGGTTTACGAGCAGTTCCACAACATGCAGAAGCCCGTTTTCCATTTGTGCAGCGCTCTCTGTTACATTCTGCCTGTGCAGATAGTTCATTTCCTCCCTGAGCTGCTGCCGGTGCTTTTTATCCTTCACTTCATCCGCTCTCTGCCTGACTGTCAGGATTTTTCTTTCCGGGTAGAACAGCTTGCGTGTCAAAAGACGGATACCGGATGTGACCGCCTGCCGCAGCCTGTCTTTCTCCATAATCTCGCTTAAGGCTGCCACTCCCTCTATATCCCCAAGACAATCCCAGACTGCTTCCACCAGATTCCTGCCGATTTCCTCCTTCAGGTGATTTCCATTTATCAGGAAAATACAGCAATCGCCCATAGAATAATTTTCCAGATGATAAAGAATCACCTTATCATCCGTCTTCCCCAGCGCCTCCTGCATGGCCTCCTCCATGCGCCGTCCGGTTTCTTCCCCGCAATCCACGTAAAAGGCTAAAACCTCTATCTGATCCCCTAAAAAGGAAGGCTGCTCCTGCCCGCCCGCTTCGGCTCTGAGCAAATGGCTGGTCAGACGCTTCTGATTCAGCTCATGGACAATCCTTCCAAGCACCGCTTCTAACTCCGAAATTTTCACCGGCTTTAAAATATAGTCTTCCACTCCAAGCTGAATCGCTTTTTTGGCATATTCAAAATCATTGTAGGCGCTCATAATTATGTAATAGATCTGTGGATAGCGTCTCTTCGCCTCGCTGATAAATGCTATGCCGTCCATCACCGGCATGCGGATATCCACCAGCACAATCTGGGGACGTAACTGTCCGATCAGCTCAAGAGCCTCCTGTCCGTTTGCGGCTTCCCCGGCCACTTCTACGCCAAACTGTTCCCACTGCATTCTGTTACAGATACTTCTTCTGATAAATTTTTCATCATCAACTATCAGAATCCGGTACATTTGCTTCACCTTCCTTTATAAACGGAATTTTTATAGAAAAACAGGTTCCTTTTCCTTCTTGTGAAAACAATTCAATGGAATAATCTTCCCCGTAATACATCCGCAGACGCAGATGGACATTTAAAATCCCAAGGCTTTTATATTGGTCGATATACTCAAGCGGCCTCTCCGCCGTCTGAATCAGTCTCTGTTCCAGCTCCCTTCTCACTTCTTCGGGCATTCCCGCCCCGTTATCAAAAATCATAATGGATATCTGCTCTTTCTCCTTTTTTACACGGATACGTATCATTCCGCCCTTTTCTACTTCTGAAAGGCCGTGGGATATGGCATTTTCCACCAAAGGCTGCAGGGTAAATTTCACCATGCAGCAGGACATACATTCCTCATCCACGTCATAATATGCTTCAAACCGTCCCTCAAACCGTATCTTCAGCACATTGACATAATTTTTAACCTGTTCCAGCTCATCCCGCAGCGTCGTGCTGTTTTCAAATCTGGTATTGTAGCGGAGCATATCGCTCATGCACTCGCTGACCTGAATCACTTCGTCATCCATCCCCTCGCTGGCCAACCCCATGATGGTCTCCATGATATTGTTCATAAAATGCGGATTAATCTGCTGCTGGAGCGCCTTTATTTCCGCCTCCTTCAAAAGAATCTGTTTTGCTTCCACCGTCTGCACCAGTTCTTCCACCCGTCCGACCATTTCATTGAACTCATGAATCAGGACGCTGATTTCGTCAGCCGTGTCCGCCTCCACATGGGCATGCAGATTCCCCTTCTTTACCAGCTCCATTCCTTCCACCAGGCGCTTAAAGTTCACCGTAATGATAGAAAAGCACTTTCCCGATATCAAAATGGTAAAGAATATGATCACTACAAGAATTCCAATCAGCATCCAGACCATGGTGCGCTGTCCGGCAAAAATTTCATCCTTTGACATGGCCACGCAAAGCTTCCACCCGGTACTCTCGGAAATGCTGCAGGACATGATATACTCTCCGGTCTCATAGGTAAGGATTTCCCCTTTGCGGTAGATTTCGTCCGGCGCACTTAAAGCCTCCCCTTCCCAGAACAGAAGATTCCCTTCTCCATCGGAAATAGTTACTCCTGCAACATTGGTGTAGCTGTGCAGAAATCTTTCCTTTAACGCGTTTAAATCCATATCTACCTTTAAATATCCCACCGTCTTATCCTCATAGACATCCTCAATCCGGTAGACCACGGAATAAATAAAGCCGGAATCATCCCTGTCACCGTTATCTGTCAAAAGGACTTTATCCTCATCCGCCCAGATAATCTCCTGATACCAGTCCGTGTAACGATAATCCGTGACAGAAGCCGCCCGCTCCCCTTCCATAATCGAATAGCTGTTCATGTAATGATTCTCCTTATAAAAAGTAAGGCGGAGGTCAGGTCTGGAATTGTAATACAGGCTTTCTACACTGTACAAAAGCTCCAGATCCGATATTTTGTCCGTCCTGCTTTTCATAAACCGGATAACATCCTTATTATAGATCACAGACCAGGCAAGCTTATCGATACCCTGAAAATACTGTTCCATGATATTTAAATTTGATTCCATCAGGTTTCTGCTTCTGTCCAGCGCCTGCCTTGTCATATTTTTGCCTGTAATATTGTAAATACAGGCAAAAACAAGAACATTCGATAGCAGGATAATGGAAAGCAGATATTTCAAAAACCTTCCTGTCAGAGTTTTTTTCCGCTTCATGGCCGAATCTGCTCCAATTCTTCTTCAATCACTTTAAATGTCTGCTCCAAATCCTGTTCCTTCAAAAGATAATGCGCCACTTCCTCCTTCACAGTCTCCATGGCTTCCACATAACGGCCGCTTACCGGCGTACAGGAAATCTTCCCTTCTGTAAAAAAATACTCCCGATGTTCCGGATACTCCTCCGAAGACAGATAGAGCTGTCGTATCTCATCCGGGCAATAGGCCGGAATAATGCCCCTTTGCGCCAGAACGCCCGCACCCTCTTCCCCTGTTACAAAACGGATAAAGTCCCATGTCTCCTCCGGATATCTGCTCATCTCCATCATGGATACCACTGCCGCATCTGAGATTGCCCAGCCTTCTTCCCCTTCCCAGTGAGGCATTGGCGCAATATCATAATGAATCGAAAGCCCCTCCTGCTCTATCATTTTATTTAAGGATGCCACCGACCAGTCCCCGCTGAAAAACATGCCGATATCTCCTTCCAGAAAATTTGCGTCATAGCTGTTCCCGGCCCTGCCAACCTGTTCCGTATAAGGCATCTGCGCCCCCAGCTCATAGGTCAGCTCGTAGCACCATTTTGCCGCTTTCCGGAAAGCATCCAAATCTTCCGTTTTCAGGGGGTCACCAGCTCCCATAGTCCTTGCCGGAACACGCCACCAGATATTGGTGGGCTCAAAGCTGAGAGACCCGTAGCTTTTATCCTCCCCTGCTCTCTTGGTAAGCCTTACGGCAGTCTGCGCATATTCTTCCCATGTCCAGTCTTCTTCCGGGTAAAGAACTCCCCTGCGGTCAAACAGGTCTTTATTATAATAAACCGCCCAACGGCTCATCCTGTAGGGAATCATATAAAGCCTGCTCTCCTCCTCCCCCTCCTGATACCAGGTTCCATAATTCTCCTCCATGTCCTCTTCCTCCAGCCAGCTGCTCAGGCTTTTCAGCAGACCCTTATTCTGCCACACGCTCCCCTCGGCAGGCGTCGGGAAGAAAATACAGTCTGCCTGTCCGGCTCCATTTCTCAGGCTCATCATCTTCTGGACATACTCCGATACAGGAACAAAGTTGGTGTGGATGACCACATTTTCATTCTGCGCCATATATTTTTCGGCAAGCGCCTTCACATTATCCTCTTCATCCTGCCAGGCATAAACCTCTAAAATGACCGCATTCTCCCCCTCCCGGCCCTCGCTGTCCAAAGAACTGTAAGACGCTTCCGCATACTCGATGCTTCCTTTATCCGCCACGCTGTCGTAGTTTTTTATTTTTTCGAAAGCCTGTCTCTCGCTGATCTGCCCAAACATAACTTCCTCTTCCACTTCCGCCAGAAATGCGTCAAAAGCGTAGGTGTTCCATGTAGCCATTGGGTCTGCCGGGGAACTGTGGTCTTCCGCCAAAGCCACGATACGAAGCATCTCCTGGTGAAGTTCGTCAAAATCAGCCGCCACCTCTTCCCTGACCTTTTCCGAAGCCGGTATCCCTCTTTCCGCATTCAGAATACGGTTCGCATCCACATCATTAATCATAAAGTCAATCAGCCTTGCCGCCGCTTCCTTTTGCTGCGACCGGGATGACATGCAGATATGCGCTCCCGGACGGATATCCATTCCCAGTTCCGTATTCGGTCCGGGCAGCAGAATCAATTTCAGCTGTTTACCGGAAAGCTCCACAAGCTCTGAGAGCTGATTGGAATAGCAGGAGCGCACTGCCGCCTGCCCCAAAACCATGGGCGAATCGGCAAAGGATTCTCCGTCCATGGATTCTTCATAAGGCGGTATCAGCCCTTCCTGTATCCAATTCTTCCGCATGGTATAAAACTCTTCATAGGTTTTTTCCGAAAACCCAATCTGGTTCGGCCGGTCCGAATAGAAGCTTTCTCCCTGCTGCCGTATGTAATACCTGAGCATAAATCCTCTGTCAAACAAATCGTCCGCACCGTATTTTCCGGTTACCTGCTTAAGCTGACGCAAGTCTTCCTTCAATGCATCCCAGGAAGGATATCCTGTTTCCGGAACAGCAAGCCCTGCTTTCCTGTATGCCTCCACATCCAGCGCAAGACACTTTACATTGCAGCCAAGAGAAATTCCGTACGTCTTATCCTCTATCTTCCCTGTGTCAAGCAGCTGCTCTGAAATGTCATCAATATGAATCAGCCCGCTTTCAATATACGGTTCCAGGCATTCCACCATGTTTGCCGCAATATAATCGTTATCCGCCCCCACATATCCCTGAAACACATCCGGAAGATTTCCTGTGCTGGCAGCTATCCGCATATTTTCTCCATAGGAATCAAAGTCAAAGTAACTGGTCTTCACATGGATTCCCGGATTTTTTTCTTCAAACAGCCGCACGGCCTGAACCGTTTTCTCTGCCCTGTCCTTATTTCCCCACCAGGCAAATCGAATGGTAACTTCCCCATTCACGTCTCCATTCGCTTCCGCTCCATTTGCTGAGGAAATAACGTCTTCTCCGCTGCCTGCCCCGCACCCGGACACCAAAACAGCTGTCATGAAGGCAATCAGCATTCTCTTCCATCTTTTCATGTGCATCCTTCCCCTTATTAAAACATAGTGACCTTCTTATAAGCTATCTTACCGGATTTCTTTTTGGAAATACAATAAGAAAATGATAAAGATGATAAAAGGAGCCGTGGCTGTTTCCGGCTCACAACTCCTTTTATAATTCTCGCTTTCATGCAGACAGGCCTACTCCGCTTCCAGCGAATCTCTGGTCTCCTTTGCTTTGCTTAATTCATCCAGTCTCCAGGAAACGATATCCTCCGCTCCCAGGTCAATACAGTCTTTTATCATCTGATCCCAAAGGCCTTCAAATTCCTCATCGTTTTTCGCATACACCATCTTCCAGCTTGCTTCCACAACGGTATCTTTCACGGCATCCACCGTAAGCTTCATGGCATCGTCCGGGTCCGGACAGAAGCTCACCACGTTATCCAGCGGGCTGCGCAGTACATAAGCGTTATCCGCCTTTAACTGCTCCACGAAAGTGTCATACCCGAAGGTTTCCCTCCACTGAACGATCTCATCCTGCTGGTTCGAAATCTCCTTTACCTCCGGCCATTCCGCAAGGCCTCTTGCGTGCCTGGGACCATCCGGCCCTATGTAAGAATCCGTAAAGTTCCTCTTGATAATAAAGTTATCAAGCCACAGCACACGCTCCTCACCGGTGCTTTCAAAAACGGTTGTTTCCTCTCCCAGCGCGCTCTTGATGCCGAATTCCGTCGGATATACCAGACCGTCTTCCCCGTACTCCCACAAATCTCCTTCCGGGCCGCACCAGATTTCAAAATAAGCGTCGAAATCCGCCATCATATCCACTGCCCGCAGCGCCGCTTCCACATTTTCCGTGTTGGCGCTTATGACCACATAAGTATCCGCACCGTAAGGCTTCGCCCAGTTTTCCTGATACAGGCTCATTCCCGGAATATAGATCGGTCTGTAGCCCGCCCATCCGGCGCAGGTACCGCTGGGAATCATACATGCCAGGCTGGTCTCTACCTTCGCTTTCTGTACCTGTCTTTCGTTGTTGATACTGTCAGGGTCCATAACACCCTCTCTCAGGCATTCATTGTACCACTTAAGCCCTTTATAATACAGGCTGTCCCTGTTTTCTTCCAGAATGCTGTGGTGTTCCCCTTTGATCATATCCGTCTCCACCAGATAAGGAAGACTGTCAGGCTCATACCCGAACCATTTGTACCAGAGCTGCATATTGCCCCAGTACTGGTCGTCGCTTCCTGCATTTAAGATAGTTCCCCAGCACTTTGTCCCGTCTTCTTCTGATTCCGGCATGACCTCCAGCATCTTCTTCATGGCGGGAATCAGGTCGTCAACGGACTTGATCTCCGGGCAGCCCGCTGCATAATAGGCCTTCCAGTTGACCTTCACCGCGTTACGACCGGTATCCTCCGCTTCCTCCTCAACGCCGATCTGAATAGGTATCCCGTAAACCTCCCCCGTATCCGCACTCCTGTAAGTCCTTGTATAGTTCAGCGCCGTCTGAATCTGCTCATTCTCTGCTATATGAGGCATCTGGTTCAGATACTCTTCCAGGTTTAAGACCAGTCCGCCCTCAATCATGGTCTTCAGGTTATCATATTTTACAAACATGATATCCGGCAGATCGCCGCTTGCCAGAATGGCATTGGTCTTCTCATCCGAATACGCCCATACTTCCATTTCCAGCCCGCGCTTTGCCAGCACGTCCGCCTTATATCCTGTCACCAGACCGCTGGTGGTGTTGGTGTCAAAGGGATAAAGGGTCACCCTATCCAGATGATCCCATGTCTGTTCATCCGGATAGGGCGCGATTTCGGCCTCCCCCGAATCCGCCTGCACATTCTCCCCGGTCTGGCCGGCCTCTTCCTGGCTGTCCGTCTCCTGTCCGCTCTCTTCCTGCGCGGCGCTCCCTGACGATTCCCCGCCAGACTCATTCTTACCTCCGCAGGCCGCCAGCGACACCATCATTGCTGCCGATAACCCGAGCGCCAATAGTTTTGATACTGCTTTCTTCCTCATTTTTTTCCTCCTGTAATGTTTTATTGATATACCTGAATTCAGGCTGTTATCCTTTATTCCTGTTCTCTCATCCTTTGACCGCGCCAATCATGACGCCCTTCACATAATATTTCTGGATGAAGGGATAGACCAGCATAATCGGAATAATCACAATCGCCGTCAGCGTCAGACGGATGCCCGTAGGCTGAATATTGCTGCCTCCCACGCCTGCCGCTTCACTGGCGCTGTTGATCTGGCTTGCCGCATTTTTGACCTGATTTTGAAACTCATAGAGCAAAAACTGCAGGGTATACAATTTGGGCTTTGTGATATACAACTGGGTGGTAAAGAAATCGTTCCAGTGCCCCACTGCGGTAAACAGCCCCACTGTTGCAAGAATCGGTTTCTGTAAGGGAAGAATAATTTTGGTAAATCTGGTAAGATACCCCGCCCCATCCAGAACCGCCGATTCCTCCAGCTCCGCCGGTACGGATTCCATGGAGGTTTTCACCAGAATCATATTGTAGACGCCCACCAGCCCCGGAACAATGTAAATCCAGAAGCTGTTTAAGAGCCCCAGCATTTTATTATTCAGATAAACCGGAATCATTCCCGCACTGAAATACATAGTGGCTACCACTGCCCGATACCAGAATTTTCTGCCCCACATTTCTGTTCTGGTAAAAAAATACGCCAGATAAGATGTCACAAAAAGACTGGACGCTGTCCCCAGAACCGTCCTCCCCAGTGTAACCAGGGCTGAATTTCCCAGATTCGGAAGCCTCAAAACCTCCCTATAATTTTTCAGAGTCAATCCCTTTGGCAAAAAGACGATCTTGCCAACCTCCACCAGAGATGGGTCACTGATGGTGCAGATAAACAGATAATAAAACGGAAATATGCAGATAATGGAAAACACTGCAAATACGATTCCGCACAAAACGTTATAAGTAATGTCCGCTGCCGACATTTTTTTCCCCATTTTCAATATCTCCTTTCTTAAAATACACTGGTTCCCCTGATCTTCTTCGACGCAAAATTCGCCATGCCGAAAAGCACCAGAGCCACAGCCGATTTCATGATACCTACCGCTACCGAGAAGGAAATCTGCCCGCTTCCGATCCCCAGATTATAAACATATAAATCCAGAACCTCAATGGTCTCCTTATTCAGCGCATTGCCAAAGGCAAGGTACTGGTCAACCCCGGTATTTAAAAAATTTCCGATACTCATGATCAGAAGTACAAAGAAAGTCGGTATCAGCATGGGAATCGATATGTAACGGATTCTCTGCATCCGGTTAGCTCCGTCCACCATGGCCGCCTCAAACATCTCCTGATCAATCCCCGCAATGGATGCAAAGTATACAATGGCGCTCCACCCCAGGTTTTTCCATTGCTGCAAAAGCACCATACGTATCCAGACATGATCTCCGGAGGTCATCAGGTTAAACGGTTCCGACGTGATCCCCAGCCCCATCAGCAGATTGTTCACCAGACCGCTGGTGGAAAAAAAGCTGTTCACCAGAGAATAAATAATGACCCACCCGATAAAGTTCGGCAGCGTTGTCACTGACTGGACAAATTTCTGAAATTTTTTATTATGCATTTCACTTAAAAATACCGCAAATAAAAGGGGCAGCGGGGAAAACAGATATCCCAGAAAATGAATGCCAAAGGTATTGAGCAGCACACGCAGCAGGTTCTTCCTCATCACTACGTTACCAAATAATGTGGTGAAGTTATCCCAGCCCACAAACGCACAGTCAAACAGGCTCTTCCCCGGTTTATATTGGAAAAATGCAAATGACCACCCCCACAGGGGCATATAGTGAAAAATAAATACTAACGCAATGGCGGGCAAAGCATAGAGAAACACTTTAAACCGGTTCCACTGCTTTTTCTTTGTTCCCATTCAAGATACCTCCTCTTCCTGCATTTTCTTTTATCTGTCTTTATCCTACTGAAAAAGGAAATAAGAAAATAGAAATTTTTTTAGGAGTAAAAAGGAAATTTATTAGGAGATAATACTGTTTGCATTCCATGATTAAATTGATATACTTTATTTAAAAGGTTAAGGGAAATTGCATCGATAAAAAGCTGCCGGAATTTGTTGCAGCAAGGACAACACGCAAATCGGGAATAAACTTAGAAGGGAGATATCATAATGAAGATTGCCGTTATAACAGGCGCATCGTCAGGCCTTGGCGCGGAATTTCTGAATACAGTCATAAATGAATATCCGAATCTTGATGAATATTGGATTATTGCGAGGCGGAAAGACCGTCTTGAAAAACTGGCGCAAAAATACAAAACGAAAAGAATTGTTCCTGTTACGGCGGATTTGTCGGATATGGAATCCTATAAAGGAATCGCAGAACTGCTTAAGCAGGCTCATCCTGTCATTAAAGTGCTGATAAACAACGCCGGATATGCGAAATCAGGCGCATTTTCCCAAATGGAAAGCTCTGATATTCTCAATATGATTTCCGTCAACATAAAAGGGATGACCATGATTCAAAAAATATGCCTGCCATATATGAGAGCCGGAAGCTTTACCGTTATTACCTGCTCCGTATCATCCTTTGTTCCGGTACCAAATCAGGCAATATACAGCGCATCCAAAAAGTATGTATATTATTGGGGGAAAGCCCTGCGTGAAGAATTAATAGGAAAGGACATAAACATACTGCTTTTATGCCCCGGAAATATGAATACGGAGATGAACCCCAAAGGACAGGACGGTAAAGCAGGCGGACTGCCTTTTCTGGATATGAAAAAAATAACCCTCAAAGCGCTGAAAAAGGCAGCCAGAGGAAGCGCCGTCTATACGCCCGGCGCATTCTATAAGCTTTACCGTGTCACCGGAAAACTGGCTCCTTCCAGTCTGATGGTGAAAATCGTAAAAAGATATTTTAACTAATCTGCGGCAAACTCGTCCGCATATTCCATGACAAGTCGGTTTTCTCCTTCTTCTTTCAGGAGATAAACGACATATCCGGATTCAAAATACTTCTCTCCTTCTCCGCCCCATCGGTCTCCGAAATAAAGAACACGGCCATCTTTGTGGAGAATAAATGCCGGCTGGCTCCGGTACGTGGTCTCGTCACCGATTTCTTTCAGCGTGCTCCATCTGCCCTCCATAGAATCAGCCACTGCATATTTACCCTGATTAGGCGCCCAGCCAGTACAGAATGAAGTGAGCATATAGTATTTACCGTTGATTTTAACCACCGCCGGCGCCTCGCGGTATTCTCCCTGCCACAACTTATGTACCAGGGCATCAACATTCATATAATCATCCGTAAGGCGGTAAACATGCAAATCCGCATTATCCCGCGCTGCTGAGATGAAGTAAGCGGTTCCGTTATCATCCCTGAAAAGGGTGCAGTCCCGCGACATATAGCCATAGGGATTAAAATGTCCATGATACACAAAATCGCCGTCCGGCATATCACATGTAGCGATTCCCACTGCCGCATCTTTGTAATCTTTTCCGTTTTCAAAGTGAATCCACATGACAAACTTCCCTGTTTTCTCGTTATACAGCACCTTGGGCCGTTCCAGATTCACCTTGCTTCCATCTTCATTCACTAACAATATTTTCGTTCTCACCCGATACTCCGATGTCTCAGAAGCGGTGGTAAGAACATGATTGCGAAATTCCCAGTCCGTCAGATTTTCGGAGCGATAGCAGCTCACATAATAGTTTTCTCTCCGGTCCTCTCCGTACCAGTAATAATATCCTTCATAAAAAATGATATAACCGCCGTGCGCATGAAGCGGTGCGCCGCTTACGTCTTTCCATAAGGTTCCGTTCTTTAATACTCCCATTGATAATCACCCTCCTAACTGTTTCCTCACTTTGAAAGTTCAGCGCTCCGGCGCTGAACTGCGCGAAACCCCTTTCATTCATGGTGGTATCTGTAATGCTGATATGGGGGGGACTGTGTACCGCCTAGATTCTGCTGCCGCATTCCCTTATCTGCTCCGTCATATCCGGGCAGACGCAGAAACAGATATCAAATAAACCAATATTAATCATTTGATTCTAAAATGATCATTTCCTGTACACTCTGTAGATATCAAACTCATTGTGTTCTATTCCATAATGTCCCATGTTATCTATTGCAAGTCCGTTTGCCTCCATTACTTCAGGGGAAATTTCGGGTTCCCATGGCGTATGCAGAAACCACACATTGCCAAAATCCTGAGAGAAATCAAACTCCCCTACAAATGACAGCTTTTCTTCTTCAAAGTAGCATTCGTAGATAAATCCAAATGCTTCCCAGTTATAGATCACATAGTCTCCCTCTTCCAGATTTTCTTCAAAGAACGCTTCCGTCTGCGGCACATAACTGCTCTGGTATTCCTGCCAGAAGCACTCCTTATACTGCACTGCGCCTGTCAGCAGAAGAAATATGCAAATGGGAACTACTATGATCTTCTTTGCCCTCCTCATGGAAATTCCAAAGAAAAGCGCCAGCATGCCAAGGGCCGGGACAATATATCTGTCCGCATAGACCGGCGTTTTCAGAGCGGAAATTACAACTCCGCCTATCGTTGTCAGGGCCGGGACCAGCATACACAGCAATGCATAAATTTCCTGTTCCCCTTTATGCATTGCGATTGTTATGATATTGTACAGACTTGCCCCTTTCAGCAGGATCAGAAAAACAAATACCAGCCCCGGGATCAGTTCCAGCTCAAAGGTCCACAGGAAATATTCCCAGACTGTCTGCGCCGTAATCTCCGGAATCCAAAACCCCTGCTCCACGCTGGCCACCTGCTTTATAAAATACGGAAGCCAGGGCAGATACCCTATTATCATACATACAATAGACACCACCCATGCTGCGGCCCTTTCCCTTTTCCAGATCAGAATTGCCAGAAACAAAAAACCGGCGATTATGATGACAGACACGAATGCAAAGTAATGGGTATATGCCGCCAGAACTCCGTTTAATCCAAAGATCAGGAAATCCCGTTTTTTCCCGGATCTAAAAGCGCGGAATGCGAACAGCCCGCACAGCGTGACAAACAGCAATGCCAGGGAATACATCCTGAGCTCCACCGAAAACTGCATGGTACAGGGCATGCAGGTCAAAAAGAGCAAAGACAACAGCGAAGCCCTGTCGCCAAAATCCCTGCGGACCAGCGTCGCCCCAACGATGAGCGTCGCCGCCATAGGAATCACCACCGCTATCTTCTGTACCAGAAAAGAATCGCCGAAGATCACCTTGAACAGCTTTGCGTATAAATAATAAAAGGGCGGATGTACATCATTTGCAGTACCGATGATGATGTCGCGCACATTTCCCCTGAGTAATTGCAGCGAAAAGGCTTCGTCTGTCCATACATTGTGGCTGAAAGCCAGCGACAGGTAAAGACCTGTAAAAACAGCCGTAATTCCCCAGATCAGTATTGTATATCCTTTTTTACAGCTTAACTCTTTCTCTTCCATGTATCTTACCCGACCGCGTCTGCCGGCCGGTTTCCTCCCCATCTGTCGAATTTATTTTTTCCCGCTCTTCCCATTATACGAAATTATTGCTGTAACAACAAGAGACTTCTTTGCAATACCGTAAAAAGGGCGGCTTGCAATGCCACAGGCAGGTGTATTGCTTCCACCTGCCTGTGAATATGCCAAAATTTATATATCGCCATGACGAGTTTGCGGCGGGCAGCACACAGACACAAATCCCGCGATTAAAAATTTTACTTCTCAATCTTCTCTTCCGCAAGTAAGATCCGGTACCATAACGGGATTTTACCTGTGTCTAAATCTTTTTGTAGCTGCCAATACTCCCATTTCCCGGGGGGGGTATAGGTATTAATCACCTGCTCTCTCATAGAATATTCTTTCCACTCCATACGGCGGCTTTGGATAAATTTATCCCAGTAATCACAGGCCAGACTATTCCGCTGACACATCCCATTTCTTTCCCAGATTTGCCACTTTAAAGCCGCAAATTCATCCCGCAGGGCAATCGTGAGCTTTTGTTTGTCTGCCTGAAATACAGCAGGTTCCAGCATCTCACCCTGGCATATTACAAAACGTTTATCATATTGCTCTATGGCAATGGGTACGATTATTGCGTCCGCGGAAACAGCAGCGTCGGCAGTGCCGTACGCAATATCCCGTATTATCTCATTTTCCGATAAATTCCATGTCCCTTCCGGGAAAATCATTACGTTTTTTCCGGATAAAAGTAGTTTTATCATAAGGTTCTTTGTATTTGCCTTATCCTCTCTGTCCTCCTCATCTACATAGATAACGCCGTTCAGGTTCATAAAAAAACCGCTGACCGTACCATGCATATGCACGAAATCAGCGGCAACTATAAAAAACTGTTCCCTGATCTGTTCATTCACAATTTCAAAATCCCACTTCCCTATATGCGTGACGGCAAAAATAACCGAGCGTCCTTCAGGAATTTTTATTTCATTTATTCTCTCCACTAAAAATCCGTTTGCCTTCCGCTGAATCCATAAACACAGGCGGAACAGCGGACGGAATAATTTCCTCCCAATATTGCCCGGGGGGTTCTTCCGGCCTTTCAGTATCAGCTCTTTCTTCCTTTTATATCGCGCAAAGCTTTCCATCTCTCTGTCCTTCCGCTTATGCCTGTGCCCGTATCCATTATATGATTCCGTTCCTGTAATGTTTCTCATTGGCACCTCTTTCCTTGTATCTGAGTATTTTAGATCAGAATTGATTAATTCCGCATCACATCTCAGTTTTACTGCGCAGATAAATCATAGCAGATTACATCTCTATATGCTTAATTTAATGAAACCATGCACACCGGAATGATCGGGCAATCCGCCTGCCAGTTTATCATTACCTATCGCCATTTTCGTAATTTATGTTGAAAATCTTCATCCATATACTGTGCCTCTAACTGTCTGGCATAAAGAACATGGCTGACATTTTGAGGTGTTATATTCGACACATCCGCAATTGCCTGCCAAACTTCCTTTGGCGGGACTTTTTCTTTCAGCCGATAATCTGCCCTTGATTCAATTTCCTCGTCCCAACGTGCAGCAAAACTTGCTCGTTCCTCTATTTGTTTCTGCCATACCTCGACAAAAGAAGATTCTCCTAATACCTCGTTCCGTGTAGATTTGCCATAGGCTTCCATCATTAAATAGTACCATGAAGCAAAAATATCGCGGATATATCTTAATGCCTGTTGCTCAGTCAAGTCATCAATTCGAACTGGATTATCGACCACTGTGTGAATGGGATTGTCTTTGGAAGTATTGTTGTCACGAAGATAATGAACTATAGGGACTACCTTTGCTCCTGTTTCACATGCAATACGATAAACACCCGGCCACAAATCAAGCACTAAAGCGTTTGGAGATATATTCCAAACACCTTCCGGGTACATAAGAAGATCAGCTCCATAATTGATAACTCTCACTGCCTTTGGAACAGCCGTCTTTTTACTCGCAGGAATTTTGCGATTTGCCATAACCACACCAACCAGCCAGGCAGTCACACCGTCAAGCGTATTATAAAACTGAGGCAAGCTGCCAAATAAGATGTAGGCATGACGTTGGGCAGCTAAAACAGCACCAAGTGCATCATCTTTAAAGCCATGATTTGAAACCCAAATCACAGGTTCACTTGGCAAAGTTATTTTCGAATCTGGGGGCGTGTCAGGGCAATCCGGATTACGCAGAAAGTTTCGGTTTTCAAAAACCTGTGGATTATTTAGGAAATACGGACCGAGCGCCCTTATAATCGGATTGATTTTTCGACGACGTTCTACGCCTTTTTGGCTTATTGCAGTTTCTTCGTCTGAACATAAAAGATAACTCAGTTTATCTGCCAGCAAATAAAAAATTGCAGATGGTGTATCGCCGGCTGTCAAATCATTTAGTCCTGTAATCATTCCGTTATACTTTTTTAGAATTGACTCTATTTTTCGCTGTTTTAACAACATTTCTATAACTTCCTCTCACATTTCCTGCGTTCTGTTGGTTCCATAAGAGATCTACACTCGCCAGTTAAATCTCTTTGCAATTAATGAATTCGAAATAAAAACGCATTCTCCCTGCAAGGCTTCAAATCCTGCATAAAGCGGAATGCCTCCTCCGGGGATACAGCTTTCGGATGGTAACGCGTATTGCGGATATCCTCTAATGTATAGGCTTCATCTGTCTGGGCCTCATATTGCGCCAGGAATGTTTCCGAGTATCCTTCCGGAATATCTTTTCTCAACGCGTTTCCATACTTTTCCCATATCTCCCATTTCAGGGTGCACAATATTTCCCTTAAATACTCCGCAGCCTCTTTTTTCTGTGAAATTTCGTATCCGTCTAAGTTAATGTTCTCACCTATATTTACATAATAACGCCTGTCATACTGTTCAATCGCCACCGGAACAATTTCACAGCCGCTGCGGAGCGCCATTTCGGCCGTCCCGGGATACAGCGGCATTACAACCTGGTTCTCAATAATATTCCATGCCCCTTCCGGATAGATCAGCAAGCTCCCGCCCTGTCTGAGCAGGCGGATACAGGTCTCCTTCGCAATGCGGCAGTCGTCCCGGTAAGCGGAATCACAGCATACCGCCCCATTAAAGCCAAACAGGAGCATCTCTATCCTCCTGTACATTTCTCCCGGATCGCCCCAAAATATATATGCATGGGCTTTTATCGAGGCAACGGTCATTTCCACATCATGCCATCCGATGTGCGTAGCTGCATAAATAAGCGGCTTGCCCGTATCAACATGCTTATCCTGTACGATACACAGCTTTTCCCGCGAAAGGACCCTGCTTAAACCAAGCCCCCAGATCAACAAAAAATGGAGCCTCTGCCGCCACCTGATCCCCCTGATGGGTTCATTCTTTTCGCAGGCAGCTGCTCTCTGTGCGCGGTGGTACTCTTCCAATTCAGATAGAGGTATTTTCATTTTTTGCAGCAGGCTCTTCTTGTCCATTTTTTTATCTTTCATCTTCTTCCGCCATCTTTTCCAACGTCTTAAAGTTCCTTCCAAAATATTCAATGGCGTCAGCGTCTCTGCGTTCTCTGTTATTTTGATAAAAGAACTGATAAACGGAGCATTCCGGCAACGAAGTATGTAAAGCCTCTGTGCTATAGAATTTCAGCCAGGGTCTGTCAACGGACGGGTAGCCTGTTTGCTTTTGCTGCATTGTTCTGATTTTCTCCTTCCATTCTTTATGAGCCTGTAGCATCTCACTGAATACAACGTTCCTTATATCTTGCTTTACTCTTTATCAAAAACGCATTTTCCTTACATAGTTTCAAATTACGATAAAAGGCAAACGCCTCCTCTGGTGCAACAATATTACGTGGTTTAAATGCAGCAGAAACAAAATCCTGCCAGGTAAATAAACCTTTTGCCTGATCAATAAAAAATTGTCTAAATACTTCGCCTGCATTTTCAGAAATGGATTTCCGTTTTGTAATGGGTTGCTTTTCATAAATTTCCCACTTCAAAGCAGCCATGGTATCCCTCAGATAATCTGTTAACATCTGTTCCTGTCCCGAATACCAATTACTTCCGCTAATCGCTCCAATTCCGGAAGCGACATATTGAAACGTTGAATTAAATTTTTTCTTTTCATACTCTTACTATTATCTTCTTTCTTAAATTTCTCTCCATAATCCATAAGACTTCTATTCGACAGCCTGGCAATATTTCCATTAAAAATTTTCAAAATTATATCATTTCCTTTTAATGGGCTACAATAAAACACACCGATTTCGCCTGTTCTGTTCACAAAACAGGCGATTTTGTTCATCGGTGTCAGACAGTAGCAGCCAGAAACAGGAAGTAAACTTTCATGCAAAAAAGCCGTCCCGATTACTTCGCAATAAACGGACGGCTATTCCCCCAAATATGATCATTTTTTACTGAGCATGTGAATCACAGCAGCTTCTTTGCTTCCTCATATCTTCCCACAGTGGTTCCCAGACCTTCGCATGCCTTCTCCAGCGTTACCTGGAAGAATCTCATAACATTCTCAATATCTGTCACAAGACGTCTGGCCTCGCCGCATTTTATTCCGGTTGCGATGCCCTCCTTTTTCCCTTCAATCAGGCCTTCCTTCCGGCCTGCTACAATACCCGCTTTCTTTCCTTCTTCCCGGCCTTTTCTTTCATACTGGTCAAATAATTCGCACATGC
This sequence comes from uncultured Lachnospiraceae bacterium, assembly GCA_947173495.1. GTDB lineage: Bacteria > Bacillota > Clostridia > Lachnospirales > Lachnospiraceae > Suilimivivens. Next base: position 94,368 of record CAMWFQ010000015.1, on the reverse strand, counting down.
TGATCTCGTCCTCCTCTCTAATTCCCTGATTTGTAAGCCATTCCTCCACGTCATCTGTATCCGTTTCTCCCGAAAGCACTCTGATCATTTTAATCAAAGCCGCCTTGTGCATGATCTTTCTCTCTGAACGGTAGCTTTCTCCCTCTGCCAGATAATCAACCACGATGCGCATATCGCTTTGAAATAGCTCTCTGGTCTCCTCCGGCAAATACCTCATTTCGTATATGTGGAGCTTTATCCCGTCTATGTATTTCCACATTCCGTCGGGAAGCCTCCGTTTTGCAAACAGGCAGCGGATATCTCGGCTGCTCTTCCACCTAGGCTTCCCCCAGTACAGTATTAACTCGATCACGGGAAAGATATCCTGTATCTTTCCCTCATACTGCTCCCTGTAAATGCCTCCCGTATATCCGGCCTTCCGAAGCAACATCTTACTATCCACTCCGGTTTGGTTCGCAATCAGGTACATCACCCTGATCCGCCCGTCAATCAGTTCATATTTGGATAAGTCTTCGTACTGATCCCTGAGCGTCTCTCTTCCCTGATAGATTGTCTCCGTCGGCCCCGGCCACAGACTCCCCGCATCTGCCAGTGCCTGTCCCTGATACAACAACGCATTGAGGGTATCCGCCGCTATATCAGGAAATGCGATAAACTCCTTCTCGACGGTATCCCTTTTTTCTTCCCTTTGGTTCATCGTCCTTTCATCCTCCTTATCCTCAGAAGATCATAAAGGACAACAAACGCCGCTACACTTTCTAGCCGGCTTATTATAAGGAAAACCCGTCTGTGCCGGCACCACATTGTCTGTTTAAAATCTTCTGCCATTTTCTGTTTGTCCGCCAGTTGATTCGGCGGAATATTTTTTGGAAAATAAGCATACGATTACCAGATGAACTCCGGTAATTACAGATTTTTAATCAGACAGGAAAGTGTTTTCCCACAACCAACAAACACTGCCACGCTTCACAGGCCGGCTTATTGTAATAAGATTTGATTCACAGATTACATCTCTATATGCTTAATTTGATAACATCATAATATCACAGAGCAAAACATTTTTCAATGGTATTTCGCTTTTTTATTAAAAAGAATGAAAATCCGAAAGGTTTAATATCTTCCACTTATCCGGACGCATTATTGATTTTTTATATCATCACCATACTTTTTAAAATTTTAGCGAGCCGCAAGGAAGAATATTTCCATCGACAACACACATAAATCCATCAAGCTCCTTCTCCAGCGACAGCGTATCACGTTTTCCACTCGGCTTAGTTGCAAATCCCTCGCGGATTTTATAGCCCAGTGGAACAGCATATTCAGAAAGTCTTTCCCTGCATAACCTGTCAACATCACAAATAAGATCGTTTATATTTCCGTTAAATTCTTTCTTTAAAACAATATGCGCCAGCGAAATGCTCCTTCCAAACTGCTCACTCTTAATAGAAATCACTTCACACAAATCTACAAAATCATTTTCCAGTATTACATTCTCAGCATCAAACAAATATTGTCTCCTGCCATCCGGAGAAATAAAAAAATCGTTTGCCCTGCCCAGGATGAAGACAAATCCCTCCTCATCCACATAACCAATATCTCCTGTCCGGCCCCATACTTTACCATTTATGTCGATATGGAAAAATTCTTCCGTTGCAGCAGGATTGTTATAGTATTCCTTCATTTTACAGGGCGTTTGAACACATATTTCGCCCCGCTCATTGTATTTTAGCTCCATGCCGCTATCAACGTCGAATGAACTTATAGTGACAAATGGCATGGGAATCCCCACCGATCCGAGCTTGTTCGCTCCGGCACAGCAGCTTGTTGTAGCCGCGGTTGCACCCAATTCACACATACCCCAACCCTTTTGTAACTCCAGATGGCAATTATGGCTTTTCAGAAATTTATTAAGAAATGTTTCTGTTTCGCTTAACAATTGCTCTCCGCCAGCTATCGGATGTTTCAGGAATGAAAGGTCAAAATCTTCCTGAAGATGATTCGCTGCATATATCCACAGGCTTGTTGCCACCAGAGTATAATTAGGCTTATACTTAATAATATCCCTTAAAAAACTTTCCGAACTGAATACAGGCTCTAAAATACAAGTTGCTCCCAGACATAAAGGTGTGAGCAGCGATACAACTATCCCTGTTGAAAACCATACTGGAACATTACTTAAAAATCTGTTCTCTCTTTTTTCATTGAAAGGTAAAGTCATCTCATATTGCAATGTTGTCGCGTTGATACCGTTATTCGTAAGTACAATGCCCTTTGATGCGCCTGTTGTTCCTGATGAATATACCATGACCAACGGCATGTCTTTCTTAAACTGCTCTTCTGCAAAATCATAATTCTTACAAACACTTTTTATATAGTCGTTCCAGAAAATATATTCTCCGTTTTTAAGCGCAGTTTCCATATCCTCATCAGGCTTCTCTTTCAAATGGGCAAACGCCCGCATTGCCACAGGCAATGAATTCGTTGCAGGCATGATTATGACCTTCTTCAAACAAGTTTTGGGAATAACATCCTTCATATAAAAATACATTTTATCCATCACAAAAAGCGTATCGGAATTGGTATCGTTCATTCTGTCAATCTTTTGTTGTGTTTCAAAAAGAGGATTAATAAAGTTGGCCAAAGCGCCGATTTTACTGCAGGCAAACACAAGGTATGTAATTTCGGGAGTTACAGACGAACAAATATTCACTATACTGCCGGCGCTTATTCCGTTTGCCCTTAACGCTTTTGCGCACAGCTCAATCTGATGAAATAACTTTTTGAAACTGATTTTTGTACCGAAATATTCCAGTGCTGTCTGCGTGAAATAGTCTTTGTTGTGCTGATACAAATACTCATATACTGTTTCTTCAGGACGTGGCGCGCTGACAGCCTCCTTGCTGTAGTATTTCAGCCAGGGTCTGTCAACGGACGGGCAGCCTGTTTGCTTTTGCTGCATTGTTCTGATTTTCTCCTTCCATTCTTTCATTACAACCTGATTTTCAGTGATATTCCCCCGCGCCTTCTCTCAAATATTTTCCAACCTCTGCCTCCAATGTGCGGTAATCCTTCTTTCCAACAGGTGTCAGCGGTATGGCGTCTACGAAACGGTACTCTGCCGGCCACATATAATCGGGCAGCGCTATCCGGCACCTGGCAGCCAGTGTATCCTGCAAAGCGTTGCCCTGATGCGCGACTACAAACGCTACAGGCTCGTAGTAAGCGCTGTCCTTCATAAAACGTCCCACCACCATGCAGTCGTCCACACCCTCACATTCCAGAATCGTCTGTTCCACCAGTGTGGGGAAGATTTTGGCCGGCTGCCCTTTGGAAACGGTCAGGTAGATTCGCCGGATGCGCCCATCGTGAAATACCAGTCCGTCCTCGTCCACATGAGCCAGGTCGCCCGTTTTAATCCAACAGCGGCCCTGCCCGTCGGTCACCAGCGTTTCGGCGTCAGCCTGAGGATTTTCGTAATAGCCCAACATAACAGACGGCCCGGATATCCAAAGTTCCCCTGTCTCGTTGTAACCCAGTTCCTTCCCGGTCTCCGGATCCACGATCTTCACCGTATTGATCACCAGAGGCACCCCGATGCTCCCTGTCTTATTGGCGCCTGGGAAAGAGAGGATGGCTGTGGCCGCCAGCTCGGTCATGCCGTAACCCTTTGCCACTTCGTACTTACAGCCGTGGTCAGCCAGATAACGGTTTACGGATTTTTCCAGCTCCACATTCAGAGAGTCGCCGCCCATAGCAGCGGTGACAAGAAAGGACAAATCCATCTTCCGTGTAGCCGGGGAGGTTGACAGGTAATACAGATGATCGGACAAAGCGGAAAAGTGATGAGGCTTATACCTTGCAAAGAGCTTTGGGAACTCCCTGGAGTCAAAAACAGGATACAGAATGACCTCCAATCCGTGGCATAGTGTGGTGTGCACGGCCAGGGAGAGCCCATAAATAATGAAAGGGGGCAAATCATTGAAATACCGGTGCCCGCGCTGAAAAGGAATTCCTATGTAATCATAGGCGTAAGTGACACTGTTCAAATTGTCATCTGAGAGCATAACGCTCTTGGGCGTACCGGTAGTGCCGCCGGTGTGAGCCATCACAAAGCACCTCGCCGGCCGGTAGTCGGCATATTTAACACTGGCACTGGCACCGCCATTGGTAAAGGCCCGCCAGGACAGAACCTCCTGGGATAATGCTGCAGGTTTCCGCTTCAACCGACAGGCAAACTGCTTTCCCACAGGCAGTGAGTCAGCAGGAGATACCAATATAATGCACCGTACCGCCGTACCCCGAATGGCTTTCTGAATCATGGGACAGGCCAGATCAACAGTCAGCACTACCCTGGCGGCACTCTCATTGAAATAGCACCGCAGTCCATCTTCGCTTGTTCGCGGGTCTACCAGATTAGCGATAGCGCCCAGACGGTTGAGCGCGTAGAGAGCATACACCGTCTCAGGCACATTGACCGTGCAGAGGACTACGGTATCGCCCTCTCCGACGCCGATAGCCGCAAAGGCACAAGCGGTTTTCTGAATTTCTTCAAAAAGCTTCCCGTAGGTAATCTTACGTCCGTAATAGTTCAGTGCCGTATCGCTCAAACAGTTTTTATTATTCCTGTACAACAGTTCATAGGCGCTGCACGCTGGCAGCTTGCCTCTGACCGCTTCCTCAGAGTAGTATTTCAGCCACGGCTTATCTGTCGAAGGAAAGCCCGTCCATTTATGTGTTTCCACATCTCCTGCCTCCTGTTTCATTTCTCTTTTATATAATGTTTTCATATAATGTTTTCACCTATATCCCCCGTCCTTCACTCGCTGCAAGCAGCCGCCTCTTTGCCTCAACCACCTTCGGATGCTCACTGCCGTAATTCTGTTCCAGCACCGGTACCGCCTTCTTTAAGCAGGCAAGCTCCTTCTCCCTCTCTCCCAGCATACGCCATGCTCTCGAGAAGTTGTTGTCGGACTCTGCTTCCGAAAGGCCGCCAAGGGCCTTCCCCAGCGGGCGGGCCTGGGTCAGATACGTAAGCGCTTCCTCAGCCTTTCCCCAATCCAGAAACAGAACGCTCATATTGTTTAAAATACGATACTTCTGGAAGGTGTTCTCTGGCAACCTGTCATAAAGAGCCAGCGCCTTTTTATATTGCACACAGGCTTCTTCCCGGCGTCCCGCCTTGTTGCATGCCATGGCCAGCTCGGCAAGGCTGTCTGCATAAAGATCGTCCTCTCTGCCGCCGAAAAGAGATTCCGCAATCCGGCATGCCTCCGTCAGATTCTCTATCCCATATCCCTTCTGCTCCCGGTACGTATCCAGTGCACCTTTATAAAACAGAATCTTCCATTGCAGAAAATATGTCCTTTCCCCGTGCAGCAGCATCTCCATTTCCTGCAGCAGTTTTTCTGCTTTGTCAAATTTCCGCAGAGGCAGATATATACCGCATAGCTCACACATAATATCTTCCATATCTCTGCTCTTTTCTCTGCCGCCTTCCTTTCCAGCCCTCTTTCCAGCCACTCCTCGTACAGGCCAAAATCGCCCTTTTCCCTCAGTGCAAAATCTGCTTTCAAAATGCAGGCTTCCATCCGGATATCGGCGTCGGCACTGTTATTCCACAGATCATCTGCCAGCTCCACCATCCGCTTAAGTTCACTGTTTTTTGCATACACTTTGCCAAGCTCATAGGCACAGGCATATTTCAGCTTCTGAGATATCTCCGGATTATTGATCTGCTCACTGTATTCCCTCTCCAGTTCCCGGATATCCTCATATCCGTAACTGCACAGCAGCATATTCAGATAGATTCCTGTGCCCTCTGAAATCTCCCTGCACCTTGCCCGCAGGCCCACCAGGAAGTCCAGCTTCTCTCTGGAAGCGCCATATCTGACGCTCTCTATTTCTGCAGCCAGGAGCAGTAACTGGAGCAGTCGCTCACTCAGTCTGCCCGCCAGCTTCTCCGCCGCGGAGAAGGCCAGCAGGGTCGCCTCCACCAGCAGCTGCCGGGAATCTTCCCAGTCCTCATACCATCTGTATCGTATCTCCCGTATGCTCTCTATCCGGAATCCTCCGGCCGCATCCTCCCAGTCCGCAATGATACGTGCAAAAAACGGCGCCAGTTCCTTTTCGCCCAATGATTTTTCCAGAATACACTCTGCGATAAAGGGGTGCATGGAATATCCCTCTTCCCGCTTCTCCAGCCATCCACTCATCCACAGCTTGTCAAGGCCTGTCGCGATATCCATACCCTCGTCTGCATAGTCTGCCAGGTACCGTTTCGCAAAGGCTATGCTGTAACTCTCATAAGGCAGCGCCGCAAAAACATGAAGAAGTCCGTTTCTGTTTCTTTTCGGCCCTGAACCCTCATACATCCTGCGGTAAAGCTGTTTTAAACCTGCATACCCTTCCTGCTCTTTCAGAGAAACGGGCATCTCCCCCTTTTGCAGCCTCTCCAGCAGCTCATGTACCGACCAGCTTCTTGTCCTGGCCGCACAGCCCAAAAGGCGCAGAGTCAGGGTATGACACCAGGCTTCCTCATTTAAAATGAAATCCAATGCCTCTTTGTCACTGCCTGTCAGCTTTTTTTCGTAATGATCCCTGAAGATCAGGCTTCCGGCTTCCTTTCCGATGGCATGAATCCGGTAAGTTTCAAATCCGTTCAGCTCCTGATAACGGGAAGTGACAAAAATGGTACCCGGAAGCTTGCAGAGCATCCCGATATCCGGGTCCTCCTCCCGACTGCGGTTCATGTTATCGATCACCATCAGGATCCTCTTCCCGGCATGCATGCAGATCCTGGCCAGCGCTTCCCTGAAGTTCTTCTCTCTGTCCGCACCCCGTATTTCGGGGAAGGCCCGCACCAGACTGTCCGCCAGAGACTTCTCATACTGAACAACACAGATGTACTCCGCCAGAGACTCCTCCTGGCAGCATTTCAAAAACTGCCGCATCAGCTCCGTCTTGCCGATGCCTCCAATACCGCTGATCAGATATCTGCCGCCCTGCGCAAGCATCTCCCGCAGTTCGAACAGCTCCTCCTCCCTGCCAAAGAAATGCCCCGCTTTCAGCGGAGCCGAACAGAGTTCCGTGTTCCGTCCGGTCAGAAATACAGCCTTCGTCCCTTTCTGCGCGGAATCCCCCAGACAGATCCTGCCCATCTCTTTCAGAGACAGCGCTCTATCTTCCCGCAGTCTGCACAGCAGAGCTTCCCCTTCGCCATTTCCCGCAAGCGCATGAAACATAAGAAATGTCAAGAGCCATCCGCAGTAAAATGCCTGACCGGTGCTTCCCCGTCCGTCAAAATCATGTCTTTCATCCAGCGCTCTCCTGAAAAATGTCCCGGCTTCTTCGGAAAAGAATTCATCCTGAACGGAAAGCAGCTCTATGTAGGCCGGGAGCTTTTGCATAAAAGCATTGTACTGAAACTGCCTTTCCAGAAGAAAGCTCATGAACTGCCTGATCTGGCGAAGCACTGTCTCCTGATCCGCCGCATCATATACTTCCTCTGCATAGGCACCGTAGAAGCCCAGTCTTTCGCTTCTGTTGCAGATTTCGGAAAGATAACGGTTACGTCCGCCCTCTGCGCGCCAGATCTGCCTGCCGTATTTATGACTGCGAAATTCAACCAGAATATTATCCTGCCAGAATTTAGTCAATGTAAGTCCTCTATGATTGCTCTTTGAGATGATTCCCGTACAAAATATAGGATAATCACTGATCACAAGAAATTGATAAATACTTTTCAGAGATAGAATATCCTTCTTCACACTTTCATCCGCCCTTTTTATGGTTTCGGGTAAAGATATCCCGTCATTTTCTGGAAATTATACCATTTTCTTATGATAAACCGCAAGAAAACATGCCGAAGCTGTCCGTTTTGTTCACAAAGCAGGTGATTTTGTTCATCGGTATCAGACAGCAGAAGGCTGGAAACAGAAAAGGAACAGCCGTCCTGATCACTTCATAATGAAATGACCAGACGGCTGTTTCGGGAAATCTTACCGTTTTTTTCCAAGAACTTCTGTAAGCAGCTTATTTCTATAAGTCCTGTCTTCTGTCGCTTTTTTCGCATCCTCGGTTCGATTATTACTCAACAGGTAATTCATCAATGAAAGAATAGTATCTTCTCCCTGAATTATTCCTTTCTGAATCCCCCTGTTCTCCACGCGATCCAATACTTCACACATCGTCATCGTTCTCCTTTCCATATCAGGACTGTATACATTTTCAAAACGGTTGTCATGCGTCATAACTGCCATTAACTGCAGCAGTTCGTGTACATGCCTTATTGTAGTCTCTGATGCCGCATAACTTCTGTTTCCTCCAGTATTTCGCAACATCCCGCTCCTGGGCATGTAATTTGCCATCCGCTTTATAACTGGAATTCGGGCTTTCTTCCTCCAGCTCATCTTCTTTCACAAAATGCAGCCCCTGGAACAGCAATACATTGACTATGTCCGCAAATACGTCATTATGAGCCTCCAAAGTCTTTTCAGCAATGTCTTTTTCAGTCCATGTCCTATATTCCTTTCCACATTCCTTTTTCCGCTCGTTCCCAACAATGTCCTTTTTTTCTTCCGCTCCGTCCATTGTCCCTTCATCCTCCTATCTGCAGAAGATCATAAAGGACAACAAACGCTTCCCCACTTATAAGTCGGTTATTTCCATAAAAACCCATCCGCCCTCATTGTCTGTTTAAAATCTTCTGCTATTTTCTATGTTCTTTGGAAAATAAGCATACGATTACCGGATGAGATACGGTAATTACAGATTTTTAATCAGACAGGAAAAGACTTTCCCATAAACAACAAGCACTGCCAGCTTCGCGAACCTGCTTATTGTAATAAGAATTGATTCTCAGATTACATCTCTATATGCTTAATTTGATGTTACCATGATAACATGGAGTGAAATATTTTTCAATGATATTTCGCATTTTATCAAAACACTTTTGATCCTCTGAAAAACTCTCTTTTTTATCCTGTATTTGATCTTTTCTTTCTACACCACAACGCATTTACCGTTTTACAAAATCATTTGTGACCTTTGGAAGAATATTCAAATGCAGTAATTATATATTTTGTTATATATTCCGCTAATATCCAATTTATTAATGCGTATTGTATCCTGTCTGACTTCCTCATCGGTCAAATTAGATACCCTGTCTATATGTATTTCTCCGAGATCTCGATGCAAATCCTGGTCAAAAACCCGTACATGGATAATGTACCTCAAAAAGTTTTGAAATGGGGAATATTCATACAGAAATAATAAGAATTGCGAATTGATTCTATAATATACAAGAAGCCAAAAATATTGGTAAATTTGATGAACATTCTATTAATAGTAAAGCTTTCTGCCACATACTCTTATCCAGACATATTCCATTTGTGGAACTCCTCATCTGTCGGATTTCATCATTCAATCATCCTGTCTCCCACCTCCCAGTCGTGCCCCCGAAATCCCCCGGGCAGCGCTGCCCCTTATGCGCTGCCCTTATGGACACAAAACAGCCGCACAGCCGGCACATTCCGTTCAGATAGTATTCACAGATACTGCAGGCTTTCAGTCTGCTGTCATAAACGGCTTCCTCTGTTCTGTCTTGCGGAGGGATTTGGTCCAGGTAAACTGAGATAAATTCTTCCTTATCCTCCACATAATCCGGTATCATGCATTTTCTGCAAAACCGCTGTGTCATTTGTTTTTGTTCCTTTCCTATTTTACTCCATTTCTGCGCTCCTTTGTTGCGCAAAGCCATGATATGGCTAAATCCATAAAATGGCTTAACGAGTTTGTGGCAAGCAACGCGCAGACACAAATCTCGCGATTGAAAATTTTAATTTTCAATCTTATCCCGCAAGCAGCGAGCCAGGTGACCTCGGCAAGGTCTTTAACTTAGTGGTAATTCTCTGCTCACATATTCCCCTGGTCACAGGCCAGCGCCAAATGAACCAGACTGCAGGGCGGAATTTCAAACCGGATGGTATCATTGTCAGCTTCCCGGATCTCAAAGGCTTTCTTTTTTACTTTTTCCGGCTGATCAAAGGTATTTTTATCGTGGATATCCCCACTCAAAATTTCCGCTTCCACTTCTCTGATTTTTCCCTGCGATAAGATGCTTTCCATATGACAGCTCTGGTCCGCAGACAAATTCGCAATGGTCATATGGATTTTCCCTTCTTTATCACTGGAGACCGACTGTGTGATCTGGGGAACACTGCCTTCCGGCGTTTCGATTTCGCCGCATCCGAAAAGGCTGCTTTCCAGCAGTTCGGCATCCTGATGGTGCTTAAACAGATCAAACGCGTAATAGGTAGGTGTTTTCACCATTCTTTCGCCTTCCGTCAAAATCACTGCCTGCAGTACATTGACCATCTGCGCAATGTTTGCCATTTGGACGCGCTCACAGTTTAAGTTAAACAAATTTAAGTTCACGGCGGCTACCATTGCATCTCTCATGGTATTCTGCTGGTACAGAAATCCCGGATTGGTTCCCGGCTCCACATCATACCAGGTCCCCCATTCGTCAACGATCAGCCCTACCTTCTTTTCGGGATCATATCTGTCCATAATGGCACTGTGCTTCCGTATTAATTCTTCCATGAAAAATGTCTTTTTCAGGGTGATATAGTATGTTTCGGTATCGAATTCCGTGGCGCTTCCTTTTTGCTGCCAGTTTCCTGTGGGGAGTGTGTAGTAATGAAGAGAAAGTCCGTTCATAAATTTGCCGGCCATCTGCATCAGCTTTTCCGTCCATTCATAGTCTCCCTCGCTGGGACCGCAGGCAATCTTATAGATTTTGTTCTGCTGATATTCCCTCACATAGGTCTGATATCTGCGGTACTCGTTTGCATAGTATTCCGGGAGCATATTCCCGCCGCATCCCCAGCTTTCATTGCCCACGCCGAAGTAGTGAACCTGCCAGGGCTCCTTATGTCCGTTCTCTTTCCTGAGATCTGCCATTGGGGATATTCCGTCAAATGTCATATACTCCACCCACTCCGACATTTCCTGCACGGTTCCGCTTCCCACATTTCCGTTGATATAGCTCTCGCATCCCAGCTGTCGGCACAGCTCCATAAATTCGTGGGTTCCAAAGCTGTTATCCTCCACCACGCCACCCCAGTGGGTATTGACCATTTTCTTTCTTTTTGCTTTCTCCCCGATCCCATCTTTCCAATGGTATTCATCTGCAAAGCATCCGCCGGGCCATCTGAGAACCGGAACCCGTATTTCCTTCAGAGCTGCAACCACATCGTTTCTCATTCCATTCGTATTGGGGATGGGCGAATCCTCGCCCACGAAGATTCCCTCATAAATGCATCTGCCCAGATGCTCCGAAAAATGTCCGTAGATTTCCTTATTGATCTTTCCTTTTTCTTTCTGTGTGTTTACATATAATTTTGTCATTTTTATCCCCATTTCTGCGCTGCTTTGCTGCGCAAAGCCATGATATGGCTAAATCCAAAATGGATTAACGAGTTTGTGGCAGGCAGCGCGCAGACACAAATCTCGCGATTGAAAATTCTAATTTTCAATCTTACTCCTTTTCCGCGCGGCTTTCAAGTGGTTACCAAATCCGTATTTAATCGAGTAGGGAAGGTTTTCTCCCTACTCGCGCGCGGGGCGCGTGCTGCGTAACAGCAATTTACCTTGCGCCCCCCCCGCGCATAAAAAAGTAACTCCTCAGCCCACACTGCTCCATCCGCTGATATACACATAACAATCATCGCTTCCGTATCTCGTTCCGTTCTTGGTAACGCATACGCTGTTTGCTCCGGATACGGTAAGCTTCACCCGATATTTTCCGGCGGTCAAAACCGGAGAAAGATACCGCAGCCCCTCGTCCAAAACGCCGCTGTAAAAATCAAGACTGGTCTTATGTACACACCGCCCTTTCTCATCTGCAATCTCAAGATCTCCATACCCGCCATGGCTGTCCGCGCTTCCGAACAGAGCGATCTGCGTCCCCTCAAAATCGATCCGGATACTCTCCCCTTTGACATTGGAACAAAACCGGGCGGAATTCTCCGCCTCCATCCCGTATGTTTCCAGCGTATCGGGAGACCACACCGGACGATACTGCGATATCCTCATTGTCCGCCCCGCTATTTCAAGGGGCAGAAGTACCAGCGTCGCCGCAGAGGCCTGCCGGGGATAAGACCAGCGGTCGCCCATGTAGACCGGGACCTTTCCCTGTTCCCCCTGATATTCAAATACAAAGGAGCACTGGCTGTTATAGGTCAGGCTCCCCTCCGGACAGAACAGTCCCCGATACTCCCACGGGCCGTGCAGGTCGGCGGCTGTAAAATAATAATTGTCATTCCGCTCCCATGAGGTCTTATTGGAAAGCATCCAATAATAAATCCCATCTTTTTTTAACATGGCGGGGGACTCCCCGCCCGGGGCGATCCCCTCCGCTACCAGCTCCTCCGCCTCCGTGCAGGTCTCGTTCAGCCTGTAAATATTTCCCTCATGGGTCAGCAGATAAACCGTGCCGTCCTCGTCCGTAAAGGTCCCCATATCCCAGAACCTGATCGGCTCTCCTTTGAAAAGGAGCGGCCCCCGGAACGTAAACTCCTCATCGAGCCTCCGCCCCATTGCCAGCCCGATACAGGGATCGCAATATTTCAGGTCGTCCGTATGCATCAGCATGACATAAGTTCCGTCCGCCTTACTCTTTACCACCTTTACCCGTTCCCCGATACGCCCCGGCCCCAGAATGCCTTCTTTTAAGGGCGGCAGGGCAAAGCCTTCAAACTGCCAGTCTGTAAAATTCTCCGTAGAATAACAGGAAAATCCGATATACTTATTGACATCGTCCGTCTTATACTCACCAAAAAGATAATACTTTCCCTCTTCCTGCACAATACAGGCTCCATGGGCATTTACCGTGTTCCCGTCCTTGTCATACCATGGGATTCCGTTAAAAATTCTTTTTTCCATCTCTGCTCCTTCTTTTTTCATTATGCCCGGTCATCTCCGGCAGCCTTTCTTAAAGCCTGCCGCACAATGGGAACATAAAACTCCTCCATGCAGGCAAAATTAGGATGAGTTCCCGTGCCCCCTGTTCCCGGCAGGCCGTCCGACGGATTTACCTCATCAAAGGAGTAAGCCGCCCGCTGCTCAAGATTATTTTTCGTATCCAGAGGCGCATCCTCATAGACATTGGCTACCGTCACGCCCCATTTTCTGCATGCTTCCATTTCCAGTCCATGCAATGCCTGCTGCACCTTCTCATCCCGGTCCAGCTTATGGGCGGCCACATAAATGATTCCGGCATTGGGCCATTTCCTGCGCATACGGCGTATGGTTTCCTCAAACGCCCCTGCGAAAGTATTGTCAAACCCGCCATACTGCCCTTCCCTCACCTGTCCGTAATCCTCAATGCCATTATCCACAAGATACATTGCGTCATTGGTTCCTCCATTAAAAAGGACAAAATCAGGCTCTTTGTCCGGCGCATTCACAAGCTGCCTGTATACCGTCGTGCCCATACTGGCAGCTCCGTCAATAATGGTCGAGCCGTTTTCGGCGAGCTTTTGCAGTTCCATCCCTTCCCTCTCCGCCACAAAGGTTACAAAACTTGCTTTCCTGTATTGGTGTCCGTCCACAATGCTGTCCCCGAAGGCATACATTGTTTTGCCCCGAAGGCTTCCTTTCAGTTCATCCGTCATTTTCCTGTTCCCTCCCTTATACGCTTTCCTCTGCCGGAGGATACTCCTCCCCCGTTGTCATATAAATCTGTTCAAACCGCAGCATGGGGGAAAGCGCCGCGAGCTGCAGCAGGTGCTCTCCTTTCGCCAGAGACACTTCCAACACGGGAAACCACTTCCATACCTGCTCGTTGGAATATCTCCATATGGAATGTCCGCCGCAGAGTTCCTTCTCCGGAATCTGTTTTCCGTCGATTGCCAGCGCCAAATGAGAGGTATCGTCTCCCCACATCAGCATACGAATCCATATACGGTATCTGCCGCCTGATGCCCGCAGCCAATAACACAGGGCGGGCGCTTTCCCCTCATTCCCACAGGCCGGATCCATTTTCCGGATATACATGGCAAGCCCTGTTTCCCCATGAGAAGGGCTGTTGCACCAGTGCCAGTTCCCGTTCACGGTATAGGCATACTCGCTCTGTGCAAGGGCGGACGCCGTCTCTATGCGCAGCACGCCGTCTTTTTCCTCCGCCATAGTGCGTCCGCTCTCCACAATCTGCTCCGGCGCAACAGGTTCGCCGTAACGGGAAAGCTGCACACTCTTATCTTCCATAGCCAGGCTGTCTCCCGACGCAGAGGTTGGCAGATAAAGAACCGGCCTCGGCAGAAGACATACTGCCTCTTCCCCGTAAAAGCGTCTGGCAAAATCCTCCGCGTCAAACGCTTCCGGCAGTCTCTGGCAGCCTCCTTCTTTCCCCAGCGCATTTTCCTTCCGCTCCCCTGTATAGAGCACAAACCGGGTAAATGCAAAGTATCTGCTGATTGCATGAAACCTGATGATATGTTCCCCCGCTTCCATAAAAGGAAGTTCCAGACAGATTTTGTCCACATTGTTTCTTACGTTCTCTTTCCATGTGCCGCAGTATTCATCATTTGAATCCGACTTTACAACATGCACCTTTCCGCCGTCCACAGAGATACCAACACAGATTTCCCCTATGGAATTGAGGGATGGAAAACGGTGTATTTCCAGAAGAAAATTTCCTTCGCCAAAAATCCTGACCGGGTATGCCGCCGCTGCCCCGGCAAGCTGCGCCTCTAAAAGGGCGGAGGAATCCCTTCCAAGATTTTCTATCGCCTTCCATCCGCCGTCGTGCTCTCCGGATACCGCCTCCACACAGACGCGCCCGTCGTCCTCCACACCTGCAAAAGCTCCTTCACCTGCGCCTGCAGAGCCTGCCGCAGCTTTCCGCCAGCATACCACGGAAACCGGAATTTTCCGGAACACCCTTGTGTCCGCATCTTCGATTGCCAGATACCCCTGCCGCTTTTGGGGAACTTCGTTTTCGGTCATATCCATGGAAAGCCTTTTCCAGTCTGCCTCGAAAAGAATCCTCTCCTCCCTGCCCGGACAGACGTTTATTTCCATGACACAGGTTCCGCTGTCCGTAAAGCGAATCCAATCCGGCCCCCTCATACAGCCGGTCAGTGCCGTATCGCTTTCATTGGCTATCTCTATCCACTTCACGGTCTGTTTCGTAAATACAATCTCCGGTTCCTCATTCCACAGCGTCACCACCAGCTCTTTGCCATATCCTTCACTTCCGCCCTCTGTTGCCGCGCCTGCAAAGCCTGCCGCAATGTCTGTTGCTGTTCCTGCCGCTGCGCCGCTCTCCCCACCCAACGGCATCATACACGCCGGGTGCATGGCGGTTCTCGGCGGCGGGAAGTCCTCCGGCGTGAGAATCCCGTTCCATTTTCCGTTTGCCATCACATGGTTATAATAATAGAGCATACTCCTTCGCGCCCGGTCAATCGCTTTGCTGCGCTCTGTGTATTCCCGGGCCGGTCCGTATTTCCTCTGTTTCATGCAAAGGACGCTTCTGTCCGCATAATAATACATCAGATTTGTAAAATATCCCGCGTGTATTTTCATGGCTATCATCTGGAAAAAGGCATCCTGCTCCTGCTCCGGAAGTTCCTTCCAGATACGGTTCACCGATTCAAACAGCCTTTCATAGCGGTGGATGCGCGCAGCCGCCTCATCCCCGTAAGCCGTCTGCGAAAAGGCGTCCGCATCCATCTGCTCCACCTTCCTGGCATTGGTCAGCTGGTCAAACTCCGTGAGATACCCCGCCAGCTCCTTCCCATATCCGCCGCTGAACATACTGTCAATCCATTTTTCCAGAAACGCCTCTTCCCTGTCCGTCAGCGCATTCTCCTTCCCCGCGTCCCACGCCAGAGCGGCATAGAAAGAAAGCTGCTGTTCCAGGGGCTTGACCGCGCCGAAATTCGTTACCCATATCTTACGGATTCCTTCTTCGTAAGCCTTCAGCAGCTCATTCCTTGTGTGGGCAAGGGGAATAGAGCAGATAAAAAGATAGGAGCCTCCCGGCGGCGCCCAGTAGGAGTTATGGTAGTAGATTCCGTTCCCGCCGCTGCGTTCTTTCTCCTTCTGCGACGGATAGCGCCGTACATAGCCGTAATTGTCATTGACCCAGATCAGCGTCATATCCTCCGGCACTTCCAGTCCGTTGTCGTAGAGTTCCAACACTTCCTTATAGGGCACAAAGGTTTTGAGCGTCTCTCCGGGAAGCACATCTGACAATATCTCCCTCTGCGCTTCCATGACAGATGCAAGGAGCTGCCGCTTTGCCGCAAGGAGCTCCTCCCCTTCCAGTCCTGCCAGGGTTTTGACCGAAAAACCGCTGTCATGGATGCCGCGCATTCCCAGCGTATAGCTCACCTCAAAATCCCGGTTCTGCTCCACGCTCTCCCGCCAGTATTCCTTCAGTATTTCCCGGTTCCTGCCCGGAATGGAAAAGTCATATTCTACATCCGTATATCCCTTTTTTGCAAGCCATGGCCTCCACTCCCGGTTGTTGCTGCGCATGAGCATGTCGCAGTGGGAAGTCCCCACCACGATTCCCATACGGTCGGCGAGGGCTCCGTTTTCCCGCTTCATATTAAAAGAATTCACATGCATGGCCGGCCATATGTAATTCAGCTTAAGGCGCAGCATGAGTTCAAAAATTTTTTCATAAGTCTTAACGCCGATAGTATCTTCACCCATGTACCGCTGTACCCAGTGCTCCAATTCCTCCTCGTCATTGATAAAGATGCCGCGATACTCCACGCCCGGA
This sequence comes from uncultured Lachnospiraceae bacterium, assembly GCA_947173495.1. Lineage (GTDB taxonomy): Bacteria > Bacillota > Clostridia > Lachnospirales > Lachnospiraceae > Suilimivivens. Next base: position 77,570 of record CAMWFQ010000015.1, on the reverse strand, counting down.
CGCTCTGTTTTTATAAGCCCTTCCTCAAAACAGACCTCCTCCTTCTGACGCACCGGTACATCCGCAAAGAAATACCAGGGCGATACGCCCAGCCACGCGCCGCACACCTCATAAACGCCGTACACGGTTCCCCGCCTGTCGCTGCCCGCAATCAAAAGCTCCCCCTCTTTTTCCTGAATCAGAAACGCCTCCTTATAAGGCGCGCCGTCCTTCTTTCGCAGCAGCTCCGTCCTCGCCTTCCGTCCGATTTCTTCCGATACGCCAAGCGTTCCCACCACGATCCGGCAAGGGACCGCGCTCTTTGGCGGCTGCGTGTTACAGTCCAGTACACGTCTGAAATCCCGTTCCAGATTCCGGACCGCAATCTTCACTGCCTCCGTTTCCTTTTCTTCATAAACAGCCTGTAAATAGTCGTACCGCCCGATTCTCATTTTGCTTTCTCTCCTGTCATTTCTGTTGTAACAGTTCAGTCATCGGCTTCACTGTTACTTTCGTCCTATTTTGCTTCGGAAAGAATTTCATCCACCCGGCGGCGAAATTCCGCCGCCGCTTCCTCAGCCGTTTTTACTCCGTAAAAATACATATTGGCCGTCTCCGCAAAAGCATTGTTCAGGCCTTCAATCCCTGCCGGTTCCGGCGGAGGAATCTCTCCGCAAAACGCCATTGCCTCCTCCACATATGCAAACATTTCTCTTTGTACCCGTGGCAGGGTCTCGTCCCGGAGCAGGCGCTCCCTGATTTTTTCCGAAGCCGGAATTCCCCTTTCCCCCTTCAAAATATCATTCGCCTCTTCTGAATTTACAAACCAGTCTATAAACTGCGCGCATTCTTCCTTGACGTCGGAAGTTTCGGCCACTGAAAAGAACATGCCGGGTTTATGCCACAACCCCATATTTTCTCCTGCCGGGAGCGATACTGCCAAAGGCAGCGTCACCAGTTTCAGATTCTCATTGGCCTGCCCCACTTTGACAACAAAATTACTCCATTCCGGCATCATGCCGCACTCGCCCGTAACCACAGGAAGCTTCTCCTGGCCCTGTACGTTAATCTCCGCCCAGGCATCCGAACTGGGAATTGCCCCCGCATCAATCAGTGATTTGAACAGACTCACATAACCTGTATACACGGAATCGTCGCTATAGCCTAGGGTTCTCTGGTCTGCCGAAAATAACTCTTCCCCCTGCTGCCTCACCCAATAATGGTAGAGATTCATATCCAGAATGGGCGTCATCTGGACGCCGTACCCGTTCATCCCCTCCTCCAGCCGCAGGCAAATATCCGCAAAATCATCCCATGACCAGTCCGGCTGTGGATAAGGGATGCCGGCTCTGTCAAAAACCTCCGGATTGTACACCATGGCCAGCACGGAGCTTGTCAGCACAATCCCCTGCACCCTGCCGTCAACCACGCCGCAGTTAAAAAAATGTTCCTCCATATCCTGTATCCGAATGGTCCCGTCCTCCACAAAGGACGTCAAATCTGCCAGAGAACCGTTTTCCGAATAGGTGGTGATATACTGGTAATCCATCTGTATGATGTCCGGCATATTTCCCACGGCGGTTTCCTGCTCAATCTTATTAAAATAATCTTCCCATTCCAAAGCCACAGTCTCAAACCGTATCTCCGGATGGATTTGGCTATAAAGCTCCAGAACCTGATTCGTCTTCTCATTCCTCTCTTCCCCGCCCCACCAGGCAATCCGTATAACCCTCTGTTCCTCTCCCCTGTCGCTTAATTCCTCATGTACCGCAGTGGTTCCGCAGCTGCATACCATAACAAAGGCAAAAAGCAGTAGAAAAACTGCTGCATATCCGGTAACCCTTTTCCTCATGCTATTCCGCTGCCCCCCAATCGTATTTTTTCGCGGTATTCACTTGGCGCCATACCCTTGCTTTTCTTAAAAGCCTTGGAAAAATACTGCCCGTCCGATGCAAATCCCACCATTTCAGACACCCGCCCAACCATAATATCCGGCTCCAGCCTCATGAGCTGTTCCGCTGCGGCTATCCTTGCATCCAGTAAAAATTTTGTGAACTTCTTCCCACACATTTTCAGGAATAGTTTCCCGCAATAATTCTCATTCATATATAAAATCTCCGCCGCCAGATAATGAAGACAGAATTCCTGGTCCTGAAAATGGCGGTATATTTCTTCTAATATCTGCCTGTAACGGATACTTTCTTTATTGTCAGCCTCCCTCCTTTCCGAGCGCCGGAAAATCTGTCTTGCCGCCGTTATCATCAAATCCTGCGCATTTTCATCGACGGGACTTTCTTCCTCCCTGAGGCTTTCCAGACAGGTAATGCGCAGAACCCTGTTCATCATATCCCTTTTATCCGAAAAGGAGAAGCTGCGGTACTGCATCCTAAGGAACGCCAGCTGCAAAGCCTGCAGCAATTCCGCATAATTACAGGTTTTTCCTATGACGGCAAAATCCACCAGAAAATCCGTATTTTGCTTCTTGCCGTCAAACAGACCATCATGCAGCAGCGCCTCCTTCTCCAGCCCGTCAGAACTGTTGAACAGTTCCTGCGTCTGCCTGTACAGGGCCGCAAGGCTTCCCATATCCCCACTGCCGCTTAACGCCGCGCGGACAGGCTCTTTCCTGATTTTCCCAAACTCCCTCCTGAGCCTGCACACGATGGGAACAAGCTTCTCCGGCTCTGTATCCGTGACCAGCATTACCGCATCGTTTTTTACCACTGTGGAGACATAGGTCTTCATCCTCTGCTCCCCCATCAGCTCTCCCAGTATATTGCCAAGTGCAAATTCCTCCAATTCGTCAAAGGACTCCTCACCCCGGAATACCAGAAGCCGGACCCTGCCGGGCAGGCCTTCCGCTTCTTCCTGCTGTGTAAAAAGCCTGTCCGCACGCACATCCTCCCTCTCCAGCAGAATGTTCCGGAAAAGCTGCTGCCTGGCTTTGGGCATGATTCGGTTCCGGTATTCCTCCTCCCTGCATATCCGCTTCCTTCTTGCGTCCACATCCTTCTTGACCTTGCCCATCACTTCCAGGACTTTATCCTCATCGCAGGGCTTTAACACATAATGCCTTACGCCCTGCTCCATGGCCTTTGACGTAAACTCATACTCGCCATAGCCGGAGAGAACAGCAAACTCTATATCGGGATATGTTTCCCTGACCTTTTGTATCAGCTCGATTCCATTCATGACCGGCATTTTGATATCCGTCAGGACCATATCGGGATGCAGCTTTTCTATTTGTTGAAAAGCGTCCACTCCGTTCCATGCTGTACCCACCATTTCTATTTCATATTTGCCCCAGTCAATCAGGTGAGCCATCCCTTCGCGCTCAAAATCTTCATCATCCACAATCAAAAGCTTATACATCCCGTCCCACCTCCTTTTTCGGTATCCGGATATCCACTCTTGTCCCTACTCCGGAAACGCTGTCTATCATAAATTCTCCGTCTTCAAATATAAGCCTTATTCTTTCCCGGATATTGGCAAGTCCAATCCCGTTCCCTTTGGATTTGGCAGTTCCGTTCCTTACCGCCTTCAAAGTTTCTTCGTCCATCCCCGGCCCGTCGTCCGCCACCTCATACCAGATATAGTCCTCCATTTCTTTTACGGATACCCGCACCGTGCATTTTTCCAGGGAATTTTCGATTCCATGGTAAATTGCATTTTCAACAAGAGGCTGTAAAATCATCCTGGGGGTCAGATATTTTTCCAGTTCTCCCTCCTTTTCCACCAGAAAATCCGCCCGGCTCTGATAACGGTAGGACTGAATCGCCATATACCCCTCCACCGATGCCGTCTCTTCCTCCACCGTTGAAAACGGGTCTTCCGCAAAAGAGTTGCGAAGCATATTCCCGAATTCCACAATCAGCTTACTGACCTCTTCATTTTTCTTCCATTTCACCATCCAGTTTATCGTATTGAGCGTGTTATAAATAAAATGAGGGTTAATCTGGGCCCGCAGCATCCGGTAGCTTGTGTCCTTTAACAAAAGCTGCTTCTCATAGTTTTCCACAATCAGTTCATTGATACGCCCCAGCATGGTATCAAATTCCTTTTGCAGCTGCCCGGTCTCATCGCCCCTCTCTTCCAGTGTCAATTCTTCCCTCGCTCCCTGAAAATCTCCGGTTTCCACAATCCGCATAGACCTGACCAGTTCATTCAAAGGCCGTGTAATTGTCCTCACAAGGCCGGTCATCCCTGCCATAAATACCAGCGCCATCAGCACAATGGCTGCCACCAATATCATTCTGATTGCCCGAACCTGCCCGTAAATCTCCGTATAGGGAAATACGTTTGCGTACATCCAGCCGGTCTCTGTGGAATATAAATAGCACATGAAATACCGCTCTTTTCCCACCCTGACAATTTCATATCCTTTCCCTTCCTCACAGGCCGGAAAAGAAATCCCTTCTATTGCGTCGTCCTGATAAACCATAAATTTATCCGTGTACACACACAGACTGGCATGTTCCGCCTCCAGGCTGCGGGCATTCTTCCGGATTACCCCCGTCATATCACAGCAAAGAAGCAGCGTCCCCAGATAAGTAAACCGTGCGTTTTCCTTTTCCAGTATATTTCTTCCCACCAGAAAATAAGGCCACTGCTCGTCCGGCTCCCTTACCACGCTCCCGCCTCTTGCCTCTAAAACCGGTTTTTCCATAACCTGCCTGATTTTCTCCGGAACCGTCTTCATTCCCGTTCCCACAAGAATATCCGTTATGCCGCCGTCATAAAAGACCGCGCTCCTTACATCCAGGTTGGTATTCGTCTTAGCCGCAATCAGCTCCCTCAGTTCCAGTATGCCCAGCGAATAGGCCGCGCCGCCACCGTCCATATCCCGCAATTCCACGAGCAGCTCCTGTATGTCGTCGTCCATGGCAATCTCGGCGCTAAGCGCTTTGAATTCTTCCACAGAACGGTTTACCCCCTGGGAAAAATAATCCAATTCCTGCAGGGACTTTTCATACAGCTTTCCGTCATAAACCGAAAGGCTCAGCTGCAGGGCAACCTGAGTGACCAGACAAAAAATCAGCAAAAAAACGGTAAACACCAGCATTACCTTTCCCGAAAGCGGTATGTCGTAATATCTCTGCCTGAGTTTTTCCATCTGCCCCATGTCCTGCCTTTCCTTTCCGCAGCGCCGCCCGTTTTATTCCTGCATACAAATTATACCAGAGTGACAGAAAAAATCGAGTGGATTTCCTTATTCTCTTCTGCGTAAAAATCCCCGGAGCCGCCAGCTACGGCAGCCCCGGGGTAAAATGCAGATATCTTTTTAATTAAATTCCATGGAATCGACTGCCGTCTGGAATACGCTTATGTAATTCTCAATATTCATACCGTCGAACATGGAAACAAAGGAATTCCAGCTGTCATCCGTCACGCCTTCCATAATAAAGGTCGCCATATATTCTTTCACAGCATTATTAATATCCGTTTCCGTCAATGTATTCGCCTGCATCTGCTCTGAAGTGAGAGGGGCGGTAGCGATATAATCGTTGGAATAGGTCTGCAGAAGCCCTGCATCATCATATATCTGGCAGTACTGGGTCTTTTCAACCCTCTGCTCCGGCCACTCAAAAACAGAGTCAATATATTTGCCGGGTCCGAAGAACAGTGTGTTGCAGTCAAGCCATGTTATCGGGTCGATATCCCCGTTCATAATCGGGTTAATCTTGTTATCCTCCGTATACTCCCAGCCTGAACCATCCGTAGCGTCCTTCTCGCCGTAGTACAGAGAGTACATCATCTCCGTCTCCATCATGGCGTCTAAAAGCCGCAGGCTTTGCGGAACATACTGGTTTGTGGTGGTGATATATGCGCCCGGCTTTGCCTTCTCGATGGAGCGGTACATGCAGGTTCCCTCGTCTTCCGGAGTGTACAGGACGCAGGTCTTCATCACGCCGTCGTCAAAGCCCATGGCTTTCAGCCTCCACGCGGTAAAGAATCCCACATTGCCCTCCGCAAATTTTGACTCGACAGTGTTCGTGTCCTGAGAAATCATCTCCGCGTCAAGCAGGCCTTCGCTGTAGCAGGTATGAAGCCATTCCAGACATTCGCGGAACCCGTCCTGTGTGGGAGCAAACTGTACCTTCCTGTCATTGTCAAGATAAAGCCATTCATAACCGCCGGAAGGAATCCCGAACATGGGCAGCATGTAACGCACACCGTAGAAACCGTTATCCAGACTCATCTCCAGAGGCACCTCGTCGGAAGCATCCCCGTTGCCGTTTGCGTCCTGAGCCTTGAATGCGCGCAGCACCTCTGTCAGCTCGTCCACATTTTTGGGCGTCTCAAGGCTTAAATTATCCAGCCACTGCTGATTGATAAAGAAGTGAGCAGGAGTATTGATGTACTGGCCAACCATATATCCGATAGAATACTTGTTCCCGTCGGAAGCCGCCAGAGTCTCGCAGGGGTCGGAATCCTCCGCCGCCCTTCTCTCCGTATAATTCGGCATATACTTACTGGTAAGGTCGTCATTTAAGGGAATCAGTATCTGCTGCGATACCCCGTATTCCTCCTGGTCAACGTCCGTATTCGGCGTAATGATGATATCAGGATATTCTCCTGAGGCGAACATCAGGTTCAGTTTGGTGGGCCAGTCCGTGCTCTTTACCACATCCCACTCCAGTTTGATTCCGGTCTGTTCCTCCAGACGCTGGATTGCGGGCATATCGGAAGGGTCTATCACCGAATCCACGTCGCGGACGCCCTGCATAATCTTTAAGGTAATCGGCTCGTTCACAATCGGATACCCTGTCTCGTTAAAATTCTCTGTCTCTCCTCCTGCCGCGCCGTCCGTTGATACCTCCCCGGCAGCCCCGCTCTCCGCAGACGCCCCTTCGCCGGATGTCCCTTCTCCCGTACCGTCCGATGAAGACGTCCCGGAATTTCCGCATCCTGCCAGCAGCGACGCCGTCATTGCAGCCGACAGCAGAACAGCAACCATTTTCTTTTTCATGAAAAAACCTCCTTTTTCAACATTAAATTTGTATGTTAATCAGCCCTTAAGGGAACCGATCATAACACCCTTTTCAAAGTACTTCTGCATAAATCCGTATAAAATAACCACCGGTCCCGTGGCCACAACGATGATGCAGTATTTCGCTACCTGGGCCACCTTGGTAGCCTCTATCATGGAGGACATATCGTCGGCCATACTGATCATGTAATCCCCCGACATATCCACCTGCAGGGTCGCCAGGATTTCCCGAAGGACAGTCTGCAGAGGATATAAGGACCGATCCCGCAAATAAACGAGACCTGTAAAATAATCGTTCCATTTCGCCACCCCGTAATAAACGGCCAGCACCGCAATAATTGTCTTGCTAAGGGGCAGTACTACCCTGCCAAAATAGTCAAAATGAGTCGCTCCGTCTATCATTGACGCCTCATAAAGTTCATGGGGAATGCTTGTCTGAATAAAGGTTCTGGCCACCATCAGGTTCCATACGTTTACGCTCCCCATTAGGATAATCACCCATGGCGTATTGTAAAGTCTCAAATCCCTCATGACTAGGAACGTGGGAATCAGCCCGCCGCCAAAAAACATGGTGAACACAAAAAACATATTAAACAGCGCTTTCCCTTTGAACTTTGGCCTTGAAAGCACATAAGCCCCCAGCAGAGTGATCATGATACTGATCACAACGCTTGAAAAAGTATACAAAATGGAATTTCCGTAAGACCGGAGCATTTCTTTATATTTAAAAATCGCCTGATAACCTCTCATTGAAATTCCCACCGGATGCCATACCACCTCCCCGCGGATGATGGCGTCCGGATCGGAAACAGAAGCAATCACCACCAGATAAAGTGGATAGAGAATAATAAACATAATCATGATCCAGAATACCGTGTTTACAATCTGGAAAACCCGGTTGCTTCTGCTGAGTTTCCTTTTACCCGTCTTTCCGGGTGCAGCGTTACTTGCCATAACGATTCCTCCTCAAATAAATTTCCGTATCGTCCTGCCGCGTTCTTAAAACAATCCAACTTCTGTTGTCTTCTGCGAGATTTTGTTAACAGTGATGATCAGGATAAAGTTAATAATGTTGATGAAAAGTCCGATGGCAGCCGTATAGGAAAACTGCCCGCTTCCTAAGCCTACATTGTAAACATAGACGCCGATGATATCGGATGTGGGGATATTCCCGGCCGTCTGCATAACCAGCGCCTTGTCCGTGTTACTGCTTAAGAGCTTCCCACAGTCCAGCACAAAGACCATCATGATCGTAGGCAGCAGGCTGGGCAGATCTATGTACCGGATTTTCTGCCAGATACTGGCGCCGTCGATCTCCGCTGCCTCATAAAGCGACTGATCAACCCCTGCCAGAGCCGCTATAAACAAAATCGTGCTGTAGCCTGCGCCCTGCCAGATACCTGATATGATGTAGAGCGGGCGGAATGCCGACGCGCTGGACATATAATCGACTGCCCCAAGGCCGAACCACCCGCGCATGGTGTTGAAGATGCCGCTGGTAGGCGAGAGGAAAATATAGAGCATACCGGCAAGTACTACCGTTGAAATGAAATACGGGACATAAATACTGGTCTGGACGCCCCGCTTTATTTTGTCGCTTTTGATCTGGTTCAGCATGATCGCCATAATGATGGGGATCGGGAAGCTGATGAGAAGATTCTCGACATTTAATATCAGCGTATTAGCCAACAGCCGCTTAAAATAATACGCGTTAAAAAAATTGGTGAAATGTTTAAACCCCACCCACGGACTTCCATTAATACCCATCACTGCCTTATAGTCCTTAAAGGCAATCTGAATCCCGTACATTGGCAGATAATTAAAGATAAAGAAATAAATGACTGCCGGAAGAATCATGACATAAAGCTGCCAGTTGTTCTTTAAGTAGCTTTTAATGCTTTGCCTGTTCTGCGTATTCTTTACCGCAGAAACCGTCTTTGCTTTTTTCATAAGCAACCCCCTTACTTTTTTGTTTTATTATAATGATTTTAGCAGTTCATTCCATGGAATTATCCGCTTAATGACTTGTCTAAAACAGACATTTTTCATCCACCTGTGCGGGCCTGCGATCGAGCAGAAAATCATAGATATTTAAGGTCAGGATCCCATGCTCATCGTAATGGGCCGGCACTGCCTATTTTCAGGAGTCAGGAGAAAGGAGATTCACATGGAACTGAACGAAATGGAGTTTGTTTCATGGTTACTTGATGTGTTTCACTTGCAATGGTATTCCTGGCGGCTGCCTGCATTAAAGAAACAGCTAAAGAAGTTTCAGGAACTTTGTCCAATTCCATGTGCACTGGGGCTGGGAAATTTAACTGCGCTGCAGCAGATGCTATTTGTACTGAACAGTATTTTGGAGATTTCGGCGGATCTGTCTTTGAAGTATGGTCCTATGACCCTGCTATATTCGCAAAAAATGCCTGTGTAGATGATATTTCCCTGCTACTGAGCATGGATAATGATCTCAACGAGCGGATTCAGATGTGCCTGGATGAAATTTGTGAAAACATGATTTCGGAAATGTCAATCCCGGGTCTGATTCCCCCCAGCTTGCCGTGCTCAGAAGGAAACAGCCCGGGACCGTCACGGAAACTATCTATTTTACCGCATCGGTTTTGATGACGAATTTGACGCTTCCCTCCACTCCCTCGGGGAGCTCCGTGAAGGTGGTGTAGGCTTTGCCTGCGTCCGACACGGCCCTGAGTCTGTCGGTTACATCCTGCACGTCGTCGCCGAAAAGATCCGTAAGCTTACTGATCCCTTCCTCGTCAAATTCAAACATACCATCCATGAGCTCCAATGCGCCGCTGTCCAGATCCCCGGCGCCGTCCCTGAGGGTAAGCACGCCTTCCAACAGGTCGGATACCCCGTCTCTGAGCTCTGCCGCGCCGTCGTCCAGCTCTCCGGTTCCCTCCACCAGCTTTTCCGTACCGCTCTTGAGCTCCGCCGCACCGTCTTTGAGCTGTATTGCGCCGTCTTTGAGGCTTCCTGTGCCATCCGCCAGCCGGCCGGCGCCATTGTTTAAGGTTCCCAGACCTTCCTTCAGCTGAATAGCGCCGCTGTTTAATTCCTCCGCCCCGGTCAGCGCGCTCTGGGTGCCATTCGCCAGATCCCCGGCCCCTTTTACCAGATCGGCTATCTTTCCTGCCGTATTCGGATCATTCAGGGAATTGGATATTCCCGTCAGGTTTTGCTCCAGCGCCAGTCCATACCCCACTGCCTGTACCAGGGCCATCTGCTGGCTTGCCTGGGCATCCGCATATGCCTGTACCTGCACGATCTCCTCCTCGATGGCCTGCGCCTGCATAGCATATCCTCTCATTTCCGCCTCGCACACTGCCACCTCTTCCAGGGAATCCTGATAGGCGTTTATCTTCTCCTGAAGGTTTTCCACATCCACGGACTGAATTTCAACGGTCTCTGTCTCCACCACCGGCTTTTCAAACTCTACCGTCTCCGTGAAGGTCTGACTGTCCTGGCTGACAGATTCGTCCACGCTCACTTCTCCTCCGGACTCCTCTTCATCGGAATCCCCGTCGTCGTTTATCACTTCCGTGATTGTCCTGGTGGTATAATAAACGGGGGCTTCCACCGTCACCTCACGGCTTTCCGTTTCCGTATAGACATCCGTTACCACCGTCATTTCCTGCGTATTGACCTGACATGCCTCCTGCAGCTGGGAAAGGGCCTGCGCTGACCGGCTCTGTGCGGCGGAGAGATTTTCAGCGGCGGCGGCCTGCTTCGACTGAGCCTGTGCGCTCTGCGTCTGAAGGAACGCCAGAATCGCTTTGTAAGCCTCCTCTCCGCCGGCGGCTCCCACCAGTGAGTTGTTCAGCAGATGCGTAAGCTCTAAAATAGTTGTGGGATTCTTCACCTCGCCTGTTACCGGCGTACCGATTCCCGCCTTCAGCTCACTGATCTTTGCGGCCAGACTGTTTACGCCGCTGCTGACCTGTTCCGCGCCGCTGTTTAAGGCCTTTGCCCCGCTCACAAGGCTGCCGGTCCCGTCCGCCAGCTTCAGAGAACCGTTCCACAGCTCTCCTGCCCCCGCTTTCAGCTCCGAAGCGCCGCTGTCCAGCTCCTGCGCTCCATCGTAGAGGGTCAGTACGCCATCGCTTAATTTGCCTGCTCCTTCGTCCAGATCTCCCGACTTCTCGAACAGCTCCCGTGTGCCGTCCTTTAATTCCAGCACGCCTTTGTCCAGCTCGCCCGTGCCATCTGCAAGCTCTACTGCTCCATCCTTTAACTGCAATGTTCCATCCTTAAGATCTGTGGTTCCGTCTTTGAGCTGATCTGTGGCATCCCGCAGATCGTCCATGGAATCGTTTAATTCCGACAGATCAATGGAATCCGTAAGATTAATGCTGGAGAGGATATCGCTCATGGCGACCGTCATGGTCATTCCCAGCCGGAAATCCTCCGCGTCCGCCGTCACTTCGATATAATCCGGGATCTCCAGATCATCCAGATCGTTTTCTTTTGTCTTATCCGAAGCCTTTTCCTTCAGATCCTCCAGCCTGATGCTCTCCTTAAGTCCGGGGAAGGCCACGCCTATCACTACGCTGTTGTTGCCTTCCGAAAGCAGCCTTCCGTTTGTCACCTGGATATTGGAGAAGGTATCCTGCGGCAGAATCATTCCGGATATCATGGCAAAAGGCACCCTGATCTCCTCTTCCTTTTCTCCCACCAGCACCTGCTTCGTCTCTCTGTTTTCGTAATCCATCCGGATGGTTACTTTTCCGCTTTTGCCTGCCAGTTCTTCCGGCTCTATTTCTTTGCCATCCAGCCGATAGGAAAGCTTTACCTCTACGGGGACCTCCCGGTCGGCCGTGCCCTGATAGTAAATATCCGCCCCGTCGGCCTGCCAGATCAGATTTCCGTCCTCATCCGTCTCAAATTTCTCATACCCTTTTACATTCTGAATGTCCTTAAGGCTCGTGCGGTCCTTAAGCTGCGAATCGCCGTTTCCGTTTTTCAGCCATTCACTGACGATCACCTGATGGGCGCTTCCTTTGGCGTCGGCCAATATATAAACCGTCTCTTCCTTTCCCGCCTCGCTGCTGTGGCTCGGATCGATCTGCGCATTCAGAACCTCCCGCAGCACATTTTCCTGATAGCCTTCTTCCGCCACAGAGGCCTGCTCCGCCTCCGTCTTTCCGCAGCCCGCCAGGCTCACCGCCAGCGCAAGACTTACCGTCAGGCTGATCGTCCTTGCCCCTCTTCCGCTATATCTTCCGTAATACCTTTTGCAGGAATGATTTTTATTTTTCTTTCTCATAAAACAACCTCCCGTCCGATTTTACTTTTTCTGTTTTTCTTATTTTCCGCGAAGCTTTTCATTATAATAGAATCAAATACCATAAACATGGATGGCAGTATGAAAATCACGGATACCATGCTGATCAGCGCCCCCCGCGCCATCAGGGTACACAGAGAGCTGATCATGTCGATATTGGAATACAGCCCTACGCCGAAGGTGGCTGCAAAAAAGGACAGCGCGCTGACCACAATGGACTTTACGCTCGTCTGGCAGGCAATGGAGACTGCCTCTTTCTTTTCCATCCCGGCAAAGCGTTCCCTGCGGTATCTGGTGGTCATTAAAATAGCGTAGTCCACAGTGGCCCCCAGCTGAATGGTTCCGATCACCACCGATGCGATGAAAGGTATTTCCGTCCCGGTATAGAAAGGAATTCCCATATTTACAAAGATGGCCATCTCGATGACCGACACCAGGATCACCGGGAGAGATACCGATTTAAATACCAGCAGGATTATGACGAAGATAACGCCTATGGATACCACGCTGACCGTCTTAAAATCCTGATCGGTAATCTCGATCAGATCCTTGGTGCAGGGCGCTTCCCCTACCAGCATACTTCTTCTGTCATAGGACTTACAGACCGCATTGATCTGTTCGCACTGGCTGTTGACCTCGTCGGAAGCCACCTTGTACTGGGAGCCGACCAGCAAAAGCTGCCAGTTCTCGTTCATAAACGCCTCCGTCAGATCCGCGGGAATCATTTCGTCCGGAAGGGAAGCCCCCTTCAGGGCGTTCAGCCCCAGCACCCAGTTGACGCCCTCCACCTGTTTTACCTCCTCCGTCATATGCCTGACATCCTTCGCGGGCAGATCCGCCGGAAGCAGCAGCATGTGGGTGGCGTTCATATCAAAGCTTTCATTCAGCTTATCATTTGCCACAATGCTTGGAAGATCCCTGGGCAGGGTTTCGTCCAGATTGTAGTAGACGCCTGTATTCCGGTAGCCATATATGGCCGGAAGCAGCAGGGCAAACAGGAGCACAAACACCTTAAAGTGTTCCGTCACAAAGCTTCCCACGCCCTTCATATCAGGGAGAAGCGCCCTGTGCGACGTTTTCTCCAGCGCCCTGTCAAATACCAGAACCATGGAGGGCAGCACCGTAACGCAGCAGATCACTCCGAAGACCACGCCCTTTGCCATGACAATTCCTAAATCCATTCCCAGGGTAAAGCTCATAAAACAGAGAGCAACAAAGCCCGCCACCGTGGTCATGGAGCTGCTCACCACAGAGGTAATGGTCTCCGCGATGGCCTTCGCCATGGCCTCCTCTTTGTCCGCCGTTCCGGCCTTCTTATCCTGATAGCTGTGCCAGAGGAAAATGGAATAATCCATGGTGACCCCCAGCTGCAGAACGGCGCTCAGAGCCTTGGTAATATAGGAGATCTCTCCCATGAACACATTGCTTCCCAGGTTATACAGGATCGCCATTCCAATGCTTAACAGAAACAGAAAGGGGATCAAAAAGGAATCCATGGTGACGGACAGTACCAGACAGGAAAGCAGCACCGCTATGCATACGTAAATGGGCGCCTCCTTCTCGGACAGATTTTTCGTGTCCATCACCACCGCTGACATCCCGCTTAAAAAGCAGTTTTTGTCGGCTATCCTCCGTATATTTTCGATGGCCTCCATGGTTCCGTCCGCCGACGTAGTCTCGTCAAAAATGATCGCCATCATGGTGGCGTCTCCGCTGTTGAAAGCCTCGTACACTTCATCCGGCAGCATTTCCATTGGCAGGGAAAGATCCATCACGGAGTCATACCAGATAACCTTCTCCACATGCTCCACCTGTTCGATCTCCTGCCGCAGCCTGCTCACATCCTTCGGCGCCATCCCCTCCGCCACAAACATGGAAAAGGCCCCTGTCCCAAATTCCTCTACCAGTATGTCCTGCCCGGTCATAGTTTCAATTCCTTCCGGCAGGTAAGAGAGAATATCGTAATTCACTCTGGTATTCACATATCCCAGAAAGGCGGGCGCCAGAAGCGCCAGACTTATCACCAGAATCGGTATTCTCAGCTTCACTACTCCTCTTCCGAATTTTTCCATAAAATCCCTCCATTCTTACTTTGCACGGAAAATAGATCTCGTGCACGAATTATGACCGTTGGTCATTTCTATATTCAGTATTATGTCACAAAAATGACCTTTGGTCAATCTTTTAAATATGAAGAATCCATAAAAAATATAAACAAAAATTTTATTTTCCGGTCATCGTCTGCCGCCTTGACTTCCCCGCCCTTTTCCTTATAATGAATGCTATAGCGGACAAAAACAACTCATGTCGTTTCCTGTAATGATTCAGTCAGTTGTCTGCGGAAAGCCGAAGGAAAAATGGGAAAAATAGACCTGAACAAAAGGCAGAAAAAAGAAGCCCTGCTGAATACGGCCTTTGAGCTGTTTACAACACAGGGGCTTAACAAAACTACCATCAACAACATTGCGGAAGCCGCCGGAGTGGCCAAGGGAACCTTCTATCTGTATTTTAAGGACAAATATGACATCCGCAACAAACTGATCGCCCACAAGGCCAGCCGGATCTTTTCCCTTGCCGACGAAGCCCTGTCCCATACGGAGCTTACGGAGCTGGACGAGCGGATTATTTTTATTGCCGATCATATCATTGAGCAGTTCAACGCCGATAAGTCGCTTCTGACCTTTATCTCCAAAAACCTGAGCTGGGGTATTTTTAAGAATGAACTGATTTCCTCGGGCGAGGACTCGGATGTGGATTTTTATAACATCTACAGAATTTTTGAGAATTCTCCCAGGGCTTTTAAAAGCCCTGAGATTTTATTGTTTATGATCGTGGAATTTATCAGCTCCACCTGCTACAGCTCCATTCTGTACGGCGAGCCTGTGGATATCGAAAGCCTGAAGCCTCATCTGTTCGAGGCGGTACGGCAGATCATTAAAAGTCAGGAGATTTAAGGCCCCGCCCCGGTCAACATAGGCGATGGCATTCTCGTTTTCATGCAGGCTCAAAATATAAATGGTGGCAACTCTGAAGAACATGAACAGTAACCATGAACGTCACAAACTTTTTAAAAAATTCGGAATACCATTGAAAAACATTTCTTTCTATGGTACTATGGCATTATCAATTTAAGCATATAGAGATGAAATCTGTAAATCAATTCTTATTGTTTTTGGAAACGCGCTTTCCCGTCTGATTAAAAATCTGTTATTATCGGAGTTTATCCGGTAATCGTATGCTTATTTTCCAAATAACATAGAAAATAGCAGGAGATTTTAAACAGGCAGCGGAGCCGGCGCAAACGGATTTTTCGTTACAGAAGCGAATGGGATGAACGAAGCCGGGCATCCGTTGTTGTCCTCTATCATCTTCTGCAGACAGGAGGATGAAAGGACAATGAAAGGACCGGAAGAAAAAAGGGATACCGTTGAGAAGGAATTTATGGCATTTCCTGACATAGCGGCGGATGCCATCAACGCGCTGCTCTATCAGGGCCGGACACTTGCGGATGCCGGGAATCTGTGGCCGGGCCCGACGGAAACAATCTATCAGGGAAGGGAACGCCTCAGGGATCAGTACGAAGATTTATCAAAATATGATCTGACTGAGGGGCGGGTCAGGGTGATGTACCTGATCGCGAACCAGACCGGGACAGACGGCAGGATGCTGCTCAGGAAGGCCGGGTATACGGGAGGCATTTACAGAGAGCAGTATGAGGGAAAGATTCAGGATACCTTTCCAGTGATAGAGCTTGTACTCTACTGGGGAAGATCCAGATGGAGGAGCAGCCGCGATATCCGGCGTCTGTTTGCAAGGCGGAGACTTCCGCAGGAAATGTGGAAATACATTGACGAGGTAAAACTCCATGTATACGAAATGAGACACTTACCGGAGGAGACGAGACAGTTATTCCAAAGTGATATGCGTATTGTGGTTGATTATCTGGCGGAGGGAGAGGGATACCGCTCAGAAAGAAAGATCACACATAAAGCGGCCCTGATCAAAATGATCAGAGTCCTTTCGGGAGAAAGAGATACGGATGATGTAGAAGAATGGCTTACAAAGCAGGGAATCGGAGAGGAGGATGAAATCAGCGTGTGTGAATTGTTTGATCAATATGAGAGGAAGGGCCGAAAGGAAGGCCTGATCGAAGGTAAAAAAGCAGGTATCGCAACAGGAATAAAATGCGGCGAGGCCAGGCGTCTTGTGACAGATATTGAGAATGTTATGAGATTCTTCCATGTAACCCTGGAGAATGCCTGCGAAGGTCTGGGAACCACCGTGGGAAGATATGAGGAAGCAAAAAAGCTGCTATGATTTGCCTGCTAGTGTAACGGTACTCCGTATCTTGCAGGACGGTATGGATTGGGATTACATAATTCAGCGGTGAATTCAAGTGAACAAATAATAAGTTGAAAAGGCTGTAAGTCCAGGAATCCTTGAATTTACAACCTTTTTTATGTAAAGCATTTTCTTTACAATACTTTACTGCGGAGTTTTTTAATTATTACTGCAAAAAACTGCATAAGCGGCCGCTGCCTGTCACTGTCTGCTGTTTTCCTCTTTCCCTTTCTTCTTTACTGCTGCGAACACGCCTGCTCCCATGGCAACTGCCAGCAGAAGGACCACAATAATCCACCATATTCCGCCTGTCCGCCCGGTGTCCGGGCTTCCCGGTATGCCCCCATTGCCCCGCGCCGTTCCGTTCCCGGCTGCCTGATTGGTATTTTCCGGCTGTGCGGGCTCTGCACTGCCGCTTTCTTCTTCCTGCCCATCATCATCCAACACAATCACATAATCAGACGCATGGGTAAAGGCAAGGGATACAGTGCCGTCTGTTGATACTTCGTCTGCACAGATAAATTCAAGTTCCCCGGTGCTTTCGTTGTAATAATACAGGCTTGCGGTATATCCGGCGTTCTCTTTGCCAAGGCCTATGGAAAGCACCGCCGTAAACCCGAACTCCCCTTCATAGGACAGGCTGATCTGGATGCTGTAATTCTCCCCGGTAACATTGTTCACGATATCCGCCGGAACAGAGTTTACACCTGTTTTTACGGAAAAGTCAATGTCGCCAGCCCTGTCCGGGGATGCATCCCTTGTGATGCTCTTTCCGTCCACGCTCCAAATGATGCCGTCTCCCATGTCAAAGGTGATGGTGATATCCCTTCCTTTAATGCTGTCAAAAATATCTCCCGGAACCACCACAGAGCCGTTCATATCCACGTTGATGACGCTTCCTTCCTGCGCCTTTTCTTCCTCGACACGGATCACGTCCCAGCCGATCTTGCCGTCCGCTCCCTTGATGAATGGCTGCTTCGTCCCCTGTACGGGCGTTCCTGTGGCGCTGCTTCGATTGGTTCCCGGTCCTGCTGCATTTCCATTCCCTGAATTGGCCAGTGTGATTCCTGTTCCCGGCGCGGTGTCTCTCTTGCCCGGATTCGTACATTAAAGCGGATTCGCTGCACATCCGCAATTATGCCTTATTTTACGCCATTTCTTCCGTCAAGTCCACTCTCCAAACGGATAGTCCGGGGTACTTTTTTGGGGTTTTTTATAAGTTTTTTATAGTTTTTCGTTTCTTCTGTAAAAGCCGCAATGAACTGCGGGAAATCATCCGCATCACCGGAGCCAATGTCAGTAAATTAACGGTAACCCTGAACAGGAGTTCTGTCACAGTCTGTACGTACGAGAGAATTTACAAAGCCAATAGCAGGAAAAGTGACGGCTTTAACCACATGATTGCGGATGCCCTTTATTTACTTACGCAATATTTTACCCATATCCTTCCCTCTGGCAAGCTCATCAACCAGCTTATCCAGATAGCGTATCTCCTGCATCAGTGGTTCTTCGATATCCTCCACCCTGACGCCGCAGACCACGCCTTTGATCAGTTTCCTGTTCTCATTTAATTCAGGGGCATTCTGGAAGAAGTCCCCATAAGCTACCGGCTGCTCCAGCATCCCTTCCAGTTCCGGCTGGCTGTATCCGGTAAGCCATCGGATTATCTTATCAACCTCCTGCCTTGTCCTTCCCTTTCTCTCTGCTTTGCTGACAAGGAGGCCATACACTTTTGAAAAATCCATCTGATATATTTTCTCATTCTCCATACACTGCACCTCTCTGGTCCCTGTTCCTGGCACCGCTTCTGCCGCCCTGGCCGCATCAGCGTTTGCCGTCCGAAAAAGCAGCTGCTTCTTTTACCCATCCCATCAATTCATCATCAATTTCCTCCATCCTGGAGATCAAGACATGGTGGGTCCAACGTCCTGGGTACGGCTCCACCGCCGCATCTATGCGTGGGGACTCCATACAGTATCCAAGTCCGAAGGTCACAACAATATAAACCTCCGGCCGCTCCTTTGCCTTCCGCACCGGCAGGAAAGAAACAAAAGCAAAATTATGCCGGTTGGAAAAAGCAATCTGTGTTTTCTGTGCCTTTACCTTCACGCCGTCCACTGCTGAAAAAACTTTCTGTTCAAAAGCCTCATACAAAGGCAATGCCTCAGGCTTCCTGTCAAAAAAGCATAATACATCCTGCTCCATTCTCTGAGCCTCCCAAAACTTTCTTAATCCTATGGGTGATTTCCTGTCTCATAACACCACCTGGCAATATCGGAAATCAGTTCCGCCGAAACCGGTCTGCTGTATGGAAGCTGTATGGTTCCCTTGCTGGTTTTATAGTCTTTCAGACGTTCGGAAAACTCCCGGACGGCCTCCGGTCCCGGATACAGGCCCGCATGTTTTTTGAATCCGGCAAAATGGATAATGTTATGCTCCTTCCAATAAGTCGGCATACTCCATGAAATCCTCTCTTCCGCCTCCGGCAGCGCCGCGCGGATCGCTTCCCTTATTTTCTCCAGATACTCCTGTACCTCTTCCGGCTGTGCCGCAATATATTCATCCACCGTTTCCGGCGCCTTCCCGCAGTAGTGGTCCTGTTCCTGCCTTTTAAAGGTACGCCCGCACTTCGGACACGTCCACATCTTTATCCCTCCTGCCTCATTCCCGTTCGCTGACCGCACCGCCCAATCCGTTTTATACAGTATAGCACGGATTCCATCCGACTGAAAGAATAAACTCCCCCTCTCATCTTTATGTAATAAATCTGAATCGCCTACTTCTCTAAAAATCCCAAAAACTTCTTCCACTCCATATAGCCCTTCAAATCCCCATATCGGTACTCGGACTGCATGATGTCATTCACGATTTTTACCCAGTCCGTCTTATCCGAAAAGCTCCATGTGCCTGCGCTTCTCTGCTCCGCATTCTTCACGGCTTTTGCGGCTGCGGCTTTCAGAACAGTATCCTCAAAGCTTCCTTTCCCGCTTTCCTTCAAATGGGCAGTATACGCGTACATTTCCGCCGTATTGCAGTTCTCCGGGTCTACCTCTGACACGTCCACCATCTGTTCCGTCACATTCCCCGACTTATCCCACGTTCTGACCTTATACACGGGATTTGCCGCATCAAAGTCCTGCGTCTTATAGACGGAAATGGATGAACCGCTCACAACATCCGCCCACGAGCTGATGGTAATATCCCCTGAACCTTCCTCTGCTCCGTGAAGGGTGGCTGTTGTCTGCGCCGCTTCCGCCGCCTGCTCTGCAAAATTTCCTCCTGCCACATTCCTTTCCATCCTTCTCGTTTCATATTCTGCCGCCGGATATCCCGCTCCTATTCCATTTACATTCATTTTCTTAATCTCCTCCATTTTCTTTATTATAGCGGTTTCATCCTCATAAACAAATCATACACATCATATAATTTCCTGTATTTTGCATATCCGGCAAGGTTATGGGCATTGTACTGCATCTCCATCATTTCTTTTACGTTTATGAAAAAATTCTGCTTTAAGTTCATTACACTTAAAGTATCTGCATTCGACAGACCCGCACCGCTCAGCACACCGGATGAATAAACACTGTTATCAAGTTTCCCTTCCCTGACCAGATACGCATTTAATGCGAGCATTTCATTCTCTGTTGCTTTCGACACATCAACTGTCCTTGGGTCAATGATCTGCTCATACTCCTGCCCGTCCGCCGAAGTAGTCACTACCCTTACCATCGGGTTTTCTGCGCTGTACCCGTCCGCTTCATAAACTGTAACATTCCCACCATCGCTTAATGCCCTTGATACCATTCCCCCCATACGGAGATGGAACGGGCCATTATAAGTATCTTTCCCTGTAGTATTCACACGGGAACTCTGTGCTGCCCCTCCCGTAACATTTTTCCCTGCAGCATTCTGCTGTGCCTTTCTTACTCCATATCCTGCCGCCGGGTATCCCATCGTTCCAATTCCATTTACGCTCATTTTTACTCCATTTCTGCGCTGCTTTGCTGCGCAAATCCATAATATGGCTAAATCCATAAAATGGATTAACGAGTTTGTGGCAAGCAGCGCGCAGACACAAATCTCGCGATTGAAAATTTTAATTCTCAATTATTTTCTTCCGTCTCAGGCAGTCCTTTCGGAGTTCCGTTTCTGCCTTCCATTCATTTATCGGCAGATTTTCGATTATTTTGGGATGTCGGGAACGAAATGTATCTAAAATGGAACGAAATGCAAAACGCTGGATTTTGTATATTCTTTATCTCAGCAGTGCCATACTTCCCGTCAATTTACTGACCTTCTTTTTCGCACCACAAATGGCGATTCCAAAATAATTCAGTTCCGTTTCTGAAACACCCTTCATCTTTTCAATAAACTCATCATAAGTCTTGCACCCCTGCGCAAGGTCTGAAAAATCCGCCACTGTCAAGTCCGAAAACTCCGGCTCATACAGCTTTTCACGGATAGATTTAATAATATCTGCATTGCCTTTCAAGATGGGTACAGGAAATTCAATAATCCCTAAATGTTCATTCCCGGTTCTGTCGTATACATCAGCGCCAACAACTTCCGGCATTTTCTTTCCCAAAGTGATTCCCATGATAGCCGCCGTATTTGCAATAATTCCCAGCGGCAGGTTCTCGTCAATTACCATGACACATTTCTCATTTTGTAAATCCATTTTTATCTCCATTTCTGCGCTGCTTTGCTGCGCAAATCCATAATATGGCTCATTCATCTTTTTTGCTCCCTGTCCTGTTGTATTCAGAAAGAAACAGCCCGACAACAGCTAATACCGTTCCGGTTATAGAAAGAAATGTAACCCTTTCTTTCAGAACCAGCATAGACGTTATAACGGTTATGACGGGAACCATGTATATGTAAATACTAGTTTTAACTGCCCCTAATACTTTTACAGCATAATTCCATGTTACAAAGCAGAGAGCAGACGCTCCGATTCCCAAATACAAAATATTGAACAGATTTTTCATATCCGTAAAACGAGGCAAGTCTAACTGAAAGTCAAACAGGAATAATGCAGGTGTCATAAATAAAATGCCATAGAAAAATGTCCTGCGTGTAGTAAGGATAACAGGAAGTCCGAAACTGCCTGTCCTTTTTGTCAAGATAGAATAGCAGGCCCACACAAAAGCGGCGGCGAACGCTAAAATATCTCCAACAGGATTCCATTTTAGCTGTGAGCCATTAAAGCTGATCAATATGATTCCTGCCATTGCAACGATAAAGCCAACAAAAAAATTTATCCGTAATCTTTCTTCCGACTTCATAAACAGGTGCGCCAATATTGCGGTGAGGAACGGGGCTACGGATATAATCACGCCTACATTGGAAGCCATTGTATAAGTCAATGCAACATTTTCCAGCAAATAGTACAGACATACTCCGCAAAAACCCGCAGCGGCAAAGGTCATTTCCTGTTTCCCGCTTAACCTCTTTATCCTGTGCGGATATGCTGTCAGCAAAATCAAATAGCCCATAATAAAACGGAAAAATAAGATTTCCACGGGCTGAAAGTCTGTAAGCAGTATTTTTGTGGAAATAAAAGTAGTCCCCCATATAAGGATTGTGAGCAGAGCCGCCAAATGCCCTGTGCGCTTTTCTGTCCCCATTCTATTCACCGTCCTTGTCTTTTTCAAAAAAGATTTCACGGTATACTCCCGGCGCAAGCCCGATAAAGCTGGTAAAATAGTTTGTAAAGTGGCTTTGGTCGGAAAACCCTGTCCTTATTGCTGCGTCAAGCACAGATACACCGTTTGACAATAATGTCTTTGCTTCATTGATACGGATTGTCTCTAAATAACGGTATGGGGTAATCCCCTTTGACTTTGTAAATGCTCTAAGGAGCGTTGACTTGCTTAAGGATGCCTGGCGGCAAATCTGGTCTAAATAAATACGCTCTGTAAAGTGCTGCTCCATAAACATACAGGCTTTTTCAATTTCCTGTCTGCACTCTGGATTACAGCTTTCAAAAGGCTTGCTGTATTTCTGAATCAGGCTGGACAACAGGAACAACAAATTTTCTTCTTTTCCGAAATCACTGTTTCCATTCATCACCATTTCATGCAGCGGGCGCAGATAGCAGATCACTTCATCATCACAAATCACATTCTCTGAGAATCCCGGAAGTTCCCGTTTTCCTGTCACTTCTTCCGCCAAATCAAGCATAATTTCTTTGCTGATATTAAAGCCACGGTAGTCCAACGTGCCGTCATCAGACTGTACGCAGGCATGGTTATCGCCCGGATTGAACAAAACAATACTTCCCTGTCCAATCGTGTAGTCTATGTTCCTGCAAGACAGGCAGCGTTCACCGTTCTCCACAAAACCAATTACATAATGCTCATGGAAATGGTTTGGGAACGGCTGCACAATTCCCTCAAAGCGGTAGGCTTCCATCCTCAATTCATCATCATACACCACTGTCCTTATTTCTTTCTTCATGTAGATTGCCTCCGAATTCAATTTTTGAATTTTGTCAAAAGTCATTTTACTTCATATTTTTTACTGCGTCTTGTAAAATATCTTCATTTTTCAGACTGATCGGTTTTGTTTCCTGTGTGAATTATTTCCAAAACCCCGCAGGAGCCCGCCAATCCTGTCTGTCCCCAGCGGATTGGCGTTTGTCTGTACTTCACTCATACATCATTCCTTCTTTCTTGACACTTCCCCGCCGGCACAATATACTTTATTTGGCGAATGCCGGCCCGCTGCCCGCGGGACTAACGCAATCGCGCCCCACAGGGCGCAGAAAGGTCGCAGAAATGAATGCCAGTGGGAAAAACCGTATTTTACTTTTGGAAGATGATGTAAGCCTTGCGGATGGCCTGTGCTATTCTCTGGAAAAAGACGGATATACCGTTGAAAATGCAAGGTGCGTGCAGGAAGCAAAGGCGCTTCTGCGGCAGACTCAGTATGATCTGCTTCTTCTGGATGTGACGCTGCCCGATGGTACCGGCTTCGAGGTCTGTGAAACAATACGAGGCGAAGGGAACCAGGTTCCAATCCTTTTTCTCACAGCCTCCGATGAAGAAATGAATATCATCCGGGGACTTGACTGCGGCGGTGACGATTATATCGGAAAGCCCTTCCGGCTGGGAGAGCTTCTCTCAAGGATCCGGGCGCTTCTGCGCAGAGCGGGCAGAGGGCGGACAGAAGATACGCCGGCGGACTTCGGCAGCCTTGTATGCGGGGATGTGCAGATCGATCTTGCAGGAAGCAGAGCCTTTCTGCAGGGTAAAAAGCTGGAGCTCACCCAGGTAGAATACCGTCTTCTCTGTCTGCTGGTCCGCTCTCATGACAGAGTGGTTACCAGAGAAGTCATTTTTGAAGAATTATGGGATGGTTTTGGAAATTTTGTGGATGACAATACGCTTTCTGTCTATATCAGACGGCTTCGGGAAAAAGTGGAGCGGGACCCTTCCAGGCCGGAACATCTGATCACGGCCAGAGGGTTTGGATATTGCTGGCAGGAGGTACAGGCATAATGGGCTTTTTAGCAGATAAGGAGCAGAAAAGATACTTTCGCCGTCTGGCTCTGATCCTGACGGCAGCTTCGATTCTTGCAGCGTCGATCTGGTGTGCAAACGGAGCTGCGATCAAAGCGGCCTCTCTCAGGCATGACACTTCTGTGGTTTCCTCCCTCCTGGAACAGGGCATAAGCGAAGCAGTGATCGCCAGAGCTTTTTCCCAACAGTCTGTTACGGAAAAAGGCGCCGCGCTTCTTCTGCGCATGGGCATCGGGGAAGATACGGAATTCTTCTTTCTGCCTGGGATCATGGGAATCCAGGAGAAAACGGGGCTGCGGCTTGTCGGACTTATTCTTTTTCTGTGGGGCAGTCTCCTGCTTCTGACCGTCCTCTTTTTTTCTGCCAGGGAGAGGCTCTATGAGGATGCCGGCAGGATCATCGGGCAGTTTATGAGGGAGGACTTTTCCCAGCACCTTCCCCGGATGGACGAGGGATGTCTGTCCCGGCTTTTTGGAAGGATTGACGCTCTTGCCAACGCTCTTGCCGCGGAAAACGAAAAGGCAATGCAGGCCAGAGATTTCTTAAAGGACACCATTGCCGATATCTCCCATCAGTTGAAGACCCCTCTCGCCGCGCTGGTCATGTACCATGAGATCATTGAAACGGAAGCATCCTCGGATACAGGCAGCTGCGGGAGCATCCTTGCTTTTACCGGAAAGGCAGCTGCGGCTCTGGAGCGGATAGAGGCACTGATCCGGACACTGCTCAAGGTTACCCGGCTGGATGCCGGCGCCGTTCTCTTTGAAAAGCAACGTTATCTTTTGTCAGATGTCGCCGCAAAAGCCGTGTCAGAGCTTCTTGTCCGGGCAAAAGAGGAAAAAAAGGAAATCCTTCTCACAGGAGATGAAAATGTCCGGATCTGCTGCGATCTGCAGTGGACCGGCGAAGCGCTGGGAAATCTGGTAAAAAATGCACTGGATCATACGGAAAGCGGCGGCAGGATCACACTTTCCTGGGAAAAACTCCCGGAAAGCGTCAGAATCTCTGTGGCGGACAACGGAAGCGGGATTCAGGAGAAGGATATCTACCATATTTTCAAACGTTTTTACCGCTCCTGCGAAGGAAATCCGAAGGACAGCGGAATCGGGCTTGGACTGCCTCTCGCAAAATCCATCGCGGAGGGCCAGGGCGGAACTCTGTCTGTCCGCAGCAGAGTCTCTGAAGGATCCGTATTTACCATGACTCTGCCGGACTGATCCGGCAATGAACGAAAGCAGCTTACAAAATTGTAAGCTGCTTTTCATCTGATCGTAAGCTTGCTGTACTATACTAAACAATAGAATTTACGCTCCGCGACGATTCTCCGCCTGCGGCGGATCACATGATTTCTTTCCGCCGCTGTGCGATCCTCGCGGAGCCGACGAAACATAAAGACAGGAGGTTCTGAAAAATATGGAACTGTTGAAGGTAGAAAATTTAAGTAAGGTTTACGGTATGGGTGACTCTCAGGTAAACGCTCTCTCAGATGTAAGCTTTTCCATGAACAAGGGCGAGTTTGCCTCAGTGGTGGGGCAGTCCGGTTCCGGAAAAAGCACGCTGCTTCACTGTATCGGCGGTCTGGATACACCTACCCGCGGAAAGGTATTTCTGGATGGAGAGGATCTTTTTGCCCTGGATGAAAAAAAGCGCACCATCTTCAGAAGACGGAATATTGGATTTGTTTTTCAGGCATTTCATCTCATTGACGAACTGAATGTGGAGCAGAATATCGCTTTTCCGCTTCTTCTGGATCATCAGAAGCCCGACCAAAAAAAGATCGACGGGCTTCTGGAAATGCTGGGCCTTACTGAGCGGCGTAATCATCTGCCCGACCAGCTCTCCGGCGGGCAGAAACAACGGGTTGCCATTGGGAGGGCTCTGATCATGCAGCCTGTCCTGATCCTGGCGGACGAGCCTACCGGCAATCTGGACTCCAAAAGCAGCCGGGATGTGATGGATCTGCTGATCCATGCATCCCGCCATTATCAGCAGACCATTTTAATGATCACGCACAATGACAATCTGGCATCGGATACGGACCGGATTCTGCGGGTAACGGACGGCTGCCTGAAAGACATGGGAGGTAAAGCGCATGAAACACTATCTTGACCTTATCCCTCTCTCCCAGAAGGTTCACAGAAAGCAAAGCCGCATGGTCAGGCTCTGCATTATTTTAAGCGTATTTCTGGTCACAGCTATTTTCGGTATGGCGGACATGGAGATACGCTGTCAGAAGGCCCAGGCGGAAATCAATTACGGGAAATGGCATGCCGGACTGCAGAGCATGAGCGATGAGGAGACGCTGCTGATCAGTGCAAGGCCAAAGGTTCTTGCCTGTACCCGATATGACACACTTAATTACAGACTCAGCATGCATTATCAGGTGGAAGGACGGGAAGCCGTCATCATCGGATTTGATGAAAGCGCATTGGACATTTTCCCCACAGCCCGTCTTGTGGAAGGAATCTTTCCCTCAGAGGAAGGGACTGCCGCCGTTGATCAGGGTACAAAAGAGAGACTTTCCCTTTCTCTGGGAGATCAGATATCTCTCGCTGCGCCGGATGGCTCTCAGAGATTTTACCGCATCAGCGGATTTTTCGGACAGCTGCCCATGCTGGCCAGGCATGATGTCTGCGGCCTTGCACTGTCCACCGAAGAATTCCGCAGACTCTCTCTGGAAGGCTCAGAGGATAACCACGATTCTTATCTTTATGTGGCATTCTCTCCCTGGTGCCGCATACAGAAAGAGATCCGGGAAATCCAGGAGCAGTTTCAGATCCCGGATGAGCGGATAAACCGAAATGAACTGCTGCTGGCCACCATAGGACAAAGCCGGGATCTGAGCATGATGGCCATTTATCTGGTGGCCCTGATACTGGCCTTTCTGGTGGCCGCTGCAGGCATTCTGATGATCAGCGGTTCCATGGGCAGCAATATCGCCCAGAGGACCGAATTCTTCGGCATGCTCCGCTGCCTGGGCGCCTCTCCGGATCAGGTAATCCGTTTTGTCAGAAGGGAAGCTCTGTGCTGGTGCCGCTCCAGTGTGCCTGTGGGCGCTCTGCTCGGTACCGTGGTCGTATGGGTGCTCAGTGCAATGCTCCGGTTTCTGAGCCCTGCCTACTTCGGAGAAATGCCTTATTTCGGAATCAGCCTGATCGGGATTGCAGCAGGCAGCGTGATCGGCGTGATCACAGTCTTTCTGGCCGCGGGAAGTCCTGCCAGAAAAGCCGCAGGCGTCTCGCCCCTTACGGCAGTATCGGGCAATGCTTCCGGGCTAAAGCAGCCCGCACGCCGCTTTAGCGGCAAACTTCCTTTTGCGGGCCTGCGCATAGCGCCTCCGCGCATAGAAACGGTCCTGGGCATTCATCATGCCCTGGGCAGTAAAAAGAATTTTCTGCTCATGAGCTGCTCCTTTGCCCTGAGCATTATCCTCTTTTTAACCTTTTCCGTGACCATCGACTTTATGAAGCATGCCGTAAAGCCCCTGGATCCCTCCACGCCGGATCTTTCCATCATCAGCCCCGGCAATACCTGCTCTCTGGACAGGGATCTGGCCGAAAGGCTGACGAATCTGGAGGGTGTTAAGAAAGTATACGGAAGAAGCTTTGCTTATGACGTTTCCCTTCAGGGGGCGGCTCTCTCCCAAAAGGCCTGTCTGATCTCTTATGAGGCTAATCAGTTTGCGTGGGCGGAGGATTCCCTGATCAGGGGCTCTCTCTCCGAGACCATAAACGGGGAGGGGATCCTCTCTGTTTATCAGGGGGACAGCTCCCTGAGCGCCGGTGATGAAGTAACCCTGGATACCGGCACAGGAGAAAGGCAGTTCACTGTTTCAGGCGTCTTAAGCAGCTGCCCTTTTCAGGCGGAGAACGCTCAGGAGCTGCTGATCTGTTCAGAGGAAACCTTCCGGGATCTGACTGGCGAAAACGATTATACCATTATCGATATCCAGCTTGACCGGACGGCAGGCGATCATGTGGTATCTGAAATACGCGGCATGGGCGGAGAAAATGTTTCCTTTTCCGACCGTCGTCTGAACAATGATGAGGTCAGGGGCGCCATCTGGTCCTTTCAGTTTTTTGTGTATGGATTCCTGGGCGTGATCGCACTGATCTGTGTCTTCCATATTATGAACAGTATTGCCATGAGCGTTTCCGCGCATCTCCGTCAATATGGCGCCATGCGCGCGGTAGGAATGGACAGCCGGCAGGTTCTTGAAATGGTTGCGGTGGAAGCACTCGCCTACGGTTTCTGCGGTATACTGACAGGCTGCGCCGCCGGTCTTCCTTTAAACTATTTTTGCTTTGAAAAACTGATCACTCTGCGCTGGGGAACTCAATGGTACTTTCCCGTCGCTCCCTTGTGTGTGATTTTTACGGCGGTACTGGTATCCATGCTGCTTGCCGTCTGCGGTCCCGCCAGACGGATCCGGGCTATGTCCGTGGTGGATACCATTTCCGGGAGATGATTTTGTCATATTTTGAGTCGTGCAGGGGGACGATTGTTCCCCCCTGCCCGCGCGCTGCTTCGGCGGTATATTTTCTCTGCACGGGCCTGCCCGATTCTCTTCCTTATTCCTTCACCCTCTTCCGGAAGCCCCCCGGCGTTTCCCGATAGACCTTCTGGAAGGCGGCGTTGAACATCCTGATATCCCCGAATCCCACTTTCTCCGCTATCTCATAGGTTTTCATATCCGTGGAGAGCAGCATGGGCAGCGCATGTTCGATCCGGACTCTGTTCACATAGTCCTTAAAGTTTTCTCCCGTGCTCTTCTTGAAAAAGCTGCTGAAATAATAAGGGTTCATATGGATCTCCTCCGCCAGCACATTCAGAGAAAGATTCTCCATGTAATGCTTTTCGATATAGTCTCTGGCTTTTATGATATCCCTTTTTTCACTGTTGACCGCAACGCTTCTGATCACCTCCAGGTACCCAAGCAGCTCCTGATCAAACAACGCTTCCATCTCCGTAAAACTTTCACAGGCCCGGCCCCTTTCCAGAAGCTCCTTCATCTCCGGTTTTCGGCCCGGCAGGTCATGGGCTTCACACCGTTCTTCCATAAAACGGACTGCCGTACAAAAATAGAAGCAGGCATCCTCCTTCTTCCCTTCCGACAGATGCAGCACCAGTTTTCCGTACTGCCTGCCGGTCTCTTTCATCTGATCCTCATTCTGTCCGACGGCCGCCTCAAAAAACTTCTGACGGAGTTCCCCCAGCCTCTCTGATCCGCCTCTTCCGGAAAACACCTTTTCACGAAGGTCAATGACCGGAACCGGTATTTTGTCCGCAAAAAACAGATATCCCTCCCGCTCAAGGCAGCGCCGGAACATACCCGGTATCTCGCTCATGGAAGTCACTGTATCTCCCATTACAAAAAAGGTGGTATGTCCCGTTGCTTTCAAAGACTCCGCCCAGATCGTCTCCACACTCTGTCGTACTTCTCCCTGGCCGATCCCCTTCAAAACTACCGCAATCCTGTCGTTTTTCTGAAACACGATCCCCTGCCCGGTTTCCGTCAGATATTCCTCCAGGAAGCTGACCAGCGAAAACCGGATCAGCTTCCTAATCTGCTCATTTTCGGTTTTATCATAAAGGATATCCGCATAAACCGGCACATAGCTGATATTCTCATTTTCCATCAGAAGCCCGTAGTTGATTTCGACCCTGTCTTCCTTTTCCTTACGGGGTATCGCTCCCGCCGCTTCCTCCCCATAAGAAACGGCAATACTTTTCTCGATGGCCTTAAGGAGCTCCTCCCGGATCACCGGCTTGAGCAGGTAATCCACAGCCCCGTATTTCAGGGCCGCCTTGGCATACTCAAAGTCCTGAAATCCGCTGACAAAAATAACGGCTATTTCATTCCCCATAGCGCGGCATTCCTTCAGGATCTCCACCCCCGACATTCCGGGCATGGAAATATCCAGAAGCGCGATATCCGGTTTCTCCCGCACAATCGCCTCTAACGCTTTCCGGCCGTCTTCATATTCCCCTGTAATCTCAATTCCCAGCATCTTCCAGTCCAGAAGCCTGCGGATCCCTCTGGTGATCACAGGTTCGTCATCCGCCAATATCATTCGAATCATATTCCTTTATCCTCCCGTCCTGTCATGCTCCTGTTCAGGCCTGCCATATCTTTTCGTCCGAACTCCCTGCACTGCAAGACCTCTCTCAATCCGTCTCTTTTTGCATCACTCCCTTAAGCGGCAGCAGAATTCTCACCATAGTTCCCACCGCCGGCGTGCTGGTGATGCGGATCCCATACTCCTCCCCGTACAGAAAACGGATCCGGTCGTGAACGTTCTTAAGTCCGATGCTCTGCCAGTTGTACTCGTTTTTAATCCCCGGCTCGTCGCTCTCAAACAGCCGCAGAATCTTTGCAATTTCCTCCTCATCCATGCCGATTCCGTTGTCCATCACCGTGATCTCGAATTTTTCGTCCTTCACAGCAGTCTCAATCATGATGCACCCCCTGCCCTTTTTGGGCTTCAGGCCATGGACATAGGCGTTCTCCACAATGGGCTGCAGAAT
Organism: uncultured Lachnospiraceae bacterium; assembly: GCA_947173495.1. Lineage (GTDB taxonomy): Bacteria > Bacillota > Clostridia > Lachnospirales > Lachnospiraceae > Suilimivivens. Next base: position 46,909 of record CAMWFQ010000015.1, on the reverse strand, counting down.
CAGCTTGGGCACCTGGATTTCCATCCCCTTCTGCATTTTTACTGTCAGCTGTACCTTTCCGCTGATCCTGCAGTTCAGCAGATAAATATACTTGCTTACAATATCGATTTCCTTTTCCAGCGGCACCATATCCTGCATGGGGCCGATGAGGTAATGGATCTGCTCCGAAAGCGCCTCTATCATCTCCGGCACCTGATTTTTGCCCTGCTCCTCTAAGGCCGTCATCCGGATGATCTCCAGGGTATTGTACAGAAAATGAGGGTAGATCTGGGATTTCAGCGCCGTCAGCTCCGCCTCGTTCTGCTTGATCTGGGCCACATAGGACTGATTGATGTAACTTTTCAGGGCGCTGCTCATCTGGTTAAACCGCCGGGCGAGCACGCCGATCTCGTCTCCTGAGCGAACAGGAAGCTCGATCTCAAAATTTCCCGTCTCTATCATGGACATCTGATCCATCATTTCGTGTATAGGCCGTACCAGCCGTCTTGAAAAATAAAAGGATCCCGCGAAAAGGGCCAGCACCGATGCCGCCACGAAAAAATACATCATCTGCTGCATTCTCCGGATACCGCCGAAGGCCGTCCGGGCATCGAGAGATACGATCACCGACAGTCCGTAGCTGTTTTCTCCCGTCCGCACCACAAAGCGGTCCCTTTGCACCTCCACTCCCTGCAGAATATCCGCGATATTTTCTCCGATCAGCTCCTTCTGATTACTGAAAAAGCAGTCGCTGTTTTGGTTGATCACATAAAAGATTTCGTTCCCGGTAAATTCCACCCGCCTGAAAATGCTCTCCAGCCTTTTCAGATCGATATCCAGGAAAATCGTTCCCACATAGGGTGTATTTCCCACCGCGCCCCGGAGATCAAAATAGTTTCTTGCCGCGGTAAATACCGTCGCCGGTTCCCCGTAAAAGTAGGCTGTAGTGTGAGGCGGTACAAGGGTCAGATTCTTTCCGCTTTTGTCCAGCCGTTCATATCCCACATTTTCCTCAAACAGCTCAGGGTCCAGGAAAAAGGTGTTATAGACACTGTAGTGAAAGGACTGCTTCTCCTCCTCACTGTCCAGGGCAATCACATGAACGCCGGTGATATAAGAATCCACACTCTGGATGTACTGCAGAAAGCGGCCCATATCCTTCCTTCGCTCCTCCTCCATGGTATTCGGATTATATTCCTCTCCATACAAAACCTGCCTGAAGTGATCAAAGGACAGATAACTGCTCTGAGCGCCGTAAGCGTCAAAATTGTAGAAATAGGGCATTTTGGATATGGTATTGTAAGAATCCAGCATACCCTCTATACTGGACTGAACATACCCGGCCGCCTGCTCGTACTGCCCTGTGAGCGCCCGGGAGTAATCCCGGATCATCCTGTTCGCAATAAAAGTTGCCAGAAGTGCCATCGGCAAAAGCCCCAACAATATAATTGTCAGGGCAAATTTCTGATAAAGGCTGAAGCCTTTTAAGCCATACATATTCTTATCTTTCCCTCTCATACCTGCGCTCCGTTCTCCGCAAGAGCATACCAGATTTATGAAAAAAATACAATCAGCCTTTTGCCGCTCCCGCCGTGATTCCTTTTACAAAGTATTTCTGGAACATACAGAAAATGATCAGCGCCGGCACAATGGAGATGACGGTTCCGGCAAATACGATATCCCACCTGGCCGTGTACTGACCCACAAAGCCCGCGATCTCCACCGTAATGGTTTTGGCCTTTCCGCTGGGAAGTACCAAATATGGCATCAGATAATCGTTCCAGATCCCCAGACCGTTCAGGATCACCATGGATCCTGTACAGGGCCCTAAAAGCGGAAATGTCACCCTCCAGAAAGTCTGGAAGGGAGTACATCCGTCGATCATGGCCGCCTCCTCGATCTCTAAAGGAATCCCCTTCAGGAAGCTGCAGTAGAGGAGCGTCCCGAAGGCAATGGAACCGGCAATATAGCTTATGATGGGTCCCGCCATGTTTCCGAAGATATGAAGCAACTTCATTTCCCGGAACAGAGGGAACATATACAGATGAAAAGGAATCATCATCCCCGCCAGAAAATAAGTGTAGGTCAGTGCAGTCGCCCTGCTCTGCCTTCTCTCGATCCCGTAAGCCGCCATGGGCACGATAAAAACAATCAGCACCTCGGAGACAACGGTCAGAAACAGGGAGTGAAGAATGGCGGTAAAAAAGTCCGACTGTTCAAACAGGTCTTTAAAATTCTGTATGTACAGGCTGCGGGGAAAGCTGATGGGGCTTTTTAAGATATCGCCGTTGCTCTTAAAAGCCGACATCAGGGCAAACAGGACCGGATAGATAAACAAAAATGCCAGAATCACAGTCACCGCAAACAAAACAATGGTTCCGGGCTTTGTTTTTTTCCTTGTCTTTTCCATTACATCTGCACCTCCCTGCTCCTTAAGAATTTCTGCTGAATGGTATTGAGCACGATAATGATGAACAGCAGCATAATGCCTACCGCCGTGCCGAATCCCTGCCTGCCCTCGTTGAATCCCACTTTGTAAAGCAGATAGACCAGCGTCTCCGATGTGAATCCCGGCCCCCCGTCCGTCATCACGTTGATCTGATCAAATACCTTCAGACCGTTGATCAAAGACAGGGTGAAATTGATGGTGAAGGCTCCCGAGATCAGAGGAACTGTGATAGATTTGAACCGCTGCCACGGACTCGCGCCGTCAATCTCCGCCGCCTCGATCAGTTCCGGAGATACACTCTGAAGAGACGCCAGGTAAATGATCATATAATATCCCGCTCCCTTCCAGATTAAAACCATGCCGATCATCAGAAGGGTCAGGCTGCTGTTTCCCAGCCAGTCCTGCTTCCATCCGTCAAGTCCCAGATTGGAAAGTACAGCATTAAATGTTCCAAAGTTGTAGTTATACATGATCTTCCAGATAAATCCTGATACGATACCGCTGATCAGAACCGGAATATAAAAGGCGCTTCTGAAAAAATTCTTTCCCCATTTTACATTATCCACGATCAATGCAAGCGCCAGGGCTATGGAATTTTCAAAAATGGAAATGAACACTGTGAGAATCACGGTATTTTTCAGGGCGTTCCCGAAACGGTCGCTGGTGAAAATCTCCTTATAATTGGCAAATCCGATGAATTTCACCGTAGGACTGATGCCGTCCCAGGAGGTAAAGCTGTAGTACACACTGGATACTGTGGGCACTATGATAAACAATGTAAAAAGTATAAATGCAGGAGCAATAAATACAAATGCAGTTTTGTCGAACTTGTGTTTCCTGCTCATGGTAACCCTCCCTTCTTTTTCTCCCTGCTCGCCGCGCGGGGCGCACGCCGCGTAAGCGGCAAACTTCCCTGTGCGCCCCTGCGCATAAAGAGGATCCCGCAGCCGCGCCGGCCAAGCGGGATCCGTTCTTTGCTCACTCTTTATTCAATTCCAACGCCGGTAACCGGGTTAAAGCTCTGCATGCTTACCTGCCAGGTCTTGTTCAGCTCGTCGCAGGCGGAATCAATGTCTCTGGTTCCCTGGAGCACCTCGATCAGAGTCTTGTAGGTAAAGTTTCTGAAATCAGGAGGAAGCTCATTCTCTCCCACTCGTCCGTTCCACATGGGAGCCAGATCGTCCGCCGTTCCATTGGCATCGATTACCTCCTGGAATACGTCCGCCACCTCCAAGTCAGGCGTTTCCACTGTGGAAGGAATTGCGCTCAGCTTTTCACAGTAAATCTTATAATTCTCAGGGGCATAGAAGAATTTGATAAAAGCTTCCGCCGCCGCCTTCTTGTCGGGATCCTTGGCTGCCTCGGCGGAAATTGCCAGACCGCCCACACCGCCGCCGCCTACCAGACGGGTTTTTCCATCCGGGCTGGGAACCGCAAACCATCCCATTTCAAATTCCGGATCCGCCTGTGCAATCTGTGAGAACATATGGGTGCCGGAGTACATCATAGCCGCCATGTCGTTTACAAGGAAGGTCGTGATCTGTGCATCCGGAGTAGACACCCATCCCTCCTGTGCATACTGCATGATCGTCTTCATCTCCTCAAAGGTCGCCTTAACGGTATCATCTGAGAAATCCTTGCTTCCTTCATAGCAGTGCTTGATGAAATCCGGATCCTGGCTCAGCACCTGGTCATTGTATGCTTTATGGAACCAGAAACCCATATGCCAGATATCCTGCCCGCCTACTACCAGCGGCGCCATATCGCCCTTATCTGCAATTGCCTGGCAAAGTGTAATAAATTCATCATAGGTAGTGGGCTCCGTCCAGTTATTCTCGTCAAAATAAGTTTTGTTATAGATAATTCCGTTTGTGTTCTCACCGCCGAGAGGCGCTGTATAGACCTTTCCGTCAAAGGCTGTAGTGGTTCTGAAAAGCGATACAATCTCATCTGATAAAGGTTCAAGCTTGCCGGCCCGCACATACATAGCCGTATCTCTCATCTCCATCACATCCGGAAACTCTCCCACACTGTCCTTGGTCTTGATGAACTCGCTGTAAGCGCCGCCGTTTCCCGGTTCAATGGTGATGGTGATATCCGGATAGGTTTCGTTGAATTTGTTTACGATCTCATTCATGGACGCCTTGGCGCCCTCATCGCCGTCCGCAAAGATGTAGGTCAGCTCCGTAGGCGCGGACACTATGGATTCCGTATTCTCCGCAGCCTCTCCTGCGTCCGCCTCGCCTTCCGTCCCCTCATTTTCTGTCTGGGCAGTATCTGCCACATCCGCTTCTGTTGCAGAATCCGCTCCCGTATCTGCTGTGGATGCATTATCAGCATTTCCGCCGCATCCGGATAAAACTGTCGCCATCATGGCGCCTGTCAGCACAGCTGCCAGCAATTTCTTTTTCATATCTCTCTTCCTCCTGCCTGTTATAGTACCGCATATTTGATTTCTGTTTTGGTGATTCGGTTGGCCTTCCGTTTCTGTAATTGTACTATATCAATTTTGAGGAATGAAAAAAATACAGATTTTATAGTTCGAGGTGCAGTTTTTTTAGATGATTGTGTGATTTGATATGTTTCATAATCATCAATATATACCCAATGCTACCTTTGACACCGGATGTTCTCATAGTTTGATTTCTGCCAAAAGTCTGAATAAAGTTAATCTGATAGGTATGCATATCATAAAACAGCTTTACACCAAAATATTTTCCGCCAAGGGTCAAATTTTCTTAGTGGCAAAAAAATCTACACCTCTAGCTGACACAGAATTGGATAACATAGCAGCTGAATTGAAAGAGCAAATAGAATTATTAAGTGAATAGAACAAGGGCCCTCCCGCTCTAAGGAAAGCCCGTCTCACGATTAATGTTTCCTATCCTTCTGTTGTCTGCCTCTCCCTCACCTCAAAGTAATCAAAATCCGCCCGTTTTCCAAATCCGGTCAGATCCTGGCAGCAGATGCCGAACATGGCGCCGGTAAACCACCCTTCCTCACAGGCTTCATCGGAGAGAAATCCCGCATTCACCACCGGCCCGATTTTTTTAAGCGGCTCTGTGCCGCAGGCATACCAGAACTGTACCCAGTGATCCTCTGTCTCCAGCTTCAGCGTAACAGCCTCTCTCTCCCGGAGCGGAAGATAATCTGTCAGATACTCATACTTCTTATTCTCCGCCTTCAGCAGCGTAATGCATTTGCCCGCATCCTCATCCCTTGACACATGCAGATAGAGATAATTGTCCGTATCGTACATAAAAATCAGCCCTGCCATCTGCTTGAAGATCTCCGGTTCAAATTCCATGCAGGCAGAGGCTTCCATATAATACTGTGTCATTCTTCTGGCAATCAGCGTCTGGGAAAAGCGGGAGGAAAGGCCGCTCCGTCCGTACATCCGAAGCCAGCCCGGACGCTCTGTCAGGGAAAGATACTGTTCATCCATGGGAATCCGCAGAGACTGATAATCCGGATTCAGAATCGAGGTATCGAAATCATCTCTTGTGAGCCCGGTTCCGCGTTCCTCCCTCCGTATCGTATCGGCCTGACGTCTGTCCTCTGTCTTCCGATCTGCCGCGCTGCTCTTCTCTGCGAAGCTTTCCTTCCCGGCGTCCGTCTCCTTCCCTCCTGTCTTACCTTCCTTCCCTGTATCCGTCCGCAGCCCCTTCGGCATCTCCACCTGATCCTGAGGGGTATTGCCTCCGGCATCCAGAACCAGCCAGTCGTCCTCTGTCCACCTCATTTTCTGGATAGCGGTTTCCCTGCCCAGCATATAACGGCGGCTCCTGGGAAAACGTCCGGCGTCCCCGGGGTTCCGATCCCCGGATGGTCTTCCGCACAGGTGGACGGCATACCATTCTCCCTCCCTGGTCTCCACCAGATCACAGTGTCCGCTTTTCTGCAGCAAAATGTCCTCATGATGCCTGCTGGTGAGGATGGAATAAGCCTCTCCTTCCTCCTGCCTGTACATAAAATCAGCCCGGAACATTTCATAAGGTCCCCAGACATCTTTGGAACGGAGGATAGTCTGTCCGTGGGCCTCTCCCGTTCCGGTGTCCGCCGCAAACAGATAATACCAGTCCTTTCTCCTGAAAATATGCGGTCCCTCCAGAAAGATTTTATCCGCCTGATAGATATCCTTCACCGGCCCCGTCATGGCCTTTTTTACCGGATCGTACTCCTGCAGAACCAGCCGCCCCGCGTACTTCTTCGGCACTCTGTGGTCCGTCACCATGCTCACCATGTATTTTCGCCCGTCCTGATCGTGAAACAGAGAAGGGTCAAATCCGAAATTGTTAAGGGCTATGGGATCCGACCAGGGTCCGTGAATATTCTTCGCTGTCACCAGATAATTTTCCGTGTCGTACATATTGCAGTAAAAAGCCTTCACGATGGTATACACCAGATAAAAGGTCCCCTGATCATAGGTCAGGCATGGGGCCCACACTCCCTGGGAAGGACCCACTCCCCGCAGATCCAGCTGGGAAATCCGGTTTAAGGGATATTCGATCAGCTCCCAGTGCTTTAAGTCCCGGGAGTGGTGCAGCCGCACGCCCGGCCACCACTCAAAGGTGGATGTGGCAATATAATAGTCATCCTCCACCCGGATGATGGACGGATCCGGGTGAAAGCCCCGCAGTATGGGATTTTGGATTTGATCGTTCATGTCGTAATTCCTTTCTCTGTAATCAGCAATATGTTGTTTCATTCCCTCCGTCTGACTGCTCTGTAAAAAAGATTTCCTGCTTCAGCACTCTGCAGCCCTCCACATAAACTGCCCTCCTCTCATCCGGTTCTATAGAGGAGAACTGTATATCGGACAAATAAAGTTCCCTGACATTGCGGATATCCAGGAAGGCTGCCCTGCTCCAGTCCGGATAGTAGTTTTCCGATCCCTTTTCTGCAGGATAAGCCAGCCGGTCCTTCACTTCGGGATACTCCTGTGGAATATCCGTCTTTTTTACGCCCCCGATGCTGCGGTATCTGATATGCTCCATGGAAAGTCCTCTGATCGGATGATCTTTTTCCGCATCTATCCGGATCCCTCCAAATTTCGGTTCCCCCATAATATCGCTGCCGAACCGGAAGTGTGTGCGCTTCATCTCTTCCGAATCTGTCGCGATGATGTTTGAAAATATCAGATTCTCCATCCTGCCAATGGAAGGCGTTGCTGAAAGCTCAAGAGAGCTCCCGTAATCCTCCGGTTCAAACCGGTTGTTCAAAATCACAAAAATCGGACGGGATACATCCCGCATTACCACATTCTGAACCGCAATATCGGAAATTTTCCCGCCCTCGGTACATTCGATCTTGATGCCTTCCCTCCACACCCTGTTCATGGTACAGTTGCTGATGACCACATTATAAATGTCTCCTATGGATTTGAGTCCGATGCGGATTCCGGCACAAAGGGAGGAAAATTCGCAATTGCTGATATGAATATCCTTAACCGGATATTTCCTGCTGCCGGCCTGCAGACACAGGTTATCATCTGTTCCTGTAATACTGCAGCCCTCCACAAAAACATGGGCGCACCCATCAAAATCCAGTCCGTCTCCGTTATATCTCCTGTCGTTGAAAATATGCACCCGGCTCACCCAGATATAAGAAGAATCCAGAAAAGCGGCTGTCCAGGATGCCGACTGGAAAAGCCTCACTCCGTCTATGCGGATGTTTTTGCACCGCAGAAACCGAAGCATCATGGGACGATAGGCGATCTTTGTATGGAGCGCTTCCCTGTCGGATGCCCCCGCACCGTACCTCTCCGCGCCGGATACTTCTGTGCCGCACGTCTCCGCGTTGGGAAATGCCTCCGCGCTTCCATCGATCTCTCCTCTCCCCGTGATCCCGATATTTTCCTGATCCTGGGCATAGATGAAACACCTGTCGAGCGCCTCCTCATTGCGGTACCGGTTGTGATGGGTATCCGCCGTATAATCCCGGATGTCCGGACTGGCCTTCAGCACTGCTCCCTCGGCCAGCTCCAGGGTCACATGACTTTTCAGACGGAAGGTTCCGCTGACGAATATCCCGGCGGGGATCACTACTCTTCCTCCTCCCGCCTCATGGCACAGATCTACCGCTCTTTGAATCTTTCGGGTATTGATTGTTTTTCCATCGCCTTTTGCTCCCTGATCAAGTATGTTAATAACCATTTTCCCGTTCCTTTCGCGCAGCCTTTTGCCTACCAGATCAAAATCCCCGTTCCCGTCAGCTTATACAGCGCCTCCATGAAGAAGTAATCCGCATACACCATGGTAAAGTGATGCTCCGGGCTGTGATAGGCTCCGCTGCAGTTCTGTACAATGGCATCGCATCCCCTGCCAAAGTCCGCTCTGGTGTCCGCGATGGCTTTCAGGATCTTTACCGCCGCCCGGACATATAGTTCCTTTTCCGCCTCCGGCACATGCCTCGCGATCTCCAGGAGTCCGCCTGCAATCACGCAGGCACCGCAGGAATCCTCCCAGGCAGGTTCCGGGGGCTGCCGGAAATCCACCGGCACAATCCCGCTCTCCGGCAGAGCGGCAATACAATAATGGGCGCAGCGTTTCGCCGCATCCAGATACTCCTGCTTCCCTGTATGAGCATAGCTGTTGGCGAATCCGTACACTGCCCAGCCCTGTCCTCTGGTCCAGGAGGATCCTTCCCCATATCCCTGTCCGCCGTGGCTTTTCACCCTCTCTCCCGTCTCCGGATCAAACTCCACAATATGACAGACGGATCCATCCGGACGGATGAAATTTGCAAGTACCGTGTCCGCATGACGCATGGCAATCTGGCGGAATCTGGGATCGCTGCTTTCCTCTGAGGCCCAGTACAGCAGGGAAATATTGAACATGCAGTCAATAATCGCCCACCCTCTGGTATCGCTTCCCTCTACCTGATTCCAGGCCCGGATAAAATTCCCCGCAGGATTAAACCTTCCCGCCAGCAGATTCGCCCCATGCATGGCGATCCTCTTTGCCTTCTCATTACCGGTGAGCCGATAGTCCGCCACCACCGTTGGAAGAAGCATAAATCCCACGTCATGATGAAGCCCATAATACATCTCAAAACACTTCTCCAGCTTTCGTTCCGATACCCTGGCAATCTCCGCATACCGCTCTTTCCCCGTGTCCTGATACAAAAGCCACATGATACCGCCCCAGAACCCGTTGGTCCACCAGTTCAGCCCATCGTCCGGACTCCATATCCTGCTCTCATCCGACCTGTCATCATAATCCCCGTTCTCATCTGTCGTATAAGGAATCTTATCCCGATTCTTCTCACTCACCCACTCCATTTTTTCCCGTACCTTGTCAAGTACACCTTCCGCCCATACCTTATGATCTTCCATTCTTTTCCTCATTTCTGCGCTGCTTTCTGCGCATGACGAGTTTGTGGCAAGCAGCGCGCAGACACAAATCTCGCGATTGAAAATTTTAATTTTCAATCTTTTCTCCTTCTCCACTCATCACACTCCTACTGCTATAGTAAACCACATATTCGACTTACTATAGCAGTCAACCAGAGCACAGCTGGGGGAAGGTGAATATTCCAAAAGGAGCCCCTTGAAAAACGTCATCACTTAACGAGGTCAAGAGTTGCTTGCAACTCTCGAGTTTAGTGATGCTACGTTTTTCACGGAGCGAAAGCGCGGCGACGCTGGAATATTCACCTTCCCCCAGCGTCCCTCTCTCATCGCCTCAAAACCACTCCGGATGCATTTTCCATCATACCCATTTGACATTCTCCCCGCAATATCCTACAATGCAAACAAACTGACATAATCTGCTTTTTTATGCTCAGGCACCTGCCATACGCAAGACCTTCCGTAAGGAAAAAGGTACAGAAAGGAGCCTTTCATGTTCACCATAAACAGCTGCGGACACGATTCCCATCACCCCATCCCATGCAATATCGAACACAATCCGGGTCTTCCCGACTATCTTATTCTGCTCATCAAGCGCGATGCCTGGGTAGAACTGGATGGGAAGCGTCATGTGGTACGCCCCAACGCTGTGCTCATTTTTCCTCCCCATACCTATATTCATTACGGCTGTGACGTGACCGGATATAATGACGACTGGATCCATTTTGTTCCCGACAAAAAGGATCCGGCCCTTTCGGAAGTACTCTCTCTTCCCCTGTGCCGGATCCTGTATCCTTTTGATTTTTATAAGCTGTCGGAATATGTCCGCATGATGTCGGACTGCTATCACACTACCTGCTCCCACCGGGAGGAAATTCTGGACGCCTTCCTGCGGATCTTCTTTTATTCCCTGCAGGAGGAACTGAAAAGGAGCCCCGCTTCCCCCGGCATTCAAAAATACTACCCGGACTTTTCCAGGCTGCGCACCCAGATCTACAACGATCCCGCCGCCGCCCGCACCGTTCCGGAGCTTGCCGCTTCTCTTTCCTTAAGTCTGTCCTACTTTCAGCATCTCTACCGGCAGTTTTTCGATATATCCTGCCGCCAGGATATGATCAATGCCCGGCTGAAAATGGCCCGCTATTACCTGTCAAACAGCCGTATGAGTATCAGTGCTCTTGCGGATTTCTGCGGCTATGAAAGCGATCTGCACTTTATGAGGCAGTTTAAGAAATTCGTGGGGATGACGCCCGGGGAGTACCGGAGAGCTTGCTGTGCAGATTAAGCCATGATATCACTTTTTAGCGATAGAAAATATACAATTTAAGTATAAAAGTATGTGATTTATTTTGTAGTAGCAAAATCAGGAGTTTTTAAGGAGATTTTATGGGAATTATTGTATGTGGTTTAAATGGTGCCGGAAAGAGTACGCTTGGGAAAGCTCTTGCAGAGAAGCTGCATTTTCATTTTATAGATATTGAAAATTTGTATTTTCCTAAAACAAATCCTGATTATATATATGCTTCTCCACGTATGCGTGAAGATGTAGCGGAACATTTGCTTGATGAGATAAGAACACATGAAAACTTTATTCTTGCTTCTGTTAAAGGAGATTATGGGGAAGAATTATGTTCCTTTTTTCAGTATGCCATATTGCTTGATGTTCCAAGGGATATCAGACTGCAACGAGTGAAAGAGCGCTCTTTTCAGAAGTTTGGTAGTAGAATGTTATCAGGCGGGGATTTGTTTGAGCAGGAAGAGAAATTTTTCCGCCTTGTTGAATCCAGAAATGAGAATACTGTTGAAGAATGGGTAAAGTCTTTGAAATGCCCGGTTATACGGATTGATGGAACAAAGCCCATTGATGAAAATACGAACTTCATTATAGCGCTTATGCAGGATAAATATTTATTTGCTAAAGAAATGGGGAATAAAAAATGACTTGTAAAATAACCCCAATACATAAAAGAGGAACTAAAGGGCTGCTGCAGCAGCCCCTTTTTAACCCATTTTATCTTACATCATTTCCCCACATACTTATCCGCTTCTTCCTGCATAAAGCTCATGATCGCATCCAGTCCTGCATTTTTCTGACTCTCAATGTACTTCTGAACGGCGCTCTCCACATCATCGCCGCCGGTAATCCCTGCCAGGAGGAGTTTTCCCTGCTCGTCATAGAGCTGATCCCGCTGCGCCAGCTCTGTCTTGATAGAGCCTGTGTCCGGATTAAAGCCGGTAAGCGGCGATACGATCAGGCTCTCCTTCTCAAGCCATTTGTGCTCCGCATCCATGGCCTCCTGGGTGATCAGTCCCGAGGGCTTGTTGAACTGCTGTCTCACGAAGGGCCAGTTAAACCATCCCAGGTAGGTAGATGTGGCGGCATCCTGTCCTTCCGGATACTGCAGAGCGCCGCTCTCGTCCTTCACATAGGTCTCGCCCTCCACTCCATACATAAACATGTCATAGGCTTCCTCATCTGTATTGAGCAGCTCAAGGAGCATCAGAAGCCGCTCGGGGTTGGCCGCATTCTTATTGATGGCAAAGGCATTGTTCAGAGGAGAGTCCTTGCGGTACTTTCCGTCGGGATACAGCTCCGCCCAGCCGTATTCGGCATCGCTTACATTGAAGGTAACACCCTGCTGTGCATTTTCCATAAGCCCCACCTTGGCAAAGGTCTTGCCGTTTTCAAACATCTTGGTATCCGTCTCTGAGAGCTCGTTTTTGGATACGATTCCCTGATCATACCACTTCTTCATCCATGTGACTGCCTCCTTGAACATTTCCGTCTGCTCAATGGGTTCCAGCGTCACATCGTCGGCATTCAGGTCAAAGGTGAGCATATGATAATTCATGGAATCCATCTCGTATTTGGCATTTAAAATGGCAAGCACGTCGCTGTAGGTATTGCCCCTGGGGAATCCCGATTCAAAGGTGGTGATATTGGGCACCTTTTCATGGGCTTCGGTAAGAAAAGCATCCAGATCCTCTATGGTCTCCAGCGCATTCACCGTGACGTCATACTGCTCTGCCAGATCCTTTCTGTAAAGAAGGATCGCCTTGGATGATTTTTCATTGACCCAGGGCAGGGCCACCAGCTGTCCGTCAATGCTGCAGGCGGTAAGACTGCCGTTGTCCTGATAGGTCTGATAAAGGGTGGGCGCATATTGCTGCATCAGATCATTCAGGGGAAGGAAGGCCCCCTTATTGGCCATTTTGGAGTAGAGCATCCAGTCCGCCACAAAGAACCCGTCGAAATCATCTCCTCCTGCTGCCAGGGAGGTCATTTTGTCCTCATAGTCCCCGAAGCTTACAAAGTTGTATTCAATTTTCTCAATATTCAGCTGATCCCTGTATTTCTCGCAGAATCTGGCAAGAATATCGTCTTGGGCCGCATATTTGTCGGAGCAGGACCAGAGCTTTAAGGTGACCGGCTCAAGATCGGCGCCTGCCGTCTCCGTCGAGGCTTCGGATGAGGTCTCGGAAGATGCTCCCTCTGCCCCTGCCTGTGCATCCGCCCCGCTGCTTCCTGCGCTGTCCCCGCCGTCTCCGGATCCGCACCCTATAAGCCCTCCTGCGCACAGTGCTGCGGCAAGAGCCGCCACAAGAATCCTGGAACCTGCTTTGTGAAAAATGTTTCTTCTTCTCATAAATTTCTCTCCTTTTCTTAGCATACTTATTTTTTTATAAACCGGCAAATCCGGCTGATCTCATTTACAGGAAATGACCTTAGAATTTTCCGTTTTGTCCACATGCTGCAGAGGCAGCAAAATTCCTTACCGTTAGCCCTTTACAGCTCCCACCATAATTCCTTTGACAAAGTACTTCTGAACAAAAGGGTAAACCAGTATGATGGGGCCTATGGTCGCAATACAGGTTGCCATTTTGATGCCCTCTGAAGGTATGGAGCCTGCTGCCTGGGCAATGGCGTTTACATTGCCTGCCGAGCTTAAAAACTGGATGTTGGAGGTGATGGTCCGCAGAAGGAGCTGCAAAGGCTGCATGGCCACATCATCGATCAGCATAATCCCCAACCACCAGTCGTTCCAGTAATTCAGGCAGGCAAACAGGGAAATGGTTGCGATCACCGGTTTGGATAAGGGAAAGATGATCCTGAAAAAGATCAGATATTCCCCGGCCCCATCGATCTTGGCCGCCTCCACCAGCTCCACCGGAATCCCCTTATAATAATTGCGCACCAGAAAAATATACCAGGCATTGGCCAGATAGGGCAGAATCAATGCCCAGATACTATCTGTGAGGTGCAGCATGTTGCGGCAGACAATAAACCAGGGCACCATGCCGCCGCTGAAGAGCATGGTAAACAGCACGAAAAAGTTTAAAAAGCTGTGATATTTCACCCGTTCCTGGGAGATCGGCCACGCGGCAAGGGCAACCACAAATACGCATAAGGCTGTCCCGGCCACGGTGACGATCAGCGAGATTTTATACCCGTTCAGGATCCGTCCCATATCGCTCAGCAGAATCCGGTAAGCCGTAACATCCACCTTCCGGGGAAACAGGCTGTAGCCATAGGTCATGATCTCCTCCTCCCCGGTAAGAGAGCCTGCCAGAACCAGCCAGAAGGGCAGGATACATATAACTGCAAAGAGAGCAAGTAAAAATGCCAGTGGGAAATTCTTCCAGTTCCATTTTTTATTCATCGCGATCCTCCTTAAAACAGGGCGCCGTCAGGATTATATCTCCGTGCCAGACGATTCATGATAAGCAGTATGGTGGTTGATATGACAGACTGATAAAAGCCTGCGGCGGACGCCATCCCCACATCTCCGTTCAGTCTCAGATTCCGGTAAATAAAGGTATCCAGAACATCCGTGGTCAGGTAGAGCTGGGCGTTATTACCGATCAGGGAATAGAACATGCCAAAATCCGCGTTCATGATCTTTCCGCAGTTGAGTAAAAGCAGCGTAATGGCGGTGGGCGCAATCAGCGGAAGGCTCACATGGCGTACCAGCTGCCATCTGGCAGCTCCGTCAATACGCGCCGCTTCATAATAGGTGGTATCGATCCCGCCCAGAGCGGCAATGTACATGATCATACCGTAACCGGTCATTTTCCAGATACGGAAAATCACCAGAATCACAATCCACATTCTGGGATTTTCATACCAGTTGACCGGTTCACGGCCAAATACCGCCAGAATTGCATTCAGGCTTCCGTGCTCATAATTGAACAGATTATAGGCAAATAGTCCTACCACAATCCAAGATATAAAATAGGGAAGAAAAATCCCAAACTGAACACTTGTTTTAAATTTCCGGCTGCGGAGCTCGTGGAACATAAGCGCGCATCCAAGCTCAAAGAGCAGGCCGAAGGCGATAAAGAGCAGATTCAGGAAAATGGTATTAAAGGTCGCCCTTGCAGCAGAGCCTGATGCAAACAGATACTCGAAGTTTTTGGTAACAGGACTGATCCAAGGGCTGCCGAAGATCCCATCCGCAAAATTGAAATCCTTAAAGGCCGTTATCAGGCCAAACATGGGAAGATAATTAAACAGAATCATTACAATCGCCGCAGGCAGGAACATGAGATACAGCGCTCTGTTTTTTACCATTTCCCTGAAAAATAAGCTTATTTTTTTCATGGAAAATCCTCCTGTTCTTTCATCCGCACATATTCTTCGCCTCTTCAGGTGTAAAAGAATCGTACGCGGACGTATTCTTGTTGTCTGTAGTATAGCCCGCACAGCGCCGGAAAAGAAACTCCAAAAACAGGGAAACGGAGTACAAAAAAACGGGAAACGGGGACTGCAAATTCTAACCTTTTACTCCGAAAATCAGCGCAGAAAACCGGGAAAGCGCATAAAATCAGGACTTTTGGAATACCGGCAGATTTGCCTCTCAGAAGAGTTTCCGCTATACTAACTATATAGAAAAACGGATATTACCCAACCGGAAGTGGATGATGAGGATGAATATGAAATACAGATCTTCTTATTTTTACAAAATACTGATATTGTTTTTGCTGACCGTTCTTGCCACCTCCTGTGTGCTGACGGTATTCTCCTACCGGCAGCTGTCTGATTCCCTCAAGAGCAAGGTATGGGCCGATTATCAGGCTTCCCTGCGAAAAAATGCCCAGACCTGGCAGGATCTTACCAGCGAGATCGGACAGCTTCACCAGGCGATTACACTGGAATCCCAGACAGAAGCTTTCTTTTCCATGCCGGAATTTGATCCAGTGCAGGATTATCAAACCTATCTGCGGGTCAAAAAGATGTTTAACATCAACCCCTATCTGGTTTCGGTCTGTCTCTACAATGAAGCGGCGGATTATGCTCTTTACTGTGGGAATGACAGTATTCCTCTCACAGAACTGTGGCAGCAGATGGTAGAAGAAAACGGAAAACTGACTGCTCTGGAAAAAAGATGCGATAACGGCAAGTCAATTCTTGTCTTCGGGTATCCGGTTTATATTGATTCTTTTGATCATCCCCGGGGCGCCGTCTTTCTGGCACTGGACGGCTCCCTTGCCTCCACCCACATTTTCGGGGAAACAAACTGCCGGCAGGTCGTTCTGGACGGCAGGGGCAGACTCCTTCTTTCCGGAGAACAGAATCCTCCTTTCCTGCAAAGCGCCGACCCTCTGCAGACGGGTTCCATCGCCTTTCCCGATGAAATACTGTCCGACGAAGATTTTTTCAATGATATCCTTACCATTGAAAACCGTAAATACCTGTGCTCTGCCCTCTGTCAGAAAGATATCACCTTCCTGATCTACGAGCCGGAAGAGGCTGTCATGAAGCCCCTCATCTGCCGGAGAAATACCTTTCTTCTGATATGCCTGGTGGTTATGGCCGCCAGCGCCTGCCTCCAGTTCTGGATGGTCAAAAGGCTCTACAGGCCGATTGCCTCTATCAAAGAGACCTTTGCCGGATCTCCCTTTGCGGACAAATCGGTAAAGGGAGAATTTGAGCTGATCCGCCAGGTTTACAGCAAAGCCCTCTCCCAGATCCGGGCGCTGGAGGAAAAAAATGCCTCTTATCTTCCCCGTCTGAAAGCGGAGATCCTGCGGAGCCTCCTGACCGGCAGCATCGACTGTGCCCAGGCCGAAGAGCGCCTTCTGGAACACGGCTGGGATATCCCCTTTTCGGGTATGTTTCTGACCAGCATCCGTCTTGACCGTGCTCCGGAAAATGATCTCCAGCGCAGCGTGGTTCAGGCACAAATCCGACAGCTCCTTCTGGATGAGCTTTCGCCTCTCTTTTATGTGGAAGCGGTGCCCGGCTATTACGACGATGTGGTGGGCATGATCAATACCGGAAAAGAAAAAAACGCCACCTTTGAGCATCTGATCAGGGGGCTTGCCTCTGTCAGGGACAGACTGCTTGCAGAGTATGACATTCTGCTGACCATAGGACTGGACGGCGTTGTCCACAGCCTCCAGGACTGCCGGATTGTCTATGAAAAAGTACTGCAGCTTCAGAAAAACAGATTTGCTCTGGGTGAAAATCAGGTCATCTATCCGGCAAGGGTCATGGAGCTTCTCCCCAAGCCTCTCACCTGGCCGGAGCCTCTAATGAAAGAAGTGCTGACCGCTTTCCGAAAGGGTGACCAGAAGCTCTTTTCCCAGAAAGCTTCCGACTTCATCGATACCATCAGCCAGTACGAATATGCCAGCGCCTCCCTGATGTTTGCCCGGCTTTCTCTGGAGATTGCCGCCGGATGGCCTCCCGGATCAGGTGAATCTCTTCCGGCCATGGACATCAAAATGAATCCCGCAACCAGACAGGAGGCCGAAGCGATCCTCCAGAAGGCCTTCACTCTTTTTCAGGAAAAAAAGGCGGATGCAGAACAGATGAAGGGCAGCCGGCACTACAAAAAAATGCTGGAAGGCCAGAGCTTTATCATGGACCATTACTCGGACTGTAATCTCAGTGTGGACATGATCGCGGAGCAGCTGGGCTATTCCTCCAACTATTTTGCACGAGTATTTAAATCCACCACCGGATTCTATGTAAACGATTATATCCGCCAGGTACGGATTATGAAGGCGCAGGAATTCCTCGCAGCTACCCAGATGACCATCAACGATATTTCCAAAGCCACAGGCTTTACCACGCCCAACTATTTCTATTCGATCTTTAAAAAGGAAACCGGAATGACTCCTGCATCCTTCCGGGAAGGAGTAGAGAAAACATATGAATAAAACACCCGATTACTCAATGAAAACATTTTTTCAAAAGCTTTATGTAAGTCAGGGACAGCAGTTTACCTTCCATGCACAGAATAAAGAAGAATTTCTTATCTGGAAGAGCTCCTTCCGGCAGGCTCTGCAAAAGCAGCTTGGAATCGACCGGCTCA
This sequence comes from uncultured Lachnospiraceae bacterium, assembly GCA_947173495.1. Lineage (GTDB taxonomy): Bacteria > Bacillota > Clostridia > Lachnospirales > Lachnospiraceae > Suilimivivens. The sequence goes on along the minus strand of CAMWFQ010000015.1, from coordinate 28,809 downwards.
AGGAGCTCGCAGGCGGCGCTCCCCGGGGAAATGCCCTGCTTCTGGAATCCTCTCAAAAAGAGGGGTATCAGTGCCGGAAATATGTACTGGAAACTCTTCCGGATGTTTTTATGCCGTTTTATATGCTGATACCTGACGCCCTTTCCCATACAGGCTGCGGCTCCGATACGGACGGCATCATTCCGAATTCCGCTGAGAAATCCCGTACTGTAAAAGAACATGTTGCAAAAGAACATGCTGTAAAAGAGTATGCTGCAAAAGAGTATGCTGCAAAAGTACGTGCCATGATTACGATTCCCGCCCACGGCGCCAACAAAAATACCGTGTGTGGCATAGCCGAAACAGAGGAGGAGGAACGAAAGATCCGGGAAGCACCGGCGGAATGCTACGGACAGATTTTTGCCCGAAAGGGTTATGTCGTGTTCTGCCCCGACCCTCCGGGATACGGAGAACGCACAGAGCCCCTCTCCGGCGAAGACCGCTGCTTTTGCCCTGACAAAAAACGAGCCAGCACAGACAGCTCCTGCAAAGACCTTGCCCAGACCGCCGAGGCTCTCTCTCTGAGTCTGACGGGACTGGAAATATGGGAGCTGCAAAGGCTTCTTGATTTTGCCTGCAGCTGCCCGGAGCTTTCGCCGGCTCAGTCCCTGCCTGATTTTTCCAATCAGACCAAAGCCATCAACGCCCCCCTGATCGGCTGTGCCGGTTTCTCAGGCGGAGGACAGTACAGCATGTGGCTTGCCGCCATGGATGAGCGAATTCAGCTTTCCGTCGTCAGCGGCTATGTTCACGGCTATTTTGACTCTCTCCTTGCCTGTCATCTCTGTCCCTGCAATTATGCACCCGGGCTCTGGAACCTGGGAGACATCAGCGATATCTGCTCTCTGATCGCCCCCAGGCCGTTGTTTGTGGAAAACGGAACCGATGATATCGAAAACGGTCCCGAAGGGATTGCCGGTCCCATAAGGCAGGTAACTAAAATCAGGAAAGCCTATGCGCTCTTTCACTGTGAAAATATGCCCGTGCACCATACGCCGCCCGGCCCCCACAGATGGTACGGAGGATGTTATGACTTTGTGGATCGGTATCTGTAATTTGTCTTTCTTACAGCTCGATCCTGTAAATTACTCCTCCGGCACCCACACTCTCATCTCATTCTCCCCCCGGTTTGCCCATGCATAATAGGGAATTGCCGTAAGCCGCTGTTTCTCCTTCACAGGCGGCTTCTCGCTGTAGAGCTCCCCATCTCCTTTCATGCGGAAGCCCTCTATTTCAAGAAGAACATTTCCCTTCAAAATCCCTTCCCTGCAGAAATTGGCTTCCGCCTTCAGCTCTCCGGGGATCCGAAGGCTCTGAAGCCCTGCGCCGTTATCCGTCTCCTCAAAGCAGTACACAACGGGGCCGCGCATCAGCGCCACACAGCCTGCATTTTCCCGTACCTGCTGATTGGCATATATCTTTCGCACCTCCATGGGGAAATGGATTTCCACCCTGTCCTGTACCTGCCATTTTCTTGTAAGGTACACATAGCCCTTTTTCATAAGTGCCGGGGCGTCCACCCGCTCTCCGTTTACGGTGATTTCGGCCGCCTCTTTGCTAAAATCCACGTAATAAGGAATATGAATAGCAAGGGTAAAGGCCTCACGGGTTTTCGGACTGATGATATAGGCCGTCTCTCCCTTCCAGGGATAAGCTGTCTCCACAATGATTTCCGCCTTCTCAAGCTCCGCTTTCTGCCCGATCATCAAATGCGAATAAATGGTAGAGTCATTTTCTCCCCAGCAGTATTTTCCCAGCGAGGTAATCATCCTGACCAGGTTGGGCGGGCAACAGGCGCAGGCATACCACCCCGGCCTGACAGGCAGAGCATGTCTGTATCCAAACGCCTTTCCTGACACTCCTGGCACGCACTCCAGCGGATTCACATAAAAATAACTTTTTCCATCCAGCTGCATACCGCTTATTGTACCATTGTACAACTCACGCTCTATCATATCCGCATAGCATCCATCTACACATGCTTCCAGCATCCGATGAGCAAAAAATACCATTGCTATGGAAGCACAGGTCTCCGCATAGGCCATATCGTTGGGCAGCTCATAATTGCCGGCAAATGCCTCTCTCTCCGGATTACCGCCAAGTCCGCCGGTGATGTAAAGCTTCTTCTCTACGATATTCTCCCAAAGCCTCCTGCAGGCCCCAAAGAGCCTCTCGTCTCCATCCGTACCTGCCAGGTCCGCCATGGCAGTGTACATGTACAGAGCGCGCACCGCATGTCCCACTGCCTCGTCCTGCTCGTAAACAGTCTTGTGCGCCTGATTGTAGGAGACGTCCATACGCTCTGTAGAATAAGGTTCCCAGTACTGCCAGTTTCTTTTCAGTTTCTCTTCATAGAAATAATCCGGATTTTTCCCCCTCTCCTCCAGGAAATACCTTGCCATATCCTTATACTTTTCCTTTCCGGTGGCACGGTAAAGCTTCATCAGGCCGATTTCCACCTCCTGATGGCCGGGAATGCCATGCTCCTTCCCCTCTTCCAAACCGAATCGGTCAATAACATGATCCGCCATCTTTTCCATCACATGAAGAAGCTTCTCCTTCCCCGTCACCTCCGCATAGGCCGCGGCCGCCTCCATCATGTGCCCGGCGCAGTACAGCTCATGGCATTCATAGAGATTCTGCCAGCGGTGCTCCGGCTCCTTGATGGTAAAGTAGGTATTCAGATAGCCATCCGGCTGCTGGGCCTTTTCTATGATCTCAATGATCTCATCCGCCCTCTCCTCCAGCGCCGGATCCGGCCTCAGAGCCAGGGCGCAGGCCACTGCTTCCAGCCACTTGGCCACATCGCTGTCCTGAAATACCATCCCGTAAAACTCTCCCTTGCTTAATCCCGCCGCAATCCGGAAATTCTCAATGGCATGACTCTTTTCCACATCCGGAATCTCATCCCGCAGAACCTTCTCCTGATAAGGGATCACCACATCCAGTACCTTCTTCTGCATCGGTGTCCAGAATGCATCCCTGATCTCCACCTGCCTGATTTTTACTTCTCTCTCTGTTTTCATCCTCTTCCACCTCATTTTATTTTTGTCAACATTATTACCGGACCGCCAAAGCCTCTGTCCAGGCTGCTCTCCGGCTTGCCTCTTTCTACCTACCATGTTATCATTTTTACGTAACAGCGCAACTTACAGTTTCCAATAAAAGGTGGACAAATCATAGATGTTGTATATCATATCCGACGCCTCAGTTCCGGTTTCTTTTGCATCGGCCGGCAATCTGACAAATGAAGATCACTTTCTGCATCCCAGACGCATCATAGATTCCTACGAGCTGATTTCAGTGATCAAAGGCACTCTGCATATTCAGTCAGGAGAGCGCAGCTATCTCCTCACACCCGGCCGGTTTGTGATTCTTTTTCCGGAGGAGCTGCATTTCGGCACCTGCCCTTCCGAAGGGGAGCTGTCCTTTTACTGGACGCATTTTTACTTTAACAGTAAGGAGACTTCCGTGTGTACCGCTGCGCACACTGCTGTCAGCACTGCCAAAGTCACTGCTACACATACGGAAGAAGAGACCGTCTCTCTTTTTTCCAAGGAGGAGAACCCACTCTATATCCTGCCTGAAACCGGAAGCCTCTCCCCCAACAGCCAGGTAAATGTCCTGTTTGCCCAGCTTTTAAATCTTGCCAAACGTCCCGGTGCCCTTGCCCTTCATCAGTGCAGCTTCGCTCAGAGTGCCCTGCTGCTTGAACTGACCGGCGAGTGCTTTTTCCGCCGTCGTCTGCTGCAGCAGAACCGGAAAATTCCCTCCGGAATTGCCGACCTCATGGAATGGCTGCAGCTCAATTATGATACCACGCTCTCCGTAGCCCAGATCTCGGAAAAATTCGGTTATCATCCTTCCTATCTGACCTCTGTTTTCAAGCAGTACAGCCAGTATACCATTACGGAATACTTAAACCGTCAGCGTATTCTCGCCGCCAAAAATCTTCTTACGGCCACCAGGCTGACTCTGGCGGAGATCAGCTCTCAGGTGGGGATCAGAGATGAAAAATATTTCATGCGGCTTTTTAAGCGATATGAAGGAATTACAGCTTCCGCCTATCGGGAGTCCTTTTCCGAAAAAAAGAAAAACCGCATATGAGAGCATCGCTACCTGCCTTCTTACGGTCTGCGCAACAAATGCGCAGACCCGGCCGAGTTATTACGGTGCGTCCTGCTTCTCCTTCCCTGCAATTGACACTGAATCCCTTTGCTGATAGACTGATTATGATGAAAACAAATTTGCACGCTGAGCAGGAACGGACGATTATCATGAAAACCAATCATTATCCTATCACTTTCCTTCCCCGGAAGCAGTGGGAGGGAACTATTATTCCAATGCGATACACCACAGATGAATATTTCGACGTAAAGATTGAAGAGGAGGCAGAAGACTACTGTATCAGACTCCATAAGCGCAGGTTTGATGCTCCTGTGACTCATTTCCCGGAGGAATACGATTTTCCCGATAAGCTCTATCAGCCCCACTGGGAAAAAGCGTGTGCCTGGGGAATCACAGAGCCTTCTGAGGAGGAGGCTCCCCGGCTTCTTGCCTGTATCGAAACCTGTCCGGAAGAATGGAGCAACCGTCTGCTGGTCACGGAGTTGTGGGTGGACGAGAGTCTCAGACGGCAGGGTATCGGCCATGCCCTCATGGAAATTGCCAGGAAGCAGGCTATGCGCGAGTGCAGGCGCGCCATTATTCTGGAAACACAGTCCTGCAATACAGGGGCTATCCAGTTTTACCGTCAGGAAGGATTTGAGCTGATCGGCATTGACAGCTGCTGCTATTCCAATCGTGACATCGCCCGGAAGGAAGTTCGTGTCAATATGGGATACTTCCTGGAGCCGCATGCGGATCCCTTCACATTTGAGAGGGCCACACACGCCGATCAGGAGGAAATCCTGACCCTGTACCGCTCTCTGGCGGGCACGGAATACTGCGCCTGGACCCAGGACTATCCGGGAGAGCCGGATATCCGGGAGGATCTGTCCCGAAATGACCTTTTCTGCCTGCGGGATACCAATAAGAGGATTGCAGGCGTAATTTCCATTGACGATGATGACGAGGTGGAGGCCCTTCCCTGTTGGACAAAGGAGCTTCAGCCTTCTAAAGAACTGTCACGGCTCGGCGTACATCCTGAATATCAGAATCAGGGGATTGCGGGCATGCTGCTGCAGCACGCCATGGATGAGCTGAGAAGCCGGGGAATGAAAAGCGTCCATTTTCTTGTATGTAAAACCAACCAAAAGGCCATCCGCGCCTACGATAAGATCGGCTTTGATGTTGTGGGAGAATGCAGGATGCATGATCTGCCATGGTGGTGCTATGAACGTCAGCTATGAGCGGCGCTGTGAAACCATTCCCGACTTTATTCGGAAACCCCTTTGGAAAATTTTCAAACTGTCTCATTGCAAAGATTTTCTTTTCAGGATATGCTTTGACCCAGGAGGTGTCAGAGAATTATGGCGAATGAAGATAAAAAAGATTTTAACGCTATGCTGCATGACAGCAAGGATATGCCAAAGATTCAGATCATTACAGATGAAAAGAGCATCCGGAAATACGGGGGAGACAGGATGTATTTTGCTCCTCCGCTTGCCTATGACAACGTAATGCGCCTTGTCCCCTTCGGGAAATTGCTTACAGTCAGTGCGATAAGAGATTATTTTGCCAGACAAAACGGAGCCGATTTTACAGATCCCATTACTGCCGGAATATTCGTGTCTATCGCTGCGTGGGCCAGTTATCAGAGGGAAACTGATGCAACGCCTTACTGGAGAGTTCTGAAAGCCAATGGGGAATTAAATCCCAAATATCCCGGCGGAGTGGCGGTCCAGAAAGAAATACTTGAAAAAGAGGGGCACAGGGTTATAAAAAAGGGCAGGACAAATATCAGATATTATGTCCGGGATTACGAAAAAGCGCTGTTTCCCTTATAAAAGGCCTGAACACAGAGTCAAAAAGGAGGACACTCATGGCAATTCTATCCGCATATATGGTTCCTCACCCGCCGCTGATCATACCCTCAGTGGGAAACGGGCGGGAAAGTACCATCCAGAACACAACAGACGCTTATCACGAAGTCGGACGCAGGGTGGCTACGGACCGGCCGGAAACCATTGTGCTTTTCTCCCCCCATCAGATCATGTATACCGACTATTTCCACATTTCTCCCGGCAGGGGGGCAAAAGGCGATTTCGGACAGTTCGGAGCCAGAGGCACGAAAATCGAGGTTTCCTATGATACGGAATTTACGGAAACGCTGTGCCGTCTGGCTGAAGACTCCTTCCTGCCTGCAGGGACTTTGGGAGAACGTGAAAAGCGGCTGGATCACGGAACCATGGTGCCCCTGTATTTCATCCGGCAATACTGGAAGGATTTCCGTCTGGTAAGAATCGGGCTCTCAGGCCTTCCTCTGATCACCCATTATGAGCTGGGGCAGCTCGTCAGAGAAACCGCAGATGTTCTGGGGCGCAGAACGGTACTGATTGCCAGCGGGGATCTCTCCCATCGGCTGAAGGAGGATGGCCCTTACGGCTATCAGAAAGAAGGTCCGGCGTATGACAGGCGTATTATGGATGTCATGGGATCGGGCGCCTTCGGAGAGCTTCTGATCTTTTCGGAGGATTTCTGTGAGAAGGCCGGAGAATGCGGCCATCGCGCTTTTACCATTATGGCGGGTGCACTGGATCAGACTGCAGTCCGCTCCGAACAGCTTTCCTATGAGGGACCCTTCGGCGTGGGATACGGCGTTTGCTGCTTCCAGACTGCCGGCCCGGATCCGGAGCGGGATTTCGGAATCCGGTATCTGAAAAGGGAGGAAGAACTTCTCTCCCGTCAAAGAGCCGGAGAGGACGAGTATATCCGTCTGGCACGCCGGACCATAGAAAACTATGTGCGCACCGGCCGGAAAATAGCCGTGCCTCATGATCTGTCAGAGGAACTTCTCTCCCGCAGAGCAGGTGTTTTTGTCTCCATCAAGGAGGATCACCGCCTCCGCGGCTGCATCGGTACCATTTCCGCCGTGCAGCCTTCCCTTGCAGAGGAGATCATTGACAATGCCATAAGCGCCGCTTCCAGAGATCCCAGATTTTCCCCTGTTGAGGCCTGGGAACTGGAAAAGCTGACCATCAGCGTGGATGTACTGGGGGATGCGGAGCAGATCGATTCCCCGGATCAGCTGGATCCTGCCCGGTATGGCGTAATCGTAACCAAAGGGCATAAACGCGGACTTTTGCTCCCCAATCTGGAGGGCATCGATACGGCGGAAGAACAGATCGCCATTGCCAGGAAGAAAGCCGGAATCGGGAAAAATGAACCTGTCTCTCTCTCCCGCTTTGAAGTGATCCGGCATGAGGTCACACCCGGGCAGTGAGATTTTATCCTGATCTGTCCTTACCGCAAATATATCGATATGCAGAATCGGCCTAAAAAGTCAAAGACCCCGCAGCAAAGCGTAATACATCTTCGATGTATAAGGCTTTCTGTTGTCATGAATGGACATGCAAGCATGTCCGCCTGGCTCGTTGCTCGCGGAAATGAAAGGAATATAAGATATCATGAAGGAAATCTGTCAAGTATGCTTCCACAACTGTCAGCTGGAAGATGGACAATATGGTCTCTGCAGAGCCAGGAAAAATCAGGGTGGAACCATTGTGTGCGGCAATTATGGCCAGGTAACCTCCCTGGCTCTGGATCCCATTGAAAAAAAGCCTCTCCGACTGTTTCATCCCGGAAGCCTGATTCTGTCTGCGGGCAGCTACGGCTGCAATCTGAGATGTCCCTTCTGCCAGAACCACGAAATTTCCATGGCCGGCCCGCAGTCTTTCGATCCTCTTTATCTTTCTCCTGAAATGCTTGTACGGGAAGCAGTTAAATACCGGGAAGCCGGGAATATCGGAATTGCATTCACCTACAATGAGCCTCTGGTTGGCTGGGAGTATGTGCTTGATACGGCCAGACTTGTGAAAAATGCCGGCATGAAAACGGTACTGGTCACCAACGGCACCGCATCGGCCGACATCGCGGAGCAGCTCCTTCCCTTTATAGATGCCATGAATATTGACCTGAAAGGCTTCCGCGCTGAATACTATCAAAAGCTGGGCGGCGATTTGGAATCGGTGAAAGATTTTATCATCCGGGCGGCGAAAAAATGTCATGTGGAACTTACCACGCTGATTGTTCCCGGTGAAAATGATGATCCTGCAGAAATGGAAGAAGAAGCCCAATGGATCGCCTCTGTTGAAACAGCAGCCCCCATCGGGCAGCTTCCTCTTCATGTGACCCGCTTTTTCCCTCAATATCATATGACACAGAAGAATCCCACGGATGTCAGACTGATCCGGCGCCTTGCCCGGACCGCAGAAAAATACCTGAAAAATGTGTTTATCGGCAATTGTTGAGCAGCTTACCGCACTTTTGCCGGTTACAGATTCAGTTTGGCCTTAAGGGAGGTCTGCCCTCCCAGTGCCATCATCCTCTCCAGCGGGGTCTGAGAATCGGTCTTTTGGTCCTTTCTCTGATCCGGCGCTGCTTTCTTTTCCTCTGACCTGACGTCTTCGACTTTTTTCTCAGTCTTTTCACGTTCTTTGGACAGGGTCTCCATACATTCATCCTCCACCAGAACATGCATCTGATAGATACCCTTTTTGATTTTCTTCTCTTCCTCCTGGCGCTTTTTCACCTTGCCAAGCTGCTGCTCTTTAAATTCCCGCATTTCTCCTACTCTCATCATTGTTCTGATCCTCCACGTGGGAACGATTGCTCCCAAAAATCGCCTGTCATACCTGTACCTGTTTTTGAGATTCCTCTGCCGTTCGGAAATCTCCGTGCTTTCTCATTCTGAGTCCAAGCACCTTTAAGCTTCCGGGACGGCCTTACTCTGACCGTCCCGGAAAATTCGCTGCCCAATTGCCAACACATATATTATATCGGAAAATCCAACCGGGATCTGACCCTGATGGCATGAAAAAACACTTTGATGAAACAGAATTTCAGTCCGGCCCAGGTCGAGGGGCGGTTGCAGGAGATTGCTGATCAGTCCAGTTCACTCAGCCCGGTATACAGCTCGTAATATCTGCCCTTCTGCTCCAGAAGATCGTCATGATCCCCGCGCTCAATGATCTCTCCGTTTTCAAGCACCATGATCGCATTGGCATTGCGTACCGTGGAGAGCCTGTGGGCAATCACCAGGGTGGTCCTGGCTGCCATCAGCCGGTCCATCCCCTTCTCAATATGTTTTTCCGTTCTGGTATCCACAGAGCTGGTCGCTTCATCCAGAATCAGAACAGGGGCTTTGGAGATGGCCGCTCTGGCGATATTAATCAGCTGCCTCTGTCCCTGGCTCAGATTTGCTCCATCTCCCTCCAGCATCGTATCATATCCGTGTTCAAGGTGCATGATAAAGGAATGCGCGCTGGCTGTTCTGGCTGCCTGCTCCACCTCCTCGTCTGTGGCGTCCAGCCTTCCATATCGTATATTCTCTCTGACCGTTCCGGTAAAGAGATGCGTATCCTGCAGCACCATGGAGATATTTCTCCGAAGAGAATCCCTCTCGATCTCTGTGATAGGAATTCCATCTATGGTAATGCTTCCTCCATCGATATCATAAAACCGGTTGATCAGATTCGTGATGGTCGTCTTTCCTGCTCCCGTGGATCCCACAAAGGCAATCTTCTGTCCCGGTTTGGCATAAAGGGAAATGTTCTTCAGAATGGTCTTATCCGGATTGTAGCCAAAGGTTACATCTGTCAGGGTAACCGCACCTTTTACTTCCTTATAATAATAGTCTCTGTCCTCCCTGACCACATCATCCTGCCTGAACCCCTCCGCCGCAGCTGTTTTGCCTGATCTGGGAATCAGATAGAAGCTCTTTTTCTGTTTTTCATCTTCTGCAATACGTACCGCGTCAGGCTCATCCGCCTTCTCCGGTTCTTCATCCATCACGGCAAAGACCCTCTCCGCTCCGGCCAGCGCGGAAAAGATGGTATTCACCTGCATGGCAACCTCATTGATCGGCCGCGAAAACTGTCTCGAATAATTTACGAATATGGTAAGGCCTCCCAGGTCAAATCCCCGAAGCACACAGAGAATACCGCCAATACAGGCTGTCAGGGAATAGCTCACCTGACTTAAGTTTCCCATAACAGGACCCATAATGCCGCCAAAAAACTGCGCTTTAATCTGCTTTCCCCGAAGATCCCTGTTCAGATATTCAAATTCTTCCCGGGCATCCTCCTCATGATTAAAGACCTTCACCACCTTCTGTCCCGTCACTGTCTCTTCGATATATCCGTTCAACGTGCCAATGGCTGCCTGCTGCGCCCGGTAATATTTCCGGCTTCTGCCCCCCACTGTCTGCACTGCCTTCAGCATGATGGGGATCATGGCAATGGTGATCAATGTCAGCCACACATTCGTGTAGATCATCAGGCAAAAGGTCCCTACGATATTAATGGCCCCGGATATCAGCTGTACCACCGTACTGTTGAGCATTTCTCCCACTGCATCCACATCATTGGTAAAGCGGCTCATCACATCACCATGATTGTTCGTATCATAATAGCGTACCGGGAGTTTTTGGAGGCTTCCAAACAAATCGCCCCGCAGCCGGCAGATCGCGTTCTGAGAAATGCCGATCATAATCCTCTGCTGCAGATACTGCGCCAGAACACCCGCCACATAAATAGACGCCATGACAAGAATTCCTTTAAGCAATAATCCCACGCTTCCCTCTTCAGAGGTGAGGCCGTTAATGATCGGACGCAGCATATAGGAGCCTGCCAGATTGGCGGCGGTTCCGCCCGCCACGCACAGGAAAACGATCCCCAGCTTCCACTTTTCTCCGGAAATATAACCAAACAGCCTCCCTATGGTCTTCTTCACGTTTTTGGGCTTTTTCACCGGCATGGCTGCTCTGCCGCCCCTTCTTCCTCCTCTTGGACCTGCTCCCGGCCCCGGTCCCAGCGGATCGTTTCCCGGGTGCCCGCCGCCTCCGGGGCCTTTCGCCTGGTCTGTTTCCCCGGAAGGATTCAGCCGGTCTGCATATTTCTTTTCAAAATATTCTCTCTTTTTCTGATCCATTATGCGCTCGCCTCCCTGTCCATCTGGGAATAATAAATTTCCTGATAAGCCACACAGTCCTTCAGAAGCTGCGAGTGACTGCCAAGTCCTGCGATCTGCCCCTGATCCATCACGAGAATCAGATCCGCATCCATAACGGAAGTAATTCGCTGGGCAATGATGATCTTGGTGGTATCCTTCAGCGTGGTGCTGAAGCTCTCCCGGATCTTTGCCTCGGTGGCCGTATCCACTGCGCTGGTGGAATCATCCAGAATCAGGATCCTGGGCTTTTTAAGAAGCGCTCTTGCAATACAGAGCCGCTGCTTCTGGCCTCCGGACACATTGACGCCTCCCTGTCCCAGCTCTGTCAGATACCCCTCTGTAAAAGAGGACACGAAGGAATCCGCCTGTGCGGCTCTCGCCGCCTCCTGCATTTCCTCCTGGGATGCGGAGGAATCTCCCCACATCAGATTTTCCATGATCGTGCCGGAAAACAGTACATTTTTCTGCAGCACCATCCCTACGCCATCCCGCAGATGTTTCAGGGAATAATCCCTCACATTTGTATCGTCTACCAGAACCTCTCCCTGGTCCGCATCATACAGTCTCGGAATCATCTGTACCAGAGTGGTCTTTCCGCTTCCGGTAGATCCGATAATCCCCAGTATCTGGCCGCTCTCCACCTTAAAGCTGATGTGGGAGAGCACAGCTTCTTTATTTTCCTTATAATAACGGAATGTTACATCCTTGAATTCCACCCTGCCGCTGCTTACCTCCTTTTCAGGCAATGTACAGTTTTCGTCGTTTAGCGTCACCTCAGCGTCCAGCACCTCCGTAATACGCCGCAGAGACGCCATCGCCCTGGAACTCTGCAGAAGGACCATTGCAAGCATCATCAGGGACATCAGGATCTGCACAATATAGGAGGTAAAAGCAGTCAGATCTCCCACCGGCATTGTGCCTGCCAGAATCTGTTTTCCGCCGAACCATACAATTCCCAATGTGGTTACATTCATCAGGAGCATCATGATCGGCATATTCAGAATGACTACCTTAAAAGCGCTTAAGCTGGATTCCTTCAAGTCTTCATTTGCCCGGGCAAATTTTTCCTCCTCATAGCTTCCCCGCACAAAGGATTTGATTACCCGTACACCGGTAAGCATTTCCTGAATGGCAGAATTCAGAGTATCCAGCTTTTTCTGCATGATCTCAAATCTGGGAAAAGCAGTCTTAATGACCAGTGCGATCAACAAAATCAGAATCGGAATCACTACCAGCACCACAATAGACAGCTGGGCATTCATCATCAATGCCATGATCAGCGCTCCGATCAGCATTCCCGGCGCCCGCAGCATCATGCGCAGCGCCATGTTGACCAGATTCTGTACCTGGGTGATATCATTTGTCAGGCGGGTCACCAATGAACCTGTGCTGAACTGATCCAGATTGGCAAACGAAAACTTCTGCACTTTGTCAAACACATCGCTTCTTAAATCTGATGCCGAACTGATCGAGGCTTTGGCCGCAAAATAAGCTCCTCCGATGCCTCCTGCCATCATAAGCAATGCGGTAGCTGCCATCACAATCCCCATGGTAATAATATAGGGCACGTTGTGCTCCGCCGCTCCAATGTTGATGATATTGGCCATAAATTTAGGGAGCGCCACCTCCCCGATTACCTCCACAATCATGAGCAGAGGTCCGATAATAAACGCCGATAAATACGGCCGGATATATTTCCAGTATCGTTTTATTTTCATCTTTCTTTCTGCGCCTCCTTCTCTCTTCGGAGGAGTTCCCTGTAATAACTCTCTCCATTTTCAATTACTCTCTGAAAAAATCTGTAAAAAAGCTCCATTTCCTCCTGTGAAAATCCCTGAAAAACAGCTTCCTCTATTTCCCGGAAGCAGATAATGCTCTTATCAATCGCTTCCTGCCCTTTCTCCGTCATCCCTACATGGTTCATGCGGTTGTCCTCCGCAAGACACTGTCTGCTGATATAGCCGCCTCTTTCCAGCTTCTTCAGGGTAACGGCAACCGCTGCCGGTGAAATATCCATTTTCTCAGCCAGTTCTGTCTGAGAGGAATCCGGATGACTTCCCAGTATCATCAGAAGCCTGTGCTGACTTCTGTATACACCGGTACCCTCCAGCTTTTTCCTGATCACCCGCTTTATGGACTGGTCTGCATGGCGAAAAAGATTGATGAGCTGATGCTGCATTTTCTTCTGTTCTGCTTCAGGTAATACCGACTGCATGATTTTCCTCATTTCCGCGCTGCTTTGTTGCGCAAAGCCATAATATGGCTAAAGCATATAATATGCTTAACGAGTTTGTGGCAAGCAGCGCGCAGACACAAATCTCGCGATTGAAAATTTTAATTTTCAATCTTTCCTCCTCGTCGGAATTTGCTCCATCTATATCAGAGCAAACCTTTTAATTAAATAATTAACTTTTAACTAGTTAACTATCTATTATCATATTACCGGAAAATGGCAATGTCAACAAAAAGTATACCATCTTTTTGTAAAAAATTTATAAACACAGTCTTCTCACATGAATCTACCTGTCAGAGCCATCATCAGACTTAAGTTCCTTATTTTTCAAACTGCTTTCGCCAGGAGATACAGCACAAGCAGGTGCACCGGATAAAACGCGTAAAACAGATACTTTAACTTCCATCCCCGCCTTCCGTTATAAAATCCAATGAACACAAACGCAAAAGGAGCTGTGATCTCCCACAAAAAGGCCACGCACCCCGCTATGATCTGTTCTCTCTTATTTTTCCTGAAGAGATATAAAAGGGCAATTGCAATGATCCCATGGGCGCCGTAATCACACTTAAACGCCTCCGCCGCAAAGGCGGCTCCCAGAAAAGCTGCGGCGAAACCGCAGAGTCTCAGAAACGGCTGACAGATCCGCCGCTCCACCTCCTCCATGGCCCAAATCATTGCAAACCCAAAAAGAAGTGTAAAAAAGATATTTTGATAGGAACCATCCAAAACATTCCCCCGGAACGCAAGATTAAACGGGATTTCCGAGATCAGTGCAAAGGCAAAAAGCCGGCCTGCATACTTCAGCCGGCTCCTGGTCCTCCCGAATCCCTCCACCAGAAGAAAGCAGTAGATGGGAAATGCCAGTCTCCCAAAGATCCTGCGCATCACCTGATAGAGGACGTAGATCCACCCTCCCACTCCGGTCTGTGCGATCAGCTCCTGCATATGGCCTGAAGAATAGTCTCCGAAATAAAAGATTTCATATCTTGCAAGCAGCGAAGGCAATACAACCGCCGCCAGATGGTCGGTCAGCATGGTTACCACCGCTATCATCTTTAAGGTGCTTCCACTTATCCCGCCGGTTCTCTGAAATCTGTTTTCCCGATTCATACTCTCCGTACCCTTTCCGCCGTTTCAATTTATATCGTACAGAATCCCCAGGGGCTTAACAGACGCCCTGCCAGTTTAAAGCATCCAAATCCCAGCGGGATCAGGATCAGCGTGCAGCAGAGTACGATCCCAAAGGCCATACACACAATGGCACAGGGCAGGCAGATGATCAGTTTCACTGCCAGCCTGAGCGCAAGCATCAGCGCGCCGCCCGCCAGACGGAGACAGAAGCTCAGCGCAAACAATACGATCAGAAAAACAACTAATAAAATGAATGTAATCATGTCTATTCCTCCTGTTTCAGTTTCTATTCCAGTTCCGCATATATGCTGATGTTTATTCATCAAAATTTACTGCGATCTCTCCCATATTGCAGGTAAGTTCGATATCTCTGTGCGCTCCGTTACTGATGCTTTTTTCCGAAGCCATTGCCGCATACTCATGACCGTTCAGATCAATTGAGCCTGCAGAGCACTCGATCTCATAGTTATAGTCTTCTTCTTTTCCCTGAAGGGCGAATTCCAGACTGCCCATACTGCATTCGGCATCCAGTTTTCCGGTGACGGATCCCTGGTAAAAGCACGCTCCCAGACTTACCTCCAGATCCGCCTTTTCAGCCTCCGCGTCCGAAATAACCATCTCGCCGGCTCCTATCTCCGCCGACAGTTCTCTGGCCTGCATTCTGTTTATGGTAAGAGTGCCGGCTCCCACCTCTGCGGAGATCTCTTCGGCCCTGATACCGAAAATTTTCATCTCGCCGGATCCTATCATCAGATCCGCCTCTTTGAATCCCATATCTTTTGGCAGCTTCAGCGTAATGACGTTATCACTTCCGTTCCATCCGATCATATGAAGTCCCTTAAATCCCTCCACATTGAGCGTATGTTTTTTTACATAATAATCGCATTTTCCCACACCCTGAATATAAAGATCAATCACGCCATCCGCAGCCTCCTTCTCCTCCAGAACAAGTCTTCCGGCCCCCAGATTCAGGGAAAGGTGTTCGATCTCCTCCACATCCACGTGGGTTTCGTATTTATTCTGATCAGTATCTCCCTCATTAACCGTTAAGAAGGTGGGATACTTCCCGTTTTCTATTTCCATTTTTTTCTTTACCACACTGCTTCCCACGCCCCTGAAAATATTTCCCAACCCGTGGATCCCCGCATCTTCAAGCGCTTCTCCGGCTCTCCCGATCCTTTCCGCCATATATGCGTCGTATTCATTTTGCTCATAATCCGCCCGGTTCGCACTCCTTAATATAACACTGACCAGACACAACATACACCCTGCAACCGCCAGGATTCCCGCTGCCAGAAGACATCCCTTTGTAAATTTTTTCATATCGTTTTTCCTCTCTTTCTATCTGAAATTTTTTTGATCAGACTGCCCATCCACCTGCAAATGGCGGGAACACCTTTTCCTGCCAGAAATGCTACCGCAATCATCAGTAAAAGTCCCAGCGCGCCACAGATACAGCCACCTCCCAGAAGACCGATTCCCATCGCGGGGGAAGCGAAGATACAGCTGAACCCCGCAATGATCAGCGCAACTGCTACAACATACAGAACCAATGTCGCTATCCCCAGACCGAAAACCACTGCCACCACTGTTCCGATCACGCTGATGACAGCTGTAAGAACTGCTCCCGCAACAGACAGGATCACCGGCAGTAAAAAAATACATCCAATTACGATCAGTACCAGTTCCCATGCCGGCATTTCCGCTTTTGCCTCACCGGAAGAATCGTTCGGTTCCCTGCTGTCCGCATCCCAGGAGCCGGATGTCTGATTGCCGTTTTCCGCTTTCTCCTTATCTTCCGCGTCTGCATCCGTTCTTCTATAGAATGTGCCTTCAGAAGTATCCCAGCCCGGATCTGTTTTTTCCTCATGAATCGTCTTCTCCGGCGAATAAGCTGCCGGCTTATTTTCTATGCCGGATCCCTTCCGGGTGTATCCGTTTTCCGTAAATTCACCCTGCCCGTCGTTCTCCAGAAGTCCATCCTTCACAATCTGTGCCACCTGTTCAGGGGAGCCCAGAGCATCTATTACTTCCTGTTCATTTTCTCTGCCGGCATCATTAAAATAATCATTGTAATACTGTAAAGCCTCCTCCCGCTCATTAGGTGAGATTTCGGAAAGCAGCTCTTCCAGTTTCCGCATAAATTCCCATCTACTCATTGCTAATTCCTCCCTCGAATATACTGTTGATTTTGGCAGAGTATCTCATCCATTCGCTTTCATACAGATTCAACTGCAGACGCCCTTTCTCTGTCGCTTTGTAATATCTTCTGTTCCTGCCTGCACATTCCCTGTCATAGACCTCAAGGCATTCATCCTTTTGCAGCCTTCTGAGTACCGGATACAATGTGGATTCCGAAAGCTCGATTACCTGCCTTACATCCTGCGTGATCTTATATCCGTATGCTCCCTCCGGCTCCCTCGAAACCACCGCCAGCACAATCGCATCCAAAAGCGCTGCTCCTGTGTTAAAAACCATAGGCGTCTCTCCTTTATAATATTATATGCCATATAGTATTATTGTTAATACAAATACTATATGGCATATAATATTAGATGTCAATATCTTATTTTATTTTCCGGCTGAATCGTTACTTCTTTCTGAATCGTGTTTAAAAAAGGCTCTAGCCTTTCACAGCTTCCATCAGCAGTCTGACGCACAGATCAATGCCAAGTTTTCCGGCATTCATATACAGCTCATAGCTCTTTGGATCACTCCATTCCTGACTGGTAACCGAATTATAAAAGCCGCTTCTTCTCTTATCATTCTTTTTCAGAGCATTTTCAGCCTCCGATCTCAAAATGCCTTCTTTTTCAATGGCTCTCTGTATTCTCTTTTCATGCTCTGCATAAATAAATACTCTCAGGCTGTTCTTTTTTTCCCGGAGAATGTATCCCGAGGCCCTTCCGACGATTACGCAGTTTCCCTCCTCAGCCGCCTCCTCAATAATACGTTTCTCTTCAAGGAAAAGTTTATCCGCCAGCGGCAGATCTTTATTTCCTGAAAGTCCCCCCAGGGGCGTTCTGGAAAGATTCAGCAGAATACCTCCCGAGCTGCTCTCCTCCAGTCCCTCTATCTTGAAAAAAGGTATATCAAGATTTTTCGCCGCTTCCATAAGAATGTTTCTGTCATAAAGCTTGTATCCCAGCGCATCCGCAAGTCTCCTTCCGATCTCGTTTCCGCCGCTGGCATATCGGCGTTCAATTGTGATAATATTATACACGAACGCATCCCCCTTTCTGTCGTTTCTTCTTTCTATCTATTATATACAATCATTTTCTATATCTCAATGGATTTTTCGGGAAATCTGCCAAAAAAGCTTCTCCTACATTCTTCGTTTAAAATAAGCGAATGAAACAATATAGGAAAAAATGAACACATTTAATACAAACAAAACTCCCTTGATCAGTATCTGATGAAAAATACCCCCGATCATGCCTCCCGCTGTCACTGCAAGCAGAAGTACCTTTATCGCTGTCAGGGCCGCTTTATTTCCAATTTCCTGAAGCCTTTCATCTGAATTCTCCAGACGGCTCTGTTTCAGCTTTTCTTCATTTTGCATCAGCATACAATTTCGTATGATCAGGAAGATACCTGCCATAGCAAGTCCTGTACCAAATCCACAATATACCCCCAGCATATACTCCGGCAGAACGGTGCTGCCATTTTCAAATGCAGAAAAAGCTGTCAATCCAATTGCGATTCCGGTCAGGGAGAGCGCCGCCATCCACAGATTTCTTCTTTTCAAAACCTTCCGGTATTCCTCGTTATTGACCGCCTTTGTGCCGCAAAATAAACCTCTTATTTTCATAAATTCTCGTCCTCCTTATCAAAAATGAACATTTCTTCAATTGCCACCCCAAAAAACTGTGCTATTTTATGTGCCAGTACCAGCGACGCCTTATATTTTCCGCTCTCCAGGGAAATAATCGTCTGTCTGGTGACATTGACCGCATCAGCCAATTCTTCCTGTGTAACCTTCCGCTCCTTTCTGTACTGCGAAATTCTGGTCTGCATGCATATTCCATCCTTTCTGCTCCAATCTTATATGTAAAGTTTACCTTACTTTTAAAGTATAGTGTGCTTTACATTCTATGTCAAGTTCATTTTACATAATAATTTTCCAAATCGAGTAGGGAAGAGCTATCTTCCCCTACTCGCGCGCGGCCCGCATGCTGCGTCAGCAGCAAATTTCCTTATGCGGGCCTGCACATAGGAAAAAGGAGCCCGCCGCAGCAGACTCCTTCCTTTCCTCTATTTTCCGTTACTTCTATTCATGTCACCGTTCCATCTTCCAGAAATACGCGCTGTAGGGCGGCAAGGTACTTCCTCCTCCAAAATCATGCTCCTCTCCGGAGATCAGATCCTGTGCCAGTCCGCATCCCGCATCAAAATGGGCAGTATAGGGCTCACTGTCTGCATTGATTGCCACCAGAACCCTCTCGTCATCTGTCTTGCGCTCGAAAATACACTGTCTGTTCGTCAGGACCACTGACCGGAAATCACCGTAATTGAGCGCCCTGGATTCTCTCTTTGCCTTTGCCAGTGCACTGATCCACTCTGAAAGTTCATTGAACTCCGGTTTCTCAAAACATGCTCTGAGAGCCGAATCTCCATCTTTTTTTTCTCCCTTCGCTCCCCACTCGCTTCCATAATAGATACAGGGAATTCCCGGCATGCCAAAACTCAGCGCATAGATCAGTGGAAGATGCTTCTCATTGCTCAGAATACTTGCCACCCTGGTAACATCATGGTTATCCACAAAAGAGAGCATATGCTTTCCTTTATAAAGAGTCCAGTTCTCCGGCCCGAACTGACGCATCAGAGAATGGACAATCTCAAACATGTTCATGCTGTTAAAGCTGGAATACAGGCCCTTGTAGCATTCATAATTGGTTGCGGAATGAAGCATGCCGTCATTGACCATACGGTTATAATCCCCGTGAAGCATCTCTCCCAGCAGATAAAAATCCGGCTTTAAACCTTCAGTAAAGCTTCTGAGCCTTCTCACAAAATCCTCATCCAGACAGTAAGCCACATCCAGCCTCAGTCCATCAATGTCAAACTCATCTACCCAGTATTTCACCGCATCCAGCAGATAATCCGCCACCTGCGGGTTCCGCAGATTCAGCTTGACCAGATCATAATGGCCTTCCCAGCCCTCATACCAGAGTCCGTCATTATAATTGGAATTTCCGCCAAGATTAATATGAAACCAGTTCAGATACGGAGAATGTTCTCTGTTCTTCACAACATCCTGAAACTGATAAAAGCCTCTCCCCACATGATTAAACACGCCATCCAGCACTACCCTGATCCCGTTTTCATGAAGCTTTGCACATACCTGCTTAAAGTCTTCATTGGTTCCAAGCCTTACGTCAATTTTTCTGTAGTCTCTTGTATTATATCCATGGGTATCAGACTCAAACAGCGGGGAAAAATAAACTGCGTTTACATTCAGCTCCTTCATATGAGGAATCCACTCCTCCACCTTGCTGATCCTGTTTGTCAGCACCCCATCGTTTTCAAAAGGTGCCCCGCAGAACCCTAAGGGATAAATCTGATAAAAAACACTTTCATATGCCCACATATACTGTTACTCCTCTCATTTTTGTCACAGCCGTCTTATCTTCGGCCAGTTCTTTCAGCAGGTTTCATTTTACCACATTTTTACTTCTGTGTACATGACAGCTTCAAAAACACCTTTTGGAACGCAATTGGTCAATTTTACATCCTGTCAGATTGACCGGATAAGTATTTTTTTGTTTTGAGACCTGCCTCCTGCAACTTTTAACTAAAAATCATCCACCGTAAAAAATGCTGAAAAACGAAGAAATCCCCAATTTCCACATAGTTATCCACAATGACATTTATGTCAGTTTTACTGATCTATCTACATTTTTCTTCAGAACCTGACGTCAGTTTTCCTCAAATCCTTTATTATCTGACACTTTCCTTCATTTTACGCCGATTTCAGCCACACTTTCTGACTTATTTCTCCGCTCCGCATCAAAGCCACAAAAAAACAGGCATGAAAAGTTATCCACATGCCTGTCTTCCATCTATGTTTCCGCCATTTTCGCCGTTTCAATGCTTTCTCCGGCTCTCCTTCTCTGTCTAAAGCCACTCATCCCAGAATCGTTCCACTCTTCTTTCAATCTGCCCGAGGGATACTCTTTCAAATACGTCCCATTCCCTGGGAAACATCCTTCTGTAAGCGCCTTCCAGAAATCGCTCATCCAATAAAGCTACAATTCCCACATCCTCTGCAGTACGTATCACTCTTCCCGCCGCCTGCAGAACCTTATTCATTCCCGGATAGCGATAGGCAAAATCAAATCCGTTTTCTCCCTGAGAATCAAAATACGCTTTCAGGATCTCCCGTTCCACACACACCATAGGCAGTCCTGTTCCCACGATCAGGGCGCCGATCAGACTGTCGTTCTTCAGATCGATCCCCTCGCTGAAAATTCCTCCCAGTACACAAAACCCTATCAAGGTCTTTCCCTGACTCTGATGGAATCTTTCCAGAAAGGCTTCCCTGCTTTCCTCATCCATCATTTCCCCCTGAAGGAGACATTCCCGTTCCGGATCCTGTGGATAACTTTTATCATAAACCTCATATACCTTCTGCAGAAACGCATGGGATGGGAAAAAAATCATATAATTACCTTCCCTCTGCCCCGTGATCCGGTGAATGTAAGATGCGATATGAGCATATTCCGCCTCAGACCGCCTGTTATACCTGCTGGTCACATCATCCGCAATAAACAGTCCCTTCCTGCGCGGATCAAAAACGGATCGGGCATACACTTCATAATCTTCCTGATCTGCTCCCAAAAGCCTTTTGTAATAATCGATGGGAAGAAGGGTTGCCGAAAAAAGAATCGTGCTCCTGCCCCTCATCATACATTCTCTCAGGTTCTCAGATGGATTCACGCAAAACTCTCTGATGCTGAATCCGCCTCTCTCGTCCAGCCGGGTATAGATCACGTAATTTTCATCCAGTTTATCGTGGATCAGAAGGAAATGAGAGATTTCAAAGTAAAACTCCAGAATCTCCGTCCTCACCGGGCTCTCCTCATGCTCTTCCAGATACTCTTCCATGACAGATGCGAGTCTGGTCAGAGCTCCTGCAAAAGGCGCCGCATCCCCGGGATCCAGGCAGGCATAGTTCTCGCATTCCCGCTTCAGTTCCAGCATTGCCCGATTACAGCGTTCCAGATGGCGGGACATATTCGGGTCATATTCCTTCACAGTCTTTTTCAGTGCAAGAAAGTCCTCTTTTTTCAGAAGCGCGCTGTACATATCTCTTCCCCGCTCTACCAGATTATGCGCCTCGTCAATCAGAAAGATATAATCCTCTTTAATCCCCTCAGAAAAAAAGCGTTTCAGATATACATGAGGGTCAAAAAGATAATTATAGTCACAGATCACCCCATCCGAGAAAAGACTCATATCCAGACACAGCTCAAAAGGGCAGACCTCATGCTTACGGGCGTATTGCTCTATGATTCCTCTGTCAAAATTGTCTTCATGAGTCAACAGATCATATATCGCATCATTGATACGATCATAATGTCCCCGGGCATAGGGACAAGCATCCGGATTACACTCTGTCTCATCCATAAAGCAGATTTTGTCCTTTGCGGTCAGCTGAACGGACTTAAACCTGAGCCCCTGTCTGCGCATCAGATCAATGGTCTGGTCCGCCACCGTTCTGGTAATGGTTTTGGCCGTCAGGTAGAACAGCATCTGCCCTCTGCCCTCCCCCATGGATTTTACAGCCGGGAACAGGGTGGATATGGTTTTTCCCACCCCCGTAGGCGCCTCGATAAAAAGCTTTCTCCCGTGATAGATTGTCCGGTAGACATAGACTGCAAGATCCTTTTGTCCTTCACGATAAGGAAATGGGAAGGCCAGGCTTTTAATGGAATCGGTACGCACCTTTTGCCACTGAAAACGGAAATCCGCCCACTTTCTGTACTGCGCCATCACAGAGCCAAACCACTCCTCCAGTTCCTCCATTTTATATTCTGAATGGAAGTACCGGATCTCTTCCGTCTCAATATTGCAATAGGTCAGTCTCACCCCGACATTTTCCAGCCGCCTCTGAGAACCATAAATAAAAGCATAGCACCGTGCCTGCGCAAGATGCACAGGCACTGCTTCTTTCATCCTGTGGATATCCCGATAGGTTCCCTTGATCTCATCGATCGTGACCCTTTCCTGCTCCTCTTCACCGCCGGTGATGATCCCATCCGCTCTGCCCTCTACCCGGATCTCATAATCCGGCGTCTCATAAATATACCGCAGAAAAACCTCCGCCTGATAATTCGATCCCATACGCTTCTGAATCATCCGGTGTATCCTTCCGCCCTCCTGCATTGCATGATCGGCGAATGCAGCTCTTCTGTTTTCAATATTTCCGGAACGCAGTATAAACTCCACCAGATTCCTGACTGATATCTGTATCTCCATAAATCCGCTCATCTCTGCTATTGATCACAAACGCTGACTATCTTCCTCCGGGGGCCTGCGCGGGCCTGTACTAATCGAGCAGGGGACGCCTTTTCCCCTGATCGCCGCGCGGACCGCTCGTTGCGTCAGCAACAATTTCGTCTGGGCGGGCCTGCCTGCACTATCGAGCAGGGGACGCCTTTCCCCCTGATCGCCGCGCGGACCGCTCGTTGCGTCAGCAACAATTTCATCTGGGCGGGCCTGCGCATAAAAGAAAGACCCTCTGAGAAAATAGTACCCTTTCTTTCTCAGAGAGTCAATCAGATGCTTATTCAATTGCTCAAAAACTATAACGATTCGCTACTATTCACGGCCTAGGAGCCGCTCATAGCAGCAATTCGGGGCTATATTCCAAGTTTTGCTGCACAAAAATCGCCCCTCACTCCTGCATCATGTTCTCACGGAATGCGCAGCCTGTGCGCATTCCTGAGCCATGAAAAGTAACAACGATTCGATATAAAACCCTCATCCTGCCATTGCAAGACGGTTGATCATATTTTCAAAATCAGAATTGTAGCCGTTATAAGAAACTGTAAGAATCTGATTCAGATCAAGCCCCAGTACTCCGACAATAGATTTTGCATCTACCGTGAATCTGTTATAAAAAACATCAATATCAAAATCACATTTTGAAGCCGTGACCACGAAGTCCTTCACTTCATCCAATTTCAATTTAATTTTGCGCTGCTTCATAATCATCACCTCACCTTTCGAATCCTTACATAGAAAACGTTTTCTTGTTTTGAAATCGTACCACTACCTTTCCATTTTGTAAAGTATTTTTTCTGGTACAATTTCCCTTTAAACTAGTATTACCGGAATTTTCCGTAATATACTTTCACTTCCCCTGAAATTCCGTCATGTAGTCGCGGTATCGCAGAGGAAGCATATTTCTCTGGAGCCCATAGTTTTTTCGCTCCTTTATGGGTATGGTATGAAAAAAGGCGGAAAACAGTTCGCTGTACTTTTTCTCTTCAGGAGAAATGGGATGCTCTATCCGGCTCATTTCCTCATCTCCGCTGACAAGGTACCAGTTCTTTCGGGCAGGATGCAGCGCAAAAATATTCCGCAGCGTATCGTGAATCACAAAATTTTCCAGGGGAAGTCTGTCCGCAAAATGAGGAACAATAAACGTGATCACATTATTTTTCGGTCCCATAGGTGCATACAAAATCCCGCTCTCCAGCTCCCTGAACCGCAAAAATTCCACATGATAATGCGCCTCGTTTGCCGTAAATCTTGCAAGTTCAAACACCCGATGGATATAGGGATTTCTCAGATCTCCCATAACCTGACCGGGCCTTTTCATGGAAAGGCCTGCCACCACCGTCTTATATACCGCTTCGGCTTTGTCTTCAGCTGCGGAGGCAAGCGCCCGGCAGACAGCCATATAGGCCTCATTGCCCATCTTTTTAAGGATCGTTCCCGCTACCCGGGCGGCCTTTGTATCATCCGGCATACAGGTCTCATAAACTGCAAACAGCCTGTAATTGTCCTCCTCACCCACACACAGATGAATCTGCCCGTGGGGTTTCTTTTTTAAATATGCGTCATAAATCCCTGTGAATATTCCTTCCAGGGAATCCTCACAGATCAGATAATATTCTTCCATTGTCCCTTTTCCTCTGATGCAAAGTCAAAAATCGAAAGCTGACGATAGGTCATTCCATCTCTGTCAAAAGGAAGCTTTTCCTTCTCTCCGACCAGATTCCGGGTAATGTAGTCCTCCTCCATCCTGGTCGGATACATCATCTTACCGTTACAGGTGATAAAGTAAAGCGCACGCTTTAACGTTACGCCTATTTTCTTCAGATTGTCAAAATTCAGGCTTCCGCTCCTTCTTGCCCTGACGATTCTCTGGGCGCTCTTTACCCCGATTCCCGGCACCCGGAGAAGTGTCCTGTAATCCGCCCTGTTGATCTCCACCGGGAACTGCTCCAGATGCCGCAGCGCCCAATCCGCTTTAGGGTCCAGAAAAACATTGAAATTTGGTTTTTCTTCCGTCAAAAGCTCACCGGCCTCAAACCCATAAAACCGGAGCAGCCAGTCTGCCTGATACAATCTGTGCTCCCGGAGCAGTGGCGGGCCGGAAGGCAGCGCCGGCAGTTCCCTGTCCGCATTGACGCTGACAAAGGCTGAATAATACACCCTTTTCAGTTCAAACTTCCGGTACAGGCTCTCAGCAACCGTCATGATCTGGAAATCACTCTCCGGTGTAGCGCCTATGATCATCTGGGTAGACTGCCCCGCCGATACAAAAGAAGGGGCGTGCCGGTAAACAGCGATCTCGTTTTTGTTCTGCGTAATCCCCTGCTGAATCTGGCGCATGGGCGTAAGAATATTTTTGCGATGCTTATTGGGCGCCAGTCTCTTCAGGCCCTCCGCAGTGGGAAGCTCCAGATTAACGCTCATCCGGTCCGCCAGAAGTCCCAGTCTCTGTATAAGATGCGGATCCGCCCCCGGAATCGCCTTCACGTGAATATATCCCTGAAAGCGATAAACCGTTCGGAGTTTGTATACCGCCTCATAAATCAGTTCCATGGTATAATCAGGCGTGTAAAAAATACCGGAGCTCAGAAACAGCCCCTCTATATAGTTGCGCCGGTAAAACTGAATCGTCAGCTCACAGATCTCATCCGGTG
This sequence comes from uncultured Lachnospiraceae bacterium, assembly GCA_947173495.1. GTDB lineage: Bacteria > Bacillota > Clostridia > Lachnospirales > Lachnospiraceae > Suilimivivens. The sequence goes on along the minus strand of CAMWFQ010000015.1, from coordinate 3,132 downwards.
TAAAGGATGCTCTGGGCACATCATTAGATCTGCGGTTAATGCAGTACTTACAGTCATAAATACATTCGTTGGTAAAAAGAACCTTAAGCAGCGAAATACATCTTCCATCCGCTCCGAAGCTGTGGCAGATACCCGCAGCAAGCGTATTGCCGATCCCGGTTCCGTCGCCTCTTCTCCCCACTCCGCTGGAGGAACAGGATACATCATATTTAGCCGCATCAGAAAGAATGCGGAGCTTTTCCATAAGGGATTGATTTTCATGATTGTGAACAATAAGATTGCTTTCCATAGCGGCACCCTCGAACCTGTGTTTGGATTTATTGTAACACAGCGCGCTATAGAAAGCAATAGTTTTTCGAACATTCGTTCTCTATTTTGTTATGCGGTTGCTATGAGCGGCCTTCAGACCGTGAATAACAACGTTATGTAAATTGACCGATCCGGACTATCATGGTCTTTCTTCCAGCAGGAACTTTTTAAACGCCTTTATCTGCTGCAGGTGCTCTTTCACCTCCGCCTCCCTGCCCTGCCCGGAAGGACAATAGTATTCCCTGCCTTCCAGAGCATCCGGCAGACATTTCATGGCTGTCACTTTTTCTTCCGTATCATGCGCATACTGATACCCTTCTCCATAGTGAAGCTCCTGCATCAGGCCGGTCACCCCGTTTCTGATCTGAAGCGGAACCGGTTCGGTCAACATTTTTTCCGCATCCTCTTTTGCCCTGCCATACCCTGTATACAGCGCGTTGGATTTAGGCGCCATGGAAAGGTATACCACTGCATGGGTCAGATTCACATTGCACTCCGGCATTCCGTTAAAGTGGCATGCCTGGTAAGCGGCCACTGCCACCTGCAGTGCCTGCGAATCCGCCATACCCACATCTTCGCTGGCGAATCTTACCAGTCTTCTTGCCACATACAGCGGGTCCTCACCTGCCTCCAGCATCCGTGCCAGCCAGTAGATTGCCGCGTCCGGATCGCTGTTTCTCATTGACTTGTGCAGTGCGGATATCAGGTTATAATGCTCTTCTCCATTCCTGTCATACAGCAGCATCTTCTTCCCAATACACTGCTCCAGCACATCCTCCCGGACTGTGATCGAACCGTCCGGCTCTATCTGCCCATTCAGTACCGCCATATCCAGCGTATTGAGTCCTCCTCTTGCATCTCCATCTGCAAACACGGCAATCGCCTTAAGGAGCCTTTCTTCTATGTGGATCACACTCTGTCCCAGCCCTCTGCGGTCTGTCAGCGCATTATGAAGGATCTTCAGCATATCTTCCTCTGTAAGCGCCTTCAGCACGAATACTTTGCATCTGGATAAAAGAGCAGAGTTAATCTCAAAGGAAGGATTTTCCGTCGTGGCTCCGATGAGAATAATGCTGCCCTTCTCCACGTAAGGCAGAAAGGCATCCTGCTGTGCTTTATTGAAACGGTGGATCTCATCCACAAACACAATGGTCTTACTTCCCATCATTCTGTCATCTTCCGCGCGCTTCATCACATCCTTAATTTCCTTGATGCCGCTTGTAACCGCGCTGAAATCAATAAAAGATGCTTTTGTTTTATGGGCGATGATTCTGGCCAGGGTCGTCTTTCCCACACCGGGAGGCCCCCAGAAGATCATGGAGCTGATCATATCCTTCTCCAAGATCTTCCGCAGTACCCCTCCCTTCCCCAAGAGATGTTCCTGACCAATATAGTCATCCAACGTTTGCGGCCTCAGTCTGCTGGCCAGCGGCGCACTTATCGTTACTTCTTCTGAAAAAAGAGACAGCTGTTCCATACCCCCTCCTCTTTAATTGGAGGATCTGGAAACCGGTATAAAGGGAATGATCCTCTGCGCCAGCTCCGATGCGCTCATGGTCTGCAGCCATACCTTCCCCGGCCCTGTCAGGGTGGACAAAAACAATCCTTCTCCTCCGAAAAGGATGTTGGCAAAGCCCTTGACCATTTCAGAGGAATATCCCACACTCGCCTCAAAAAAAGCAATATTTCCGGTGTCCACTTTGATCTTCTCGCCAGGGGCCAGCTCCTTTTCCACAATGGTTCCATCCAGCTCCAAAAATGCCAGCCCCTGCCCGGTATATTTCTGCAGCACAAAGCCTTCTCCGCCGAACAGACCGGATTTTACTCCTGTCACATAAGCGCTGAGCGTCACATTGGGAGTTGCGCACAGAAAGGCGTTTTTCTGTGCTATGTACTCCTTTCCAGGCCCCACCTCAATTATCCTGATTTCTCCTGGAAAGCTGGAGGCAAGGGTGATCTCCTCGCCCGGCCTCTGGGCCGTATAAGTAGCCATAAAAAGACTCTCTCCCGCAAACATCCTGCCAATCCCCTTAAACAGGCCGCCCTTCATATTGGTTTCCATGGAAATATGCTCCGACATCCAGGTCATGCCGCCGGACTGTGTATAGATACTTTCCCCCTGCTCCAGGGTAAGAGAGACTGCCGGCATGGGAGCGCCGAACACTCTGTAATGCATAATCATTGTCCTCCTGTATTTGAATTATCGGAAAAGACTTTAGTCGTTTCCGTTTTCACAACGTCAGCGCCGGAAAGCTCTTACGTTCGTTTACACATATTATGTCTGTTTTGCGGCATAAAGTCAATACGGGCAAACTTTTGTCGCCGCTTTCGTCGCCAAAAAACGGAAAGGGAATGCTTTATAATGTGTATTTTATATGATATGATAAGATACAAAAGAAAGGTGGAATATCTTTTTAATAAAAGATATACAGCGAAATACTTTTGAAGGAATCGGAAAGCCGGAGCCGCTAAAAAACAATCTGATCGGCTGGTGGAGCAGACGCATAGATGGCGCTAACAGGATTGTCTATAAGGAAAAAGATGGTGCCATTATTATTGCTTCCTGTAAAGGACATTGCAATGATAAATGACTCCCGTAACTTAAATAATGGTTTCTATTTTGTAAAGCGTTTTGAGGTATATGATTTATCTATAACAGGCAGGGGAATTTCTTTCTCCCTGCCTGTTGTCTGTTTTTATCTGATTCTGATGGTCTTGACCTCAAATGCCCGGAAGGACAGGGTGATCTTTCCCTCCTTAACCGGGATCTCCTCTGTTACATTCTCCAGCATGTCGCACACATAGGCCTTCTCCGGATACAGA
>CAMWFQ010000014.1 GCA_947173495.1 uncultured Lachnospiraceae bacterium | reverse complement strand
TGCTTGGCTCCTGAGTACTAGGTTTTGGGAGAAACGACGGAAGTCAGGTATTATAACGGCATTTCTTTCAATTTGCAAGTAAAACTTTTTAAGATTCTTTCTGCCTGTCCAGATAAACCTCAAGCTGAGGATAAGGAATCTTGATTTCTGCAGTATCCAGCGCATATTTGATCTGCTCTGTCAGCCGCCATTTAGCCGGCCAGAAATCATTCTGCTGCGCCCAGCATCTGGCGCACAGATTCACACCGCTCTCCTCCAGAGAATCCACGAACACGTTCCTTTCCATTTCTTTGACCACAGCAGGATCTTCTTCCAGCACATTCATAATCACATCCCGGGCCTGCCGGATATCCGCCTCATACGCGATCATCACCGGAATATCCAGCCGTCTTTCCCTGCATTTTGTAAAATTCGTGATACTTCCGTTTGCAAGGGTTCCATTGGGAAGAACCACAACTCTGTGATCAGGTGTGATCAGCTGTGTATAAAAAATATCAACTGCATCCACGGTGCCCTCGTTCCCAAGCCCATCTTTAATATAATCCCCTGCTGTAAAAGGCTTAAGGACCAGAAGCAGCATTCCTCCCGCAAAATTACTCAGACTTCCCTGTACGGCAAGGCCAATAGCCACACTGGCAGAGCCCAGGATTGCAAGAATACTGGCGGCATCCACACCCAGCCCGGATGCAATCGTAAGGATCAGCACGAAATAAAGGCTGAACTTTACAAAGGAATCTACAAAACGGATCGCATCATTATCAATATGGCTTCTGTTCAGCGCCTTGCCTAAAAATCGCCTTACAAGGCGGATCAGCTGCATGCCGATCAGAAAGGTCAGTGCTGCCAGCACTACTCTCAGTCCAAGATTAAAAGCCTTTTCCGGGAGCTGCTGCAGAAATTTTTCAATCACTCCCGGATTAATCTCTTTTTCCGACATTTATTCTTTCTCCCTGCCTTTTTTTTCTGTTTTTTCTAATTCCAGGCGCAAAGCCTCCGCCTTCTTCAGTTCCTCCTGAGCCTGCTGAAGAATGACAAGCGCCCTCTTCTCAGCTTCTTTCGCCCGCAACTCAGCCTCTTTGGCCTGCTTTTTGGCTTCCTGAGCCTCCTCACGGGCCTTTTGCGCCTCTTTTTTGGCTCTCTCTGCTTCCAGGTGAGCCTTCTGCGCTCTTGCCTCCGCTTCCTTTTCTGCTTTCCTCTTGGCAATCTGAGCTTTTTCCTTTTCCGTATAGTGAATAAAGGAGAAAATACTTGCAGATAAAGGCGCGCTCTTCATTTTAAAGGAATAAGGCTTGCCATCCGCCTCCTGCTCCTCCGTAAATTTTGCCTGTCCGTTAACTCTGCCTTCACCGCCATAGCATTTTGCATCGGTATTTAAAATTTCTTTATACTTTCCTTCATATGGCACTCCGATTACAAATTCCTGTTCCACATTTGCAAAATTGACTACTACGACCAGAGTGTCTTCCATCTTACGGGTCTTTCTCAGGAAAGATACCATACATTGTTCGTTTGAAATACAGTTGATCCATTCAAATCCCTCGGGACTTGTATCAAGCGCATAAAGCGCCGGCTTTTTCTGATACAGGGCGTTCAAATCCTTTACCAGCTGGTTGATGCCACGGTGGGGCTCACTTTGCAGCAGCGCCCACTCCGTTTCTCTTGTCTCATCAAATTCCTTGAATTCTGCAATATCCTGTCCCATAAACAACAGCTTTTTCCCGGGATGTGTCATCATATATGCATAAGTGATCCGCAGATTTGCAAACTTATCCTCCAGAACGCCAGGCATTTTCCCGATCAGTGTGGATTTGCCATGTACCACTTCGTCATGGGAATACACCAGCATGAAATTTTCACTGTAGGCGTAGATCATGCTGAAAGTCAGCTCACAATGATGGTATGCTCTGAAATAAGGGTCATAACTGATGTAACCCAGGAAATCATTCATAAATCCCATGTTCCATTTCAGGTCAAATCCCAATCCATCTTCTTCCACTTCTCCTGTAATCCTCGGCCATGCTGTGGACTCTTCCGCAATCATAAGCACACCGGGGTTCCGCTTCTTCATGATAGAGTTTAAATGCTTTAACAACTCCATGGCTTCCAGATTTTCATTGCCGCCATAAATATTGGCCACCCACTCTCCATCCTTTTTCCCATAGTCAAGATAAAGCATGGAAGCCACCGCGTCCATGCGGATGCCATCCACATGGTACTTCTCCACCCAGTACAGAGCGTTTGCAATCAGATAATTGGAAACCTGATGACGCCCGTAATTATAAATCAGTGTTCCCCAGTGAGGGTGCGCACCCTGTCTGGGATCTGCGTGTTCATAAAGGCAGGTTCCATCAAACTGGGAAAGCCCGTAAGTATCTCTGGGAAAATGGGCGGGAACCCAGTCGAGAAAAACGCCGATCTGTGCCTGATGAAGGGTATCGATCAAATACATGAAATCTTCCGCGGAGCCGTATCTTGCTGTGGGGGCATAATAGCCAATCACCTGATACCCCCAGGAAGCATCCAGAGGATGCTCCATAACCGGCATCAGTTCCACGTGTGTGTATCCCATCTCTTTTACATATTTCACGATTTCCGGCGCAAGCTCTCTGTAATTCAGATACTCGCCCGTATCCCTGTTTTGCTTAAAAGAACCGAGATACATCTCATAAACGCTGAGTGGCGAATTCTCTTCCTGACGGCCGGAGCGCTCTTTCATCCATTGATCATCCGACCATTTATAATCAATATCGCATACTATGGAAGCGGTATCAGGACGGAGCTGCTGTCCGAATGCGTAGGGATCCGCTTTTAAATAGGTCAGTCCACCCCGCACCTTCAGTTCATATTTATAGCACTCTCCCGGTTTCACATCCGGTATAAAGATCTCAAAAATTCCTCCATCCTGATTCTTCGTCATCTGATGAAGACGTCCATCCCAGTGATTAAAATCTCCCACTACACTGACACGCACTGCATTGGGCGCCCAGACGGCGAAAAAGGTTCCTTCGCATCCTTCGCAGCTGGTATAATGTGCACCCAGCTTTTCATAAATCGTATAATGAATACCCGCCTCAAATTTTTCGATATCCTTTTTCGTCAGTCCCATTTTATATCGGTAAGCATCCTTCACACGGGTGATTTCTTCCCCGTGCGCCACCTCGTATTCATAGCTTTCGGGCAGTTTTCCGGCCAGAAGATATGCAAAATAGCCGGACTCATCCACCGTTTCCATGGCGTATTTTTTCCCATCCCCGGTTACGATGGAAACACGATCTGCGCCCGGCTGAAAGGTCTGAAACAACACACTTTTACCGCTTGCATGAGGTCCCAGAATTTCATGGGGCCTGTCCTCTTCCGAATAAATAATTCCTTCTATTCTTGGCCAGTTCATCAATTTATATAATCTGTTATTCATATGATCCCTCTTTCCTGCCATACCTGCGTTAATCTGTGACATCTCAGACAGACTGAATCCGTCACACACCCTCCATTTCCTATTGTAACAGTTCAGTCTTGCTGAACTGTTACATGCAAAATCCATTAAATTCGCCTTCGGCGATGGGATTTTGCACTCTTGTATCACTTTCTCACGGTCTGTACAGTTAATGCACAGACCTGGCTGAATAATTACTTCCTATCTACTATTTTAGCAAAGATGTCTATACAACACAAGCGTCAAGTGCTATTATTTAACAGAAGAATAAGCAAGCGAAGTATGTTACAAAAATTCAGAAAAGGGTGTGAAGATATGTTTCAGATTTCAAACAATAACTCCGGGCAGACCTCTCCATTAAGTCCGGAGGATCAGGCGATGCTTGACCGCATCAATGCCTATGCCGAAGAGGTGCTGGGGGATATCGATCCTCAGAAAACACGTATTTCTTTTCAGCTTGACAAGCTGAAACCCATTATGCAGGAAATCGCTGATGAGAAAGGGATTGCTCTGGAAGATATTTTTATCAGATATATGGATCTTGCCAGCACCGTATCCGCCAGAGCCGATGCCATGCTGAAAGAAGACTTAAACGATCTGGGTGTAACTGATTTTTCCGCCTTTTAGACACCGGCGCAGCAGTAGTTTTCCTTACGCGCCCCTGCACAATCGAGCAGAGAAGATTTTCTCCCTGCCCGCATGCGGGGCGCGCGTTGTGTAAAGAAAATGGATGCTATTTGATTACTCTGACACGGAATACGCCTTTGATGGATTCCAGCTTATGGACAATATCCGCATCCACCGCTTCCTCCGTATCAATCATCGTATAAGCGACCTTTCCTTTGGATTTATTGGTCATATCAGTAATATTGATTCCCTGGTCACCGAAGCAGGCAGTAAATTTGGTAATCATATTTGCAATATTTTTGTGGAAAATTGCCACACGGCCTGCCTGTGTGCACACTCCCATATCGCAGTTGGGATAATTGACGCTGTTAATAATGTTTCCGTTTTTCAGATAGTTCATCATCTCTTTCACAGCCATCTTTGCGCAGTTTTCTTCCGATTCCTCTGTAGAAGCCCCCAGATGCGGAATTACAATACATCCCTCCCGGCCGGCTGTGACGGGATTAGGAAAATCCGATACATATTTGCGGATCTTACCTGTTCTGATCCCTTCCAGAACATCTTCTTCATTGACCAGCACATCCCTTGCAAAGTTCAGCAGAATCACGCCTTCTTTCATCCTGGCAATGGCTTCCTTATCAATCATGCCTCTGGTAGAGTCAAGGAGCGGCACATGGATGGTAATGATATCACAGCTTTCATAGATTTCTTCCACATGGAGCACATGCTTTACGTCCCGGCTTAAGTTCCATGCCGCATCCACAGAAACATACGGGTCATAGCCGTACACTTCCATCCCCATATGCTTTGCAACATTGGCAACCTTAACGCCGATGGCGCCCAGTCCGATAATTCCAAGCTTTTTGTCCTGAACCTCTGTGCCTGCAAAGCGTTTCTTTTCCTTTTCTGCTGCAGCGGCAATGTTCTCATCTGACCTGGCGGATTCTACCCACTCAATACCGCCTATAATATCCCTTGAAGCAAGAAGCATTCCTGCAATCACCAGCTCTTTTACTCCATTGGCATTGGCTCCGGGCGTGTTAAATACTACAATTCCCTTTTCCGCACACTGATCCAGCGGAATATTATTGACGCCTGCTCCCGCTCTGGCAACAGCCAGAAGCTTTTCGGACAGTTCCATCTCGTGCATGGATGCGCTTCTTACCAGAATCCCTTCCGCCTGGTTGACATCTTCTGTTTTTTCAAATTCTTCCGTAAATTTTTCCAGTCCCACCTTTGCAATGGGATTTAAGCAATAATATTGAAACATGTTATTCGTTTCTCCTTTGATCAGCCGTTTTTCTTTTCAAATTCTTTCATAAATTCCACAAGTCTGCAGACCCCTTCCACAGGCATTGCATTATAGATACTGGCACGCATGCCGCCCACAGATCTGTGTCCCTTCAGGTTCTCCAGTCCAGCCGCCTTAGCCTCTTTTACAAATTCAGCGTCCAGCTCTTCGCTCCCGGTGACAAAAGGAACATTCATAAGCGAACGGTCCTGCCTGCGCACAGTCCCCTTAAATAACGTGCTCTCATCCAGAAAATCATACAGGATTCCGGCTTTCCGTTCATTGATCTCCTTCATAGCCGTCAATCCGCCCATCTTTTTAATCCATTTAAACACTTTGCCGCAAATATAAATACCGTATGCCGGAGGCGTATTGTACAGAGAATCTGCATCCGCATGGGTTTTATATTTCAGCATCGTCGGGGTGCCCGGAAGAACATCCTCTGTGATCAGATCCTCTCTGATAATCACAATCACTACACCCGCCGGTCCGATATTTTTCTGCACACCGCCATAAATCACACCATACTTTGTCACATCCACGGGCTCTGAGAGAAAACAGGAGGAAACGTCGGCTACCAGCGTATGCCCATTTGTGTTGGGCAGCGTCTTGAATTTGGTTCCATATATCGTATTGTTTTCACAAATATAAACGTAATCCGCGTCCTCCGGAATGGGAAGATCAGAGCAGTCCGGAATATAAGAAAAAGTCTGATCCGCCGAAGAAGCCACTTCAACGGCCTCACCATAAATCTTAGCCTCCTGAAAAGCTTTCTTAGCCCACTGTCCGGTTACGATATAAGCAGCCTTACGGTTTTTCATCAGGTTCATGGGAATCATGGCAAACTGTTGACTGGCTCCCCCCTGTAAAAATAATACTCTGTAATGATCAGGGATCTTCATCAGATCCCGCAGATCCGCTTCCGCCTCCTTGATAATAGTATCATATACCTTAGATCTGTGGCTCATTTCCATGACTGACATCCCGGACCCTCTGTAATCCAGCATCTCATCTGCCGCTTCTTTTAAAACTTCTTCCGGTAACACAGCCGGACCTGCCGAAAAATTATATACTCTGGACACGCTAATCTCCTCCTCATCCTCTTCTTCAGATATCTGGAAAACATTTTATACCGATTTAACACTTTAGTCAACTAAAATAATACGGCTTAAAAAACTCAATAAAACATCACGCAGGGCGTTCCGACCTCCACCATATCATAAAGCTGTGACACTTCCTCCAGCGGTGTATTGATGCAGCCATGAGAACCGTTGGTCTTATAAATTTCACCGCCGTATTTGCTGCGCCAGGAAGCATCGTGAATGCCAATGGCCCCTTTGACCGGAATCCAGTATTTCACCGGAGAGGCATAGTCCTCTCCCCGGAGTACCCGGTTTCGCTGTTTATTATAAACATAATTGGTGCCGGAAGGCGTTCCTCTTCTCAATCCGGTATTTCCGGTCACCACAGGCGTTTCGATTTTCAGCTCTCCCGACACATAATAATACATCATCTGCTCCGTCATATCCACTTCTATGTAGGTATCCCCTATATCATCCTTTCCCTGCCTGAGAGCTTTCTGGAGATATACGGGTTCATGGATCTCCCGCTTCCCCTCCAGAAAGGCTGAAAGCAGATATTCCTTCTCCGCTTTCCGGTCGATTTTGTTCCCATAGATGCCTCCCTCCACTGTTACAATATCCCCCCGGGTAGCGTGAAACTGCCGGGCAGCCCCCACTGTATCATATTCATCGGCAAGCCGGTCAACAAAAGCATAGACTTTCTCCTCATCCGTGCATAAATTTCCCTTTTCATCCAGGACAAAGCCGCCGTTTTCATCCAGCATAAGGAAATCACATACAATACCTGCATCCACCGGATAAAGTTCTTCGCCAAACTGATAGACAATGCCACAGTCCTGGTAGATGGCAAGCTTGCTCCAAAGCGAAATCTGTTCCCTCATCTCCGGCGTCTGGGGCAGGTCCTCATAGCATTCTTCTTTTTCCAGATCCAGGACAGACTCACAGCGCTCAAAGGCCTCCCGGACCTTAAATCTGGCCTGCTGTTCGTTCAATACATGTGTCCTCTCATCCAGAAGATAATACCCCTGTTCTCCTTTGCGTATCTCAACGGTCCTTTCGGAATCCATTTTCTCCTGGAATAAGGGAAAAGAATTCAGAATCTGCTCAAAAGCATCCAGATCATAAGTGACCGCAGGTTCCAGTTTTCGGTCCTCTTTTCCTTCCAGTAAATTATCAATCCAAAGATAGGGATTCTGCCTCTTAAGAAAATGCCTTAACCCTTCATCAAAGTCAAACGAAAAATTTACCTCCTGTGCCGATATAACATAGGACTTACCATCACTGTCTATGATGGTAAGTCCGGAATAATCACAATGTTTTAAAAGTTCTTCATTCACTTCGCTAATGCTTTTTCCGGTACAGTAAATTCCATTGATCCATGTCCCATAACTGAAGCCGTCCGCATAATAATATGCCAGCCCCAAATACATTGCCGCGATAGAAAACAGAATAATTGAAAATCCAATACCGATTCCTTTTAAAACATTTTTTTTCATTTTTTCTTATCCAAATCCGTTGCATCAAATACTTCGCTGATAGGAGCCCCTGCAGGCACCATGGGAAATACCTTATCATCTTTGGGAATCACACATTCGATCAGAACGGGCTTTTTCATTTCGATTGCCCGCGTGACGGCATCTGCCACCTCATCTTTACGCGTGACGCGGATCGCTTCGCATCCAAGTCCTTTTGCCACCATACAGAAATCAACGTGGTCCTCCAGGACCGTCTGGGAATAGCGCTGTCCATAAAACAGAGTCTGCCATTGTCTGACCATACCCAGAACATGATTGTTGATCACAACCTCTATCACGGGAATCTGATATCGTGAGGCTGTTGCCAGCTCATTCATATTCATGCGGAAGCATCCGTCGCCTGCAATATTGATACAGATCTTATCCGGTTTTGCTGTTTTGGCCCCGATGCACGCGCCCAGTCCATATCCCATGGTCCCCAGACCGCCGGAGGATAAAAAGGTTCTGGGCTCTGAATATTTATAATACTGAGCCGCCCACATCTGATGCTGGCCCACATCAGTGGTTATAATTGCCCCGCCATTGGTTATCCTGTCAATCTCCTCCATGATGTAAGGGCAGGAGAGACCTTCCTCAGCATAATTTAACGGATATGATTCTTTTAATTCTTTTATATGCGCATTCCACTCCCGATGTTCCATTCCGGGAAGTTCCTGATTGATTAATGTCAGGATCTCCTTCAGATCTCCCACCACAGAAGCCTGTGTTCTGATATTTTTATTAATCTCGGCTGCATCAATATCAATATGAAGAACTTTTGCCCTGGATGCAAACATTGCTGCATTTCCTACAACACGATCGGAAAATCTGGCGCCCAGAGCAATCAGAAGATCACATTCGCTGACCCCCAGATTCGACGCTTTGGTTCCATGCATTCCAATCATGCCCGTGTACCGTTCGGAATGTCCATCCATTGCTCCTTTGCCCATTAGCGTGTCACAGACCGGAGCATCTATCAGATCGGCAAGCTTTCTTACCTCCTCAAAAGCCCCTGAAATTACAGCGCCTCCTCCTACATAGATAAAAGGTCTCTTGGATTTTTTGATCAGTTCAACTGCCCTCCGGATGTCTTCCTGCGTATACTTGCAGGAAGATTTAAGGGGCTGCGGGGCTTTCCTCTCGTATTCGCAGGTATTGGCCGTCACGTCTTTGGTGATGTCCACCAGTACCGGGCCCGGTCTGCCCTCCCGTGCTATGGAAAATGCCTTTCTCAGGGTATCCGCCAGTTCCTCAACATTTTTAACAATATATCCATGTTTGGTGATCGGCATGGTCACCCCTGCAATATCCACCTCCTGGAAGGAATCCTTACCCAGCAGCGGAAGATTTACGTTGCATGTGATCGCCACCATAGGAACCGAATCCATATATGCAGTGGCAATTCCTGTAACCAGATTGGTAGCGCCCGGGCCGCTTGTCGCCAGGCAGACTCCCACCTTTCCACTGGCACGTGCATAGCCATCCGCCGCATGAGCCGCTCCCTGCTCATGGGAAGTCAGGATATGCCGTATTTCATCACTATGTTTATATAAGGCATCGTATACATTTAAAATCGTACCGCCGGGATAACCGAAGACGGTATCCACCCCCTGCTCCTTCAAACATTCCACTACAATTTCAGCACCTGTCAACTGCATTTATCTTCCTCCGATTTTTATGAGTAACTATTCATCCTTTGGCTTCGTAGTTACTTTTATGATTCATTCCATTCAGATCTTTTATTGTTTTGGGATCTCCAGTATCGCACCTCTGTTGCCGCTAGTAACCATTTCCCTGTATCGTGCAAGGTAACCGGTGGTAACCGCCGGGGTTCTGGGCTGCCATTTTGCTCTTCTTGCCTCCAGCTCCTGAGGAGAAACCTTTACATCCAGCTTCATTTCAGGAATATTGATGCTGATCAGATCCCCCTCCTCTACCAGCGCAATAGGACCGCCTACCGCCGCTTCCGGCGAAACGTGCCCGATGGATGCGCCTCTGGATGCGCCTGAAAAACGTCCGTCTGTAATCAACGCTACCGAAGCCCCAAGTCCCATACCTGCGATAGCGGATGTTGGATTAAGCATTTCACGCATCCCAGGGCCGCCTTTCGGGCCCTCATAACGGATAACCACCACATCTCCCGCCACGATCTTACCGCCTTTAATAGCCTCAATGGCATCCTCCTCGCATTCGAATACTCTGGCAGGTCCTTCGTGTACCATCATTTCAGGCACCACTGCCGAGCGTTTCACTACGCTGCCATCCGGCGCCAGATTTCCTTTCAGCACCGCAAGGCCGCCGGTGGCCGAATAAGGATTATCAAGAGGCCTTATTACCTCCGGGTTCTTATTTACTGCGCCTGTAATATTTTCTCCTATCGTCTTTCCCGTCACCGTCATACATTCCGTATGAAGGAGGCCTGCCTCTTTCAGCTCGTTCATCACAGCGTAGACCCCGCCGGCTTCATTCAAATCCTCCATATAAGTCGGACCTGCCGGAGCCAGATGACATAAATTCGGCGTTTTTTCACTGATCTCATTGGCAAAGGCAATATCAAAGTCAAAGCCTACTTCATGCGCAATGGCAGGTAAATGCAGCATAGAATTGGTGGAGCATCCCAGCGCCATGTCCACGGTCAGCGCGTTTAAGATGGCTTCCTTCGTCATAATGTCTCTGGGCCGGATATCCCTGCGGTACATCTCCATGACTGCCATACCGGCATGCTTTGCAAGTCTGAGTCTGTCAGAATAAACTGCCGGAATCGTTCCATTCCCGGCCAGCCCCATTCCCAGCGCTTCTGTCAGACAGTTCATGGAATTCGCCGTATACATGCCGGAACAGGAACCGCAGGTAGGACAGGTCTTTTCCTCAAACTCCCGGACTTCCTCTGCACTCATTTTACCGGCGGCATGGGAGCCTACCGCTTCAAACATGGAAGACAAGCTCCGCTTCTGTCCTTTTACACGTCCGGCCAGCATGGGGCCTCCGGACACAAATACCGTAGGAACATTGATTCTGGCCGCCGCCATTAAAAGTCCCGGTACATTTTTGTCACAGTTAGGCACCATTACAAGCGCGTCAAACTGATGGGCAAGAGCCATACATTCGGTGGAATCTGCGATCAGATCTCTTGTAACCAGGGAATACTTCATACCGATATGCCCCATTGCGATCCCATCACACACGGCAATTGCCGGAAATACCACCGGTACACCGCCGGCCTGCGCGACTCCCAGCTTAACCGCTTCCACAATTTTATCCAGATTCATGTGGCCGGGCACGATCTCGTTGTAAGAGCTCACAATACCAACCATTGGCTTTTTCATTTCTTCCTCGGTAAATCCCAATGCATTGAACAGGCTTCTGTGGGGGGCCTGCTGCATACCGGTTTTCACATTATCACTTCTCATATTTTCCTCCCTTTCTTCTTCCTGACTTTACGGAAAAATTCCGCATTTCTGACTTATTTATGCGCAGAGGCAAACATTCTTCCCCTACTCGGTTGTCCTTTTCGTATAAAGGATGTAATCTTCATTTTCATAGGCCGGTGTCATATACTCATCCACATAGCCCCATGCAATCGTATCATAATAATGATAAAATTCCCAGATCATTTCATCAAAATCAGGGTCTGTCATTCTCTTATCCAATATCAGTGCATCTGCGCCTTCTATCGTTCTGTTTTCACAGCGGACACCATAAAGAAAATAGAGCAGATACTGCTGATTGCAGTCTGTGACACAGAAATTTAGTATCTGATCAGCTTCTGCTTCAGCCAATGCCTGGGCGATCTCATGCTCTCTGGTTCCATATTGTTCATTATAACCTGAAAAAACAAAGCACTTTACACAGAAAGCAGACACCAGGCAAAAAGCCGCTGTATAAATTCCGATTTTCTTTCTGTCGCCGTCTGCGCCGGCGGCTGTCAATTCCAAAAGACTTTTGAACACCAGCGCCAGAAGAAGTGCCAGAAAAACGCCTCCATAAGTAAAAACTCTGTAATAGGGACGCTTACACTGGATCAGCAGACAGACGGGAACAAACAAAATACCCGTGAGCAGCACCAGATAAAGCAGAAGATTCTGAGCCGTTTTATTGCGTATTTCTCTGATCAGTCTATACAGAAGGAAAAAGCTTCCCGCTATCCAGATTCCTGTGACCACATATCCTATAGCAGGATAATAGTAGCCGGAAAGGGATACCATCCATTCTCCCAGCCGGCCCAAAAATCCGGCTCTCTCTTCACTTTGAATATAAGGAGTATCCAGCATATACTGCATTCCTCTGTAAATTGCAGCAAAGGGACCTCTCAAAATCATCTTTACATGGCTGAGGCCGTAATAAGCACTGGATTCATCCTTTACCAGGAGATTGGAACCAATGGCTGTCCAGATCGTAGCGTAAAGCAGGACTGTTCCCAAAGCCGCAGCTAAAGATGCCGCAACAAGCCGGACCAATTTTTTCCCGCTTATCGTTTTCAGAAATTCTTTTATGCCGGTTTTCCCGCTCTCCCTCAGAGCCAGCATTCCTCTGCAGAGAAGATAAGCACCGCCTGCCAGACAAAGAGGCACCACCCAGTATACATTGCTGGAAACAGTATAAAGTCCTGCAATCAGAGCCAGCGCATATAGTATGTAGATTTTTCCTGAAGTCTCAGCTTCCTCACAGATCAGAATCATACACTGCCATGCCACAAGCAGACAGGTGATTCCCATTGTATAGCCCCGTCCCTGAACGGCCAGTTGATTGACCAGATTCATGGATGCATACAGGATGACGGTAATAAAAGCGTAATATCTTCCGATATATTTTCCGGTCAGTCTGTAGAGAAGGCAGATATTGGCCAGCGCACACAGATACGATACTCCCCGCAGGCCGATATAGGGATTTCCCAGCCAATCCAGAAATGCGGATAAAACCGAGTAGCCTACATGGTTATTGGGAAGCGGCCAGTGTATGGCTGCGTACAGCGGTCCCTCACTTATAAAGTAATAATAAGTATACAATTCATCATACCAGGGCGTAAGGGCAAAAAGACGATAACCGTAATAGACTGCCATGCCCGCCAAAAAGACGCCAAACATCAGATCCATCTTTTGTACGCCGGAAGATATCCTGCCTGATCTATCCGATTTCATCTGCTAACAAATCACCCATTTCTTTACATCCCACCTGCCGGCATCCCTCCGACATAATGTCGAGGGTCCGGAATCCCTTTTTCAGAATGTTCTTTACCGCCTGTTCAATGGCATCCGCTTCCTTATCAAGATCAAAAGAATAACGGAGCATCATGGCGGCGGAGAGAATCGTTGCAATGGGATTGGCAATGTTTTTTCCTGCAATGTCAGGCGCCGAACCGTGGCTGGGCTCGTACAGACCAAATTTGGTATCGTTCAGGGAGGCTGATGCAAGCATACCAATAGACCCCGTCACCATACTTGCTTCATCGGAAAGAATATCTCCAAACATATTCTCTGTCAGAATCACGTCAAACTGCGCCGGATCCCTTACAATCTGCATCGCACAGTTATCTACCAGCATATGCTCCAACGTGACATCCGGATAGTCAGCCGCCACCTCGTCCACAACCTTGCGCCACAATCTGGAGGAATCCAGCACATTTGCCTTATCTACGCTGGTAACCTTCCGGCGGCGCTTCATGGCAATGTCAAATCCTTTGACTGCAATTCTGCGGATTTCATTTTCATCATAGGTCAGTGTGTCCACGGCCTTGCGGATCCCGTCTTCTTCCGTGGTATACCGCTCTCCGAAATAGAGCCCGCCGGTCAGCTCACGCATAATCATCATATCAAATCCTGCTCTGCTGATCTCCTCCTTCAGAGGGCAGGCCCCCGCCAGTTCATCATATAATACTGCCGGTCTTAAGTTGGCAAACAGATTCAGCGCTTTACGCAGTCCCAAAAGCCCCGCCTCCGGCCGTAAGTTGGGAGGAAGCTTATACCAGGGAGAGGTCACGGTATTTCCCCCGATCGATCCCATCAGAACAGCGTCTGCACTTTTGGCAGCCGCAATTGCCTCGTCTGTAAGCGGGACACCGTGTACGTCAATCGACGCTCCGCCCATTAAAATATCGGTAAAAGACATTTCATGTCCGTATACTTCAGCGACCTTTTCGAGAACCTTCCTGGCTTCCGCAATGATTTCAGGACCGATCCCATCACCGGGTATACATGCAATATTTAATTTCATCTCAATCCCTCCGTTTTCTATTTGTTTCATACAGAAAGTCGGAAATTTTCCCGTACGAATCGAACAGGAAATTTCTCCCTGCCCACAAAATAAGGCGCAGTCAGTGCGCCTTATCTTTCAGATTCCATGTTCTATTCCGCATCTGCTTTCTCAACCTGTGATATGGCACTCTTCTGCATGGGAATACGGCAGTTTTTGTTGTTGCCGAACTCTACGATTACTGTGTCGTCGGTAATATCTATGACGATTCCATAAAAACCGCTGCTGGTAAGCACACAGTCACCCACCTCAAGTGCTGACAACATGGCGGCCATTTTTTTCTGTTCCTTTTTTTGAGGGCGTATCATGAAAAAGTAGAAAAACCCAAAGATAAGAACAAGATATACTACCATGACAATTCCGCTTCCTGCAGCGGCTCCGGCCCCTGCTTCTGTCAATAAGATACCCATTTAACTTCCTCCTGTCTGTTTTGCTGAATAGGTCTAACAATTATGATACACAATTCATCTGTCAAAAACAAGTCTTTTTACATTTTTTGTGTTTTGTCTGTATTTGGAAAAAATCTGTCAGTGCCGTCTGATCACGATTTCGGGCTCATTTTCTCCAGCTTATTTCGCTTATAAGAAGAAAATTCTCCCCTGTCCAGTGCATCCCGGATTTCCTCCATCATCGTATTATAAAAATACAGATTATGCAGTACACACAACCGCATCCCCAACATTTCTCCTGCTTTCAGAAGATGCCGGATATATGCTCTGGAATACCTGCGACAGGCAGGACAGCCGCAGCCTTCCTCAATCGGACTCTCATCAAGCTCATATTTTGCATTAAAAAGATTGATTTTGCCCGTATTGGTATATAAATGCCCATGCCGTCCGTTTCTGCTGGGATAGACACAGTCAAAAAAATCAATTCCCCGTTCAACGCCTTCCAGGATATTCGCCGGCGTGCCGACTCCCATCAGATAAGTCGGCTTATCCACTGGCAGATAAGGCACTGTTTCTTCTATTATATAATACATTTCTTCATGGCTCTCTCCCACTGCCAGTCCGCCCAGAGCATATCCATCCAGATTCATCTCTGCAATCCTTTTGGCCTGCTCCACACGAATATCCGCATATACGGCTCCCTGATTGATTCCAAACAGCATTTGCTCCCGGTTGATGGTATCTTCCAGGGAATTCATCCGTTTCATTTCCTGTCTGCATCGTGCCAGCCAGCGGGTGGTGCGGTCCACAGATGCCTGCACATAGCTGCGGTCGGCTTTGCTTGGAGCACATTCATCAAAGGCCATCGCTATGGTGGAGGCCAGATGCGATTGTATTTGAATACTTTCTTCCGGTCCCATAAATATTTTCCGCCCATCTACATGTGAGTGGAAATAAACCCCTTCTTCTTTGATTCGGCGCAGTCCTGCAAGAGAAAACACCTGAAATCCTCCTGAATCGGTCAGAATCGGTTTATCCCATGACATAAATTTATGAAGCCCGCCGAGCTTTCTGATCACCTCGTCCCCGGGCCTCACATGTAAATGATAGGTGTTGGACAATTCCACCTGCGTATGAATCTGTTCCAGATCTTCCGTTGACACTGCCCCCTTAATCGCGGCAGCGGTACCTACATTCATAAAGACCGGTGTCTGGATTACCCCATGAACAGTTGTAAGTTCTCCGCGTTTTGCCCGTCCCTCCTGCCTTAACAGCTTATACATCTCTCTCCTCATTTCACATTCCGTCTTTAAACAAAAATTCCATTTATGAAATTACATATTTCTCCCAGAACTCCTCCAGGCAAATCTCCTCTTTCATGATCAGTTCCGCTGCCTCTTTTCCCACATAACGAAAGTGCCATGGTTCATACTCAATGCCTGTGATAAATTCCTTTCCCTCGGGATAACGTAAAATAAAACCATATTCTGCACAATGCTGCTCCAGCCAGATGCCCGCATCTGTATCCGCAAATCCTGCGTTCAACGTGGTATATGTGTCCGACACAATATCGATCGCCAGTCCGATCTGATGTTCGCTTGCACCAGGGACTGTTACCGTCTGCGAAGATATCTTGTAAGCTTCCATATAAGACAGGCCTTTATTCATATAAGACTTGATTTTGCGGTTAAAAAGCACCTCCTGGCGCTGTAAATCACGGTAAGGGGAACAAATGGCAAGATTAATGCCTGCATCTCCGGCATCCTGCATCATGGAAAGCAGTTCTTCCACGATCCGCTCATCACACTGCATGTTCCCCTTAATTGTCTTAATGGTTCCCAGGGTAAACGCATAGTTATCCGGAATGGGATGCTGCTTATTAACCAGTACAAGTTTCCAGTCTTCCGCATCAAAAACATCAGCGCTCTCTGCCTGTGATGCCGCTTTATTTCTGCCCGCCCCCGCCGGATGGGTGCCCTGTTCTTTATTCAGGATTTCATCCAGCGAATATTTATCCGCCCGGTTCATTCCCGCGTGTTCTGCATCTTCCGGTTCTCCCTCTTGTCTGGGAAGCTTTTCAATCTCAACCTTCTGTCCGCCGTCCATGGTCATTTCAAGGTCAATGGTTTCCGTCACTTCAGTTTCCTTTATAATATCCGTATCGGAACCGGATTTCATACAAGAGGCGGGATAGGCAAAGCTGCTCTCCACCACAAAACAGAAAATCAGAAATGCCGTACAGACAAACCGTCTGCTTCCTCTTCTGCAGTATATAAAAAAATGGTGCAGAAACACACTGACTGTCAGCCCAAAAACAGCCGGAATCAGAAGATACCTGCTTCGTCTTCCCATTTTTATAAAAAAATCCTTTAACTTCCAGTTTGCGCTCCGGTCAAGTCCTGTCTGCATTGTTCCCCCATAATATTTATCATAAAAAAGCAAGTTGTCCTAATATTTTACACAAATCTTCAGCATTCCACAATAGGCGAATGAAAAATAATTGTAAAAATATTTTATTTCCGCTATAATTTGATAGAAATCCAATTTTGAATTATTATGAAAGTCAAGGACTTTCATTGCATGGATGTCCATGCGGCCCGCCAAAGCGGCAGGCTGAGCATGATGGAGGTTTACTTTAAAAGAATGGAGGATACTTATGGCAGGTTCAACCTATGGAAATCTATTCAAAATAACTACCTGGGGGGAATCCCACGGAAAAGCTCTGGGCGTAATCGTAGATGGTATTCCCGCAGGACTGCCCTTAAGCGAAGAAGATATTCAGCCCTATCTCGACCGGCGTAAACCAGGACAGAGCGCTGTCTCCACTCCCCGCAAAGAATCAGATGAGGTGGAAATTCTTTCCGGTGTTTTTGAAGGCTGTACTACCGGAACTTCTGTTTCTCTGATCGTCCGCAACACATCGCAGAAATCCTCTGACTACAGCGAAATCGCTTCCTGCTACAGACCGGGGCATGCCGATTTTACGTTTGATGCAAAATATGGGTTCCGCGATTACCGGGGAGGCGGACGTTCTTCCGGCCGGGAAACCATTGGACGGGTAGCCGCAGGCGCTATTGCAGTTAAAATATTGGAAGAAATGGGAATTACGCTTACTGCATACACCAAATCTATAGGACCTGTTTCCATAGATCCGGCCCGATTTGACCGTAAGGCCATTTTAACTACTCCTACCTGCATGCCGGATCCAGAGGCTGACAGAAGAGCTATGGCCTATCTGTCTGAATGTATGAAAAACAAAGACTCCAGCGGCGGCGTCATTGAATGTATCGTATCCGGCCTTCCTGCTGGAATAGGAGATCCTGTTTTTGAAAAGCTGGATGCCAATCTTGCCAAAGGAATTATGTCTATCGGCGCTGTCAAAGCAGTGGAGATCGGAGATGGGACACTGGTCTCTCAGACGCGTGGGTCACAAAACAACGATGCCTTTGTCTGTACGGAAAGAAAGATCACCAAGAAGACCAATCATGCGGGAGGTATTCTGGGGGGGATCAGCGATGGGACACAGCTTCTCCTGAGAGCACATGTCAAACCCACCCCCTCTATCTTTTCCTCTCAGGAAACCGTAAACAAAGACTTTGAAAACATAGAAATTGCTATCAAGGGCCGACATGATCCAGTGATTGTTCCCAGGGCTGTGGTTGTGGTGGAAGCCATGACAGCGCTCACCATTCTGGACGCCTGTATGATGAACATGACGGCAAGAATGAGCTATCTGATTGATTTTTACCGAATCGAGTAGGGGAACGCTTTTTTCCACTACTCGCCGCGCGCCCCATGCGCCGCTTTAGCGGCGTACTCCCTCTGCATGGGGCTGCGCATGAAAAAACAGGGGTGTGTATGGAAAATTGCTGCTACGCAGCACACACCCCCCCCCCGCGCGAGTAGGGAGAAAATCTTCCCTACTCGATTTAGCTGTTTAAACGATAAAAGATCACACAGTTCGGTCTGTCCACCTTAATCTCCGGTCCATTCATAACAATCGTTCCCCGGTCCATATCAACGTTAAAGAATGTCATGCTGCTGCTCTCCTGGTTTAAGGATACCAGATGTCTGTTGTCCGGAAACAGTGCAGCGTCCTTCGGATAGTCTCCGCTGATCGGAAGGCAGAGAATCTTGGTGAGCAGCCCCGTCTGCTCGTCAACAGAATACAGCACAACGCTGTTATCCCCTGCATTGGAACTGCAAAGATATTTAAAATCATTGGAAAAGTTAAGCGCGCTTGCGGCTGAACTGCCGGCATGATAATCATTTAAGGTAGAAATGCTCTGGATTCTCTCAAAAACCGGCATACCATGTACTTCATCCACTTTATAAGTATATACATCCACACAGTTTTTCAACTCATGCACCACATAAAGGAGCCTTCCATCTTCAGAAAACTTCAAATGACGGGGAGCGGACTCCTGCTCACTTCTGATAATATCAACCTGCCGCAGTCTGCCGTTACGATGATTCACTTCATAGACAACAACATGATCCATCCCAAGGTCCGCCACACATAAAAACCGGTTATCCCTGGTCATCTTGGCACAGTTGAGGTGGGGCCTGAAGTTTCTCTCGGCAATACTTCCCAGTCCCTTGTGAAAAATCTCATCTGTGATCTCTCCGATCCTTCCGTTCTCATGGAGCCTAAGGACAGTCAGCTTTGCATCATGATAGCCCGCTACGAAAAGGAATTTGTCCTCGTAATCCGTAGAAAGATAGCATCCTCTCATGCCATTAATGGATGCGCGGTTGATCACCGCAAGGCTTCCATCCTCCAGTATCTGGTTGGCTTCCACACCGAAATCCGTGATGGAATACAAATATTTGCGGTTGTGGGAAATGGTCACATAAGATGAATTCGTGATTTCAATCTGATCTTTTTCGTGAAATCTGCCATTCTCCATATCCACATCATATATCCGTATTCCAAAACTGCTCTTATTTCCTGAAGTGTAGGTAGATACATAAGCTACGTATTTTTCTTTTTCCATCATGAACCTCTCCCAGCACACGTAACGCGGCAGACGCGCAACGGCTTACTTATAATTTTATAATATATCGTACAGAGAAACCGCCACAAACGGGAAATTTCCTTACGATCTGTGTGCATATCAGCACATTTCCTATTATATCATACATTTTTTTCCCATACAATAAAGAGATCAAAAACCTGTCTCCCAGCATATAAAATTCAGATCTCCAGAGTCTGCATATCGCGATAGTTTTTTTTCGTATACATCAGAATCATATCTCCTGTCTCAAGTCTGAGTCCGCCGTCCGGAATGAGCAGCTTTTCATTCCGGTGAACCATAACGATCAGCGTCTGTCTGGAAATATCCAGATCCCGTATCATCTGATTCACCCACGGATGATGCTCCTTTAAGGTAATCTCCTTCAGGGTGATTCCCAGCTCATCCTGGTATCCCTCAGCCCCCAAAACCACATAATCTCCTTTCATGATAACAGAATCTCCTCTGGGAACTACCACCTCTCCCATTCGCTGGATCACTGCAATCAGAAGTCCCGGCGGAAGGCAGAGCTCACTGACTTTCTGTCCCCTCCATGGATGATTCTCCTGTATTTCAAGACGCACGAATCGGATATTTGTTTCCATCGAATAATCCTTTAAGCTTTTCATCCGTGTATACTGCTCCACGAATCCGGCAGATAAGATACCGGTAGGAATCGCCACCATGCCCACTCCCAGAAAGGTAATGATAATACCGAATATCCTTCCCGGAATGGTGATTGGATAAATATCTCCGTATCCCACCGTCAAAAGAGTCGATACCGCCCACCAGAAACCGGAAAAAGCGTTTTGAAATACCTCCGGCTGAGCCTCATGCTCCAGACTGTACATGCAAAGAGATGAGGCTGTCATAAGCACAAGAATAATAAATATAGACGACAAAATCTGATCCTTTTTACTGTGTATGACATCTCCGATCACATTCAGCGCATCATAATAGGCATTTACTCGAAACAGTCTGAAAATCCGCACTACCCGGAACATTCGAAAGGCTACAACACCGGTTGGAAAAAAGAAAGGAAGAAAATAGGGTAAAAATGCCAGCATATCTATGATCCCGTTAAAAGAAGTCATATATTTCAGGATTGCTTTTTTCCCGGAAAGACCAGGATACAGATACTCTGCCGTCCAGATACGCAGCCCGTATTCTACCGCAAAGAGCACTACCGTCGCCAGTTCTATCATCCCCAGAATTCCCATATACGGTTCCGAGCTGTCAAAGGTCGCATAAACAGCAATGAACAAATTGATCAGAATCATGAGCATCAGCGTCAGATCAAACGCACGGCTCGGCCAGTCCTCATCATAGCCGATCTGAATGATATCAAAGATCCGTCTTCTCCCTGCCTCCTGCATCCCTATCCCTCCTCTGCAGTTGTTCCGTGTTCTGTTATTTTACTATTATTTGACAGTTTCTGCAAGGCAAGCACGAGCGGAACCCCCGCCGAAAATGACGTCTGACAAAAGAAAAACCAGACCAGACCGGAACCTGAAAAGTTCCTGATCATACTATACTATTAGATTACTTTCTAATTTATGAGAGGAGAATTTATGCAGGATTACAGTTTTAATGAATATTTTGACCGTTTTCCGCTGGCAATGGCGTATGTTCCATGGCAGCATCTTACCAGTGTTTTTGAAAATCTCGATAAAGCCTATGATGCAGGCACTATTTTCCCTGAACTTGAAAAGCCCTTTACAGGAAGGAGATGTGTAAAATGACCATGCAGAACAATGACCAGCAAAGGCTGTTTCATGATATTGGCGTTATCGGATTCGTCGTGGTGGAAATGACAGAGTATCTTGATACCCATCCCACTGATAAAGAGGCTATGGAGTATCTCAACCATTATGTCCGTATGCAGAATCAGGCTATGCGGGAATATGCTGCGAAATACGGTCCTTTGAGGATTTCCGACGCTGACAGCTGCAAACAGAATGAATGGAAATGGGCAACCCAGCCCTGGCCCTGGGAAGGAGGATGTTAATTTATGTGGAATTATGAAAAGCGATTACAGTATCCTGTCAATATCAAGGAACCTAATGCAAAACTCGCCCAGGCGATCATGTCTCAGTACGGCGGACCGGATGGCGAACTTGGTGCCTCTATGCGCTATATTTCTCAGCGCTATTCCATGCCCTACAGGGAAGTAGCCGCTGTTTTGACGGATATCGGTACAGAAGAACTGGCCCATCTTGAAATGGTATCCACCATTGTCCATCAGCTGACCCGGAACCTGTCCATGGAAGAGATAGAAAAATCAGGCTTTGCAAATTATTATGTGGATCACACCACCGGGATCTGGCCTATGGCCGCCGGAGGCATTCCTTTTAACAGCTGTGAATTCCAGTCAAAGGGAGATGCCATTACGGATTTGTTTGAGGATATGGCAGCGGATGGGGCGA
Source organism: uncultured Lachnospiraceae bacterium (assembly GCA_947173495.1). Lineage (GTDB taxonomy): Bacteria > Bacillota > Clostridia > Lachnospirales > Lachnospiraceae > Suilimivivens. The sequence continues at coordinate 109,448 of CAMWFQ010000014.1, read as the reverse complement.
TTTCGTAAAAGCAACATGAAAAATATGATAAAACAGGTCTTCTTCATTTTATAATCCGTCAACGAATCAACGCTTTCAGTCTCAAGTCAGTCTCAAAATTATATGAAAAAATGAGACTGATTTGAGACTACATGAGACTGAAATGAGACAGAGATTTTATAAAGTCCATGTTGAGGTGTTTTTATCATAGGATGCACCTGTAACTCTTTTAATTTTTGCGTAATCTCTAAATACGGTTGCTCTCGAAATATCCAGTTCCGCCATAACCTGCTCCACTGACAAATGAATATTTTCACAAATCATATCATAAATTTTCTGTTCTCTTTTAGATAATGTCTTATTTTCCTTTGCTGAATCTGCCGCTATTTTACTCAAAGGAATAGAAATTTTAAAAACGTCATCTTCAAACAGTTCCGGCTTTCCGCCTTCTGAATATCCTCAATATGATCTTACCCATTTCCGTCTCCCGAATTTTCAAAAACAGAAATCCTGTTCCTTGACATTTTTCTGTTTTGTGGTATTATTTATGTAACATCTCCCTCAGGCCTCTGTGGAAACACACGCACACTTGAGGGCGTTTTGTTTATAAGGAGCAATGATATGGCAGATAAGGATTTTAAGACAATTGAAGAACAGCTGGAAATCCTCCGTTCCCGCGGTCTCACCATCAATGATGAATGCCAGGCAAAAGATTTCCTGCTGCACAATAATTACTACCGTATCAGCGGCTATTCGCTGACCCTCCGTAAAAATAACGTCTTTTCCAAATCTGTAGCATTCCAAAATATTGTTGATATTTATCACTTTGACCATGAACTCAGGCACATCATCCTCCAATATCTTGAAGTGATCGAAGTGCAGATGAAATCCGTATATGCTTATGAATTCACAAAAGTTCACGGGTCTGTCGGCTATCTTGACCTTAACTTTTTTACCAACAAAACCAAACACAAAGAAATCATCGCCAAAGCAGAGCAGCAGAAAATGAGCCGGCTCCCCCATGAAGCCTATCTGAAACACTTTGTGAATGATCTACAGCAGGATATTCCCTTATGGGCATACGTTGATTTATTTACTATATCCGACATCTCGTTTTTATACTCTATTTCTGAGCAACCCATCAAGGATGCCGTTGCTCATACTTTTGGTCTGACTATGAACAAGGGGGCTTCTATCCTCGGAAGCTATATGCACAGCATGACGATCATCCGCAATCTGTGTGCACACGGAAGCCGGATCTATAACCGCCTTTTTGAGCAGAAGCCCTCCCTCAACAAAAGGGAAAAGGCGCTGCTGATGAAGGACAGCAGCGGAAATATTGACAATGCACATTTTTATGGTTTCTTTCTCGTCATGAAACGACTGCTTTCTGCCGATAAATTCAATGAAATGAAGAAATCTGTCATTGCATTGACAGAAAAGTATCCCTTTGTCCGGATGGATTATTACGGTTTCCGCAGTGACTGGCAACAAAAAATATAATAATATCTCCACAGCCGCATATACTATCTACGACTTCTCCCACGAGCCGATTTCCGGCGCAATACTGTGGGCGGTCTGGAGCCGGGGTTCTGCCCCGGCTCTCTTTTTTCAGTACTTCCCCACATCCGTGAATCTTCAACCTGCATCACAGATTTGCCCCTGTCAGAGGATCACAAGCTCCCTAGAATCATAAACGGATTCTCCTTTCTCATTCCCGCATCGAATTGCCCTTTCTAGCCCCATGTTCACTGCAATGGCATCGTCATTCTTCTCCGTGAACTTCTCTTTGTCCTCCTTGATGTTCCCAGCAGGGGGCTTTTTGTCCCCTCCCGAAAACACTTTTTAAATTTCTTTCCTGCACATATAACGCTACGCTGTTTTTAATCCTTTTCTTTGAAACAACACTTTGAACGGTATCACTCGTTACAGGAATGAATCTTTCACAAAAAGAACAGCTTTTCTTTCCTTCCTCTAACTGCTTCTTTTTATAGCCCTGGGCCATTCCACAATGAGGACAGCAAACAACATTTCCCGTCTTAGAAATCTCTACACCTCGTCCAAATAGAAATAAATCTTTCCAATCAACTCCTTGTTCCCTTATTTTACTTATTAAAATTTCCTCTTCTTCTCTGATGTCAATATCGAACAAGTAATTACCATTCCGACAAAATCTACTTTGAGTAACCTTGTGGAAACCCTCTATATAATAATAATAATACAGAGTGTTTTCTCCATTCAAAAATGCTTTCCTATCATCAGTCGTTAATCTAAAACACTTTGTTTTGCAAATATCAGTTGGAACAACTTTTTTACAGATTATTACTGTTGTAGCTCTATTGACTTCACTGAAAATTTTTTCACCAAGCCGGGCTATAATCTTAATTTCTGTGTTTCTTACCAGAAACTCTCGAAGACTTATGTTCTGAGCATCGAACAATGAATCAGGTAAAATAAATGCAAAGTACCCTCCATCAGCTATAATTTTATATGCCAAATCTACAAATAGCACATAACTGTCATACTGACCTTTTATCAAATCAAAACCTGCATCGCTCAGTTGTTCTCTACTGTATATTTTTTCAGAACTCCAAGGTGGATTTGCAATGATGGCTTGTACTCTACCAAGCTTCTCTATCCAATATTTATCGGTATTCTTTTTTACGTTTTTTGGTAAAATACTATCATTGCACACGAGAATTCTTCCCTTAGCGTTACGAAAAACCACCTCTTTATCTACATCAATTCCGTAATACTTGTATTGAGAACCACACTCTTTTTCTGCCGCTTTTAAAAGTGCACATTCACCACAAGCTGGATCCAGAATCATTCCACCATCAACAGAGTCTTTTTTCATTTCTTCTGACAAAAGCTTGGCAACAAAATCCGCAAGCCTATCCGGCGTATATACTACTCCATACTTTTTCAGTGCCAGACGGGCATCCCCCTTACTATAGTTTAATACTCGTTAATATCAATACCCGCTTTAAATAAACGCGCATATCGTTCATAAGAAATCACAACCGCTATGGGCTTTCCGTTCTTCTGGATAAAAGCTGTTTTATCGTTCTCAGCCAGTCCACGAATTAATTTCGATGCCTGACCACGGTTATATTCTCCAATATTTAAATGTTCCATCGGAACCAATTCTTTCTTCATTTTGCCCTACTCCCTTATCGGTATCATCAATTTCATCGCCCAACTCAACAAAATAATTTTACCACAAGTTAATTATAATTAAAGTCTTTTTCTTATGAAATTTTATTCCTTAATTATAATTACAATTTTAATGAGAGCTAGACACCCGTGTCCGGCTCTCACTCTCAATTATTTTCTTCCAATGAAGCACTCCACGTAGCAAGCTACGGGATATCAGCCCATGCCTCACTATGTTCGGCTTTAGTTTGTACGCTGCAAGCAGCGGGGAATGTACCCTCTTGACATTCAACTGCCACTTGCTATGCCCCGGATACTCCGTACCGCCTGCCGCAGGGTGTTCGCCCTGTCGTAGTGGTATGGATGGGATGCCCGGTTCTTATAATACCAGTAATGACCGGTATTCCGGGATATGCGCGTCACATCATACTCATTTACAGAAATGTTGTTGAAATATTTCGGAGCCAAGCATTTTAGATTATTCGCATTCATGTTGAAAAATGTATTAATAAAAAAGCAAATAAAAAGCAAGTTTCACCGGAGCAACTCAAAACCCACTGTATACATTTTGAGTTGCTCCAGCTTACTTGATGGAGCTTCCGGTCTACGCTCCGCTTGGGTCCGCGCTAAGCGGACATCCACCGGATGTCCAGCGCCCCATACCCTCGGCTCTTGGCATATTCTATGCACTATATACTATTATTTTCTGTTTATAAAACAACAACCCAATCCAAAAAATCTAAGAAAAAAATAAAAATTATAAACTTTCTATAAACTGCTTACTTTTTACCATCTCCCGTCTGCTATTAGTGAAAGGTAAAAATTTTTCAAAAACAATTTCAAAAATTTGAAAAATCTTTCAACAACTTTCATTTTCATAAGATCAGCATAACGTACAAGTAATTCTACATACGTTGTCATATAGTTCAAAGGAAGGTGATATCTTGTCCAATACAGATCCAAAAAATATTTGCAAAAATATATTTAAAAATGGTGAAAGCACAACTTCTAAAGATAATTTTACCAAAGCATGGATCAGCCTTATCAACCAGCTTGAAAAAAACAACAGATACCAGGCTTTACCTGCCACCCCTGTGTTTAACAATAAATCAGTTGAAGGAAAACGATAATTTGCAAGTTATTTGTTGCCATGTATAATAGGTGCATGGAGCAGGCTTGTTTTTATCTCTTAAGGAGGGATAAAAACGAATGAGTATGAAAGCAGCTATTTACTGCCGCTTATCCGAGGAAGACAAAAACAAACAATCTGAAACCGATGACTCTGGCAGCATCCAAAACCAGAAATCAATGTTACTGCAATATGCCATGGAACAAGGGTGGGAACTTTATAACATTTACAGCGACGATGACTATGCAGGCGCAGACAGACGCCGCCCGGAATTTAACCGTCTGCTAAACGACGCGGAGCAGCATAAATTTGATATTGTCCTCTGCAAAACGCAGTCACGTTTCACCCGTGAGCTTGAGCTTGTAGAAAAGTACATACATGGACTTTTCCCGATCTGGGGCATTCGCTTTATCAGTATTGTTGATAACGCGGACACCGCAAACAGGGGAAACAAAAAATCCCGCCAGATCAACGGGCTTGTCAATGAATGGTACTTAGAGGATATGTCCGAAAACATCCGCAGCGTTTTGACAAACAGACGGGTAAACGGTTTTCATATTGGCGCATTTGCTCTCTACGGTTACAAGAAAGACCCCGATCAAAAGGGACACTTGATAATTGACGAAGAAGCCGCAACCATTGTCCGTGAAGTATTTACTCTGTTTTCACAAGGTTACGGAAAAACTGCAATCGCCCGTATGCTCAATGACAGGGGCATACCTAATCCAACTGAATACAAGCGTCTGCATGGTTTGCGCTACCAGCAGCCCAAAACCAAAAACAGCTCTCTATGGAAATACTTTGCTATCTCCGATATGCTTACAAACGAAATGTATATCGGAAATATGGTACAGGGCAAATACGGCAGCGTATCCTATAAGACAAAGCAGAACAAGCCCCGCCCTAAAAACGAATGGTATATTGTCGAGGCAACTCACGAGCCGATCATTGAACGTGAATTATGGGACAGAGTACAGTCGTTAATCTCGCAAAAAGCAAAGCCTTTCACGATTGGCACAATAGGTCTGTTCGCAAGAAAAGCCCGGTGCGCTAACTGCGGCTACACAATGAGTTCTTCTAAAAACCATGACCGACATTATCTAAAATGTTCAAGCCGCCATATATCAAAGGACGCTTGTATCGGTTCCTTTATCTCCGTTGATAAATTAGAACAACTTGTGATCAACGAGCTTAACCATTTGGCAGCGGAATATCTTGACAAAGACGAGTTAGAACAAAACATAAAATTTTGTGATAATTTGCAGGAACAAAAAGCCCATCTGCTTTCTGACATGGCAGTCTATGAAAAAAAGATTGCAGAATACTCAAAAGGTATTCGAGAGCTTTACATGGATAAGGTAAAGGGCTTGCTGTCCGAAAGCGATTATGTGGAAATGTCAAGGGACTTTACCACAGAGTGCGACCGTTTGGAGCGTGTAGTCGCAGACGGTGAAAAACAGTTATCTGAAATCGAAGAAAAAATTGCGGCTGGCGATAACCGCCGCGAACTCACCTCGCAATACACCAATCTAAAACACCTTACCCGTGAAATCGTGGAAATACTGATTGATTATGTGTCCGTGGGAAAACGTATACCTGGAACAAAGGACGTTCCGATTGAAATTCACTGGAATTTCTAAGGAAATCGCTGATTAATCAATACTTCCCTAGCTCCATAAAACTATTAACCCAATCTTATTGAGCAAGCTCAATAAGCATGAGTTGTTCTTATATGGTTGCAGCAGAGCAGAAGGCCCGCACAACCTACGACAATATCCTGCGCCTGGTAAAGGACGAACCGGATATATGCGAACCTATCAAATTCCTGCGTGCCCGCGAAATCGTACACTTCCAGCGTTTCGGTGAAGCGAACCGGGAAGATTGCAGTAAATCAGAACACACAAAAAAACAATAATTAAGACGCATACCCATTTATCAAATTTTGTTTAAGAAAATGTATCACTTCTGTTTATTTTCCTTTTGCAATTTCCACAAAAAGAAAAAATCATTATTTTGCAATTCAGCTTTTTTAGAACTTGTCCTATCAAGAATAACATTTATTCCTGCAGCGCCTATCGTAGTAGCAAATGCAGTTATATTATCATCATATATTTTATGCCACTCTGTCGTGTCAGATGTATTATATTCTCAAACTTCGCACTTGAATAAGTGCCTATACACCTTGAAAATTCAATAATAACTGGCATAAAAATAGCATGAAACCGTCCGGTTTTGATATAATTGAGTTGTTCAGAAACAATCATATATCCGGAGGATCATGCTATGAATAAAAGTATAACACAAGACAACCAGAATGATAACCAGATTTCGAAATCTATCAGAAGATTTTTTACACGGTTTCATCTTTCTTCTGTATTGAAATCTGCTAATGCATATAAAAAAAGGGAATTCACGCAGCACTGATCTTCCAGTATCTGTTTCTTTTGATATTTTCAAACAGAAGTATCAACTAGCTTCGGTTCACAACGATTTTATCCAGCCGAATCATTAAGGATGCCATTGCCCCGCTTGATTCAGCAGACCGTGCCAACGTGCTGATCATTGACGATTCCATGTTTGAACGTAACCGTTCCAAAAAAGTGGAACTTCTTGCAAAGGCATATGACCATGCAAAACATTGTTATAAATTTGGTTTCCGTATGCTTACCTTAGGCTGGTCAGATGGAAGAACTTTTCTCCCGGTCAACAGTGTTCTTCTCGTAAAGCAAGGAAAGACCATCCCTGCCAAAGTGGTCTATATCCGTAACAAAAACAAGAGAAACGAATATCTCTGTCTCATTTCCACGGACGTGGGCCTGAGCGAGGAAGAGATTATCCGCATTTATGGAAAACGCTGGGATATTGAAGTATTCTTCAAAGTCTGCAAGAGTCATCTTAAGCTAAGCAAAGAATGCAGATCTATATCTTATGATGCAATGACTGCCCATATAGCAATCGTTTTTACAAGATATATGATGCTTTCCGTGGAGAACCGGGAATCAAACGATACCCGTTCTATGGGGGAACTGTTTTTATGCTTCTCTGCATAACTAAAATCTATGTGCAAAGTTTGAGTTATTTATAATCATCAATAAAAAAAATTAAAAAAAATTTAATTTGAGTATTGACTCTCTCGTAGCGTAACGGTTTACGATTGAACCGAAAGGAGGAAATAATGAAAACCGTAAAGGACGTGTCGGAGATAACCGGAATAAGTATAAGGACGTTGAGATACTATGATGAAATCGGTTTATTAAAGCCAACAAAATTAACGGGAGCTGGTTATCGGCTCTATGACAACAAAGCATTAGAAAAATTACAGGAAATTATGTTCTTTAGAGAATTGGAAATTCCATTGGTAGACATAAAAAAAATCATGGATAGCCCTAATTATGATAAAGAACAGGCTTTATTAGCTCAAAAATCTTTATTGGAGCAGAAGCGAAATCGACTAAATGGGATTATTGAGTTAATAACAGATGTAATGAAAGGCGTTAATACTATGAGTTTTGGAGCATTTAGCAATGACGAAGTACAGAAAATGGTAAACCATACTTTAGAATGTATGTCAAAAGAAAGTCTTGACGAACAGGTACAGAAATACGGAAGTATGGAAAAGTACAAAGAGCATTTGGTATCTGGCTTTGCCAATGAGCAGGCTACCGCAGACTTATTGAAATGGTATGGCAGCAAAGAGAAAGCAATGGAAGCAGTCATGCATTCAACCGGGAATACCGAAGAAATAAAAAAAGAACAAGAGAATAATGCCAAAATCTATAAACAATTTATGGCTGCAAAAGAAACTGACAATATGGATATGGCATATTCTGCTGTTGAAATGCTTGTGGAGAATTACAAAACAATGTTTGCACTTGATAATGCAAGAAATATCCTGCTTGATTTGGCAAAAGAATATTTACAGAGAGAAAAACTTGCAGAAGAAACCGATAATCAGTATGGGAACGGCTGTTCTGAATACATTGCACACGCTATTCAACATTACTATGGCATATAATGTGAAAGCACACCTATTTAATGGGAGGTAGTAATAGCATAAGTAAAATATTAGTACTGACACTTAATGAACACGAGGAAAAAGTGATTGACAAAATCATAGCAGCTTTGTCTAATTATATAGAGCTTGAGGCCATTCAGACTATCCCTATTCCTGCTTCGGGAATGTCATTTCCGGGACTGGAAACAAGGCAAAACCACCGCCGGGTATTTTAAGACGGGGAGGACGTCAACCTTATCCGCCTTGAATACAGTATCCTTGTATTCCTTGCTTCCAGTCCCGGCATTGTCCTCTCACAGACGCAGATTTTTGAAGCCGTTTGGAAGATGGACAGTGATAGCTGCCATTCAAGCGTTGTCAACGTGATTTATAATTTACGGAAAAAGATAGAGCCGAACAGCAAAAAACCGACCTACATCAAAACCGTGTTAGGTGCCGGCTATCAATTCGGCGGAGAAACGCCAGGGAATGATGAATGATATACTGTCATTTTCCGGTGTATTTTTCTGTTATTCAAGAAGATTTGGGAAACTTCCCAACACGCAAAATTCTAAACTTTTTATAAAATTTCCCGGAAACTTTTCCATTTTTTACTCCATTTCTGCGATGCTTTGTTGCGCAAAGCCATGATATGGCTAAAGCATATAATATGCTTAACAAACAAGTTTGTGGCAAGCAACGCGCAGACACAAATCTCGCGATTGAAAATTTCAATTTTCAATCTTTACCTCCCGTGCGTAGTAAGTTGTAGAGGGGAGAGTCACATACTTTGCAGTATGTGACTCTCGCGGCAGTCGCCAAATGTACGTGCAAGCACGTCCGTTTGGCTCGTTGCTCGCGGAGTTTTCGCTATTCCCGTATAGTGTACTTGCCGCTTCTCATAAAATTTAGGGAAACCGTCAAAGGAGAAAGTTTATGCCAAGAACTAATAACTCTCCTACACCCGATACCCAGATACGAATGGAAATCCTTTCCAATGAAGAAAAGCCTTTCATGGAAGAAAGTCTTTCCATAGATAAAATGAGGCTGACCGTTACCAACATCTACCCCGCCTTTCAGAAAAAATCAGAGCAGGAAACCCGACAGGAAATCGGGGCAAGGCTCTATCAGATTTTTAAGAAATATGCGTAAGTCCCTTGCAAAAAATCATGGAAACGATATGATCTGTTTGACATTGGGTATTGCGTCTTACGTTTTAGGAGGTAGATAGAATGTACGACGCATTATATACAAGACAGTCAATCGAGAAAAAGGACAGCATATCCGTGGAAAGCCAGCTTGAGTATTGTAGATACGAAACCCACGGGGAAGCCTGTATTGAATATACGGACAGAGGTTTTTCGGGCAAGGACACCAACCGCCCCGGCTTTGAAAAAATGATGAATGATATTCGCGCAGGAAAAATCAAACGGGTTATCGTCTACAAACTGGACCGTATCAGCCGTTCCATTTTGGATTTTGCAAACATGATGGAGATATTTCAGAAATATCATGTGGAGTTTGTTTCTTCCACGGAAAAATTTGACACGTCCACGCCAATCGGCAGGGCGATGTTAAATATCTGTATCGTGTTCGCCCAACTGGAACGGGAAACCATACAAAAGCGCGTAACAGACGCTTATTATGCAAGATGTAAGCGCGGCTTCTACATGGGCGGACGTATTCCCTACGGCTACCGTCTGACGAACACAGTCATTGACAATATCCGTACGTCCATGTACGAGGAAGTCCCGGAGGAAAGCGAACAGCTAAAGCTGATTTACTCCATGTATGTGGACACGGACAATTCCCTTGGGGATATTGTACGGTACTTAAATGAACATCAGATTAAAAATCTGCGCGGTGCAAACTGGAATACCGCCCGTATCAGTGAAATGCTCCGCAATCCCGTGTATGTGCAAGCCGATATTGACGTGTATCAGTTTTTCCAAAGTCAAGGTGCAACCATCTGTAATCCGGCAAGTGATTTTACGGGTTACAATGCCTGCTATCTCTACAAGGGTACGGTTTCCACTTCAAGAAAGCAAAGTGATTTGTCCGACAAAGAGATTGTGCTTGCGCCGCATAAGGGTTTTATCCCCTCTAAGACATGGTTAGCCTGCCGCATACGGTGTCTGAACAACCGACAGTCAACAAAGACTTGCAAGCCTAAAAATTCATGGCTCGTTGGTAAGGTAAAATGCGGCAAATGCGGTTATGCGCTGACAATCCGCAAGGCAAAAACAAAGTGGGGACGTTACTTTGTTTGCAGCCAGTCGGGAAGCCGTAGAAGCAACTGTACCGGGGCAGGCTGTACGATTTATGCGGACATTTTGGAAGAATATATGCTTGGTGCAATCAAGGAAAGACTGTCAGAATTTTCAGCTCTCAAAGAGAGCTTACTCTCCTGTCTATCTGACACAGGAGAAGAACAAACGAATATGACGAAAAAAATCCGTCTGACACAGATTGAGGAAGAAATCGAAGAGCTTCTCTCCAAAGTGTCCGGGGCAAGCGGCGTTCTGATGAAATACATAGACGAAAAAGTATCAGAACTGGACGCAGAGCGAAAAGCCTTGCAGGAAGAAATCGTTACGGCTAATGTCACAGATACAGAGGACAGATTGAAGCAGATAACCAATCATGTGAAAACATGGGAAACGCTCTCTTTCGAGGACAGACAGGCGGTAGTCGATACGCTCATCAAAGTTATTCGGATTGCAGACGGAAACATTGAAATCACTTGGAACATTTAACGATTAACCATGAAAGCCTAAGACACACAGTTTTGAGAATATTTTAATAAAAATCTGTTGATAAGCCAATCCTAAATACCGTATAATAAAATCAATCATTGAAAGGAAGTGATACTATGGCACCTGCAGCACAAGCAATTAGAAATCAAGAAGTCCTAAAAACAGATTATTCCGAAAAAGCAGCCATAGGCGCATTATATGACGAACTCTCCAGGGGAATAGACAGTATGAAAAAGGGCGATGTTTATACGATTGATGAAGCATGGGAGGAAATTGACAAAATATAATGCCTATGGATAGACCTAAAAAATACAAAATCGTGATTTCCAAAGATGCTCTTCTGGATATTAAGTCAACCAAAAAGTATATTCTCGACACTTTCAAATATCGTGAATATGCGGAAAACTTTTCAAAAAAGATAAAGAAGGCAATCAAGGAACTGGATTCCTTTCCCAAGGGCTATGAAGCTACGGGATATGTGATTGAGGGATTGAGCATTTATTTCAAGCCTTATAGTACATATTTAATCTTCTTTGTTGTGGAGGATTCCACGATTACGGTAATCCGGGTCTTGAAAGACCGCATGTATTGGCAGTCCATTATCAAGAAAATGCAGAAAATCAACAGATAGATTCACTTCAATCCTCCCGTTTCGGTGAAGCTCTCCGCATCGTTCAGGATAAGCTGGATTCAAAGAACTTCTATGCGTTTAATCCTGAGTTTGACAAGTGTAAATGCTAGGAAGAGCCTTGTAAACGAACCATACTGATTTAAGTAGATATAAGCATGAAAGCATCGGCTGTTTCTGGCCGATGCTTTCATTCATGACAACAGAATCCTTGCAGCGCGCAAATTCTGTTTTTTAAGATATATTTTGAGAAATGGCGATAACCCCGTTGGTTTCAAAATTTTTATCCCTGGATCCGGACAGACAGCAGAATTCTGCCTGTCATACTGCTCTGTGGCAGCCGTTCAGGTATACAAACAGCCCGGAAATACCCTTTCTTTTTATATCCCCATCTTTTTCATAATCCCTTCTTCGTCCACTCCCGGATGTGTCAGATAGAGACGACATATCTGTTCCGCCAGCTCCGGGCTGATGCCGTTCCTATTCGCAATCTTAGGGATCTCTGTTCCTTTCTCCACATCCCTCATCACCCGTCCGATCAATCTTTTCATATCCGGAACCGGCCTCTCTAGATCCGACCTTTTCCTTCTATGTAACTTTACTGCTGCTCTTACCGCCGGAATACCTTCCCTTGCATCCAGATCAATTCTCTCTACCTGGAAGCTTTTGTCTGTATTGATTTCCAATATGGCCATTGTGACCGGCAGAATGAATCGCTTCGGTCCGCAGCTCCCTGGGTTCAGCATAAGCCTGCGGCCTGCATAAATTTCTTCGTATTTATGGGAATGTCCGCAGATAACCACATCATAATCTTCCGTATTCTCCGGAAGATTCTTTTTGTCATGGGTCATAAGAAAGCGAATTCCGCCAAGCTCAATTGAAAGAGTTTCGGGCAGATATCCGGATTTTGGCTGCAAAGCAGATCCCCCTCCTGATGTAAGAGCTGCCCAATCGTCATTATTCCCCCGGACAGCATAGACAGGTGCAATCCTCTCCAGTTCATCCAGTATTTCTTCCCTGTCAAAATCTCCTCCATGCAAGATCGCATCACAGCCCTGAAGCAACCCGGTCACTTCAGGGCGCAACAACCCATGGGTATCTGAAATAATCCCTGCTTTGTACATGATGATACCTCACTTCGTAATTTTTAACACTCCCTGTTCCCTGTGCCGCTTCAGTTCTGCCATCTGATCTGTTCTCCCAGCACAAGCGCATATCTGATGAGCTCACTGCCATCCATATTTTCTTTCCGCATGTTCACAGCAGTGAGCTGATGATTATCATACGTGGTATAATAATAAATTCCTCTGTCCGCATTACAGCATGAGGTATAGATGGTGATTTCAAATTTTCCTTCTTCCACCTCGCAGCATCCCCTCTGCTGATCCACAGATCCAAGGATATGAAAAAACTGGCTGACGCTCTCCGACTCTGAATCTCCGGATAATGCATTCATTTTTACAAATGCCGCCCTCACAAAACGGGATTGGGAGGAGAGATCCCCCGGAAGACCCATTGCGCCCATCCCTCTGCTGTAAGCGTGCAAAGGAAGCTTATCTGAAAAATAGTTCTTCGGCGCCCTGCGGGAAAGATGCATATAATTATTCAGCTGGAACATTTGCTCATCAAAGGGCGGATTATTGGTAAGAATCCCTGCCGGATTGTCGTATATCCGAATCCCCTCCTTCACGGATTCCACCGTTACGGCCTCTTCCTTGTCGGCAATGATCCAATGGAGCTCCGCCACAGGAAGTGTCTGGTTAAATCTTCTGTCCGTCAGATTGATCCTTTTCAGCAGCTTCCGCGCTTCCATTACCGAGGCGCACTGACTTAAGACCCAGGGAATAAATTCGAAGACGGCCACGTTGTCCTGATCCGGTTTCTCCTGCCTGTAATCAGCATTTCCCACAAAATTAAGCCCTGCCATGCCAAGTCCCTTCTCATTGACTGCATCATAATACAGCGGATATCCATCCGCAATATGAGCCATGCCGATCATTGCATAGTGGTTCTCCATTACGCCCATTGTACTGTAATGAAACACATAATTACGTGGTGTCACTGTAATCTCTTCACCGTAAGAAAATTCATAATCCAATGTTCGTCCAAAATAAAAATCCTTTGTTTTATAGGTAGCTGCTGTACACATAATTTTACCCAAGGTCCTTTCTGATTTCTTTTAAGTTTGCTTTTTCTCCATATTATTATGAACATTACAGGGACAAAATATGAAAATCAAACTTTTTACTAAAAAAGATCAGCCTGACGGGCGGCACTCATAAGACAGTATTAAAAATGTTTTCGGAAACGGCGCAGCTTTCGGGCTATGCCGTTTTTCCGTTTTGTAGGTCATTCAGCACAGCGGATAATTTTGTCAGACTGCCTAACATAGTTTCTGCTCCTTTCGTCGGCGGGCAGTCTGCGACGTTTCAATCATTTATAGCTGTTGCTTATAACTTATTCCCCATTCTTCCATAGCCTTAATAATAGGGCGCATAGATTGTCCCAAATCACTTAAAGCATATTCAACACGGGGCGGCACTTCCGGATAAACAGTCCGCGTAATAAGACCGTCCGCTTCCATAGACCGCAAACTGTCCGTCAATACCTTTTGACTGATACCCTCTAACGTTTTTTTCATTTCATTAAATCGCCACGGACGCTGTAAAAGGTTTCTCAAAATCAGCAATTTCCATTTACTGCCAATAAGCTGTACTGTTGTGGCTACCGGGCATTCCGGTAATTCTTCCTTTGTCAGCATGGTATCGCTCCTTTCAAAAGTTTCCAAAAGAATGTTACACTCAAATTATAATACAGCACTTAATTTCATTCAAGGGTAGGTTATAAAAAGGTGACCAAGTAATAGATTTGTGCGTACTTTTTTTCTTTGAAATTGTACTGTACAGTGTAATCAAGGAACGGGAAAGGTTCCAAATCAATCACAATGGAGGTAATGAAAAATGGCGCTTTCAAATTTAGCTGGTTGGAATGAAAAAGAGGTTGCCGCCGCTTGCGGTACAGCTTGCGGGGCTTCAGACAAGCCGGAAGAAAAGCCAGCCGCTTGCGGCTCTGCCTGCGGAACTGGCGATAAGCCGGAGGAAAAACCCGCTGCCTGCGGTTCCGCTTGTGGGGCTTCGGATAAATAAGCAGCTTCACTTCCAACAATCTCCGGCAAGGCTGTTCGCTTTACCGGAGATAATTTCAGATAATTCCGATTTTATCGGTTGCTTATAGATTACACGATGAAAGAGTGAGGAAAAGAGCATGAAACAATATTTTGCCTTTCAATGGCACATTACAGATGAGTGCGACCAACGCTGCAAGCATTGCTATATTTTTTCGGAAGATAATTGCAGAAAATTAGACGTAATGAGCTGGGAGCAAATGCAGGAAACCTTTTATAACTGTCTTGATTTTTGTGAAGTTTACGGACGCGTGCCTTATTTTTATATCACGGGCGGCGACCCCATTTTGCACCCGGATTTTTGGCGGCTACTTTCTCTGCTGAAAGAGCATAAAATTCCATTTACAATTTTAGGCAATCCATTTCATTTAACAGATGAGGTTTGCCAAGAATTAAAATTCTACGGCTGTCAGAAATATCAGCTTTCCCTTGACGGTATGAGAGAAACGCATGACTGGTTCCGCAAGTCGGGGTCTTTTGACTGTACGCTTGAAAAAATCGGCTGTATTAAAAAGGCTGGTATTCGTTCTGTCATTATGACTACCGTATCCGGTACGAACATTAATGAGATTCCCGATATTATTGATACAGTCGTTGCGGCAAAGGCAGACGTATTCGCCTTTGCCCGTTACTGCCCGACAAGTGAAGAAAAAGACACCGGGATTACTCCACAGGAATACAGAGAACTACTGGATATTTGCTATCAAAAATTCCAGAAATACGAAGCGGCGGGCTGCTCTACTTATTTCAACAAAAAAGACCATCTTTGGACGCTTTATGAGTATGAAAAGGGAATTTTCAAAATCCCGGAGGACATACAGGACGGCATGATATATGGAGGATGTAATTGCGGCAACTGCCACATGACGATTTTACCAACAGGAGAAGTATATGCCTGTCGCCGGGTACAGAACAGCAAAGTCGGAAATGTATTTCATGACCGGCTTGCAGATATATGGATTTGTCAAATAGAGCAATACCGGGATTACACAAAATTTGAAAAATGCTCTAAATGTGAATTACTGGCATTTTGCCGGGGCTGTCCTGCGGTAGCAAGCGGCAAAGACGGAAATTTCTATGCGGCAGACCCGCAATGTTGGAAAGAGGTAATGTAATTATGAATGAAACAATTAAGACCATTTTACATCGTCGGGCAATCAGACGCTTTGACGCACGGCAGATTGAAGAAGATAGCTTGCTACTATGTTTGCACCGAAAAATTTTCTCTTTGCGGCAGAAGATTGTGCTGTTTCTGCTGAAAATATGATGTTGGCGGCGGATTCTCTGGGCGTTGGTTCCTGCTATATCGGACAGGGCTGGACAGCTTTTGCAGATACTTATGGACAGGATATCCTGCGTAAGTGGGGAATCCGCACAGATTATTATGCTGTCATGCAGCTTTTACTGGGCTATCCCAAGCTGGACGACAAGCACCCCACGGCAAAACCACGAAAAAATGACCGTATATTAAGGGTTTAAAAACATGATATAGAATTACTCAAACGCTCCTGCGGAATTATTCCGCAGGAGCGTCTGGCAAAACCCGGCCTCCGTTGTTGCGCATGGGCATCCAGAGGAAAAATGTCAGTAAATGCTGACGCAACGTGCCCCCCGCCTGACAAGCAGGGAGAAAATCGCCCCTCCTCGATTGTGCAGCTCCACACATACGCCGGCTCGCAAAACGTGAATTCTATCTTTATCGAGAGCTTCCTTCAAAGAACAGTGCGATGGTACCAGGACCCGAATGCGCGCCAATGGTAGGCCCAATATGATTGATCCTGAAGTTTTTGATCCCGAAGCGCCGCTCTATCTCCTGCCGTACATACTCTGCGTCCTCTGAGGCATCTCCGTGGCTGATGAAAATCATATCATTCATGCCCTCATATCCGGCAGTTTTTTCTTCCATATAATCCAGAAGGGCGTTCAGGGATTTCTTCCGCCCCCGCACCTTGCTGATGGGGATCAGATGTCCTTCATCATCCACATGAAGGATCGGCTTGATGGCAGCAATGGTTCCAATCACAGCGGCTGCTTTGCTCACCCTTCCGCCACGATAAAGATGATTCAGGTCGTCCACAGTAAAGACATGTACCAGATGAGGGATAAGCTCTTTCAGATAGTCCGCCACCTCTTCCATGGATTTTCCCATAGCCTGCTTCTGCAGTGCCTTATGTACCAGCAGCCCTTCTCCCATGGAAGCCGCCCTGGAATCTACGACGATGATCTTACATTCCGGATTTTCCTCCATAAGTTCATTCGCAGCCAGAAGCGCATTTGAACAGGAACCGCTCAGCCCGGAAGAAAAAGCGATATACAGAAGGTTTTTGCTCTCTTTGAGAAATTCCGTAAAATATTCCCGGTATTCCTGAGGATTGACCTGTGATGTGGTGGGCATCTTCCCTTCTTCCCGCATCAGCCTGTAAAATTCCTTCCAGTCAAGCTGCCGTTCTCTGCTGTAGGAAATGCCATCCATAATATAATTAAAGTAAATCAGCCCCAGATGATTTTCCCTTATATATTCCATTGACAGATCCGCCGTCGTATCCGTGATAATCTTAAATGCATCCATAGTAACCTCCATTCTGCCAGCACCTGCAAATTGGGGCGTCAGCGCAAATTTGTGATCTTTTCTATTTTATCATTCCTGAAAAGAATTTGCAAATTTTCAGAGTATATAGAAAAGGCAGCCGGTTGCCCGGGCTGCCCTCCGGTCCTCTACTCCCTTGATCCCGGCAGCCGGTACCGGAACAGCCTTTTGGAAAGCTGCTTTAAGTTAAAGGGAATCAGGGGATACACATAGCTTTTCCCCGACACTGTCCGGTTGGTACTGATGGCCAGAATCAGCAGAATGATACTTGCAAGATAGCCCCAAACACCGAAGATAGCCGTGAGGATAAGATTGATGATACGCATAAACTTGAGGGCATAGCTGAGCTCATAGCTGGCCTGGGTATAATTTGCAATAGCTACAAAGGCCATATAGAGCATTACCTCCGAATTAAACCAGCCGCTGTTGACCGAAAACTCTCCCAGCACCAGCGCCGCCATGACACTTAAAGGGGTGCTCAGCATATTGGGGGTATTAACTGCCGCCAGGCGCAGGCCATCGATGGCAAGCTCCAGAATCAGAAACTGCCAGACCAGAGGGATATTGGTGGGATCCTTGACCGCTATAAATTCAAATCCTGCAGGGATCCACTCCGGATGCTGCATCAGAAGCAGAAATGTGGGGGTAAGGAAATAGGTAAGGATTGCAATCAAAAACCGTGACAGCCTTAGATAGGTGCCGGTGATGGGCGGAAAATAATAGTCATCCGCCTCCTCCACAATATCAAAAATTGAGGTGGGCGTAATCATGGCGGAAGGGGAATTATCCACCAGAATGACAATATCTCCTTCCAGGATCTGCGCGGAAGCCGTATCAGGTCTTTCCGTAAATTTAAATTTGGGAAAGGGATTATACCATTTTTTCTTATACAGACATTCGGCCAGGCTTTCCTGATTCATGGTGAGCGCGTCCACCTGAATATGTCCGATTCTCTCCTTTAGCTTATCCAGAAAAGCGTGATCTGCCCGGTCGTTCATATAGCAGAGTACGATATCCGTCCGGGAGCTGTTACCTGCGTGAAGCATCTCCATGCGAAGCTGAGGGCTTCTGATTCTTCTCCTGATCAGCGCCGTATTAAACACTATGGTTTCCACAAACCCATCCTTGGATCCCCGAAGCACCTTATCTTTCTCCGGCTCCTCAACTCCTCTTGCCGGATAAGTTCTGGAATCAATCAGAAGACACCGGTCATACCCGTCAATAAAGAGGGCAAACACGCCGGACATAATGAAATACGTAATCTGATCCCACTCATCCTTCAGGTCCACCTCCACATATGGGAGCTTTTTCTTCGACATTTCATGGGCATCAGCCGGCATTTCATCTTCCTTGATATCCATGAAGTACTGAAGCATTTTCTGCATCATTTCATCCTTGCAAAATCCATCTATGAAATACATGCAGGCATCTTTTCCCCCGATTTTAATGACACGGTAAACAACGTCAAAGTTGGTATCCACTGACAGATAGCGGTTCAGATAATTCATATTTTCGGACAGCGATGCGCTCATCTTTTCTTTATTCGTTACATTATTATCCATTAAAAGCTCCTTCCGCGCATGAATGCATTTTAAAGTTAAGAAACGTCATAAATTTTTTATGACGTTTCTTATAGCATTATGTGGCAAAAGGAGCTTTTTTATACACCTGGACTTACAAATGAAACAGGTCAGCAGTAAGTACTCTATTGTTTTCCTGTGGTTCCGAAACCGCCTCTGTCTGCGCTGTCTAAGGACTCAACCTGCTCAAATACGATCTCCGGCTGATTTTCAATGATCCTGAACTGGCAGATTCGGTCATTACAGGATATATGTGTGTCCCGCATGGCATATGCCGACATAAACCACTGATCATTGTCCCCGCAGTAGGAGGAATCCACCACGCCCTGATGATTTGCCTGAATAATACCATAATTTTTGAAGGTAGAACTCCGGGGAACAATATGTGCCTCATATCCCTTAGGAAGCTCCATCGCCACTCCTAAGGGAATCAGTCGGTACTCTCCCTTCTTCATATCCACATCCTCGGCAGCGCGCAGATCGATCCAGTCGGACTTCCCGCCGATATAAGTCAGTCTTTCTATTTTGTCTGTAAAATACTTGATCTTGATGGTCTCCATTTCTATCATCTCTCCTGTTCGTAGTCACTGCAGTGAAGAATGGGAGGAAGGGACGCCTCCTGCTTCAGGCTTTCCTGAACATTGATCACTCTTTGATTGCTGCTCCCTTTCCAGAGGAGCTTTTTGTCCTTTTTATCTCTCTGGAATTCTCCATCTACCAGCACATCCACATATTTCATGAGCGGATAGCTTCTTACATTCTCCCACAGATCGCCGGTATAAAGCCATATTGTCTTATGGGGAAATTTCTCTCTGATCTCCTGCATCAGCTTTTTCACATCCGCCCGGTTGGCACCATGGAGAGGATCCCCTCCGGAAAAGGTGATGCCGGATATATAGGACTTCTTCAGCTGTTCAAAGATCTCCTCTCTGGCACTCTCATCGAACAGAAGTCCCCCTGCCGGATCCCAGGTAACAGGATTCTGGCAGTCTTTACAGCAGTGGGAACAGCCGGCTACCCAGAGCACTACTCTCAAGCCATCGCCGTTTAACATGTCATCCTTTGTGATATTGTGATATCTCATTGTGTCACATGCTCTTCCTTTCTGCGATTTCCGCCATTTTGGCTTCATTGAGCCTGGTATCTCCGTGGACTCTGGAATAAGAAAGATAACCGTTCATACGGTCGATCTTGGTCAGATTCCTGCTTCCGCATACAGGGCACACATCCATCTCCAGTTCCTGATGTCCACAGTCGTCACAGTACGCAAGAGACAAATTCACTCCCTCATAAAACCCCATTTCCATCGCCCGGCGGATCAATGTCTTGATGGCCTCCACATTGTAGTCGATGGGATACTTTACATACTGAATCTTCCCCCCGTTGGAAAGCTCCCAGAAACGATATTCCAGGTCCTGCTTCTGGATAGGCGTGATATCCTCCGTCACATGGCAATGGAAGCTGTTGGAAACATACTCTCTGTCGGAAACACCTTCAATGATTCCGTACTTTGCCCGGAACTGCTTGACCTGAAGCCCGCACAGACTCTCTGCCGGCGTTCCGTAAATGGCGTACAGATTGCCATCCGCCTCCTTAAACTCTTCGATCTTCTGATTAATGTGCTCCAGCACTTCAAGCGCAAACTGTCCATCTTCTACCAAGGATTTTCCATTGTAAAGCTCCTGCAGCTCATTAAAGGCCGTAATGCCAAAGCTGGCTGTTGCGCTCTTTAAAATAGGTTTGATTTTATCGGAAAGCTTTAAATGTCCTCCCAGGAAACCTCCTTCGCAATAAGCCAGCGGATTCGTGGACGCACGCATTTCTCCCAGATACGCATATGTTCTGATATGCAGATTACGTACCAGATTCAGATAATAATCCAGCACTTCATAAAAATCCCGGCTCTCCTGTCTGGACTTAGCCAGAATCATCGGCAGATGAAGGGAAACCGCCCCCACATTAAAGCGTCCTACAAACACAGGTACATCCTGATCATCTGCAGGATGCATCCCCCCTCTTTCATACCAGGGCGAAAGAAACGCCCGGCATCCCATGGGCGAAATCACCTTTCCATACTGTTTATACATGCTTGCAATATAACCTTTTCCTGTAAGGGAAAGCCAGTCGGGATACATGGTCTTTGCCGAACACCTCACCCCCACCTCGAACACATCCTCCAGCTCTCCGCCGGGACCATGGAGTTTCTCATCATATAAAAACACGATTTTCGGAAACAAAACCGGCTTTTTACAGTTCTCTTTTCCCTGCCCTTTTCTTCTGACTTCCAGAAGGGAAATCGTAGCCAGCTTCGCAAACTTTCCTGTGCCGATTCCCGCTGTCACCGTAATAAAAGGGTAATCCCCACGGCTGGAAGCAACGGTATTGAACTTATATTCCCAGCCCTGGAAGCCCTGTTCAAACTCTCTCTCCACATCGGACCATGCTTCCTTTTCGGCACGCTCTTTCCCGATTCCAAGATCCAGATAACGCTTCAGGCTCTTCCGGTAGGTTTTCTCCGCATAGGGCTCTAAAATTTTGTCAACCTCCGGCACCGTGAAGCCGCCATACTGCTGGCTCGCAGCACTTAAAACAATATCTCCGATCACGTCAAAAGCCACATCCAGCGTCTTAGGTTCGTTATACCAGATATTTCCCATTTCGAAACCGCCGGTGAGTACATTTGACACATCGAACAGGCAGCAGTTCATGGTATCCCGTCTTGCCGACATATCATGAACATAAATATAGCCATCCCGGCAGGCCTGAATTTCTTCGATGGTCATAAAGAATTTCTGATAAAGCTCTTTATTAAACTGATTGAAAATAAGACTTCTCTTAGTAGATACAAGGGCACTGTCCGTATTGGCGTTTTCCTTATCTCCCACATACATGATGGACTGGCTTTTTTTGTATACATCATCCATCATACGTACGAAATCCTGCTTGTAATTGCGGTAATCCCGATAGCTCTTTGCAACGATGGGCTTCACATCCTCAAGGGCGCTCTCAACAATATTGTGCATGATCGGGATAGGAATCTGTTCCTGCTCCATCTCATCCACTTTATCTACAACATACTGGCAGATATGCTCCTTCTCCTTATCCGTAAATTTGGTCAAAGCCCTGTAGGCGCTTTTCCCTACCGCATCAATAACCTTCTGTACATTAAAGGCCTCCAGACTTCCATCCTTTTTGATCACTTTCACATTTTTCTTCGGTCGGAACAATTCGCTGTATGTTGCAGGCTCCTTCTGCACGTTATCCATCTTTTCTCCTCCATTCCCCTGGCACAGCTCCGGATACCAAATCTAGTATCTACAATCTGTTGTTCTCAATATATTGTGTTACTTATTCAGTATAAAGAACCCATATACGGATGTCAACGGTATTTTTTTATAATCTGTTCCACGTAATCCACATACCCCTTTCTGACCTGGTCCGGGGAAAGGATCTGCACATTTTCCCCCAATCCTGTCAGCCATCCGTAAAACTGTCTGCTGACTGCCGCCTTTACACGCACACTGACAATTCCTTCCCTGATCCTCCTGACACTGATGGTTTTGCCAAAACGGTCCAGAATGATCCCGATCATCTCCTCCGGAAGCTGCAGTGTCACTGTCTGCTCTTCACCTCCAAACATTCCGAAAGTCCTGTTGGTGTATTCCGCCACATCAAATTCCTGAAATGCCTCGACGCCTTTGCGGCTTTCATTTTCAAGTTCCGTGATGCGGCTCATCTTATCCACCCGGAAATGCTTAATCTTCTCCTCCTCATCGTCATAAGCAACCAGGTAATAGTTATCATCCTTCCAGGTAAGCGCCCATGGGCTGACCCGATATCGCCTGCCCTCGCGCCGGGGTTTTAACTCCTTCTGCACTGTCCAGTACAGATAGGTAAAAGTGACAGGTGCATTGTCCTGTATTGCTTTGTGAATACGGTCAACGTTGTAATAAATGCTCTCATTTTCTGTCTTGATCCTGCCGGCTACAAATACCTGTCTTTGCAGCTGCTTTCCCTCATAAGGCCCCGCAAGTTTCTCGATTTTGGAGATCAGTTCCCTGGATTTCTTCCGGGTGATAAACCGGGAAGACTGCACTGCATCCACCAGAAGCTTTAATTCCGGCAGTTCAAATTCTCTGCTGGCCAGATAATAGCCGCCTTCCTTCCGGGATTTCACATAGCCGATGTCGTATCCAAAATGACTCAGGCATTCCATATCGTCATAGATACTCTTTCGCTCGGCGGAAATGCCGTAAGCGGCCAGCTGAGAGATCAGTTCTCTGGTGGAAAGGGCATGTTCTTCATCTGTTTTTTCACTCAGGATCCTGATCAGATACAAAAGCTTCATTTTCTGATTTACAGTTCTCGGCATGAAAGAATCTCCCTGATTTCCCACAAATTTTTTATTTCATAATCAATCTTTAATTCTGTCCGGCCCGATTCCGTCTGCGGATATTCCCGGCATTTTCCTTCCGGATTGTACCAGCAGCAGGCGATCTCCGCATTATTGCCGCCCAGTATATCACTGGTGAGAGAATCCCCTATGATCAGCGTCTTTTCTCTCCGGAAATCCGGGATCCTGCGAAAGCATTCTTCAAAATACTCCCTGCCGGGTTTTGGAAAACCAATCTCCTCGGAAATAAAAAGATCATCCAGAACCTGATCAAGTCCGGAAAGCCTGAGTTTATTTCTCTGGGTAGCGGAAACACCGTTCGTAACTGCGTATTGTCTCACTTTTCCCTTTAATCTGCAACACAGCTCATATGAATCATCCCGGAAATAATATACTGATCCTAAAGCTTTCTGATACATATCCGCAAACTCCTTTACCGGAATGGATGAAAGCGATAGCTGCTCAAAAAGAGTCCTAAATCTCCCTGTCAGGAGCTCTTGTCTGGACACCTCTCCCCGCTCAAGCCGTTTCCAGTAAACATCATTGATGGACTGATAGAGGGCCAGCGTCTGCTCCTTCATTTCGATCCCGAACTGTTCCAGGCTGTATTGCAGGGCATAACTCTGGGACTTTTCAAAGTCCAGCAGTGTCTGGTCCACATCCCACAGTATGATATCATAAGTTTTCACGCTTCTTCTCCTCTCATTTATGCGTGTGCGCCCCTGTATAATCGAGCAGGGGCGCTTTACCCTGCTCGCGCGGGGCGCACGCTGCGTCAGCAACTATTTTCTCTGGGTACACTTGCGCAATCGAGCAGGGGCGCTTTACCCTGCTCGCCGCGCGGGGCGCACGCTGCGTCAGCAGCTATTTTCTCTGGGCACACTTGCGCAATCGAGTAGGGGAAGATTTATCTTCCCCTACTCGCCGCGCGCCCCATGCGCCGCTTTAGCGGCATACTTCCTCTGCATGGGGCTGCGCATAAAAAGCGCAAAAATACTTTTGCGCTTTGAGAAACAGAATCAAAATATTTTTTTATAGCTCAGCAGTCTAACCGGCCTATGCTTCATGCATCCGCCGCTTTCTCCCCGTTTTCAAGCTGACGGTTCTTATTCTTGCGCATCCTGATACCGATGTATATGGCAACACCGCCCAGTGCGGCAACAATTACCACAACCAGAAGATAAGAAAAAAATGAATTTAAAAACAAAATTAGATTATTCATGTTTGCACCTGGCCTTTCCAAATATTCCTTTTTTATCATATCATTTTGAGGATGCTGCGTCAAGTCTGTGCCACCTTCCGGAACGCAGAAATTCCGCCGCCATGCTTTCCGCTTCCCGCGTAATCACAGGTTCATACCCCATAATATCAAGAAGTTTAATAGCGTTACGGGTGGATGCACGCCCTTTCATGATTCTATAGCTGAAGGAAATATCATCCCCACGAATCTCCTCCGAAAAATGGTAATTATCGTATTGTTCTTCAAGAAGATGGGTCAGCTCAATATCATGTGTTGCCGCAAAGCAGATACAATTCTGTCCCGCCATGCTCTTCAGAATCTGGGCGGATGCGGCGATCCGCTCCACCGTATTGGTTCCCCGGAGGACTTCGTCCACAAAACACAGCACCGGCTCTTCTTCAGATGCAATCCTGTCGAGAATCCGCTTCAGAGATTTGATCTCCGCCATATAGTAGCTGTCCCCGCCCTGTACATCATCCTTCAGACTCATGGAAGATATGATTTGAAACATAACTGCCCTGTATTTACTTCCCAGACAGGTGTGAATGGTCTGAGCCAGAATACTGTTCAGCGCAACCGTCTTTAAAAAGGTGGATTTCCCCGATGCATTTGAGCCGGTGATCAGCACGCCTCTGCGTGCGGAAATATCGTTTCGGACTGCATCGTCGATCAGCGGATGGGCAAGCGCCTCCGCATCAATCAGGGGACTCCTCTCATTCTGACTTTCAAAGACAGGAATACAATATTCTCCAAGAGCCTGACGATAAGCGCCCACCGCGATCATTGCCTCTATTTTCCCTGAAACTGTGATCATATCGTCTATCTCCGAAATATGTCCCCGCACTTCGCTCAGCATCTGATTAAATTTGATCAGGTCCAGATGAAATCCCATCCTGATAAAATCCAGGAGCATGTCCAGAGGATTTCCTGAGCCTGACATACGTCCTCCCGACATTACAAGAAAAGATCCCCGCCTGTATCCGCTCATGGACGCACTGCTTTTCCTTAAAATCTCAAACTCTTCTTCCAGAGGCGGAATCTTTTGCGCCCTTAATTTTTTTACTGCATCCAGCAGACGAAATACATAGGCAAAACTGACAATATAAGGATCGATCTCGCTTTTTTCTTTAAAATAAGAAATATTATTATAAATCAGCACACACACAAGCGCCACTAAACCCATAGGCAAATCCACAAACATTGCCCCTGTTGCCGCCGCAATCAGCACCATCGCGATATAATGGGAAAGATTACTGCGGCTTCCCAGCTGATCCAGATAATCCAGATAATCATAAATGGAAAACTTGCCGGTTCTTCCCAGCCTGCTGAAAATAAACTGGCAGGAAACTCTCTGATCCGAATGATTTCTGAAGTACTCGATCAGTTCCTCACGATGAAGAAGTTCCTCCTCCCTCAGACACGGGCTGCGCAGAACATAATAGAGATATTCTTCGCCTGCTGCTGAATAAGTGTAGTTCATTTTTTTGAATACTTCATCCATATTCAGATCATTCCAGGTAATATCGTCAATGCATGCCTCTCCCTGATGCTTTAAATAATAATGAGAAATATTGGCAAACTGCTCCGGCTTATATTCCCGTTCGGGCAGCCTGCCGTAATCGCTGTGAAGCTTTTGAATGAAGCTTTTCTCAGATTTTCTGTAATCGTAAAACCCTTTCAGCATCAGAAGCAGGATGATACCGGCCATTACGACAGCAAAAACAACGTATTCCATCTCCGCTACCCCGCTAAGATCCTATCCTGTTTCTGATCTTTTCCGCCCTTTCATAAATCTCCTCCGGATCGCAGGCTGTAAATTTTCCGTTTTCATAGAGAATCTTTCCGTGGATCATCGTCATAACCACGTTCTGCTTGCTTCCGCTGTACACCAGATTCTTTGCTATGTTATTCAGAGGCTGCATATTGGGCTGGTGCAGATCGATCATGATCATATCTGCAAGCTTTCCCGCAGCAAGCACATCGGTGTCAACAAGGCCCATAGCATATGAACCGTTTACGGTTGCCATTTTCAGCACTTCCATGGCATCTACTGCAGAGGCATCCTTCTCACGGAATTTTGCAAGCGCCGTTACAAGAAACATTTCCCGGAACATATCCAGACAATTATTGCTGGCAGGGCCGTCTGTTCCGATGGCTACTCTGACTTTGCTTTTCAGGAAATCCGTCACAGGAGCAATACCGCTTGCCAGCTTCAAATTGGAAGCCGGATTGGTCACTGCAAAGAGCCCCTTTTCTTTCATAATGGCAATATCATCCGCCGTCATATAAACGCAGTGATAGCCTCCCCCGCCATAGTCAAAGATCCCCAGGCTGTCCAGAAATGCCATGGGACTCATGCCATAACGCTCCCTGCATCCCATCACCTCATTTTCTGTCTCCGCCAGATGGGTAAAAACCGGCGCCTGATATTTGTGCGCGAGGGCGGAAACCTGCTCAAGAAGCGCTTTGGAGCAGGTATATTCTGCATGGAATCCCAGCATATACGACTGCAGCGGACTCTTATGGTTCAGCTTCTGATACCGCTCTTCCATCTCCTGCATGGTTCCGCCGAAATTGTTTATACCTCCTACCTGAACACACCGCATCCCCATGTGGTCAAAAGCATCCGCAATGGTTTCCGGTGTCAGATACATTTCAAATACCGCTGTAATTCCACTGGTGAGATATTCCAAAGCCGCCAGTCTGGATAATTCGTAAATATCCTCCCCGGTCATCCTGGCTTCTACCGGAAAGATCTGATGGTTCAACCACTCATCCAGAGGCAGATCATCCGCGTGAGAACGCAGCAGTGTCATGCCGGAGTGTGTATGTGCGTCCTTGAATCCCGGCATCAGAAGATTTCCTTTACAGTCGATCTCTCTGTCCCATGTGTTTTGAAACACCGCCTCAGAATCTTTCTCTCCTACATAGAGAATCCTGTCGTTTTGGATCAGGACTTCTCCTTCAAAAATCTCTGCTCCCTCCTCCATTGTCAGAATTCTGGCATTGTATAATCTGATATTCATATGAATCCGTTCCTTTCTTCTCTGTGCAAAGCTACAGGGTTTTATTCATTTAAGCTTTCGGGACCGAAGCTGTCCGGTAAAAGCTCCTTCAAATCATATATTCTGTAATCCGTTTCATTTTTCGCAACAATCACCAGAAACTGTTCCGGATCCGTAAATTCGCGCATCACCTGCCGGCACACACCGCAGGGATAGGCATATCCGGATATCGTCTCTCCTTTTGGTCCTCCTGCTATGGCAATTGCCTTAAATCTGCGCCATCCTTCGCTGACCGCCTTACTGATGGCTGTTCTCTCCGCACAGATAGAAGGACCGTAAGCGGCATTTTCAATGTTACAACCGGTATAGATCCTGAGCTCATTGGTCAGAAGCGCTGCACCCACGGCATAGCCTGAATAAGGTGCATATGCTTTTTCTCTTGCTCTGAGTGCTGAGCCGATCAGCTCTTTAATCGGTATTTCTTCCAGTCTTTCCCAGTTTTTTTCTGCCTCCACCGATAATTTCCTCCCGTTGAATTTCATATTGAATTTTAACCTCTCTCTGTTTAAGAGAAGCACTCTCTGCCGATTCCTGCCTAATGGATCAAAATGCCGAAATTGATTTGGTGATCAGTTCTCTGAACAGCGGAGCCGCCTTATTTGCGGCGTCCTGCACCTCATCATGCGTAAGCGGGTTGTCTGTCATACCGGCAGCCAGATTCGCCACACAGGAAATCCCGCAGATCCTCATTCCCATATGATTTGCAGCAATGGCCTCCACCACCGTACTCATTCCCACAGCGTCTGCGCCCAGCGTGCGCAGCATCCGAATCTCCGCCGGAGACTCAAATGAAGGACCTGTAAGCTGTACGTAGATCCCCTCCTTCAAAGGAATTTTATATTCTTCCGCCTTACTGCGGATGATGGTCTGAAGCTCCGGATCATAGACCTTACTCATATCCGGAAAACGACAACCCAGCTCATCGATATTGGAGCCAATCAGCGGATTAGGAGCAAAGCAGGAAATGTGATCCCTGATCAGCATAAAGCATCCGGCTGAAAAATCCGGATTAATACCGCCGGAAGCATTGGTCAGAAACAGGATCTCTGCTCCCATCATTTTCATCAGACGAGTGGGAAGCACCACATCTGACACAGGATATCCCTCATAAAAATGCACCCGCCCTTTCATGCATACCACCGGTGTCTTTTCCACATAACCGAAAATAAATTTCCCCTCATGTCCGGGAACCGTTGAAACCGGGAAATCCTCGATCTCACTGTAGGATATCTCTCCCTTCACATCCATGGTATCCGCATAATTTCCAAGACCGGAACCAAGCACAAGCGCCACTTTCGGCTGAAAAGGGATTCTGTCCTTAATACTGTTATAGCATTTTACCACTTTTTCATATACCTGATTCATACTTACCCTCATTTCCGCGCACTTTTCGCGCTCTTTGAATTTTTGCTTATGATATTTTTGGCAGTTTCTTTCTTCATAGCCGCCCCATCATACTCAGCCTGCCGCTTTCGCGGGCCGTATAGCCATCCATGCTATGAAAGTCCCTGACTTTCATAGTAAACCCCCATATCGACATTGCAGATACCACCATGAATGAAAGGGGGTTACTTTGAACCCTCCGGGGGATGCACACAAAATGCCAAAAGCAGGCATTTTGGCGCTGTACGGTCAGCGCAGCAAGTGCGCAGACCTACCGTAAGTGTTCGATACTTTCATAGTAACACAGAACCATAATACCTGCAACGGTAAGCCGCGCAGCCTGATCATCCCTGTTCTGCTCTCTCCAGAAGCTTTAATACTTCCGGGAACGGCTCAAGGCTGCGTCTCAGCATCCCATGCATCTGTGCGATAGCCACACCGTAATTGACCACAGGCACTCCTGCTCTTCGAGCCATCTCAATGCGGTGTTTCATTTCCTTTTCTGTCAGCATGCACCCTCCGCAGTGAATAATCAGAGAAAAATCCGCCAGATTCTCCGGGAAATCTGCTCCGGAAGAAAAGGTATATTCCGGCCGTATCCCTGTATAATTCTCAATCCATGCCGGCAGTTTTACACTTCCGATGTCATTGCACTGCCGATGATGTGTACAGCCCTCGGAGATCAGAATCTGATCCCCGCTTTTCAGATGGTCCAGCTTTACAGCGCCTTTTACCAGCTCGACAAGCTCTCCCTTATACCGGGCAAATAAAATAGAGAAAGAGGTAAGAAGAATATCCGGCGGCACTTCTTTCTCCACTCTTCCAAATACCTGGGAATCAGTAATGACCATCCGGGGTCTGCTCGAATGAGAAGCAAACACTTCCTTTAACTCTGAATCCTGGCAGACAGAGAGCACGCCGTGGCTGTCAAGAATCTCTCTGATTACCTGCTGCTGTGGCAGAATCAGCCTTCCTCTGGGAGCCGCCTCATCAACCGGGATCACCAGAACCGTCAGTTCACCTGGCAGAAGCAGGTCAGACACCAGATGCCTTCTGTCTCCTGCCGCCGTTCCTGCTCTTTTGGCCAGACTTCCTATCTTTTCTTTCAGTTCAGGGATACCTTCTTTTGAGAGAGAGCTGACATAGATTTCTTCCTCTCTGCCCGCTGACAAAACCGGCCTTTCCGGCAAAAGATCTGATTTATTCCAGGCGATCAGACGGGGAATCTTTTTTTCTTCCAAAACCGCCAGCAACTTCCTGTCCGCTTCCTCCATCCCCTGAACAGCATCCACCACTAAAACCGCTATATTGGCAGTTTCAAGAACCGTCCCGGTCTTTTTCATCCGCAATGCGCCCAGTTCCCCTTCGTCATCCAGACCAGGGGTATCGATCAGTACCACAGGACCCAGCGGCAAAAGCTCCATTGCCTTTTTCACAGGATCAGTTGTCGTACCCTTTACCGGAGAAACCACCGAAAGCTCCTGGCCCGTAAGGGCGTTTACCAGACTGGACTTTCCTGCATTCCGCTTCCCAAAAAATCCGATATGAATGCGTTCCCCAAAGGGCGTATCATTCAGTCCCATACTTACCGCCCTCCTTTAAAACCGGAAATCCCGCCGACCCATATTTCTGATCTGTCTGATATTCTCCTGCGCGGTGGCGCGCACCTTCTCTGTGGGAATCCGCTTCAGCTCCTCGTCGATCATCTGAAGGCCTGTCCTTCTGGTCTCCTCAGAGGCATAATCCTCCAGATATTCCGCCAGCGTCATCAGGGCATTGGGATGACAGCAGTTGAGGATCTGTCCGTTTTTACAAAGGCTCATAAAACGGTCTCCGGTTCGTCCCTCCCGGTAGCAGGCGGTGCAGAAGGAGGGGATGTGCCCGTTTTTCATAAGCCATCTGACCACCTCATCCAGAGAGCGCTGATCGGAAACATCAAACTGCTCCGTATCATGAGGGCGTTCTTTTTGGGTATAACCGCCCACAGAGGTACGAGAACCGCCGCTTACCTGGGAAATCCCCAGCCTCAAAAGCCTGGTGCGGACCTCCTCGCTCTCCCGGGTGGAGATGATCATCCCCGTATAGGGCACTGCCAGACGAATACAGGCGGTGATTCTGGCAAAGGTCTCGTCGTCGATTCCGTTGTCAAAGGCCGAGGGGTCAATATCATCCGCCCGCTTTACTCTGGGAATGCTGATGGTATGAGGCCCCACTCCATGCACTGCCTCCAGATGCTCCGCATGCATGAGCAGTCCTGCAAATTCGTATTTATATCGTTCCAGTCCGAACAGAACGCCCAGCCCCACATCATCGATCCCGCCTTCCATGGCTCTGTCCATGGCCTGGGTATGGTAATCATAGTCATGCTTGGGACCTGTGGGATGAAGCTTTAAATAGCTCTCCTTATGATAGGTCTCCTGAAACAGAATATAGGTGCCGATTCCCGCCTCCTTCAGCTTCCGGTAATTCTCCACCGTGGTGGCCGCAATATTGACGTTAACTCTGCGAATATCTCCGTTTTGGTGGTGAACACCATAAATCGTCCGGATACATTCCAGAATATAGTCAATGGGATTATTGACCGGATCCTCCCCGGCTTCGATGGCAAGGCGCTTATGCCCCATATCCTGAAGGGCCGTCACCTCGCCTCTTACTTCCTCCTGGGTCAGCTTTTTCCGGGGAATACGCCGGTTTGTGCTGTGATAGGGACAGTAGAGGCATCCGTTCACACAATAATTGGACAGATAAAGAGGGGCAAAGATCACAATGCGGTTGCCGTAAAAGGCCAGCTTGATTTCTTCCGCTATCTGGTACATCTCCTCGATCTTTTCCGGATTCTCACAGGCAAGGAGGAGCGACGCCTCCCTGTGGGTCAGTCCCGGACAGGAAAAGCTCCCTCCCTTTCTTACGGGACGCGCCTTCTCAAGAATCCTGTCGATCAGCTCTTCGTTATCCTTATTTTCTTCCGCCCACTTAAGAGTGGCACGGATCTCCTCATCATTGATAAACTCCTCCGCCTTTAAGGAGCCGGGATCATACACTGCCATACCAATCCTCCGTACTTAATCACTGTTGTTTGTCACCCACTATAACAATAGAACCGATACATCTGTTCTGTCTCATCATTGATATCCTGATACATTTTTCGTGCTTTCAAGATAAATCCGGCTTTTTCTATCGCCCTCCAGGAAGGCGCATTATCTTCTCTGATGGTCGCAATCATTTCATCCCGCCTATATCGCTGTAAGAAATACCGGGCATATGCCGCTATTGCCTCTGTGGCATAGCCTTGATTTCTGTATTCTGCCCCGACAAAACAGGTAATACCAATTTTCTCCATATCCTCATAATATGAACATCCCACGGAACCGATCACTTCCCGGGTATCTTTGCGTTCCAAAGTGTAAGCCAGATAATCGGCGTTCGGATTATCCTTGTCTGCAAGCTCTCGTGCTTCGGCCATCCATTCATCTATCCAACTGTGACACCCGATATCAAACCCAATATCATGAAGGCTGCCATCAGAGGCCATATTTGCAAAAATTATGCCATCTCTTGTTTCCAAATCCCGGATGATCAATCTTTCTGTTTGTATCACCACAAATATCACCCCCGCAATGGTGTTTTCTGTCTCCTCAGGCCCTGTCGCCCCGGTCTGTGACGATTTCATAACCGATCCGTTTCATTCTCTGCCTTAAATTTTCTATTTCCTCGGCGGATTCCTCGCCCGAAAAAAGCTTATGATCATAAAGCTCGTACTTTGCCCGCACCGACTGCGGAGAAAGATTGGGCATCACCACATTGGCTCCCGCCAGGATCCCCTTTTCTCTTCCCTGAGGGTGGAGGGTGCTCAGCGCCGTTGTAGCCGGAAGCAGTACAGGTGGATGAATCAGCCTTATGATAGAGAGCAGATAGCAGGTCAGCTCCACTTTCTCAGATGTACCTTTCCCTTTTCCGAAAGGCGTATCTTTATGGGGAATAAAGGGCCCGATTCCGCACATATCCGGCCGGAAGGTTTCTATGAATTTCAGATCCTCCGCCAGTGTTTTATAAGTCTGAAAAGGCGATCCTACCATAAAGCCGCAGCCTGTCTGATAACCGATTTCCTTAAGCGCATACAGACATTTCATCCTGTTTCGAAACGACATTTCCGGCGGATGAAGCTGTCCGTAATGCCCCTCATCTGCAGTCTCATGGCGCAGAAGATACCGCTCCGCCCCTGCCTCATAGAGCCGTAAGAAGCTCTCTGTGCTGCGCTCCCCCAGAGAAAGGGTAACTGCACATTCCGGATACCTCTCCCTGATCCTGCCGATCAGATCACACAGAATATCATCTGTATAAAAGGCATCCTCCCCGCCCTGAAGCACAAAGGTGCGAAAACCGAGGGCATATCCCTCTTCTGCGCAGGCCAAAATCTCCTCCGGCATAAGACGGTAGCGCTTACATTTAAGATTGCTTTTTCGGATTCCACAGTACAGGCAATCGTTGCGGCAGATATTACTGATCTCTATCAGTCCCCGTATATATACGGTATTGCCGTACATTTCCTTTCTCACCCTTACCGCCTCTTTAGCAAGAAGCGCTGCACTCTCCTCGCTGCGGTTTGCAAGCAGGTACTCGTAATCCTCAGAAGAAAGGGAATGGTGCAGAATAAGCGTTTCCGTCAGGGATCTGAATTTCTCTGTCATTTTCTGCTCACTCATAATTCGCCGGTTCCCTGCCCTTCTCAGTTGTTACTGCCCTCCTGCATCTCTCCAAAGGAAATTATAAGCTCTGGGGAATGAAATGGCAAGGGGCGCATATGTCCATCCCCGTGAAAAAGTAACTGACATTGGCCGTGAATAGCAAAAACTGACATGATACTCCAAGTCCGCAAAAACACCCGCAAACTCTATCGTCTGCGGGCGCTCTCCACACTGCATTTTTTTATCCCAGTCACATATTCAGATAATAATACAGACCATCCCTCCATTGGAATCATTCACGATCTTCTGCATGGTCTCCTGGAGCTTTAACTGACTCTCGTCTCCGATCATGGTGAGCTTTCCGGTAATGCCGTCGTTTACCAGCTGTTCTACGGATTTTCCGAAAATATTGGTCTCCCAGATCCCTGCCTCGCTCTGGCTGGAATCCGAAATAAAGCGGATCAGATCCTGGGCCTGTTCCTCCGAACCTACGATGGGGGATATCTCTGTCTCAATGTTGGCGCGGATCATATGGATACTGGGGCTCTCCGCCCTGATCTTAACGCCGAATTTATTACCATGTTTGATCACTTCCGGCTTATCCAGACGGATCTCGCTTCTCTCCGGCGTCACCACTCCGTACCCTTTCTGGCGGACAGAGTCAATGGCATGAAGTACCTTTACATACTCCTTCTTCATCTTTGACATTTCTTTCAGCACAGACAGAAGGTGATACTCGTTGTCGATCTTTTCTCCCACCATATCGCTGAGCATCTCGTAGTAATAAGCGTCGTCCACATCCAGCCATACCTTGATGCAGCCGTCCGACATATCGATACTGTCCATCTTGCATTTCTTGATAAAAGGGCCATCCAGTGTCACCGGATTGTTTTTTACATCCCGGATACAGTTATACTGCTTCATGATATCCTTCACCCGTCCGATCAGATCCACCTTCATTTTGTGATTGGAGGGAAGCATTTCCACCCACTTGGGCATATAGAATTCGATCATGGTGAGCGGAAATTCATACAGGATATTCTCCAGAATCTGGTGGATATCGTCCTTTTTCAACTGCTCGCAGTTCACGGGCATTACGGATACGCCGTACTTATTTCCGATCTCCTGGGCCAGTGCCGCCGCTTCTTCACCGTAAGGTTTGGCTGTGTTTAAGAGCACCACAAAAGGCTTTTTCAGTTTTTTCAGTTCTTTGATGGTGCGTTCTTCTGCCGGAGAATAGTTTTCTCTTGGGATGTCGCCAAAGCTGCCGTCGCAGGTAATTACAATTCCTATGGTAGAATGATCATTGATCACTTTTCTGGTACCGATCTCCGCTGCCTGGGTAAATGGGATCTCTTCCGCCGACCATGGAGTCTTCACCATCCGCTCCGTCTCGTTTTCCATATGGCCGCTGGCCCCATCCACCATATAGCCCACACAGTCTATCAGTCTTACTCTGGCCTCGATCCCTTCTCCCAGGGAAAGCTTTGCTGCTTCCTTGGGAATGAATTTGGGCTCCGTGGTGGTGATGGTCTTTCCTCCCGCGCTCTGAGGCAGCTCATCCACCGCCCGCTCCTTCTCATAAGATTCCGTCATATTGGGCAGGACCATCAGATCCATAAATCTCTTAATAAAAGTGGACTTGCCGGTCCGGACCGGTCCCACAACGCCTATGTAGATTTCTCCGCCGCATCTTGACTGAATGTCATTGTACAGATCATATTCTTTCTTTACATTGATGTCCATAAAATTACCCCTTCCATACTTAGTTAAATGTATGAAAGGGGGCACAAGTTTATTCCTAAAAAGGATAGAGCTGCTTTCCGTTCTCTCTCAGCCAGTTTTTGTACTGACGGTAATCCGGGCAGATGCTCTCAACCAACAGCCAGAATTCCCGGGAATGGTCCATATGCACCAGATGGCACAGTTCATGAATGATCACATAATCGCAGACCGGCTCCGGCGCCATAATGAGGCGCCAGTTAAAATTCAGATTCCTTTTGCCGCTGCAGCTCCCCCAGCGGCTCCTCTGATCTTTGATACGGATTGTCTCAAAATGCACTGCAAGAATATCCGCAAATTTCTCCGCCTTCTCCGCAAAGATCTCCTGGGCCTGCCTGCGGTACCATTTTTCAAGCTGCTCCCTTTTGTACTCGTAGTCCGCCTCATAGGGGACATACAGAAGCATACGTCCCATAAGACACTTTACCTTCGCCCTGCTTCTCTCCTCCCGGATTACAGTCAGCTCCCGCTTTTCTCCCAGATAGGGCAGCAGATCTCCTCTCTCCAGCGGCAGACGGGATGCAAGTTCTTTTTCCCTGGCTCTCTTGAGCCGTCTGTCCGTGGCCAGGATCCATTCCGATTTTGCGTTTACAAAAGATTCAATTTCGGCAGAGGTCAGCCACACAGGCGCCTTCACGATCAAATTGCCATCTCTGTCAAAAGAGATGGCAATGGTTTTGCGTTTGCTTCTGATCAATTGATATTTCATCATTTCAATACAACTTTGCGGAAATTTTTCTTTCCTCTCCTGATCACTACGCCTTCCCCTGCAAAGGTATCCTTTCCGAAGGCCGCCTTCACGTCCGTGATCTTGTCGTTTTCAACCGTCACGCCGCCCTGCTCAATGGCGCGTCTTCCCTCCGAACGGCTCTGCACCAGTCCCGCTTTGCAGAGCACGGAGATCAGATCGATACTTCCTTCCGTAAAATCCTCCTCCGCCAGTTCTGCAGTGGGCATATCGGCAGCTACCCCGGCGCTGAAAAGCGCTTTGGCGCTCTCCTGAGCTTTGGCGGCTTCCTCCTCCCCGTGGACGAGCTTTGTCAGCTCAAAGGCCAGAATTTCCTTGGCCTGGTTTAACTGACTGCCTTCCCAGTGATCCATCTCCTGGATCTGCTCCAGAGGCAGGAAGGTGAGCATACGGATACACTTGAGCACATCCGCATCCGCCACATTTCTCCAGTACTGATAAAATTCAAAAGGCGTGGTCTTTTCGGGGTCAAGCCACACAGCCCCCTTCTGGGTCTTTCCCATCTTCTTTCCTTCGGAATTCAGCAGCAGGGTGATGGTCATGGCATAGGCATCCTTCCCCAGTTTTCTGCGGATCAGCTCGGTTCCGCCCAGCATATTGCTCCACTGATCGTCTCCTCCGAACTGCATGTTACAGCCGTATCTCTGGTACAGCTCATAGAAATCATAGCTCTGCATCAGCATGTAATTGAATTCCAGGAAACTTAATCCCTTCTCCATTCTCTGTTTGTAGCATTCGGCTGTGAGCATTCTGTTCACGGAAAAATGAGGACCGATTTCCCGCAGAAATTCAATATAATTCAGATCCATAAGCCATTCCGCATTGTTGACCATAAGTGCCTTCCCATCGGAAAAATCAATAAAACGGCTCATCTGTTTCTTAAAACATTCACAGTTATGCTCTATGGTCTCCTTCGTCATCATGGATCGCATATCGCTTCTTCCGGAAGGGTCTCCCACCATACCGGTTCCGCCTCCCAGAAGCGCAATCGGTTTGTTTCCCGCCATCTGCAGGCGCTTCATCAGGCACAGCGCCATAAAATGTCCTACATGCAGGGAATCTGCCGTGGGATCAAATCCGATATAAAAGGTCGCCTTTCCGTTATTGATCAGTTCCTTGATTTCTTCCTCATCTGTCAGCTGCGCCAGAAGTCCTCTGGCCTTTAATTCGTCAAAAATCGTCATTTTCAGTTCCTCTCCCGGTTAATATCTTCGTTTATTTATGACAATAGAATCTTCGCGGAGCGTGGATTCTACTATTTATTCAACATCAGCTTGATCATTGCCTGGTTCAGTCCATCCACTGTCAGCTTGTACATAGGGAACAGCCCCTTGATGGCTGTCTCCGCCTCCCGCCATGGCGCATGGCCCGGCGCCATCTTGGGATTGAGCCACACCACCTTCTTGTAATGGCGTTTTAAGAGCTGCAACCATTCCCAGCCAGAAAGTCCTCCATTGGGTCCTCTGTAATTCCCGCTGGTGGAATAAAGCTCCTCCGGCGCCATAGCCGCGTCTCCCACCACAATCACCTTGTAGTCGCTCCCCAGGTTCCGGAACATCCAGTCCGTATCGATCCAGTCTCCGTTTTCACACTCGGGCGTCTTGTAGAGCTTGGAGTAGATACAGTTGTGAAAATAATAGGTCTTCACATCCTTATAATGATTGGACTTATGCACCGCCTGGAACAGCTCGTTGAGCAGGGTACTGAAGGGGATCATGGTTCCCCCGGAATCCATTAAAAGAAGCAGCTTTACCGCATTTTTGCGGGGCTTATCCATAACGATCTGCAGACAGCCTCCGTTGTTGCAGGTTTTATCTATGGTTCCGTCGATATCCAGCTCCGTCTTGGGGATATCCAGCTTCGTGGAAAACTGCCGCAGCTTCCGGAAAGCCAGCTGGAACTGGCGGTTATCCAGCATCCGGTCATCTCTGAAATCCCTGTATTTCCGGGCGCCAATCACCTGAAAAGCGCTCTGATAACCAGTCTTTCCGCCTACCCGGATACCGCCCATAAAGCCACCCATATTGCCGAAGGCCGTTTTGCCCATACTACCGATCCAGAAGCTTCCGCCGTTGTGCTCACTGTCCTGATCCCGGAGCCTTTCCTTGAATTTGGCCTCCACCTCATCCTTATCGATAAACTGAATCCCGTCCTGCTCATTCATGCGGTAACGCTCTTCCTCGTCCACCATATCGATCAGCTCCGACTTGTCCAGCCACTTCATCATGTTTTTGGATATTTCGTTTTCAGACGCAATGCCCTTAAAAGCCTCCTCAAAGGCCATATCAAATTTATCAAAGTCTGTCTCGCTTTTGACCAGTATCATCCTGGCAAGATAATAGAACTGCGTAAGACTGCTCTCGCAAAGTCCTTTATCCAGCGCCTCCTGAAGGGTCAGCCACTCGCTCAGGGTGATGTTCAGTCCCTTGGCCTTACAGATATAAAAGAAATTTGAAAACATCTGTTTCCCCCATATGTTGTTTGTGCTGTTTTAATCCAGTTTCTGTCTTACGGTCTCCAGATCCTCATCCTTTTTCACCACCACTCCGATAAACGGAAGTTTCGCACGAATCTGATCTGCAGAAATCCCGCCGATCTGCAGGGCGTTGATCCAGTCGATCAGCTCCGAAGTGCTGGGCTTTTTGCGGATATCCCGCAGAGAGCGGATATTATAGAATACTTCCATAGCATTTTTCAGGAGATGATCCTCCACGTCGGGATAGTGGGTTCTTACAATCTCCTCCATCAGCTGCTCATCCGGGAAATCAATATAATGAAAAATGCATCTGCGCAGAAATGCGTCCGGAAGCTCCTTCTCCGCATTGGAGGTGATGATCACAATGGGACGCTGTTTTGCCTTCACCGTCCGTTTGGTCTCGTGGATATAAAATTCCATCTGATCCAGCTCCCAGAGCAGATCGTTGGGGAATTCCAGGTCCGCCTTGTCGATCTCATCGATCAGAAGCACCACCTGTTCCTCCGCCTCAAAAGCTTCCCCCAGCTTTCCCAGCTTGATATAGTGGGCGATGTCATCCACGCCTTCCTCTCCGAACTGTCCGTCATAAAGCCGCTGTATGGTATCATACATATAAAGACCGTCCTGGGCCTTGGTAGTAGATTTGATATTCCAGATAATCAGCCTCTTGCCCAGAGACCTGGCCACCGCCTCCGCCAGCATTGTCTTGCCCGTTCCCGGCTCTCCCTTGATCAGGAGCGGCTTCTTAAGCGCAATGGCCACATTCACACTTGCCATCAGCTGCTCCGATGCCACATAATCCTGTGTACTGCTAAATTCCTGTCCTTTCATCTCAACCTCACTTCCGCACCTTCCGTGCTTTTTTCATGCGCACGGGCACCCAGGTGAAATATGTCAGAAAAGCTGACTGGCGCCCGGCGTGCAGGGGAGCAATGCGTCCCCTGCACGATTCCCAATTATCCTGTTCGACTCCAGCGGAAGAACGCTACGCGTTCTTCCCGGAATGACTTAATACTACTTAGGCAGCGTTCTGTGCTGCCTTAGTAGTATTTCGCGGGATGACATAGAAACACTTAAGCAGCGTATTTTGCTGCTTTAGTGTTTGTTCATCCCGTTACCAGGGGATCTCCACGCTATTCTGATACAGCTCCCGCAAGTCAATATTTTCTACTTTTTTATCCCGCAGCATCAACTCGCTCACTGCTCCGGCTGCGGACTCTCCTTCAAACAATATCTTATTTACCTGCTCAATGATAGGCATGCTTACCCCATATTTCTGTGAAAGCGCATATCCTGCTTTCGCGGAATAGACACCCTCCACCACCATTTTTACTTCTGCCATGGCCTCTTCCATGGTTGCGCCCTTTCCGATCAGGATTCCGGCCCGGCGATTTCTGGAATGCATGGAAGCGCAGGTGACAATCAGATCTCCGATTCCCGTAAGGCCGTAAAAGGTTTCAATCCTTCCGCCCATATGGATTCCCAGCCTTGCGATTTCCGCGATTCCTCTGGTAATCAGCGCTGCCTTGGTATTATCACCATAGCCCAGTCCATCCGCAATCCCGGCAGCCAGCGCCACTACATTTTTAAGCGCCGCCCCCAGCTCGATTCCCAGTACATCCGAGCTGGTGTATACACGGAATACCTTATTCATAAACAGATTCTGAAGATATTCCGCCGTTTCCTTCTTCTGAGAACCGACTACTATCGTAGTAGGGATTCCCTTTCCCACCTCTTCCGCATGAGAAGGTCCGGAAAGAACCGCCACATCCGCCTGAGGAATCTCCTGCTCTATGATCTGGGATAAGGTCATCAGCGTCTTATCCTCAATTCCCTTGGCAACATTGACAATTTTCTGTCCTTCTACCACCAGAGGCGCCATTTTCGCAGCCGTACTTCTTGTAAAGGGAGAGGGAACCGCCAGAACCAGCACATCCTGGCCTTCCACCGCTTTCTTTAAATCTGTCGTACTTTCTATATCTTCCGGAAGCTTCACACCAGGGAGCTTGTCCTTCTGCTCATGATATTCTTTCAGCATCCGGATCTCACTTTCCAGTGCCGACCACAGTGTGATCTGATTAGCATTGTTATGAAGATGCCATGCCAGAGCGCATCCCCAGCTTCCGGCTCCAATAATTCCTACTTTTGCCATATCCACCTCATTTCTGCACTGCTGTTGTGCACCCGTCTCACTCTTTGTTTTTCTTTGTCAGATACGTCTTTCTCTCCTGCCCTTTTATGAGACGGAGAATATTTTCACGATGCTTGTAATATGCCAGGATCATCAGAAGCGCTGTGAGCACATACATTTCGTTCAGCACCGCCTGAGACGAACCAAACAGGCCCATTTGACCCGCTATCACCATCTCGATCATCAGTCCTGCATACACCAGAAGCGATCCCAGCGAAACATAATGCGTCAAAAAGAAGATCCCAAAAAAGATGATCACTCCCATGGGTATAAACGCCGGGTGAAAGGACAGAATCAGGCCCGCTGTGGCAGCAATCCCTTTTCCCCCTTTAAACTTGAGATAGAAGGGAAAGTTATGTCCCAAAATAGCTCCTGCCGCCGCGTAAAGCTTCAGAAGATAAATTTCTCCCGGATGGGATTTGTCAAACAAAAGGCCGCACAGGACAATCGCAAAAATGCATTTGAGAATATCCCCTGCAAGCACAATCAGCCCCGCTTTGGTCCCAAGTACCCGCAGTGTATTCGTTGTGCCCGCGTTTCCGCTTCCATGTTCCCTGATATCGATCCCATGGAGTTTACCATAAATAAATGCGGTCTGAAACAGACCAAATACGTAACCGATGACAATGCAGATCACTCTCTCCACTTTACTTCGCTTCCTTTCTCTCTCTTATATAAAATCGCAACGGTGTCCCCTTAAAGCCGAAAGCCTCTCTGATCTTATTCTCAATATACCGCGTATAAGAAAAATGCATCAATTCCTTGTCATTGACAAAAATTACAAAAGTAGGCGGCTTGACCCCCACCTGGGTGATATAGTACAGACGGAGCCTTTTTCCTTTGTCAGATGGCGGCTGCTGAAGCGCCACGGCCTCACTCATAATCTCGTTGAGCACACCGGTAGAAATCCGCATGGCATGATTTTCGCTGACCGCATTGATCAGCTCAAACAGCTTTGGCAGACGCTGACCTGTCAGAGCCGAGATAAAAGTGATCTCCGCATAAGGCATAAAGGATAAAATTTCTCTGATCTTTGCGGTGTATTCCTTCACGGTCTTATCATTCTTTTCAATGACATCCCATTTATTCACAGCAATGATCACCGCCTTACCCCTGTCATGGGCAATTCCCGCAATCTTGGCGTCCTGCTCTGTCACACCCTCCGCCGCATCAATCAAAAGAACGGCAATATCCGCACGCTCAATAGCACTGACGGTCCGCAGGATCATATAATGCTCCAGATCCTCCTTTACTTTATTTTTGCGCCGCAACCCGGCCGTGTCAATAAAAATATATTCTTTTCCATTCCGGATAACAGGCGTGTCCACCGCATCCCGGGTCGTACCGGCAATATCTGAAACGATCAGCCTCTCTTCCCCGATCAGTCTGTTGATCAGAGAAGATTTTCCTACATTGGGTTTTCCTACGATGGCAATCCGCGTCTTATCATCCTCTTCCTCCCGGACTGCTTCCTCTCCAAAATGGCTGATTACCTCATCCAGCATATCTCCCACACCCAGCCGGTTGGATGCGGAAATGGGATGCGGCTCTCCAATACCCAGATTATAAAATTCATACACATCCGCCATATATTTTTCAAAGTGATCTACCTTGTTGACTA
The DNA here is from genome assembly GCA_947173495.1 of uncultured Lachnospiraceae bacterium. Classification (GTDB taxonomy): domain Bacteria; phylum Bacillota; class Clostridia; order Lachnospirales; family Lachnospiraceae; genus Suilimivivens. Next base: position 66,871 of record CAMWFQ010000014.1, on the reverse strand, counting down.
CAAGAACCACCGGTTTACGTGCCCGCCGCAGCATATCCGCCACCTTTGCATCCGCATCCTGAAGTCCCTGTTTTACATCTACCATAAAGAGGATTACGTCCGCCGTATCAATGGCAATCTGCGCCTGCTGACGCATCTGGGACAAAATAATATCCTGGCTCTCAGGCTCGATCCCGCCGGTATCGATCAGCGTAAATGCCCTGTCCAGCCACGTTACATCCGCATAAATTCTGTCTCTGGTAATACCTGGCGTATCCTTCACAATCGAAATCCGCTGCCCGGCCAGTGTATTAAACAAAGTGGATTTTCCCACATTGGGTCTTCCCACCACTGCCACAATGGGCTTTCTGCTTTTATTCATAACTTATAAACCTCATCTGTTTCTCATAACCGCTTCCACAAAATCATATCCGCTTGATTTTACAATATCTATTTTTACTTGTAAAGCTTTTTCAGCCTCTCTTACCGTCACATCGTCCAAAAACACATCCTCGCCGCTGCGCAGCATGTTCTGGGGAAGGAGCAGTGTATCCCCCAAATCCTTTTCCTTCAGCTGCCCGATCAGGTCCTTCCCGGTCAACAGTCCTGATACTGTGATCATCTCTCCGAAAAAATAATTCGTGATTTCATATACATGAATCCTGATCCCCGGTATCAATTCCATAAGCCGTCCTGCCATCTGCAGAATTGTCGGATAGGCCAGCTTTCCGGTTGCCATGGAGATTTCTTTCAATCCCCCGCCGCTCTCCTCCTGCGGGACAGTCCGGGCACTTGCTTTCAGCTTTTTACAGGCATCGTCGAATTCATCCATCAAAAGGCGCAGCATTCCCACGCCATTCTCCAGCTGGAGATATCCGTCATAGCTCTCCCCCGGAGGAAGCTCTCTGCCTGCCAGAAGATACCACTCGTCACTTGCATGAATAAACCGGATTCCATGCCGCTTAAAGATCTCCTGCCGGAATCCATGGATCATATCAAGCACCTTTTCCGCATCCTCCCGTGTAAAAGGCTCTAATGGGTAAAGCCCTTCCCGATATTTTGAAAGGCCCACAGGCACCACCGACACACTCTCAAGCACCGGAATATATTCCATTAGTCTGCGGATACTGAATGCAAGCTCCTCTCCGTCATTGACTCCTTTACAGAGTACAATCTGTCCGTTCATGGCGATTTCTGCCTGATACAGCCTCTCTACCTTCTTTAAAGCCTCCCCCGCAAAGCGGTTATTCAGCATCCGGCAGCGCAGATCCGGATTCATGGTCTGGAAGGAAATGTTAATAGGGGATAGATGGTATCGAATGATTCTGTCAATATCATGATCCGACATATTGGTCAGCGTAACATAGTTACCCTGAAGAAAGGAAAGTCTGGAGTCGTCATCCTTAAAATACAGGGTTGGACGCATTCCCGGCGGCATCTGATCTATAAAACAGAAAATGCATTTATTGTGACAGGATTTATAGTCGTCCATAAGACCGTTTTCAAATTCGATTCCGATCTCTTCATCTGCCTCCTTCTCCACCTCCAGCACCCACTGTTCCCCATCCGGTTTCTCTACCAGCAATTCCACATATTCATCTGTTGTATAATACTGATAATCAAATATATCCTCTATCTTTTCATGATTCACTGTAAGGAGCCTGTCTCCCGGTTCGATTTCCAGCTCTGCGGCAATGCTTTCAGGAAGTACTTTGCTGATCACATGCCCTTTTGGCCCGTTCTTGTTTCCAGATTTCATTTTACGTTTTCCTCTGAATCTTACATCTCTTCATAACGGTTCAGCCTTCGGCTTCATAGCTGCTGAACCGTGTTACAATTCACGGTCTGGGACCGCTCATAGCAACAATTCGGGGCGACATTCCAAGTTTTGCTACACCAAAATCGCCCCTCACACCTGCATCACGTTCTCACAGACTTTGCAGCAAGTGCAAAGTCCTGGCTGAATAGTTGCCACCTCTTATTCATTCTACTAGAAATTCCTTGACGTGTCACTAGCATAATGTTATAAAATAAAGTAGCAACAATCCCTGTCATACTTTTTCGGAGGTCGCCATGCCTAATATACGTGAACTTGAAGCCGCTATTCCTGTCGCTCCTTTGAAACTGGTGGTGATGGATTCCGCCGCTGCAATGGGAGAGCGGGTCAATAACTACATCGTGAATTTCAGAAAAAATGTCAGGAATGTGGCTAAGAATGATCCTGCCTTCAAAGGGTATGTGTCTGATCATTATATTCTGGATGCCGCCTGTTATCGTTTCGGTACTGGAGAAGGCAAAGCCATGATTGCAGAGTCTGTGCGTGGAAAGGATATTTTTATTCTTACAGATGTATGTAATCACAGTATTTCTTATACGGTAAACGGTTATACCAATTATAAATCCCCCGATGATCATTTTCAGGATCTGAAGAGAGTCATCACTGCTATCAACGGCAAAGCACATCGCATTAATGTGATCATGCCATTTTTATACGAGGGGCGTCACTACAGAAGAAGCGGCCGTGAATCCCTGAATTGTGCCTATGCCATTGAAGAGCTGGACCGCATGGGCGTCAACAATCTGATCACCTTTGATGCGCATGATCCCAGTATTCAAAATGCCGCGCCTTTATGTGGTTTTGATAATTTCACGCCTCCCTACCAGTTTATACGCGCGCTTCTGGCCACAGAAGACAACCTTTTGATCGATAAGGATCATCTGGTGGTTATCAGCCCTAACGAATCCGGGCTGGACAGAGCCGTTTATTTTGCCAATGTCCTAGGCGTCAATACCGGCATGTTTTACCGGCGCAGGGATTACTCCTCCGCTTCAAGCGGAACGAATCCCATCATCGCCCGGGAATTTCTGGGGGAGGGCGTGGACGGAAAAGATGTAATCATCATCGACGATATTCTTTCCACAGGACATAATATGCTCAAAACAGCCAAGGTTCTTAAAAATATGAATGCCAAACGGGTATACATCTGCTGTACCTTCGGTCTGTTCAACAGAGGATTGGAGCTTTTCGATGAGGCCTATGAAAAATGCTATTTCGACAAAGTAATCACTACGAACCTCACCTACCGCAGGCCGGAGCTGCTGTCCCGTCCTTATTATATCGAAGCGGATATGAGCAAATTCCTGGCTTCTATTATTGATTTTATGAACCATGATTCTTCCATGTCCAATGTATATACGCCCACTGAGAAGATTCGGGAATTTCTTTCAAAATACAATAACCGGGAAGATGAATACTCTTTAACAGATTAAAACGGATGGGAAATGTTTCCCATCCGTTTTTGATGTACAGGCCCGCACAAGGAAATTTGCTGCTGAAGCAGCTTGCGGGCCGCGCACGAGCAGGGGCAAAAATCTTCCCCTGCTCGATTTTGTACAGGCCCGCACAAGGAAATTTGCTGCTGAAGCAGCTTGCGGGCCGCGCACGAGCAGAGGCAAAAGCCTCCTCTGCCCGATTTCATTCATGAAATTCTAGAGTGTGTTTGATTCTTCCAGCAGGGGGAAGGTCAAATTCACTTTAAACAGATCGCCGTCCATAATGATTTCAAATTTTCCCCTCTGTACTTCCGTAAGATTCTTCGCGATAGACAGCCCGAGTCCGCTTCCTTCCGTAGTCCTCGATTCGTCTCCCCGTATAAATCTCTCTGTCAGTTCTTCCGGAGACACCTTAAGAGGCTGCGCCGATATATTCTTGACTGACAGCACCACCAATTTTACCTCTTCCTGCTCTGTAAATTCAAGATCAATATAGACCCGTGTGCCCTCCAGCGCATACTTGAAAATATTGTTAAAAAGGTTTTCAATCACACGCCATATTCTTCTGCTGTCCGCTTCAATGTAGACAGATACTTTGGGAGCGCGGAATACAGGATACAGCGCTTTTTCCTCGAATTTTTCAGAAAATTCTCCTATGGTCTGATTCAAAAGCTCCACCAGATTGATTTTCTCCCACTGCAGAATGATATTGCCGGAAGAGATTTTGGAAGCTTCCACCAGATCATCCGTCAGCTGTTTCAGCCGCTGGGATTTGGCATCCAGTACCTGGATATATTCTGTGACTTTAGGTTCTTTCACATTCTGTCTTTTGAGCAGATCCACATAATTAATGATAGAAGTCAAAGGTGTTTTAATATCATGGGACACATTGGTAATCAGATCCGCCTTTAAACGTTCATCCTTCATACTGGTTTCCACAGCTGTCCTGACACTCTCGCCAATGCTGTTTACTGCACGCGCCAGCTCCAGATCGTCCCCGTACATCCCTTCCTCGCTTACCTTATGGGAAAGGTTTCCTTCTCTGATCAGTCTGATTCCATCAAGGATTTTCTGCTTTGCCAGAGAAGAACGATACAGCATATATCCCACTGCACCATCCAGCAGAACGAGCACCAGAAGCCCCACCGTAAAAAGACCTTCTCTTCTGTTTTCATGGACGGCGGCCAGCAAAAACGTCCCGCCCAGATTCAAAACCACAAATATACCAAAAGGTACCCAGGTTCTTAAAATAATATTAGAGTGATCATAGCCATACAGCACAGTCTTCTTCAGGAAACGGGAAAATCTTCTGAGCAGGCTTCCTCTCCAGAGGATCCTGGCCTTTATCCTTCTCACGAAGCTATAATAAAAGAAGGAGAACATCAGACTGATGATCAGGGATACCACTCCCGCCACAATGATCATGAAGACATTGTCCATGGACTGCCAGAAGGTATTCACGATCTGTGACGTTCCATAGAACAGTCCGGAGAATACCGCTGCCGCTGCCAGTATCATAACTTCCGTAGGAATATAATCCTCCGAATTTAAGTAGACCATAGCCTCTCCGGTTTCTTTTCTGCGCACCTGTCCTTCTTTCATTGTCAGCGCAATCAACAGGAACAGATAGATCAGAACACAGAATCCTCCCACTGCAACATACTGCCACAGATAAGGCATGTAATTTCCGAAGCTCTCCCTGGCCTGATAAAAGCAGTCCCTCACAGGATAGGCATCTGCCACACCGATCATTACCTGTGTGTCCTCCGGATACGCATAGTCAAATCCATTGAGAATGTAACGCAGGGTGGATTCCTCGATCCGGGTATTGGTCTCAAATTTCGCATTCCTGGCATCATAGAAAAGGTATTTCCTGCAATTGCTCTTTTCTTCAAACTCTTTTTTCAGTCCCGCCGCAGTGGAGGCCTTCACATCCATATTGGTGAATACCTGGGTATCCTCTCCTATCGTCCTTGTAATGAAGTACACGATATTCGAACTGCCGGAATCATAATAATTTCTGTATTTCAGATATTCTTCATAGTTGATGGCCAGATCGGTGGCTGCCGTCCTTACATTATCGCAGAGCGCATAATATTCATCCCATGAAAAAACATGGTCTTCGATATTCTTGCCGTCTACAGTGTGATATCTGTTTTTGAGTATGGATGCGCTGGCATCCTCTCTGCCGATGTCCTCCGAATCCAGGATATTTCCGGACACATCCACCACCCGGGTAGAGCTGGAAAGATCCGAATTCAGATAACTGACAGCTCCTCCGGTATAATCCTTCAGATCCACCTGCGTCACAATTCTGGTTCTGCTTAAGAAACGGTCTACTTCCGATCCGCTCATATAAACCTCTTCTCCCTCAAACCCGGCCTGGCTCCATTTGATCAGATCGTCCAGATAATACCGTGCCGTGATATATTCGGGTGTCACACCGTTATAGCGATTGGCAAAGGCGGTAACATCAATTTCCTTTCCGGGATCATACCGGCCATCTGTCTCCATCTGGCCCCGGATAACTCCGTAACAGATAATGTCTGAAATGCTGTTTCCCAGAAGGCTGTTAAAAAGATCCGAATCCTCAAAAGAGCTGTTTCTGTCCTCTCCGGAAAGGCTGTAGACCTTCTTTCCGTTTCTGGTATCCACTGCCACATAAGAACCGGCAACTACCATTGCGATCATCACAACGGCAACTACCAGCGACACATGCTGAAGAAAATGTAAAAAAACGGTTCCTCCCTTTGCACGTTTTTTGCTGATTCTTGGACGCTTCTCATGTCTCTTGTGGTTTTTCTGCATCTCCTGCCTCTCTTCCGAAGCAGCTTTTCTATCCTGAACATCCACAGCTTCCTGTTCCTGATTAATTGTATTCATCCTCTGATCGTCCATATTTTCCCCTTTTCTGCGCGGCCTTCTGACACAGGATCTGTAAAACCGCACTTTTTGTTCTGTCATGAAGGTTTACTGCTTTTCTATCTTGTATCCCACTCCCCAGACCACCTTAAGATACCGGGGTTCTTTGGGATTGATCTCAATTTTTTCTCTGATATGCCGGATGTGGACGGCTACCGTATTATCTGCACCGATTGCCTCCTCATTCCAGATATTTTCATAGATCTGATCAATGGAAAACACCTTTCCCTTGTTCTTTACCAGAAGCAGAAGAATGTTATATTCAATGGGTGTCAGCCTCACCGGTTCGCCATCCACTGTAACCTCCTTGGTATCGTCATTGATGCAGAGCCCTCCGGCTGTAAAAAGCGCATTGTTCTCCACGTTCAGATTTCCAAGCTGAGTATATCTGCGCAGATTGGACTTGACACGCGCCACCAGCTCCAGCGGATTAAAGGGCTTGGTCACATAATCATCCGCTCCGATATTCAGGCCCAGGATCTTATCGGTATCCTCCGACTTGGCTGAAAGGAAAATGATCGGAATGCTGCTGGACTCTCTGATCTTTATAGTAGCCCGTATCCCATCCAGTTTTGGCATCATAATATCTATAATCAGCAGCTGAATATTCTGCTCCTTCAAAAGGCGGATCGCCTGCTCGCCGTCATAAGCCTTATAAACCTGATATCCCTCCTGGTTCAGATAAATTTCAATGGCATCCACAATTTCTTTGTCATCGTCGCAAACTAAAATATTGGTCATGGTATTCTTCCTTTTCATGAATCATCCTGTATTACCTGTCAATAAGTAAACCATATAAATTTTAAGTGTTCCCTAGGGAAAAAGTTAAGACTTTCTTAATTCCATAAAAGCTGCCAGATTTCCCCTTTTTCCGCCGCTGGCCCGGTGGGAAAAAAGATACTTGCTGTTACAGCAGGTGCAAAGATCTGTCACTGCCAGGTTTTCCGGAAGAATGCCGGCATTCAACAAAATCAGCCTGTTTGACTCCCAGAGATCCAGCTGGTACTTGCCTTCGGTCTTTCCCTTTTTCAGTATAGCCTCCTCCTGTGGGAATTCCTGCCTGAAGGCTTCTGCAACCTCCTGTCCCACCTCATAGCAATCCTGGCAGATAGAAGGGCCGATGGCGGCGATGACTTCTCCCGGTTCTGTGCCAAAAGCCTCCTTCATGGCCCGCAGCACAACAGCTCCCATCCGGTTTACAGTTCCTCTCCATCCGGAATGTGCCAGTCCGATGGCTTTATTCTTTCTGTCCACGAAATACAGAGGGACGCAGTCCGCATAGAAGGTACAGAGCAGGATCCCCGGTATATTGGTGATCAGTCCATCCACATCCTCATAATCTGCCGGTCTTATAACGCCTTTCCCACAGTCCTCTTCCGTAACCAGACGCACATTGGTGGTATGTGTCTGCCTGGAGCATACAATCCTGTCAGGCGTCGTTCCGAAAATTTCCGAAATGCGCCTGAAATTTTCGTCTACCGCCTCCTTTTTATCCCCTCGCTGATAGCTCAGGTTCATAGCAGCGTAAATTCCCTCGCTGACTCCTCCCTGCCGGGTGGAAAACAAATGTCTGACGATCCCTGTCTGGTCCAGGAGTGGAAAAGTCAGATAAACCACCTGCCTGTGTTGATTTTCTTCCATCGGCGCACAGCTCTTTTTTCGTATCAGTTCCAATGTTCAATGCCTCCTTGTTTTCACCATGAATATCTCTGCTTTTCTCTGCTGTAGGGAAAAGCATTTTGATACCAACAGATTTTCTCTCCGCAGACCGCCACCACATCATAGCGAATCTGCCGGCTGCTCTCCCCTGGATGAGAAATCCTGTAAAAATCCGATGCCTTACAGATCCTGACCTGTTTGGCCCATCCCACTGATTCCTCCGGCAGGCCCGCGGCCTTATTTCTTCGATACTTTACTTCCACAAAAACCAGGCAGTTCTCATGGATTCCAATCAGATCCACTTCGCCCTGCCTGCTCCTGAAATTCCTTGCAAGAAGCACAAACCCTCTGTCCGCCAGATAACGGGCAGCCTGCTCCTCGTATTTTCTTCCTGTCTCTCTTTTATTCAAATAGCTTTCTCCCGGCAGCCCTTTTTGTCCAACTTGGCCTTAATCTTATCCATAGCGTCCACAAACACCAGGATTTCCGCCACGACCTCGTACAGCTCCGGCGGAATCATATCGCCAATCTCCAGCCGGGATAAAGTATCCGCCAGTTTATCATCCTGATGCACCGGCACATCCGCTTCCTGAGCCTTTTCAATGATCCTCTCGGCAAGCGCTCCCTTCCCGCTGGCGATGACCCGCGGTGCGTCATCATCCGGATCATAGGAAAGGGCAATTGCCTGTTTCACTTTTTCCTTTTTATCCGCCATGAGCCTCCATCCTTTCCCACAGTCTTTCCGTGTCTTTTATCCGGTTTGGATCATGCCCGCGCATCAAAAGAATAGCCTGCCAGAGCTGAAATCGTTTTTCCCTGCTTCAGTACTTCCTCCAGCATATTGGTTTCCTCTTCCCTGTGCATAAACTCTGCGTTCATCGTATACCCCCGGTCTTCCAGACGTTTATTCAAAATACCGATATTCTGCGCGATCAGATCCAGCGCACTGTCATCCTTTAAATAAAATTTCGTGGAAACCTTCTGATTATTTAAAGCCACATGTACATCCACACTGCCCAAATGTTCCATATCCAGATGAAGCAGCGCGCTTACGCTGCCTTCTTTTCTGGCGAGAGAACGCTTGTTGGTGTATACGAACAGCTCTCCATTGGCATTTTTACTCTGCATTTTAAGGGGAATCTGCACATAGGTGAACATCTGATTCAACTGATTCATAAAATCAATATTATTACTCACGTTGGCGGCGGCCTTTGCCAGGGGCGTATTTTCTCCTCCGGCCTGTGAAAGTACCTGACTCAAACGATTCATCTGGCTGTTCAGTCTTTCGTAGAGTCTCTCGACGCTACCCTCTTCCGCCACCTGAGCCGGATCCAGAAACCACTGTCCTTTCATTTGATTTTTCAAAAGGTGCTTAAATGCCCTGCTGTCCAGAAGCGCAGACACTGCCTTTTGATCCGGGAGTGCCTCATCTGACAGAAGCTTTTCTATCTCGCCCAGCAGCTCCCTCGCGCCTGCCCTGTTTGCAACTGCCGCATTTATTACTTTATCCGGTACCCCTGCCGCCCTTAAGTGACGCACCAGTTCCTGCTGTTCTTCCGGCGGCAGTTCTGTTATTTTCCCGGATAAAACGCTTCCTTTCATCCCTTCTTCTATTTCTGCCCCCGGGCTGTTCTCCGACTGTTCAGTTCCCGCGCTGTTCTCCGCTTCTGTGTTCAAAAGAATCCCCAGCACATCTCTGTAAAACGAAAGCCCCTCCTGCAGCCCGCTGCTCCCTGTCATCTCCGCAAAGCTCTGAGAAAATGTATCAACAATATCTGTCAGGCAGCTGCCCAGCTGATGCTGATAGCTTTTATATGCTTCAAACTGAAAAATATTCTCCTGTGTCACCGGCAGCGACAGCCTCTGCATCTGAACCAGCGTCTGAATATCCGCCTGAGGATTCGCATTGATCAGACGATTCATCTGATAGAGGGATTGTCTGTCAATGGGAAGCCCCTCCTGCATCATTGCTCTCACCATCCGGGCTGTTATACTGTTTTCCGGAAGATTCGCCGCCTGCAGTGCCTTTGACACACTGGGATCCTGGCCCAGGTTCTCAAAAAGCGGACTCAGCACTACCTTTGAGCCGCTGTTATTTTTAATCTGAAATGCAAGAATCTGGCCGGGCTGAGCCGATATACTCCCATCCAGCCTGGCCTGAAGCAGCTGGTTTTTTCCTATGGAAAGCAAAATTTCATTTCCTTCTTTCAGAAGGATCTCTCCGGAGACCGTCTGGCCCGGAAGCTTTCCTCTGATCGCATCCAGACCGTTCCTGAGACCGTTTGCAGAAGGAGTTCCCTGGGCGGTCGGATCCTGGGCAGATACAGCTTCTGTTCCGCTTTTGTCCGGATAATTTTGATTCATCTGACCGATATAAGATAAAAGCTTCATGTAGCTTCCTTTCTGATCAATTTACAGGAAATTTTTGATAAAGCTTCTTCGATGGATCGGCGAAGGGCCAAACTCACGCAGCGCATCAATATGTGCTTTCGCTCCATAACCTTTATTGGAAGCAAAGCCATACTGGGGATACACTCTGTCATATTCACACATCAGCCGGTCCCGCGTCACTTTGGCAATAATACTGGCAGCGGCTATGGAAATACTTTTTGCATCCCCTTTAATGATTGGTACCTGCCGGATAGATACCTCCGGTATGGTCACTGCATCTACCAGAAGAAGATCCGGTGCGGTCTCCAGCCTGCCGATTGCTTCTCTCATGGCTTCATAGGTTGCTCTCAGGATATTGATCTCATCAATCCTCTCCGGGGAGACAAATCCCAGACCGACAGCAACGGCATTCTCCCTAATCACATCAAATAACTCTTCTCTCTTTTTTTCGGTCAGTTGCTTGGAATCATTAAGATATAAAATGTCACAATCCTTTGGAAGAATCACTGCTCCCGCTACCACCGGCCCTGCCAGAGGCCCTCTTCCCACCTCGTCAATTCCGCAGATATGAAAGAAACTGTCAAATTTCTTTTCATATTCCTTCATTTTTTCTGTGCGGCACAATTCTTTTTCAAATGCATTCAGTCTTTTTTGCGCCTTTTCCACCAATGCCCTTACTCCCGGCCGCACATCCTCTCTATAGATCTTTATAAAAGCAGGCAGCTCATTTTCATTCGCTGCCTGTAAACGCTCTCTGATCTCACCGATCTTTTGTTCCATCTTTGCTGTCCTTCCACAAATAACGGTTTTACTGGTGCTTTATCATACCCATTTTATTGAAAGGCCAGATTCGCATCCATGCCTTCCCGATAAATTCGTCCCGATGAATATTGCCTACCACAGGATCCCTGCTGTCAGAACTGTTATTGCGATTATCCCCCATGACAAAATACTCATCCTCTCCCAGAGTGACCGCCTCATATGCTCTGCCCGGATCCGCCACTGGTTCCTTACCATAAGATTCCTTAAGAACCTCTCCATCAATATAGATCAGTCCCTGATCATCAATGTAAACGGTTTCCCCGGGCATACCGATGATCCTCTTTATGTAGTAAGTCTCCTCTGCATACCTGAAGGGAAAAACAATAATATCATATCGCTTTGGCTCCTGAAACCGATAGGAAATTTTGTCTACGATCAAATTATCTCCATCGTTTAACATCGGTTCCATGGAGCTTCCGATCACCTTTGTGCGCTGCCCTACATAGGTCACCACCAGAAAGGTCAGGGCCAATACTACCAATAAATACAGACTTGTACTCAGTATTTCTTTCAGCTTCTTATTCACTGCCACTCCTTTGGACGCTCTAATGTGATCCTGCCGATCCTGCCGCTCCTGAAATCATCCAGCACCATCCCGGAAGCCCTGAGAAGATCAGGCTCCTCCCCCTTTTTAAAACAATGTCTGATAATACAGATTTCTTCAAGCGCCCGATATGCATCCGTGCTTAAATTTTGTTGATAACGCTCTCTCAAAAGCGCAGGATATTCTTTTTGCAGAAACATGATAACTGCAGCGGCCAGCTCCTGTGTCTGCAGGATCTCATCATTGATCGAACCGATCATGGCAAGCCGCTCCCCCACCTTCTGATTTTCAAATCTGGGCCATAAGATTCCCGGTGTGTCAAGAAGCTCCAGATTTTTGTTGAGTCTGATCCACTGTTTTCCTTTGGTAACACCCGGTTTATTTCCTGTCCTGGTACAGGATTTTCCGGCAAAAGAGTTAATAAAGGTAGATTTTCCCACGTTGGGGATTCCCGCCACCATTGCCCGGACAGGTCTGTTTATGATCCCCCGCCGCCTGTTCCTCTCAATTTTTTCCCGACATGCCTCCTGAACCAGCGGAAGAATTTTTTTCATCCCTGCGCCGGATTTCGCATTAATTTCCTGGGTAAAATATCCTTTTTCTCTAAAATACTCACTCCACTGTACATTTGCTTCCGCATCCGCCAGATCTGTTTTATTCAACAGAATCATCCGCAGCTTTCCTCTGCCAATCTCATCAATATCAGGGTTACGGCTGCTCATGGGGGCACGTCCATCCACCAGCTCGATGATAAGGTCAACCAGCCTGGCATCTTCCTGCATCATCCGCTTTGCTCTGGTCATATGTCCGGGATACCATTGATAATTCATGCTCTGTCCTCATTTCTGTAAGATGCCGATCCTATTTTACCAATCCCATATGGGTTCTTTCTCCACCCATGTAGAACCATACTTCTCCGGTAATCGTTTCTCTTTTTACCGGGCCGATATTTCCGGAGCGACTGTCCTCGCTTGCATTACGGTTATCCCCCAGCACAAAGTATTCGTCACCTGCAAGCAGAATCTCTGTCTCCGCTATTCCGGGGTCCGCCATGATATCGTAGGATTCATCCTCAGCAAGAAGCTCGCCATTAATATAGACATTTCCCCCTGTAATCTGCACCCTCTCTCCCGGAAGCGCAATGACACGTTTTAAATAGTAATGAGAATTGGTATTTCCATTCGGAAGAAATGCAATCACATCTCCTCTTTTAGGCGATACAATTTTATAAATAAATCTGTTAATCAAAACTTCCTGACCAAAATACAGAGTCGGTTCCATGGACACGCCGATTACACTGACCTTCATTCCAACAGAAAAAACGGCTACAAAAGCTACCAAAATAGCGGCAAAACAATAAAAAAGTGTACTGAATATTTCCCGTACCATTTCCTTGCTGATTCGTTTTTTCTTTTCGTAGAATGTTAACCCTTTATGCCTTGCCATAAATTTCCATTCCTTACTCCTGCTGACAAACTGTTACTATTCACGGCCTGTGGACCGCTCATAGCAACAATTCGGGGCGATATTTTCTCACTCCTGCCTCATGTTCTCACGGAATGCGCAGCCTGTGCGCATTCCTGAGCCGTGAAGAGTAACGACAAACTTCCTCCCGGTGCCCGTGTATAATCGGTCATGGATGCTTTTCTCCCTGACTGCGCACCAGGCACCTGTCAGCTTTTGCTGACATTTTTCCTTTGTGCGCCCCTGTGTAATCGGGCAGGGAGGCTTTTCTCCCTGACTACGCACCGGGCACCTGTCAGCTTTTGCTGACATTTTTCCTCTGTGCGCCCGTGTGTAATCGGGCAGGGAGGCTTTTTCTCCCTACCCGACGCGCGGGGCGCACGTCAGCTTTTGCTGACATTTTTCCTCTGTGCGCCCCTGCGCATATAAAGCAGGGACAATTGCTCCTCCAATTGCCCCCTCTTTTCATCCCTTATATCATTTCCGATTATTTTACAATTTCTTTTACTTTGGCTTTCTTCCCGACACGGCCTCTTAAGTAGTTCAGTTTGGCTCTTCTTACCTTACCTCTGCGTACCACTTCAATCTTCTCCACATTGGGTGAATGCACCGGCCAGGTCTTCTCTACTCCTACTCCGCTGGAGGATTTTCTGACTGTGAAGGTCTCTCTTGCACCAGTTCCCTGTCTCTTCAATACGATGCCCTCATAAACCTGAATCCTCTCACGGTTTCCTTCCTTGATCTTGCCATACACCTTGACGGTGTCGCCTACATTAAATGCCGCTACTTCTTTCAACTGTTCATCTTCAATACTTTTAATAAGTTCGTTCATTTCAACCTCCATATAGTAAACTTCATCAGATGTTCTTAATACACATGTAACAGAGGACCATCACAATTTCGCAACAGTAGTAATTTAACACATTACAGAGAAAATTGCAAGTTTTTTTTAACGGTCGCTTTACACGCTGAAAAACAGCGTTCTATTGCATAACAGAAAGAAGAGAACCGACCACTAATAAAAGTAATATGTCCTCTGCTCTTGCTTGCTGCACTTCCAAACTTTCTATTAATTTTTTACAAATAACCTTATTCCAGTGAGAAGGTCACGGTCACATCTCCACTTCCCAGAGCTTCCTCCCAGCCGTTCAGATTATCAATATGCCCCAGTCTTGTGTAGCTCCAGGAATTGGATCCATAAAAAATAACAATCTGATTCCCGTTATATAAGACGATATCCCCGGCATGTGTTGTCGTCCGGCTGTTGTCTGCAGGAAGGCCTGTTTCCAGAGAACCCACCTTTTCAAATCCAGAATAGTCGCTCATCTTTACAGCCACAGGGCCCTCCCGCATCATTTCCATCAAAGCAGACACTGCCTCATTTTCTTCCAATGTTGCTGAAAACATCACATCGCCCACCTGTACATTCATTTTCATCACTGCATCCTCCTCTTCCTGCGCACCGGCATCCCCAGCTTCCTGGAATATGGCAGTCTGCGGTATCCTTTCTGTTTCAGAAGGTTCCGGCGCCGAAACCGAAACCTGAAGCCGATTTCGGTTTTCCCCGCACGCCGCCAATGATAAAGCCACTGCCGCGGCGCATAGCAAAATCCATATTTTTTTCATATCTGTCCGCTCCTCCATACATTTTTATTCCCGCGGGCAACAAGCCAGGCGGACATGCAGGCATGTCCTGTCATGACAACAGAAAGCAAACTTTCTGTTCCGCGAGGCTGATCTGCTCTTCGGAGAAGATTTCCTGAGTTATTGCCTCCACTTCCGATTTCTGCCCTTTGTCAAACCAGCCCAGAAAAGCCCGGATCATTTCTGTTTTACATCCGGCATCCTCCAGATTTTGTATAACAGATTCCCTGTTTTCCATGGCTATCATTCCTGCACCCCTGACATATGTGATTGATATTTTAATAGTTCCACTATAAATCCATGTATTAAAAATAGCAAATATTTATATATAATCCGTTTTCATAACTAAAATTTATCGAAATCCGTAAATGGAATTCGCCGGCTGGCAAAAGCCGCCGGAAACTGAAAAAGCTGTATCCGGGAATCTCCTGATCACAATCAACAGAAGCAAAAAAGCCAGACGGAATAGAATATCCCAATCTGGCTCTTGCGACCATCCCGTCATTGGATGGATGCAAAGAAAATATTGATAAACAGTCCCCTCTCCAAACTATCTCTTCTCCCCGTTTTGCCACAGCCTTCCCAGACATTTTTCCTCCAGCGCTGAAAGATGCTGCCCCAGCTTTAGTCCCCTGAAAATCCATTCCCTCACCAGATCCAGAAGCGAACAGAAAAGATAGATTGCCGATACCGTAAGCAAAATCCCGGCAATTTCCACCGGAACCGGGAAATGGGCATATCGCGCCGTTATTCCCGCCAGCACATATTGCCAGAACAGCGGATGGGCATGGATAATGTAAACGCTGAAAGTCATTGGCGCCAGAAAGCGGACAATCTTTTCTGCAACAGATGACATTCTGATCCGCTCAAAAAAGAGAAGCAGGAAAATACCTTCCCCGAGCATGGTTACAGACATATGATGAATCAGATATTTTCCGCCAAATCCTTTCAGAAACGGGAAAAATCCTGCTTCAATTCCCACCTTGACAAACCATGTCATAAACACCATCCCCCAGAATCCCAAAAGCATTTTCCAGGCTCTGCTGTTTTGGAACAGTCCGTATTTTTTGATATAGCCGCCCGCTATATACAGAATCATAAGCCACCAGGCATTAGATGAAGTCCCGAAAATATCCCGGCAAAGGACGGTCGGCAAAAAAGAAAAAACGGCCAGAATCCCCACCAGAACGGCCTTCAGCTGTTTTTGAGGCATCTGATGGATTACCAGATTCAGAAGCGGTATAAAAAAGAAAAGTGCAAAATAAGAGGTAAAATACCAGTAATCCCCATATGTGACAGGGAAAAAAGATTGAATCAGTTCTTTTATGCCGGTTGCGCCGGGGACGACCAGGAAAAAGAACAGGGTAATTCCCACTGTGTAAAACACTACTCTGAGCCAGAGAAGCGCCAGATTACTGTACCGGTATCTTGCATTGATCCCCACATATCCTGAAATCAGGGCATAGCAGTTCACTGAGCTGTATGCTGCAATTTCCAAAATCCATGCAGCCTCCCGCCTGGCAAAAAAGGCGCCCGTTTCATCCAGCACATCCAATATTCCGCCCTGTCCCAGTGCATGTGCCGTCACAACCATGAACATGGACAGAATCCTTAATGCATCAATACTGTAATTACGCTGCTGACAGCCGCATACAGCCGCCTTACTGTTATCACTCATTGCCGCTCCTCATACGCTTTGCCTCTTTTTTACGTGCCCTGGCCTCTTTTTTTGCCTTCCTGATAAAATACTCCTGATTCTCTTCGGCCCACTTTTCATATAGCTCCGGTCTCACCTTCCTGGTTCGTGCCAGAGACTCCTCCAGCCTCCAATCGTCCACTTTTTTGTGATCCCCGGACAATAAAATTTCAGGTACCTTCTTTTCATGCCATATCTCAGGCCTGGTATACTGCGGATATTCCAGAAGATAATTTCCAAAGCTTTCATTCCGCCCCGATTCTTCATTGCCAAGGACTCCCGGCACCATTCGGGATATGGCATCGATCATCACCATCACCGGCAGTTCTCCTCCGGTAAGCACATAATCGCCTATGGAAACCAGATCTGTAGCGATTTCCTCCACGACCCGCTCATCGATTCCCTCATAATGGCCGCAAAGAAAGATCAGATCCTCTTCCATAGCCAGCTCTTTTGCCATAGCCTGATGAAAGGTCTTTCCCTGAGGTGTGACATAGATCACTCTCACGTTCCCGCTCCCGACTTTTTCCCGGCGGATTTGTTCCGAAACAGCCTTCCATGCATCATAAACAGGCTGAGCCTGCATCAGCATTCCGGCTCCGCCTCCATATGGATAATCATCCACTTTTTTATGCTTGTTGGTGGTATAATCCCTGATATTGACTGCACTGAGACGAATCGTCCCTCTCTCAAGGGCCCTGCCAAGAATGCTGGTCTGCAGTCCCTGGCTGATCATCTCCGGGAACAGCGTAAGAACATGAAAATTCATGGATCTCCTCCCCTGAAAATCGTTTCACACGAATCTTTTCACCACTATGAAAGAAGACCATCAAGAACGTGGATCTTCATCTGTCCGTTTTGCAGGTCAACCTCCAGAACACATTCCTTAATAGCCGGAAGGAGAAGCTCTCTTCCATCCGCAAGATCAATCACGTACACATCATTTGCGCCCGTCTGCATTACATCCCGAATGATTCCCTTTAAACTGTCGTCATCCGCGATTACTTCCACCCCGATCAGATCCGCAATAAAGTACTCGTCCTTTTTCAGTTTCACAGCGTTGTCTCTGGTGACAAAGAGACTTTTTCCTTTATACTT
Organism: uncultured Lachnospiraceae bacterium; assembly: GCA_947173495.1. Lineage (GTDB taxonomy): Bacteria > Bacillota > Clostridia > Lachnospirales > Lachnospiraceae > Suilimivivens. The sequence goes on along the minus strand of CAMWFQ010000014.1, from coordinate 49,379 downwards.
TTCAATATCATTTATCTGATCATAACCCTGAAATTTCAAAATAGCAAACTGTTTAAAAAACTTTACGGATTCTATCTTAAGGTTTATATGTTCCCTTCCGGTATCAAGAAGCACTTCCTTTAATTTTTTAAACCGCCGTACATCGTCCGTTGTGGGAAATACCTTGACCTCTCCCCTCACGCCATGAGTGGAAGAAATAATTCCCACCTGCAGTAACTCTTCCATAAATTTCCTCCCTGCGCGCGGCCCGTATGCTGCCTCAGTAGCAAACTTCCTTTTGCGGGCCTGCACAATCGAGTAGGGAAGGTTTTCTCCCTGCTCGCGCGCCGGGCACCCGTCAGCTCCTGCTGACACTTTTCCTCTGGGTGCCCGTGTGCAATCGAGTAGAGGAATGTACTTCTCCACTACTCGCGCGCCGGGCACCCGTCAGCTCCTGCTGACACTTTTCCTCTGGGTGCCCGTGTGCATCAAAAAGGATGTTCCTGTTCTGTTTCAAACGAAGGAACATCCCTTTCATGTCGGCTTAAACGATTTCCACGTCTACCTTTTGATTTTCTTTGGATGACGCCGCTTTGACTACGGAACGAATCGCCTTGGCTATCCTTCCCTGCTTTCCGATCACCTTACCCATATCGGATGCAGCTACATGAAGTTCAATGGTAATATGCTTACCTTCTTCCTTCTGGGTCACCAGGACCTCATCCGGATGTTCCACAAGTGCCTTTGCAATTACTTCAACTAATTCCTTCATCGTCCACCTCCAAAAGAGTTATCAATGCAATCTTATTTTTCAATGCCTGCATGCTTGAAAATCTTGCTGACAACTTCTGTAGGCTGTGCACCGTTTGCAAGCCACTTCTTAGCCAGTTCCTCATCAATATGGAAGGTACTGGGGTCTGTCTTGGGGTCGTAGGTTCCGATTTCTTCGATAAATCTGCCATCTCTGGGAGATCTGGAATCTGCTACAACGATTCTATAGAAAGGAGCTTTCTTCCGACCCATTCTTCTTAATCTTATCTTTACTGCCATCTCATTCACCTCCGTGGTTTAATTTGAATTTTATTTTGAAACGAAATATACCCTCCTCTGAATTTCATGGGGATCTATTTCTGTTTTCAACTATTTTAAAAAGGAAATTTCATTCCGCCAAAACCGCCTCTGCGCTTTCCTCCCATAAGTCCGGGCATCTGCTTCATCATCTTCTGAGACTGCTCAAACTGTTTTACGAACCGGTTTACCACAGCCATATCCACCCCGGCTCCTCTTGCAATCCGGCTTTTCCGGCTTAAGTTGAGAAGCTTTGGATTTTCCCGTTCCTTCGGCGTCATACTCAATATAATCGCCTCTGTCCTGGCAAGCTGCTTTTCATCTATCATGGATTCAATCTCTCCCAGGCCTTTATTCATCCCGGGCAGCATGCTTAAGATACTGGAAAGACCGCCCATGTTGCGCATCTGTTTCATACTTTCCAGATAATCATTGAAATCAAATTTGCCCTTTTTGAACCGGGCAGCCATTTCCTTTTCTTTGCCTTCGTCAATGACAATATTTTCCTGCGCCTTCTCGATCAGGGAAAGCACATCGCCCATCCCGAGGATACGGCTCGCCATCCGATCCGGATAAAACTGTTCAAGATCAGAGAGCTTTTCTCCCATACCCACATATAAAATGGGCTTTCCCGTCACCGCTTTGACGGAAAGAGCGGCGCCGCCTCTGGTATCGCCGTCCATTTTGGAAAGGATCACGCCGTTTAGTCCGATCTTTTCATTGAACTCTTTCGCCACCGTGACCGCATCCTGTCCGGTCATGGCATCCACCACAAGGAGTGTCTGGTGAACCAGTATCTCTTCCTTGATCTCTTCCAGCTCCTGCATCATATCCTCATCAATGTGAAGACGTCCCGCTGTATCCAGTATCACCACATTGTGTCCGTTTTTCTTCGCATGCTCAATGGCCGCCTTGGCTATATCAACAGGTTTCTGATGATCTCCCATGGAAAACACGTCCACCTGCTGTTTTTCTCCATTAATCTGCAGCTGTTTGATCGCCGCCGGCCTGTACACATCGCAGGCAACCAGCAGAGACTTTTTACCCTTCTGTTTCAGCTTACCTGCAATCTTCGCTGCCGTAGTGGTCTTACCTGCTCCCTGAAGGCCGCACATCATAACCGTCGTAACCGTCTTTCCAGGCTGCAGCTGAATCTCTGTGGTTTCCGATCCCATCAGAGATACCATTTCCTCATTCACGATCTTGATCACCATCTGTCCGGGATTCAGACCATTCATCACATCAGAACCAATGGCACGCTCTTCCACAGCCTTGATGAACTGCTTCACCACCTTGAAATTGACATCTGCTTCCAGAAGGGCAAGCTTGACCTCCCTTAAGGCAGTCCGGACATCCTCCTCAGTGAGTCTTCCTTTACTGCGAAGATTTTTGAATACATTCTGAAGTTTATCTGTTAAACTTTCAAATGCCATAAACTATAGCTCCTCCAATATCCGGGCGGCCAAAAGCCTGACCTGTTCTCTCAGCTTCTCCCGGGGCAGTTCCGGCTCCTCCGCCAGAAGCTGTAACTGTACCACATTATCCTTCACCTTCACGAAACGCTCTGCCAAATGCAGCTTATCCTCATATTCCTGTAAAATGCGGTCACACCGTCTGACCATATCATGTACACCCTGCCGTGAGATTCCGTTCTCCTGGGCTATTTCCGCCAGTGAAAGATCATTGTATACCACATCTTCATATATTTTCTTTTGATGCTCCGTCAGCAATTCCCCGTAGAAATCATACAGAAATCCCTGCTCGATTATCTTTTCCATTTCATAACCACCCTGCCGGTTCTGACCACCTTAGATAGAGTACTACAATAAAAAAAAGCTGTCAAGTGTTTTTGCTTGACAGCTCTGAATATTTAAAATTTATGACTCCTGAATCATATTCCTGCGGAATGCGCAGCCCGGCTGAATAACTACGCACATTTTCAAAAACCTGCCAGAAGACATTTACCGTGTATAATCTTTCATACACACATTCAAATCCACATCTGATCCCACTCCATCGACGCTTCCTTTGGAAGTATACTGCCAAATGGCAAATTCATAAGGAAAGTACACCGGTGCGTCATAATAGGCAAACCATTTATCGTATTCTTCAATCTGTTCCATATCCAGCATGATCATAAATGTTTTAAGGTTTCCGTAAATCATAGGGGTATAGCCGGCCTTTTTGATGGTCTCGCAGAATGCAATGGCAGCTTTCGTATGTTCTTCTCTGGTCATATTGTCTGTCCTTGCAGCATCGCCTGTTACCTCCTCAAGGTCAAATACCACCGGATAGGTCACATCATACGGCTCTAAAAGATCCAGAACAAACTCCGCTTCTTCTATGGCCTCTTCCTCCGTGATGGCCTGGGTATAAAAATAGACGCCCACATCGATGTCATGGTCAAGAGCCCCTTCGATATTATCTTCAAAATACTCATCTTCCATGATCTTTCCTTCCGTGCTCCCCCTGAATCCGGCCCGGATGAAAGCATAGGCAATCTGATCGCCGGCAACCCGCTTCCAGTCTATGGTTCCCTGATGTCTGGACACATCGATTCCCTTTGCGGAAAAGATCTGCTGAACGTCATCTATGTAAACAATCTCGCCATTGTTCTGAATCTGAAATTTTTCATAGGCATAACTGTGCTTCTTCAGCGTTTCGGAAACAGGAAAAAAGGAATAGCCATTATCGGCATAGACCACCACATCTTCAGGAAACAGCCCCCTCAGGACAGATACCGTACTTTCTCCTGCCGTCATCTTCTGCTTCAGTTCTCCCAGCAGAGCCTCCTTTTCCTCCTGCCGGGCCAGAGTAGATGCTTCCGACAGATAGGCATCCATATCCGCCTGGGAGTAAATGTATTTCTGGCTCAGCTCTTCCAGCTCCTGTACTCTTCCCATCGTTTCCCTGGTTTCGCTTTTCAGTGAATAATTCTGCAACAGTAAAAAAATGCAGCCTGTTAAGACCACCAGGGTAATCAGGCAGAAAACAATATTGGTCAGCAGACTTGCCTGCTGTTTCCTGCGGCTTCTTCGCATACTGGTATTGTTCATTTTCTCTTGTTTATCCTTTCCGGTCATACTCCGCCTCAATCTCCTTCATCCTTCCTCCCAGGCTTACAGTCTGTCTCCGAAATAGCTCTTGTAACCTTCTCCGTAAATCTCCGAAGCGCTGGAGACAATCAGGAAAGCAGTACTGTCCTCCTGTTTTACAATCTCCTCCACTGCATACGCATTCTGCTTTTTCACAACGCAGAGAATCACCTGCTTGTTTTCCTTCCGGTAAGCGCCGGTACCGGTCAGATGTGTCACGCCCGCATCCAGCTCCTTCAGAATCCTTTCTGTGATAGAATCAGAAGAATTGCTGATAATAAAGATCATCTTTGCCTCATCGCGTCCGTACAGCACCATATCCAGCACCACAGAACATGCTGTAGCAGAAATAATACTGTAAAGAACAGAATCCACTTTGCCAAACACAATTCCGCCAAATAATATAATGCAGGAATCAATGGCAAGAAAGATCGTACCTGTCTTTAAATGCGGCTTTTTCTGCTTCAGGCATTTGGCAATAATATCTGTCCCTCCCGTCGTCGCTCCCACACGCATCACATACCCGATACCGGCTGCAGACAATACGCCGCCAAACACTGCGCCCAGAAGCGGTTGTGTGGTCAGAGGACCCAGTCTTTCAAAAAAATTGGTAGACAAAGAGGCTACACATGTGGCATACATAGTAGAGACAATAAATTTGATTCCAAATCTCCAGATTCCCAGAAGCATGATAGGAATATTAATCAGTAAAAATATCGTCCCTGTCTCCAGCGGAATCATACGGCTCAATACAATCGAGAGTCCTGACACACCTCCCGGCGCCAGATCATTTGGATCAATCAAAAGGCTGATGGCTGCTCCATATGCAGTGGCGGCCACAGTAATCACCAAAAATTTGATCAAAACATCCCTCTTTTTTACCTGCCTGAGATTCATACCTTTCCTCCATACTCCGTCCGTACTGTTCGTGCCGCAATTTCTGTTTTATATGTTTGTCCTTACCTGCTTCGGCCGGAATCCTTCCTCTTCAAGCGCCTGCATAATCTGCTGCTTATGCTCTGTGCCGAAAGCTTCCATGGTAATACGCAGTTCCACAGCTGCGCTTCTGTTAATGGACACAAACTGATTATGCTCTAATTTGATCACATTTCCGTTTTGCTTTGCGATCACATCGGCCACATGTCTGAGTTCTCCCGGCTTATCGGGAAGCAGCACGGAAAGGGTAAAGATTCTGTCTCTTATAATCAGCCCCTGCTGTACCACGGAGGACATGGTGATCACATCCATATTGCCGCCGCTTAAAATCGCTACCACTCTTTTCTTTTTTACATCCAGATGCTTCAATGCCGCGACTGCCAGAAGGCCTGAATTCTCCACCACCATTTTATGGTTTTCCACCATATCCAGGAAAGCCGCCACCAGTTCTTCATCCGGAACTGTAATAATATCATCCAGGTTCTTACACAGATACGGGAAAATCTTTTCTCCCGGAGTCTTCACTGCTGTGCCATCTGCAATGGTACTGATTTTATCCAGCGTTACTACCTTCCCCGCCTTGATCGATTCTTTCAGGCAGCTTGCCCCTTCCGGCTCAACGCCGATCACCTTGATCTTGGGGTTTAAAAGCTTAGCGAGCGTGGATACACCTGTGGCGAGTCCGCCTCCGCCTACCGGCACCAGAATATAATCCACCAGCGGCAAATCCTTAAAGATCTCCATGGCAATCGTTCCCTGCCCCGTCGCTACCACCGGATCGTCAAAGGGATGAATAAAGGTATAGCCATGTTCCTCGGCCAGTTCATAGGCACGGGCGCATGCCTCATCATAGACATCTCCGTAAAGAACCACCTCCGCTCCGTAGCCTTTGGTTCTGTTCACCTTGATCAGGGGCGTCGACGTGGGCATCACGATCACCGCCCTGGCGCCGTAACACTTCGCGGCATAGGCAACTCCCTGGGCATGATTGCCTGCCGAAGCAGTAATCAGCCCCTTCTCCAGCTCTTCTTCCGAGAGTGTTGTGATCTTATAATAAGCCCCTCTCAGCTTATAAGCCCCGGTAAACTGCATATTTTCAGGCTTCAGATAGACCTTATTCCCTGTCTGTGCGCTGTAGAAATCACTGTAAACCAGCTTGGTTTCCTGCGTCACCTTTTTGACTGCCTCTGATGCTTCCTCAAACTTTTCCAACGTCAACATATTTTCTTCCATAGTCACTGTTCCTCCCTGTCAAACAATGCATTTACAAACTGTCCTGGATCAAATTTCTGCAGATCATCCAGCCTTTCTCCCACTCCGATATACTTGACGGGAATCTGCAGCTCTGACTGAATGGCAACCGCGATTCCTCCCTTGGAGGTTCCATCCATTTTAGTAAGGATGATTCCTGTCAGTTCTGCCGTCTCCCTGAATTCTCTCGCCTGATTCAATGCATTTTGCCCGGTTGTCCCATCCAGAACGATCAGATTTTCTCTGTGAACTCCGGGGAACTCTCTGTCAATGATACGATTCATTTTCTTCAGTTCTTCCATCAGATTCTTTTTGTTGTGAAGTCTGCCCGCCGTATCGCAGATCAGGACATCCACATGTCTTGCTTTTGCCGCGCTCACCGCATCGTACACCACGCTGGAAGGATCCGCTCCCTGAGAACCGGTGATCATATCAACCCCTGCCCGTTTCGCCCACTCGCTCAGCTGTTCACAGGCAGCAGCACGGTATGTATCCGCCGCTGCGATCAGGACTTTCCTTCCCTGTTCCTTCAGCTGCCCTGCCAGCTTCCCTACGGAAGTCGTTTTGCCCACTCCGTTGACGCCGATGACCAGCACCACCGACTGTTCTTTCTCGAAGTCATATGCTGTCCCTTCTACCTTCATCTGCTCTTTCATGCTCTCGATCAGGAAGTTTTTACACTCTGACGGCTCTTTGATGTGATTTTCCTTCACCTGAACCTTTAATCTCGCAAGAATATCGCTGGAAGCGTTCACTCCGATATCTCCCATGATCAGGATCTCCTCCAGCTCCTCATAAAAGTCCTCGTCAATAGACGAAAACCCGCTGAAGACAGAGTCGATACCGCTCACAATATTATTTCTGGTTTTTGACAATCCTTCTTTTAATCTGCTGAAAAATCCTGCCATCAGTCCTCCAACTCCTTATCGATCAGATTCACACTGACAAGCGTGGAAACGCCTTTCTCCTGCATGGTAATGCCATAAAGCCTGTCCGCTTTCTCCATGGTCCCCCGCCTGTGCGTGATCACAATAAACTGCGTATTTTTTGTGAGCTTATGCAGATATTTTGCAAAGCGCCCCACATTGTTTTCATCCAGAGCCGCCTCTATTTCATCAAGAAGACAAAACGGGGAAGGCTTCAGATTCTGAATGGCAAACAGGAGTGCGATTGCCGTAAGCGCCTTTTCACCGCCGGAAAGCTGCATCATATTCTGGAGCTTTTTGCCGGGCGGCTGCGCCACAATCCGGATTCCCGCCTCCAGAATATCCTCGTCCTCCATGAGCTCCAGGGTGCCTTTTCCTCCGCCGAACAATTCTCTGAATACCTTGTCAAACTCTCTCCCGATCTCAGCAAATTTTTCATGAAACTGCCTGCGCATGGCCTCATCCAGCTCCAGGATGATACCTTCCAGTGTTTTCTGGGCCTCCACGAGATCATCATGCTGGGTTTTTAAAAACTGATACCGCTCCATCAGATTTTTATAATCCTCAATGGCATTGACATTCACATCTCCCAGCTTTCTGATCTGCTCCTTTAATGCGGCGATCTCTTTTTTCAGAACGGATAAATCCGTCATTTCTTCGTTTTTTAATGCTGCCGCGTCCGAAAGCGTGATCTCATATTCATCCCACATATAATTGATCCTGCTCTCCAGGGTCTCCTGCCATTTTTCTCTCTGGGAATTTAAGCGATATACCTCTTTATCCAGCCCGGACATTTTTTCTGAAAGTGTCTCCCTGTCTGCAAAGAAATTTTTCTGTTTCAGGGAAAGCTCTTCCTTTTTTTCCATGTCTTCCTTCAGCTGCTTTTCCGTATCTCCCAGTGTTGTATGTGACGCCGCAATGGTCTGTTCAATCGCCGCAATATTCTCCATCCTGTGCCGGGTATCTTCACCGCTTTTCTCGATACTTTCATTGATCTCTTCCAGCTCCCCGGCAAACCGCTCGATCTCGCTGTCTATCCGGTCAACGTTCTGCTGATGAAAATCCTGCTGCTGATGCATTTTCTCCACTTCCACATCCCATTCCGAGACATGGGCCGACTGATCAGATTCCTCCCTGCGTTTTTCCTCCAGCTCCACCTGGAATTTTCTTATCTCCTGCTCTACTCTTCTTTCCAGATGCTCAGAATCCTCCAGCTCTCTCTGGATCTCCAGCTTGTTCTGTCTGATCTGACTGATCTGCTCTTCAATCTCCTGCTCTTCCGCCTTTAATTCGGCAGAACCTTCCGATGCCTCATCTCTGCGCTCCTGGGCTTTGATGACATTGAGACGGGCCGTATTCTGCTCGATAAATTTCCTCTGCAGGCAGGCCTTATCCTCCTCCAGGCTTAACCGGAGTCCGTTTCTTTCCTGCTTAATCCTTTCGATCTCATTTAACAGCTCGTCAATCTCTATCAGGAACTTTTTGATTCTGCTCTCAAGCTCCTCCATCTCCCTCCGTCTTCCAAGAAGGTTACTGCTGTTTTTAAAGGCTCCTCCGCTGATAGCGCCGCCCGGTACCAGAAGTTCCCCCTCCAGCGTCACCATCCGGATACTGTATTTATATTTCCTGGCAAGCTTTACTGCATGATCCACATGATCCACTACCACGATCCGTCCCAGAAGAGATTTGGCAACATTTCTGTATTTCTCTTCCACCTGAGTAAGCTCGTCCGCCATGCCAATCACACCTGTTTCTTTCAGGATCTCCTGACTCCTGATTCCCTGTAAATTCGTGATACTGTCCAACGGCAGAAAAGTCGCACGCCCCGATTTGGTCTGCTTCAGAAAGGCAATCATTCTCTTGGCAGTTTCCTCGTCTTCTGTGACAATATTCTGAATACTGCCTCCCAGCGCTGTCTCAATGGCTGTCTCGTATTTTTTCTCTACTTTTATAATATCCGCTACAACACCTATGATTCCCTTTTCCTTCTCACGGCATTCCATAACTTTTTTTACACTGCCGCCATATCCTTCATAGCGCTCTGTGAGATTCGTAAGCGCTTCCAGCCGTGACTTCTCCTGATGATAGCTGACCTGTGTATCCCGCAGTTTCTGATCTTTACCGGAAAGCTCTTCCCGGATCAGAGCCAGCTTTTCTTCTTTCTGCTCCTGGGAATCGTTCAGCGCGCGAATCTCCACATTTATTTTCTCAAACTGTTCCTGGAGATCTCTGATCGCCGCTTCCTGCTGCGCCTCGTCAGATTTGATCCTCAGAAGCCTTGAAGTCAGCTCAGCCTTTCTGATATTGATCTGTTCCATCATAGTATCATAACGCCCCAGCTTTGATTTGATGGTCGCTCTGGAATTCAGTTCGCCGATAATGGTATTTTTTCCGGCCTCAATTTCACTATTCAGTTGCTCAATTCTGCCCTGAACCTCAAGAAGCTGCTCTCTGGCTTCATTTCTGGAGGTCTCAATTCTGGCAACCTGATCATCGATCACTCTCTTATCTGCGAGAATACCCTCCTTTGCAGCAAGCTTTGCATCCATTTCACCAGTCAGTGCTTCTTTTCTGGCGTTAAAGTGCTCCTCATTACTTCTGGCAGACTTGATCTGCTCCCGCAGAACGCCAAGCTCTCCCTCCAGCTTTCCCCTGAGCACGCTGGTATCTGTCAGCGTCGTTCGCTTTGTATCAATGTCCGCATCCAGCGACTCGATCTGTCCCTGAATCTGCTCATATTCTTCCCTGATCTTTTCATATTGCTGCGTGGTCTGTTTCAGATCAAGGCTTGCGATCTCATACTTCTCCTCCACCTCTTTCAGCTGCTTCTGGAGATGCGCATTTTCCAGAAGAAACATATTAACATCTCTGGTCTTTAATTCCTCTTTCTTTTTCAGATAAACCTTAGCTGTTTCCGACTGCTTTTCCAGAGGACCTACCTGTTTTTCCAATTCTGAAAGAATATCGCTTAAGCGTACCAGGTTCTGTTTTTCATCCTCCAGCTTCTTCTGGGCCGCCACCTTGCGTTTTTTAAATTTTACGATTCCTGCGGCCTCGTCAAAAAGCTCCCTTCTCTCTTCCGGCTTACCGCTTAAGATCTTATCAATCTGGCCCTGTCCGATGATCGAATATCCTTCCTTACCGATTCCCGTATCATAAAAAAGCTCGTTCACATCCTTCAGGCGGCAGGGCGCTCCATTTAAAAGATATTCGCTTTCGCCGGAACGATAAATCCTTCTGGCTACCGTCACCTCATCAAAATCAATGGCAAGCTGATGATCCGAGTTGTCCAGCGTAATAGCCACATAAGCATAGCCCAGAGGCTTTCTCATCTCCGTACCGGAAAAAATAACGTCCTGCATGGATGCCCCGCGCAGCTGTTTGATTCTCTGCTCGCCCAGCACCCACCTCACTGCATCCGCCACATTGCTCTTTCCGCTGCCATTAGGACCCACAATTCCCGTAATTCCATTATGAAATTTAAATACCAGTTTATTTGCAAAGGATTTAAAACCCTGAATTTCAATACTTTTTAAATACATACAGCACCTATTCTTCTGATTTTTGACCAAGCAGCACCTGATAAGCCGCCTGCTGCTGAGCGGCTTTTTTATTTCGTCCCTGACCTCTTCCCGCCGTCTTTCCATCGATTCTGACTTCCACTACAAATACTTTGTCATGGTCAGGTCCTGTTTCACTTACAAGTTCGTAAGTCAGTTCGCTTCCCGATTTCTGCACCTTTTCCTGAAGCAGGCTCTTGCTGTCGTAAAAGAGCTGTTTGTTTTCCAGATCAGAGAGAATATATTTCTTAACAAATTTATCTGCCTCCGCAATGCCTCCGTCAAGATAGATCGCGCCAATCACGGCCTCCATCACGTCTGAAATGATGGAATCTCTCATTCTGCCCCCTGTCGCCTCCTCGCCCTTGCCTAACAGAATATAATCCCCCAGAGAAAGATCCCTGGCGCAGAAGGCCAGCGAAGGTTCACAGACCATGGAAGAGCGCTGACGGGTCATCTCGCCTTCCGGCATATCCAGATAGGTTTCAAAAAAGAAATGGCTGGACAACAGTTCCAGAACTGCATCTCCTAAAAACTCCAGCCTTTCGTAATTTTTCATTTTGTTAATTTTCTGTTCATTGGAAAAAGAGCTATGGGTAAGAGCCTGCAAAAGCAGACTCTTGTTTTTAAACTCATAGCCAATCTTTTTTTCCAGTTCCTTCAATTCTTTTCCTTTATACATAATAATCTCCATGCTGCCAACTTCTGTAAATTTGGGCGTCAGCATAAATTTGTCTGTGAAGAATATATTTTTCACAGTATACCTTTTCAATCGAAGAGAGACGCTTTCCCGCTGTCTCTTCAACTGTACATCAAAGCCGCATTCAGTGAACCTGCTTATGGATGCACAAAAGCCCGTAACGGGCTTTTAGTTGACTGCATTTTTGATGAGATTGACTGCTTCCTCCACAGTTGTAATCTTTTCGGCTTCTTCCGCCGGAATCTCGATATCAAATTCTTCCTCCAGTCCCATAACAATCTGAAAGACATCCAGGGAATCGGCGCCCAGATCATCCACAAATGTGGTTTCCATTGTGATCTCCTCCGGATCAACGTTAAGTACATCGGCAATTACTTTTTTCAATTTTTCAAATTCCATTTTTCTCTTCCTTTCTAATTTTCTTCCATCGTTATTTTTTCTTTTATTTTTTGGTTGATATTCTGTTCTTTAAATGTAATACATTGCAGAATAGAATTTTTAATTTCAATGGATTTGGAACTGCCATGCGTCTTCACTACAAGACCGTTGAGACCGAGCATGGGAGCACCGCCATACTGCTCCAGATCAAAGGTCTTCAAGGTAGCCTTGAGCGCGGGTTTCACCAAAAGGGCGCCCACTTTGCTGCGAAGGCTCGTCATCATCCCTGCCTTCACCTGTTTAATCAGGGTTGCCCCCACCCCTTCATAAGTCTTGAGTATCACATTGCCTACAAACGCCTCGCAGACCACCACATCAGCCAGACCTGCCGGAATGTCTCTGGCCTCTATACTTCCGATAAAATGGATATCAGGACAGTTCTTGAGCAGAGGAAAGGTCTCCTTCACCAGCGCATTTCCCTTCTCCTCTTCTGCCCCAATATTGACAATACCGACTTTGGGATTATGGACTCCCATCACGCTTTCCATATAAACAGACCCCATCTTGGCAAATTGTACCAGATGAGAAGGCCGTGCGTCAACATTGGCCCCACAGTCTACCAGAAGCGCACATCCTTTTTCTGTGGGAATGAGCGGTGCAAGAGGCGGTCTCTCCACTCCTTTGATCCTGCCCACAATCAACTGACCGCCAACCAGCGTAGCTCCGGTGCTTCCTGCTGAAACATAAGCGTCACAGGTCCCGTCCTTTACCAGGTTGAGCGCCCTCACGATAGAAGAATCTTTCTTTTTACGGATCGCCATAACAGGAGGCTCCGCTGTTCCAATCACATCCGGTGCATCCACAATTTCGATCTGCTCATGATTGTATGTATACCCGGAAAGCTCTTTCTTAATAATCTCTTCCTGTCCTGTGAGGAATACCCTGACACGGCTATCCTCTCCAACTGCTTCAACAGCCCCTTTGACGATCTGCTCCGGGGCATTATCCCCGCCCATGGCATCAACAGCCACATTTACATATTCTGCCATTTTCTCCTCATTTCCGCATATTTTCTCCGCACACTCAGATTATGCGCTTCTTTCTGTTCAAGTTCTCTATTACTATACTAAACCATATAATAAAAATCAAGCAAAATAATCAATCGTCGGCCTTTGCGGACCATCCTTATGTAAAAAAAGCAATCCCAATGGAAACTGGATTGCTTTTACTTTCATTAATCAACATTGATGATTTCTTTTTTATTGTAAGAACCGCATGCCCTGCATACTCTGTGGGGCATCATCAGTGCGCCGCACTTGCTGCATTTTACCAGTGTAGGAGCACTCATTTTCCAGTTTGCTCGCCTCTTATCTCTTCTGGCTTTTGAACTTTTATTCTTAGGACAAATAGACATCGTTACACCTCCTTATTTCCGTTAAAAATATCTTTGATAGCAGCCATTCTGGGATCAGGTACAAAGGTATCACAGCCGCACTCTCCTTCATTCAGATCATGTCCGCACTGCTTACAGATTCCCTTGCAATCCGGCCGGCACAACACCTTCACAGGTATGTTAATTATGATTTCACCATTCACGAACTCTTCTGCATCAAGTTCATATCCATGCATGAACTCCTGCTCGTCCTGATCTTCTCTCTGTCCGGCTGCTTCAGGTGAAAAGAGCTCCTGCGCAACGTGAATTTCCACAGGCTCCTTTACAATCTTCAGACACCTGTCACAGGGGATATCCAGCACCATACGCATCTCTGCCTCCATCAGGACTCTTTCTTTTCCAATATTGGAAAAATGCAGAGTCAGCGGAGATTTTTCATGAATCTTGTACCGTGCACTCCCATAGGAAAAGCTTTCCGGTTCGTACAGTAAGCTTTCTACTCTCTCTTTCCCCTCTGATGTAAACACATCCGTCAGATTAATTAACATAATAAGCTCCCATTGTGTCACGGGCATATCTAAGTCCATCCCTAAATACACACCGAAACTATTATAATAACAGCCATACTATTTGTCAATACCCGAAAATTTATAATAAGGCAACAGTTTCTCTGGCAATGGCAAGCTCTTCATTCGTTGGAACCACCAGAACCTTCGTATTGCTCTCAGGTACGGATATGCAGATCTCTTCTCCCCGCTTCTCATTTGCCTTCTCGTCAATGGTAATTCCGAGATACCCCAGATAGGAAGCGATCATCGCACGGATAAAGGGACTGTTCTCACCAATACCGGCAGTAAAGCAAATCACATCCACGCCGTTCATCGCCGCTGTGTATGCGCCGATATATTTTGCCACACGGTAGGCAAAGGTCTTCATCGTGCGAATGGAAGGCGCTTCGCCTGCCCGGTAAGCCTTTTCCAGGTCTCTGAAATCAGAAGAAAATCCCTCTGATAAGCCGAACACTCCGGACTCTTTGTTCAGTACATTGAGAATCTCATGTACGGATTTTCCCTCTTTATTGCACAGAAACTCTATAATAGCAGGATCAATATCACCGGAACGGGTTCCCATGATCAGCCCTTCCAGAGGGGTAAGTCCCATGGAAGTATCCACGCATTTTCCGTTCTTAACGGCCGAAACACTGGCGCCGTTGCCCAGATGGCAGACGATGATCTTTAGATCTGCATAGTCCTTTCCCAGTATCTGCGCAGCCCGTTTCGATACATAGGAATGGCTGGTTCCATGGAAGCCGTATCTTCTCACTTTGTATTTTTCATAGTAACGGTAGGGAAGGCCGTACAGATATGCCTCTTCGGGCATCGTCTGATGAAAGGCAGTATCAAATACTCCGGCCATAGGCGTATCCGGCATCAGCTCCTGACATGCCCGGATTCCAATCAGATTGGCCGGATTATGCAGCGGCGCAAGATCATTGCACTCCTCAATCGCCTGTATCACCTCATCGCTGATCAGCGTAGAACCCGCGAAGTTTTCTCCTCCGTGCACCAGTCTGTGGCCCACCGCGCCAATCTCACTCAGACTCTTCACCACGCCGTGATCCTTATCTGTGAGCGCCTCCAGAACCAGTCTCACCGCTTCGGTGTGATCTTTCATGGGAGTCACTTTCTCATATTTTTCTCCGCCTGCCGGTGTATACGTCATCTGGCTTCCTTCAATACCGATCCTCTCGCACAATCCCTTGGCGATCACCTTCTCAGAGAGAGAATTGATCAGCTGAAATTTAAGGGAAGAACTCCCGCAGTTAATCACTAAAACATTCATATCTTTCATCTCATATCCTCCCTTTACGCAAGCTGGGCCTGTACAGCCGTCAGTGCCACAACGCCTACAATATCCTGCCAGGAACATCCTCTTGACAAATCGTTCACCGGTTTTGCAATTCCCTGGAGCATAGGGCCGTACGCTTCCGCCTTGGCAAGCCTCTGCACCAGCTTATAGCCAATGTTTCCGCTGTCCAGGTTCGGGAAGATCAGAACATTTGCCTTACCCGCCACTTCGCTTCCGGGCGATTTGGTCTTCGCCACCTGAGGTACCAAAGCTGCATCCAGCTGCAGCTCTCCATCCAGCGTCAGATGCGGATACTGCTCGTGGGCGATTCTTGTGGCTTCTACAATCTTATCAACCAGCGCATGTTTGGCACTGCCTTTGGTAGAGTGGGAAAGCATGGCTATAACCGGCTTTGATCCCACCAGGCTCTTAAAGCTCTTTGCCGATGACTCAGCGATGGCTGCCAGTTCTTCAGGCGTAGGATCCTGATTCAGACCACAGTCAGCAAAGAGGAACGTCCCGTGATCTCCAAACTCACAGTCCGGCACACACATGAGGAAAAATCCCGATACAAGCTTAACCCCCGGCGCTGTCTTTAAGATCTGAAGGGCCGGTCGAAGGGTATCCGCCGTCGCGTGACAGGCCCCTGCCACCATACCATCCGCGTCATTCGCTTTTACCATTATAACCCCAAGGGTTAAAGGCTCGTTTAAAAGAATCTCCCTTGCCTTTTCAGGAGTCATTCCTTTGTTCTTCCTGGTCTCATATAATAAGTTCACATATTCATCCAGTTTGTCACAGCTTGCAGGATTTACGATCGTTGCCCCCGTCAGATCAATCTCAAGCCAGGTAGCGCCATCCATGATCTTTTCTTCATTGCCGATCAGAATAATATCCGCCAGATCCTCCTCCAAAACATGAGACGCCGCGATCAGCGTTCTCTTATCTGTTGTCTCTGGCAGGACAATGGTCTTTTTGTCCGACCTTGCTTTCTCTTTGATTACGTCAATGTATGACATTCCCCATTCTCCTTTCATACCCCATGGAATATTTTGTATATCACTTATAAAAAAATTATATCCTAAACCTTTTTTCAGGGCAAGATAAACACATCAAAAAATTGTCCAAATTCAAATACATGTTTGATTGTTCCTCCGGTTTATGATACATTTTTGACAATACATTCGAAATCTGAATTGCTTTTATAACTTCCCGAAGGAGGATCTGATGAAAATTGCCGCCATTATTGCCGAATACAATCCCTTTCATAACGGGCATCGCTATCTGATCGAAGAGGTACGCCGTCAGGGCGGCGCCGATTTTGTTCTGGCAGTCATGAGTGGGGATTTCGTCCAGAGGGGAGCGCCTGCTTTCACCGACAAATTCATCCGAACTGAAATGGCCCTTCTGGGCGGTGTGGATGTGGTAATCGAACTGCCATCCCTCTATGCCGTTTCCAGTGCGGAATTCTTCGCCGGCGGCGCCGTTACGCTGCTTAATCGGCTGAATGTGATCGATCTTCTCGCCTTTGGCAGCGAATCAGGCGATCTCTCCCTGCTGGAAGGCTGTGCACATCTGTTGGCAGAACGGGAAGAAGACCTCGCTGCAAGACTGAAAACGCTGCTCCGTGCAGGCCTTTCCTATCCTGCCGCCAGAATGCGGGCTTTTTCGGAGCTTTTGTCTGTTCCTGATGCAGAGAGTCTTTTTTCTTCCCCGAACAATATTCTGGGGCTGGAATACTGCAAAGCGCTCGTTTCTTCCCGCAGTCTTATCCGCCCGCTTACCATCAAACGCAAAGGAGAAGGCTATCACAGTACTTCTTATAACTTCTCCGTCGCCCCTGACAGTCAGTACAGCGCCTGTAATTGCCATACCTTCAGCACCCCTGCCGCCGGGTATGCATCCGCCACCGCCATCCGGCGCGCCCTCTCCGAACGTCCGGAAGCTGCCGCCGACTGTATTCCCCCAGAGGTGTGGCGTCTGCTTGCAGAAAAAAATCTGCTCACATCCCCTGTAACAGAGGATGATTTTTCTCTCCTGCTCCATTATAAGCTGCTCGCGGAAAAAGAGCAGGGGTTTTCCGGATATCTGGACTGTACTCCGGATCTGTCAGACAAGATTGTAAAAAAAATTCCCTGTTTTACACGCTTTAAGGATTTCTGTCATTTACTCAAATCAAAGGATCTCACCTACACGCGGATCAGCCGGGTGCTGACACACATTCTGCTGGATATCAAAACGCCTGATTTTTTCCTTCCTCCCTTAAAGGAACGAAACCTTTATACGCCCTACGCAAGGCTTCTGGGCTTTCGGGAAAGTGCCATGCCTGTGCTTTCCGCCCTCAAAAAAAACAGTACAATCCCGCTGATATCCAAAATGGCTGACGCCCGCTTTCTTCTGGATGAAAATGCCTTTGGTCTGTTGAAACAGGACATTCACTGTGCATCCGTTTACGGACTTGCTCTGGCTGACCGCATAAAAAGACTGCCCGGTCAGACACTGTCAAATGAACAGACGCCTTACCGGACAGTCCCTGACGAATTCAGACAGTCCCCTGTTATTCTACCCTGAATATTCTGACGCACCGGTCTGCCCGGGCATACTTCTTTTTAAAGGGTCACGCCCTGCTTAAAGATCGCCATATCGTGAAAACCTGCTTCCTCGCTGCGCACCTTACGGCCGTTTGCAGTCTCAATCACCAGATCAAAGAGCCTCCCGGCCGTTTGCTCCATGGTCCCGTCCTCCACCAGAACCCCTGCATTAAAATCAATCCATCCTGATTTCTTCCCGGCCAGCGCCGAATTACTGGAAATCTTCATGGTGGGCACCGGAGACGCAAAGGGCGTTCCCCGGCCTGTGGTAAACAGTACAATGTGAGCGCCGCTTGCCGCCAGCGCAGTGGCCGCCACCAGATCATTACCGGGGGCGCTCAGCAGGTTCAGCCCGGGCGTACTTACTCTTTCGCCATAATTCAGCACGCCCTTTACAACGGCGCCGCCCGATTTCTGCGTGCATCCCAGGGATTTGTCCTCCAATGTGGAGATTCCGCCTTTCTTATTGCCGGGAGACGGGTTCTCATAGATGGTCTGGTTATGACTCTTAAAATAATTTTTAAAATCATTGATCAGCTTCACCGTCCTGTTGAACAGCTCTTCATTCTCACATCGGTTCATCAGGAGCGTTTCCGCGCCAAACATCTCCGGAACCTCTGTCAGAATCGTTGTTCCACCTGCCCGGATCAGCAGATCGGAAAATCTTCCCACCAGAGGATTGGCCGTGATACCGGAAAATCCATCGCTTCCGCCGCACTTTAATCCCACAATGAGTCTTGAAGCGCTGACCGTGCTTCTCTTTGCCAAAGCAGCCCGGCCAATCAGTTCCTTTACAATGGCAATACCCTCTTCTATCTCATCTTCCGTTTCCTGACACACCAGAAACTTCACTCTGTCTCTGTCATAGTCCCCCAGATAGGGCCTGAGCACATCAATATTGCTGTTTTCGCATCCCAGTCCCACCACCAGCACACCGCCTGCATTGGGATGACGGATCAGATCCGCCAGAATCTGTCTGGTATGCTCCTGATCCTCTCCCATCTGGGAACAGCCATACGGATGGGAAAAAGCAATCACTTCCTCCACACTTCCCGTAACATAATTATTTGCCTCCCTGGCAATGGCCTGTGCCACATTATTGACGCAGCCCACCGTAGGGATGATCCAGATCTCATTTCTCACGCCCACCTGACCATCCCCGCGCTCAAATCCCTGGAAAAAGGCCTCTCTCTTTTCCGGCTCTGATACGCCTGCCGGCTCATAAGTATAGGTAAGCAGCTCGCCCAATCCTGTTTTAATATTGTGGGTGTGAATCCACGCACCTTTTTTGATCGGCTCTCTGGCATTTCCAATGGGGCAGCCATATTTGATCACCTGTTCCCCTTCCTGAATATCACAGAGCGCCATTTTATGTCCTGCCGGGATCTCATCCGACGCCTTTATGCTTTCACCCGCCACACATACTTCAGCTCCTGCCGGAATTGTCTCTATGGCTACCGCCACATTGTCATTTTCATGTATTTTATAAATCGTCATGCCCGAAATGATCCTCTATCGTCTTTCTCATGCCCTTGGCGCTGATCTCGTCCAGATAAGAAGCCACCGCATCGGTAAGTCCGGCGATCTGCGTCAGATCCTGTCCGAAAAACTCCTGGTTGCTTAAAAAGCCTTCAACAAATTCTCCGGAAGGCTTTGCGCTGTTTGCTGCAAAATATTCCAATACCGCGGCATCATCCATAATCTGGTATTCCTGACCGTCCCTGTGACCGATCAGCGCATTGCCGCGGATCTCATCTCCCTTATAAAACGCCATGAGCGCTGCCAGCGAAAAGGTAAGATGCGGCGGAAGCTCCTTTGTCTGTTCAAACCGTCCCAGAAAACTGGGCATACATCTGGCTCTCCATTTGGAAACTGAATTCAGGGAAATGGAAAGCAGTGCATGTTTTACATACGGATTATTAAACCGTGTGATCACTGACTCTGCGAAATCCACCAGTTCTTTTTCCGGCAGCGACAGCGTCGGAATTACCTCGTCAAAAACAGTATGATACATAAACCGGAAGATCAGCTCATCCTTCATGGATTCCAGCACAATATCGTTTCCTGCCAGGTAAGATGCCAGCACAAAGGATGTGTGGGCACCATTTAAGATCCGCACCTTTCTCTGCTTATAAGGCTTCTGATCGTCGGTAAAGATCACCGGCAGCCCGGCCCTGTCAAGGGGGAGCTCTTCTTTTATATCCTTTTCACTTTCAATCACCCAGAGGGCAAAGGGTTCTCCCGTGACAATCAGTTCATCTTTATATCCCCACTCCTCCCAGAGTTTCTCATCTTCCCCTCTGGGATAACCGGTAATAATCCTGTCAACCAGCGTTGAACAGAAAACGCATGCCTCATTCAGCCAGTTCTTAAAATCTTCCTCCAGCTTCCAGTTCTCCGCCTGTTTCAGCACACATTCTTTTAAATGGATCCCGTTATCATCGATCAGTTCCACCGGGAGCATCACAAGCCCCTTTTCTCTGTCGCCCTCGAAATACCGATATCTTTCATACAGAAACTTGGCAAGCTTACCCGGAAAGCTTCTGGGAGGATTCATCTCCAGCCGGTCGTTCTCATCATAAACAATACCTGCTTCCGTTGTATTGGATACGATAAACCGCAGGGTATCCAGTTTTGCAAAGCTGCTGTACTTCTCATACTCTTCATGGGCCGCCACAGCATCCGCCACACTGGTGATTACTCTGTTCAAAACGGCAGGCTCTCCATCCACGATTCCCCTCAGCGAAACCGTATACTGACATTCCTGGGCATGAAAACGATCCAGCGTTCCAAACTCAATGGGCTTTACAAGAACAATATCGCCGTCAAACTCTCCCTTTTCGTTGGCTATATCGATCATATAGTCCACAAATCCACGCAGAAAGTTCCCTTCTCCAAACTGCAGTACTTTGACCGGCCTTTCTTTTTTCCCCGTTTTACTTCTCGACAGTAATTCCATTTCTTTCCTCATTTCTGCACGGCTTTGTTATCAGATACGGGCATAAGCCCGGCAAGCCTGTGGACGCCGCGCAGACACAGGCTTGTCAGATTTTTATAGCATACATTCTCTATTAAAAATATTACAGCCCCCGCCGATATAAGTCAATGTTGTTTTAACAATAATCCGGCCCGCGAAGGGCCGTATTCACTTCTTACCTCTTTTGTACGATTCTTCAATAAAACATTGTAATTCAGCCTTTCCTATTGTATAATTTGAATAGATTTTTACGTGAGTTATCATATAAGGAGGATTGTTTTATGAAAGCATTTATGGATAAGGATTTCCTTTTATCCACCCCTACGGCACGGACCCTGTTCCACGAATATGCCGAGAAGACACCTGTACTGGATTATCACTGCCATATCAATCCCATGGAAATTGCCCAGGACAGAAAATTTGACAATATCACCCAGGTATGGCTGGGCGGCGACCATTATAAATGGCGTTTTATGCGTTCCTGCGG
Source organism: uncultured Lachnospiraceae bacterium (assembly GCA_947173495.1). Classification (GTDB taxonomy): domain Bacteria; phylum Bacillota; class Clostridia; order Lachnospirales; family Lachnospiraceae; genus Suilimivivens. The sequence continues at coordinate 28,190 of CAMWFQ010000014.1, read as the reverse complement.
CGTTGAAGAACGTTTTATCACCGGCGACGCCTCTGACAAGGAAAAATTTCTGAAATGGGCTGAGGTTCTGGGAAAGGCCATCGGTAATCCCCTCTATCATTGGAGCCATTTGGAGCTTCAGAGATACTTTGGTTACACCGGAGCTCTGAACCGCAATACCGCGGAGGAAGTGTGGGAGTTATGCAATGCCAGACTGGCAGAGCCTTCCATGAGCGTCCGCAATCTGATCAGACAGTCCAATGTAACGCTGATCTGCACCACAGACGATCCCATAGATTCTCTCGAATGGCATGCCGCTATCGCCGCGGACGAAAGTTTCGATGTACAGGTACTTCCCGCATGGCGTCCTGACAAGGCAATGAACATTGAAAAACCTGACTATACTGATTACCTGCAAAAGCTCTCCGATGTCAGCGGCATCTCTGTCAGCTCTTTTGCCGATCTGAAGGAAGCGCTTAAACGGAGAATGGATTTCTTTGCGGAAAGAGGCTGCAGTGTCTCCGACCACGGCCTGGAATATGTGATGTACGAGCCTGCCACCGAGGAAGAAGTGGAAGCCATCTTCCGGAAGCGTCTGTCCGGCGCTGTACTCAGCCGTCAGGAGGAATTACAGTTCAAGACAGCTTTCATGATATTCGTCGGTACACAATATAAGAGACTGAACTGGGTGATGCAGCTTCACTATGGCTGCAAGCGCGACAATAACAAGCCCATGTATCGGAAATTAGGTCCTGATACCGGTTTTGACTGTATCAGTAACCACACTCCTTCCGCTGAGCTTGCTGATTTCCTTAATGCACTGGCGGAAACAGACGAGCTGCCCAAGACCATCATTTACAGCCTGAATCCTCATGATAATGAAGCCATCGGCACCATCCTGGGATGCTTCCAGGATGCAACCGCCACTGCCAAAATCCAGCAGGGCAGCGCATGGTGGTTCAACGATCACAAGACAGGCATGAAGAATCAGATGCTTTCCCTTGCCAGCCTTGGCAACCTTTCCGGATTTGTGGGAATGCTCACCGATTCCAGAAGCTTTTTATCCTATACCAGACATGAATATTTCCGCAGGATTCTGTGCGATCTGATCGGCGAACTGGTTGAAAACGGGGAATTCCCGGCTGATATGGACATTTTGTCCGAGATCGTAACTGATATTTCTTATTACAATGCGGTGAGATATTTCGGATTTGATCTTTAACAGAACATAATCGACGACAATCGGGCAGGGGATGATTTCCCCTGCCCGATTGCACCTCCTCCTGTTAGTCGACAGCAGTTATCGATTCTCGTTCACATAAATCTGAACTCTGCTCTGGATGATCGCCGCTACCTCTTTCGCGCTTTTCTGTCCGCTGTAGAAGGGGGCTGCCTCTTCCTCAATAATATTAGTCAGCGTATCATCCAGCTTATAAACTTGGGTAAAGCTGTAAAGCTGGGTCTTCAGCTCCTCTGTCTCCTCCTTTGTCATCGGAGGAATGATGACATCCACACCGTTTATATAGTAAACATCATCGTACTCCACTTTATTATTATTCTCATCCATATAGTAGGGCTTGCTCATTGCATCCGCTGCCATCTGCTCCATCCGCTTAATACTCAGAGGAAATGAGTAGGTCACTTCCTTTTCCTGGTATTCGTCCATAAGGAAGATGCGCAGGAACTCCCATGCGCCCTCCTTAATATTGGACTTTGATGACATGGCAAACTGAAGGCTGGGTGAGATCACTGTTCCTTCTCCCTCTGAGGAAGGGAAGCCGATCATGGTAATCTTTTCGCCAAAGGTCCCTTTCTCCGTCGAATTAAAGCCACGGAAGTCTCCCAGATTCATCATCTGCGTAAGCACCTTTCCCTCTCTCCACATAGAATCGTAGTTGTTCCAGAAATCATCCGACATCGCATCCCAGTCTATTTCCTCCGGAAACAGTCCGATAAACTCCAGCATCTGAATAAATGCTTCTGAATTAAAGTCACACGCCCCTGTTTCCCAATTAATAAACTGATTTCCTGCCATAGAGAGACAATAGCGCAGCATATCCCCTCTTGCAGTGTTCATCAAAAACTGTGTTCCCTCCGGCTTGGATTCCAGAATTTTCCGCGCCTCCTCAACCGTCCATCCGCGCTCATCCCCAACATCAGAGGCTTTAGCCACAAGGGTGTTGATATAATAACACGGCACCAGAGAATAGAGCTTTCCATCTACGGAAAAGGCTTCTATCACATTGGGCATATAATTGTCAAGAGCAAGCTCCTCATCCTTCTCAAAATAAGGCTTCAGATCCTCAAACAAGCCCTTATTGATATAGCTGTCCACCGGCATGGACGTATTGAGCAATATAATATCCGGTACATTTCCTGATGCAATATCAGTATTCAGGCGGCTCTGGCCGGCTCCCCAGTCTTCCTCCGTATCATAAAGAGAACTGTAGTCCTTAATATTGATTCTGTAATTTTCACTGGCCTTGTTGAATTTAATCGCCTGTTGTCTGATACCCCAGTCATTATACACCATAGCCAGTGTGATCTCTTTCTTTTCTTTTACCTCTTCAGGCGGTACCTTGGTAAATTTTGCCACATAATCCGAGGACTCCCAGTCATTGCACACCGCAAAAAACTCTTTTTCATTGATCGCCGTCACCTGATAAATATCATAAAAGCTGAAATCCGAATCAATATAGCTCAAAAGCTGCGTTTTGTCCTCATCTCCCAGATTATAACCATACATCCCATAGGAATTCGTCATATAAAGATCATAGCCGTTTCCCGGATAAAAGGAAAAATCGTAAGACCTGCCTGGAATCTCGTACGTTTCTTTTATGGACGCCGCATCAAGATCCACCGTTGCCAGACTCATCCCCTCTTCCTCGTAGATGATTGCTATAATCCTGCCATCTTCAAGCTGAATTAAGGCACACCCATCCAACGGGTTCATCTCTCCGCCCTCCGGAATGGTCTTTTCCAGATTACCATCCAGGTCAAATTTCATAAATTTACCAAGCGCGGTAATATATACGGCATTTCCTTTATCCAGAAACATATCTCCTACATAGAAAAAATCATTTTCCTCCTTCAGAGTCTTCATTTCCGGAAGATCATTCAGTTTGATGCTGAAAAGCTCTTCGCCTTCCAGCGTCATCTTAATCAGATAATAATCATCAATATACTCGCCCTCTTCTATTGCTTCTTCCGCCACTGCTTCATCTGCGGTATCTCCCGATGAATCTTCACCCTCTTCTTCCAAAGCATTGTCGCCTTCCTCCGTCTCGTCCGATGATGTCTCACCTTCTACATCCGTATCCTCCCCGGCATCCACCGCTGCGTCCACATCTTCCGCCAAAGCCACGCTGGAAAGGGGATAGATTCTCTCTTCCGAACCGCTTTCAGGCGTATAATAAACATTCTTAAGGCAGAATAAAGTTCCGTCGTCATTCATAAAAACACGGTTAATACTCGCATCCCGTTCAAACGGAATGTCATAGGATGCTCCCTGGCTTCCATCTTCATGCAGTTCGAAAATTGAAAGAATATTGTCTCCTTCTTCCGTCCACCGGTACGAATATGCATAAATACCTGCCTTGCTGCGAAGCAGGTTATTCACCACAAGATCCTCCGTATTAAGATCCATCTGCTTCATCTGATACACATAATCTCTGGAAGCCGCTGCAATCTTCTGACCCGTTCCCTCCTTCTTTCCACACCCGAAAAGGCCTGTTACCATGATCAAAAGCAATGCTCCCACAATCAGTTTCTTTTTCATACTTCCTCCTAAAAATGCTCCCACTTTTCCTTTCCTTCCCTTGCTTTCCTGCGGATCTTATCCCTGGATTCCAGAATAAAGTTCCCCGCATCCTTCCATGTAAAGTTCCTGTTCTTCCATTTTATGATAAGGAACACGATAATCATTACTCCGGGAATCAGTAAAAATAAGAAGCGAAAAACAAGAATCAACGCAGCGACATCCTCCCATCCTCTTCCAATATTTTCCCAATAAGGGAACCGCACTGCCCTGTGCTGCATGGACCGGGTTCCAAATCCCAGAATCACGGGAATCAGGGCTTTGAGCGTATAGCGGCTGGAATTCTCCACCACAACCATATCCTCCTCTTCCACCCCAAGCTTTTCTTTTACACAGTTATAGATAAAACCTTCTACCGGATTCGGAGCCGTCACCTCATATACACAAATTCCACTGCTTGTTCCATAGTCGGCAAGGGTTTCATTGGAAACATAAACAACTGTCTTATCAAGTCCGGCACTCTCCGCAAATCTTCCTTCCTGTCTTCTGACCACACCTGAGACGTAATGGGGGACACCACCGATCATTACACTCATCCCTGCAATATCACTGGATCCGAACAGCTGCCATGCTGCCTCTTCATCCAGCAGGATCGAATCCTTCATCAAATCATTTCCGGAAAAGTATCCGCCGCTAACCAGCTGCAGCGGATGAAACAGAAAAAAGTCCCCTCCTATCCCCACTGCATTTGCTTCAAGCTGCCCTTTTTCACTGGTCACAGTGATCTTGCCCACAGCGCTGTATGCGTCAATAAAAAGCCGCTTATCCTTCCCTTCATCTTCCTCCGGCTCTGTCAGGACTTCCGAGAGGCTCTTGGTTAGCTGCTCCTCAAAGCTCCTGATCCGGAACGGATCCATCTCCACTCCCTCCGCCAGAAAGCAGCTGACCTGAGCGCTTGCTCCATCCTCATCCCACCTGACAGCAGCCTGCTGGTCAATCAGAGCTTCCACCCTGCCATTTACCCACAGTGTCAATATCAGATACAATCCCAGTGACAAAACAGTGATCAGAGAAAGCACGATCTGCTTAAGGGATAATCCCCGTATCAATTCTTTTATTTTCAGCATCACGGCTCCCTCCTTTCTTCTCTTATGTCTCGTTCAGCCTTACCTGCTTGCCCGCTTCCACCGGCTTCGTGGATGTTGTAATCACGTATTCATATCCGTAAAGAGGCGCTGAAATCGCCGTACTGGTATCATCGCTTGCCAACACCTCTACATCTACTCTGGTCGCAATATATCTGTTGTTTAACGGACCGCTTCTTGATTCCACAATCAGAATGAACTTACCGTTGTTATCCTCCCTGACCGCACTGTTGGGCACCACAAATTCATACTCGGCACTTCTTTGTCCCACAGAAATATTCAAAGCCTGTCCCGCCTGAATATCCGCGCCATCCACATCAAAGGTGAGGAGCTTTTTCTGTCCCGGATTATCCGGATCTGGCTTTATGGCGGACAAGACTACCTTCACATCATCATAGTACCACGCATTCTGCAGCTCCGCCGTATCTCCCACCTGGACCTTCTGGGCCTGCTCATTGGTCACGGAGATGGACATGGTAAAGCCCTTTCCTGCCACCTGGATCACTGCCGCCGCTTCCTCCGGTTTCGTGGTTTCCCCTGCCACATAGGCAAGGTTGGTCACGGTTCCCGCCACGGGAGCCTTGATGGATGCTCCAACGGATTTTTCCAGAAGCTTATCGATCTCCTCCTTCTTTTTGGCAATATCCTTATTGACCTTGGCAAGGTCTAATTCAGCGTTGATGTCGTTGGAGAGCTCTGTCTGCTCTGTCTTCAGGAGCTCCAAAACCGCCTGGGCGTTTTTAAGCGCTGCCTCCGCATTGGCCACCTTATTCCGGTACGCCACTGAATTCTGGTTATTTGCCTGAGTGATCTCTGTTATATTCTTCTCGGCCTGCTGGAGCCTGTTCCTGGCATCCTGCACGCTGCCGCTGGAATTTACGGTAATCGCATTAATCTCCGCCAGCTTGTCTTCCAGTCTTCTTAATTCTTTCTCAAGACTCTCCAGACGGTCCAGCTGAGACTGAGGCCTGTTCCCATAGTCCTTCAAGGTATCTGCGGCATCGTTCAGTAAATCCAAAGCCACTTTATACTCCCCATATGCTGCGGCATATTTCTTTTGTGCTTCGTCTTTCTGCGCCGGGTCAGTTATGCTCTCGGTAGATGCCATTGCACTTAAATACCAGTTTTCTACCTCTGCAGGGGTAGACATATTGTCAAAATTTACACCAGATCCCGCATTCAGACTCGCATTCGAATCCAATGCATTAATTGCTGCTATCTTTTCCGATACAAATCTTTTCCGTTCCTGATACACTGCATCATTCGTATTCGGCGTCGCCCCCGGCGCTGCCGCGCTCGTCCCCGACAATGACTGCGCATTATCGATCAGCAGCTTCAGATCAGCAATCTGATTCTTTTTCTCTGTTATTTCCTCATTCAGCTCCGCGATCCGGTTTTCCTTCGCCATATTAAAGGCCAGCTCGGCATTAGCCAGATCCGTGGTTGCCTGGCTCTTTTCCAGCTCATCGGCAACAGTACTCACCTCGGCGTTATTGGTGCTCACCGTACTCTGCAATGTGATCTGATCCAGCGCGTCCTGACATTCCTTCACCCGGTCCTCTGCAGCCTGGAGACGGCCCTGCATATCCGACACCATTGTGCGGTAAGAAGCAAAATTATCTGTTTTTCCGCTGGCCACCTTGTTGATGATATCCGGGGAAACGGTACCGCCGAACAGTCCTTTCATGTAATCCAGCTCCAGCTGGGAGAGCTCCGCCTGGGCGGTTTTGAGCTCCTCGCTCTCCGCATCTTCCAGATAATAAATTATCTGATCCTTTTCCACCTCATCGCCCTGCTTCACCGCCACACCCGAGATCACTCTGGACTCTGTGATCATTACATTATACGGATCTGTGGCCGTCACATTTCCCGTTCCGCGCACTTTGGCAGTGATAGAGCCGCTCTGCACATACTGGGTGGCTACCTCCGGCAGGGAATAATTCATAATGGTGTTTGAAAAAAAGGTAAGCACCAGCATGATGGTCAAAAACACAATCGCCGCATTCTTTACCCATTCCCGTCTCTTCTTTCCTTCCTTCTCGTTCATCGTCCTCACCTTTCCTCTTATCCTTTAATTCCTCCCTGGTAGGTAATTCCCTCCACCAGATAATCTTCTCCGTACAAAAACACCAGTATGGGCGGAACCATGTAAATGGTCGCCACCGCAAACGCCAGCCCGATTTCTCCCGCGTTGATTTTGGACAGAAAGACAGAAAGCGGATGCTTTTCCGCATCTGACAGAAGAATCAGGGGCTGCTCCACCATGTTCCAGTAATCAATAAAGATCAGAATCGCGATGGAACACAATGCTCCTTTACACAACGGCAGACATATCCTCCTGAAAATCTGCCACTCCCCGGCCCCGTCGATCTGGGCCGCCTCCATCATGGAAACCGGGATTCTGCGCATATACTTGGTCAGAAGATACACCGCAAAGGGAGAAAAAATTCCCGGCAACCAGATCGCCCAATTGGTATCCAGAATATGAAACCACTGAGCCACAAGGTAATTGGGCACCAGCGTCACCTGATAGGGCATCAGCATCAATATAATATACAGAAAGAAAATGATCTCCTTCATCCGCCCTCTGTACCTTGTAAATCCAAAAGAAGCCCCTGCCGCCACCAGCAGCTGAAAAACTACGATCGGTACCACCAGAACCACCGAATTCCAGAATTTAAACAAGTACTCCGGGCTTTTCAGCAATACGGTAATGTACTGACTGAAAGACACCATATCCGGAATAAACTTCAGGTTCACCTTCTCCGAAATATATACCTTACCGCCGGTACTGGAGGTTGCAAACACCTGACCGTAATTGGCGGAGATCTCCGAAGCAGACATAAAGGAATTGGTCACCGTCAGTACGATCGGCAGGAGAAAAAGTACTGCAAAACATCCCGCCGCCATAGTTGCCACCGAAAGACGCATCAGCCTTCTGGCATTCCGGATCTTTTTTTTCTTCCGGACAGTTTCGTCCCATTTATCCAGCGCCACCTCATCTATTACGCTTGTATTCCTCTTAAATAAACTCATCCTTCCACATCCTTTCCGAAATAGCTCTCGGTCAGGAACAATATTCCTATAATGATTACCATAACGATCGCCATCAGGATCGCGGCTGCAGACATTTTCTGATAATCCAGACGTCCAAAGGTATTATTCATAAAGTGCTGCAACATATACATGGTGTCATAGGGATAGTCTCCTTTCAGAAGATAGATTTCCCTGAAGACCTTAAAAGAATTTATCAGAGACATAATCGTCACAAATAAAATTGTGGAGGACATATACCTCAGCTTGATATGCCAGAAGATCTGAAAGGGTGTTGCGCTCTCCAACACCGCGACCTCCAGAATATCCTTTGGAATACTGCTTAACGCTGACATGAACAATATCATGTTATAACCCAGATTCTTCCACAGAAACAACATAACGATCACTGCCTGGGCATAGGAAGAATTCAGCCAGTCCACTTTGTCTGCGCCAAACAGCACCCGTATTTCATTCATCATTCCATTGTAATGGAACAGCACCTGCCAGATCAGCACGACCGATGCAATCGGCACCATCATAGGGCTTAAAAAAAAAGTCCTGAACTGACTTTTGAAAGGGATCTTGCTTTCAAGAAGCATTGCCAGAAGCAGGGACAGCACCACCGCCAGCGGCACTGCCGCCGCTGAAAAGGTCAGCGTATTGGCAGCCGCCTGACGAAAAGCGGCATTTTGAAAGACCATAACAAAATTATCCAGAAAAACAAACTGATGACTGATCGGATTATCCACCATAGAATAGTAGATCACAATAAAAAATGGCAATACAAAAAATAACATCACACCCAGAGCGCTGGGAAACAGATATCCTGCGGATATCCGTCTCCCACGGCGGGTTCTGGGACTGGTGTCTGACTTTTTCCGTATTCCCTTTTGTTTTTTGGTTTGCTCCGAATCGCTTTTTATCTTTTTCCTTCCGGGAAAATGCATTTCTATCCTCTCACAGACTATCTGTTCTCATTCACATAAATCTGAATTCTGTTCTGAATAATACCTGCCACATCGGCCGCGCTCTTCTGACCTTTGAAGAAAGGCTCCGATTCTTCCGTGATGATGCTGGTAAGCTGTTCGTTTACACCCACATTACCGGAAAGCTTATCCGCAGAGGCTATGATCTCCTTCACCGCATCGATCTCTTCCTGAGTCGCCGCCATGATCTCCATTTCAAAGTCATCCCATCCCCATGTAGTTTTGGGACTTTCGATTTTATTGCCCTCTTCATCCTCATAGAAATCAGGCGTCATATCAATCTCAAACTGTTTCTCAAGGGCAGATTTCTTTACAGGGAAGCCCCAGCTTCCGTGCTCGCTCACCAGCGAATCCTGATATTCATCTGACAGGAGTCGCTGCATGAATTCCCATGCTCCGTCTTTATTCTTTGATTTGGCTGAAAGGCCTATGCATCCGCCCGTAGCCTGGATCAGGTTTCCCTTTCTCTCACTGTTCGGATAACCGACAAAGGCAATCTTCTCTCCAAACATACCGTTCATCATCTGATATTCCTGAACAGAACTGATGGTGCTCTGCATCAGAAGAAGTTTGTTGGAACGGATCTTTGACGAGATTCCCTCGCCTTCCCTGCTGTAATCATATTCCTCCGGGAAATTGGCAGCGAACTCCAGCGTTCTGATAAAGTCTTCCCCGTCAAAGAAGCATTTCCCATTCTGCCAGTCTATGAATTCATCTATATTATTATAAATGCAGTAATAAAATATACTGCTTCGGGTTCCGTCTGAGAAGATATTTTCAGGCTCATTCTCTTCCACAAAATCAAGCATCTCTGACAGCGTCCATCCGGTCTTATCTCCTACCAGAGAAGCCTTTGCCATAGTGGTGGAAATATAAAACTGTGGAAGAATTCCGCAAAGCCTGCCATCCGACTCGTAAGCCTTCAGAATATTCTCAAGGTAATCCTCTTTCTTAAATCCGCTCTTTTCCATATAGGGATACAGATCTTCCAATATTCCTTTACTTGCATACTGTTCAAAATCAATGTTGGACAGGCTGATCATATCCGGGCAGTTTGCGGTGGTCAGATCTGCATTGAACTGATTCAGCCCCTCCATATAATCATCGCCTCCGCCATATTCCTTCACGGTAATGCGATATTGTCCGTTTGTCTTATTAAAGTCAATAATCCCTTTTTTCAGATTACTGTCGAGCCACATGGTACCCAGAAGGATCTCCTTCTTTGCCTCTACCTTGGAAGCCTCGGTTCGGGTCAGAAAAACAACCTCATACGTGTTGCCGCCGGTACTCGCGCTCTCACTGTTATTCCGGACAATCGCCCAGATCCGTCCATCTGAAAGCTCGCCCATCTCAGAAACTTCGTTGCCGTCAATGTCCGCGTCCAGCCATTTGAAAAGCGGTTCAGACGTACCTGATGAAAGGTCGAACAAAGAAACCTGATCGGAACTGTTGGTCACCAAGCTTTGGGACACACCAGTATAATACTGCGTATTTCCGTAACCGCCCGCCATGCCTTCCACTGCTTCACCCAGTTTCTTCCCGTTCAGGTCCACCGGTCTGAGCTCTAATCCATTCTCTCCGTAGGAAGAAATATAGATGTCTCCCTCTTTGGATGGTATCATCCCCTGGATCCAGTTATCCAGCTTAATGTCACATACCGGTGAAAGGTCCTGCTTTACCACGTGAATGCCGTTATCACCATCGCTTACATAAATATTTCCCTGGCCGTCCACACAAAAATACTGAATATAGGCATATTCCGAATCTCCCGCCAGCTTTGTGATGTCCTTCTTTTCCCCGACGGATCCATCCTCCGGTGAGACGTCCCATAATTCTATGGCCGACTCTGCATTCGTCACATTTCCTTCCTCATCCTGCTCATACGTGTAACGGTTGATCAGGATCATGAGCTTTCCATCCGGCGCCACTGTCATGCTGGAAATACTGCTGTCGGTATCCAGGTCAATCGATATCTCCTGAATCTGCTTGTCTATCATATTATATTTGTACAGATAATTTTTATTTTCTCCCGTATCATCATTCCAGCTCACTCCGCTCAGAAACAGATTGTCTCCCGCAGCTACGGCATCATAAATATGATCGCATTCTATATCAATCTGAACGTATTCCGGAACATATACATATCCGCTTTTGCCGCCTCCTTCCGTCCCCTCTTTCCTGCCGCAGCCAAAAAGCGCCAGCATAATCATGCCTGTCATAAGAGCGATTCGCAAAAAATTCTGACTTTTTTTCATTCTATTCTCCATTTCTGTTAAACCCTGTGAAGCACTGCCCCTTCACAGCATACCTCATAATCTTGTGCTTTCATCTATTTTCCCATACAAACTATAGCATATTCTACCCCAAGAAACAACGCGTATAATCTTAATTTTTTCCTAAATTGCGACTGATGGATTATTGTAAAAACGCCGATCTTTAAAAGACGGCGTTTTCCAGCATGTTCCGCTAAGTATGATATCCTTTTTATCTCTTTAATTTTTAAAGCTGTGTATGGGCGCCGGGATCCTTCCTCCCCGGTTTACAAAAGCATCGCAGGAGAAAGAATTAACCGGCATAATGGGCGCATATCCCAGAAGGCCCCCGAATTCCACTGTTTCCCCCACCCCTTTTCCAATGACAGGAATGATCCTCACTGCTGTCGTCTTCTGATTGACCATACCAATGGCCATCTCATCTGCAATAATTCCCGATATGGTGGTTTCCTTTGTATCTCCGGGTATGGCAATCATATCCAGCCCTACCGAGCAGACACAGGTCATGGCCTCTAGCTTTTCAAGAGAAAGAGCGCCCGCCGAAACTGCATCGATCATTCCCTGGTCCTCGCTTACCGGAATAAAGGCACCGCTTAAACCGCCTACATAAGACGAAGCCATGACACCTCCCTTTTTCACCTGATCGTTTAAAAGGGCAAGCGCCGCCGTGCTTCCGGGCGCACCGGCATATTCCAGGCCGATCTCACAGAGAATATCCGCCACGCTGTCTCCAATAGCAGGAGTCGGCGCCAGGGAAAGATCCACAATACCGAACGGAACGCCAAGCCTTGCCGATGCCTCCTGCGCTACCAGCTGGCCGACGCGGGTCACCTTAAACGCAGTTTTCTTGATGGTCTCGCAGAGCACCTCAAAATTTTCTCCCCGCACCTTACTAAGCGCATTTTTCACCACTCCCGGACCGCTGACTCCCACATTAATCACTTTGTCCGGTTCCGTCACTCCATGAAAAGCTCCTGCCATAAACGGATTGTCATCCGGTGCATTGCAGAAAACCACCAGCTTGGCACATCCCAGGGAGTCCTCTTCTTTCGTGTATTCTGCAGTCTGCTTTACGATCTCTCCCATAAGCTTTACTGCATCCATATTGATCCCGGTCCTGGTGGAACCCAGATTTACGGAACTGCACACCCGCTCTGTGGAAGATAGTGCAAGAGGAATGGAGCGGATCAGAAGCTCGTCGGCCTCCGTCATTCCCTTTGAAACCAACGCGGAATACCCTCCGATAAAATTAACCCCCACCTCTTTTGCTGTCTGATCCAGCGTCTGTGCTATAGATGCAAAGTCTTCTGCCGAATGGCAGGCAGCGCCTCCTATCAGTGCAACAGGAGTCACTGAAATTCTTTTATTCACAATGGGGATCCCGAATTCCCTGGAAATTTCTTCTCCCGTCTGTACCAGATTTTTGGCCGCCTCAAATATTTTATGATGAATTTTATCTTTCAGCCGGGCCAGATCAGAATCTATACAGTCCAGCAGACTGATACCAAGTGTAATGGTTCGTACATCCAGATTTTCCTTGGTGATCATCTCATTGGTTTCAACTACTTCAAATAAATTAATCATCGCTCTTTCTCCTGCCGTCAAATTCTGTGCATCTTGTCAAAAATCTCTTCCTTCTGGCATTTGATATCCACCCCGATCTCATTTCCAAGCTCATGGAGCTCCTGCGCCATTTCACCGAAATGCTTTTCCATTCCCACTGTGTCAACGATCATCATCATATTAAAATATCCCTGCACTATGGTCTGGGAAATATCCAGTATATTGATCCTGTTTTCGGCAAGATAGGTACAGACCTTCGCAATAATTCCCACTGTATCTCTGCCTACTACCGTTATGATTGTCTTGTTCATCTTTTTACTCCATTTCTGCGCTGCTTTATTGCGCTTCTCTCTTCTCTTTTTTCTGGTCACATATCAGGAACTATGCAATATGTATGACCGGGGAATTCTCGCTTCTGGGAGCTACATGCAAAGGAAAGTCAAAGGCTTTTCCCCGGGCCATGGTGACCTCCACCCTTACCGCCTCATAAGCCAGTTCCGGAAGGTTGTTTTCCTTGCTCAGATGCCCCAGCAGCACCGCCTGAAGCTGCTCGTGCAAAAGCTCACACAAAAGCTGTCCGGCCCTTTCATTGGATAAATGCCCTCTCTCCCCCAGGATACGCTGCTTCAGATAGTAAGGATAATTTCCCACCTGAAGCATATTTACATCATGATTCGCCTCTATTAAAAGAGCGTTCATTCCTTTCAGGCTCTCCACCGTGTAGTCGTTATAGGTGCCCAGATCTGTAATCACCCCCACCTTCTTTTTCCCGTGACTGATGCGGTAAGCCACCGGGTCTGCCGCGTCGTGGCTGATCCTCATGGGATTACAGACCAGATCTTTGATAATGATCTTTTCCTCCGCCCGAACGGGATGAAACAGTTCTGCGGGAAGTCCGCCTGCAGATGCATGATTCCGGAGCGCCTCTATGGTTCCGGGAGTCGCATAAACAGGTACGTTATATTTCCGCCCCAGAACCCCAAGCCCTGCAATATGATCTGCATGTTCATGGGTAATCAGTATTGCATCTATGTCTCTCATAGACAGATCCAGCTCATTCAGTCCTGCTTCTGTCTTTTTCCCACTGATTCCTGCATCCACCAGAAGGTGGGTGGCTTCTGAGCCAACATAGACACAGTTCCCGCTGCTTCCGCTGGCAATGCTGCAAATTCTCATTTCTGTTTTTCCTCAACTGTACTGTATTTTCTTTAGCTGTCCATCGATCTGCCTGCAGGCATCCGAAAGCGCGCCACTGTTATCGATCACCACACTGCAGGACTTTCTGAAGGCTTCCTCTGTAAGCTGTGTGCTCAGAATGGCGCTGATTTTCTCATCCGAGTAGCCCCGCGCCTGCTTCAGCCGCCTGCGCCTTATCTCTTCCCGGGCATAAATATACCACATTTCATCCACCAGTTCCAGATAGCCTTCTTCGATCAGCAGCGCAGCCTCTATGAACAGGTATTCCGGGCTGTTTCTCTCTCTGGCTCCTGTGATCTCCTTAAGGATCAGCTCCTTTACCGCCGGATGAATGATCTCGTTGACCTTCAGACGGAGTTCCTCCGATGAAAATATCCTTTCAGCCATCCGGCCCTTATGAATCCTTCCATCCATATCCAGAATATCCGGCGATAAAAGCGCGACCAGCCGCTCGTAAGCCGGGCCTCCCGGCTCCTTTACCCTGTGAGCCGCCTCATCCGCCAGGATCACCTGACAGTCGTATTCTTTGGCAATATAGGACAACAGTTCTGATTTTCCGGCGCCCACACCGCCGGTAATTCCAATCACTCTCATTTTTATCCACATTTCTGCGCTGCTTTGTTGCGCAAAGCCATGATATGGCTAAATCCATAAAATGGATTAACGAGTTTGTGGCAAGCAACGCGTAGACACAAATCTCGCGATTGAAAATTTTAATTTTCAATCTTTCACTGCCGCTTTTTCGGCCTTCCTCCTGCTCTTATAGTTGTGCTGCTGCATTTGTCATTTTGCCTCATACCAGTCGTTTCCCTCATGCAGGTCAATCTCCAGACGGACCGAAAGCTCCGCTGCACGGCTCATTTCTTCTTCCAGAATCCTTCTCACCTGATCCGCCTCTTCTTTCACCGTTTCTATCAGAAGTTCATCATGGATCTGCAGGATCAGTCTTGATTTTAACTGCTCCCGCTTCAGCCTGCGGTGCACCCGGATCATGGCGATCTTAATCACATCGGCCGCCGTTCCCTGAATCGGAGAATTCATGGCGACTCTCTCCCCGAAGGAACGCTGCATAAAATTATTGGAAGACAATTCCGGTATCGGCCGTCTTCTTCCAAACAACGTAGATACATATCCCTGCTCTCTGGCAAAGCGCACCGTCTCATCCAGAAATCTTTTTACGCCGGGATAAGTGGCAAAATACTGCTCAATATACTGAGCCGCTTCTTTCTTCGTAATACTCAGACCCTGACTTAATCCAAACGAACTGATGCCATATACAATACCGAAATTCACCGCTTTGGCATTACGGCGCTGCAAGTCCGTCACCTCGTCAAAGGGAATATGGAATACCTGCGAGGCCGTAATCCGGTGAATATCCGCATGCATCCTGTACGCGTCAATCAGCTGCTCATCCTCCGACATATGTGCCAGGATCCTCAATTCAATCTGAGAATAATCCGCATCGGTAAAAATACACCCCTCGCCGGGTACAAATACCTTCCGGATCTTTCTGCCCAGCTCCATCCGCATTGGAATATTCTGCAGATTCGGATCTGTGGAGCTGATACGTCCTGTGGCTGTGATGGTCTGATTAAACGTGGTATGGATTCTCTTATCCTCTCCGATAAAGGCGGAGAGCCCTTCCGCATAAGTGGATTTTAACTTTGCAAGTCCCCGGTATTCCAGCACATCTGCCGCAATCGGATATTCCTCTGAAAGCTTTTCCAGAACATCCGCTGCTGTGGAATAACCTGTTTTTGTTTTTTTTCCGCCGGGAAGCGACATACGTTCGAAAAGAATTTCTCCCAGCTGCCTGGGAGAATTAATATTAAATTCTACTCCCGCCTGTTCATAAATTTTCTGTTCCAGCTCGTTGATTCTGCCGGTGAGCGCCTCTCCATATGCCTTCAATTCCTCAGGCTTTACCAATATTCCCTCCCTTTCCATATCATAAAGCACACGGGTAAGAGGCATTTCTATTTCCTTCATCAGAGAGGACATCCCCGCCTTCTCCAGTTTATCACGAAGTACCGGCGCCGCCTCCATACTCACACAGGCAAGAAAGCACGCATATTCCGTAAACTCCCGGGAGTTTTCCTCCAGCGCCCTGGTCAGGGAGATCTTTCCAAAACGCTGGGCTCTCTCCGGAATCATCCATCCCAGATATTCATTGGCTACGTCCGCAATCGTATAATCACTTTTCAGCGGATTCAAAAGATATGCTGCCAGAATTACATCAAAAAAGCGCTCCGTCTCATCGCTTTCCAAAAAATCATACGTATACTTAATATTTCCGCAACAGAGTCTGCCTTCCCGGGCAAGCCATTGCATTTTATCTTTTAAATACTGCTCCGTTATAAATCCCTCGCAGGGAATAAAGTATGCTTTATCAGAAAAGGCAAGGGAAATCCCTGCAAAATCTTCCGGTTTTTTCTGATCCCTGAGCAGGGCAAAGCCGATTTCCTGCTCCTGGCCTGTTCCTTTGCCGCCGGTTACCGCAAACGCCTCATCAAAGACAGCTTCTGTCTCCGAAAGCTCTTTTACCAACGCAAATCTGCCGGTAATCTCATCATTGGAAACGCCTTTTTCAAATCGGGATAAATAATTCTTAAACTCCAGCTTTTTAAAAAGTACATAGGCTTCCTCCGTATAAAAATCATGAACTCTCGCGTCTGCAAAAGAAAAATCCAGAGGACTCTCCACATTAATGGTTGCCAGCTTCTGACTCAAATAAGCCAGCTCTTTGTTATTCTCCAGAGATTCCCTCACAGACTTTCTGGACACCTCATTCACATGCTCATAAATATGATCCAGAGAGCCAAAAGCCGTCATCAATTCCGTTGCCGTTTTTTCTCCCACCTTGGGCACCCCGGGGATATTGTCCGCCGTATCTCCCATCAGTGCCTTCAGATCTATAAACTGAAGCGGCGTCACCTGATATTTGGCCTTCACATCCTCTGCATAGTAATCCTCAATTTCCGTCTTTCCTCCCCTGGTTTTGGGAATGCGGATCTTGATCCTGTCAGTCGCCACCTGCAGAAGATCTCTGTCCCCGGATACCAGAGATACCGCCATATTCTCCTTCTCAGCCCTTTTGGCAAGCGTTCCCAGAATATCGTCCGCCTCATACCCCGGCTTTTCCATCATTTTAATTCCCATGGCAGTAAGCACATCCTTCAGCACGGGAAGCTGCTCCAAAAGCTCCTGTGGCATGGGCTTTCTGGTGCCCTTGTATTCGCCGTAAAGCGCATGCCGGAAGGTAGGTTCCTTCACATCAAAAGCAACCGTCAGATAGTCAGGCTTCTCCTCTTCCAGCAGTTTAAACAGAATATTAAGAAACCCATATACCGCATTGGTATGAAGTCCCGCGCTGTTGGTCAGATCAGGTACTCCATAAAAAGCTCTGTTTAAAATACTGTGCCCATCGATCAAAACTAATTTTTCCATTGTTGATTTCCTCCATCGGCCTCAGAACATAAGAAAAAGCATCGTCATAAGAATCGTAATCTCAAGCACAACAAGCCCCTCCAGCGCATACAATATCCATTGCAGACTCTCCCGCCTTCTGAGCGCATTCTCCGACGCCTCCATCCAGAATTTCAGCTCACTCTTCAGGTCGAACACATTACCTGCCTCCAGCCTCAAAAGTCCCTCGCTCACCAGAAACTGGATCGAAAGCTCTTCTTTACACTCTTCACATTGATCAATATGTTCCATGAACTCCCTTAAATCATCTGTATCCAGATCATCCTCCAGAAACAGGGGAATCATTTTCTCCGCTTCTTTACATGTCATAACAGTTCCCCACTGCAATGCATTTATTTTTACTTTAATAAATATACACTAATTCCCCTTCAAAGTAAACCCTCATGCCGCTTTCTCGGCACCACCACAACATGAACGGGGTTTACCTTGGGCCTCCGGCGGATGCGCAGAAAATGGGAGAGGAGGATGTCACTTCGTAACTCCATTTTCGCGCAGTTCAGCGCTGGAGCGCTGAACTTTCAAAGTAAACAGTACGATAGACAAAGAAAATACTGGTCTGGATCGCGCACGGCCCATACGCCGCTTTAGCGGCATACTTCATCTGCATGGGGCTGCACATAAAAAGAAGGAATATGGCTTCTCTGCCACACTCCTTCTGTCAAAATCTGTATCAGTATTACAGTCATCCCGCCTCCGGCACGTCTTATATAAGAGATAAGGCCGCCTCATCCGCAACGACGATGACATCCTTATGGAACTGCAGGATAGATGCCTGCACCTTTGGCGTAACCGGCCCAAAGAATGCCTCCTTTACAATTGCCGCCTTATCCTCGCCGCTCACCACTACCAGTATTTTCTTTGCCTGCATGATGGTCTTGATTCCCATAGTATATGCCTGCTTCGGAACATCATCCATAGATGCAAAGAATCTCTGATTAGCCTTAACGGTGGATTCCGTCAGGTTAACGCAGTGCGTTTCCGCTTCAAAAATATCATTTGGCTCATTGAACCCGATATGTCCGTTATGGCCAAGCCCCAAAAGCTGCAAATCCACCCCGCCCACACTGGCAATCACCCGGTTATAATCTGCACACGCCTTATCACTGTCGGCCTCCGTTCCATCCGGCAAAAAGGTTCTGGACTTATCAATGTTTACTTTGCTGAACAGGTGATCGTTCATAAAATAATAATAGCTCTGGTCATTATCTCTGGTCAGTCCCTTATACTCGTCCAGATTCACAGTGGTGACTCCCGAAAAATCAAGATCTCCTTTCTGATACCATTCCACCAGCTGTGCGTAAGTACCGATCGGTGTGGAACCGGTTGCAAGCCCCAGTACACTCTCAGGTTTCATGATCACCTGCGCAGATATGATATTTGCCGCCTTTCTGCTCATGTCTTTGTAGTCTTTTGCTTTAATAATCTTCATTGCAGTCCCCCATTCCGGCCCGGCTCTATATTGACCCGAACCATATTTTCAAATTCTCGCTTTTTATATTATCTATTGTAGCAAAGGCCAGTCCGCTTAGCAAGCAGGACTTTTTTATTCTTCCGTACCCGGTATCCATATTTCCACAAAACTGAAAGTATGCCCTCTATCCTCCGAGCAATAAAGGGCAAGTCCCGCATGATCCCCGCCGGCATAATCTCCGTCCGCTCCCTGACCGCACAGTACATAGATAACGCCTTCTTTCTCATAGGGCATCTGCGGGTAATCATAGGGATTATAAGTATAGCCATCCTCCAATGTAACCGTATAGCTTTCCATTACCACCCGCTCGTAGCTTTCTCCTCCATCCTCTGTCACATATAAATCCGCTTCATCACCTCCATTATGCATAAGAGAAGCAAAGCCAAACTGCTCATCCAGGAATATAAAATCGATTCCCTGTCCCAGCTGCTGGTCAAAGGGATCCGGATTAGACATCTGCCAGCTTCTTCCTCCATCCGTACTTTTCAAAAGACCGTAAAACCGACTTCCCAGAGCAGCATCCTCCACTACCATGCGGTAACGTATCCTGCCATCTCCCACCTCACATTCTTTTTCATAATGTCCGTCATAGGTATCCATGAAATTCCATCCTTCCTGTGCAGACGCTTCTCCCTGAGAATCTGTTTCTCCATTTTCCTGTTCCTGAACAGCTTCAACTCCTTCTACCTCATAATAGCGATGCTCCCGGAAAGCTTCCTCCAGCTTTTCCTTCATTTTTTCATACCTGTCTCTCCACTCCTCATCCCCCATAAAGTCCTCTAAAGGGCGCATGTTAAGTGAAAAAAAGTCCGAATTTCTTCCTATCTCTATACCTGCAAGCAGGCTGTCCGCAAACGCATCTTTTCCATATGGGTACTGCCCCACATCCTTTACAAACTGCAGCCAGTCCGTCAGATCTGCTGCACAGGCTGAAATATCTTCTTCTGTATCATAGCAGGCAATATGAAATCTTTCCCCGAAATCCGGGATATCTTCCATACCCATATTTTCCTTCTGACCCAACATTACATATCTGTTCCTGTTTTCCCAGAAGTGTTCCGCCTCGCTTCGCAGGATCTGATAAAAACCGTTGCTTTTCATGGTATAAGAATCAGACACTTGAAAATAAATATATTCTCCCTCTGCCACCTGATCCGGCAGCCTGAACACATGTTGGCCATCACTTTGCCCCCTGACGTATTCCGACTCTCTGCCGTACTTCTCCCTTACCTTTTCCACAAGCACCTCCCTGCTCCATCCCAAAAAGGTCCTCCGAAAAATCCCTGCCACTACTTCATAATAGTCCGTATGACTTTCTGACAAAAAATCCGCCCGGGTTACTTCCAGATAGCCATCGTCTGTCCGGCGCTCTGTCGCCATTTCATCCGTAAATACATAAAAAATTCCCCGAAAAAAAGAAGCGGCAAAAACAGTCAACATCAGAACTGCCAGCGCAATCCGTCTTCCCGCGTGAAACACTTTTTCTATCTCTGTCCCGACTTCTAATCTCTTTATCTGCGCATTCACCGTCACCAAAATCCCCATTGGCATGACCAGCCACAAATAGCTTCCCTTGATCATCTGGGCAAATGTCCGCAGTGTAAGTCCCTCCTGCTTTGCCAGGTATTCTGTCACTTCCAGTAACAAACCTGCCAATATCAACCCCGCCGTAACAGCTGCCTGGTTTTCTGCTTTTTCATTCTTTCTCATATCCACTCCTGCACATTCGAGCAAGAAAAATTTTCTCTCTGCTCGCGCACGGGGCGCACGTTGCATAAGCAACAACTTCAGCTGTGCGCCCGTGTGCAATCGAGTAGGGGGATGCTTTTTCCCCTACTCGCCGCGCGCCTCATGCGCCGCTTTAGCGGCATGCTTCCTCTGCATGGGGCTGCGCATACAAAAGAACACCCGGTTTCCCGGATGTTCACATATTGTTTTCACTGCCGGCGGTGGGACTTGAACCCACACGTGGTTGCCCACAACAGATTTTGAGTCTGCCTCGTCTGCCATTCCGACACGCCGGCGCTGCCTGACTTTCAATTCAGACATTGCTTTAACGACCGGTTATAATCATATCATACTCTTCTTCGGTTGACAAGTTTTTTCGTGAATCTTTTACATCTCGATTTTATCATAAACCTCAAGGCAATCCAGGGTTGCAAAATAATCTCTGGCTGTTTCCGCCCTTCTGATCAGCGCAACGCTTCCATTCTCCTTAAGAAGCAGTTCTGCTGACCTGAGCTTTCCATTATAATTATATCCCATAGAATGTCCATGAGCGCCAGTATCATGAATCACCAGATAATCTCCCTTATCTATCTTTGGAAGCATCCTGTCAACTGCAAACTTATCATTATTCTCGCATAAAGAACCTGTCACATCATATTTATGGTCACAATCCACCTCTTCCTTTCCCAGTACCGTTATGTGATGATAAGCCCCATACATGGCGGGGCGCATCAGATTCACCGCACATGCATCCACACCAATGTATTCTTTATACGTATGCTTCTCATGAATTACCTTCGTTACCAGCTGTCCGTAAGGCCCCATCATAAAGCGCCCCATTTCCGTATAAATTGCAATATCTCCCATCCCGGCAGCCGTCAACACTTCCTCATAAACTCTGCGCACGCCTTCTCCGATCACTTTAATATCGTTGGGTTCCTCCTGCGGTTTGTATGGGATTCCGACTCCGCCGGATAAATTAATGAATTTAATGTCCGCGCCGGTTTCTCTGTGAAGCTCCACTGCAAGTTCAAAGAGCTGTTTTGCAAGAGTCGGATAATATTCATTCGTTACTGTATTACTTGCAAGAAAAGCATGAATTCCAAAATTCCTGACACCTTTTTCCTTTAAAATTCGATATCCTTCAAAGAGCTGCTCTCTCGTAAAACCATATTTGGAATCTCCCGGATTATCCATGATCCCATTGCTCATCTGGAATACTCCGCCGGGATTATAGCGACAGCTCATGGTTTCCGGCAGTCTGCCCAGAATTCCCTCTACAAAATCAATATGTGTAATGTCATCCAGATTAATAACAGCTCCCATCCTTGCAGCACAGGCATACTCCTCCGCAGGCGTATCATTGGATGAAAACATGATATCATTCCCGCTCATCCCCACTGCCTTACTGAGCAATAATTCTGTCATGGAAGAACAGTCACATCCACATCCATATTCCTTCAGGATCTGGATCAGACAGGGATTAGGCGTTGCCTTTACGGCAAAGTATTCTTTGAATCCCGGATTCCACGCAAAGGCCTCTTTCACAGCTTTTACATTTTCACGAATTCCTTTTTCATCATAAATGTGAAACGGTGTCGGATAAGTCCTGACAATTTCCTCTACCTTTTCCTTTGTAACAAACGGTAATTTTTTCATTTCTCCTCTTTTCTCCTCTGTGCTTTTTGATCAGATATTCTCAATCTGCCAGTCAACAGGCTCTTCCCCATGGCTTACTAAAAATTCATTAGCCTGACTGAAATGCCTGCAGCCAAAAAAACCCCTCTGCGCAGACAGTGGACTGGGATGAGATGCTCTCAGAATAAGGTGTCTCGGATTCGTAAGCATGGGAATCTTACTCTGGGCCGGACGTCCCCACAGCAAATATACGACTGGACGATCCTGCGCATTCACCGCCTGGATGATTGCATCTGTAAACTGTTCCCAGCCTTTCCCCTGATGCGAACCTGCCCGATGCGCCCGGACTGTAAGGACTGTATTCAGCATCAATACCCCCTGACGCGCCCATTTTTCCAGAAAACCGTTGTTGGGAATATAGCATCCCAGGTCGCTCTCAAGTTCCTTATAGATATTCTGAAGGGAAGGCGGAATCTCAGGCTGATCCGGCAAAACAGAAAAGCAAAGCCCATGAGCCTGATGCGGGCCATGGTAAGGATCCTGTCCCAGGATCAATACCTTGACTTCGCTTAAAGGGGTAAGATGAAATGCGTTAAAAATGTCATCCGCAGGCGGATAGATCACATGGGTATTATATTCCTGCTTCACAAATGCATACAGTTCTTTATAATATGGCTTTTTAAACTCTTCCTGAAGATACTCCAGCCAGTCATTATCGATCATCGCCATAAATATCTTATCCTCCCTCAAACTTCTTCTCAAAGAAGAAACTTACCTTAAGCTTCATTATTACTTATATTCTTACCGGAATCCCTTTTCCCTTAAGGTATTCCTTTAACTCTTTTATTTCAAGTTCCCTATAATGGAATAAAGAAGCTGCCAGAACCGCTTCAGCTCCTCCGGCAGTCAGCGCTTCGTAAAAATGCTCCGCATTTCCGGCGCCTCCTGAGGCAATCACCGGAATCGAAACATTATCCGCCGTCATTCTGGTAAGTTCTATATCATATCCTTCTTTAGTACCATCGCAGTCCATACTCGTAAGAAGAATCTCTCCTGCTCCCAGCTGCTCCGCCTTCATCGCCCATTCCACCGCATCTATACCCATATCAATACGGCCGCCGTTTTTATAGATATTCCACCCTCTGCCGTCCTGTCTTTTTTTCGCGTCAATTGCCACCACCACACACTGACTTCCAAATCGTTCGGCTGCTTCACTGATCAATTGCGGATTCACGATTGCAGCGGAATTCACTGCTACCTTATCAGCTCCCTCTCTTAAGATCATTCTGAAATCTTCCACACTCCTGATCCCGCCGCCTACCGTAAAAGGGATAAATACCGTTTCCGCGACTCTTCTTACCATATCTGTTTTAATATTCCTGGCGTCAGATGATGCTGTAATATCCAAAAACACCAGTTCGTCGGCTCCCGCCTCATCATACTGAGCGGCCACCTCCACAGGATCGCCTGCATCTCTTAAATTCAGGAAATTTGTTCCCTTAACCACCCTTCCGTTATTCACATCAAGACAGGGGATCACTCTTTTCGTATGCATTTTTCTCCCTCCGGACTTCAGCTTATCGTTACACAAACGCCTTCAGCTTATTGTTACACAAACGCCTTCAGCTTATTGTTAAGAAGTTTCTCAGGATTTTGAGGCCTGTCTCAGAGCTTTTCTCAGGGTGGAACTGGCAGGCAAAAACATTGTCTTTCTCCACCGATGCATGAATCAGCGTTCCGTATTCCGATGACGCTGTGACAATCTCCTCTTCCTGGGCCTTCAGATAATAGGAGTGTACAAAATAGACATAAGAATTCTCTTCAATACCTGTAAACAGCCTTCCCGGATTGGGATATTTGAGAGAATTCCACCCCATATGGGGAATCTTTATCCCCTTCTCTTCCGGCAGGCGTACAATCTGTCCCGGAAGGATTCCCAGCCCTCTGATGCCTTCGCTTTCTTCACTTTTTTCAAACAATAACTGAAGCCCCAGGCAAATTCCAAGAAAAGGAGTCCCCTTTTTAACCACTTTATAAATCACTTCATCCAGTCCATACGTCCGCAATCTCTCCATCGCAGAACCAAAGGCCCCTACTCCGGGAAGAATCACTCTTGCGGCACTTAAGATTGTCTCTTTCTCTCTGGTGATCACCGCTTCCTCGCCCAGTTTCTGAAGCGCTTTCTCCACACTTTTGATATTTCCCGCATCATAATCAATAATTGCTGTCATATTTTCCCGTTTCTTTTACTGCTGTCTTTCACGAACAACAAAAATTTTTGCTTTATCAGTTTTCGTCATCTATGAGGTCTTCTTCCTCCCGCAGCACATCCTGCGGTTCGTCGGAAACCTCCGTTCCGCCATCAGAAATATCTTCAACAGCTTCATTTTCAGTTCCATTGACCATGGCATTCACTGCTTTGGTATAATCAATTTCATCATACCCGCTGATCTCTGCCGCCCTCTCTTCGGATACTCCGTAATTACTCTCCAGAATACTGCAGATCTGCTGGTAAATCGCATCCAATTCTCCCCGTATGCCATATAAATCTGCCTCAGTCACACTGTCCTGATAGCATACCACTCCCATCAGAAGTGCATCGACTGCTTCCGACTCTCTGCCAAGTGTCATATTATTTTCATATGACTTCAGCCTTCTGTCGAGTTTGAGTAAAATCCTTGATTTATTATATATTTCCTCTTCACTGCCTCCCAGCTCTTTGTCATAGAACAATCTGTATACCGTTGCATAATCCCTGTCTATAAATGCTTTTCTGGCACTTTGCTTATCCACATATTCCGGAAGAAAGGTTCCTACAATATAAATACCTGCAATTAATGTTACGCACAGAGCTGCCAGAGTTGCAATACTTGCCTTGCTTAAGGGCTTTGCCGGCTTCTCCGGGACAGCGTCAGGCGCCTTTTCTTTCTTTTTTGCCTTTGGAGGACTTGCTTTCTTTTTGGCGGGTTTCGATGTTTTTTTCGCAGGTTTCGCCGATTTTTTCTTTTCTTTTTTATTTCCCTGCTTCTTTCCTTTCCCGGCCCCTTTCTTTTCCTCTTTGTTGAGTTCCTCCAGAATCTTAATATTTTCTTCCGCAGCCGTATCTGTCTCTTCTCCTGACGTTTCCTCTTTCTTCTGGGCAAATTTAGCCAGAAGTCCTGCCAGGAATCCCGGTCCCTTTTCTTCTTTTTCTTTTTTCTTTGCAGACTTTTTATTCTCTGATGATTCTTTTCCTTCCTTTTTCTTCTTTTTCTTTTTAGCGCCCTTCTTTTTTTTCGGCTCCTCTTCCTCTTCCGCCTTGTCCTCCGCCGGCAGTGCTTCTACTCCCCTGCTCTCTTCAGACATTTCTTCCTCGAAAATATCAAAAGCTTCTTCCCCATTATCGAACATATCCTGATTCTCTCCTGAACTTTCCAGAAGAGCCAGCATATCATCATCTACGCTTTCAATCCTTCCCGCATTATTCAACAGGCTGTTTATCTCATCCAAATCCGGATCCGACCCGGTCGAATCCGGACTTTCCGGTTCTCCTTCCGAATCCAACATGACCATTTCAGGAATATTATCTTCGTTTGCTATGTTTTCATCAAAAAAATTTTCAGACTCAAAAGCCTCATTCATAAAGCTGTCATCCTCAACAGACTCATCCTGCAAAAGAGAGTCACCCGGCTCTGCTTCCGGGTCACTTTCCGAATCCTTTTTCATAAATTCTTCATTCACCAGAAGATCCGCCTGCTCCAGGAGTTTATCCATATCTACATTATCCATGTTCCATTCTCCGGGATGATTCATTTCTGCTTCCTCTTTCTCATCATTATAAGATTCCATCTTCCTTGCAACCTCCGCAATTTCTTTCAAAGCCTCCTGCATCTGTCTGGGAGGCTGTTCTTCCTCGGAAACTGATTTTAACAAATTATCAAGATATTCTTCATCTGTAGCCATAACTAAACCTCTGCTTTCATTTCCTGTCTGCTAGATAAATACTTCGGACATTTTTTTCAGAAATTCTTCCGGCCTTCTGCATATTCCATAGCCTCTTCCGCTGATCTCCTCTGTCACCTGATAAAGCCTGCTGTGAATTCTGAAAAGCTCTGCTTTCTGATTATAATAAGTAATTTTTTCAAAAGGCCATCTTATCACGGTCGGGTACTTCATTCCAACGCCTATTTCCAGGAGACAAACCGCCTTATTAACCGTACCCTGGAGCCATTTTCTATAAACAGCCCATCTGCCCAGATATTCATCTTCTATATACTTTGACGCATCCACATTATTAAATACAAGAGGCCTTCCACAATGAGGACATACCGGTCTTCTATATAAGCTTATCTTTTCCTCATCATCTGCAACATCTCCCGTCAGCAAACGAAACTCTTGCGGGACATCATACAATTCTTTACTGCAGGCTTCGCTGCACTGCAATTTATCATATCCGCCACAAGGTTCCACAATACGTTCCTGATCCAGAGCGCTCTCCTTAATCAATCCATCCTGACAAAGGGATACAATAAAATAATTTTTTCCCTGAAGAAGAAGCGATAACGCCTGATAACTCTCCGCCCTTTTTTCTCTGAAATCTTTTATCCTCGCCCTTCTTATATAAGGAAGCATCCAGGATTTATATTCCTCTTCAGAACCCTTCCGGTCCTCCTGGTCCATTTTCATTTCAAAACGATTCTCAGGCTCTGGCAACTGTACTTTGATTTCTCTCAGTGCGTCTAACTCCTCGCCAATCCCTACCAGAATCAAATCAGCCGATTTAATCTTATCTGCTATATAATCTATCATTCTCTATATTTCCTGCTTACTGTATTCATCAAACTTAAATAAGAGCCGGAAATATTTCCGACTCTGTATGACTCTTTATTCTTTATGGCCAACCAGTCCATCTATTACCCGCACAAGATTTCCTATTTCCGGTTTAGAGAGCTGAGCATTTGCACCTAAAGATTCTCCCTTTCTCTTCATATCATCATTAACAAGAGAGGAAAAAATAATAACAGGGATATGCTTTGTCGCCTCATCACTCTTGACAAGCTTGATCAGCCTGTGGCCATCCATGACCGGCATTTCTATATCCGTAATGATACACTGGACATGCTCCTTCAATATGCCCATATCTTTATATTCAGTGATTAAGTCATAGGCCTCCTGGCCATTGTATGTACGGGTCAGATTATTATATCCGGCTTTTTTCAAAGAAGTCACGATCAATCGATTCAGAAGTACAGAATCTTCTGCAATAAGAATTGGAATATCACTTCTGCTTCTGGTTCCCAGTTCATCAATTTCACTGACCCGAAGTCCTGTTTCCGGATTAATATCAGTCACAATTTTTTCAAAATCAAGAATAATAACAAGCTTTCCTTCCAGTTTAACGATACCTGTCGTAATACCTTTTTCTTCATTGAAAAGCGTTGCACCGGGCTTAATAATATCTTCCCATGAAACCCGGTGAATTCTTTCCACTGAATCCACATGAAACGCAATATCCAGCTTATTAAAATTGGTCACGATGAAAAGGCCTCCCGGTTTGGAAGTTCCTCTCTCCAGACAATTTCGAAGGTCAATGGCTGTAATCAGGGTATCTCTGGGCATAAATATCCCTTCAATACTTGGATGCGAATGCGGTACAGGAACGGTTTCTTGATAAGGTATGATTTCCTTCACCTTCGCAACATTAATGCCATATGCATACCCAGCAACCTCAAACTCTAATACCTCTAATTCATTTGTTCCGTTTTCAAGAAGAATTTTCGTCTCCATTTCATTCACCCCTATTTCCAAGTTAAAGATACACTTCTAAAAAATTATAACATAATTCTTCTTTTCAAACAATAAAAAAAGCAGTTTTCACTGCTTTTTTCGTATCTTTTCCCATACCCTCAAAACCGAACACGAGAAGCAGAAACCTTCATCATCCATACTCCC
>CAMWFQ010000013.1 GCA_947173495.1 uncultured Lachnospiraceae bacterium | reverse complement strand
CGAAAAACTACGTCATACTCAACAGGCTAAAGCCCATATCAAACGCTGTCACGCTGCGCGAGCCAGCTTATTGAATAAAAAACCGGTGCAAAGCTTCAGGATCATGCTCTGCACCGGCTCGTTACCGTCACCGGCCTTCCTTATTTATTTTCTCTTCTGAACTGTACCGGTGTCATTCCATAGGTCTTTTTGAAAAGACGGTTAAAATGTTCTACAGTCTCATATCCCACACTTGCAGCAATGCTCTCTACCGTCTGACTGGTTTCCTTGAGCATCACTCTGGCCTTTTTCATCCTGGCCTTTTTCACTGCCTCCTGAAAAGTGGCTCCAGTATGCTCCTTGATATATTTGGAAAGGTAGGGACCGGAAAGATGAAAATTCTCAGAGAGCTCTTCCAATGTCACGTCTCTGTAATGATTCTGTACATAGCGCATGATCTCCATGATCCTCTCCTGCCTTCCCTCACGAATATTTTCGCTCAGAGCCATTTTATTTCCCGCGGATACCAGCGCGGCAATCGAGCTCTTGATAATATCCTCATCAATTCCCACGCCCCAGTACATTTTTCCATTGCACAGGATTCCCACATAAGCGGCCGCTTTGGAGGATGATCCTCTGGAAATTGCATGCTCCTCATACACCGACAGCTCATAGCTGATCCCAAAAAACAACTTAATGGCATTGCTCACGGCATCCAGACGTCCGTTGCCGGAGGTCTCGATCATCCTTCTTTCCCCATTCTGTTCAATGGTTACCTGTGCAGTGATCCCATCCACCTGCTTAAAGTGGCATTCTGGAATATCAAAGATCTCACGCTGATTAATATAATTGTCCTCAAAGATCCGGTATACATCCTCCGGCGCAAGCTCCTTGTGCCTCCGGTCGGATACCCCCTTCATCAGATAGCCCACTTCTTCCTTCATTTTATCCGGCAGGGAAATACCAAAATTCTGCTTCAGAATAAATGCAATGCCGCCCTTACCGGACTGACTGTTGATACGGATTACGTCAGACTCATATTCCCGCCCCAGATCCTGAGGGTCTATGGGAAGATAGGGAACCACCCAGCGCTGGTCGCTCTTTCCCTCTTTCCACCATGCCATTCCCTTGGAGATGGCATCCTGGTGGGAACCGGAAAACGCTGTAAATACCAGATCCCCTGCATAAGGCGCCCTTTCGTTTACCCGCATTCCGGTAAGGTGTTCATATTTTTCTCTTATTTTGCTGATATTACTGAAATCCAGTCCCGGTTCCACTCCATGGCATACCATGTTCATGGCAAGGGTCACCACATCCACATTTCCTGTTCTTTCACCATTACCGAAAAGTGTTCCTTCCACTCTGTCCGCGCCTGCCAGAATTCCAAATTCCGCATCGCTGATCCCACATCCTCTGTCATTATGAGGGTGTACGCTCAAGACCACGCCCTCCCTGTACTTCAAATGCTTGTGAATATACTCCACCTGACATGCAAACACATGGGGCATGGCAATCTGAACGGTGGTGGGAATATTGATGATGACCTTATGTTCCTTCACCGGCTGCCACACATCCAGCACCGCATTACAGACCTCCACCGCATAATCCACTTCCGTCCCGGGGAAACTCTCCGGACTGTATTCAAAGGTGAAGTTCCCTTCTGTCTGCTCCGCGATCTCCTTTAACAGCTTCGCTCCGTCTATCGCCAGCTGCTTCACTTCCTCCTTTGACTTCTTAAATACCTGCTCCCGCTGTGCCACCGACGTGGAATTATATAGATGGACAACTGCTGAGGGCGCTCCTTTAATAGACTCAAAGGTTTTACGGATGATATGCTCCCTGGCCTGAGTCAGCACCTGGATGGTCACATCCTCCGGTATCATGTTCTTCTCGATCAGGGCACGGACAAACTGATACTCTGTATCAGAAGCCGCCGGGAATCCCACCTCGATCTCCTTAAATCCCGTTTCCACCAGCATTTCAAAGAACTCCAGCTTTTCCTCCAGGCTCATGGGCTCAATGAGCGCCTGATTTCCATCCCGCAGATCCACACTGCACCAGATAGGCGGCTCCGTGATGGTGTCCTTCTTCACCCAGTCATAAGTGACCTCCGGTGGCATAAAATAAGTTTTTCCATACTTTTCTGCTACGTTCATATGCTGCTCCTCCCTGTTTTTATTCAACAAAAGTCCCTATGAAACACCCATAAGGGACATCTCATAGGGACGTAATTTCAACTCAACTCTTTGATTACGCGGTACCACCCTATTTCACGGCAAAGCTTAAGGCCCGATATTTCTGCTGCCCAGGCTTCCGTGCTCTCACCGGCACTGTCATGCCTTTCCTTTTTACGGCAGGAATCTTTCCGTCTGAGCCTACACAGCCATCTCATCCGTTCTGCAGTTTCTGCTTTCACCAGACCATACCTCGTTATTTCCTTAAGGCACTTCCGTTAAAAACAGCCTCCTGATCCGGAATCCGATAAGACAGCCTTCAGTCAGCTGCTCAAAGGCCAGTTCACCCTTTACATCTGACTGCCTTGCACCTGCCGGCAGTTCTCTGCTTTCCCGCTCCGGGCTACTATTCCTTTTCATCGCATTTGATTTTCTATATTCAACTTTAAGCAGTTTAACACAGATTTCAGAAAGATGCAAGATGAAATTTTTAAAATCCTACAGATTTTATTGACTTATTTTATTGTCTCACTATGATTCAGCACAAGCGTACTGTACAAAAACAGCACGTCGCATCCCTCAAAATCCACAAACTGCTCCAGAAGATCCGGATGGATATAGCGGATATCCGCCAGGGTAATCTGCGAATAACCGCTGATCAACAGCGGCGCAATGCTTGATCCGAAGGAATCCCGGAATATGACAAGCTTTTTGTCTGTCCGTGCGCCGGGGTTCTCTATTGTAACAAGGGAAATGGGTCCTGACAGGAACATTTCATAAGGATCACGTCCTTCTGCTCTTTCCAGATCATAAACCGGTATTTCCCTGTTATTCTGCCAGTCATACACACGGCAGCTGTTTATAGCCGCATCCATCACATACTGCAGCTGATCCGGAGGGACAGGCAGCGCCGCCTGTCCGTAATACACCCCGTAGAAATCCTGCTCCAGCGTATGAGTCTCATACTCCTGCGAAAGCGTTGTCCCCATTTTCTGCGCCAGACGTTCTGCCACGTCCGTAATTTTTTCCTGCCGCCAGTGGGTGTCCGTCCGATAATAATCGTCCTTTTCCAGCAGGTCGGATATCCGGATATACTCCGCGAAATCCGCCCTGTCCGCCATCTGCTTTTCAATGTCCTCATAGTTCATGGACAGATGGCCGCTCTCCTCCGCCAGAAAACAGTTCTTATCCGGAATCACGGAAAGATAAACCTTATTTTCCTCTGTCAGATATTTCCTGCAGACAGAGCGGAATCGCTCCGACGCATGAGCAAGAGATGCCTCATTTACAGGATATTCCATAGCCGCCAGGAATCCTTCCGATGCATAAATTCCGTTATTATCCTTCCTGGAAAACACATGCAGCGCAGTCAGAGCCTTTACTCTCCGAAACGCATCCCGGAAGGGAAAGGCATCTGTCGCATAGTCCTCAAAATCAGACATAAAGCGCCCGCTCCACACGCTCTCTGCCGACAGCTCCGGCATGGGTGAGAGCATGCGCCGTTCGCTGCCGGAATACTTTTCTTTCGGCAACAACACACAGAGCGCAAGCCCGACCGCAAGCAGCAGCATAAATACAAAACACAGGACGAAATCTTTCTTTTGGGTATTCACAAATGCGCCTCCTCAGAAACGAAAATACAGGAAAGGGTTAAAGGATCCATCCACAAGATAGGCTGTCATGACCAGCATCAACACCATAAGTACAGCCGGCTCCAGGAGATTCAGGATTCTGCCTCCTGCCGGATTCTCTGTAATTTTTCCTGCCAGGTTCCGCACCGCCGGTGTGGCGCCAATCCCTCCGGCCAGAAGAACAATTCCAAAGCTCCGAAGCGCGTACAGCGCTTCCGCCGACACCAGCGGAATTCCTCCGGCTCCCACCAGACCCGCCAGATCCGAACATGCCTGCTCCATCCCCTCCGCATTAAAAATCACAAAGCTGATCATGACCAGAAGCAGCGTATAAATGTGAGACAAAATCCTGCTCTTTTCCAGTCTCTCAAGCAGCCACAGTTTTTCCGCCGTCAGGAGCACCGCAAAAAGAGCTCCCCACACAATAAAGTTCCAGGCCGCCCCATGCCAGAAGCCGGTGAGCATCCATACCAGCAGAATATTCATAAGCTGCCTTTTTCGTCCCCTGCGGTTTCCGCCCAAGGGAATATAAACATAATCCCGGAACCAGGTTCCCAGGGAAATATGCCATCTCCGCCAGAATTCCGTTATGCTTGCGGAAATATAAGGATAATTGAAATTCTCCATAAAGCGGAACCCAAACACTCTGCCCAATCCAATCGCCATATCGCTGTACCCTGAAAAATCAAAATAAATATGCAGAGTAAAGGAGACTGCATACATCCAGCAGAATAACACCGATTTTTCTTCCGATGTCCGAAATGCGCCGCACAGCTCTCCCAGCTGATTCGCGATCAGAATTTTCTTCGCCAGACCTATCACAAAGCGGCGTATCCCCATAGCCGCTCCCTGAAAAGAATGCGTCCTTTGTGTCAGCTGTCCTGCAATATCACGATAGCGTACGATAGGACCCGCAATCAGCTGGGGAAACATGGTCACATAAGCTGCCAGATGAATCAGATTCTTCTGAGCCGCTTCTCCTCTGTATACATCCACTGTATAGCTTATAATCTGGAAGGTATAAAAGCTGATGCCAATGGGCAGGGCAAGATGCAGAAGCGGAAGCTTCCATCCGGTCAGTGCATTCACATTCCCCAGAAAGAAATCCGCATACTTAAAGCACAGCAGAAAGGAAAGACTGACACTGACAGAAATCATACAGAATATCCTGCCGGTTCTTTTTTTTCTGTATCTTTCAATCAGCAGTCCAAATCCGAATCCCAGCAAAACCGACACCCCCATCAGCAGCACATACTTTGGCTCTCCCCAGCCGTAAAAAATCAGACTGCTCAAAAGAAGCGCCGCATTTTTCATCCTTTTGGGCACTGCAAAATATAGCATGAGGGCCAACGGAAGAAAATAATATAAAAAGGAAATACTTGAAAACAACATACTGCTTTTCTCCGGATGATGAACGATATGCTCTCAGGCAATGGGCGTCTCTGTCATTACCTGTGCTCCGTCAAGCGCCGCCAGCGCATTATTTTTGAAAACTTCCATAAGTTCAGCCGCACCATAAGCGGTCAGCACATATCTGCCATCCACGTTGATGATGACCAGCGTATCAGGCTGCCCGCAGATCCACTGCCTGGCAAGAATACTGCTCTTTACCGAATCTGCAAAGGCGTTCAGATCTGTGCCTTCCTTCAGGCGGTAAGCGGCGCCGGTAAAGGTATTGGCATTCATCATATGCACCATGGAGGCAGCATCCTCAATACTGGAAATCAAATCTGCAGGCAGTCCCAGTACAGACTCCAGTTCCTCCGTTTTGCTGATGTCAAATTTGCCCGGCGCATCCATCACCGCATTCTCCTGATCTCCTCCATACATGGCGAACAGATCATTCTCTCCATAAGTCTTTACCACCTCTTCCAGCACCTCAAGCGCCTCCGCATACCGGGACTCTCCGCCATCCTGCTCCTCCGCGGATCCGCTCTGCTTTCCGCCGCAGCCTGCCAGATTCAAAACCATTGCTGCCGTGAGAAACAGAATAAATACTTTCCTCATTTTTTCACACTCCTTCTTTAAATCTGGAAAAATCCATTTACTGGGTCTATTATACACAAAATTCTTTTATTTATCAATTTGTTGTAACCTTCCGCCCTTTTTAACTGTATTATGAGTGAAAGGCCTTTCAATACTACGAAATCAGAAAAAGAAGGAACGCTTATGAGGCAGTCAGTACAGGAGCTGATGACGATATACCAGGGCAGTCTGTTTGCGGCCGCATTTAATATCTGTAAAAATGCCCAGGACGCAGAAGATGTTGTTCAGGACACTTTCGTCCGATATTACACAATCAAAAAAGAGTTTGACAGCGAGCAGCATATACGGGCATGGCTGATACGGGTGGCCATCAACCGGGCTAAGAATGTAAACCATACCTTTTGGAGGCAAAACAGGGTTTCCCTCGAGGAGTATATGGAAACACTTCCCTTTGCCACCCCCGAAGCTTCAGATTTATTTGAAGCGGTAATGAAGCTGCCCGAAAAATACCGTATCGTCACCCACTTATTTTATTATGAAGATTATGCTGTCCGCGAGATTGCACACATTCTGAAGCTCAGTGAGAGCAATGTAAAAGTCAGACTCTCGCGGGCCCGGAAGCTGCTGAAAGAAGCATTAAAGGAGGATTGGGACGATGACGAATAAAGAACGATATAAACAGGCATTTTCAGCCCTCCAGCCTTCTGATTGTTTATCATGGGAGGAAGAAGATATGAGGAAAATTCAGAAAAAACATAAATTGAATATCGCTGTTGCGGCCGCAGTCGCCTGCGCCGTTATCATAGGAGTGCCGGGAACCGTCTATGCCGCGGATATCGGAGGAATCCGGGAAAAGATTTCCATGTGGCTTTACGGCACGGAAAAAGAGGTGGAAATAACCGGCAACGGTGCCGGCGGGTATACCTTTACCTATGAGCATAATGGTCAGATGGAAGAAATGGGCGCCGGCGGCGTAAGCATTGGCGATGATGGAAGTGAAACCTGGCTCTCCGCCGCGGAGCTTGCCGAAGATATGAACACTCATGCAGATGTGGATACAGATGATGCCGGAAGGGTCTGGGTTTATTATTATGATCAGCAGGCTGACATTACGGATCTGTTTGATGAGGAGGGAATCTGCCGCATCAAATTGTCCCACGAGGGGACTGTTTCTTATCTGAAAGTCATCCGTGAAGCGGACGGATCCTATCCCTATTCTCAGCGCCCCACTCCGGAGGATGCCGCCGGGCTGTACATGGCCATCCCTTAAGCGGTGAGGAGGAGGCAGACGCTGCCACACATCGCGGACTGTCTTGATGCCGGCCAACACCCCGCTGCCAGGCAGCAGGGTATGCGCGCCCTCGCCAAAGATCATTTTCATTTGCGTTTATACCTGATTCCGTGCTGTATGCGGAACTCTTCGATGGTCTTTCGCCCCTCGTCGGACACTGGCTTGATCCATTTGCCGGAATACATATGACATTGCATGATGATATACCGCACAGGTTCATCCACGTAACAGAGGGCAAAGACCAGAAGGAAGGGCGCATGGAATGCGTAGTTGGCCAGATACACACAGGGGAGCACCATCAGATACATAAAAGTGATCTCCATGACAGAGCCAAAGGCCGCATCCCCTGCCGCCCGGTAGGTGTCATTCTGGGTCCAGTTTCCCATTCGGATCAGCGCCGCCAGGCTGTAAATCAACAGCATACCGGTGCCGATCCGATAGGATTCCCCGCTAAGCCCCATGGCGTGCAGCAGGGGATTGTGGACAGCTATCACGGCAAGGCAGGCGGTTCCAATCAGGGCGCTGCACAAATACACCAGGCGACGGGCTCTCTGGAAGGCAGTCTCGTGGTTTCCCGCTCCCACTTCTTTTCCCACCAGAACCGTAGCCGCATTGGAGAATCCGCTGAAAAAGGCGATCACAAGCCCTTCCAGGGTCCGGAACACTGCTACGGCCGCAATGGCCTTTTCGCTTTGATGGCCCAGAACAATATTGATCATCATATTTCCCACGCCGATCAGAACCTCATTGCAGATGATCGGAAAGCATTTCTGCAGATACTCGTGGATAAACTCTCTGTTCCACCTGAAGTGCCTGGAAAACTCCAGCACGTAGGGAATTTTATTTTTCAGAATAAAGACCAGCAAAATCAGCAGATTCACCAGCCCGGCAAGCACTGTCCCCAGCGCGGCTCCCCGCACTCCCATTCTGGGCAGCCCGAGCTTTCCGAAAATAAGAAGATAGTTAAAAAAGCAGTTGGCGATCACCGAAGCAATTCCGCCGTAAAGCGGAATTTTCACCTGTTCAATAGAGCGTAAAAGGGCGCTTACCGCCATGGCCAGAATCTGAAGCACATAGGCAAACCCCACAATCCTCAGATAGGAAATACCGATCTGCTGAATTTCCGGCTTATCTGTGTAAATATTCATGATAAATTCCGGAGCGCCCAGCGCCAGAAAGCTGAAAAGAATCCCTACCGCCATCATAAAGGACAGGGTGAGCCCAAAGGAACGGGTAATTCCGTCATCGTTTTTCGCACCCCAGTATTGGGCAAAAAACAGCATACCGCCCCCTACAAAGCCCCAGTACCCCGCAAACATCAGACTGGAAAACTGGGCGCAGAGCCCCACTGCTCCCACCGTCTGCTCCCCTAATGATGCCAACATCATAGTGTCCACCATGCTCCCGGTGGTGGTCAGGAGATTCTGCAGCGCCACCGGCACCGCAATGATGGCAATATGCCGGATAAAATAGTTCCAGTCGAATGCTTCCGTCTTTTTCTGATTTTTCATTTTCCCGTCGGCCCTTTCCTGTCCGTAAGTCTGTACATGCATGAGGCATAATGCCTATTTTAGCATAAAAAACGGAAAGTACAATAGGGAGATCAGGGCAGATATTTTCCGCGCCGACGGGATACATATGAACAGTAATCGGCTCTGACAGAACATTGAAGGACATTTTATTCTTCCGATTCATTTATCGATTTTCTTTGCCTTTCTCATAAATTCTTCTTCACAAATTTTTTGAATCCCTGTCCCCATTATTCTATATACCCCGCTCTGAAAAAGGTATTCGCCAAATTAAGATTATATGGTCTGGAATTATGGGTTTTCAAAAGATTCTCCGTTGTCCGGTCACTTGGAAATACACTGGCATTGCTGATATACATAGCCTCATCTTCTATTCGGAATTGAATGGAATGCCATCCTCCCATTTGCAGTAAATCAACGCATTGTATCCCGCCTCTCTTACCGCTTCCCTCGCATAAGAGTATGTCTCCACCCGTACCTCTTTGTTATAGGATCAACAATCAATCCCAACGATATTCTGTCTTTCTGACAAAAAATTCCGTCAGTGCGGAGCCTTGGAACTGCTGTTTTGTACTTCCGCTTCGATCATGATGCTTGCCACGATAAGACCCATGTACGGTTTGATATTTTTGTTGACTTTTAAATTATACAAATTTAAAATAGTAATGTTACTAATAGAAATGTAAGGAGGGAAATATGGATAATATTATTCTTGGTCTTTTGCTTTTGGAAAGCAGGACAATTTATCAGTTAAGAGAACGAATCAGAAAAGGAATGGATTTGATGTATAGCAGCAGTATGGGCAGCATACAAGCAGCCATTAAAAAACTGCTGAACCATGGGTATATCAGTTATGAAGAAAGTGTGGAAAATGGAAAATACAAGAAAACCTATATTATAACAGACAGCGGGAAACGTTGTTTCTTTGAATGGGTAAACAGTCCGTTTGAAATGCAAAATATTAAAAATCCGGAATTAGTAAAGGTATATTTTATGGGTTTTTCAGATAAGACAAGCCGTAGAAATAACATTGAAATATATCTATCCCATTTGACTGAGAAATATCATGTACTAAATGCCATTTGTGAAGAAGCGCAAAGTGTAGATATTACGGAAGAAAACGAGGATATCATTTTTTATCAGCTTTCGGCGGCTCGTTATGGAAGAGATTTTATGAAATTTAATATTGAATGGTATAAAAAACTAATCAATGAAATGGAGGATAAAAAATAATGCAACAGTTCAAATTGGATTCTTCGCCAATCGTATATTACACCAGCAGAAAAGATTGCAGGGAATGGGTATTGTTTCTTCATGCTGCATTTGTAAATCACAAAATGTTTCAACCACAGATTATATATTTTGAAAACAAATATAACATATTAGCGGTTGACATTATCGGTCATGGAAAATCGACTGATACAAAAAAGGGGGACTGCTTAGAGAAAATGTCGGCATGGATATACGATATTATGAACGCTGAAAAAATTAAAAAATTGCATATTGTCGGTATTTCGTTGGGAGCTGTTTTAGCACAGGATTTTGCAAATCGGTATCCTGAAGCAGTAAATTCCCTTGCCTGCTTTGGTGGATACGATATTAACAATTTTGATAAGAAAATGAAGAAAGAAAATAGCTCCTCACAGATACGAATGATGTTAAAGGCTTTTGTTTCTATTAAATGGTTTGCAAAAGCAAATAAGAAAATATCTGCCCTTTCCCCGCAGGCTCAAAATGACTTTTATGATATGAATATTCAATTTCCAAAGAAATCTTTTTTGTATTTGGCATCATTGGAGCGTATGGTAAATGTATTCCACACCCTATCAAGAAAGTATCCTTTATTGATAGGGTGTGGAAAATTTGATATACCAATGGAGTTGAAAGCAGTAGAAGATTGGAAAAGCAGCGAACCCAAATTAAAAGTTGTGATTTTTGAAAATGCCGGGCATTGTGTGAATATGGATATGCCCCAAAAGTTTAATGAAGTAATGGAAGAATTTTGGGGAAACACCAAGAATTGTTTATGAAAAACGGAAGGTGATCACCATTTTAAGTGAGAAACCGTAATTCATTTCTCCGGATCTTATAAAATGCCAGAATTGCCGCCCTGATCAGGTACCCTTGTAAATGAAATGAGCATAGGTTCCTTCTCTATGTAGTTACACCTTAAATCCAACTTGACCGTTCATTAAAAGGGGCAGTAAAAAGTCTCGCATTGACGTTAATTCCGTAGATTCCTGTTCATTATGATTCTTGGCATACAAAATGTTCTTTATTTGATCATTAAATTGATTCATAATTCTTTTGGGCGGTATTGCTATTAACATATTTTCCAATGTACTTATTCTTATGCCATTAAATACACTACCTATAGAATTATGCTCCGCTTTTTTTATAAAATAAGGACTCATAAAAAACATATATAAATATTCTGATGTCATATTTCTATAATCTGGGCGAATCGAAAATACAGATTCGTTAATATCCCAATTCACAGGTTCCTCTTGAATCAAAAAGCATCTTCCCAAAGGAGCAATACTTGCAAATAATATATCTCCTTTTGAAATATCAGAGCGCCGGTGTACTATTTCTCTTGCTTTTTCATCAATAGTGTCACAGTCAAAAAAATTCAGTTTACCATCAGGCGTGAGATTTTTAACTGTTATATATTTAATAGTTCCATTTCCTAATACAAAATTGTTCCTTGGATTTAAACCAGTATTTATATGACGAATACAGTCTTTTACTTTCCATACTCTCCACCCCTCCGGAATCTCTCTTTTCAATTCTTCATTCCAAACCATTTTGCCACCGGAAGATTGATAAGGTTTCCCCTCTTCATTTGGAAATTCAAACTGTAAAAACCAATAATCATATATGGTTTTTGCCATTGATTCCAGTTCTTCATTAATTTTATTATTATTTTCAATTTTTTCATCCAATATTGATAATAACATTCCTATCTTTTTTTGTTCAGATAAATCTCTATTAACAAACTCTAAATTTCCCAAAAGCTCTAAGTTCAAATTAGGCTGTCCAGATTGTGAGGATAATATATTTATATAATGTTTTACTTTCTCTTGCGAAAAATAATAATACACATAATCCACATCAACCAAATTCTTTTTTAGTCTTACAATTCCTACTGCCTGATTAGTGTTTAAAGGCAAATCTTCTTTTCTAACTTTTCCTATTTTCCCCAAATAGGCTCCTGCAATAGAAAATAATAAATCATCTTCTTCTAACTGCGATCTTTTTAATTTCCTATGTGTCTCTTCCGTAATATGTTCAAACAATGTATTATCCAAATATTTTGTACGTGTAATACTCTCTGATTTTACATAATTAACTCCTGCTTCAACAAATTTTTCACCAATTGTAGTAGGCGTTGTTCCTTTCGTTATTATCTCTGATACATCACGCAGCTTAATCATATCTCAACTCCCCCAATCTCTTTTCAATTTCACTTTCAAGAGATTTTCCCTCGGCAAACAATTTTCCTAATCTGTCCGCATACGCTGCCATTCTCTGCTCAAACTCTTCCTGCGACAGCTCCACAAACTCAATCTTTACATCAAAATACTGCCCTGCGGATAAGGAGTAATTTTTCTCTGCTATCTGCTCATAGGTAATGGATACACTGAAATCCTCCACCACTTCCTGTTTAATAAAAGTATCTTCGATCTTCTTTATCTCCTCTGGACGTAAAACCGTCTTTTGATTCTTCCCCTCTTTCCTCTTTTCGCCCAGCTTGGACGCATCTATCAGCATTATTTTTCCGTCTTTATTGGATTTATCAATGAAAAGGACTGACACATTCGTTCCGGTATTTGCAAAAATATTGGAGGGCATGGAAATTACGCCTTTTAGCCAGTGCTTGTCTACGATTGTCTGGCGAACCGTCTTTTCGATGCCTGACTGCGCCGTTATAAAGCCTGTGGGCACTACAATCGCTGCCTTTCCATCCTCCTTTAAGCTCCACAGGATATGCTGAATAAAGCACAGGTATACTCCCATTGATTCTTTTTTCTTATTCGGGATCTTGGGTACTCCTGCAAAGAACCTTTTGATTCCATCTCTTATCTCCGAATCTTCCCACTTCTGTTCAATGATGTTCCGGGTAGACGAAAAATCCATTTTAAACGGGGGATTTGAGGTTATATAATCAAACTGCTTCACTCCTGAACCCGGATCGTGTGCTACTCTATAGTGCGCCGGTGTTTCAAGTGTATCTCCTTCGATAATATTGTCCAGGCTGTTCGTAAGCCCATTGAGCAGCATATTTGTCCTTAAAAATCTGGATGACTTACCGGAAATATCCTGTGTATAAACCTGCGCTTTATCTCCGAAGCTTCCCTTTCCCAAAGCATTGGCAAGGTGCAGTACCAGCGATCCTGAGCCTGCCGACGGGTCGTACACATCATATATCTTATCTTCTACTGGTGACATTTCTACCAGAATCTTTGCAATAATGGCGGAAATAGCCTGCGGCGTGAAATACTCTGCATATACGCCGCTGGCAACGTTATAATCCTTAATCAGATGCTCAAAAACAGCACTGTAAAAATCAAAATTATTTTTAAAGGCTTCTCCAAAATCAAATTTATCCTGACTGATGATACCAAATATATTTTTAGCAAAATTATTTCTCTTAGAAGCTTCAACATTTTCCGTGACTCTGGTAAACAGCGGCTTTCTTCCCCCGTCCGCCGTATCAATACTAAATTCTTCATTCTCCGGATAATTGGATATTCTCTCCAGCGCATCGTCAAAAAGCCTGTAAAAATCGTTATTCCCCACCTTATTAATCAGGCATTCAATCGTATCTTCATATTTAAAAGCCACATCCTGCGGAAACGAATCATAAAACCCTGCCAGCATATCCTTATCCTGTAAGACTTCCTCGGTACTCATATCCATATCTTTTGCAAAGTCTTTCATATTCGCCATAAATTTGTCATTCAGGAACTTATAAAGGAATACAGAAGTAATAACCACTTCTTCGCCTGCCTGATTGGATAATCCGTTGGTCTGGCAGAGCCCCTTCATCTCGTCGATCATCTGCTTTATTTTGTTCTCTAATGTAAAAATGTCCGGCATGTCTTCTCCTATTTGAATATCTGTATATTCGTGTAAAGATCACTTAATAGCTGTGTATAAAATCCTTTGATTTTTCCATGTAGCTTTTCTTTCAGAAGGGGTTTCGTTGCCTTTGATTTTATGGAATCGGCAAAGTTCTTTCTTCCCTGAACAGTCACAATTTCTTTATCCAGAGCATCCTCTATGGCGTTATATATGATGACCAAAGTACGCTCAATCTCTGATTGATCGGCCGGATACGTCCCTATTGCATCCTGATAAGTTTTCACGAAAGCATAGTTACCGCCGTAAATTTTCGACAATCTTTCATTTTCATAGTTGATGTTTCTTGCTCTTTCCAGCGCTTCCAAAAGCTCATCGGTAATAGAATCCAGATCGTTTAAATCCGAGATTGATAAATCATTGAAAATCTTCTGCAAGAGCTCGTCCAGCTTCCTGATTTTAATATCACCTTTGTTTTTATTCTTCTTTATCTCATTTTGAATATCTCTGACAACCTTTGAAAACCTCTGGAACCTGGGGTTGTCCTGGGTCATCTGTCCGAGATCCATAATAATAATCTTTACTTTTATGAACTCATACAGGATTTCTACCACTTCTTCATTGGAAATAACATCCATCATTTCAACCG
Source organism: uncultured Lachnospiraceae bacterium (assembly GCA_947173495.1). Lineage (GTDB taxonomy): Bacteria > Bacillota > Clostridia > Lachnospirales > Lachnospiraceae > Suilimivivens. The sequence goes on along the minus strand of CAMWFQ010000013.1, from coordinate 123,687 downwards.
TATTTTGGGAAAGGTTTATAAAATCAATTCTCTCCTGTGTGGATTTCAGGAGCTTTTTATTCTTATCAGAGTCAATCTGTGCCGCATAATCCATGGCTCTTGAAAGAATAAATTCTGTCTGACACTCTTTGATTCCATTTAAAAGCCTTCTGATTTTAAGCAGTGTTTCTTTATTATAAAAAGTGAGCTGCTTTGAAAAACGTTCCAGATTATCCGTAGATATGATATCTTCCAATTCGTCTGCATACTTGTGATATTTCCTGTTGATGTCCTCTTTATCAACTACCAGACCGGAAAGAGAGCCTTCGTTTTCCCCGTTCTCGTTAAGGTCCGCTTCAAGCTCTTTTATGTAAGCTTCTATGGTCTTGTCATATTCCTGCTCTATATCCACAAAGTCAACGATATAGCCATACTTATAAACTTTTCCGTTCGGAGACTTATAAGGTCTGTTTACTCTTGATATGGTCTGCAAAAGCGACTGTGCATGCGGCCCTCTAAGAAGATACATCTTTTTAAGACGCTTTACATCATAGCCTGTGGTAAGCATAAAATTTACAACCAGAATGTCAGGAGCAAGGGTCTCTCTGAAGTCCATTTGATTATTTTTATTAATTTGTTTCTGCTTCGGGTCGTCTGAATCTGTGATAACAAGTCCTGTATTCAGCCTGGAATGGTCTTTGAACCACTGATGCACTTTTTTTGCCTGTGGATTTGTCCTGCAGACAATCATACCGCCGATGGATGTATCTGAGTTCTGGAGCCTGAAATTGATAAAATCTCTTTCAATAAACTCTCCCAGAGCCTTTACATAAGCGTCCGATTCATAAACATCCTTATCTTCAAGCTGCTTATCCTCTATTTCCAGATTCTTTTTGATTTCTGACCTTGCTACCGTATCAATATTTTCCTTTTTGATTCTCAATGTATATCCATCGGCTATTGACTTATCATAAAAATATTTGTGGATATAGTCTCCGAATTTCAAATTAGAACGCTCTTTCTTAGAAAGTAAAGGCGTACCGGTAAGTGCAATGTAAACGGCATCCAGGTCACAGGTCATAAGGTTTTTAAAAAATTCTCCTGTGGACGAATAACTTCTGTGTGCTTCATCAACAAAAAAGATACGTTGTACTTTTGCATGATAATCATTTTTTGCTTCTGGCATTTTCCCTTCAAACTTTTGGATATTGACCACGCAAATTTCACCAATAGCTTTACTTCCAACATCCGTTGAAAGGGACTTATTCAGTTCCTTACTAAAAGCTGCCTTATTCTCACAATTAACTGTTTTCAGTCCTCTGTTGGTAAACTCAATACTGGCCTGTGTCAGCAGATCAAGCCTGTCCACCACAAAGAAAAATCTTGTGCTGATGTCTCTCTTAGAATAGTAATCCCTGATAACACGATTCGAAAAGGCTGCTATCGCTGTCTTTCCGGAACCCTGTGTATGCCAGATAATACCGCCTCTGCCTCCTGATTCCAGCCTTTCAATGATTTTTCTGGCAGCAAAAAACTGAGGATAACGCATGATATGCTTCTCCGGGATCTGGCTGCTTATAAACATGATTCCATACTGCAGAAAATACAGGAATCTTTCCTTATCGAATACAGAAGTCACAAAGCTGTTGCATGGCGTTCCTGTCTTCAAGTTCTCCGCAAACTCCGGCGTATCCGTTTCGTCCGGATGATAGCCGCAGTCTTTCATTACATATTTGACCATATTCATATCAATATCTTTATAAGGGTATGTTAAATGATACTGCTCATCATCTTCCCTGAAAAACGAAAAGCTGGTATTGTTTCCATTTGGCGTGGTATAAAATGAGCCGGCCTTTACATCCTCCGCATCGTCATCTTCTTCGTACTCCATATTATTTGAAAAAGAAACAAACTGAATAAGATTGAAAAACTTCCTGTAGTCCGGATTCTGCAATCTCTTATTTACCATTCTGTCAAATTCTTTTTGTATCCCGCCATCATTGTTGGGCTTTTTAACTTCCAAAAATGCAAGAGGCATCCCATTGATGAGAATGTTTATGTCCGGTCGGAAAGAGCCTTCTTCCGTCCCCTCTACCACACTGAAGGGCAGTTCATCCACAACTGCAAAATCATTCCTGAAAATATCTTCAAAATCAATAAGCTTTACCTTGTCTTTCGGATCAATCAGCCAGTAATAGAACTCTTTTCCCAGATCATTATTCTTCAGGACATTGTGAATATCTGTGATAATACTCCTGATCTCATCATAAGAAAATTTTCTGCCATTGATTGTTTCAAGCGCAGGCTTAAACCGGTTCACAAAAATTTTCGTACTGAAGTCTATATCAATATCATCTGCTTTAAGCGACTGATAATGATAGTCCAGTCTCAGAAATTGGATTGTGGCCGGAATCTTCACTCTGGTATCTTCATTAAATACTGGCATCTGTCTTATCTCTCCTGCTCCTCGTTAGTGCTTATGCCGATCAGGGAACACTTCTCCGCCTGGGAATTTCAGCATATTCTCTTCTGCCCAATCACACATTGATGTCCCCTTCTCTTCTTATCACAATTGTTTCCCACAAGTAATATATTCCCTGTATTTCTCCATCCTGCACTGATGTCTTCTTTTTCCTGCCGCAGTCATAAGATATCCTACTTAAACAGCTTCGCAAGCTGTTTTTCTGCCGCATCCGGAAACATTTTTTCAATATGTCCATACACAGCTTTTCTTGACTGTTCCGGTTCCTTTTTGTATTCCCCGTAGAAAAAATCTTCTCCAAAAAGCCGCTCCGGCGTGGAGTACCTTGCCACACCCCACCCGTATGTATTCCCTGCCTTATCCTTCCTGTACTCAAAATCCTCCACCACAAGGTAGGTCTGCATCTGCAGCCTTGTGATGATTGTCTCAAAGCCTTTGTTTCCGCCCTTCCCATAATTGCACTTTTTCTTCAGCTCGCCGGTCAGGAGGCTTTTGTTTTCCACAACCGTGTCATAGATATATTTATCCTTCCTGGCAGCTTTTCCGTCCTCATAAAGAGCGTCGAAATCATAGCCGTCCCGGCGGTAGTTTGCAAAGACGGGAAACCACTCCTTGCTGATAAACCCTGCCTTCCCCGCAAAGAATTTTCCGTAAAGGCAGTCCCCCATCCGGATCACGGGACCTTTCCATTCCCACGGCCCCGGCTCTGTGTCTGAAAACCAGAGATGCCGGGGCGTCCATTCCTCGATGGAAAACCCTTTTATTTCATTTTGGAACAGCGGCAGAAATCCTGTCTCCTGTACCAGCTCCCAGATGTCCTCCGCATTTTGTATCTTCCGCAATCTCCCTGCCTCCCTCTGATTTAGACCCCATCATAATATCACTTTTCTTATCATTTTTCTACTGCATTAGTTCCCTGCGGTCTGCTGTGCCTCCGCTTCGGACAAACCGGCCGGTTCATGGAATGCGCATAACACCGCCCCTGAGCAGGGCTGTTTCTTTTCCTTCTAACTGTTTTTCCTTTTATATTCTGTTCCCCACGAAAACATAGCGTCCAAAACAGGCTTCAGGCTAAATCCTGTTTCGGTAAGTGTATACTCTACCCGCGGCGGCACTTCGGGATAAATTTTACGGGTGAGCAGTCCGTTATCTTCCATTGCGCGTAAATTGGCAGTTAATACTTTTTGAGAAATGTTTCCAACCGATTTTTTTAACTCTCCAAAGCGCTTTGTACCTTCCAGCAGGTCACGGATAATAAGAACTTTCCAGCGGTCACTGATAAGCATTAAAGTAGTTTCTACAGGACAGGCAGGTAAATTTTTTTCCATCATAATCCCTCATTTCTTCACAATAGTTTCTTTCCGGTAACTACGGCACAATAAAGTGCTTACTTTACGTTTTCACCCTACAGATATATTATAATCCTGCAAGCAAAAAAAACAAGCCGCAAGCAGAGTAAAAAAGAAAACAGGAGGAATAAAACTATGAAAATCGCAGTTGTTTGTGCAAATGGTAAAGAAGGTAAGTTGATTGTTGAGGAAGCTGTTTCAAGAGGGGCGGATGTTACCGCCGTGGTGCGTGGAGAAAACCGGTCAGCAGCAGCAAATGTCATCAGAAAGGACCTGTTTGACTTGACTGCAGCTGATTTGGAGGGCTTTGATGTTGTGATTGACGCTTTTGGTGCATGGACGCCGGAAACGCTGCCCCAGCACAGCACTTCTCTGAAACATCTTTGCGATCTTGTCAGCGGTAAGGAGACAAGGCTTCTTGTTGTCGGCGGTGCTGGCAGCCTGTATGTGAACCCGGAGCATACGATACGGGTCATGGACGGGGCCGACTTCCCGGAAATGTTCAGGCCGCTTGCCTCCCATATGGGAAAGGCGCTTGACGAGCTCCGTACCAGAACAGATGTAAGGTGGACATATATCAGTCCTGCCGGAGATTTTCAGGCGGACGGAGCAAAAACCGGAAAATACATTTTGGGCGGTGAAGAATTGACCCTGAATACGAAAGGAGAAAGCATAATCAGTTATGCCGACTATGCGGTTGCTATGGTTGATGAAGCGTTAAATGGTAACCACATTCAGCAGAGAATTTCAGTGGTATCAGAATAAGCGGATTGGATCATCAAGTATCCGTTCTGGCAGTTTTCCTATTTCACTGCTGGAAGCATTCCTGATTCCAAAATCCAATCGTTATGATACTAAAAGAAGAAAATATATTGGTGCAAATTTGAAGTATTATTAAACCATTTATATTCTAGCTTTATTTTGCACTATCTAACTATAAAAACAAATACTTCATAATGCAAAACAGAACTGCCACTAGAACAGTTCTGTTTTTGCTTACCCTCTAAACTTATCTTTGGGAATTTTTAAGCAAAAAGCCTTTAAGCCATATTGCTTAGCCCAAATTCGCTTACCGCCGCAAGTAATATATGGAGTAAAAATTGTTATATATTCAACCATCGCAATCAGTCCTTTCCTAAAATCCTTCTTGCAACTGATTTTTTCATATGATACAATCAAATTGTCCAAAGATGATATATGCTAGTGATGTTCATTCCTTCTTTGTATAAGTTTTTCTACTATTTATTTATACTCTTTTTCCATGAAATAAAAAAGCAAGAGTCCACATTCTCCTGCCTTTTCTTCTATCACAACAACGAAACATTGACTTCTCTAAAATTTCATTTGAATATAACTTTCCACAGCTTTGATAAAATCATGTGCGTGATTTAATTGGATTTCCGAATCTCCCTTTGAAGCTATGAAAAAATCCGAATAGTCGCATTTTTCCCTGATACGATAGGCACTGTCAATTATCTTATACACGCCGCGTTCAAATTCACCCTTATGCACATAAAATTGATTAAAATGTGCAATAACTGAACTGTGCTTTGACGCATCAAAACCATCCAGGAGATTCACCGCACGTATAGCATGAAAAATAACATAATATGAGCGGTTGATTGCAACCTTATAAAATCCGGCATGATGATTACTCTCCGCCGCCATCAAGTCTTCTTTTGCTCGCTCTATCCTATATTTGCACAATGTCTTACTGTCAGGCTGCATACAATATGACTCCTTCCTTCGATACGTTTTTATAAAAAGGAGAGATATTTTTCCAATCTTCATATTCCTGATAACTGATATCCATAATGGACAGCACTTTCAAATATTTCAATGAAAACTCTGTGGAAACATCGCTCAGTTTATCATCATATTTACGCAGTTCATCACTATTTCCATCAATCAAAATCATAATATCAATATCTGAATCATCTGCCTGTGTTCCTCTTGCAACGGATCCATATAATACAACAGTTCTTAATTTATTGCCATATACATGTAGTAACGATTCTGCCACTTCTATCAGCATTTTCTTCATGTTTTCATCTTTAATCTTTTCCATCTATGAATGCCTCGCATCAGTACCTATAAAGTTATAAGCCTATAATTATCTATAAATATTCTACCCCAGAATATATGAAAACACAACCAATCATGCTGAAAAGTATACGGTTATTTATTTTGCATTCAGAACCTTTTACTTCGTATAAAATTTTATCAGTTTACAGATTCTTTTTAACCGGTTCAGCTGATCCTCCTGTCATCTTTCCGCTTTTTGCCGTACCTGCGCGCTGCCATCACAGATGCATTGTCCTCTTTTCCTTGACACCTCCTGCTGCTTTGGCTAAAATAATAACCGTGTAAAGGATATACTGTTTTTATAGAGTCGTTTATTCCCGCAAGCAATGCGGCAGGCGAATGCGAGACATCAGACATCCATTTAAGGCAGCAGAAAACTTGTTTTCTATATGTATGACGAATGCTGCGGGGAGTGACTTGAAATTTCACATGCAAGGAGGTACTCATATGATAACCGATGACATTCTCTATGTCGGTGTAAATGACAGGGACATTGACCTGTTTGAAGGTCAGTTTGTTGTTCCCAATGGTATTGCCTATAATTCCTATGTGATTATGGATGAAAAGATTGCCGTTATGGACACGGTGGATCACCGAAAGAAGGATGACTATCTGGCCAATCTGGAAAAAGCTTTAAATGGCAGATGTCCTGATTATCTGGTGATCTCCCACGTAGAGCCGGATCATGCTTCCAGTATCAGAGCCTTTCTTGACAGGTACCCTTCTGTTCAGCTTGTGGGGAATGCCAAAACCTTTCAGATGCTGACCCGCTTCTTTGATCTGAATCTTGACAGCGCCGTCACCGTAAAAGAAGGGGATGTTCTCTCCCTCGGCAGGCATGAGCTGCATTTTATCATGACGCCCATGGTGCACTGGCCGGAGGTAATGTTCACCTATGACAGCTGTGACAAGGTTCTCTTCAGTGCCGATGCCTTCGGCAAATTCGGCGCCCTGGATGCGGACGAGGACTGGACCTGCGAAGCCAGAAGATACTATTTCAACATTGTAGGGAAATTCGGAGGTCCCGTACAGATGGTTCTGAAGAAGGCAGCTGCCCTGGACATCCAAATTATCTGCCCCCTTCACGGACCCATACTAAAAGAAAATCTGGATTATTATCTGGACAAGTATCACACATGGAGCAGTTATGAGGCGGAATCAGAGGGCGTGTTTATCGCATATGCTTCCTTCCACGGAAATACCGCTCAGGCTGCCGAAAAGCTCAGAGAACTTCTCCTTGCAAAAGGCTGCCCCAGGGTGACAATGGCCGACCTGGCAAGAGACGATATGGCGGAAGCCGTGGAGGACGCTTTCCGCTACGGTAAGATTGTACTTGCCGCCTCCTCCTATAACGGCGGTGTGATGCCCTTTATGGAAACCTTTCTCCACCTGCTGAAAGGGAAAAACTATCAAAAGCGCACCGTCGCCCTGATTGAAAACGGTTCCTGGGCTCCTTCCGCCAGACGGGTCATGAGCGAAATTCTCTCTCAGATGAGCGCCATTACCCTGACCGAAACCTCAGTCACCGTCCAGAGTACGGTAAAGGATGATACTGTAAAAGAATTGGAAGCGTTAGCTGATGAGCTGATGAAATGATCTTAATTGAGCAGGGGGAGGCTTTCCCCTGCCCGCGCGCTGCGTAACAGCAATTTCCCTTACGCACCCCTGTACACAAACAAGCCTCCTGCCTTTCCAGGCAGGAGGCTTAAAAACTGCAGATCCTTACCCCTTCACCGCCCCGATCACCGTTCCCCGGATCAGATATTTTTGCAGAAAGGGATAAGCCAGAACCACGGGAATCACTCCGATCACCGCAATCGCCATTCTCACCGAGGCACTTGGCAGTGCCGTCATGCCGCCGGAGAGTGCTCCTGCTGCCGCTCCCGAATTCAGGTACTGAATATTATTCATCAGCCGGATCAGCAGATTCTGTATGCTGTACAGGGCCGGATCGTTGATATAATAGAGGCCGTTGATCCAGTCATTCCAGTAGGAAAGTCCGGTAAACAAGGCAACCGTCGCAATCACCGGCACGGAAAGGGGAAGCATGACCCTGCCAAAAATCGTAAACTCCGAAGCGCCATCGATCCGGGCCGCCTCCACCAGTGCATCCGGCACATTATTGGAATAAAAGTTCCGGATAAGAAGAACATTAAATGCACTCATCAGATAGGTGGGTACCACCAGCGCCCATATCGTATCTTTCATATGAAAAAATCTGCTCCACATCATGTAGGAAGGAACGATTCCCCCGGAAAAAAGCATGGTAAAAAATACAAAAAAGGAAAAAAAGTTTCTGTATTTAAAATCTTTTCTGGACAGCGGGTAAGCAAACAGAGTAGATAATATAATGCTGAGGATTGTCCCTGCAGCCGTCACCAGAATCGAAACCCCATAAGCCCGCACCATCATATCTGACTGTTTCCAGAGATAATTATAAGCCATGGTACTCATCTGCGCCGGCAAAAACCGGTAACCTTCTGCCAGCAAAACATGTTCATCCGTAAAAGAAGCAATCACAATCAGCAAAATCGGCAAAATACAGATGACCGCGAAAATCAGAAGTACAACAAACGCAAATCTGTGAAAGGCCTTTTCACTGTTTATTTTTCTGTTCATATCCGCCCTCCTCAAAACAGCGCATTGTCGGGATCCGCCCTTTTTACTGCCAGGTTGGAGAGCAGTACCAATACAAATCCTACCACTGACTGATACAGCCCTGCGGCTGACGCCATTCCGATATCGTTCAGTTTCATAAGCCCCCTGTACACATAGGTATCGACGGTCTGGGTGACCGGATATAATGCCCCCGAATCCATGGGTACCTGGAAAAAAAGACCGAAATCAGAATAAAAGATACGTCCAATGGCCATCAAAGTCATAACCACCACTGTAGGTTTCAGCAATGGAAGAACCACATAACGGATCTCCTGCAGCTTGTTCGCGCCATCGATCCGGGCCGCCTCCTTAATGCTGCTGTCAATTCCCGCTATGTTTGCCATATAAACAATGGACTGATAGCCTGTGGATTTCCACAAAAACACAAAAATCAGAATAAAAATCCAGTAAAAAGGCTCTCCGTACCAGTTCACGAAGCTTTTTCCTGCGGGTTCCAGGACTGCCTTATTCAAATATCCTGTATCCGAGCTTAAAAAGGCAAACACGATATAAGAGATAATTACCCAGGAAAGCAGATAAGGAAGGATCAGAGCCGACTGAAAAATCCTGGCTGAGAGTTTTTCTCCCAGTTCGCACAGCAGGATCGCCACAAAAATAGCGAAGACCGTTCCCGCCACAATAAACACCAGATTATACAGCAGTGTATTGCGGGTCATAATCAAAGCATCTCTGGTCTTAAATAAAAATCTGAAATTCTGAAGGCCGATCCAGTCGCTCTTAAAAATTCCTTTTGCATAATCGATATTTTTAAAGGCAATAAATACGCCCATCATGGGAATATAGTTATTGATTACCAGATAGACCAGCCCCGGCAGCAAAAAAAGCATATAGGTTATGTTCTTTTTTCTGGCCCGTTTTTTCTGTACACTGCTTGTCATATATGCGCCTCCTGATCACTTACTGAGCTGCCCATGCATCCAGCTGTTCCTGCTTGGCTGCAATGATTTCATCCATCCCTGCCTCCTTAAGCGCATCCAAAAATTTAGGAAGCTCTGTTGCCGGATCGATGCTTCCCCATACCAGTCCGGGAAGATACTGGTTGATCACATTTGTCACCGCTGTGTATTCTGTTTTAACCGGCGTACTGTCAAAGGTAAAGCCAAATGCCGGGGAAATTTTTGACTCATGATTTTCTTTGTACATCAGATCATTATTATCCTCCGGTGTTCCCTCATGCACCAGCTGCTTAAACTGGCTTCCCACCACGCCGCAGGAGAACTGTGCCGTATAGGGAACCGTATTGGCATCCAGACCTTCCGGGAAAACCATTTCCCTGTCACTGACCTTCACGTAATCTCTGTTTTCCAGACCAAACACGATCAGATTCACTACATCCGCGTCCGTATATGTGAGATTCAAAAACTCCAGCGCCTTTTCAGGAGTCTTACACTGAGAGGAAACAGCCCAGGTTACACTGTTCACTGACGTTGTATCCAGGTAGGGCTGAGAAAGACGGATATATCCCATCTCATAACCGCACATGGAGCTGGCTTCCTGAACCCCGTAATTTCCCGCCTGGTTTCCGATAAACGAGAAGGCCTTTCCTGCAGCGACCGTCTCCTGACAGCTGGCCGTTGTGGTGGCGGAATCCTTCAGGATATACCCCTTCTGGTACCAGTCTCGCATCAGCTCCACCCTGCCTTTAAATTCCTCTGAAGCATAGAGATTTTCCACCGTCATGCTGTCCCCCATGAGAACGGCGCCCATGGGCTTGGACCAGGAATCTGTCAGGTAATCCACCTCAAAGTCCTTTAAGGTATGGATCATTTCCAATCCTCCTGCGCCTCCTGCAAGAGCCGACATCTCAGGATGCGCCTGGGCCACCTTTTCATAGATGGGCGTCAGATCCTCAATCCCTTTGACAGAATCCATATCCAGCTTCAATTCCTCCGCAATATCCTTTCTGTAATACAGATTTGCTGCCAGTGCAATCCCTTTATCAGCAGGGATGGCATAAATTTTTCCATCCTTCATGGTGGTCTTTAAGAATTCCTCGCTGACCTGATCTACCGCTCCCTGTGCATATTCATGAACCAGATCCGTAATATCATACACCTGATTATTGGCAATATACGTATTTAAATCTCCCACTGTATTGAAAATATCAAGCTGTTCTCCGCTTGCCATGGCCAGACTTACCTTCTGGGCCTGTTCACTGGCGGCAAGAGGCATCAGCTCCACTTCCACGCCAATCTTCTCCCTGGTGATCTCATTGATCGCCTCCTCCACAGATTCTCTGGCATCTTCGTCCGGGATCCGGTCCATTGTCCAGTAGGAATAAACAATTTTTGTGTACTCTCCCTGTACGTCCCCGCTGCTCCCTGTATCTTCTGCATTGTCCGTACTTTCGGTTTTTTTCGCGTTCCCTGCCGGCTGCTCTCCTGCAGTGTCCGCCGGATTTTTACCGCAGCCCGCCGCAGACAGCATCAGTACTGCTGCCATTCCGATTGTCAATAAGCTCTTTCTCTTCATTTACAACCTCCATCTTTTCTTTTCATTATGATTACAGATAAGCGCTTATCTTGTATCCATCATAGCAGAATCTCTCTCCGGTTTCTTTAACGAACAAGGTCTTTGTTTTTAAAAACAGGCAATTCTCTTATTGATAGCCAAACGGCTCCCCTGCCTCCACAAAGCTCACTTTCAGCTCGCCGGTTATGGATTTCAGCCATTCCGGCAGGTATTTCATCCCCGCTTCCTCCGTACGGTTATGCCCCGGAATAATCAGCGCTTTGTTCCTGCCCAGCATCGCTGCATCCCTTACGTAGGCGCACAGCGTCCACTCCGTCACTTCTCCGCAGACAATTACATCCAGATTTTCCTGCTCCATAAGCTGCATGGGCATCGCCTCATCTCCCAGTCCCAGGCTGCCGCCTCCCACCAGAAGCCCCGCTCTGCGCACTACAGTGTCCGGATTTCCGACAATCCGCATGACCTGCATATTCAATTTCTTCTTCAGCTCCTCTGCCAGCTTCTCCACAGTGGTTTCCGGAAGCTGATAACAGAAATTGCAGTTTTTAAGGACCCCCGCCTCCTGTGCCCTGTCTGCCTCCATATGATAGTTTTCCCATCCAAATTCCCGTATCATCCCTTCATATATGCCGTCTGTTTCCGCCTGATGCATATGATCATGAAAGCGCCATACCGTCATTTCATATCTTTTCAAAAGCTCCTTTTTGGCCAGATAAATACTGTCCTCAGCCAGCCAGTCCCGGCGGTCATCCCCCGTAAAGTAAGTGGGTTCGTGGGTAATGATAAAGTTCGCTCCCAGTTCATGGGCCTTTTCAATTACATCCACCGTTGCCATAAATGTGGTTACAATTCCCTTTACCTCCATTTCCAGGCTTCCCTCTATCACCTGATCACAGGTCTTTCCAAGAGGCTCCATTCTGCATTTTTCAATGATTCCTTTGATGATTTCCTTTACCTTCATTCTTCTATCCTTTCTCCGGCTCTTTTGTATTCATTAGGACTATAGCCGGTCATCCTCTTAAATACCGTGGAAAAGTAAGAAAAATTGTCAAATCCAACCTTCTGTGCCACTTCGCTCACTTTTCCTCCTCCTGCAAGAAGCATTTTTGCCTCCTGAATCCGCACCTGATGGATATAATCCTTCAGATTCATGCCTGTCTCTTTTTTGAACAGCTTGGCCGCATACTCCGGTGTCAGATAAACAACCGCTGCCGCTTCATTTCTTCCGATTTCTTCCCGATAATGTTCCTGCACAAATCCCTTGATTTTCTGAACAATACTGTCAGACTCCTGCACTTCTCTGGTATACTTTACCGTCTTCTGAATCAGATAATTCTGCCATTTCATCATATCCACCACAGATTCCACCGCCCTGTTTCGCAGCTGTCTCTCCGTCCTGTCGGCAAAAAGCTCGTCCGCCTGAATCCCGCTCTGGTACAGATGTACATAAACGATCTGTGTCAGATTAAGCGCAATGGTCTGCAGGGCAGCCATATTCATCACTTTTCTGGCAGTCATTTTTTCCATGAATTCCTTCAGATAGTTCAGAACGGCGACCGCATTTCCTGCTGCCAGCTGTTCTCTGATCCTTTGCAGATCCAGAACCGGCTTTTCCTGAAAGCTCTTCTTTCCTGCAAAATCCTTCTCCTCCTCATAAGAATCCCTTTCCTGCCACATTTCCCGGTATTTTTCAGACTCCTCCAGATGCCGCTTTCTTTTCAGCTTTCGAACCAGCTGCCGAAGCTCCTCCTCCATCTGTTCAGGTACAAAGGGTTTGACTAGATAGGCCGCGGCATGATACCGGATCGCTCCGGAGGCAAATTCAAAGCTCTCATGGCAGGTCAGAAATAAGAATTCACTGCTTATCCCCTTCTCCCTTGCCCAGGCGATCAGATCAATTCCCGTCCCCATGGGCATCTCAATATCGCAGATCACAATATCCGTCTGTCTGCTCTGTATAATCTCCTTCGCCCCTGCGATTTCATATGCATGAAATACTTCCTCAATTTCAAGCGTTTCCCACGGGATGCACTTTATGATCGCATCTACCGTATTTCTGTCGTCATCCACCACCAATACCTTCATATCCTTCTCCTCCCTGCATCTGACAGGCAGCTCTTCTGATCTCCGTCCCCTGCCGGAGTATCAGATATTTGTCTGCTGTGGTATCCGCAAAATAATCCTGCTGCCCCCTTCTTCCGGATTCTCGAATCTCAGCAGATCATCTATCCCATACATCATTTCCAGAGTTCTTCTTATATTGATAATTCCCACCCCGCTGCCGTCCTCACGCAGTCTGTTCTGTCCGCCGTTTTCCAGAATATCATCCGGAAACGGCACTCCGTCATCCTCTATCCGTATCTCCAGTATCTCTCTTTCCCTCCATCTTTTGATTGCAATCCTCACATAAATAGATAAAAGCCTGTCCGTCTTTACCGTATGCTTATACTTATTTTCCATAAAGGTATGCAGAATCATCTGAGGGATCTGCCAGCTTTCCGTTTCCTCTTTCCTCTCTATAAAATAAAACACGCACCCGGGATAAAGCAGCTCCTGCATTTCAAAATAGTGTTCCAGATGATCCAGCTCCTTTTTGAGCGAAACTGTATGAAGGCCCGCCTTAAACATATATCTGATATTCTTGGACAGGATTTCAATAAAGCTCCGAATATCACCGCTTTTGTTCTCAAACGTCATGCTGTGGATCGTCGCCATTGCATTCAGAAAGAAGTGGGGTCGTATCTGCATTTGAAAGTATTTCAGTTCCGCCTCCTGCAGCCGGATCTGTTTTTCATACTCGCTGATTTTCAGCCTCACAATGGTATCCATCATGGAATTGAAGGTTTCATTCAATACATTGAATTCCCGGTTTTTACAGGTTTTTCCGATCCGATACCTGTAATCTCCCTGCCGGATATAGGTCAGTGTGCGGATCAGCTCGCGGACCGGGGCAATCACTTCATGCCTCATATACAAATACAGCCAGATCAGCAGGCCGAGCAGTGCCAGAATAATCATCAGAATCATGAATGGAATGGCCTGTATCCTCTCATCCGTTTTTTCAGGCGCGCATATCAATACAAGCGATCTGTCTGATACCGGCTGTTCCCACACTCTGCCTTTTTCCCGTATTTCCTCAAACTGCATTTTTTCTCCGTCAAGCGTTGCTCCAAGCACAGCTCCCTCTGTACTCAGCAGAAAAATATGTCGTCCGGAATCCTCCTCCAGTTTTCTGATCATATGAATCAGATTCTCCAGCGTGACCCATGCGGACACTGAATAATCCAGTGTATCATAGGTCCTCATCAGATAATCCGTTGTACCGACTCTCTGCAGAACCCAGCCCCTTGTACCGGTGGGAATCTTTTCTCCCTGCTTTCTTTCTGTCCGCTTTTCTTTCATAAAAGCAATAATTTCGTCTCTTTGAATCAGGCTCAGAGATTCACTGGCATCTGAAACGCTCTCCTCGTAATTACCGGATGCCAGAAGCATATCTACTCCCTGGTTATTCGAGCACAGCCTTTTGATCAGATCAAGGAGCCTTATGGCGGCATAGTACCGCTTTTCATCCCTGGGATTCGACAATTCCTCCAGAAGATTCTGTTCCTGTGCAATCGTCAGAAGATTACTGTCCGTCTGCTGGAGACTGTATTCCAGTGAATCCGCATAGACCTTAAGAAGATGACGGATTTCCTCATCCGTATTCTCTCTGATCACTTTACCGGTATACAGCCATACTGTTTCCAGAATCATTACCGTCAGAAAAATCAATCCTCCCATCACCGACATGATTCTGTGAACAAATGATTTTTCCGATATGTCCATACAGCATTCTCTCCATTTCCGCAAAATTTTTCCTTATTTATAGGAAACGACAAATATTTTTGCTGTTTACTATAAACTATACTTGTTTCTATTCTGAAAGTCTTTCCATTTTAAGAAAATTGTTTTTCACTTTAAGAATTTCAAGTATTTACAAAAATTTCCAATTTTATTTATTTTTTATTTTTATTGTTAATATAGTATTTATAAATTGACATTACAGCTCATATCTTATATGATAAAAAAGTCGACCACCTGATATGGGGGGGAGGGAATTTTGACGAAAGGAGGAGACAAGAAATGGCTGCTGATTACAATGCTTATGATATGATGTATACGATGATCGGTACAGGGGTTATGACCGTCTATATGGTCATGATTCTGGCAATTACCGTACTGACCATTATTGCCAGATGGAAAATCTATACAAAAGCAGGCAAACCCGGCTGGGGATCTCTGATTCCCTTTTACACCAACTACTGCCTGTTTGAAATCGCCTGGGGCAATGGCTGGCTGTTTTTGCTGGGCTTTGTACCCTGTGTCAACATTGTCGTTACGATCATGGTGCAATTTAAGCTTGCAAAGGCTTTCGGCAAAGGCACCGGTTTCGGTTTCGGACTTCTGTTCCTGAATACCATCTTTACCCTGATCCTTGGCTTTGGCGATGCACGCTATGTTGGGCCTCAGGAAGCATAATATTTTATGTGTACATGTGCGCACTGCAATCGAGCAGGGGAAAATTTTCCCCTGCTCGATTCATCAGCTTACGTAGTGTGGATTCTACTGTTTTTCAATCTTCTGGTGATATTTTTGTATGGTATAGGAATATTCCCTGTCGCTGTGATAGATAAGATCCACTTCGAACACCCCGTCCTCAGAAAGCGCTATGGATGAATAGGCCGGCAGGTAAATTTCCAGCATTCCGCCATTTCCCAAAAGCTCCAACGGTCCCTTTTCCACAACGGCTGTGCACAGGCTGCCCGGTCCCTCGTCTGAGGTAATGCTCTCCATCTTCTCTACACTGATCATCACATGCTCAAAGACCGTTTCGTCCGCAATTTTTTTTCCTTCCAGTTTTTTCTGAGCTTCGGCCAGATCGGAAACCCGATCGTCCCTCTCCGTCTTAGCGGCTTCTTTGTCTGCCGTTCCTGAGCCTGAAATCTGACCGCCGCCCTCCTCACGGACAGTTTCCTTCTCCGCCGCCTCCGTAACTGCCGTATCGGCTCCTGTATCCGCCATATCCTCATCGGCTGCGGATTCTGTCCGGAGTGCATTGCTGCTCTGGGAACCTGATGTCCGGTCTTCGGTTTCTTCATCCGCCGAATCCGCTCCGGCATCCTGCATTCCTCCTTCCTCATCCGCTGCGACACCTTCCACTCCTCCTGCCGCTTCTGCCGGCGCTGATTCCTCTGATGTCTCCTCAGCAGCTTCTTCCGTCTCAGTCACCACAGCTGCAGTATCAGACGCTTCCTCTTCCTCCGTATTGATCCCTTCTGTGGCCTGCCCGCTCCCTGCCATATTTTTGGACAGAAGACTGCCGGTATAGTGATTCAGAACCACCACTGCCGGTATGATAACCGCTGCGCATAGAACGGCAGCCGCCATTCCTGCATATCTTCTGGAATAAAACAATCCCTTCTTTTTGGCCCTGGCGTCCTCTTCTATCTCCTGCAATTTTATTTCTTCCAGCTCTTCCTTCAATAAACAGATTCCTCCGTCCGGGAAATCCTGTCTGTCAGAATCCTCCGGAATGCTCTCGTCTTCCAGTGCGGATTTGCTTTCGATACCGGCTTCAATTCTGTTCCACAAATCCGGGACTTCATTTTGCGCCAGCTCTTTATATGCCTGTTCAAAATTCTTACTCATATCCACACCTCCTTAACTTTTTCATTGCATTCTGATATTTCCAGGTCACTGTGCCCATGGGAATCTCCAGGTACGAGGCGATCTCCTTAAAGGTCAGCTCACCTAAGACCTTCAGAGAAACGATCTGTCTCTCTGCAGGCTTTAAGGTTTCCAGCGCCTGGCTTACCGTCATGTCCCCAAGAACCTTCTCCTCCACCCCGCTTGGCGCAGAAGATGCATAAACGCCCTCGGATTCCGCCTTCTGCATGCGTCCCTGGCCTGCCGCCTCTTCTTCCTCAGGGCCGCTTCCCAGATCCTGGAGCAGGGCCGTCAGCTCTTCCCTTTTATGTTTCCGCAAAAAATCAATTGCCATGTTCCTGGCCATAGTTGCCAGATATCCCTTGTGACCGTTTCCCGGTTTAAACTGCCCGGCTCTGTTCCAGAGGCGGATAAAAAACTCGCTGGTCACATCCTCAGCATTTTCTCTGGACTGCAGCACTTCATAGATGATCCGGTAAATATATCCCACATAATTTTCATATATTTCCTTAAGTCCGGTCTTATCTCCCTGTACCATCCGCGCCACAGCTTCTTCAAATTGACGCTCGTTCACTGGCTCCTCCCTTCTATTTTGATACGTTTATGTACGATGCTCTTTATGGAAATCCTTTTCAGCGCCGTCAAAAGTTTCTGCCGCCCTCGCTACAGCGCTCTGATCCTGTCAACAGCCTCCACCGTATTTTCATAGCTTCCGAAGGCCGTCAGCCTGAAGTAGGTCTCTCCGCTGGGTCCAAAACCGGAGCCCGGCGTACCTACCACATTGGCTCTTTCAAGCAGATCATCAAAAAATTCCCAGCTGCTCATCCCTCCCGGAGCCTTCAACCAGATGTAGGGTGCATTTACACCGCCCGATACCGTATAGCCGGCGCTTTGCAGTCCTTCCAGAATATATCGGGCATTCTTCATATAATAGGCAATCTGCTGCTTCAGCTGCCGCTTTCCCTCCGGGGAATAGACAGCCTCCCCGGCACGCTGTACAATGTAGGGCGCTCCGTTATATTTGGTTCCGTGTCTTCTCGCCCACAGGCTGTGAAGAGAAACCTCCCCGCATTTCAGTTCTTTGGGAATCACCGTAAAGCCCAGGCGGACACCTGTAAATCCCGCATTTTTGGAAAAGGAGCGCAGCTCTATGGCGCAAAGACCTGCTCCCTCGCACTCGTAAATGGAATGGGGCACGTTTTCTTCTGAAATATAGGCTTCATAAGCCGCGTCATAAATAATCACGGCTCCCACTTTATTGGCATAATCCACCCACTCCTGGAGCTGCGGCTTTGTGATCGCAGAGCCTGTGGGGTTATTGGGAAAGCACAGGTAGATGATATCCGGCCTCTCTTTGGGGATCTCCGGCGCAAAATTGTTTTCCGCCGTGCAGGGCATATAGATCACATCACTCCAGGTCTCCTTCGCGCTGTCGTATACACCGGTCCTTCCCGCCATTACATTGGTGTCCACATAGACAGGATAGACAGGATCGCACACCGCAATTTTATTACCCTGACCAAAGATCTCCTGAATGTTTCCCGAGTCGCACTTTGCGCCGTCCGAGATAAAAATCTCATCCGCCGAGATATTACACCCTCTTGCTCTGTAATCATTTTCCGCTATGGCGTTTCTCAAAAACTCATAGCCCAGATCAGGCGCATACCCCCTGAAGGTTTCCGCCGCGGCCATCTCGTCCACCGCCTTATGAAGCGCCTCTATAATAGCCGGCGCCAGAGGCTGGGTCACATCCCCGATTCCCAGGCGGATCACCTTTTTATCCGGATGGGCAGCCGCGTAGGCGTTCACCTTTTTCCCTATGGTGGAAAACAGATAGCTTCCCGGCAGTTTTAAATAATTTTCATTGATCTTGAACATCTTCTTTTTCCTCCCTGTGACTGCATATTTCGTGACAGCTTCTAAATCTGTATCTCTGTCTCTCCCTCAAAAACCGTGACGGCAGGACCTGTCATATATACTGTATTTTCCTTTCTGTCCCAAAAGATCTCCAGCTCTCCCCCCTTGAGCTGAACTCTCACTCTCTCCTTCGTCAGCCCGTTCAGGACACAGGCCACCGCAACGGCGCAGGCGCCGGTCCCGCAGGCAAAGGTCTCTCCTGTTCCCCTTTCCCATACCCGCATCTTCACAGTTTCCTCATCCAGCACCTTTACAAACTCTGTATTGACCCGATTGGGAAACCGCTCATGATTCTCAAAAAGAGGCCCGATCCTCTCCAGCAGAAGCTCCTCCGTCTCCTCCACAAAAACCACTGCGTGGGGATTGCCCATTGACACACATGTCATTCTGTAAATACTGCCATCTGCCTCTATTTCCTCCCCGATCACCTCTTCCTTATGGGAGATGACAGGTATATCAACCGCCCTGAGTATCGGTGCTCCCATATTGACTTTCACAGTCGATACTTTTCCTTCCTGCAGAAAAAGTGTCAGGTGTTTGATGCTGCTGCCGCTGATGATCCGGAGTTCTGTTTTTTGAGTAAGCCCTTTGTCATAGACAAACTTTCCCACACAGCGGATGCCGTTTCCACACATTTCCGACCGGGTGCCGTCCCTGTTGTACATCTCCATCTCAAAGTCAGCTTCTTCAGAAGGGTTCACAAAGATCACACCGTCTCCTCCGATCCCGAAGTGCCTGTCGCTTAAGGCTCTTACAATCTCCGGCTTTTTCTCCCGGGGAATCTGCTCTGCAAAGCCGTCCACATAAATATAATCATTACCGCATCCCTGCATTTTTGTGAATTTCATCATGCCGATCCTTCCGTTTATTGTATGTTTACCCTGTGGGTCACAAGATATCTGTCTCCGGCAAGTTCCTCCACCTCCAGATTCATCTCACAGGAGGAGGCCCCTGCCGCCGCTATGGCATTGTTCATATATCCCTGCCGGTACCCTTCTCCCTGGTAGGCTCCGTACCATTCTTCAAAGAGGGCGTCTCCTTCTATCACATTGGAAAACTCATAGGTGCCTGCTCCCTGCGCCAGGATCCGGTTATAGCAATCGGTATAATAGTCCGCAAGGCTGCGGAGAATCTCCTCCTCCGATATGCCCAGATCTTCTATTCCCCGCATTTCTCCCGGAATCCGCCTCATGGCTCCGGTCGGCTCATCCGGACTCCGGTAGAGCCGTCCCGTACAGGGCGGCAGGTACACGGACAGCTCCTGCCGCAGGTGCGTGGCCGCATAATCCTGATCTGTCTTGTTAAAAAAGTCATAATTGCCGCCCTCCCCGTCGTCCCAGGTGGCGTCCACATTGTAATACCCGTCCTCCAGACGGACAATATTCCAGGCATGGCTTTCTCCTGCATACCCGGTACAGTAATAGCAGGGGATCCCCAGCTGCCCCAGCAGATACTGAAAGGCTCTGGCATACCCTGCGCAGACCGTCCTGCCGTTTACCAGCGCGCTGTAGGCACTCTGGTTCATCTCCGCTCCCCTGTCATAGGATATTCTTTCAAGCAGGATATCATGAATCAGCTTTTCCTTCTCATAGTCGCTTCCCAGGCTCTGGGCCTGAGCAAGAATCCCGCCTGCATTTTCGTTAAATGTCCTCTTTGCCTCCTCCAGATTCTGTGAGAGCCGGTTGAACCGAAGGTCGATCTCCATGCATCTGCCGTCCCGTCTGTATTTGCCCAGGTAGGCCGTCTCCATCCAGAAAAGCTCCGGATGATCGTTATACACCGCCGCAAAAACCGTCTTAAGCTCGGGAGCCGTTACCTCCTCCACAGGCGCGAACACCTGATACAGATCATTGGCATTGGCAAAAATCTGCCGGTAAAGATGCTTTCCCTTTTCATCCAGCATGGCATAATAGGGGTAAAAGACCGGATCAAAGGTAAGGTCATCTCCTGTATTTCCCGGCCCGATCTCATTTTGCAGTGCTCTGGCCTCATCGTCGTCGATCAGGCCCCCTTCGTCCTGCACGCGCTGATAGCCATTTCTCCCGGAAACACTCTGTGGAACCGTCAGATCCGACTGCTCCGGGGAATCATACTCCGGCCGGACACTCTCGTCCAGTCCCTCTTTGCCTGCCTCAATGGCGTTGAGCTCTGAAAGTATTTCCTCCGAAAACTCTCCGGATTCCTGGATGCTCTCCTGCTTTGAGTCCCGGTTTTCCTTCTCTTCCCCAACCGGGTCCGGCCTTTCCGATCTTCTCTGCTGCTCCTCTGCCCCCGGAGCATTCATCTGAGAAACGGCAGACACATCCTCCTCCTGTTTCCCCTCCGGATACAAAAAGCCTGCCAGGGCTTTTGTAACATCCGGCTGAAAGGCACACACAAGCACCAGTATGCAGATACACGCGAACAATATTAAAAATAAGCACCATAATTTTCTGAGGATTTTCATTTTATTTTTCCGCCTTTTCGTCTGATACATTTTAGCATAGAAGAGTGCGGCTGTAAATGCGGAAAGAGCTGTCGATGCGGCAATGTGCCGGAAACCGGCTAATATCAGACGAAGGGCCGGCATCGAAAAAACTGGAGAAAAATTTAAATTCCGTGGAAAATATAGAAAATAGAAGAAGTATATAAGACTTTTGGCATCCGGGATGCCCAAGGTAAAACGTGTTGAGCACCCTCAATCGAATGGAGACCAGATCATTCGCCCCTTGTTAATACTTATAATGTCAGCTTTTCCGGAATTCCTTCGCAAGCAGAAACAGCCCGAAAAAGATTCCGTTTAACAGCAGCGACATCGGAAGCATTCCCCATGTCACCTGCTGGTTCTGCAGAATGTCTGCCGAATAAGTATTCGCCACCACCAACGTCAGGTTATTGTTCAGAAAATGCAAAATCACGGGCACCCAGATATTGTCTGTCTTCATATAGGCCCATGCGAAAAAGATGCCGAGCGTCACACAGGTAATAATCTGTGATATCGTCATGATCAGTCCTCTGTCTGGCGTCGTATAGAAGAAAAAGTCCAGAAAGACATGCCATACTCCCCATGCCACGCCCAGAAGCAGTACGCCGCCCCGCAGGCCGAAACGCTTCTGCAAAATAGGCTGCAGGTAATACCGCCAGCCGTATTCCTCACCGAAAAACGGCGCAAAGGCCAGAATAAAATTAAACGGCGTGATAAGCAGATAGATCCACGTGGCAGAATCCTGCAAAATTGCAAGCACAACGTCTGGCTGCCCGTCTATGATATACACAAGCGCCGCACGGCCAAAATACAGCCCGAGGAAGACAAGAATGCTAAGAAGCGAGGCCTTCCCGTTTTGCCAGCGCAGTCCATAGGCCGCCCGCCTTTTTTTGCCGGATATGAGCAGCGTGATCCAGCACAGGATCGTACCGCCGATCATCAGATACTGGCTGAGCATCGACCAGAGGGATACGGACTGTCCTTCCAAGTCCATCATCTGTCCGGGCATTGCTACGGTACCCACCGCACACAGAAGCATCAACACGGTTACGAACAGGAAGCAGATGTAAAAGCATTTCGGCAGCAAACTGTCCTTCCGGCAGGTGATTAGGTAAGCCAGCGCCACGCCGGCCGCTGGATAGAACATCTGTGCATTGGGAAAAGCGCCCATCTCCGCCGATATGGTGCTGCCGTACCAGGTCAGAAGCCCCATCACGAGGGTCACACCATAGGCAATCAGGAGAAAAATCTGAAGCTGTTTTCTGGCGACGTCAGAGTCTGCCGGAGCAGGCCCCGCCCCGGATCCGGTTATTTCTGCCGACATAAGAGGTTCCTCAGGCTGCATTAATTGTGTTTGTTCCGTCATATTGTTTTCCATCCTTATTGTATAAATTATCCGGGCCTGCCGCGGCGTTTATGGGATGCCATAAAGCTGCAACGGTTCCTTTGGCTCCAGATTAAATCCAGTATACTGCCAGAAAACTTTCCGTAGAAATAAAATGCCCGGACGGTCAGTTCTGTGCCTGAACGGCAGCGCCTTCAAGGAGACGTTTGCGCATATTTCTGGAATAAGGACAGCGTTCATCATTTTTCAGGATGAGTTCATGGCTTTTTCTGTCGATCTGCGCGATCTGATCCGCCCGGACGAGAAATGCCCGATGCACCCGGATAAAATGTTCTCCCAGCCGCTTTTCCAGTTCCTGCATACTTCCGATAAACTCAAGCCGCTCCTGCAGGGCGTGGAGCGCAATGCGGTGGGTACCCTCTGCGGTGGTAAAATACAGGATCTCATCCAGCGGAATATGCCGCACCACATCCAGCGTCTTGACGGTAAAATATTCCTGCTGTTCGCCCCGCTCCCGTTCCACCCGCGCCACGATGCTTTTCAGACAGCGGGACAGCCCCTGATACATCCGCTCCGGATTCTCCTTGCAGATATAATCCAGCGCTTCCAGATGATAGCGGAACGTCTCAAATGCAAGATCGGCAAAAGCCGTAACGTAGATCAGAAAGCCTCTGGCGTCCCGCTTACGGATCTCCTGCCCCAGCCGGAAACCGTCCATGGAGGCGCCCTTCAGTTCCACGTCCAGAAAGTATACGCCCTGTCTTGAATCTTTTTCCAGACAGTCGAGAAGCGCTTCCGGACTGCCGGTACACAGCACAATCTCCATATCATAGTCCTCGATTAGAATCTGCTTTTCCAGATAAAGGCGTTCCGCCTTCCGGATCTGTTCGTCATCCTCGCATATGTAAACCGGCAGCATGACATCCTCCTGTTCCTCACTGTATTGTTTATTCCCGCGAGCAATGAGCCAAGTGCCGTGCTTGCACGAGCATTTGGCGAATGCCGCGAGGGTCAATACCTCGCTGCTCTGCAGCGGGGTTGTTGACTGCGGCAGTCTTTACTCCTGAATCTTGAGCTCCTGCACAAAATATCCGTTCTGCACGGCGGTAAAAGGAAACACAAAATCGTATTTTGCCAGTATCCGGCGGCAGTTTTCCAGTCCGATCCCGTGACCGGCCCCTTTGGTGGTATATCCTGCCTGCTCCATGCGTCCGAAATCTACCGCCCCGTACAGTGTGTTTTTGATCCGAAAAGTAGTACAGCCGTCCAGAGAACTGATCATCAGAGAAATCTTTCCGTTCTCCCGTCCCCGCACTTCATCCATGGCGTTGTCGATCAGGATGCCCAGACACCGGCACAGGTCGGTGCTGCGCATTCTCGTTGCTTCAAAGGGATTCAGGACTTCCAGTTCGCAGTCGATCCGATCCTGCTGCATTCGGCTCAGCTTATCTAAGAGCAGGCTTTTGACTTCCAGCATATGAATATTGCCCAACTGGTTCAGCAGCTGGATCTGGCCGCCCACCTGTCTGTCGAAATCTCCGGTCATTTCCTGGATAAAGTCCTGCACAGCGTCCAGATCGCCCTCCCTTGCCTGCAGATACATACCCGCCATCATATTCTTGAAATCATGCCGGAAGCTGCGCAGCTCCTGCTGAATCTGTTCCATCTTCTCAATATAAATGGTCTGCTGCTGCAGGCTGGCCTGCTGGGCTATAATGGCTTGCTTCTGCTGCCTGTCCCTTCCCACGTAGACGAAAATGAGATGGATCAGCAAAAGGAGAAGCAGCGGAAGCAGCAGATGGGAAACAGTCGGATCTTTCTCATAAAAAATACGCTGCACCAAATGATCGAAAACCGGGTAAAGCACAAGCAGGCACAAAATGCCCTTATGAATCGTTTCCTGCTCCAGCCACTGTCGGTAGACTCTGCCCATACCGGATATATGGATCACCAGCCCGCAGAGCAGCAAAACGAGCGGTTGAATGACTAGCAGCCAAAACAAATAGCTCCTGCGCTGTGCCGGAACTGACAGGTCATAGACCGTCCCGTAGTTGTACAGCCCTGAGAGAAATATCCCGTAAGAACACAGAATTTCGACCATTAGCACGGCAAGGAAGCAGTTTCTGGTTGACGTGCGCCAGGCAAAGCGCAAAAGCAGCATGACGCAAAGCAGCGTGAAGTACTCCCAGATCAGCTCCCCCGTGTAATGCTGCCAGTCCCAGAAGCCTGTTATGTAACAGACCGCTCCTGTCGAAGCCAGGACAGCCATGATAATCAGACACGCCAGAGCAGACCGGACGATGTGTGCCTTTGTTCGGTCGGGAACCTCTCCCAGTATGATGCGCGCCATCCACAGGGTACATATAACCGGAATGATCTCGGCCTGCATATTCGTGCCTGTGATCTGCCAGAAATACTGCCAGTCTTTCATAATAATCCTCCATGTCAGAGCAGTTTACTGCGATCAGGGCACATTTGGGGCTCTGACCTATAATTGCCTAATCATCATGCCTTTCCTCAGACTTCTTTTGATGGGTCTGACTCCATTATGCTCATTTTATAATATTTTGTTGTATGAATCCATACTTTTTGCTTATGTGGGATTAAGAAGTAAAAGAAGTGTAAAAGAATTTGCTGTTCCTGTTATATTTCTGTTCAATCGCCTCTCTATTTTGCCGGAAAACCGGACTGCAGTATGAGAACACACCCGGCATCGGAACCAGGGTTACCATTATACTGCCTCTTCAGCTTATGGAGGAGCCTTTGAGGGCTCAGTAACTGCCTGAGCCCTCCTCCCTCACACATGCCAGAAACCTCTCTCCGTACTTTTCATATTTGTATTCACCCACACCGGATACCTTCAGCATCTCTTCTCTGGTTTCCGGCCGGAGCAGGCACATATGGGTCAGCGTTCTGTCCGAAAAAATAAGATAAGGAGGCACCTTCTCTGCTCTGGCAATCTCCATGCGAAGCGCCCGCAGCTTTTCAAACAGCGCCTGCTGATCCGCCGTCAGGTCCACGCCCGCCGCTGTCCCCCTGCGTCTGGAGGCCCTGTCCCCGCTTCCGCCGGATGACTCCCTGCCTGCAATCTTGGCCGGATGAGGCTGCGTCTTCGGCAGCTTCATCTCCACCTTTTCTTTTCCGGAAAGAACATCCGCCGCCTTTCCGGCCAGTTTCACGATAGAATATTCATCATTGGTCAGTGTGAGATACTCGTGCATCAGCAGGTAATTCATCACCTGGCGGAGAAGATGCACCGGCACGGCTGCCTGTTTCCCATAAAAAGGATTTTCATTCATCCGGTATCCCCGGATCTTTTCCGTGTTTGCGCCGTGCACCGTGTCCAGGATCACATTCACCCCGTACCGCTCCCGACAGCTTTCCACACAGCCGATCAGACTCTGCGCTGTCTGAGTCACATCTTTCGTTTCAAACTGGCTCAGGCAGTTTGAGCAGTTTCCGCAGTAATTTTCCCGATACTCTCCAAAATAGCGGAGAATGTAATCCCGCAGACAATCATTGGTGGCACAGTAAAAGGTGATTCTGCGCAGCCGCTCTCTGTCCCTTTCCGCGATCATCCTGCGGGTAATCTCATCCAGCTCCTGGTTATCCTGATTGTTTTCAATAAAAAACTGATTGGTTCTCACATCCTGACCGCTGTAGAGCAGGATACACTCCGCCGGCTGTCCGTCCCGTCCGGCTCTGCCCGCCTCCTGGTAATAGGATTCCAGATTTTTCGGCATTCCGCAGTGCAGCACAAACCTCACATTGGATTTGTCGATTCCCATGCCGAAGGCATTGGTGGCAACCATCAGAGGGCTTCTGTCATAAATAAAGTCCTCCTGATTCTGTTTCCGTTCCTCATCGCCAAGGCCCGCATGATACCGGGTGACAGGAAAGCCCTCTCCTTTCAGTCTGCTGCAGATCTCCTCCACCGTCTTTCGGGTAAGACAGTAAATAATCCCGCTCTCCCCGGGATGACATTCCAGATAGTTTTTGATGGTCTGATACCTGTCCTTTGAGGTCATCACACCAAAATACAGATTGGCTCTGTCAAAGCCTGTGGTAATCAGCGCAGGCGTCCGAAGCATCAGAAGATCAATGATATCCTCCCTGACCTCTTTCGTAGCCGTAGCTGTGAAAGCCGCCACCACCGGCCTTGTGTCCAATCTGTCTATGAATTCCGTGATTTTCAGATAGCTCGGCCTGAAATCCTGTCCCCACTGGGAAACACAGTGGGCCTCATCCACCGCCACCATGGCAATGGGCGCATGCACGGCAAAGTCCAGAAATTCCCCGGTCATGAGACGCTCCGGCGCCACATAAATGATGGGGTAGCGCCCCTGGGAAGCCAGCGAGAGCGCCTTTCTGTACTGCCCCTGAGTCAGGGAGCTGTTCAGATACGCCGCATGCACGCCTGCCTGATTCAGGCCCTCCACCTGATCCTTCATCAACGAAATCAGGGGCGAAATCACCAGAGTAATTCCCCCCCATCTTTCATTCATCAAAAGCGCCGGGATCTGGTAGCACATAGATTTTCCTGCGCCGGTAGGCATAATGCCCAGCACATCCCTGCCCTCCAAAATACTGTCTATAAGAAACTCCTGCCCCTCCCGGAAGGAATCGTATCCAAAATATTGCCTGAGTATCGTTTGCTTATCCAACTTTTTCTCCTGTAAAATGATCTGCCGCGACGGTGCGCTTACTTTTTCATACTTATGCCGAAAATAGATACTGAAAGTATAGCAGAAAACAGAAAAAAAAGCGAATATGAATCCCCCTGCGTTGTTGAACGCTTATCTCTGGCAGGGCATAGCGGGATCTCCCTCTGCTCCGGGCAGCATTTTCTCTCCTCTGATCCATGCCTCATCCACACAGACATATTTCACGCACCGGCGGTTGCCCCAGCTGTACGCCGCATGGATTTTGCCGTCCTTCCCCTGCATCATAACAGGATATTCGTAGCGTCTGTTGTTGATGTCGTTATATTCCCCTACGAACCCCTCTCCCATTTCGATGATCCTCTTAAAAGGCCATGTCTTACCGTTGTCCTCCGAGAGAGCGAAGGTGACAGGGCAGCGCTGATGAGGCCATACTGTCCGGGAGGTATCGTCATTGAAGCGGACCGCGTTATAAATCAGGGCAAGACATCCGCTCTGCAGCCTGACGGCGGAAATAGAAGAATTATTGTTGGGCAGGCAGGTACGCACCGGCGCTGTCCAGCTGTCGCCGTAATCCTTGCTGTAGGAGATATAAATATTATCTGCGAAACGGCTTCTCAAAAGAGCCGTCAATTCTCCCGGAGCCGTTTCAATCAGGTTGGCGTGCACCCGTCCTGCACTGTCCGGCATCTCCACCTCACGCCAGGTTTTTCCCTGGTCGTCGGAAATCTGCACTACCGTGATATCGCTGCCGCACCTGGTCTCGTCGGGAAAGCAGATCCAGTTTCCGAAAACCCACCTTCCGTTTGAGAGAACCTGGATTTTCTGGCGGCAGAAGGAACCGGGACGGGAAAACATGGTTTCCGTAGGCCCCCAGGTATAGCCGTTATCTGTGGATATTTTTCTGCGGATTTCTGCTGTGTACTGCAGATTAAAGTGCGGATTATGCTCCGGTGTACGCGAGGTCTGGGCCGTATACATCAGCCAGATCTCTCCGTCAGGCGTAAGAAACAGGGATGGATTCTGCTCGGAACGGCTGGGATCGTCCGATACGATCTCCCCCCGGCTCCAGGTGCTCTCCCCGGCCTTAAGCCTGGCAACAGCGATAGAAATATCCGCATTTCCCTCATCGCTCCCTGCAAACCAGCAGGCCAGCAGATCGCCGTTTGGCAGCTCCAAAAGATCTGCCGCATGCACACTTGCAAACTGGTTGGGAATCAGCGCCTCCACGCTGTCTAACAGGTTGTTGTGACAGAGTCTGCCATCCTCCTGCAAAGTATTCAGTTCCACATATTCTCTCATATCGTTTTGCTCCTTTCACGCTCAGCCCTTTACCGCACCGATCATAATACCCTTTTTAAAGTATTTTTGCACAAAAGGATAGACCAGGACAATAGGAAGCATGGCAATAAAAATGGCTGCTGATTTTAAGTTCTGCTGGTTTAGGGTAATGTCGTTGATGATGACATTTTTGAAGGCCGTACTTGCGCCTGCATCTGTGATGACTACTTCCTTGAGCACCTGCTGGATGACCTTCAGATTATCTGACTTCAGATAAATCTGGGGAATCAGATATTGATTCCAGATCGCCACTGCATAGAAGGTACCTATGGTCGCCATTATTGTCTTGGACAGGGGCAGAAATACTTTGGTCAGAATGGTCCAGTCATTGGCACCGTCCACAAAAGCAGCCTCCTCCAGCTCCTTTGGAATCCCCTCGATAAAGGTTTTGGTGATAATCAGAAACTGCGTATTGATCGCTCCCGGAATGATCATGACCCAGGGATTGTCAATGAACCCCAGCTTGTTATAGATAATATACTGAGGGATAATACCCGCATCGAACACCCACGTCACGATGAAGGCTCCCATCAGGATAAATCTGCTTTTCATCCGTTCTCTGGAAAGCACATAGGCAGTCACATACGTGATAGCCATGGAAACCAGCGTCCCGCCAATGGTATAAACAAAGGAATTCCGCATACCCGTCCATACGTTGAATTTGCTGTTCCCGAGAATGTATTTGAAGGCTTCCAGATTAAAGCCCTTGGGAAAAAAGGTAACCTCCCCTCTCTGCAAAAACGTTCCGTTGCTGGTCGCCACAAAAAAGACATAGAGAAAGGGGCAGACGCAGATCAGCGCAACGAGAAGCAGAATAGCATTGTTTACGCAGTCAAAAAGCTGTATTTTTTTCTTTTTCTTCATACTCCGGCGCCTCCTTTCTCAGAACAGCCTTGTCTCGGCAAATTTATCCGCCACTTTGTTAACGGTTGTAACCAGGATAAATGCGATAACGGATTTCAGAATATTTACGGCAGTACCATAGCTGTAATCCGGAAATCCCTTGGATTCAAACGCAATGCGGTATACGTAGGTCTGAATTACGTCCGCCGTATCATACACGCTGGGGTTATACATCAGCAAAATTCTGTCCAGATTGACGGTAAAGATATTTCCCACACTGATGATCAACATCACGATGATAGAGGTGGAAATACCGGGAAGCGTGATGTGAAACATTTTGTCCCACCGGTTAGCTCCGTCCGCCTCCGCCGCCTCATACAGGGACGGATCAATGTTCATCATTGCGGCGATATAAATGATGGCTGAATAGCCGAAGGACTGCCATATTTCCAGAATCACATACAGAGGTCGGAACCAGCCCGGTTTTGCCATAAAGTTGATGCTGTCCCCTCCGAGAGAGCGAATGATGCTGTTCACAATACCGGAGGTGGGGGAGAGCAGAGTGGCCATAATACTGACCATAACCGCTGCAGATATAAAATAGGGCAGAAAACTCAGGGACTGCACGGTACCTCTGATCCACTTTGTTCTGATCTCATTCAAAAACAGCGAAAAAATGATGGGAATCGGAAATACAACTACAACTGACAGCACCGCCAGAAGGATGGTATTGATCACCACCTTTGGAATATAGGGATCCTGAAAAATTCTCTTGAAATTGTCAAACCATACCCATTTGCTGCCAAATACACCCTGAAAAGCACTGAATTTTTCAAATGCAATCACCATGCCGCCCACAGGGCCGATTTTGAACAAAACAAGGCTCAGAAAGCCGGGAAGCATCAGCAGATACAGAATCCAGTTTCTTCTGATGTCCTTCGCCAGGCGCTGAGAAAGGCTTTTCTTTTTACTGACCACAAGGGCAGTTTGCTTCTCTTTTCTTACTGGCATTTTCGTCTCCTTTCCATGCTGACGGTACAATCAATTTTATGGATGCGCACGCCCGCACAGTGAAATTTTCTTCATTCGCTGCATGCGGGCGGCGCAACCGGAAACGACTGATGTCATTTCCTATAAATTATGAAAGCGGTCTGTGTAAAAATCAGCCCCCGTAGGTATTATTGTAAGCTTCTACCTGAATTTCTTCGATTCTGGACAGGCCCATGGCGTTCATTTCGTCCTGGAAAGCCTTCCAGCTCTCGGGTGTAAGCTCTGTGTTACCGGTCACAAAGGATACGATCCCTGCGATTTCCGCGTCAAACACAGTTGCGATCAGATTGGAGAGCTCTTCCGATTCCTCTGCTGTATAGCTTAAGTTGATACCGGTTCTGACGCAGTCCTCCGTCATGTATTTTGCACACGCGTCTGCAATCAGATCTGCGTTCCACTGGAAGAATGCCTTGTTGTCAACCGGTTTACAAACGGTAAATCTGTCGCTTAAGAAGGACCATTTCTTCTCTCCTTCCGGTTTTGCTTCCTCCGCCGCATAGTCCACAATGAACTCCTTGGAGCCGTCTGCCGCTACCTCATAGCTTTCGCCTTCTACTCCGTAATTGGCCAGATCGATACCCTCCTGGCTGTAGAAGAAGTCGATGAAGGTCAGGATAGTTTTGATCTTATCCTCATCACAGTTTGCATTGATGGCAGTCACACATTCCTCATTGTACTTGCAGGTACCTGCGCCAAGGATGATATTGCCGGAAGCATCCTTAAAGTTGCCCAGCACGCCCATCTGATAATCGGGATCCGCATCCGGCCCGCCGTTCTCCATAAACCATTCTGCTCTGTTGTAATAATCATAGAAGAAAGTACCGTTGCCATTGATCATATCGGATTCCCAGTCGCCCTCTGTGAAGGTTCCCTCGGCAAACTGAGGCTGAATCATGCCTTCGTCATACCATGTTTTCATGGTTTCCACCATGGTATAGGCATTCTCATTCATGATATCAAAGGAATAATCCTTGAAATGAGAGGTGTAAATACCGTGGGATTCCTCCGCCGAAACGGTGCTCAGGCACTCAAACCATGCTGCGAACCGGATCGCGCACTCGCGGCCTGTAAGAGGGTAATAGTTCGGATTGTCCTTGCCGTAGAACTCCTTGAGCGTTCTCATGGCTTCTGTGAAATCCTCTACATTCTGAATAGAATCCGCATCAATGTTTGCCTTTTCCAGATGATCCACACGATAGCCCAGGAAATCCTGGAAAATCGGAGACTCTTTTACCAGTCCATAGATAGCGCCGTTTTCATCGCTGACCAGCGCTTTGTAGTCTGCGTTGTCGTCAAGGTACTTCTGGAGATTGGGCGCATACTTCTCGATGTAGGGAGCCATATCCACGAAAGCACCCTGAGGGCCGTAGACATTGGTCTGAGCCAGCTTTGTCATAACCGCATCGGGCAGGGTATTGGATATAATCCTCTGGTCTACCTCGGCGTAAACATCTGCAAATTCGTCGGGGCCTTCCACATATTCTACATGAATACCGGTTTTTTCTTCGGCAACATCATACCAGTTCAGCTCTCTGATCCACCCTACATAGGTGTTTCTCATAAACATGGTGTAGCTGTTGTCTCCGGATGCAGTCACCTCTCCGGCCTCTTCTGAGCCTGCGTCCTCTGCCGTTTCGTCCTGATCTGCCGCATCAGAGGCTGTATCTTCCGTACCGGATGTGCCTGCTGATGAGCCCTGTGATTGTCCGCCGCATCCGGTAAGGAGCGTTCCCACCAGAGCAATTGACAGAATGACGGATATCAGTTTCTTCTTCATTTTGTTTCCTCCTTTTGTTTTTTATTATGCCTTATGTATGATTGACAGCCCTGCTCTTTGCAAAGCTGACAGCATAATCGATTGCATTGACGAGACTTGCCTCGCTTGCCTGTCCGGTACCTGCCTGATCAAAGGCAGTTCCGTGATCTACACTGGTACGGATGATAGGAAGTCCAAGGGTGATATTGACCCCCTCCACCGCTTTCCACTTTTGAGATGTCTGATCGTACACAAATCCCACTACCTTTAAGGGGATATGCCCCTGGTCATGGTACATGGCCACGACACAGTCATACCAGCCGCCCCTTGCCCTGGAAAAGATCGTATCAGGGGGAATGGGGCCTTCCGCCAGGATGCCTTTTTCTCTGGCTGCTTCCACTGCCGGAGCAATCTCCTCGATCTCCTCCCGGCCAAAGAGTCCGCCTTCGCCACAGTGAGGATTCAGCCCTGCGATACCGATCCTGGGGTTTGAAATTCCCATCTCTCTGCAGGCCCTGTCCGCAATCTCTGTGACCTCCAGAATGCGGTCCTTTTTCACCCTGTCGCAGGCCTCCCGGAGGGAGACATGGGTGGAAACATGTACCACCCGCAGATTATGATGCGCCAGCATCATGGTGTATTTTCTGGTGCCGGTAAATTCTGCATAAATTTCCGTATGCCCGGAATAATGATGCCCCGCCAGATTGATGGCTTCTTTATTTAAGGGATTGGTAACGGTGGCATCCACACTGCCTTCCATGGCCAGTTCGATCACCTTTTTTACATAGGAGAACGCGGCGTTGCCGGCCATAGCGGAGACCTTTCCGATTTCCAGCTTTTCCGGGTCTGCCATCTTCATATCGAGAAGATCGATGACGCCGTGCACAAATTTTGCCTGGGAAGGACTGTCTACTCTGTGAATTTCCAGGCTCTCCTGCCCTGTCGTCGTAAGCGCCCGGGAGAGAATCCCGGCATCCCCCACCACCAGCGGACGGCAGTTTTCATAAATTTCCTTCCGGCTCAGGGCTCTGGCTGTAATCTCAGGCCCTACTCCGGCGGGATCTCCCATTGTGATCCCGATAATCGGTCTGTTTTTACTTTCTGTATTGTTCATTTATCTGATTCCTTTTTCCTGGTAGCTTTTCAGCACACTGTCGATAGTGGCAATCCCTTCTTCACTGATATGGTCGAAGGGCTCCCGGCACTGGCCTACGGGATAACCCAGCATGGCTACGGCAGTTTTTACGATGGTGTTGGGGTTTCCGAAACGGAAACAATTGCGGAAGGCACGGATATTATCCTGACAAACCCTGGCCTGTTCCAGATTTCCTTCCATAAAGGCGTTATAAATATTTGCCATATTCTCCGGAAATACATTGGCGCAGCCTGCGATGCCGCCGGCTCCTCCTGCAAGAAGATTCCACAGGATCAGAGAATCATTGCCGGAAAGAACTGCAAAATCTTTGTCCTTTGTGAGTTCAATGTACTGAAGCATATTGTCAAAATTGCCGCTGGAATCCTTTGCTCCCACAATATTATCAATTTCCGCCAGCCTGGCCACTGTAGCAGGGGCAAGCGCATTGCCGCATCTGGCGGGAATATTATACAGAACAATGGGCATATCTACCGCCTGTGCCACTTCTCTGTAATGTGCCATCAAATCCTCCTGAGAGGCGGCGGCAAACCAGGGCGTAATAATGGAGAGTACGTCCGCCCCAAGACTTTTGGCCTTCCGGGACATGCGGATGGTATCCTTGGTGGTAATACAGCCGCTTCCGGCGTAAACCGGAACTCTGCCGGCGGTTTCTTCCACAACGATCTCAAGGATCTGTTCTTTCTCTGTTTCGTTCAGGGCATAGCCCTCGCCGTTGGTGCCGAAAGCAAAAATACCGTGCACGCCGGCGCCGATCAGACGGTTGACCTGATTGCGGAGCTCCTGCTCATTGACATTTTCCTCTTCGTCCAGAGGCGTCAGAATAGGCGGGATAATTCCTTTGATTTCTGTCATGTGCTTTTCCTTTCTGTTATAATTGTTTCAGCGGACGGATCAGAGAACCTCCAGGTAAAGCGCTCTTGCGTCCTCGGGGGTTACTGTCCTCTTATTGTTAACCAGAAGACGCTGTACGTTCATTCCGCCTTCCACCAGGGTGTCAAGATCCTTTGCGTCCACTCCGAATTCCCGAAGGGACGAGGGAATTTTCAGATTACGGATAAGGCCTTCCATCCGCTCAAGCAGCCGATCAGCCTTCTCTTCCCCGGTAAGCGCAGCCTTTTCGTCCAAGCCGCCTGCCTGTGTCCCCCAGAGGCTGTCATAGACCGCGGCAAACTCCTTTAAACAGGCCGCTTTGTTGAACCGCATCACGGGAAGGAGCATAATGGCATTGGAAATGCCGTGGGCAATGTGATATTTACCGCCCAGAGGGTAGGAGAGCGCATGTACCGCCGTAGTCCCTGACGCCGTAATGGCAACCCCTCCGTAAAAAGCAGCCAGCAGCATATTGTTTTTAGCCTCCATGGCATCCTGGTTGCAGCATGCCTCTTCCAGGCTGGCAAAAATGAGCTTAAGAGCCTTCAATGCAAAAAGATCGGAAAAGGGATTTGCCTTATTGGAGGTGTAGCACTCGATGGCGTGGGCCAAAGCATCAATACCGGTTGCCGCGGCAATCCCGGGCGGAAGGGTTCTGATCATCTCCCCATCCAGGATCACATAGTCCGCCATCATTGCGGGGTTTACAATTCCAACCTTCAGATCCTGCTCCGGCACCGCCACAATGCTGTTGGGCGTGGCCTCGGAGCCTGTCCCTGCGGTGGTCGGGATCAGGAGTGTGGGGATCTGCTTTTTACCGATCAGAGGATCGGACAGCATATCCCGGATGCGGCAGGCGCCGGTATCCGCTATAGAGGCAAGCTTGGCGATATCCATCACGCTTCCGCCTCCCACCGCCACAATCAGATCCGCATTTACTGCCCTGAATTCCTCTACAATGGCTTCCGCCTGCAGATACGTGGGTTCTGCAGGGAGCTGATCCAGCACTGTAACCTCGCACCCGGCCCGGGCGAGCAGCTCCTCCGGTTTTCGGGTAATTCCCGCGCTTCGTATTCCCTGATCTGTAAACAGAGCCACCTTATGATAGTTTTTCGCAATTTCAGGAATCTTTTGCAGAGAATCCTTTCCTCCATACACAGTTCCCGGTAATTTTAAGTTAAAAGCCAATCGCATCTCCTCCTATCTTATCTGCTACAATCTGAAGCAGCTTTTCATTTCCGAATCCTCCGGACTTGGTGATCACCCAGGTGTTTCTGTCCCGGATCTTCATAGAAGAGATCACCGTTCCCGGCTCTATCTCACAGACCGGTTCGATTTCCCTGCACTGCGTCTGATTGATGAAGCTCATCAGCGTATCGCCTCCGATGATCATCAGCGTCCAGTCTCTGTTCTTTTCCATAAGTCTGCGAAGAATCACGCCGATTCTGTCCGCGATCCGCACCCTCGCTTCTTCCAGCGAAATGTGATGCTGTTTTCTATAGTCCTCTACACTGCATGGTTCCGAAGCTTCCGTATCCAACATGACCACATTGCTTTTTTGGAAATACGCCGGAAAGTTTTGCAGCCAGCTCTGCCCTTCCTCCGTGGAGAGATACTCTTCCTCCAATTGCTGCCGGGGCGTCATGGCCACCCTTATGTATCCTAAGGATTCTCCGTATGCAATCTGTCTTTTGCTGATAGGATTAATACTCCCACAAGCGACCAGAAGAGGATGACTGAGACTGGGAAAGGTGATCTGGTGCTTTTTCAGCTTCAGGAAGGAAGGTAATACAGATGCAAAGCCTGCGCAGCCGGCCATGATCCTGAGCTGATCCTTCCGCTTCAAATGCTCCGCAATATGATAAATATCTTCCCGGGTGGAGGCATCGAATATTCCGATGACTGCTTCTGAACAATCCGTATCATAATGGGATGATCTCTCAAAAAGTACGGCGGGCGTCTTTTCTTCCTGAAACAGATCCGGGACGTAGGACGAGATTACCGGATCGAAAGGATCTCTGCCGAATTCCGTCTCCCGGATCGGCACGCCATCCACATAATGGATTCCCCCCACCGTCACCCGGTTCATCGCCGGGAGTGCCGGGAGGAAGGGAAGGAAGCGCTCTTCGGAAGCATCGATCACTGCCTGCAGCTCGGATCCTATATTGCCCCTGAGTCCGGAGTCTGTTTTTTTGTAAATATGAGGTACCCCCATCTCTATGGCTTTTGTTACCAGACAATAAATTTTCCGGTAAGCCTCCTGCCTGCTCAAATGTCTTGTTTCCGTGTCTATTACCAATACCTCTGTCAGATCATTTCGCCACAGATCATCATCTATCTCAGAAGACGTAAGTATTCGGGTTGCTGCTCCGTATTTGGCAAACTGGATTCCCGTATCAAGGGCGCCTGTGAAGTCATCCGCAATCAGCAGTAGCTTTATCATAAGATCTCTCCCTACTGTTCTATTTTGAAACACATGCTTTTTTATAAAATGATATTCTTCATTATTCTCAAAATCTATGTTTAATTTTACTATAATATCTTCAAATATCAATAGGTAAATATACAAATTTTTTATTTGAAATGTTTGTTTTTGAAACACTAGTGTTAATATTTGAAATATGCAGTTGTTTATGGTATTCTATTATTAAACATTTTGTACGGGATCACTATTTTGGAGGGGGAGAACTGTGAAAGTCAAAGACTTTCATAGCATGGATGGCCATGCGGCCCGCCAAAGCGGCAGGCTGAGTATGTTGGAGGTTTATTATGAACAAGATTCGTATGCTTGGAATTGCGCCTTATGAAGGAATGAAGCATCTGATACAACAGGCGGTTGATAAACGGGATGATGTGGAGATAGACATTTTCATCGGAGATATGGAGGCAGGGGCCGCTATTGCCGCCCGTTATTCTGAGCGGGAGCCGGAGGTCATTATTTCCAGAGGCGGGACGGCCGAGCTGATCCGGGATACTACCTCCTTTCCCGTGGTGGAAATCCAGCTCTCTGTTTATGATATTTTCCGTTCTATCAAACTGGCTGAAAATTATACCAACAAATATGCTCTGGTGGGATTCCCGGCAATTACCCGAAACGCTCATTTTCTGTGCGATATGCTTCAGTATCACATTGATATCTATACCATCCACAACAAGGCGGAAGCGGCAGATATTCTGCAAAAGCTTCTGTCGGAAGGATGTCATATGGTTTTGTGCGATATGATCACCAATTCCCTGGCTCAGCAATATGGACTGGCTTCCATCCTGATCACCTCCGGTACGGAGAGCGTGGAGGCTGCTCTGGATGCCGCCATCCAAATTGCCCAGTTCCATCAGAGTCTGAGGTCAGAGCTTTCCTTTTCCCGTCTTATTCTGGAAAATCACCCCTGGCCGGTGGTGGTTTTTGATTCTGCCGGCAAAATTGTTCTATATACAAAGGTATCCGAGCTGCCGGCACCGGTGATGGAGGCAATGAAGGTCAACATGGACACTGTCCCGGAACACATGGAAAAGAAAATCTATATAGAGCATGCGGGTCTGCTCTATGCTCTCCTGGGATACCGCAAAATCTTTGAAGGCAAAGTCTTCATTATTTTTTATGTGAATCACCGAAAGGTGCCCCTGGCTCTTACCAAAAACGGAATTCGCTATCTTTCCCGCGAGGAGGCATACGATGGCTTTTTCAGCAGCTTTTATGGGATTACCCATTCGACCGCCAATCTGGGCATGTCCATTGATACCTACGCCCAGAACAACGCCCCGCTTGTCATTTTAGGAGAGTCCGGAACCGGAAAGGAGGCTCTTGCCCGGCTGATTTTTACAAAAAGCAGGCTCCGGAATAAACCGATGGCTGTCATAGACTGCGCCCGGGTCAATGAACGCAGCTGGACATTTTTGACCGAACACAACAATTCTCCTCTGTCCGACACCGGTACTACTATTTATATCCATCATCTGGATGATCTGTCCGACACACAGTTTGACGAGTTGATCAGTATTGTAACAGACTTGAACCTGACTTCAAAAAACAGAATGATTTTTACTTTCAGATACAACGCCAGCGGAAATATCCCGGCCCGGTGTCGGAAAGTGCTTGACGCTTTTTCCTGCCTGCTTCTTGAGATCGATCCTCTGCGGCTGCATCTGGATGAAATTCCCAATCTGGCCAGCCTTTATATCAGCAGTCTGAATCTCCATCTGGCAAAGGAGGTCGTAGGGATCGAGCCGGAGGGAATCAGGCAGCTTCAGGCTTACAGCTGGCCCGGCAATTTTGATCAGTTTCAACGCATTATGAACGAGCTGGTTTCCACGGCGGATTCCCCTTATATCAAAGCAGAAGCCGTCAACCGCCTGATCAGGCGGGAGCTTCCCGGCGTACCGGTTGCTTCCTCGCTGAATCTGAACCGTACCCTTGAGGAGATCAATCTGGATATCTTAAAACAGGTTCTTTCTGAGGAGAAAAACAATCAAAGTGCAGCCGCCAAACGCCTGGGCATCAGCCGCACCACTCTCTGGCGTATGATGCAGAAGCTGGAAGAGTAGCGCTTTCGCAAATAGCTTATGAACAGCGCGCAGGAGCCGGATTCACACCTGGCAGAATATATGTGCTTTCTTGCGGTCTGCGAGAAAGAATTCGATTGATGCCGATTGCTTAATGTTTGAGGAGAGAAGAAGATGGACACAGAAAAACAGGCTCCCATGTTTACCCGTACACAGCTGAAGGCCCTGATCTGGCCGCTGCTGCTGGAACAGCTTTTGAGTGTAAGCATGGGATTTGCCGACACATTTATGGTTTCCGGGGTAAGCGAAGCCGCCGTTTCCAGTGTGAGTCTGGTTGACAATTTAAACATTCTGATTATTCAGATTCTGTCGGCTCTTTCCACAGGCGGAGCTGTGATAGCCAGCCAGTATCTTGGACGCAAAGATACCAAAGGCGCATGTCAGGCAGCGGCTCAGCTCTACATCGTGCTGGGGGCCTGCACCGGGCTTGTGATGGCGTTGGCAATCCTGTTCTCACGCCGAATCCTGAGTCTGGTATTCGGTTCCATCAATGAAGATGTAATGGTATTTGCGCATATTTACTTTTGGATAAGCGCAATTTCGTATCCTTTTATGGGCATATATAATTCAGGCGCAGCACTGTTTCGCGCGCAGGGCAACAGCAGAGTAAGCATGTATGCCAGTTTTGTGATGAATGTTATTAATATCGCAGGCAATGCGGTATTGATTTACGGACTGAGAATGGGTGTGATGGGTGCGGCGCTTGCCACGCTGGCCGGCCGCGTATTTGCAGCTGTGTGGGTATTCCGACGGCAGCAGCGTATGTACAATCCCCTGCGAATTGCGGACTGGAAAGACCTGAAGCCGGATTTCAGCCAGATCAGACGGATTTTGCGGATCGGTATACCGGCGGGACTGGAAAGCGGTATGTTTCAAATCGGCAAACTGTGTGCCCTCAGCCTGATCTCCACTCTGGGAACAGCCGCTATCGCCGCCAATGCGGTGGCTAACAGCATTTCGACAATCTCAAATATTCCCGGCAATACCATGAGTCTCGCTGCCGTCCCCGTAATCGGCCAGTGTGTCGGTGCAGAAAAAAAGCAGCAGGCACGGCATTATGCCTGTGTTTTAATGGGGATCGCCATGGGAGGACTTTTTGTTACAAACACCGCAATGTTCTTTTTGATTCCAACAGTAACCGGGTGGTTTCACCTGTCTTCTTCTGCGGCAGAGCTTTGCATACAGGTAATCCGCTGGTTCAGTGTATTCAGCATATTTGTGTGGGCCGCCAGCTTCACACTGCCCAACATATTACGCAGCGGCGGCGATGTCCGCTTTAATATGATCGTAAGCATCGCAAGTATGTGGTGCTGCCGTGTGTGGCTGAGCTACTTTTTGGTGCTCCGGCTCCATATGGGCCTTCTGGGTGTGTGGATGGGAATGTTCTCTGACTGGCTGATACGCACTCTGATGTTCACGGTTCGATTTTTCAGCGGCCGCTGGATGGAGCAGAAGGTGATATAGTGTTGGGCTGTAGTCCGCGCTGAGAGGAGGAATATTCTTGGCTGGCTATAGAAAATAATCAGATCATCCTTCCCAATACAGCTCCGCCTTTTGCCGTGCCGTTTCTTCATCTATGGCACATTCCTTCATGAGTTCCCGGGCAGCCTGCTCCCTGGAAGTATTCATCCGGCGGCATACATGAACGACAGATTGGATCAGGCTCTCCATAACCGATACGATGATATCCAGTATGGCATCCGGCGTGTCCTTTACCATCTCGTCCAGCTTCTCCTTTGGCAGCTCCAGAAATCTGGAGATATCCACCACATCCTGTATCTTGTCGAAGAGCATGATCAGCGACATTTCATTTCCGCGGCCCATCAGCTCCTCATTGCTGTAATCATGCAGACGCACTACTTCATAGGTAAAGTCCGGTATCCATTTCCGGAATGCCTCCCCCTGGGATATCCTTGAGAGAAACTGGCGGGACGGGCCTGTGCTTTGTTCTTTGCGGATCCTGATCCTTTTCACCGTGTCTGATTCGAATTCTGTGCCAAGGTAGGGCCTGTATCTTTCCGATACGTCCTCAATATCCTCCGGCTGCACATTCCTAAGGCAGGGAATATTCACGTTATCCCTGATAAACTGCGCGCAGAGGACCGGATTCCCCAATACCTCCTTGCTGCTGATGTCACGCCTTTGGCCTGACTGCTGCCTGTACTCTTCTGTCATTCATTTTTCTCCTGTCTGTGACTGTTGTCCTGACAGGAGAAAATGTCTTTTCGCCTGCCAGCATTTCCTGTAAATTACCATTGAATGAGTGGCGAAAAGCCCGAACTCAAGACTGCCGTCTATACCCGGAGGGCATAAACAAGCATTGGAACACACCACGGAATTTCAGAAACATATGATGTGTTTAAATGATATTTTGATAACATCTTTACTATAGCATATGCCGTGAACAGCTGCAAGCCTTTTTTATATTCCTCTGCATGGGCCTGCGCATAATGTCTCTATTATTCACCAAGCATTAATAATCGTTACTTTGCATTTTAAGAAATTCTGTATTATAATCAAAGAGGTATCGGTTCCGGGAGGAGTGCGGTTATCCGTATTGCCGGTGTCTCGGTTCACTTTCATGTATATCCCGGAGGAACACGCGGCAGCCGGTACCGTTTTTTACTCCATTCTTTCTTCAGACCCACGTCGGTTTCTGATCTTTATGGGTAAATTTATGCATCTGCTTTTGAAAAGCGGCAAGTCGCTCTTCATAATACTCTTTTTGTCTGCCGTTCACAATGCCCGCTGCCTCCAGCTCCTTCAGTTTTTCCTCCAGCTCCCGTAAGCCTTCCTGTGCGGCGTCTTTATAATTGTTGGATGCGTTCATCTCTATTTTCTGTATGATCTCGTTCAGCTGCCTGTTTTTCCCGGCCTTCTGAAATCTGCGCAAAAATTTACATTCCATCTATCCTGCATCTCCCCTTTTTTCCCCCTATTCTATCACATTTTGCGATAAATGCCACTAAAAATCCATTCAGTCAAATACCCCGCAGCAAGCTGCGGGGTATTTGACCCTCGCGGCAGTCCCCAAATGGACATGCAAGCATGTCCACTTGGCTCGTTGCTCGCGGGAATAAAATCACAGATTTTTGTAAGAGTCCTTTATCCTTCAAAATCAATCTCATACCTTGTTCCGTGGGAAAACAGTACTCCCTCTGTCAGCCTGATACAGAGAATGCAGGTATTTTCATCTCCGAAATCATTATGTCCGTTATCGATCCACTCTGCAAAAGCTTCTC
Organism: uncultured Lachnospiraceae bacterium; assembly: GCA_947173495.1. Lineage (GTDB taxonomy): Bacteria > Bacillota > Clostridia > Lachnospirales > Lachnospiraceae > Suilimivivens. The sequence goes on along the minus strand of CAMWFQ010000013.1, from coordinate 81,730 downwards.
TCAGCTTCTGCGCCAGTCCGGCGTTTTCCGGCTTCCCAAAATATCCCAGATTCCCGGCCCGGCCACGGGCCGTAAACCAGTCTCCGGCAACGGCCACCAGGGGATTTTTCTCAATCTGCTTCATTTTCGCTGAAAGTCCGTAGGTAATGACATAAAAGGCACTGTTTTCGTAATAAGCGTTTACATACCGCACACTGGGAACACCCTCCTGGGCGGTGGCCAGCGCGATCACATTGTCTCTTCCAAAGCGTTCCTCCATGATTTTTTCGGTTTCTTTGCTCAGCTTTTCCATATTTCTCCGCCTTCCGCCGTGTATAACCGGCATTTTAATCAGCACTTTTCTCCTGTACCTTATAATAATCCCCAATCTCTCCCAGGCATTCCCCGATAGAGTGGTATTTTCCCGAATAGATTACCGGATCCAGTTCCGTCAGGTCAAGTCCCCAGGCATCCGCATCGATCCTCTCATCCACCTGCACATTTCTGACCCGGCAGAAAAAGGTATCCGACTCCCCGGTGGTAACGCTCTGGGCCACCTCGCATTCGCAGACCCAGGGGCTTTGCGTCAATGTGGGCGCCTCCACACAGACAGCCTTTTCCCATGTATAAGGGATTGCATCCTTTTTTCCATCCTTCCCGGAGGTCTGACCGAAATAGTCAACCAAATGCAGCATTTCCCTGGTGGCAAGGTTGATGCAGAGCTGTCCTGTTCTCTGGACGTTCTGCTTTGTCTGTTTCGTGCCATACATACTGATGATGATCAGATTCTGATGATCAGAATCCCTCTCACAGGTTTTGCTCACCCATGTGATGGGGGCAAAATCCGGGCTGCCGTCCTCCTGAAAGGTTCCGATAATAAAAGTGGGCTGGACAATCATCTCATGCCGGGTTCCGATTGATTTTCTTTTCATTATAATCCTCCATTCTGCCGACACCTGCAAATTTGGGCGTCAGCACAATATTTGCAAAACGAACAAGTTCGTTTGTGAAAAATTTATTTTTCACAGTATCCTTTTTTCGTGTTAATGCTGCTACCGTTTTTTGTCTGTTCACATTATCTTTGCCGTTTCCATCGCTATCCTGAAAATCACAAAATATATTTCGTCCTGATTCAGATATTCCTGCCTGATCATGGGATAGAACTCCAGAACGGCTTCCCTGATCTTTCGGGCGTTTTCCACCTCCGCCCGTCCGCTGATCCGGATCCACTTGCGGGTATAGAGATTATAGCTGGCAAGCTCCGTCAGAGGATTCTCCATCAGCTCCTCATATACCCTTTTCCGCCGATCTGTCACCAGATACAGTGCCCTGTCGTCTGCATAGATCATCCCCATGGGCCTTAACGAGGGTCTGCCTGCGGCGGATGTAGCCAGAAAAAAGTATCCGCACTCCCGGATAAACGCAAAGCAGTCCTCCGGGGATAATTCTCCCCTCTCTTCCTTAACTGCCTGTTCCTGCGTCAGATCATCATTTAACAGGAAATCAATGCTGCACTCCAAAAGCCGACTCAGCCTGATCAGCTTTTCCGTCTCGGGAAAGGCCGCATCCATCTCCCAGCGCGACACCGACTGCCGGGAAACCTTCAGAATTTCTGCCAGATGCTCCTGTGTGATTCCCTTGCGCTTTCGCAGAACCGCCAGTTTTTCTCCTGTGGTCATCCCAATTTTCCTCCTTCCCAGAGCCTCTGTATTGATATCATTGTAAATCCTGAAGGCCAAAATGAGAAGTCCTTTGCAGGTGCAGTATGTAAACTTTGAGGTGCGCATGTCCAATCGAGTAGGGGAGGTCTTTTCTCCCCTGCTCGCCGCGCGGCCCGCACGCCGCTTCAGCGGCAAACTTCCCTTTGCGGGCCTGCGCATAAAAGAACCGCCACAAAAGTATAACCTCCTGTGGCGGCAGAAATCATTTGCCGAACAGATCGCTGTGTGTTCCTGTACGGGACAGCGTCAGTACCAGCACATCATCCTCAATCCGATAAATGAGAAGTCAGATGTCCCGATTACGCCTGACTGCCAGCTTATAATCTTTTTTGAACTTTGTGGTCCAGACAATATCGCGCTTCATCTTTTCAGCTCCCGGAGGGCTTCCTCCACATCGGAGTAGCGCTTCACGTTTGGATCATGTGCGATGCGTTCCGCTTCCAGCATGGCCGCAACGGTTTCCCTGTTAGGCTGCTCAAGCCTCACATCAAAGGGAAAACCTCCTGCACGGATGGACTGGCGCAGAAAAACATTGATCGCTGTGGTAAGGTTCATGCCCAATTCGTTGTACAGGCTCTCGCACTGCTTTTTGATGTCACTGTCCATGCGGACGCTGAAATTTATTGTGTCTGCCATAATAACCTCCATGCTGCCAACACCCGCAAATTTGGGCGTCAGCACAAATTTGTCTGTGAAAAATTTATTTTTCACAGTAACTCCTTTTGCAATTCACTGCACTTATAGTATATGCGATTTGCAATGCATAATCAGCTCAACAGGCGAAAAAAATCGTCACCTTAAACAAATCCCCATCAATATCCACCGTCATCTGACCGCCCTGAAGCTCCACAAAGCTTCTCGCTATGGCAAGCCCTAAGCCGCTCCCTTCTGTGTTCCGGGAACTGTCTCCCCGGACAAACCGCTCTGTCAGATCCTCCGGCGCAATGTTCAGCTCCGTGGCGGACATGTTCTTCAGTTCGATCACGACTCCCTTTTCCGTCTTCTCTGCATTCACATAGACTCTGGTATGGGGCATGGCATATTTAATAATATTCACATAAAGGTTTTCGAATACCCGGTAGGTCTTCTGGCTGTCAAGCTTCAGGATCACCTTTTCCTCCGGCAGGCGGAACCGGAAGATCAGATCGGCCTCCTCCACTCTGTCCTCATATTCCAGATATACCTGACGCATCAGGTTAAAGAGATCCACATCCACAGGATTCAGCGTCACATTGCCGCTGCTCGCCTTGCTCACCTCAAAGAGATCCTCTATGAGGAATTTCAGCCTCTGGGCTTTCTTTTTCAGTACGCCCAGATATTCCCTCCGCACCTCGGGCGAAAGCCCTTCCTCCTCCAGCAGCTCAATATAGGTGGTAATCGCCGTAAGCGGTGTCTTCAGATCATGAGAAACATTGGTGATCAGCTCTGTCTTCATCCTCTGACTTTTTACCTCCTTATCCACAGCGGCCCGGAAGCCGTTCTGTATCTTTGAGAGCTCCTCCTTATAAGATTCAAAGATCCCCCAGTCCTCCTCCAGGCTGGTCTGAAGGTTCCCCTCTGCGATGGATCTGGTAGCCGCAAAGAGCTTTCTGTACTGCTCCTGTATCTTCCGGATGTACTTTTTCAGGGCAAAGTACAGGACAAAGCTGTAAATGATCAGGGCTGCCCAGCCGAACATCCACATCAGACATGCCACTGCAAGGATCAGGAAGTTGATCATCACCATTTTTACCAGTGTTTTTTCCGTCCTTCCTCCCAGATCCACATGAAGGACTTCCTCCTTGAAACTTTCGATTTTTCGCCTGCACCACCGCCGGATTCTGCAAAGGAATCTTACTATGAGGCTCCTCTCCTTTATAAATTCCTTCAGTCCCAGATCAAATACCTCTCCCAGAGAGGTCACAAGGTAAAACCATACCCCGAAATACAGCCCCAGCAAAACCACGTTGATGGCGATTGTGAGCGTCGGATAAAAGGAGGACGGCAGAGCTTCCAGATATTTTGCATAAAACTCCGGGAACAGCCCCTGATTGGTCCAGTAGATCAGCCCCACCACGGAGGAGGTAAGCGCGATCAGGCAGATACCGGCGCAGATGCTGACCTCCAGGTACAGCCTGAAAGGAAGAAGCCTGTACAGGCAGTATCTTTTATGTCTGGTAAGCACAAGCGCAAGCGCGGCAAGTACCAACAGCATGATGAGACAGATCTCTCCGGCTCCCGCCTGAAAATACGCGTTCACCCTTGCCCACTGATAGCTCTCCAGGAAACTGCTGTTACTCCACATCTGCATGATATTCTTTTTCTGCTCTCCGGTAAGGGCATAAATAAACGTCACATCCTTCGTCTTTTCATCCACCCGACAGGTAAGCTTTTCCGGATCCTTCGATTCATAAGCAAAGTAATATTCCTCCCTTAAGGGTTCCCACCCATAGCCATCATACCAGGCAAATCCGTTTTTCAAAAGCTCTTCCGACATGACGCTCTGGACATTTTTCAGAAGGTCGTCGGATCTTTCGTCCTTCACAGAAATATTGGACAGATTTCCTGCGCCGTCAAAGCTCAGCATCACATAGTATTCATATCCTTCTTCGTCTGAAAGGGATTTATCATCACAGAGCTTCTCAATGCCTCTCTCCGTGTTTTTCAGGATTTCTCCGGTCCTGTGATCCAGCACACAGTAGTCCATGTATTTGGCCACTGTATTCATGGTCTCCTCTTTCCATCTCTCCAGGTACACGTTCATCTGCTCCTTCAAAAAAGACTGCATTGTGACGATCGTGCGGTCCTCCTCATAATTCATGTATTCATCCTGAATCTCCTGCATCTGACACCGGGTAGTCTCCATATCCAGATACAGCTCCGAATAGGGAACATCTCTCTGCTCCCTCTTATCGACGACATTTTTATAAAGCACCAGATTGCTTCTGTACATGGCCGTAAGCAGCTGTCCGCCCTTGAGATGATCCGTATAATACTCCGACGCCTGCTTTCCCAATACCGGATAAAAAGCAAGCAATACTGCCACGGCGAGGGCAATCAACACACCTGCCGCACAAAAACTGAATCTTTTATTGTTTTTCGATTTTATATCCAACACCCCACACCACCTTTAAATATTTTGGTTCTCTTGGATTGATCTCGATTTTTTCGCGGATTTTCCGTACATGTACCATAATGGTATCCGTATTGATAGCCTGCTCGTTCCAGACTCTCTCATAGATTTCCTCCGCACTGAACACCCGTCCCGGATTCTTCATAAGAAGCATAAGAATCTTGAATTCCAGAGGCGTAAGCCTGACCGGTTTCCCATCCACACTGACCTCCACCGTTTCCTCATTGAGCTCCAGTCCTCCGATTACATAAACCTTATCGTTCTGCTTCTGACCTCCGATGGCCTCAAGAAATTTTCCGTATCTGCGCAGATGGGAGTTCACCCTGGCCAGAAGCTCCATTGTTGTGAAGGGCTTGGTCACATAATCGTCCGCCCCCATATTAAGCCCCATAATCTTATCCACTTCCTCTGATTTGGCCGAAAGCATGATCACCGGGAAATCACATCCCATTTCCCTTACCTTCATCATCATGGTAATGCCGTCCATTCTGGGCATCATCACATCCACAATCGCAAGATGAATTTCCTCCTGCCTGATCTTTTCAATTCCCTCCACGCCATCCGCTGCCTGAAATACCACGTATCCCTGATTTTTCAGATAAATCTCGATTCCTTCCCTGATCTCCTTGTCATCCTCCACGATCAGAATATGATATGCCTCCATATTGATGTTTCCGTCCTTTCTCCGATATCCGTTTTTTCAGAAGCTGTTCCGATATATCTTTCTTTCATAACAGTTCTGTCATCCAGAGTATACCATATCTTTATTCCCGTTCCTATTGTTTGTCTTCTGCTGCTCTTTGTTCTTTCTCAAAGCAATTGCCAGCGCATAGTCCAGTACCGCTTCTCTTGCGATCTGCTCGCTGCTGTAGCTCCGTGCCGTCCGCCTGGCCCCTTCTCTGAGAATCTCCAGTTCCTTTTTCTCCAGAATATCCATCAATTTGTCTGAAAACTCTGTTTCTGACGCATTTGTCATGTATCCGTTTACCCCGTCGCTGACAATGTCACAGGTGCCGGTGGCACGAATTGCGATGACAGGCGTGCCGACTGCCATTGACTCAAGCAGTACGATCCCCTGCGTCTCCGACAGGGAGGAAAACAGAAATACATCCGAAGCCCGGCAGTAATTTTTGATTTCACTGTTCGGAACCTTTCCGGTAAATACGATTTCATCCTCCAGTCCCAATACAGCCGCCTGCTTTTCCAGCGCCTTGCGCCCGGGTCCCTCCCCGATCAGTGCCAGCCGGAAATTCTTTCCGCAGATCTCTTTGAACTGCTTCATGCTTCTTAATAGAAATTCCAGATTCTTTTCCTTCGCCAGTCTTGCCACCGTACAGAAAAGATATTTCTTTCCTCCCGAAAGCTCCTGCCGCAGCAAGGCTGCTCTTTCCCTGTCAGGAGAAAAGCTCTCCTTCGTCAGACCGGTGGGCAGCACCCGCACCTGACTTTTTATCCCTATCTCTCCCAGATACTCCTTCATAAGAGGCGTCGGCGCAATGACCACATCGCAGGCTCTGCTACAGCCCCGGAGGTAGAGCGGCATCAGTCCCTTCAGAGCGGAAAGCCCGATATAGTGCAGATACTGCTCATATCTGGTATGATAAGTAAATACAAGAGGAACCTGATACTTCCATGACAGATACCGTGCGGTATCCCCGATCATCATGGGATGATGAACATGGATCACATCAAAATGCCCTTCCCTGAACCTCTTTTCTATCACCGGGTCAAAGGAATTCGGTACGGAAAATCCGCCTGCCACCCCTTTCAGAAGTGCTTTGTATCTTACCACATCCTCCTCCTGACACGCCTTCTCATAATCGGGCGCAAAAACCACCACCTGATGCCCCAGATCCCTCAGACTCCCGGCAAGTCTCTCTACAGATATGGCCACTCCTGCCACAAAAGGTTTATAATTGTTCGTCATCATTGCAATTTTCATTCTGTCATTCCTCTCGATCCGTTATTTTATAGCAAACGGAAACGACTAATGTCGTTTCCTATAGTAGCTGTCTGCCTTTGCTATCTTGCCAGATAGCTCAGCACGGCATCACCCAGAAAGTAACCGGCTCCTACAAAAAACAGGTTCCATACGAAAATGCCCAGAGTAGAGCTCACCACATACTGTGCCAGATTCATTTTGGAGACCCCCGCCGGAATGGAGATCAGCGTTCTGATCATGGGGATCAACTTGCTGAAAAAAATTCCCAGACTGCCTTTCTTCCTCACCCAGGCAAGCTTCTCTTCGATCACAGGCCTTTGCGCGGGAAATTTGTTCAGATACTTCTGCAAAAACACTTCTCCGCCTGTATATCCCAGCCAGTACAAAATCAGACTCCCCAGAAGACCTGCCGCGACGGTAATGACAAGCGCCGGAATAAAACGGATATTTCCTTTCGCTGCCCACACGCCCGCCATAGGCATGATCACGCCCGCCGGAAATCCCGGCAGATTCAGATACTCCAGCAGTACGATCACGAAGATGGCAATTGCTCCGTACCTTGTAAAATATTGTGTGATCATTTCCAGTGTCATTTACGCCACATCCTTTCTCCCGGCTTTACCCGATATTTTTCTTCTGATTTTTCTTCCTGCCAGAAAACAATCTGCTATTTTGCTGCTTTCTATAGGTCTATAACGGATTACACTAAGAGAATACCTCACAAAATAAAATAAAATCAGGGGAGAAATCTTAAGAACTTCTAAACATTTGCATAAGAAAAAAGGGCAGGAATCTTTCCTACCCTTTCATCATCAGCACCATCTGCGCTGCTTCCACCATATTAGTGCCGCTGTCCATGCTGCATTTCTGCAGATATCTGTGCGCCTCCTCCTCTGTCATATGATTGCGCGCCATCAAAAGCTCCTTGGCCTGCTTTATCAGCTTTGTCTCCTGCTCGCTTCTTTCCCTTGGCTTTTCCCGCCGCTTTCTTCTTCTGCGCTGAATATTTTCCAGCATCAGGCTGACCGTGCCGATCAGCTCATGTACCTTCAGCGGCATGGAAAGACACATCAGTCCCTCCTCATCCAGGCCGTTCTCAATAGTATATCTGGATGCCAGAAGCAGCATCTCAAAACCAGGGGGCAGATATTCCTTCAGCTGAGAATAAAGCATATCCGGAAGTTTATAGCCGCACAGGACGATCCCATCATTGAAATTTTCCGCCTGAGCGATGGCCTGGGCGCCTGTGGTGCACACACCGGCCACCTCAATTCCGTTTCTGGCCAGAAGATTTTTCATGTTCCTGGCATCCTCACTCTTCGGAAGAACTACGATCACGCCGCTCATGCCATCACCTCTATTCCAGTTCCGCAGCTGTTTTTTCATTCCAGTTCCGCAGCTTCTCTACAGTGCCCCTACGTCTGGCTCAAATTAGCGGCTTCCTTCGGTATCCGCTAATTGTGCCGGGCACCTCCGCTTCGCTGCTGTTTTCCAGTTCCGCAGCTGTTTTTATTCCAGTTCCGCAGCTTCTCTGCAGTGCCCCTACGTCTGGCTCAAATTAGCGGCTTCCTTCGGTATCCGCTAATTGTGCCGGGCACCTCCGCTTCGCTGCTGTTTTCCAGTTCCGCAGATCGTATTTTCTTTCAGAACCGATTCAGATACTGGTGAATCTCCCAGTCGGTGACCTGTGCGCGGTACTGCGCCCATTCCTCCTTTTTTGCCTGGATATATTTTTCAGATACGTGTCTGCCCAGGACATCCTGAATAAACGGATCCTTCTCCAGCTCCTGGACCGCTTCAATCAGGGTACCTGGAAGCGCCTGGATATTTTTCCGCTTCTTCTCTTCTTCTGACAGCGTGAAAATATTGCAGTCTACGCTTTCCGGCGGTTCTGTTTTGTTTTCGATTCCATCCAGACCGGCCCGTAAGCATACGGCCAGTGCAAGATACGGATTGGCCGAAGGATCCGGACAGCGAAGTTCGATTCTTGCCGCTTCTCCCCTTGCAGCCGGTATCCGGATCAGCGGACTTCTGTTGGTTGCGCTCCATGCAATATAAACCGGCGCTTCATAACCCGGCACCAGCCGCTTATAGGAATTCACCAGCGGATTGGTAATCGCCGCCATTCCTTTCATATGCCGGATGATTCCGCCGATAAAATAATAGGCTTCCTTACTCAATCCCATCTTTCCTGCCGGGTCATTAAAGATATTCCTGCCTCCCTTTGCCAGGGACATATTGATATGCATGCCGGACCCGTTTACACCGAATCTTGGTTTCGGCATAAAGGTCGCATGCAGACCATGTCTTTTCGCTATGGTCTTGACTGCCAGTTTAAATGTCATAATATTATCGGCAGTTGCCAGCGCCTCATCATATTCAAAATCGATCTCATGCTGGGCGGGCGCCACCTCATGATGAGAGGCTTCCACTACAAATCCCATTTCCTCCAGTGTCAGCACAATATCCCTTCTGGCATTTTCCCCCAGATCCAGAGGTCCCAGGTCAAAGTACCCCGCCTGTTCATGGGTAAGTGTGGTCGGCATCCCGTTTTCATCTGTATGGAACAGGAAAAACTCACACTCCGGCCCCACTTCAAATTTATAACCCATGTCGGCGGCCTTCTGAATGGCACGCTTTAATATATACCGGGGATCTCCCTCAAAAGGTTCTCCTCCCGGCCGGTAGACATCACAAATCAGTCTTGCCACCTTCCCCTGCTGAGGCCGCCAGGGAAAGATCTCCATGGTATCCAGATCAGGATACAGATACATATCCGATTCTTCTATTCTCACAAACCCCTCTATGGAAGAACCGTCAAACATGCATTTGTTGTTAAGCGCCTTTTCCAGCTGACTGGTTGTGACCGCCATATTTTTGAGACTCCCGAACATATCCGTAAACTGCAGCCTGATAAACTCCACATCCTCATCCCTTACCAGATCCATGATATCCTTCTTCGAATAATGCTTCCTCATCTTCTATTCATTCCTTTCTTTCCCTGTTCAGGTTCGAGCCCTCTGCGATTGAGCAGGGAAACGCTTTTCTCCCTGCTCGCGCGCGGGGTGTGTGCTGCGTAGCAGCAATTTCCCATACACACCTGCGCAATCGAGTAGGGAAGGTTTTTTCCCTGCTCGCGCGCGGGGTGTGTGCTGCGTAGCAGCAATTTCCTATACACACCCCTGCGCATAAAAAGGCGTCTATATGCCAACTGAAAGCTGACATAAGAACGCCTTTGTTCTGCATTATCATACCAGTGGTATTGTCTATCTGTCAATAGGAATTTTCGGAAAGCCAGTGCTACAGACGACGAAATATAAAATACCGACAAAAAGTACTATGGCATTTACGCCAAAATAATCTTTCTTTTCATATCTCAGCAACTGTTCTCCAACAGACAAAATTTGTCTTAAAACAGGCCGAACTGCTTCATTTTTAGGACATTAAAAAAACAGCCGGAACAGTAAAACCCGCCCCGGCCAGAATGAAAAACCTTATTCCATTGTTTTAATACGGTCCACCAGCGATTGTTTTCTGCAATAGCGAATTGTTCAGGTCCAGCCATGCCTTCATTTTCAGAGGAATGATATGCTCTGCATCTAATATGGAAATACCATCGATAACGGTTCTTCCCTCTAAAAGGAAGCGGTAGTAATCGTCATTGAGAAGAATCACAGACAGGCTGGAAACTCCATCATTTTGGGATAAGCCGGATTTGTCGGATCTATAAAACGATAGAACTCCGGCTTGCCATTGCTGTGCCAGCGCCCGTATTCCACCCATGACCGGTGATTCAATCTGAACCGGTGTTTTCACATAAAGTATCCTGTCGCTTTTGAAAGGGAAAGCTCCTTTGCAATCTGTGTCAGGTTTACAGGCTCTGTACTCCGGCCATAAATCCTTCCATTGTTTCGTTGTCAGAGTCTTATACAGCTTCCCGAAAAACAGGAGCCGGAAAGTCTCTGAAACCAAGCCCTTTTCAGACTAAATTGAGGACATATCACTGCTTGCTCTGACGTTCCAGTTCCTGTTTCCGTCTTGGAAGATCAGGCGCTTTTCCATTTCGTTCGGCTCCATGTGAATCCCCTTTCTCTTGAAAATGGGTAATCGAGCAGGGGAAATTCTTTCCCCTGCTCGATAAAAGCAGCATTCGCCAGATGTGAGTACAAGCACTCCAGACTGGCTCATTGCTCACGGAATCAATATGTGGTCAGCGAAAACACATTTTTTTGCTTTTCTAAAAACCCCGCGGAATAATTCCCCGGCCTGTTTCATACTATTGTAAAAAGAATGTAGCGGGGTATCCTATGAGCTCCAAAACCAAAATTGTTGTACTTCATCTGAAAGAATTAATATATACCGGCATCTTTGCCCTGCTGGGTATATTATTTATCATCCTCCTCATTATTATGTTTGTGCCCAGGGGAAAAGAAGAGCACAATGCGGTTGAGACGCCCTCGCCTTCCTATGTGCCGGGCATCTATACCACCTCTCTTGTCTTAAACAATAATGCTGTGGATGTAGAAGTTACAGTAGATGAAACCAACATCAATGATATCCGTATCGTAAATCTGGATGAAGCCGTAATGACCATGTTTCCACTGCTTGAGCCTTCCTTCGACGACCTGGCCAATCAAATCCTGAAAAACCAGTCGCTGGACAATATTACATATGCGGATGATAATAAGTACACCTCCATGGTTCTGCTCAACGCCATCAAAACCTCTCTCCAAAAAGCTGCGGCCCCTTCCCCTTCGGCGTCTCCCTCCGCATCGCCTTCCAACGGCTGACGCCTTTTGCCGTACAAAAGGACAAATGCAAAGCATAAGATATGTCCCTTTTCCTTATGCTTTGCATTATTCCAGCGTATATTTATCTGCATACGCATTGAATCTGCACCGGAAGTCAGCGCTGTCATTCCGGAATTCACGCAGGGTTTCATGAAGATTCATATCGTGATGAGAAATCTCGATCACACATCCTGCAATATTGGAACAGTGATCAGAGGTACGCTCCAGACTGGTGAGAAGATCCGACCAGATAAATCCTGCGTCGATGGTACATTCCCTTTGCTGAAGACGCCGTATATGCTGTGTACGCATCCGCTCCTTCAGCTGATCGATCACCTGTTCCAGCGGCTCCACCAGAGACGCCGTTTCCAGGTCATCTTCCAGAAAGGCCGAAAGAGACAGTTCCAGGATCTCCTTCACTGCACGGGACAGTACCGAAAGCTCTTTTGCCGCAGCGGGGGTGAAGCTCAGCCCCTTATTACGCATTTCTTCTGCAGATTCAAGCAGATTGACCGCGTGATCCGAAATCCGCTCAAAATCACCGATCACCTTCAGCAGCTTTGTGACCTCTCCCGAATCCGCTTCGCTGATCTGTCTTGCGCTCAGCTGTACAAGATATGTCCCCAGAATATCTTCATAGTGATCTGTCCGCTCCTCCTTCTCCCGGATGGATGCCGCCTTTTCTTCCGAATAGCTCTCAAGAGAATCCAATCCTTCTCTGAGTGCCTCTACCGCTGTCCGTGCCATGTCAGAGGCTACCTCCCGGCATCTTTTCAGCGCAATGGGCGGCGCTACCAGCAGACGCTCATCCAGTTCCGACCGGATCTCCGGCTGCTTTGATTCAGGCACCAGACGGTTCACCAGCCTTTCCAGGAAACCGGCGAGAGGAAGCATCAGCAGGGTACACAAAATATTGAACGCTGTATGCGCTCCGGCAATGCCGAACAGGGAGATCGGCTGATCCAGCAGACCGGGGGCAAAAAACGCTTTTACCAGACTGAATACGGTCAGCCACACCGCTGTTCCCATCATATTGAACAAAAGATGAACCATGGCCGCCCGCTTTGCATTTTTATTTGCTCCCACAGAGGAGATCATAGCCGTAGCGCAGGTTCCGATATTCTGACCCATGATGATAGGGATCGCCGCGCCATAGGAAACCTGTCCTGTCACAGCCAGCGCCTGCAGAATCCCCACTGAGGCGGAACTGGACTGAATAACAGCGGTAAGCACTGCCCCGGCCAGCACGCCGAGGAAGGGATTTTGAAACAGAATAAACAGGTTCCGGAACGCCGGAATGTCTCCCAGCCCGGCCACCGCGCCGGACATTGTCTCCATACCAAACATAAGCGTGGCAAATCCCAGCAGGATCATGCCCGTATCTTTCTTTTTTCCATCTTTTAAAAACAAATAAAGAATAATACCGATCAGAGCCAGAACCGGCGTAAAAGATGACGGCTTCAAAAGCCTGATCAGGATACTGCTGCTGTCGATTCCCGCAAGGCTCAGAATCCAGGCAGTCACTGTGGTCCCCACATTGGCGCCCATGATCACATTCACCGCCTGTTTCAGGCTCATCAGACCTGAATTGACGAATCCCACCACCATCACGGTGGTGGCCGAAGAACTCTGGATCACCGCCGTCACACCCAGCCCTGTCAGCAGCCCTGCAGCCCTGTTGGTGGTAAGTCTCCCCAGAAGTGTCCTCAGCTTCTCTCCTGCTCTGCGTTCAAGAGCCTGTCCCATAATACTCATACCGAACAGAAACAGAGACAACCCGCCAATCATTGTCAGTCCATCAAAAAAATCCATACATCTTTTCCTCCGTACGATGTTTTCATTGCCTGCTATCGGCTGTTTCTATGGATTCTTATCCTGTCAATCCGCAAATTTCAAATAAGTGCTTCTACCTGTTCCATCCAGATCCGCACACAGGCATCCGACGGCATTCTCAGATCCCCTCTGGGAGAGAGCGCCACACTTCCCACCTTTGGTCCGTCCGGCAGACAGGAACGCTTATACTGCTGTGCAAAAAATCTTCTGTAAAAGACCCTGAGCCATTTCAGGATGACGGCATCTTCATACTGTCCCTTGAAAGAACGTTTTGCGATCCGGTAAACCTTTGCCGGCTCAAATCCGCACCGCAGCATATAATATAAAAAGAAATCATGAAGTTCATAAGGCCCCACCAGATCTTCCGTTTTCTGGGTGATCTTTCCCTGCTCCGGCGGAAGCAGCTCCGGGCTTACCGGCGTATCCAGCACGTCCCTGAGCACATTTTTCAGTTCTTCCTTTTCACATTTGTCTCCGTAATACTTCACCAGGTGTCGTACCAGCGTTTTGGGGATGCCTGCATTCACTCCATACATCGACATATGATCGCCGTTATAGGTCGCCCAGCCCAGTGCCAGCTCCGAGAGATCCCCTGTTCCGATCACCATGGCGTTTTCCCGGTTTGCCAGATCCATAAGTATCTGGGTGCGCTCTCTGGCCTGGGCATTTTCATAAGTGACATCATGCTTTCCTTCCTCCTGTCCGATATCCCGGAAATGAATCCTCACAGCCTCTTTGATATCGATCTGCCGCAGCTCCGCCCCCAGCGCCCCGGCCAGTATGCAGGCATTATCATAGGTGCGGTCTGTGGTTCCAAAACAGGGCATGGTCACGGCAATTATATTTCTGCGCGGAAGTTTTAACATATCAAAGGTTCCGGCTGTAACAAGAAGCGCCAGTGTGGAGTCCAGCCCTCCTGAAACGCCCACCACCGCTTTTTCACATCCTGTATGCTCCAGCCGTTTCTTCAGCCCCATGGACTGAATGGCAAGGATCTCATTGCACCGCTCATCCCGCTCTCTCTGGTCCGCCGGAACAAAAGGCATACACGGGAACGTCCGCTCAAGCTGTGTCTCTTCCTTCTTAAGGGAAAAAGTGAGGGTGAGATAGCCGGAATGGTCTGTGCTCACAAAGGTGTTCATTCTTCTGCGTTCCATGGCCAGTCTGTCAAGGTCAATATCCCCATACAAAATCTGACTTTCAAATTTTTTACACTGGGCAAGGATACAGCCGTTTTCCGCAATGATATCATGTCCGCCGAACACCAGATCCTGGGTGGATTCCCCCTCCCCGCTGCTGCAGTAAATATATCCCGCCGTCAGCCTTGCGCTGGAGGATTTCACCAGCATTTCCCTGTAGGCATCCTTGCCAATAGTCTCGTTGGATGCGGAAAGATTGACCAGCAGGGTAGCTCCTGCCAGTGCGTGGGAAATACCCGGCTCATCCGGCGCCCAGAGGTCTTCACAAATCTCGCATCCCACCACCAGATTTTCCATTCCAGCGCCTCTTAAAAGAATATTGGTTCCAAATGGAATTTCTCTTTCCCCCAGCACGACAGGCACTGCCTGTCTGTTCCCCGGGCAAAAATACCGTGTCTCATAAAACTCCCCATAGGCAGGAATAAACGCCTTTGGAATCAGGCAGAGCACGTTTCCGTTCTGAACGGCAGCCGCCGTATTATAAAGCTTTCCGTCCCTCTCAAAGGGAAGCCCTACGAACACAAGCGCATCCCTGTTTCGGGTAAACTCCGCCACCCGGATAAGCTCCTGTCTGCAGCAGTCAAGCAGCCTCTTCTGGAGGAAAAGATCTCCGCAGGTATAGCCGGAAAGGCAAAGTTCCGGAAAAACCAGCACCTTTGCTCCCTTTGATACCGCTTCCTCAATCCCGTTACAGATCTGCTCCCTGTTAAAAATCGTATCCGCCACTTTCAGCTTCGGCGTAACAGCCGCCACCTTTAAAAATCCATGCTCCATAAGAATCCGCCGCAGTCAGCCTGCACTCCTTTCCAGCATCTTTTCAAGCTCTTCTACCGTAAATTTATATGAGGTATTACAGAAATGGCAGTTCACCTCAATATCCTTTCCTTCCGAGATCATTTCTCCGATCTCCTTTTTTCCAATACTGATGATCGCTCTTTCCACTCTTTTTTTATTGCAGTTACAGCAAAACCGGGCCGGCATGGTATCGTTTATCTCCATATCCATCCCATCCAGCAGAAGCGCCAGCATCTCCCGGGGACTTTTCCCCTGATCCAGCACCTCTGTCACGGAAGGAAATGCTGCCAGGTTTTTCTCCAGCCGTTCGATCACTCCTTCTTCCGTAAAAGGCATCAGCTGAACAATGAAACCGCCTGCCTGTCTTACCGTATTGTTTCCTTCCATCAAAACGCCCAGCCCTACACTGGAAGGAACCTGTTCCGATGTGGCAAAGTAATACGTAAGATCCTCTGCTATTTCTCCCGTCTGTAAATCAGTCTGCCCCACATAAGGTTCTTTTAATCCCATATCTTTCATTACCCGGAGTGTCCCGCGCCCCACCACGCCGCCCACGTCCAGCTTTCCTTTTGCATTAGCCGGACGCATGGCCTGAGGATAAATCGCGTAGCCTTTCACATTCCCGCTTCCATCCGCTGTGACTGTCATTCCTTTCACCGGTCCATCTCCGCTCACCGTCAGAGTCAGCAGATCTCTTTCTCCTTTTAACATGGCCCCCATCATGACTGAACCTGTCATGAGCCTGCCCAAAGCAGCCGTCACAACCGGGCTTGTATCATGAATCTGTCTTGCTTTCTCCACCAGTTCTCTGGTGGTGGCGGCAAAAGCTCTGATCTGGGCGTCTGCCGCTGTTGCCCGGACAATACTGTCTGACATATCCATCTCCCTCACTCCCCTCCTGCTTTTCTGCACTCTTTCGCCACCACATAGATTCTTTCGCTACATGGATCTGCAGGCTCATGGGTATCCGCATCCAGGGTAAGCAGAACCTGAAGTCCTGCCCGTTCCGCCCTCTCTTTCATTTCCTCCAGCGTATATCCTCTCTGAAAATGTGTCTCCTCAAACCGGCGAAACAACTCCTGATCCTTTTCTCTGACATAGACCGTCAGATCGTACTCGTTTATTTTTTCTTCCTTATGATAATAGTTTTCCCAGATAAAGCTGCCTTCTTCCCTGTTCTCCGCTATGGTAGTGTCTCCAATTACCTGTTCGTATTTATAGACCGTATTAAAGTCCATGATAAAAAGTCCTCCGGGGTAGAGAAAATTTTCGACAGCTCTGAAAACCGCCTCGACTTCACCTTCCTCCAGAAGATAATTGATGGAATCGCAGACACACACCACTGTTCCCACGGTGCTGTACAGATCCAGCTCCCGCATATCCTGGCACAGATACAGGGTCCCGCTTCCGGCCTTTTCCTTTTTAGCAAGAGCCGCTCCCAGCATTTCCCGGGAAAGATCCACTCCTATCATATCATAGCCCCGCTGCGCCAGAAGCTCTGTCAGCGTCCCCGTCCCGCATCCCAGGTCCAACACCAGATCCCGTTCCGAGCACAGAATTTCCTCCTGATCCGCCGGCTTTGTCCGACCGCTCTCGCTGCGCCCTTTCTCTTTGCCGGCTTTCCCCCCGGAAACCGGTCTGCTGACACCGTATGTTTCGATCAGAGACACGATAAAATCCGCCCACTCTTCATAAGGCGTCTCATCCATGAACATATCATACACACTGGCAAAATCTGTATAGGCTTCCACATCAGTCCCCCAGCTTCACAGCCACAATAAAACCGATGTCAAACGTAACGATACTGACCAGCACACTCCACACCGAAAACAGTCCGATCTCTCCCACCAGGAAAATGGCTATGGGAGAAGCTACGATCAGCCCGATGATAGCCCAGTATGCCTGCAGCGGAAACTTCTCAAAAATAACCTCTATCAGCTTTGCGATGGCAAAAATCCCTACCACAATTCCGATTCCCGCAGGAACCAGTACACCGCAGCCATTCAGAATTCCCTCCATGTCAAAGGTTGCCAGCGCTGTGACGAAATCTTTAATGGCGGAAACAATAGGATTATAGTAGCCCAGAAGAAGAAGCATCATAGAACCGCTGACGCCGGGAATCACCATAGTGGCGGAAGCGATCACGCCTACTCCGAAGAGCTTGATCACCGACCAGAAGCCAAAGCTTACATCCGCTGCCGCGCCTTCTGTTTCTCCCATAGCGGCAAGCGCCACAACAATGGCAAAAAAGATCAGGCAGGAAAGTCCGTGACTTAGCTGAATTTTATTTCCCTTTACCTTTTTCCATGCGGCAGGAAGGCCGCCTACAATCAGACCGATAAACAGACAGTTGGTCTGCAGAGGAAAATGCTCGAAGGCCGGTTCAATGATAAAAGACAATCCTACCAGCGCAATCCCGATCCCAAGAAAAATCGGAATCAGGAATTTCATGCTCTCTTTGAATTCCTTAAACAAATGGGTAAGACAATGGATCAGTCTGTCATAAATTCCCATGGAGACTGCCATAGTTCCTCCGCTCACACCGGGGATGATGTTTGCCACCCCCATTACCATACCTTTAAACAGATTTTTGATCATTTTTTACCTCTCCTTTAAGTAATTTTCTAAAAATAAAACCAGAGTACGCATCTGCTCATCCGTTCCTATGGTAATGCGCAGATAATTGTCAATTCTGGGTTTTTTCCAGTATCTCACATAAATATTACCGGCCCTGAGCGCCGCAAACAGTTCCTGCGCGGGAACCTCCGGATGGGTGGCAAACACAAAGTTGCTCCGGGAATCCTCAAAAGAAAACCCCAGCCTTCTGAGCTGCTCCTTCGTCCACTCTCTCGTCCTTATGATCTTCCCCACAATTTCCTTAAAATAAGCATCATCCAGAATCGCAGCTGTCGCCAGCTCGATGGCGGGCATATTCATCGTATATGAATTGAAAGAAAATTTCACATCCTTCAGATATCTGATCAGCTTTTCATCCGCCACGGCAAATCCGATCCTGAGTCCTGCCAGGGCGCGGGATTTGGAAAAGGTCTGTACCACCATCAGATTCTCATACTTCCCGATCAGAGGGATCATGCTCCTGCCCCCGAAATCTACGTAAGCTTCGTCAACGATCACCACAGAATCCGGATTTTTTTTCAGAATCTCCTCAAACATCTCCACATCCTCCAGCACACCCGTGGGCGCATTGGGATTGGGGATCACGATTCCTCCATTGGGCTGCAGGTAATCCTCCATCCTGATGCGGAAACGTGTGTCCAGCGCACAGGTCTGATAAGGGATCCGAAACACATCCGCCCACACATCATAAAAGGAATAGGTAATATCCGGGAACAAAATCGGTTTGTCCCCATTAAAAAAGGTCATAAAAGACATCGCCAGGACATCATCCGATCCCACCCCCACAAAAATCTGTTCCGGCTTTACATGATAATAACCGGCAAGTGCGTTCACCAGCTTTTCCGCATTCATATCCGGATAAAGACGCAGCCTCTCGCAGTCCAGTTCCGCAGCGGCCTTCTCTACTCCCGGCGCCGGGGGATAAGGGCATTCATTGGTGTTTAATTTAATGACATTCTTCTGCCCGGGCTGCTCCCCTGCCGTATAGGGCGTCACTCTTCTCACATTCTCTTCCCAGCTCATGGATGTTCCTTTCTTTCTTTGATCTGACTCTTATCTGACTCTCTTTTATCTGATTTTCACTTCTGTGCGCATCCCTGCAGGGACCGCAAGTCACAGATGAGATTCATTCTTTGACAGTTCCTTACTATAGCATTATTGGTCGGCGCGTGCAAGGGGTATCCGCCATACTTACGGCTGCCAGGTAACTATTCAGCCTTCGGCTTCACAGTTACTGAATCCGGCTATTAGAGTTCGCCTTCGGCGAAGAGCCGGATTCACTCTTGACAGAATAAACGCTTTCTTACGGTCTGCGCAGTCAATGCGCAGACCTGGCTGAATAGTTACGGCTGCCAGTTCCGGGCCGCTGTGCGGTATTCTTCCGCCAGTTCCGGCATCTTTAAATATTCATAGCAGTCGGCAAGGCGTCCTAAGGGCATATCGCCGCCGGCACGGATATTCAATACCGCCTGAGTCTCAAAGGCAGCATTATAATACCAGAGAGCCGCCTCCTGATACTGCTTCTGTTCATAATAAAATTCGCCCAGCTCAAAGCATACCTCGCTTACAGCTTCACTGGCCACATCCTTCATGGCATAGCGGTACATCTTAAGGTAATCTCCCCGCACTCTGGCCGCCCGCACCGTCACGCTCAAGGCTTCCTTGAGCCGGTCCGGCTCTGTCTGTTCTCCATCCGCCAGCGCAGTAAAATAGTTCTCCGCCCTCTTTAAATCCTCCGGTCCGCCTGCAATCATGAGCTCTCTGGCATACATATTGATCAGACGGTCCGACAGGGCTGATCCCTTCTCTGTCATCTGGACGAAAATCCTGAAATCCCTGTCCGCATGCGCTTTTTCCGGCAGATGCGTAATCTCTATCTCACTGTCAAAAACCACCGGAAACAGCCTCACCGTCTCATGTACCGGCTCGATCCACCGAAAAGACCTGATCCTCTTAAACAGCTTGGGACGCAGTTCTCTGTCAAAATTATAGACGGTACCATTGGAGAGCTGGTTCCCGTAAAGCATCTGCACCACCTCCACATCGGGGATAAGCGTCTCCTTCAGATGCCGGAATTTTGCTCTGTTCTCCTCATCAATCACTTCGTCCGCATCCGCCGAATAGATATAATCACATTTTGCTTTGGAAAAAGCAAAGTTCCTGGCGGCGGAAAAATCATTCGTCCAGACAAAATCATAAACCTGATCTGTATATTCCGCTACTATTTCCTTCGTCCTGTCCCCGGATCCGGTATCCACAATGATAATCTCATCCATCAGCCCTGCGAGGCTTTCCAGGCACCTGGCCAGCACCTTCTCCTCATTCTTCACGATCATACACAAACTGACTGTGACCATAACCTCTCCTTCCCATCATCTTAACCTTGACAGCGTTTTCCACATCAACTACTATATTTATATCATAATCTATTCTTTTCGTACAGGAGTTTACCTTATGGAGTCCTTATCCAAGCGCAAAGCGGCCATGAAGGCCGTCGAAAGTTTTTTCACCACCTGGGCACTGATGAAAGCAGGACGTATGGAACCGGGAAATATTCTCACCATTGTTCTCTTTCTGTTCAGTCTGGTATTTTACCTTTATGTAGATCAGAAACTTTCCCTCTCCCCTCTGAAAAATAACCGGAATCTGTATCGCGTCTCCGCCGTCATCGCCCTGATCTTCTCCGCGCTTTATATGGCTGTGGACTATCCTTTTTATATCAGCACCCTTACCAGTCCTCTGTTCCGCTTTGGAATTATCACATTTATTCTCTGCGGCTTTGTACTCCTTTTTTATCATCTGCTGAAATGGTTTTATCTGCTGACAGGAGATAAATCACGATTAAATACCCTGATTTTTTCCGACCACTACAGTCAATCATTTTGCAGGATTTCCGTCAAATGCCATTTCAAAATGCTTTCTGACTTTTATCTCAGGCACGCAGGCCTGAGCGCCTTTTTACTCTGTATCGTTTGCTGGCTCCCCTATTTTCTCTATCAATATCCGGGGGTCATGACGCCTGACAGCCTTAATCAGTTCGAACAGGTACTGCATGTAATTCCTTACAGCAACCACCACCCCTGGGTCCACACCCTGCTGATCAAACTGTTCTATTCCATAGGTCTGAAGCTGACAGGAAGTATGCTGGTTGCGCTCTCCTTTTACACCGTTTTTCAAATGGCTCTCCTCGCGTATAGCATATGTTATTTTATCAATACGCTGCGGCTGTTTCACATTCGTCCCGGCATCTGTTTCCTTATCACTCTGTTCTACGCATTGATTCCCTATCATGCCGTATTTTCCGTCACCCTGTGGAAGGATATTCCTTTTGCCGCCGCAGTCCTGTGTTTTGGCTGCTCTCTCCTTCGGCTGATCCGCAATATGACTTTTAAAAATGTTTCATCCCTGTGCGTCTTTATCCTTTCAGGGTTCATGCTCTGTCTGTTCCGTTCCAACGGCTGGTATGCTTTTCTCCTCTGCCTTCCCTTCCTGCTTGTTTACTTCAGGAAAGCCGGAAAGATCATGTTTCCTGCTATACTGGGCATATTGATAACTTCTGTTATTATCAAATATCCTGTCATGAATGCATTTCATGTGACACAGCCGGACCTGGTGGAATCTCTCTCCATTCCTGTTCAGCAGATCGCCGCAGTGATCTGTAATGACCGTTCCTTATCGGACGACGAGCTTGCATTGATCGAAAAGGTTGTCGATCTGACCTACATTAAAGATCTGTACGATCCCTATTATGCGGATAATATCAAAGAACTTGTGAGAGCCGGACATCAAAATTATCTCGCCGGACATAAGCGCGAATTTCTGAAACTCTGGATCAGACTGGGGCTGCGTTATCCCGCAGATTATCTTACGGCCCATATCCGGCAGACCTACGGATACTGGTATCCGGATTCCTTTTATCATGTGGCGGAAGCAGAAGGCGTAAGCGCTACTTCCCTGGGGGTATCCCATACGCCGCTGATCCGCGGTCCTCTGGTGATTAAGGCCAAAGAAATTGCCATAAAAATGGGAGGCATGCTTCCCCTCTACGGCACCTTATGGAGTATGGGCGTGGCTGCCTGGGTGCTGATTTTCTGCGTGGGCTGCGCTTTTGTGAGAAAAGAAGAGCAAAAGCTCATTCTCTATCTGCCAAGCCTTGCCCTGCTTTTTACGGTACTCATCGCCACTCCTGTGGCCACTGAATTCCGCTATGTATATTTTATGGTATTTTCGCTTCCTTTTTATCTGATGAGCGCTTTATTGATTCTGCCCGGAGAGGTATAGTTGACCGTCTCTGAACTTCTACAAAACCTTGGAAAGGAAATCCTGCAGCCGTTCGCACTGAGGGTGGTTGAAAAAGCCTTCAGGCGCATTTTCTTCCATGATGATTCCCTCGTCCATGAACAGCACCTTTGTTCCCACTTCTCTGGCAAATCCCATTTCGTGAGTTACCACCACCATCGTCATTCCTGATTCCGCCAGCTCTTTCATGACATCTAGAACTTCCCCCACCATCTCCGGATCCAGCGCGGAGGTCGGTTCGTCAAAAAGCATTACCCGCGGATTCATGGCAAGAGATCTTACAATGGCGATCCGCTGCTTCTGACCGCCGGAGAGCTGGCTGGGAAAGGCATCCGCCTTTTCCTTAAGTCCTACTCTTGCAAGAAGGTTCAAAGCCTTTTCAGAAGCCTCCTCCCTGCTCATTTTCTTTAGTTTCACGGGAGCCAAAGTAATATTATCCATGATCGAAAGATTATGAAACAGATTAAAGTTCTGGAATACCATCCCCATATGAGTTCTGACCTGATCAATGTTGGTTTTCGGATCTGTGATCAGCTGGCCGTCGAACCAGATTTCACCGCTGCTTGGCGTTTCCAGAAGATTCAGACAACGCAGAAATGTGCTTTTTCCTGATCCGGAAGGGCCCACGATCACAATCTTCTCTCCCTGGTGAATATGATAGTCTATTCCCCGGAGCACGTGATTTTTTTCAAATTCTTTGTGAAGGTTTTTAACGATTATCACTTCTGCGCAGCCTCCTTTCCAGCCGGTCCAGTAGAATGGTCAGTATCTTGATGATAACGAAATAAATGACTGCAGCGCCGATCAGCGGCATAAACGCTTCATAGGTTCTGGAGGATACCTGATTGGCCGCCCTGGTCAGGTCCGTCAGCCCCACATATCCCACAATAGCGGTTTCTTTCAGAAGGACGATGAACTCATTGCCTATAGGCGGAAGGACATTTTTAATGGCCTGGGGAATTACGATGTACAGCATGGTCTGTGTTTTGGAGAGTCCCAGCGAACGGCCTGCCTCTGTCTGTCCCTTATCCACTGCCAGGATTCCGGCCCGCACAATCTCTGCCACATAGGCTCCGCTGTTGATGCCAAAGGACAGGCTGGCTACCAGTATTCCATTGGTGTTGCTCTTCATGATAATGAACCACATAATCATCAGCTGTAATACGGAAGGCGTTCCTCTGATCACATCTATGTAGGCATTTGCTATTCTCGCCCAAATCGTCTTTTTCCCGTTTTTTCTGACAGAAAGCTTCATCAGCGCTGTAACCGTACCAATCGCCAATCCCAGAACTGCTGCAAAAAAGGCGACTTCCAGGGTAATTCCCAGACCATTCAGGTAAAGCTTCCACCTCTCACCGGTGATAAATGCCGCCTCAAACATCCCACCTGCTTTTTCCAACCATGCCTGCATCGTATTCTTTCCTTTCCCTAAAAGAGGACAGCATATTTATGCTATCCTCTTATCATTCACAACCGGCTGCTGCCAGAGCGCTTTCACTTGCGCTTTCTCAAGTACGGAGTACTAGTTTTCAATATATTGACTTACCAGTTCATCGAAGGTCCCATCATCCTTCAGCTCCTTCAACGCTGCGTTGATCTGATCGGCAAGCGCCGTATCGCCCTTGGGAATCGCGATGGCATACTTCTCAACTTCAAATCCGAACTGTGCACCGTCAACTGCCGTTACCTGACCCTCAAACTTCTCGGCAAAAACCTGCGCGGGGTTCTTATCAATAATCACGCAGTCCACCTTTCCGTTAATCAGATCGTTCACAGCATCCACGCCTTTGTTGTACTGAGATACGTTGGCGCCTTCCACATCATCTGACGCAATGAAATCGCCTGTTGTTCCCAGCTGAACACCGATATTTTTGCCTGCAAGATCATCCATGGATGCAATGGCCGACCCTTCGGGAACAATCACATACTGAAGGGCATCATAATACGGATCGGAAAAGTCAACGACCTTCTGCCTTTCTTCTGTAATGGTCATACCGGCGATTGCCACATCGATCTTATTACCGATGGCCGCTACCAGAGCTTCAAACTCCATATTCTCAACCCGGACCTCAACACCCAGCTTCTCTCCGATGGCCTTAATCAGCGCCACATCAAATCCATCCGGCTCTCCATCATCTCCCACATACTCAAAGGGCGGGAATTCCGCGTTGGTGCCTACCGTAAGTACTCCGTCAGAAAGTACGCCGGATGCAACATCCGCATCCGTGCTGCCGTCCTCTTCTCCGGCAGATTCTGTTTCAGCATTTTCAGCTGATGCATCCTCTGCTTCGGCAGATTCTTCCTCCTGGGACTCTGTCTCTGTTTCCTCTGCTACAGCATCTCCTGTGGTCTCGGCTGCATTATCCTTTCCGCAGGCGGTCAAAAGACTCATCGCCATAACGCCCGTCAGCATGAGTGCCAAACATTTTTTCATAAAATCTCCTCCTTTTGCATAAATATACACTTTTTTACAAGCAATACGAGTCTATCACGTTCATCTGGGAAAATCAAGGCTTTTCACAGAAATTACAAAGCTTTGAAATTACAAAGCTTTCAAACTTTCTATATAGTAACGATCATTTCTTTACTGAAGCAGACCACCGCTTTCTTTCCCTCTTTGTATACGATCATTTCCTGCTCTTCATCCCTTCCGAATCGGAAGATCCCCGGCCTGATCCTGTATCTGTTGGTGCAGGATTTCTCGATCATGGCATCTGTAATGATAATACAGTAACCTTCTTCCTCCAGCCGCACAGGGCAGCGTCCCAAATATACCATTCTTCCCTCTCCGTCGTCATTGTAGAG
Organism: uncultured Lachnospiraceae bacterium; assembly: GCA_947173495.1. Taxonomy (GTDB): domain Bacteria; phylum Bacillota; class Clostridia; order Lachnospirales; family Lachnospiraceae; genus Suilimivivens. The sequence continues at coordinate 56,618 of CAMWFQ010000013.1, read as the reverse complement.
TGCTACGCTGCGCCGCAAATACAGCAGAACAGCCAGAATTCCTCCAAGTAAAAACAGGGTGCCCGCCGTCAGCGTAATCATACGGACTGCAGGAGAGTCAAACAGGGTATTCCTTTTCACTACCTGAGCGGCATTACGCCGACCCTTTTGCGCACTCATGTTTTCTCTGGCCTTAACCTCGCCGCTCTGTCTTTCCGTCACCACCGGAGTCACCCTGGGGGAAGGACTCACAGCGCCATCTTCCGTACCCCGATTCTGAGAATCTTTTCCCTTTAAACGTCCAGTTCCGTTCTTTGTATCCGTGCCGGTTCCGGCATCTGTCTTTCCATTTTCCGGCTTACGGAGCGGCAGAGAGGCCCCTCCGCCGTTTCCAGGGCTTACAGATGGCGTCGCCCCCGGATCATCCGGTTCCTTATCGTCCTCTTGCTGATCCCCGGATTCATCGTTTCCTCCTGTTCCCGGCGCTTCTGTGGGTTTATCCTTTGAGGGGGTCGGCTTTGCCGTGGATACCGGGGATGGTTTGGAAGAAGGCCGGGCGGAGGGCTGGCCTGTCGGAGCGGCTGAAGGATTCCCTCCTTTTCCGATTCCATCTACCAGAATGCTGCTTCTTAATCCCGCTTCATCCACATCCTTGTTTTTCAGCCGGACAGATACCTGATAATTTCCATTCTCTCCTACCTCCAGACTTTCTCCTTCTCCCAGGACATTGCCTTTCTCATCGCTCCAGGAGAAAGGATCATCCTCCAGGCGAAGATGACCGCCGGACAGATCTTCCAGCCTCACGCTGATCGTTCCTCTGTTTCCTCCTTCTGCAATCTCGCTGGTCAGGATCAGCCTTCCGCATGGTTGATCTTCTTTCAGTCCGCAGCTCAATGCATAACCGTCCGTCGTAATCCCGCAATCCGGCCGGTACCGTTCGATTTCATTCTCCGCATATCCGCAGCCTGTCTCATACCCTTCTATCTCTCCCTCCCGGTCACAGTTTTTCCTGTATCCGGTAATTTCTCCCTCTCTGCTACAGATTAATGCCTGATATTTGTGATTCAGATTGGGCAGGAAACCGCACTGATGGCAGTAATACAGCTGAGCCGGCTCGCTTCCGATCCCACAGCTGTCGTGATAGGAGGTCCCATTTGCCGTATCAAAGGTGGTCGTTCCATGCTGAAGGCAATTATCCTGCCTGGTGGAGATTACCTCTCCTCCCACATTGGTAATATTGCATCTCTGCTCCTGATAGCATCCGTCTTCATGCTCATGATACACCGGTTCATAGCAGTCTCCTCCTGAGGTCTCATCTCCGCGATGCTCATGTAAAACCTCCTGTGTATAGCATCCGCCTCCGGCAGTACTTCCCACATGCTGATGATAAACCGGCAGCGTATAACATCCGCCTCCTGTTTTTTCATCTCCTTTATGTTCATGGGCGGCAGCCTGCTGATAGCATCCTCCCTGCACATCGGCCTGTCCCAGATGCCGGTGGTAGATACTGGTAACCACCTGGCGCGGCTGGCTGGCTGTGCCGGCAGGATCGTCTGCCGCCTCCCGTCCGCAGACTGCCAGCGGCGTCTGAATCAGCAAAGCGACAGATGCCGCCAGCACTGCAGCCCTGCCTGCAAATACTATTATTTTATGTGTTTTTATCTCTTTTTTCCGCTTAAATACTCTTTTTCTCATTTATCCCTTTCTGCCATTTCCGGCGACCGGCCGGGAAAATTCTCCCTGCCCGCGCAGAGCATAGTAGAGCATACAATTTCCCTGTATGTCTCTGCGCAAAAAAACCTGCCCATGGAATTTTCCATAGACAGGTCATCTGTTTCATTCAATTGGAGTTTTCAGCGGTAAGTGGGTTTAGCGTATCACATGTTCCAGGGCTTGTCAATTACTTTTTACCAACGTTCCCAAAATATATAAATCAGCGTAATAAATGTCAGAAACAGTATAATTCCTCCGTTCACAGCGCGCATACACCAGGATTTTATCCGGCCCTTGCCACCGGATCCACGCATAACTGTTGGCGAAAGATAATACTTGTTCCCCAGTCCCAGCGCAATAGCGATGTAGACAAGACAGATTGCAACATAACGGAAATCACTGCTGCAGGTATAAGGATAAATGACCACAAAAGCTGCGAAGGAGATCAGCATGACCACGTAACCCGTCATTAAAAACACTCTGTCTTCTTTCCCTGTTTCTTTGTCCAGAAGAACTGCTGCCAGTAAAATAACTGTTGCTATTGCAAGACTCACAGCCAGGACAAATGTAATCTGACACAGTACCAGCAGGATATCCGGTAAATCGGCAGGGTATTCTTCCGCAAACAGAGACGTATGGAACATAATCACCCAGGTATTATTGCACGCGCCGGCACTGATCGGATGGAAGGGAAAGTCAAAATGCCAGTCCGAAAATGCCGGAATCCCCAGCCTGCTCCAGATACTGTAGCCTGCCGTATACATGGGAGAAGACTCCCCCGGAACGGGAACGCCGGGCTTTTCTTTAAACCGCACCAGATTTCTCACAATCCAGCTCAGGCCCACAGGCGCGGCTGTCAGTCCGAATAGGCAGTAATGTCTGATCCACTTCAACAGAAGCGGCCTCTCTTTGCTGCGGATTACCGAAACAAAATGCATCAGGAATATCAGGCCGATGGGAAGCGCTAAAACAGCACTGTTGAGCTTGGTAATCATCCCGAATCCTATGTACAGCGCCAGACGGATCAGCCCCGGCAGATCCTTATTGCGAATCCACCTGAGCGATTCCAGAATGATCAGACACATGAAAAGAATGGTCAGCATATCATTATTGACACTTCCCGCCATAATGACCGTTGCCGGATGAAAAGCCATAAAGGCAACGCCTGTCAACAACCCTTTTCCCTGTATCTGAAGAACCTTCAGGATCTTCCAGGTAACTGTCATACAGAGGCTGGAATAAAGCAGCGGAAGGATCTGCAGATTTTCAAACGCCAACTCTTCGCTTACCCCCAGAAGAATATTCAGACGCAGCCATATCACGGAAAGAATGTGGTGCAGCGGCGGATGATAGTAGGCAAAGAGTTCATAGGGGTTCAGATCGGGCAGATGATGAAACTTGTAAATATATTCAATATAACCGATATGACCGGGATTGATAAATTCCGTCCCCATACCCGTATAGGCGCCCGCATCGTGCTGACGCTCATAAAGTCCGGACAGAAGCACATAGCTGCACCGGAAAAGCACTCCCAGCAGGACGATCAGAAACACGCCCCTGTCTTCTGTGAGAGCTCCCGCCTGTCTCAGGAACAGGAAGCAACCGGCATAGACGCAGAAAATACAGGTAATGACCAAAACCTTTGTGTAATGAGAAACATAAAAGAAACTGCTGCCCTGGGCCAGAGCCGTGACCATACAGCTCAGCAGGGTCATCAGAACCAGGCTCATCTCTGTTTTCTTTTGGCCTTTCTCCTTCAACAGGGAAGTCGTTTTTAAACACAGCTTCTTCATTGGTTTATCCTTTCACGCAGATCGTCATCAGTATATAGATATAACATTGGTTATTTTATCATCTTCCACCTGGAAGCTCCATATCGAGTGTCCGGGGACGCGATGCTCCGTAAGATACCATGCGTCATCTATTTTTGTAATGTAATACGGCGTCCCTCCTCCTATAAAGTGCTCATATACATCTTCATAATGGCCGGACATCAGATCTTCCAGTCTTTGCGTCCGGAGTATGGTCGCATAGTCCTGACTGCCGGTGCTGTCAGTGGATATGGTGATATAGAAGTAATCTCCTATGGGGGTTATCTGGATCATCCCCGCCATTTCCGGCGGAACCGGATATTCCTTTTTAATCCTGAAGCTGTAGAGATCCGCCTCAATAATACTGGAATTACCGGACACAAAGTAAATGCTGTCCTCCACAATCGTGAAGGATCTCACATACACATGATTCAGAGACTCGACAGAACGGATCTCCGTAAGATACATCCGGGTGCTGTCCTCCGGATGGCGGAACAGGTACATTTCTCCGCTTAAGGAGCTCCACGCATAAAAGGTGTCCGTGTATTCGTCATAAATTATATAATGAGGCCTCTCGCCGATCTCCCTGAACTCCTGGGTAGGAATAAATACCGGCTGACCGCTGCTGTTCTCGCCTTTTTCCATGACCAGGATCCTGTTGTTTTCCGTGTCATCAATCAGATAAACCTTTCCATCGCTGGCCAGCGTATGCCCCATGGAAATATCATCTGTCATCACCTGCCATTCATACAGCGGGTCTGAAAGATTTTCATGATAGATCACCTGATTGTTATAACAGTCCACAATAAAATAGAGCTCCTCCACTCTGGTAATATAGGTGGGAACGCTTAAGGTCTGACAGGTATTGGCTGGAACCGTATCCAGCAAAGACCTGTCAAATTCGATCAGGGAGGACTCCTTCAGATAATCCTCCGCCCTGTAAGCGCTCTCCGGAGCGCGGCCGCCAAATGCGCAGGAAGCAAGGAAAAACCCCGAGGCAGCTGCAATTAACAGAAGCAGTATTTTTTTTACAGGCATAAAAAGAATTTTTTCTGTGGTATTCATATCATTATTATAATTTTTTTGCTTTTATTGTTCAACATTTTTTTGTATACTGGAAACAGGCTTAAGATTATACAGAATCAGACGAAATCACTCCTGTCACATAAAAAATACAAAGGTGAAGCATTATGGAAAAGAACACTGCCCTCTTCAGGGAAAACAGAGAGCTGCGCATTTTATCCGCCATTGGGATTATTTTTGTTGCAGCAGGCCATCTGGGATATAACCTTTTTGATCTGGGAGAATTATTCCCCTACTATTCCTTTCATGTATTTATTTTTCTGTTTGTATCCGGCTATTTCTATAAGGAGGAATCTCAGGAGCGGATCGGCGGATACCTGATGGGAAAATGCTTCACCCTTCTCCTTCCGTATTTTGCCTGGAACCTTTTTTATGGAGTACTCGCCGAGCTGCTTCATGGAGCAGGATTTTCCATAGGAGAATCGCTCTCCCTCAAGACCCTTTTCCTCTCGCCCTTTCTGGATGGGCATCAGTTTATGTATAATTTTCCGGCCTGGTTTGTCCCGGTTCTTTTCATGCTGGAGGTTCTGAATGTGCTGATGCGCAAAATACTCTCTCTTTTTAAGCTGGATTTTGAGTGGCTGATCTTCTTCGGCTGTCTGCTGGCAGGGGTTCTCACCGTCTGGCTTGCCGCCACAGGACACGTATGGGGATGGTATAAGCTTCCGGGAAGACTCCTGTTTATGATGCCGGGATTTCAGATGGGAAGAATTTATCGTACCAGGCTGGAGCCTTATGACCGGATGACAGACGGTCCCTATTTTCTGATCGTTATGGGCATCCAGATTCTGATCACCATTCTATGCGCCGGACTGAATTTCAGCGCCGTATGGGTCAGCAGCTTTGCCAACGGCCCCCTGGTTCCCTATCTGACCGTAATAACCGGAATCGCTTTCTGGCTCAGAGTGGCACGGATTATGAGCAAAATTCCCTATCTGTCGGACAAGATGACCTACATCGGAAGGAATACCTACTCTATCATGATGCATCACATTGCCGGCTTCATGCTGGTAAAGAGCTTTTTCTATCTTTGCAGCCTGTATACCCCTTTCTGCCGCGAATTCGACCGTGAAATGTTCTTTAGCGAGATCGGCTTTGTCTATCTTATCGGCGGGTCGGAAGCCAGCAAATGGATTTATCTGTTTGTGGGAATCGGCCTCTCTCTGGGGATCGCCTGGCTTCAGCGCAAAGCCGGCTCCATGCTGCGCAGACTGCTTCCTGTTTTTTCCCGCTTTTAAATGCCGGATTCTCTGCCGCCGGCCTGCTCTTCCTGCTCATAATGATCCCTGAACCACTCTATCTCCTCTACGGCCCCCTGAGATAAGACGCCTTCCATAAAAAGCCTCTCTCCTGGATGCGCCTGCCTGAAATCCTGTACACTGCGGGTACAAATCTGCTCAATTTCCTCCTTCAGTTCCCGTGATGAGAGCAGTCTGCAGCCTTCTCCCACAATAATAATCTGCTCAAGACCGTCTGATGTGGCTACTATGACATCATACTTATGACTGTTTTCATGGGCAAACTTCTCAATATATTGATCCGCCGTTTCCGCTTCCCTTGTAAACACTACATGAATGTTGTGATAATCCAGTACTTCCGTTGCATGGCCCGCAAGACGGTAAGCGTCAAAAACGGCAATGACACTGCAGCCCTTTAACGCCTGATAATTACAGAGAAGATCCAGAAGCGCTCCTCTGGCCCCATCCAGATTCCGCTCCGCCAGTTCTTTCAGCTCCTCCCATGCAAAAATCACATTATATCCGTCCACCAGAAGATAGCTCTCTTTCAGCGGAACAGATCTTCCTGCCTTCCTGCCGTCCGGCTCTGTCTTACAGGACCATTCCTTCTCCCCTTCCCTCCGGGGCTTTTGCCAGCCTCTGCGTTCCGCTCTGTCCTGCTTTTTGTTGGCATGAACGGCCCGGCTTAAAATCTCATCCACCTCTTCTGTCCCGATCCACGTATCCCCGGCCGCTTCCTGCTCTTTTTCTCTGATACGCCTTCCGGCATTTACTGTCAGCGCTCCTGCTCTACCCGTCTCGTTCAAGCTCACGTCCAGGCTTTCTCCGCTCTGTCCCGTCTCCTTCAGGCAGCTTTCCAGATGCATATAATCCGCCACCTGGTCCCACTCCACATAAAATCCCGCTCCGTGGGAGCAGAAGATAGAGCCCGCAGGATTTTCCGCATCCCGCAGAGGATCATATCCTGTCTCTTCCAGCACCTCTTCTGTGTTATGGCAGGGGTAATATCCCTTCACCCCCAGCCAGAGCTGTCCCAGTCCTTTGGTGTAGGCTGCCACCTCCCCGGGGTAATCCTGCATCGCTGCCACAGGGACAGTCCCTTTCAATACTGCGCTCTCATCTCTCTGTTCCAGCGTAAAGCTTCCCTGCATTTTATCCAGATCCGCCATGGCGCGGCCCACTGTCTGCAATGGCACCTCCAGACGAAACTCATACCAGGGCTCCAGAAGAATACTTTTTGCCTGCATCAGTCCCTGGCGCAGCGCACGGTAGGTTGCCTGCCTGAAATCTCCCCCTTCCGTATGCTTTAAATGAGCCCGGCCCGATTTCAATGTAATCTTCATATCTGTGATACCGGCTCCTGTCAGTACTCCCTGATGCTCTTTTTCTTCCAAGTGGGTCAGGATCAGCCTCTGCCAGTTCAGATCCAGCTCATCCACACTGCAGTCAGAAGTAATCTGCAGACCGCTCCCCTCTTCGCCCGGCTCCAGCAGAAGATGCACCTCCGCGTAGTGGCGCAGGGGTTCGAAATGTCCTACTCCTTCCACCCTGTCTGCAATGGTTTCTCTGTAAACAATGCTCCCCTGCCCAAACGAGACACTAACCCCGAATCTCTCCCGGATCAGCTCTCCCAGCACTTCCATCTGCACCTTCCCCATAAGCTGCGCATGAATTTCCCGGCTCTTTCCCTCCCATACAATATGAAGCTGAGGATCTTCCTCTTCCAGCTGCCTGAGCTTCGGAAGCATAAGAGCCGGGTCGCATTCATCGGGCAGAATTACACGATAGGATAAGACAGGAGAAAGCAGAGACATCCGGCTTCCGGGCAGACCGTCCGGTTGTCCTTCCCCGGTCTTTTTCCTGTACACCTGACCGGACTCTGCCTCAAACCCCAGTCTTTCCCCCGCCCGGGTCCTGGTCAGCCCGGTGACCGCACAGATCCTGCCGGCGCCTGCTTCCGGCAGAGTCTCATATTTTTCTCCCGAATATACTCTGATCTGATTAACCTTTTCCTCCCACTGTCCTTCTACAGAAAGTATTTCCCTCGCTCTGAGCCTGCCGCCCGTAATCTTCATATGAGTCAGACGGTTTTTCTGATCATCCCGGGTGATTTTAAAAATTCTTGCGCCGAATGTCTCGGGATACTTCCTTTGTCCTGTATAGACTGTGAGGCCATCCAGCAGCTCCTCCACTCCGGACAACTTCAGCGCGGAACCAAAAAAGCAGGGAAAGATTTTTCTTTCCCCTGTCAGTCTCTGTATCTGTTCTGTTGTGATTTTTCCGGTATCCAAAAACGCATCCAGCACCGTTTCATCGCTGCATGCAATGTTTTCATAAAAGGCCTCCGATTCCTGGCAGGTAAAATCAATGCAGTATTCGCTCAGTCCGGCCTTCAGACTCTCCAGAATCGCTTCCCTGTCGGTATCCGGCTGATCCATCTTATTTACAAAAATGAAAACAGGAATCCCACAGCTCTTCAGCAGCTTCCACAAAGTCCGGGTATGTCCCTGTATCCCGGCGCTTGCACTGATAACCAGAACTGCGGCATCCAGCACCCACAGGGTCCTCTCCATCTCCGCCGAAAAATCTACGTGTCCAGGCGTATCAAGCAGTGTAATCTCCGTATCCCCATGCAAAATACGGGCCTGTTTGGAAAAAATCGTAATTCCCCGCGCCCTCTCCTGGGCATAGTGATCCAGAAACGCGTCCTTCCTGTCCACTCTGCCCAGCTTACGGATACTGCCACTCTCATAGAGCATTGCTTCCGACAGCGTTGTCTTACCGGCATCCACATGGGCCACTATTCCCGCCACAAGCTGCTTCATGCCTGGTTCCTGCTTTCTGCAACCGCTCTTCTGCCAAGCTCCAGCGCCCCCATAATCCCCTGATCATCCTTCAGGCTCGCTGGCACAATGTAACTCTCCATATGGTCCATCTGACTTGTCTTGATATAACCGTTCAGCATCTCCTTCACATAAGTGCGGATTTTCGGGAACAGCTGCTCCTGGTGCATCACCCCTCCCCCCAGAATAATCATCTGCGGCGACAGCGTTAAAATATATCCGCTGAGCGCCTGGGCAATATACCATGCCTCCAGATCCCAGACCTCCTCCCTGTCTTTTAAATCTACCGCTTTCTGTCCCCAGCGCGCTTCAATCGCCGGTCCTGCGGCAAGACCCTCCAGGCAGTTTTTATGGTAGGGACATTTCCCCCCATAAGGATCATCGGATCGTTTCTGGATCAGCACATGTCCTGCCTCAGGATGAAGCATTCCATGCAGAAGTCTGCCTTCTATATAGACTCCTGCCCCCACGCCGGTTCCAATAGTAACATAGATTACACAGTTTTTTCCCTTTGCCTGGCCAAAGGTAACTTCCCCCAGTACAGAACCGTTTACATCCGTATCAAACCCCACCGGGCAGCAGAGAGCCTCCCTGAAAGCGCCGGCTATATTATAATTCTGCCATGCAAGCTTGGGAGTACTGGTAATGTATCCATATGTCTCCGATGCCGGGTCCGGGTCTATGGGACCAAAGCATCCGATTCCCAGTCCTTCAATCCCCGCCTTCCGAAAATATGCAATCATTTTCGGTACCGTAATCTCCGGCGTTTCGGTCGGTATCGAAATCTGCTCCAAAATCTTTCCTGTTTCATCTCCAACAGCGCATACCATTTTTGTACCGCCTGCTTCAAGTGCACCCAGTTTCATCTCACTTATTCTCCTTCATCATTTCCTGATATCTCTGATAAAATAGTTTCTGATCCAGCTCCACGATCCCCGTATTACCGGTTCTGTAGTTCTTCGCCATATCTTCGAAAGGCGTATCATAAAGATAGGACATCAGCGTCATGATCACAGCGCTGTGCGTCACTACCAACAGATCCTCTTCCTCCTGTTCATTTTCATTTATAATATCATCTATTGTGGGTAAAAGACGCTCCAGAAGCTGCTGATAGGATTCCCCTGAGGGCGGAACATGATACCGGCGGTTACGGTGCCAGATTTGATATTCCTCCGGGAATTTTTCTTTCACCTGCTGCCAGGTACACCCCTCCCATCTGCCGAAATTAATTTCCTCCAGCCCCTTCTCCACCTTCGGCATAATTCCCAGCCGTTCTCCAATGATACCGGCCGTATCCCTCGCCCGCCTTCTGTCGCTGGTATAGATTCTCCTGATCTGATACCCCTCTTTTAGTTTATCGGCAAGCTCCGCCGCCTGCTGCCTGCCTTTTTCATTCAATACCGTGTCTGTATTCCCCTGGATTCTGCTCAGGGTATTCCAGTCTGTTTCGCCGTGTCTGACCAAATAAAGCTTCATTGTCTCTCCATTTCTGTGTGGGTATCCTTCCAGTCAGATTTTTTCAAATATCTTAGTCATTTTGAACAATAAATATGGCAGGTTTCTTGCACATTTCTACCAAAATCATAACTATTTTCAATTTTTTACTAACATTTTCCTCAAAATTTTGGTATACTGGTATACATAACTCTGGAACTGTCAACAACAATTAGAAATAGTAAAATTATTTACAGATCCCTGCCTGGAAGGAGGTTTCAATATGTATGAAAAAGGAGATTACGTAATTTATGGTAATAATGGAATATGCAGCGTACAGGATATCACCACGCTGAATATTCCCGGCGTTGACAAAAAAAGAATCTACTATCTCTTAAAGCCTGTATATACGTCCGGAAGTACGGTTTACACTCCTGTTGACACAGCAGATACGCTTCTACGCCCTGCTCTGTCCAGAGAGGAAGCTGACAATCTGATCAGCTCCATTCCTGATATTCCTCTTATTCCTATTTCCGATGAAAAAACACTGGAAAAAACCTACAAGGAATATATGCGGTCCAACAACAGTAAAGCCTGGGTCATGCTCATCAAAACCATTTATCTTCGAAAAGAAAAGAGAATCATGAAAGGTTATAAGGTGACTGCCCTTGACAGCCGTTACTTTAACCTCGCCGAGACCTCTCTTTGCGGGGAACTGGCCATCGCCCTTGATAAAACAAGGGATGAGGTGAAATCCTATATTGCCTCCCGTTTCAATACCAGTCCTACTGAAGCTTAAAGTAATATCCTTATTTTCAAGTTTACTACAAAACTGCCGAAAATTCAATGAAACAATAAGGGAATCTGAATCGGGCGGGGATGGCCTGTCACGGTTCATGGCCCGGAGCATCAAAAGAGCATGCCGGAAACGACATGCTCTTTTTAACATAATTAAACGGGGAAGACTTTCTCCCTGCACGCGCGTGGCGCACGCTGCGCAAGCAGCAATTTCATCTGTGCGCCCCTGCGCATAAAAAGAAGCGGGTGATGGGAATCGAACCCACGTGTCCAGCTTGGAAGGCTGGTGTTCTACCATTGAACTACACCCGCATGTCATTATTAAAAAGCAGCGTCGGGGTGACAGGATTCGAACCTGCGACCTCCTGGTCCCAAACCAGGCGCTCTAGCCAAGCTGAGCCACACCCCGCTGACCATCTCCTGCCGTCTGCTTCCTCACAACGCAATTAATATTATAAAATACACCTTGCACTTTGTCAACAGATTTTTTAATTAATTTTCCTTAGCCGTATCTGCCATATCTGTTGTTTGCAACTGTTGTTTGACATTCCTGCCGTCCATCGCATATAATCTATGAAACAAAACATACCACGGAGGAAATTTCATGCCAAAAGTAACCCCTTTTCAGGGCATCAGGCCCGTTCCCGCCCTGGCAGAGAGGGTGGCCGCCCTGCCCTATGATGTATATAACCGCCGGGAGGCAGTGGCTGAAGTCATAAAAGAGCCGCTCTCTTTTTTAAAGATCGACCGGGCGGAGACCCAGTTTCCCGATGAGATTGACACTTACGATTCCAGGGTATATGCCAAGGCAAGGTCTCTTTTAGATGCCTGGATCGCCGATGGCATTTTTATTATAGAAGAAATGCCATGCTATTATATTTATGAGCTGACGATGAACGGGCGGTCTCAGACCGGAATTGTCGCCTGCTCCTCCATAGACGATTACCAGAATCAGCTGATCAGAAAGCATGAAAACACACGGGAAGACAAAGAGCTCGACCGTATCCGTCATGTGGATGTCACAGATGCTCATACCGGCCCTATTTTTCTGGCATACCGCTCAAAGCAGGAGATCAATGTTCTTGTGGACACGGCCAAACGGCAGGCGCCACTGTACGATTTTGTCTCCCGGGATCAGATTGCCCACCGGGTATGGCGTATTTCAGAGACAGAAACCATCCTCCGGCTGCAGGCTCTTTTTGAACAGATTCCCTGTACCTACATAGCCGACGGCCATCACCGCTGCGCCTCTGCCGTAAAGGTGGGCTTAAAGCGCCGCAGGGAGCATCCCGGCTATACCGGCAGGGAAGAGTTCAACCGCTTTCTCTCGGTGTTGTTTCCCGATGACCAGCTTGCCATTCTGCCTTACAACAGAGTTGTCAGAGACTTAAACGGCCTCTCTCCCAAAGAGTTTCTGAAGGCGATAGAACATGCCGGATTTTTTGTGGAAGCCAAAGGAAGCCTGCCTGTGGCTCCTGCCGAAAAGGGGTCCTTCGGACTGTATCTGCCAGATGAGTGGTATCTTCTGAGAGCGACCGATGCGCTTCTCTCCTCTGATCCGGTAAAAGGGCTGGACGTATCCGTGCTGCAGGATCATCTGCTTGCGCCTGTTTTAAATATCACAGACCCACGGACAGACAACAGGATCGATTTCGTGGGAGGTATCCGGGGACTTCAGGAACTTGAGCGCCGGGTATCGGAAGATATGAGCGCCGCATTTTCTCTGTACGCCACTTCTGTCCCGGAGCTGCTCTCCGTGGCCGACGCAGGGCTTTTAATGCCGCCCAAATCCACCTGGTTCGAGCCAAAGCTGCGAAGCGGACTGTTCATACACAGGCTTTTCTGACGGCTGCGTCAGAAATTCCCAAATACTGCATTGCGTTCTGTCTGTCCCCGCGCATGCCTACGCCTTAAACAGCGTCCCCACTTCTTTCCCCTCCAGGATTCTGCTGATATTGATCACGTCAGCCCCATTGGCGATGACCATATCAATTCCCGCCGCATTGGCAAGATGGGCGGCTGTCAGCTTGGTGATCATTCCTCCTGTGCCAAATGTGGTATCTGCGCCTTTGGCACAGGAAGAAAGCTGCGCAAGCTGTTCCCCCACTTTCTCTACGCAGCTGATGAACTCCGCTTCCCGGTTGCTCCGGGGATCGTCTGTATAAAGACCATCGATATCGGACAGAAGAATCAGCATATCCGCCCCCACCATCTGGGCTACCGTCGCTGAAAGGGTATCATTGTCTCCGAAATTTTCATCCTGGATCTGATCAGTGGAAACCGTGTCATTTTCGTTTACAATGGGGATAACGCCCATATGAAGCAGCTCCCGGAATGTATTTTGCGCATTTCGTCTGCTGATCTCATTGGTCATGGTCCTTTTGGTGATCAGAATCTGGGCAATAGTCTGGTTATATTCCGCAAACAGCTTCTGATAGATCATCATAAGTCTTGCCTGCCCTACCGCTGCACACGCCTGTTTTTCCGAAAGGCTGCGGGGTTTTTCCTTGATGCCCAGAGCCTTTCTTCCGGCTCCAATGGCTCCTGAGGAAACAATTACGATCTCTCTGTTCTGATTTCTGATATCCGTCAGGACTCTGGCCAGCTTCTCCATTTTAAGCAGGTTTAAATGCCCTGTATCCACATGGGTGATCGTCGTAGTACCGATCTTCACAACGATCCTCTTTTTCTCTTTCATGAAATCTCTGTTCATTTTTTACTCCATTTCTGCGCTGCTTTGTTGCGCATCTCAAGTTTGTGGATGCAGCGCAGACACAAACTTGCAGAGGAAAGATTTGAAAAATCTTTCACTCTTTACTCCATTTCTGCGCTGCTTTGTTGCGCATCTCAAGTTTGTGGCTGGCAACGCGCTGACACAAATCCCGCGATTGAAAATTTTAATTTTCACTCTTCATCTCTTCTCATCATAATTCATATGGGTTAGGAAAAGCGTCTTAAAGTCTTCCTCCTGTGCCAGCTCCACATGTTCAAATCCGGCGCTCTCCGCCTCCATATACGCAAGCGCTTCAGGGGAAAGCAGCGCCATTGCCGCCCCCACGCCTGCCAGATTACCCGCCTGTACGATCTTTTCTCTTTCAACAGGGGGGAGAAGTCCTGCTGTGACTGCGCTTTCCACTCCAATATAGCACCCAAAGGCGCCTGCAAGGTAGATTCTGTCAAGCTCAGAAGCCTTCAGCTTTGCTTTTCTCAGCAGAATCTCCATACCCGAACGCAGCGCACTGACAGAGAGCTGGAGCTGCCGCACATCATCTGCCGTGAGAAAAACAGGCGTTTTCTCATCCGTCAGAAGAAAGCGGCGTCCTTTTTCTTCCCTGATCCGCCTGCAGAGCCTTTCCGGCGCTCCCGCCGCTCTGGCCTCCAGAGGACTCCGCATATAGCCGGACGGATCCAGTATCCCCCTTTTCCAGAGCAGCGCCAGGACATCCACCAGTCCAGAACCGCAGATTCCCTTTGGTTCTCCGCCGCCTGCCACCCTGCACACAAGATCCTCCACCGGGAATCTCCCTCCCGACAGGCATTTATCGATCGCTCCTTCTGCAGCGCGCATCCCCTGGCGGACAGTCCCTCCTTCAAGCGCCGGGCCTGCCGCGGCAGAACAGGCATATTTCTTCTCTCCGCACATCAGAAGAATTTCCCCGTTGGTTCCGATATCCACCGCCAGAATCGTTTTCCCCTGCTCCTGCATGGCCACATATCCATACACTGCCAGGGCATCCGCCCCTACATATCCGCCTATGGGCGGAAGAATCAGGAACTGCGCATTCGCCAAAAATGTAAATCCCAGTTTCTTTCCCTCCACACAGACCGTGCTGTTGTAGTCCGGCGTGAAAGGCGCCGCAAAGAGTCCCTCCGGCTTTATTCCCAGAAGAAGTTCGCATATGGCCGTATTACCCGCCACAGTGACCCGGCGAATCCCACTGCCTTCTCCCCTCTTTTCCATCCGGTTCATCATCTTATCCGCCATCTCATCCAGCTGACCCACCAGAAGCTTCTGCAGCTTCTTCCGGTTCTTCTCTTCCTCCGCCGCCCGGATTCTACTGATCACATCCGCTCCGAAAATCGCCTGGGGATTGGAAGCCGTTTCCGCATCCAGGAGACGCCCTTCTTCCAGATCCCACAGCATTCCCGCCAGCGTGGTAGTTCCCGCATCAAAGGAAATTCCCAGCCCTTCCTGCATTTCGGCTTTAAATGCCTTTGGGAACCCCGGCTGTTTGTATTTATTTGTATGTAACCTTTTGAACGTTTCCTTACTGCCCGGTTCCTGCGAAAGCATTGCTTCCCGGTATATTCCGCATCCGTCGCATACCGCGCGCCTGCACCCGGGACACCTGTTTCTTATCTGTTCCATACTTATCCCCATTTCTGCGCTGCTTTATTGCGCAAAGCCATAATATGGCTAAATCCATAAAATGGATTAACGAGTTTGTGACAAGCAACGCGCAGACACAAATCTCGCGATTGAAAATTTTAATTTTCAATCTTCACTCCCTGTCATCTGAAGCCAAAAATCACGCGGCAAGCTGATGGGGCATCAGACCTGCAGCGCAAATGAAAAACTTATGACGTTTCCCTTCAAACAGAATACCATAAAATCCTTGCATTTTTAACAGAATTTTTCTATTATTAATCAGAAGCCATAATCAGTGCAGAGGTGAGGGATACTGTGAAAAATAAATTTTCACAGTGTGTCGGCAGCATGGAGGATTACTATGTGGATCGCAGATCAGTGGAAAGAATATGAGGTACTGGATGCCTCCGGCGGCGAAAAGCTGGAACGCTGGGGGCGCTATATCCTTCTGCGTCCGGATCCCCAGGTAATCTGGCATACACCCAGAAAGGCTGCAGAATGGAATAGCCTGAACGGCCATTACCATCGCAGTGCAAAAGGCGGCGGTGAATGGGAATTTTTTGATCTTCCCCAGGAATGGACGATTCATTATAAAACCCTTACCTTCCGCTTAAAGCCTTTCAGCTTCAAGCACACCGGCCTGTTTCCTGAACAGGCGGTCAACTGGGACTGGTTTTCTCAGATCATCCGGAATGCGAAGCGTCCGGTAAAGGTTTTAAATCTGTTTGCCTACACCGGGGGCGCCACTTTAGCCGCAGCAGCAGCAGGCGCAAGCGTCACGCATGTGGACGCCTCCAAAGGAATGGTGGCCTGGGCGAAAGAAAATGCCGCCGCTTCCTCGCTGGCGGACAGACCAGTGCGCTATCTGGTGGATGATTGTGTGAAATTTGTGGAGCGTGAGATCCGCCGGGGCAATACTTATGATGGTATTATCATGGATCCCCCCTCTTATGGAAGGGGGCCTAAGGGCGAAATCTGGAAAATGGAAGAAAACATATATTCCCTGCTCTGTCAGACCTCCAGGCTTCTCGGCCCGGACGCGCTTTTTTTCCTGATCAATTCCTATACGACAGGCCTTCAGAGCTCTGTGCTCACCTACCTGTTACATTCTACCATCGCAGAAAAACACGGCGGGCGTGTTATCTCTTCCGAGATCGGACTCCCTGTTTCCTGCAACGGACAAATCCTTCCCTGCGGCGCCAGCGGCCGATGGGTCAGGAATTAATCGATATTTATAGCAAACGACAAAAATATTTGCCGTTTGCTATAAATGGATGCACACGTCCGCACAGGGAGATTCGCTGCATTCGCAGCATGTGGACGGCGCAAACGGAAACGACTAATGTCGTTTCCTATACCTCGGAAAGGCGGAAAATGATAAATGAAGCTTCCAATAAAAAAAATATTTTTAGTTTCCCTGTTTCTGCTTTCAGTCTCAGGCTGCAGCGGCCGCTCTCCGAAAGAACACTTTGATCCTTCTTCCGGAAAAGCGCCGCACGCAAACAGTCCGGCAGCTCTTATCATTGATGACAGCTCCGGCACAGAGAACGGATTCAACCAGGCGGCCCTCAGTGGACTCAAAATCTACTCTGAGGCTGCGGGCGTTACTTATAAGTGCTACAATTCTTCCGATTCCACTCCCGATTCCTGCAAAAATGCCGTTTTGGCTGCCATTCAGGATCATGCGGAGCTTATTATCTGCACAGGCGCTCACTTTGAACAGGCAGTGGGCAGTCTGCAGGAGGATTACAGCAATATTTTCTTTCTTTTGCTGGATGGGGTTCCCAGAGATTCCTCGGGTAATGTCATTGAGCCTGCGTCCAATGTCCACTGTATCACCTACCGGGAGGAGGAGGCCGGATATCTTGCCGGTTATATGGCTGTTCTGGAGGGATACCGGAATCTCGGATTTATTGGCGGAGAAAAGCTTTCCTCCGTGGAACGATATGGATACGGATTTCTCCTTGGCATCAATGACGCCGCCTCCGCTCTGGCTGTCAGCGGCGATGTTCATGTAGAATACTGGTATGCTGAAACTTTTTCTCCAAATGAGCAGATCGAAAAGGTATCCTTTGACTGGTATCAGAAGGGCACAGAGATCATTTTTGCATGCGGCGGCGCGCTGTATCAGTCAGTCTTGTCTTCTGCCCAGGCCTGCGATGGCATGCTGATCGGAGCAGATGTGGACCAGAGCGATATTTCCGACCGTTTTCTCACCTCCGCCATGAAAGGGATCGATTCCTCCATTATCGTTGCGTTAGACGATTTTTTCGCCAGCGGCAAACAATGGCCCGATACCCTTGCAGGAAAGGCGGTCTCCTATGGTGCAAAAGAAAACTGCATCAGCCTGCCTGTACGGGATCAGGCATGGCGCTTTAAAACCGCCACCTCAGAGGACTATTCTCAGGTCCTTGCCCGTTTAAAATCCGGCGCTGTTAAAATTCCTGTTGATACGGATACTCCGCCCGAAACAGACATTGCAGTTACCTATCACGATCAACAGGAGGAGAACTCTTGAGCACAGAAAAACAGAAAACAACACGTTCTATTTTCATATTCATCACCCTGATGATTCTCGGCGCCGCCTTTTTTCTTTCCGGATGCGGGAGCGCCGCTCCCGCCGTTTCTCAGCCCGCTCCAAGCGCTGAGGATGATGTTGACCAGAAACTCACGGAAGGGACCGTTTCTCTTTCCGCCTCGCAGCTGTCCTCCTACGGCAAGGTAACGGACTGCCTTTTTCAGGATGATAAAAAGACACTCTGTCTGACACTCCATATGCCGGCGATTCCCAAAAGTGATGATCCGATGATTTATCTGTTTGCTTTTGACCTGTGCGAAACCTGCAGCTTTTCTGACGACTTTAACCGCAAGCCCGTTGCAAGCACACGCAAGGCCGCCAACAGCGAATTGAAATGGACCTGTCAGGGACGTCAGCTGTTTCAGCAGTTTGTTCCCGCCCTGCTTCTGAATGGAAACTATGTTCCACTTTCCGGAGGCGTATGCATCGGTAATCCGGAAATGCTGGCCGACAATTCCAAAATCGCAGAAGAACCGGAATCCAAAAAGGGACTCCTGCTGGATCCGCAGATGCTGGAAACGACTCAGCTGACTGATCTGGACGTGAAATACGCCATTTATAACATCCCTCTCTCTCATATTATGGGCGAGACTGAAAATGAAGCTTTTCCCACGATTTTCTATGAGTATCAGGGCAGAACCTACAAGTTTAACGGGGCCAGTATCAACGGCTACGACTATCTTTTTTCCTATCTGACTGAGAGCGGAATGAATTCCACCGCCATCATTTTGAATGACTGGAACGAAGCTTATCCCGAGCTGATCCACCCGCTCTCCAAAAATGAAGATGCAAAAGCCAACTATTATGCTTTCAATACTGCTGATCAGGAAGGATGTCTGTATCTGGAAGCCATCGCCAGTTTTCTGGCGGAGCGGTATTCCGGAAAGGAGCATGGCCTTGTGTCAAACTGGGTAATTGCCAACGAGATCAATCAGCATAAGATCTGGAATTATATGGACACGGAAGACATTCGACTCTACTGTGCCGAGTTTGAAAAAGCGATGCGCATCTTTTATAATGCGGCCAAAAGTAATTATGCGGACGCCAATGTCTACTTCAGTATTGACCATGACTGGAATAACAATGGCGGCAGCAATAAGTCCCATTTTAATGCGAAAGAGCTCCTGGAGACTATCAACGATATTGCATGTCAAAAGGGCAACTATGACTGGGGGCTGGCCATTCACCCTTATCCGCAGCCTCTCACAAAGGTCAATTACTGGACGGAGATCTATGACAAAACACCGGACGCCCCTCTTCTCACGCTGATGAATTTAAGTACGCTGACGGATATTCTGACCCGGGAGGAATTTCTTGACAGAAGCGGCGATGTCCGCAGTGTTACCGTGACCGAACTTGGCTTTTCCTCAGCTTCCGGCGAAAAACTGCAGGCGGCGGCTTTTGCTTACTGCTATTATATTATTGAAGCCAATCCTTACATAGACGCTTTTATCATGAACCGCCAGACAGATGCCATGGAAGAGGTCAGGCAGGGGCTTGCCTTCGGTATCTATGATCTGGCCAAGACTCCAAAATATATCTTTGACACCTTTAAATACATCGACACCGATGAGGCTGAAAGCCATACAAAATTCATGTTGAATATCCTGGGTGCAAAGGATCTTGAGGAAGCCCTTTCCTGGGCACAGTGAAAGATGTCAGATCCATCCCTTCACTGTCTCAGGAGGCGGATCTGTTCCAGGAGCTTTTGCATCCATCCGCGGTATCCCGGCACCTGCTCAGCCAGAAAATTCCGGCTTTGATAGACATAAGGAGCTCTGTCAGGAAAATAGAGATACATTCTGACGCCATAGATTACAAGCATGCTGACCACCAGCAGCGGAATAGCGGCTCTGATCCCCTTTACCGCCTCCCCTCTGATATAGCGGAAATAACCGCAGTACACCAGAAAAGCCGCCGTTGGATAAATCGACGGATTCATGAATGCTGCCCTCACAAACTGTCCTCTCAGCAGATAAAGTCCTGCCCGGGTGAGCCCGCACCCTGCGCAGGGAATCCCTGTCACAATCAGGAACGGGCAGAAAGCATTATACAGTGAATGCAGAATCTGATAGTAAATCAGAAAAACTGCCGCCACCCAGATATACTGCCTGATGTCCCGTATGATCCTGCGTCCCGCTTCTCTGAGATTTCCGCTTCTTTTCATGATACTTTATCCGTTTCCTTTCCCATGCATTTATTATGATTATAGCAAAAGCCTGAAAAAAATAATAGGAAATCTCTCTCCAATGGTGTATAATAACTCAGATGACCCTTCGTCATATACTATGAAAGAAAAAGGAGTATCCGATATGTCAAAAATTATCCTGACCGGCGACAGACCTACCGGCCCGCTTCATGTGGGACATTATGCTGGTTCCCTGATGCGCAGAGTCGAACTGCAGAACTCCGGTGTATACGATAAAATATTTATCATGATTGCTGATGCTCAGGCGCTTACGGACAATGCCGAGCATCCTGAAAAGGTGCGGCAGAATATCATTGAGGTAGCGCTGGATTATTTATCCGGCGGACTTGATCCTGCCAGGTCCACTCTTCTGATCCAGTCGCAGATTCCCGAGCTCTGCGAGCTCTCTTTTTATTACATGAATCTTGTGACCGTTTCCAGACTGCAGAGGAATCCCACCGTGAAATCTGAGATCCAGATGCGCAATTTCGAAGCCAGCATTCCTGTGGGGTTCTTCACTTATCCCATCAGTCAGGCAGCCGACATCACTGCCTTTAACGCCACTACCGTTCCGGTAGGGGAGGATCAGCTTCCCATGTTAGAGCAGACAAAAGAGATTGTTCGAAAATTCAATTCCGTTTATGGCGATACGCTGACAGAGCCTGACGCCCTGCTTCCTGACAACAAAGCCTGCCTGCGCCTTCCGGGCACGGATGGCAAGGCAAAGATGAGTAAATCCCTGAACAACTGCATCTATCTCTCTGACTCCGAGGAGGATGTACGCAAAAAAGTCATGTCCATGTTCACAGACCCTAATCACCTGCAGGTTTCAGATCCCGGTAACGTGGAGGGGAATCCTGTGTTCATTTATCTGGATGCCTTCTGCAAGGATGACATGTTTGCGGAATATCTTCCCGAATACGCGAACCTGGAAGAACTGAAAGCCCATTACACCCGGGGCGGCCTTGGCGACGTAAAGGTAAAGAAGTTTTTGAATCAGGTGCTTCAGGAGGTGCTCTCTCCTATCCGTGCCAGACGCCGGGAGTGGGAAAAGGATATTCCGGCCGTGTATGAGATCCTGCGTCACGGCAGTATGGAGGCAAGGCAGACGGCTGCCAGAACACTGGATGCCGTCAAAAATTCCATGCAGATCAACTATTTTGACGACCACGCCCTGATCAGCGAACAGGCAAAAAAATATGCTCAGAAATCTTGACACCGGAATGGGAGCAAACGATCTATGAAAGCCTATCTGATAAAAGAGGTTAAAAATTTTATGGGAAAGCTTCTCGGCTCCGACAGCTTTGATTCCTTTCTGCTGGCGGAAGCCGCCATTACCACTTACAATACCTTTGTCATTGACGGTCACATCGTCCGGGAATTTTTTACCGGTGACGTCAATGATGAAGGTCTGCCTCCCTATGATTTCTCTCAGTGGAAAGATATGCGTTCTCTTTGCTTCGATCTGATCAAAGGGAAACGCACGCCCGCCGGTTTTAAATTTGTACTGCATCTGAAACCGGAGATTACCGGACAGGTTCTTTCGGAGGGCGGCTCTGGTGTTGCTTTGTCCGATATCAAGGCTTTTGTTCTGAACATAAAATACGATGGCAGTGCGCTCACCTGCATCACTGCCACCGCTTTTTATACCTTTCTTCCAGATAAAACCCCGGACAAACTCTGGGACAATTATTTTTCTCATTTTCTGAATGAGACAGGCGTTTCCTTCGAGACGTCCTGAGATTTTCCAAAGCCCGTGCCTTTCACATTCCGCTCATGCATCCCATGAGCCGCATCCGCCGGAAAAGGTTTCCCGCTACAGAGAAGCGTCTACCGCCGCCCCCTTAAGATCCTCCTCGAGCAGCTTCTGATCATCCAGGATTTTCTTAATCTCCCTCTGAACATCCTCCATAACACTGTCCGCCTCGGTCATAAGCTTGGTAGAATCCGCCACCTGTTCCGCAAATTCCTCTTTCTCGTCTTTTTTCTCCCTGGCTTCCTCTATCTGCTCTTCTTTTTCCTTTTCCTCTTCAGCCTTCTCAAGCGCTTCTTCCTTCTTCTCTTCCATCTCCTCGTCGATGTGGTCTTTTGCCTCTTCCCAGAGCATCCCCCTGACTTCTTCCATGGCGGCCTCAAGGATATTTTCCGCGCTCTTTTCAGCCTTTATCATCGTCTGAGATTTCTCCATCTCTCTCTGGTAACTGGAAACCGCCTCGTTTGCCGCCTTCATTCCTCTCTCGGCCTGGGCCTTTTGGTCTTCATAATATGCGCCGCTCGCTTTCAGCTCCAGAGAGCGCTTCTGATAATCCGTGAGGCCTTCCTCATGGATCTGAGCCAGCCTTTCCCGTTCTTCCTTTGTAAGGAACTGTTTGTCCTGCTCCTTCTCCAGAAGCTTTAAGTCCTGCTGCTCCTGGGAATCCTCCGCTACACCGTATCCCTCCTGCAGAGAGCTGCGCTCGTCCCTGATCCACTTCAGCTCTGCGTTGGCCTCTCCAATCTCCTTTTTATACTCCTGCATTTTATTTCTCACATCGTTCAGGCCATCCATCATCGCCTGATCGCTGTTCCAGGCGTCTCCCACGATTTTCATGGCCTGCTTCCTTGCCTGCTGCATCTTCTGTGCCACAGGATCATTTTTCCTTCCAAAATCGCCGCCAAAAATCGTATTGCGGTTTTCCTTTTTCTCCGGCATACCGCCAAGGCGGTCGCCTCCCCTGGCAACGTCCCCCATAAAAATGGTTGTATTTTTCACATTCATAGATCCTTCTACCTCCTGATACGGATAATCCTTTATCCTTTTTGTGTGTCCGCCGAGAACTCTGCTCTGATTTTTCTGACAAAAGATCTCTGTATCTTTTATCGGCGTTCCAGAAGATATTGATTAGCCCCGACAGAATAAATGTAATCAAATGTATCTGTTTCGACATAAATCAGGGGATTGACAGTAAAGCAGGAATATGTTATTCTAATATTCCTTTTGAAAACAGCAAACTGGCTTGGCAAGTTATAAACCCTATAATACTACCAGGAGGAAGCATATGATCACACTCACCCATGTATGCAAGACCTATAAGGTCTCTAAACGTGATGCCGGATTTTCTTCGGCATTAAAAGCTCTCTTTCACAGAGAATATGAACGCATCTCCGCTCTCGACGACGTCTCCTTTACCATATCCGACGGTGAAATGGTGGGATATATCGGTCCCAACGGCGCCGGTAAGAGCTCCACCATTAAAATCTTAAGCGGTATTCTTGTTCCGGATGCGGGCACCTGTCTCGTAAACGGATTGATTCCCTGGAAAAACCGGATCGAACATGTCAAAAATATCGGCGTGGTCTTTGGACAGCGTACTCAGCTGTGGTGGGATGTGCCCATCCTGGATTCTTTCGAGCTTCTGAAAGAAATCTATCAGATCAGTACGCCTCTGTACCGGCAGAACCTCGAGCAGCTCACCGAAATGCTGGATCTTTCGGCACTCTTAAAAACCCCTG
Organism: uncultured Lachnospiraceae bacterium; assembly: GCA_947173495.1. GTDB lineage: Bacteria > Bacillota > Clostridia > Lachnospirales > Lachnospiraceae > Suilimivivens. Next base: position 33,092 of record CAMWFQ010000013.1, on the reverse strand, counting down.
CAAGACAATTGTCCCTGGGACAGCGGATGCGATGCGAGCTGGCAGGTTCTCTTCTGCACAGTCCGAAGATCCTGTTTCTGGATGAGCCCACCATCGGTCTTGACGCGGTATCCAAGCTGGCCGTACGCGATTTTATCCTGAAACTGAACGCAGAAAAAAAGACCACTGTCATCCTGACCACTCACGATATGCAGGATATCGAAGCTCTCACCAGCCGGATCATCCTGATCGGAAAAGGACAGATCCTCCTGGATGGTCATATCCATCAGATCAAAGAAGGCTTTGACAGTACCGAAGAAGGCCTTGCCTCTTTCTACAAGAGTCATCATATTTAAGGGAGGTCACCATGCGAAAATATCTTGCTTTTTTCAGGCTGCGCTTCTCCATGGGGCTTCAATACCGGGCTGCGGCTCTGGCAGGGATGAGTACGCAGCTGGTATGGGGTATTATGGAAATTCTTATGTTCCGTGCTTTTTACCGCGCGGATGCGTCCGCTTTTCCCATGAGCCTTGAGGCTACCAGCGCTTATGTATGGCTACAGCAGGCATTCCTTGCCTTTCACGCGGCCATGTTTATGGAAAATGAAATCTTTGAATCCATTTCCAACGGAAATATCGTCTATGAACTGTGCCGGCCTGTCAATATCTACAATATGTGGTTTTCAAGAAATCTTGCCAAACGGGTTTCCTCGGCTGCGCTGCGCTGTATGCCCATCCTGCTGATCGCGGTTTTTCTTCCCGCACCCTACGGGCTGATGCCACCGGTAAGCTTTCCTGTTTTTTTGCTTTTTCTCTTTTCCCTGCTGCTGTGGATACTGGTAACCGTTTCTTTTTGTATGCTGATTTATATGGCTTCCTTTTTTACCATATCCCATGCCGGGATCCGTATGGCAGCCTTCTGTGCGGTGGACTTCTTTTCAGGCGCCGTGATCCCGCTGCCCTTTTTCCCGGACCGGATCCGGCAGATTTTTGAGCTTCTTCCCTTTGCCGCCATGCAGAATGTTCCTCTGAGGATTTACAGCGGCGATCTGTCGGGATCCGCCATGTGGCAGGCGCTTTTCCTGCAGTGCTTCTGGTTCCTGATCATGGCCGGCACCGGCAGAGCAATAAACGCCATTGCCATGAAGAAAGTTACCGTACAGGGCGGATAGCCCCTGCCGCTTACCGTCATATTTTCATACCGGAGGGAACCTGTCAATGAAATTATATGGAAAATATTTTGTTATGCATTTAAAAAGCGTTATGGAGTACAAAACATCCTTTCTTCTCACCTGCATCAGCCAGTTTTTCGTATCCTTCAATATCTTTCTTGGTATTTACTTCATGTTTCAGCGTTTTTCAAAGGTGGAGGGGTTTACCTACCCTGAGGTGCTCTTAAGCTTCGGAATCACTCTTATGGAATTCACGCTGGCGGAAGCCTTTGCCCGGGGCTTTGATACCTTCGGTTCTATCATAAATCACGGAGAGTTTGACCGGATCCTGGCCCGCCCCAGAGGAATTATTCTTCAGGTCCTGGGAAGCCGTATTGAGTTTACCCGCATTGGCCGGCTTCTGCAGGCCATCGTCGTGTTTGCCTATGGCCTTGCCGTAAGTGATGTGCGCTGGACTCCCTGGAAGGTTTTTTCCATACTGCTGATGCTCCTGGGCGGCACTGTGGTCTTCAGCGGACTTTTCCTGATCTATGCCTCCGTCTGCTTCTTTACCATAGAGGGACTTGAATTTATGAATATTTTTACGGACGGCGCCAGGGAATACGGGAAATATCCTGTCAGTATCTACGGAAAAAGAGTGCTGCAGCTGTGTACTTTTGTGGTTCCCTATGCGCTGATCCAGTATTATCCCCTGCTTTACCTGTTAGACCGTGGAAAGCCCTCCTACAGCCTGCTGCCGCTGGCAGCCTGCCTGTTTATCATTCCCTGCCTTCTGCTGTGGCGGGCAGGGGTACGGCATTATACCTCCAGTGGGTCGTGAAAAATCGAATATCTTTCTTACTTTTTTCATAAAATTTGGTAACCTGTTTGTGGTAGGTACCATTATGAAAAAAATATGTTATGTCCTCTCTATCCTGATCATGGGTCTTCTCCTGGTCCTTGTCTGCTTTCTCAAAAGCAGTCAGGCTGACCACTCTGAAGGCAGGCTGCTCAGGCTCGGCCCGCAGGAACAGGCAATCGAGGTGGCCGCAGGCGGCAGCGGCAATTACATTAAATGGGTGGATTTCAATGTAACCTACGATGCCTTAAACACTGCCTATAATCTGGATGTGGAAAGCTACGACAGCCCGGTCCATTTAAACTGGATCGAGCTTCTCTCTTATGCCGGCGCCAAAAGCGGCGGCTCTTTCGGAAAAGAAAGTATCCCGCTGATTCAAAAGCTGGCATCCGAATTATCCGATCAGAAAACCACTATGGAAGAACTGACAAAAGACATGAAATACTATGATTATTACTATGAAGCCTACGAAGCCGTACTGGGCGGTATGGTAGGCGAATACGAAATAGAACAGGAAAACGAAAGCGGCGGAAAAAGCTGGAAAAAAGTCTATGGGCTCAAAGCCTTTTCTCCTATTGCAAAAGGCTTTGAGTACAGCGATTATGATGATTTCGGCTCCTCACGGAGCTATGGCTACAAAAGGCCCCATTTAGGGCACGATATGATGGGGCAGATCGGTACGCCGATTATCGCCATAGAATCCGGCTATGTAGAAGCTCTGGGCTGGAACCAGTACGGCGGCTGGCGCATCGGTATCCGCAGCTTTGACGGCAGACGGTATTACTATTACGCGCACCTGCGCCAGAATTTTCCCTATGCACTGGATCTGAAAGAGGGCAGTGTGGTCACTGCCGGGGATGTGATCGGCTACATGGGACACACAGGCTACAGCGCCAAAGAAAATGTAAACAATATTAAAACTGTCCACCTCCACTGGGGACTGCAGCTCATTTTCGACGAATCCCAGAAAGAAGGGAACAATGAGATCTGGATCGACTGCTATGCACTGACCCGTTTCTTATACAAAAACAGATCCCTCACTGAGAAAAACACAGAAACCAAAGAGTGGTTCCGGCATTTTCAAATGAAGGACCCGTCTGTGGAGGAATATGAGCAGAGCCGGCAGGATACACCCTCTCCCGCCGTCCCATCTCCCTCTCCCAGCAATCCGGTTTAACTCTGCGTGATCTTCCCTGTCAGGACTCCTTTGGCATGTTTGTGTCTCTATATACAAATTCCCGCTGAATGACAAAGCTTAAGAAGAATAAAAGCACATCCACAGGGATCTTCACCAGTACCTCCAATCCGCCGAAAAGAGGATACAGTCTGCTTACCAGAAAAGCGCTCAGAGACATCTGCACCACCGCCAGCAGAATATACCGGGGCAGCGTAGAAGTAATACTCCCGCTGCTTTGAAACACTACCTTCAGATTCAAAAAATAATTGTATAAGGCCGAAATGATCCGCGCGGCTATCGTTGCCATGGTAATATAGCTTACCCTGCCCCACTGCATATCCCGCAGAAGAAAACAGAAGAGGGAAAACAACGCCAAATCTACCACGCTGGAGGATATGGAAGAAAAAAGGAATTTCCCGAAGATCATGTAGATCCTGACAGAATCCTTCACCGGATTAAAATGGCTCGTCCTGTTCTCCTCAATATAGATCGTACGAATGGGCACTTCCACGATAGGGATATTTCTGCTTTTGGTTTCCAGGAGCATATTTGTCTCAAACTCAAATCTTTCGCCTTTTACCGTCAGGAGCTGTTTCATAAAGCTCCTGGAGATCCCCCGCAGACCGGTCTGTGTATCGGAAACGGTGATGCCTGTCAGATATTTCATCACTACCCTGGTGCATTTGTTCCCGAACTCCGAACGTGCCGGGACATCCTCTCCTTCAAAGCATCTGCAGCCCAGAATCAGCGCTCCTGGATGCGCAAGCAGCGCCTCCGCACAGACCAGAATACATTCCGGCGAGTGCTGACCGTCAGAATCGGCCGTTATCACTCCCGGCGCATCGGGAAATTCCTGCAGACAATAATTAAACGCGTCTTTCAGAGCCCGCCCTTTTCCCTGGTTCACCGCATGACGCAGAACCTGGCACCCATAGTGATCTCTGGCACCGCGGAAAATACTTTCATACTCTTCTCCGCTCCCATCATCCACCAGAATGATCGTCTGAAAACCTGTTTCTCTTAACTTTTTCAACAGCTCTGTCAGCTTTTCATCCGGCTCGTAGGAAGGAATCACGATCGGAACCTTCCATTTCGCACTGCTCTGCCCCATAAAATGACCACGCCTTTCTCTTACCTGCAGTCAAATGCGCCTAAGCGATATCTACAGCTATGCTTTGTTACAAATCTGTTCTAATTTTCTCCTGCTTTCGGAGAGTCCTGCTTTTTCTGTCTTCACAAGGCGGATTCCATCCGCCGTCTCATCTACTCTGTACAGACATTCATACTCAAACACAGCACCCTTCTGCACCTCAGAAACGTCCAGGAATGGGGTAAATAATTCTTCTCCCGGTCCTTCCAGCCTGTCCACATACAGATATCCTGCATGGGTATCTTCAATGGCTCTCACAATCTCTGCGCTCTCCGTGGCCTCAGTATCTATATTCCCGTACATAACCGACACAGGCGCCGCCTCAAATCCGATATAAGTATTCCTGACCCAGCTCACATCCGAGCTGTCCCTCAGATACAGCACACGTCCCATTCTGCCGTGCTCTCCTGCACCCACCGCATCCAGAAATCTTTCCGCCGCCTCATCTACAATCTCTCTCCTCTGATCCAGAACCTCATCCACCGTTCCCCGGTATCCCGCAAGGGCTCTGCAGGCACTGGCATGATCTGTCGTGAGGAGCACAAATACAGCACACAGAAGCGCCCCCCGCACCGTCTTCTGTCCGTTCATAATCAGAAATGCCAGCAGATATAATCCTCCTATGGTAAAAGGCGCCCCGTATCTTTCAATCGAAGACACCATTCCAAAGGGTTCCAGGTACTGTGTTTCCACTGAAAAAATTGTCAGGTGGCTTATCAGATTAAAACTGTAAAATATAACTCCTGTGACCGCAAAAAAGACTCCCAGATAAATCGCCCGTCTGCGCTCCAGCAGCCGAAAGTGCCAGAGCAGGAAAACTGTCAGCAGAATCAGCAGATATAATCCCAATGGACTTAAGTCCACGGCCGGCGTCTTGTATCTGTGAAGAGGCCATTTGAAAAACGCTTCCACAAAAGCCCGTACCATTTCCTCCTGATACACCGGAATATGCATGGCACCCGTCGCCATCTGAATCGCTGTGCCTGTGAGCTTAGCTACTCGCCTGTTGAAAAGGCAAAATCCCAGCCAGGATCCTTCTGCCAGAACAGGCGCCAGAATCACCCCCAGCAGGCAGCGCCAGGATAAAGGCTGCTTTCCAACGGCTGTACCTGACTTCTGTTCGTCCCCGTTTTTTTCCCTCCGGAGCACCAGAAAATGGTAACCGACGTCAAACAAAATACCAAAGGCGGCCCAGATCACACCGGTGTTCTTGCACAATACCAAAATCATCAGAAACAGCGCCTGCCGCCCGTAATAAAACAGCCTTTCATGATTTTTTTTGTCCGCCACAGACACCAGAAAAGCCCCGTATACCACTGCCATGGTAAGATCCGCACAGCATCCGTCGCACCAGAAAGCCTCCGCCACCGCCGGAAAAAACCAGAGCACTGCCGCCCCCGCTGCCATTGCAAACACATTTCTCTTTCTGATTACCTTAAGCAGAGGGCACAGGAAGGCAAGATTCATAAAATAGTATCCCGCAAACATCAGCCCTTCCCTGAATTCTGCCGGAGAAAAATGCAGAAACCACCATTTCATCAGCTGTGTGCCTGGTGGATAGTCTCCGAATTCCGGCGCTGCATTGGCATATTTCCCGGCAAAGCCATCCAGATAAAAAAGGGATTTCACATCCGTTGCCCAGAAATTATAATCATCCCACCAGCTCACCACCTTGGCGCTTACACAGATACAGACCGACACTATAAGGAAAAGAGCCGTCAATGTACTGGCACCGAGCAGCTCCTGCCGCACAAAATCCAACAGTAATTTTCTCTTTTCTCCGGAGAGCCGCGCCACGCAGATCACAGCGCCGCCCAGCCACAGAAGCGCAATTCCATCAGAAAAAGAAAGCCTCCGGAAAAAAGCAAGCAGATACAGCATCAGAATCAGAATCCCGCATCCTACCGGAACTGCTTCCACCAGATGAATCCTGAATTTCCACCCTATCGCCATTATAAGAACCAAAAAAGCCGTAATCTGAATGATAAACATTGTCTGCTTCCTTACTATGAAAGTTCAGCGCTCCGGCGCTGAACTGCGCGAAAATGGGGTCACGAAGTGACATCTTCTTCTCCCATTTTCTGCGCATCCGCCGGAGGCTCAAAGTAAACCCCTTTCATTCATGGTGGTATCTGCAATGCCGATATGGGGTTTACTGTAAAAAAGATGCGCGGCATGCCACACATCTTTTTCTTTTCCTGTTTTATGTAATACTACCGGCCATTATCCGAATTTGACTTTTAGAACTCCGGTTCAATCAGTCCGTAAGTATTTCCCTTTCTCTTATATACCACATTGATCTGATCTGTTTCCGCATTACAGAACACAAAGAAACTATGCCCCAAAAGCTCCATTTGAATACAGGCATCCTCTGCATACATGGGTTTGATATCAAACTTCTTGGTGCGGATGATCTTGATCTCCTCATCCTCCATATACTCTTTCTCGATGAACTCCTGTTTGAAAAAGCCCGCCGACTGCTTCTGATCCACCAGCTTATTCTTGTATTTCTTCAGCTGTCTCTCAATAATCTCCTCCACCAGATCTATGGACACATACATATCGTTGCTCACCTGTTCAGAACGGATGATACTTCCCTTTACCGGTATGGTGACTTCAATCTTCTGTCTTTCCTTTTCTACGCTCAAGGTCACGTGCGCCTCGGCATCTGCTGTAAAATACCTTTCAAGCTTGCCTATCTTTTCCTCTACTGCACTGCGCAGGCCGGGCGTAACTTCAATGTTCTTACCAACGATCACAAATTTCATACTCATCATCCTTTCCTTGGATTTTAATGTCCATATTATACCACAGCTTGTATCCCTTGTGCAACAATCGGCAGGATTTTAAAATTTCTTTTGGATCGCTTTTATAAAAAACTCTGCAGATGGTATGAACAAATATCAGTTTTTTTCACCCGGCTTCTGTCTCTGCACCATCCTGATTCCGAACAGCGTAGCTGCCATCAACAGAACCGCAACCGGAAGCATGATCAGCGCGTTGGGTACAAAACCGGCAATCAGATAGGACACAAAGCTCACTGCCGCAGCAACTACCGCATAGGGAAGCTGGGTGGAGACATGATCCACATGGTCACACTGTGCTCCCGCAGACGCCATAATAGTGGTATCGGAAATCGGCGAGCAGTGATCGCCACAGACAGCGCCGGCCATGCAGGCGGAGACGCATACCACGCCAAGGGGATCCGTAAGCGGGAATACGTTCAGGGTAATGGGAATCAGAATACCGAAGGTCCCCCAGCTGGTACCTGTAGCAAACGCCAGAAAACATCCGATCAGGAATACCACTGCAGGCAGGAATGCCTGGAACGTCCCTGCGGAGCCCTTAACCACTCCCGCTACAAATTCCCCTGCTCCAAGAGAATCCGTCATAGCCTTCAGCGACCAGGCAAAAGTCAGGATCAGGATCGCCGGCACCATGGCGCGAAACCCTTCAGGAATACATTCCATGGTCTCCCGGAAAGTCATGGTCCTTCGCAGACAGTAATAGATCACCGTAAAGAAAAGCGCAAACACAGACCCCAGCATCAGTCCCACAGATGCGTCGGAATTAGAAAACGCCTCCACAAAGGAAGCTCCCTCAAAGAAGCCGCCGGAATAAATCATACCGATCACACAACAGAGAATCAGCACTACAATGGGCAGTACCAGATCCGGCACGCTTCCCCTTTTCTCTTCTTCGGCAGCAGCCATTCCCGCATAAGGATTCTTGCCGTTAAACAGATCTCCGCTGACCCTGGCTTTCTTCTCGAATTTCTCCATAGGACCAAATTCCAGTTTCATCACAGCCATAGCGATCATCATCACGATGGTAAGGATTGCATAAAAGTTAAAGGGAATCGCGCGGATAAACAGCGTCAGTCCATTGCCATCCTCCACATAGCTGGCAACGGCGGCCGCCCAGGAAGAAATAGGCGCAATGATACATACCGGCGCCGCCGTGGCATCGATCAGGTAAGCAAGCTTTGCTCTGGAGACCTTATGCTTGTCCGTCACCGGACGCATCACCGAACCCACGGTAAGACAGTTAAAATAGTCGTCAATAAAAATCAGTACCCCAAGAGCCACCGTGGCAAGCTGGGCTCCCACCCGGTTTTTGATATGCTGCGCCGCCCAGCGTCCGAATGCGGCGGAGCCTCCGGCTCTGTTCATCAGGGAAACCATCGCCCCCAGAATCACCAGAAATACCAGAATACCAATGTTATACCCGTCTGAAAGCACGCTCACGATCCCATCCTGGAATACATGGAGCACTGTTCCCTCAAAGGAATAGGCAGAGTAGAGCAGTCCGCCCATCAGAATTCCCACAAACAGGGAAGAATACACTTCCTTGGTGATCAAAGCCAGTCCAATGGCAATCACCGGCGGCAGCAACGCCCACGCCGTACCATAAAATCCGCCGCCCTCTGCGGCACTCACATTGTTACCGGCCAGCAGCGGCGCTGCAAACGCCCCAACCAGAATCACTGCCAGCAAAACGCCTCTGATTACATTTGATTTTTTCATCTTTTGCATCCGTCTCCTTTCATGTTTACGGTCCCAAAATCGAGTAGGGAAGGTTTTCTCCCTACTCGCGCGCGGGGCACCCGTCAGCTTTTGCTGACATTTTTCCTCTGGGTGCCCGTGTGCAATCGAGTAGAGGACGCTTTTCCCTCTACTCGCGCGCGGGGCGCATGCTGCTTCAGCAGCAATTTACCATATGCGCCCCTGCGCATAAAAAAGCCATGACATACTCTGTCATGACTTCGTAAACATACTCGACGGATCACAACAGCGCTCCGCCCCATAAGGGGCGACAGTCCGTGAAATATTCTCCCACGGCCCGGCGGAGAAAGCCCGGCAGAGCTCTTCCCACCTCGGCGAAATCCCCTTTCCGCTGCCTCTCCTGCCGGAGATAACGTGCAAGCGTACTCTTGTCTTCCGCGCCTCTATCATGTCAATGGAGTAATCATAGTCGAAAATTGACGAAATGTCAATTTATTTTTATAACTCAGGCAGCAATTGTAATAAAAGCCATAAATCCCGCCTTCTGCCCTCTCTCAATCTCTTAAATACTTTTCTCCGGCAGATCAACTCAATCAGGAAATCATAAAACCATTTCGCTTAACTGCCTACGTACATCCCTGCCGCCATACATAATTCGAATAATATTTACTATATTTTCAGGTTCTTCCGGCAGATAGAATATCAGATAATTATCTATAGGCAAAAAGCGGATTCCCCGACTATGCCACGGTTCTTCTCCATAAAGTTGATGGCGCATGGGCATTTCTCCAAGGGAACGAATCATTTTTATAATCCGTTGAGTTTGCCCGGTTGCCGTTTCCGGCGCAAGCAACTCTAATGCTATATATTCATAAATATCACGCAAGTCTTGTCTTGCCTGTGCTGTATATACAATATCCCAGCTCATACGCCAAAATCTCTCCTCATTTCTGCTTCAATGGTATCTGCCGAATAAACCCTGCCCGCTTTAACATCAGCCATGCCTTTTTCCATTTCCGCATCAAACTGTTCTTTGGTAAGAGAGCCGTAATTCAACAGTTCTGTCTGCGGCAGCTTCATTTCAAACGGAATACCTCTCTGTAGCACCACCTGTCTCAGAAACATACTCACCGCATTCGACATTGGGATTCCTAAACGTTCAAGCACCTGTTCCGCCTGCTCTTTGATTTCAGGCTCCACTCGTGCAAATACATTTGATGTTCGTGCCATAACAATCGCCTCCTTTATTATTAGTATATCCATTTTGCTTGCGAAATGCAAGCGTTTCGCAAAAAACACATTCCGGAGTCACATTAGCATTCAGCCCATTTGTTACAATTTACATCAGGAATTTTTGCTTTTACGCGAAACTACAGATTCAGTTTCCGGAAGACCTCATCTTTATCCTCCTGTTCAATTCCCAGATAGCATCGTGTAATTGCAAAGGACGAGTGGTTAAATATGTTCATGAGCATCACCTCAGGAACGTTTCTTTTCCATGCATGATACCCGAAGGTTTTCCGCAGAGAATGACAGCTGATTTTTCCCTCTATTCCATTTGCCAGACATGCTCTTCGAATCACGGCATATGCCTGTGTGCGTGTGATCGCCTGCTTCCGATCCCGGTTATTGCAAAAGATTTTATCCCCGCTCTTTACGGCGCCGCTTCTGCTTCTGTACATCTCCAATGCCTCTCTGGCATTTCGGTTTAAAAATATCGTATTCTTTTCCAGATAATATTTTTTTATTGTCTCAATATCCTTCTGATTTCTGATTGGTATTGTTGTTCCCATTTTTCTCCTTTCCACACGGCAAGTGCATAGTACTGTTATCGTATAATACTTCCTGCACACGGAAAAGAACCGTTCCGAAATAAGTTTCTCCGGCTTACGCTATAAAGGCTCCCGTATCCTCATAATACCTGGCCTGTGCCCGCCACATCCGGCAATACTGTCCGGACTCCTCCTTCAGCAATGCCGTGTGTGATCCCTTCTGCACCAGTCTTCCTTCATGAAAAACCAGTATTTCGTCACAAAAGCGGCAGGATGAAAGACGGTGAGAAATAAAGAGCGCCGCCTTTTCTCCCACCAGCCTGTGAAATCCGCTGTAGATTTCATGCTCCGAGACCGGATCTAAAGCTGCCGTAGGCTCATCCAGCACCACAAAGGGCGCATCCTTATATAAGGCTCTTGCCAGAGCGATCTTCTGTGCTTCCCCTCCGGAAACCTCCACGCCTTCCTCTTCCGTATTCCGGTAAAGGCTGGTATTGATCCCTTCCGGCAGCTTCATCAGCCGCTCGCCAAAGCCGGCTTTTTCAAGGCATGCATGCACCCTGTCCGCCTCGAACAGCTGGGATGCGGCCACATTTTCTCCCAGAGAGCGGGCAAGCAGTCTGAAATCCTGAAATACCACCGAAAACTGCTTCATATATTCGGCCAGGTCATATTCCCTGATATCCACTCCATTCAGAAGAATCTGCCCCTCATCCGGATCATACATACGGCAGAGCAGCTTTACCAGCGTGGTCTTCCCGCTCCCGTTCATCCCCACAACGGCCAGCTTTCTGCCCGGAGTAAAGCGGAAAGAAACATTCTCCAGGGCCTTATGGTCCGCCCCGGGATACCGGAAGGAAACGTTCCTCACCTCGATTTCCATTTCTTCATGCCTTCTCTCCACCTTTCTTCTTCCCTTTGGCATCTCATCCGGCAGCTCCAGATAGGCAAACGAGCTCTCCATACGTCCGGCATTCATCATAATTTCGCTTCTGCTGCGGGAAAATATTTTCATATTTTCCGCAAGACGGTATATGGCCGATGCAAACAGCACAACGGATCCTGCCTCTAAAGCGCCGCCGGCCGCGCGCAGAACGATGAAAAAGTATGCTCCTCCCATCAAAATTCCCGATGCCGCGCCATCCCATATACCGGCGCGCTGCTCCAACCGGCTTTCGACTTCCACCATCTCATCTCTTTCCTTCTCATTCAATCCGCTCCGGATCAGCGGCTGCGCCTTATAAATCCTGATGTCCTTTCCCTCCCGGTACGTAATTCCGCCACGCATCAGATAATTGCTCCTGGCGCTGCTGATATCATACTGCTCTTTTTTCTTTTCCTTCTCCCTGCAGGTATACCGCTCAAGCACTGTTGTAAGAAAGGTGAGTGTCAATACGCAGACTGCAAACACTAAGGTTGACCAGTGCCGCCAGAAGCTCCCCTTAAGCAGGATCGGCACCAGCAATACCAGGGACGCGGCAATTCCCAGAATACCGCTGCAGCAGCGCTGGAACTGGGGAATCATATAGTAGGCTCCGCATCCCCAGTCATAATCATTCTCTATCCTTGCTCTGATCCCGGCCGCCTCGGAACTGTCAAGCCGGGAATAATCCATCTCCATATTTTTATTGTCAAATTTCCATTCTACCAGATCATTGGCGTATTCCGAATGTGGCAGTCCACAGCGCCAGGTCCAGCTCCTGAAGGCGTTCATAAAAAGCAGGAGCACCACGCCTACGGCCGCCGTAATGACCAGCCTTTCGTACCCTTCTCCCTCCTCCAGACCGCTCACCAGAATCGAAGCAAGAAATGATGGTCCCAGCGGAAGGAGCGCCTCCATTACCGCAAGCCCAAAAGCCATTCTCAACGCCTGCGGCTCACATTTCTGTATTTCGTACAGACACCTTTTCAAGAGCGCTTTCTCAGATTTCTTTTTCATAATAATCCTCCATGCCGCCAACACCCGCAAATTTGGGCGTCAGCACAATATTTGCAAAACGAACAGGTTCGTTTGTAACAAATTCATTTTTCACACTACTGCCTCCTCCCCTGACATATAATAGTGGCTCTGGACTCTGTACATCCTTTGGTATTCGGGACATGTTTCCAGCAGCTTCTTATGGCTTCCCTCCGCCTTTACCCGTCCCTGCTCCAAAAAGATCACCCGGTCACAGAAATGGGTGCTGGCCAGTCTGTGGGAAATGAATACTGCCGTCTTCTCTTTTGACAGATCATGGAACATTTCATAGGTCTCGCTCTCTGCAATAGGATCCAGCGCGGCAGTGGGCTCGTCAAACAGCAGCAGCCCTGCATCTTTATACAATGCTCTCGCCATCAGCAGCTTCTGCTGTTCTCCTCCTGAAAAGACAATCCCTCCTTCCTCATCCAGATTCATCATCATGCTGTCAATGCCCTGGGGAAGCCTGCTTACTCTCTCCCACAGGCCTGCCTTGCCAAGGCACGCTTTCACCTTCTCCCTGTCCGTTCCGCTCACCTTAAGAGATATATTCTCCGCCACTGTAAAGGGCAGAATCACTGCCTCCTGAAAAACCGGCGCCATAAGAGAGTAGAGATCGTCCTTCCGGAAATCCTTTATGTCTCTGCCGTTTATGAGGATTCTTCCTTTATCCGGTCTGTAGAATCCACAGAGTAATTTAATAATAGTTGTTTTCCCGGCTCCGTTTACACCCACCAGTGCGATCTTTTCCCCTCCGCTGATCTGCAGGTTAAAGTGATCCAGTACCTGATGCCTGCCTTCGTAGGCAAAGCTTACATCCTCAAATACCACCGAAACCGGTTCCCCCATGACATATGCCGCAGGAATCCCGCTCTCCTCTTCATCCTCCGCATCCAGGTAATCCCTCATACGGCTTAAGGGAGGAGAAGCCTGCAGCATCTGACCGATGCTGTCCGAGGTCTGTGTCACCAGTGCGGAAAAGGACGCCACGGCACTGCTCACCAGTACAAAATCCCCCACCGTAATCCTCCCCGACACTGCCATCCACAGGAAATATAAATAGGCGGCACTGTCTCTCACAAACGCGGAAAGGGCTTCTGTAAAGCCGGCATAAAAATATCTGCGCTGGACTGCCTGCCGGAGGCGGAAGTGGGCGTCATTGTAACCTGAAAAGCACGATCTGATCCAGTCCGCCATTCCATAGAGACGGATGTCCTTTCCAAATTTTACATCAGAGCTGCACTCCTTTATATACCATCGGCGTCTCTGCAGTCCGCTTCGCTCCGCGATCCTTTTCATTTCATACCTCTGCGCCCTCCGCAGGGCCGCAAAGTTCAGCGCAGACAAAAGGATGATCAGCACAAGCATCCATGGATTCAACGCTCCTATAATATGCCCGTAAAGCCCAAAGCTGATCGCTGCGCCGCACACCTTTACCGCCCCTTCCGACATAAGGGTTGTTGCAGACCATGGCCCCCAGTTTACGCTCATTTCCTTTGCCTCGTTATACTTGTCCTGCCATTTCGCACTTTCCACATGCTCATAATCGCATTCCAGCGTCTTACGGAACAGCAGGATCCTGTAATAGCTCCTGAGTCTGTCCTGCCTGACATTCTTCCCCCGCAGGGCCATATTTCCAATTGCCTGGAACAGCATCAGCATGCCCATCACTCCTCCCAGGATACAGATAATCCTTCCGATATCTGCATGCTCCATTACCAGATCTACCCCAAGCTTCGGCAGATACACCGCAATATACGGAGCAATCACCATGCATAAGGTCTCCAGCACCATCAGCAGCATAAGCTTCTTATCGCTGCCCCAGATTCCTCTTAACAAATAAACCAGATTATTCCAGGCAGAATATTCTTTTACTTTTCCTTCTTTATTCATGAAAATCTCCTTTTCCCGTGCGCAAAAAAAGCATAACCTAATATAAGGCTATGCTTTCATTTACTGTTAATAATATTTTCAGAAAACGTCTATGCTAAGCTCCTACAAGGCAAAAAGACGGGCACAGCTGTCCCCAAAAGGTTCCCAGCTATCCCCTGCAACTATTCAGTTGTCCGATTTCTCCTCACTCACCAAGCTTAACATAGATTTTCTCCTTTCTTAATTCATGATAATAGAATTTTCACGAAGCGTGAATTCTGTTGTTCTGGTAGCAAGTATAAAGGACCGTCAGCAGGCTGTCAAGGGGTAATTCCGATTCCCTCTTGGCTCAATTTGCGTGTTCTCACGGACTTCGCAGCAAGTGCAAAGTCCTGGCTGAATAGTTACGATAGCTTAGCTCCACAGTTGGGACAAAACTTAGCGCCCGGCGTCAGCTGGCTGCCACAGTTCTGACAGAAGGCCGGGACTGTGCCGGGTCTTACCACATTTTCCACATTCATCCCGCAGCTGGTGCAGCGCTGCACGTCTTTGTCCAGCTCCTCGCCGCAGTTAGGGCATATCTTATTCCCTTTCAGATATGCCATCTCTTCTTTGTCTGCCTTAACAGCGGCATACAGCTGCCTGATGCTTTCCGTCTGTTCAGGGAAGAGCTGAACCGCTTCCGCATTGTACTGATTGAACAAAAGCTCTCCCAGTTCGCGCAGGGACTGCTCCAGCTGCTTTTCTTCCTCTTTAATCTTCATAGTCACTTTCGCCAGTCCTGAGACATCGCTGGCTTTCTGTGTAAAGCCCTTTCCCGCCGCTGCAAAGGACTCCTTTGCCTTATTCAAAATATCCATTCTTTTCCCTCTCTCAGCCGCATAAAACGGCTTCTGTTCTAAAATCACAAGTTATTTTACTTTAATACAAATGTCGTATCACAATAGCTGCATGTGATGGTAGTACCTTTCGCGCCTGCATATTTTGCGCCGCATCCCGGACATGGGCTTTCTGCTGCCTGGGCTGTGCCGGAGGCCTCATCAGTGGAGGCATTTCCAAGAATCGCACCAGTAACGGAATTTACCATATTGGAAATTTCTCCTGCCGTATTCTGCACCGTTGACATGGAAATGCTGCGTGTCTGCTCATCGATGACCGCTCCCTTTAAAATGCCAAGGGACTTCATGGTCTGTAGTTCCTTCAGCGCAACATCATATTTTACATTCAGCTTATTGGCGACCTTATCAATGCTGGTCTCTCCCTGATTCACAAGAAGGTCGATATAGCTCTTATTGCGGTCCGCTTTCTTTGCTATGGTATTGGCAAAATAAATCAGCGCACACCCGCCGACAATCATAAACAGCGCCATGGGAACGGAATGCTTAAATCTCGTCAGGCCAAAGAGAAGCAGGACTATCCCAAGAACGATATAGACCTTTTTATTGGAAGCGGCCGCAAAAGCGCCATTTTTTCCGCTTTGCGTCCTCAGATAGATCAGTACAAGCCCCGCGGGCCAGAAAAAAATGAAAGCGACGATAATCACAGGCCAGGTTAAATACCAGGGATATGTATGATTCATGACAGTTCCTCCTTAAAGTATATGTAACTATAGTTGATAAGTTGATTCTATTCCTTTTACTGCTCCAGACGAAGGCGTCTTGTCCTCTCGGCTGTCCGGCTTTCTATCTTTTTGCAGACCGTATAAATGCGCTCCTCATTTCCTGCATCTACCTCCTGCCCCAGCTGCCCGGCCAGGTCCCAGATCTCCTTTTCGATTTCATATACATTTTCCGAAGATCTTACCTGCGATCCGCTGACAGCATCACAGGCATGCTGAATGGCCTTCTTATACGGCGCATCGTAAGCCACCCGGCTCTGTACATCCCTCATTGCTTCCAGAATCATCTGAAACTGACGCAAATCCGCCTTCGCCGCATCCTCCCTGAGATCGATGCTCCGGTTTGTTTTCTTCAGTGTAAAGAAAACAACGAGGAAGACCGCCAGAAGCGCCGTCTGTATTACAAAGGATACCATCGGGAAAAAGGCGAAAGAACCCATCAGGACAAAGCCTGCCGCCATCTCTATGATAAAGTAATAGGCGGCAACTGCCGTCTCGGAGTAAGCAAACTTCAACTTTCTCTGCTCCGGAACACTGAAAACAAAAATACATACAAAAATAACAAAGGCTATATGCATAAAAATCCAGCTGATCCAGAAGGATGCCAGCTTTATGGCCGCCATGGAAAACAATCCCACATTGAGTACAATCAGGAATAGGACGGCTCCCGCCAGTTTTATCATTTTTCTGCTCATCTTCCCTCCTACTCTGCCTTCGTTCCACAGTTTCCACAGAACTTCATTCCCGCCGGAATCTCCGCCCCACAGTTGGTACAATGCCTGATCACAGGCGCTACAGGTGTTCCGCAGTTTCCGCAAAACTTCATCCCTGCCGGGACTTCCGCCCCGCAGTTGGTACAGGTATTGACCTTCCTGGCCAGCGGTTCCCCACAGTTTCCGCAGAATTTAGTACCCTCCGGATTGACAGCATTGCAGGCGGGACAGATCAGCGTCTTTTGATTTCCCGCTCCCCCCGGCGCGTTCAGATTGGCAAACATATCCTCCGCCGCGTTCCCGATGGCACGTCCCATTCCAAGGCCCATACCGATCTCCGCCATAAGGTTGCTGCTTCCATCCGGATTATTGGCCATAGTTTTCATAATTTCGGCGGCTTCCTGCCTTGCCCAGCCGTTGTTTCCGTCCTGATCCCGGATCTTCATCCGCTCATAATCGGACTGTGCCTTCTGTCCTGACACAAACCGGTCAGCCACTGCGCCCTCCTGCCGCATCCCGAATTCCACTCTCTGATCAGCCATGCTCTGCTCACGGGCAAACTGCCGCTCCTGCCGCTGGATACGCATCTCACGGATCCGTTTCATGGAATCGTCATGCTCCGGGATCTCCAGATTCTCAATATAGAAGTTAACCAGCTCCAGCCCATATTCATCCAGCACATCGTTCAGGATAGGAGCCAGCGTCTTTGCCAGCGCATTCTTGCGGTTGCAGGTGACGATGATCTCCGACTCCGCCCCGTTCAGGTATTCAAAAAGCTGGTCTGTGATATTCTGAAGAAAGGCTGTCTTAAACTGCTTGATAATATCTGATTCCGCAGCCGCCTCATTGGCGCCCACCATTTTAATGAAGAATTTCTTTCCATCCTTTACCACCACCGAATAGGCTCCGCGTCCCTGGACATGCGCCTCTATTCCCCATACCGGATCAATACACCGGATGGGCATGGGTGTCCCCCATTTCAGCTCCAGATGGTGAGACTTGTTGATATAATATACCTTGCAGCTGTATGCACTCACTCCGCCTGTCAGGAGCTTTGACACCAGCTTTGTCAGAAACGGATAATTCTCTGTGGTCAGGGTATATTTCCCCGGCCCGAAGATTTCCTCTATGACACCGTCCTTCACAAATAACGCTTCTTCATACTCTGCCACAATCAGCTGCGATCCGATGTTAAAATCCTCGCAGGGAATCTTGGCGCACAGCATATTGCCATAAGCGTCATTCTTGATTACATTCATAACAGGCATGACTCTTTCCCCCTCTGTATTAGTCTGCCGCGATTTCCGTCCTCTGCCGACAGCATTCTCCACAATCCGCGGTCATTCACATTATAATACATGGAATAAGAAATGACAATAAACACTGCTGTAATGATTGGGAGATTTTTCTACGAACAGGAAGGGAATCAGATCGAAAGCGTAAAAACCTTTTTAGAAAAACGAAACAGGAATCTGTCAATTCTGTTGTTCTTCAGATGAAACGAGCATCCGATTTTCAGATTATTTTCTACAATTTATTCCTTTTCCGGAAATGTGTTCTTACTGCATTCCTTTGCGAAACCAGAACGATAATTTTTGATAGCCTAAATGTTCATAAAATTCATGCGCGCCCCTCCGTTGAACACCTGATGCAAGGCCAATCAGCGAAATTTTTCGCTCATGTGCCAGTTTCTCAACACGTTCCATCAACATTTTTCCGATACCATGGTGCTGAAACTCAGGCAAAACAGCAAGCCCATTTACCTTAATGTATCCATTTGCCTGATCCATCGCTAAAGTTTCAACAGTTGTAACAAATCCGACAATCTTGCCGTCCACATCAGCAACATATGTTTCATAACGGTTATCGTCTTTCATTTTTTCACAAGTTTCAGTTACCATTTTATCAGTTACCGACAAAGCTCCAATCACATCACGCCAGAGTATTGCTACAAACTTATAATCTTTACTTTTAATTTCTCTTATTACAATATTCATGTTGTCCCTTCTTTCTGCATATCGAACTTTTTTCCCGCGCACAACGAGCCAAACGGACATGCCTGCATGTCCATTCATGACAACAGAAAGTCTGCTTTCTGTTATATGGCGACTACCGCGATGGCAAAGCCTCCACAGCTTGCTGCGGGGGCTTTGACTTTCATCATCCCTCCGGGGACTGTACATCGGCGCATATACACAGCCGTGCATATGCTTCCATGATATCGCCCTGCCTCTTTCCCGAAATGAAGTAATAATCGATCCGGGGCTGTCCCTGTGTCATAAGATAGGATCCGTAGGCCGGAATATCACAGCAGACAGCCTCGTCTTCTGTTGCCACGAGAATTCCATAACCTCTGTCGGAAATAAGAAAGGGCAGATCCTTTTCACCGCTTCCATGAGAAATATACCGTGCCGACCCGCGAAGCGGCAGTCCGCCGGTTTCCCGGATCCCCATTCCGTAAAGCTTTTCACCCTTCTGCCAGTCAAAAAATACCCATGCTTTTCCTCCCTTTCCCTGACCGGCTTCCAGCTGGCGGCTTTCTTTTCCCCGCTCCGAAAGAAGCAGTTTTTTATCTCTGGTCATATAGCGGAGGGCGCCGCTTGCACGGTCTGCCTGCAGACAGAGGTCATCTGTAGTCAGCTCGGGATTTCCTCCGCTTTCCCTGTACATCCACATTCTTTCCGTCCCCCGGAGTGCAATCCGGGGATGAACCTCTGCCAGAGCTTCCTGCTCCTTTGCAAACGTAACCCTGATGATATTGCTGCTTACAGGGCTCAGGCGAAGTACGCCATACCGGCTCTGCAGATACAGTCCATCTGGCTCCCGCATTACCCAGCGCACAGACAGATCGATTTTTCCATGCCCGGCAGGGCGGAGCGTTTCCGTTGCCGGCATATCCCCGAAGGCAAATCCAGGATTTTCTCTGACCGGTTTTGCCGGCGGTTTTGTCTTTTTCAGGCTGTTGTCACCAATGTTCCGGCACCTGTCCGTGAGATAACCGTAACTGATTTTATCGCTCCCCGGATCCTGTTCCTCTTTCTTCTTATTCTGTACCTGAAGGAGGGATATCTTTTTCCTTCCGGCAGGGACGGAGGCCCGTGGCTCTATGATGTCCTTCCCTTCCTGCACGTCTTCTTCCCGCATCTGCTGCCGGACTTTCGGCTGCCGCCATTCTGCCGCTGTCTTCTCCTGCAGTAGCTGCTTCGGCTGCTCTGCCACTGCCTTCTTCTGTGACGGCTGCTTCGGCTGCTCTGCCACCGCCTTCTTCTGTGACGGCTGCTTCGGCTGCTCTGTCACCGCCTTCTTCTGCAGCGGCTGCTTCGACTGCTCTGCCACCGCCTCCTTCTGTGACGGCTGCTTCGGCTGCTCTGCCACTGCCTTCTTCGGCGGCAACAGCTCTGCAGGCTCCTCTTCTCCAGACACCCGGCTGCTTTCTCCCTTTTCTTCGGGTAGAGGATCTGCAATCAACCCTGTCAGGTTCCCCTCATGCAGCACGCACAATTCATGAAGCGCCCGGGTTGCCGCCACATACAGAAGCTTTGCATGTCCGTCATCCACAGGATATTCCTCCCTTGTGGGATCCAGGATCAGAACCGCATCGAATTCCAGCCCCTTGGTGTATTCCACGGGAAGTACCATAATCCCGTTCCCAAAAACCGCTTTCTCCAGATCGCTCTCCATCACCTCCATATATCTGCCCAGCTCCTTTGCCGCTGTTTCCGCATCTTTCCTCCCCCGGCAGACCACTGCAATGGTCTCCAGCCCTTTTTCCTGCCAGCTTCTGCATATCCCGGCCGCTTTTTGCAGCAATGCCTCTCTTCCCGGAATCTCCAGGAGGCGCACCGGATCCCCATGACGGATGATCGGCTCTACCGGATAAACCGAAAACCGGCCATGATGCAGAATATGGGTGGCAAACTCAGAGATTTCCACTGTATTCCGATAACTCTTTTTCAGTACTCCAAAGCTGTCCCTCTCCCCCGACAGGATCAGCTCCTTCAGCTCCTCCCAGTCATTTAAGCCATAGCCGAAATGGATGTTCTGGGAAACATCCCCCATAATGGTATAAGTACAGTCTTTGATACAGAATTTCAGTACGCTGTACGCCATCATACCAAAATCCTGGGCCTCGTCAATGACCACATGATGCGCCTCGCTGATCACTTCTGTTTCTTTTACCCGCTTATAAAGATAAGCAAGAGCTGCCAGATCATACACGTCAAATTCTGTCATGGGGATCTTCGTCCCGTATCCTTTATGCTCCGGGATTTTATCTGCGGATCCTTTTTCTTCTGAAATTCCGTCGTCATGCATCCTTCGATTCTGTTTTTCAAGGAAATCCCGATACATCTCAAAAATGGACTTCTTCCATATTCTGCTTCCGAAGCCTCCCCGATAAGCTTTCAGAATGGCCTTTCTCTCGCTTTCTGTGTAAGACACATTTTTTCCCAGAAATTCATCCTTCATTTTAACCAGCAGCCGCTCATTAAGCATATTAATCTTACTTTGTATGGAAACCGCCGGATTCTGGCGGATATAATCCTCTATCGCCTCCTGGGAAAGCAGGCAGACCAGGTCCTTCGGTCCCGCCTCTCTCTGCCCTCTCTGGTCAAAGACACCCGCTTTGCCATCCTGTATTCCTTCTACAAACTGCCTTCGGTCCAGATAGATTGATTCTCTGGAGATTGTCCTCCATTCCAGAATGTTGCAGTAACGTTCCAGATCACGGAACCATCTGAGCGTTCCCTTGACACTTTCACCGGAGCTCATTTGTCCTGCTTCCCGGATCCTGTACCTTTTGTCATCCCAGTCCTCATACAGAAGCCGCACGAAAAGCTGCTCCATGGTCATCTGTCTGACACCGTATACATCCAGATCCGGAAGCACGCCTGTGATATAGTTCAGCAGAATACGGTTACTGCCCACAATATAAAAGTCCTCGGGTTTAAACCGTTCCTGATAATTATACAGAATAAAGGAGATCCGGTGCATGGCAACCGTCGTCTTACCCGATCCGGCCACGCCCTGCACGATGATATTGTGATAGGGGGACTTTCTGATAATGTCATTCTGTTCCTTCTGAATGGTTGCTATGATCTCTCCCAGCACTGCCTGCTTATTCTTCGCCAGATATCTGGTCAGCAGATCATCGTTGGCGATTACCTCCGTATCATAAAAATCACAGAGCTTCCCCTCCTCGATTTCATAGGTCCTCTTCAGTCTCAGGTCGATCTCAATGAACCCTCCCTCCGGCGAGGGATAACTGCATTCTCCCAGCGAACTCTCATAATAAGCATTTGCCACCGGCGCCCGCCAGTCCGTCACGATCTGATGGGTGGTATCCTCCGCAATTCCCCCTTTGCCGATATAGATGGATTCCTCTTTCCCAAAGGCTTTGTCCCAGAATACGATCCGGCCAAAATAGGGCTTGCTTCTGGCCTTTTCGTTTCTGGCCAGCGCCCGCTTCATATGATCATGCAGCGTGATGGTATTATTCAGGATCGTGAGAACTTCCATGTCATTATCATGATAATGCTCCAGCATCTCATCGATATCCGCTTTCATTTTACTCACTTCTCTGCCGTAAGCCTCCACATTTCTGTGAACCACCTCCAGCGTCCTTTTCAGATGCTCCTCCTCTTCCCGGAAGGAAGTTTCCCTCTGGGGGGCTTCCGCCAGCCTTTCTTCCCGCTCTGTCATGTCCCATCTCCTTTCTTTCAACTTTCCGCTGTAACTTGATCTGTTACTTTTCATCGGCTTGCCAAAACTGCAACCCGGACAGGTGTAATTTTCGGAAGGAGTCCGTTAAAAAGCGTCAGTGCTTAACGAGGTATTTTCGAGTTTAGCACTGCTACGCTTTTTATCGAGCGAAAGCGGGACGACGCAGAAATTTACACCTGTCCGGGCTACACTCTGTCCAATCTATGAATAGTAATCTCTGACCTGTTTAATTTAAAACATTTTTCAAAAAAAGTATAGACTTGTATTTATTTTTATTATATACTGAATACTGAAGTGTGGGTAAAATTCAGATTAATTTCTCCCGCAGGAATCCAGATGCCGCAGTCCCTTTTAACCGGGGAAATGCGGTTATTTTTTGCTTTTCATCCGTATTTTTCCAAAAAGGGAGCTCCCACACTACTCTTATCATAAGCGGCAGATAAATATTCCGTTTGCAGTGCTTATACCACGAATACAGAAAGGATATTTCCATGAATAAGATTCTGATCATAGACGACGACAAAGAATTGTGCGCTTTGATCCGTCAGAGCATCCTGACGGAAAATATTGATGCGGACTGCTGCTGCCGCGGCAGCGACGGTCTGAACAAATTAAGGGCAAACGAATACCAGCTTGTCATACTGGACGTGATGATGCCCGGTATGGATGGCTTCGAGACCCTGGAGCAGATCCGGGCGGAAAGCAGTCTGCCTGTTCTGATGTTCACCTCCAAAGACGACAGCATCTCAAAAGTCCGCGGTCTTCGGGCCGGGGCGGATGATTACCTGACCAAGCCCTTTGATATGGATGAGCTGATCGCCCGTATCCTTTCTCTGATCAGGCGCTATACCCGCTTTAACCGGCAGGAGGGCCGGACGAAGGCTCTCTCCTTTGATGGCCTTACCATCGATCCCGGCAGCCGCCTGGTCACTGCCGGAGAGGAAACCTTTGCGCTTCCTCCCAAGGAATTTGATCTGCTTTTGTACTGCGCCGAGAATCAGGGGAGAATTCTGACCAAGCAGCAGATCTATGAAGCTGTCTGGGGGGAGGAATATTTCTATGATGACAGCAACATTATGGCCATTATCAGCCGGCTGCGCAAAAAACTTGAGACCGATCCCGGCAATCCCAGATATATCCAGACAGTCAAGGGCATCGGCTATCGTTTTAACAGGGAGGTGTAAACATTGTATCCGAAACTGTTCCTGATCCTGCCGCTGGCTCTCTCGGCGGCTTTTCTCATCACTTCTCTTCTTTTAATCCGGCATGTTAAAAAGCAGCTGGCCGACATGTGCGAGGCTCTGGCCGATGTCCGGAGCGGAAACGGGAACCGGCGCATTTTGTCCGCCTGCGGCGAGCTTACCGCTCCTCTTGCCTATCAGATCAACGATATTGTAATCTCCTATGAAAAAAAGCTGGCCGGCTGCCGCCGCATGGAGGAGACCAATCGACAGCTGATGACAAGCCTTTCCCACGACGTGCGTACCCCTCTCACCACCCTGATCGGGTATCTGGATGCCGTGCACAGAAGGGCCGTAACCGGAGAAGACCGTGACAATTATATGGAAATCTCCCGCAGAAAAGCCCACGATCTGAAAGAATACATCGATATCCTTTTTGACTGGTTCAAATTGAACTCCAATGAGTTTACCCTGAATATTCATACCGTTGAAGCCGGGGAGCTGACCAGAAACATCCTGATCGGCTGGATTCCCATATTAGAGGAAACACAGATCGCCTATGAAATTGAGATTCCTCAAAAGCCTCTCCGGGCAATGCTGGATCCGGACAGCTACATGCGGATCCTGAATAACCTCATACAAAATATCGTCGCCCACAGCCATGCCGACAGGATCACCCTTACCTTATCCTCCCAGCAGCATTATCTGAAGCTTCTTCTGGCTGACAACGGGGTCGGAATTGAAAAGGAAGATCTGAAGCATATTTTCGAGCGTCTCTACAAATGTGACAAGGGTCGTTCCGGGAAAGGCAGCGGTCTGGGATTATCCATTGCTCATCAGTTGACAGAAAAAATGAACGGCAGAATAACCGCTGAAAGTACTCCGCAAAAAGGCACGGTCTTTACCCTGTTTTTTCCTCTGGAGTAAATGCAAGGTTTTTGCAAGGTTCCGGCAAGGTTTCTGCAAGATGGGCGTGATAAGATACCATACAAAAGGAGGTTTAAATATGAGTCCCTATATCATTGAAACGAAAAATCTGACCAAAAAGTATGGTTCCCAGAAAAGTGTCGCCGGGCTGAATATCCATGTACAGAAAGGACGGATCTATGGCCTGTTGGGCAGAAACGGAGCCGGAAAAACCACCACCATGAAAATGCTTCTGGGGCTGACGGCTCCCACATCCGGCGACATCCGGATCTGGGGAAAGCCTCTGCACGGCAACGAAAAAAAGCTCTTGCCCCGTATCGGATCCCTGATCGAGTCCCCGGGCTTTTATCCCAACTTAACAGGCACGGAAAACCTGCGTATTTTTGCCACCCTGCGGGGTGTTCCGGGCCGCAATGCCATCCGGGATGCACTGGAACTGGTATCCCTTCCCTATGGGGACAAAAAGCTGTTTTCTCAGTATTCTCTGGGTATGAAGCAGCGGCTGGCCATCGCACTGGCAGTTATGCACGATCCGGAACTTTTGATTCTGGATGAACCCATCAACGGACTGGATCCTATCGGAATCGCAGAGGTACGTACCTTTATCCGGCAGCTCTGCGATGAAAGCGGAAAAACGATCCTGATCTCCAGCCACATTCTTTCGGAAATTTCTCTGCTGGCTGATGATATCGGGATCATTGATCATGGCGTTCTGCTGGAGGAGGAGAGCCTTTTGCAGCTGGAACAGAAAAGCCACCGTCACATTCATTTCATTCTTTCAGATACGGCCCAGGCGGCCAGAATTCTGGAGTGTGATTTCCACGAAACTGCTTTTTCCATACAGGATGACCATAATCTGAGGCTCCATAATATGGAGCTGCCCACAGGCAGAATCGTCACCGCCTTCGTGGAAAGCGGGCTGGAAGTATCGGAAGCCCATACCTGCGAAGAGAGCCTGGAAGATTACTTCAAACGGGTAACGGGGGGTGAGGGAATTGCTTAAACTGATCTTATGCGAATTTCGAAAATTGAAACGGAAAAAACTTTTTTCGATTGCCTTCCTCACCACCTTTATTATGCCGCTTCTTTATTCCTTCCTGTTAAAGAATGAAGATTTTGATGATCTGATCAGCGTTGTGACAGAGGAAAACGGATTTCTGCTTCTGATTCCTCTTACCGTCGTGACCGCCGCCAATCTCTTTTTCGAGGAGCATGATCATGATACCCTGAAGAATCTGATGTGTATCCCTGTCTCCAAAAGCCGTCTGGCAGCCGCAAAGCTCCTGGTTCTTCTGCTTTTTGATATCGCATATGAGCTGGCCGGATTTGGAACTGCGGTTTTTCTCTCTTTCCTTTCAGGTATTCCTGCAGCCAGACTTGGACTGCAGCTTTATCTGGTCTTCTGCGATGGGATTCTTTTGTGGGCGGCGGCAACACCTTGTATTCTTCTGGTGGTCTGGTGCAACAGATCTTATATTATTTCCGTTGTCATTGCCTTTGCCTACACGGTGATGGGCTATATCCTCCATATCAGCGATACCGTCCTGCGTGTGCCTTTAGGGCTCAATATCGCCACTGCTCTTCCGGTCCCCATGATCTTTCGATGGCTGTATCAGTTCCACAGTGTGGGTGAGGGCAAAGTGGCTCTTCAGAATTTTTATGAGGAGTTAAGCCCTTACTTTGTGCCGACGCCTGTGGTTTTTGCCATACTTCTTACGGAAGGCATGGTCTGTACCGCACTGCTCATGAGAGTTTATCAGAAACAAACCATATAAGGAGGCAGATTAATGATGTCAGCAATCATAAAAACAGAATTCATGAAAATAAGACGTTACCAGATCCTGCTGATCGGCATGCTGGCAATGCTGTGCTCGCCGCTGCTCCAGTTTTTTTCACAGATGATGGTAATCGACTCCGCTAAAAACCCCAATTTTGACTTTGCAGCGCTCCTTGACGATACCATCTGGGGAAATACGCAGATCTTTATGCCGGTTACCCTTACTCTGATCGGAGGCTATCTGATCAGCCGGGAATACACTGACGATACCCTGAAAAATATCCTGACCGTTCCGGTTTCCTTCCGAAAGCTTCTGGCGGGCAAAACCGCCGCCATAGGGCTTCTGGCCGTTCTTCTGAGCGTCTACAATGTTGCCGTGACGGCGGTGGTGGCTGTATGCGCTTCTCTTCCGGGGATAACCCCCTTTATCCTGCTGAAAGGGATGCTGCAGATGACCGGGCTCGCCCTCTGCATCTATATCGTGGTCCTGCCCATCATTATTTTCTGCAGTCGAAGTGCCTCACTGTTTATGGGCGGTTCGGTGGTGGCCTTTCTCACCGGGTACAGTGTCCTGTTTTTCAAGGATGGGCTTCTCCGGGATCTATATCCTTTTTCAGCTGCTTTTACCATAATCGGCTACGATACCTCCTCCCGTGCCGGAACCTCTGGGAAAGGCAGCATCCCTCTGGCCGTTCTTTCGCTGGGCATTATGCTGTCCCTCACAGCACTGCTCCTGTATCGTGCCAAAGTACCGGAGGAGGCGCATAAACCTCAGTCAGAAAAGCTGGAAACGGCTGGAAACGGCAGAAAAAAGCCCTCCCGTTCCTCCGGAAGAGGAAGAAGACGCATATAGAGCAGATCCAAACCCGTACATGAATTTATACGCATCATCCGGCAGCTTTGCATCTGAAAGCCGCCGGATCCTTTTGTTTCCGGATTTCGTTCTGGATGCAGGATCTTGGAATACCGGATTTTCGCGGCTGCCAATTCTCTTTTTAAGAATCCTCCCATGTCTTTCAGATCTCTCCCAGTCTTCTCCGAACCTCCGCAAGCAAAAAGGGCTGTATCTGAGGGTAGGTCCATTTTTCAGGAAATTCATCAAAAAACCCGATCTTTTCTATTTCACTGTGCAGTTCTTTCTCAAAGCTTTTAATGTCGGCATAAAAAAGCTTTCCATATGACTCCTCTCCTGTTTCGTTCACTCTGGTCTTTCCTGTAACAGAATATACACATACAGGCTTCAGATCAAATACAAGGGCGCCTGTCTCCTCCATCAGCTCTCTTTGTGCTGTCTGCAGAATCGTTTCCCCTTCCTCCCTGTGTCCTCCGGGGCATTCCCAGCTGTCCCTTTCTCTGTGCTTACAAAAGACCCACTTCCCGCCTGATCTGGAAATAATCACAGCAAATTTCAGTAAACTCTCTTCGGCCTGTTCATAAAATTTTATCTGCATATCGTACTCCTTCCAAATGGACTCTCTAATATCTGCTTCGCAGCCGTCCGTCTTATTGCCCGGCAGATTTCCTTATGCGGGCCTGCGCATAAAAAGCCTCCCACCCTCCTGTTCGACAGTTCGACAGTTCGACAGTTCGACAGTTTCAGTATAATCGATGGCAGCTCTCGCCGCAATATAGTTATCAAAACTATATATTATTATAATTATAACCTCATTTCATTGACATTATCTCTTTGATACTTTATAATCATTTCCAGGTTTATGAAAAACAACAAAAGACTTATCAGAAGAGGAGTTCCGTTATGAAATTACAGGCATTAAAAGTAGGAAAAAAGTACGCCCGCATTCCCATTATCCAGGGCGGTATGGGGGTTGGCGTAAGCCGCTCCGGTCTGGCCGGCGCAGTTGCCAGGGCAGGAGGTGTGGGAATGATTTCTTCCGCCCAGATCGGATATGATGAGCCGGATTTTGAAGCGGACGTTCAGGGTTGTAATATCCGCGCTATTGAAAAACATGTGAAGCTCGCAAAACAACAGGCTGCAGGAGGCCTTGTAGGCGTCAATGTCATGACCGCTCTTCAGCATTATGCCGACCATGTACAGGCTGCTGCCCGCGCAGGCGCGGACCTGGTCGTGTGCGGAGCCGGTCTTCCCACCGATCTTCCGGCACTTGTAAGTGGGACAGATACTGCCATTGCTCCTATTGTTTCTTCCAGAAAAGCCGCTTCCCTGATTCTTCGCATGTGGGATAAAAAGTATAAGCGCACAGCCGACCTGCTGGTGATAGAGGGTCCTCTGGCCGGCGGGCATCTGGGCTTTACTCCTGAACAGCTGAAAAATATTCAGGCTCTTGATTTCGACAGAGAAATTCAGGCGATCCTGGAAGAAAAGAAACTTTATGAAGACAAATACGGCGTATCTGTCCCTGTCGTCGTGGGCGGCGGCATTTCCGGTCCGTCCGATATTGAACATATCCTTTCACTTGGCGCCGATGGCGTACAGATCGCTACCTGTTTTGTTGCCACCAGAGAATGCGATGCTTCCCCGGCTTATAAGCAGGCTTATATTGATGCATCCGAGGAGGATGTTGTCATCATTAAAAGCCCGGTTGGTATGCCGGGCCGGGCCATCAGAAATGCTTTCATTCAGAAAATGGAGCAGGCCCCAATTCCAATTAAGCACTGCTGCCACTGTATCAGAAAATGTAATCCAAAGGAAATTCCCTATTGTATTACACAGGCGCTGGTCAATGCCGTCAAAGGGAATCTGGATCAGGGTCTCATTTTCTGCGGTGCAAATGTCGGCAAGATCAGGGAACTGACCACTGTCCCTGATCTGATCAGCAGCCTGATTGGCCGGACAGACTGAATCAGCTAATCAGGCAGGCAGTTCTGTTAAAAACAGGGCAGATTTTCTCCCTGCTCACGTGCGGGGCCGCACGGCCCGCACTCCGCTTTAGCGGCATATTCCTCTGTGCGGGCCTGCGCAATCGAGTAGGGGAGGCTTTTTTCTCCCTGCTCGCCGCGCGCCCCATGCGCCGCTTTAGCGGCATACTTCCTCTGCATGGGGCTGCGCATAAAAAAACGGAAACGCTGAATCTACCAGTGTTTCCGCCATTCATAACAAGCGTGCATATATGCACAAACAGCGTGCGTTAGAGGATTCGAACCCCCGACCTTTTGGTCCGTAGCCAAACGCTCTATCCAGCTGAGCTAAACGCACATTGACATTCATTGCTTTCATCTGCAACACCATGTATTGTAGTACAATATAAATTTATTGTCAAGCGTTCTGCAAAACTTTTTAAAAGTCCTGATATGACCCAATTTGCTCAAATCTCTTATTCGACAAACTATTTCAAATTTTTACTTTTCATCACAATTCACAAAACATCTGTTCTTTCCACAACATTTATCCACCTTAAAATTTCGTTATTTCGTCGGTGGATAATGTGGATAAATTCGTGTATAACTTGAAAATACAAGCTTTATTATCTTTTTTATGTGGATAACATTTAAATCTTCCCCATTGAAATCTCCCCTTTTTTGAATATCTTAGTTTCAAATTTGTATATCTTGTACAAGTTTCAGGGTTTGCTGATTACTTTCCACCAGATAAGTTTTCTGTCAATAAAACAAATTTTTCGTCTGTTCCATTACCTTCTGACATGCTTTTTACATATGCGCTCCTCATACTTCCAACAACTTTTGGACTTCATCTCTTCTGGCAGCCTTATCCTTATTTCTGAACCTCAGATGTGATTTCTGTACGTCGGACCAATGAGCGTTCTAACGGGTGAAAGTCGCGCGGGGTGTGTGCTGCATAGCAGCAATTTTCCATACACACCCCTGTGCACCAAAAAAATGCCGTATCTGTAGAGACACGGCATTTAAAGTCAATTCTTTCTATATTAGAAAATTCTTCTTACAGAAAGTACGGAACGATATCCTGCATTGGAAATAATGATACCGGTTTTGGATGTAGATGCATGAACAATCTGTCCGTTTCCGATATAAATACCCACATGTCCGGAGTAACATACAATATCGCCCGGCTGTGCATTGGAAAGCCCATCCACTGCTGAACCTACATTTCTATCTGCCGCCGACGAGTGAGGCAGGCTGACACCGAAATTATTATAAACACTCATTACAAATCCGGAACAATCGGCACCATTTGTCAGACTGGTTCCTCCATATACATAAGGATTTCCTACAAACTGACATGCATAATTTGCCACTGCCGCGCCCAATTCGCTTCCACCACCGGATGGAATCACAGGCGCAGGTGCTTCTGATGAAGAAGAAGATTTTCTGGAAGATGCCTTTCTAGCTGCCTCCTGGGCTGCCCTTCTCTCTTCTGCCTCCTTTGCAAGACGGGCCTCCTCTTCTGCCTTAGACTCTGCCTTCACAAACTCTGTAGAAAGCGTCACATAGTCAGCCGATACATAGCCAAATCCTTCCTCGATATCTACCTTCACCCAGTCTCCCAGTTCTTCCGTGACAAGGAGTTCATCCTCAATGGGTATCAGTCCCAGAACCACTGCATCCATTCCCGGCTCTTCACGAACCTTCAGCGTTGTTGTCTTAACTGTAGCGATCCTGGTCCCCACTTCCTTGGCGAGAGATACCGCATCATCACCTGTCACGCAATATTCGGCTTTCACATAGCCTGTTACACTTCCGGAAGTAATTTCGTACCAGCCATCCTCTTCAGATATAAACTCCCCTACTGACTTATCATACAGCTTTCCCAGGATCTCTCCTTCTTCACTGGGTATACTTCTCACATTTACATAGTCGTTTACCTTGGCAATAACCAATGATCTGAAGCCCTTTTCCTCTCTTCTGGCTTCCAGTTCCCTCTCCACCTGATTCATGCTCTTATTCGTAACAGGAGTAGCAGTCTCTTCTATTACCTTTTCTTCATCCAACTTAGGTTCTGGCGTTGGCTCCTGGGTCGGTTCTGCTGTAGGGTCTGCTTCTTCCTCATTTTCTTCAATTTCTATCTTAGAATCTGAATCAGCCTCATCCTTAAGGCTCTTTACACTGGTAGCATTAGATGACAAAAAGAAATCTATCCCCGCCGAGGGAAGTCCATTTGTATCCGCTGCTGATATATCCATGCTCGCACCTGTAAAAAAGAGAGCTGCTGACATTGCATAAAATACCGTTCGGCTGATTGTTTTCAGATTTTTATTCTGCATGATCTCCTCCATTTCTTTGGTTTATCTATCAGTAATTCTTTCTATTTATCCTATGAATTATTACAAATTTGTTACATCTTTCTTAATAAATATATCACTTCTGCTTCTGACTGTCAACTGGCTGTAATATATTTATCCTGTCCGACAAAAAGGCAAAGTCTTTGATCACTCAACAGACTTTGCACCTGGCTGCTTTCCTATTGTATCCCGCCTTATTGCGGTATCAGTTCACTTTGTTTTAATATTTCAATAACTGTTTCCATTTCATCATTAAGTTTATGTATTTTGTGGCTGATATTTTTTTCAGCAATTTTCACATTAAGCTGCAGATCATCCAGTTTCTTTGCAGTGCGCTCCTGCTTAATCCCAATAAGGTCAAGCCTATTGTCAATTCCCGAAAACCGCTTATCGATTCCGTCAAACCTTTTGTCCATTCCGTCCAGACGGACATCTATTCCATCAAACCTCTTGTCCATTCCGTCCAGACGGGCATCCATTCCGTCAAACCTTTTGTCCATTCCGTCCAGACGGACATCCATTCCGTCAAACCTCCTGTCCATTCCGTCCAGGCGAACATCCATTCCGTCAAACCTCCTGTCTATTCCGTCCAGGCGGACATCCATTCCGTCAAACCTCCTGTCCATTCCGTCCAGACGGACATCCATTCCGTCAAACCTCTTGTCTATTCCATCCAGACGGACATCCATTCCGTCAAACCTCTTGTCTATTCCGTCCAGACGGACATCCATTCCGTCAAACCTCCTGTCCATTCCGTCAAACCTTTTGTCCATTCCGTCCAGACGGGCATCCATTCCGTCAAACCTCTTGTCCATTCCATCCAGGCGGACATCCATTTCAATCAGATGTTCATTAATCGGGTTCAGCCTTTCATCTATACATATACTAATCGCTTTTAAGTCTTCATTTGTCAATGTCATTTTATCACGCTCCTTCTGTATTTCTATTGCGAAGTAAAATAAGTATACCATAGCCAAGGTGCAAAGTCTATTCAGTTATCAAAGTTCCCGATTATAATCCGTCAAAAAATATTTTTTATTAAATCAATTTCTTTCAAAAAAGACATAGTCTTCCTCTCAAGCACTGATATATTTCGCAGACCGTTTCACTGATTAATAATAAAAAAATGATTTAAATTTGGGTAATGAATGAATCACAGAATGAATCTCGCATAAGAATCTTCAGAGTTTACCAGATAGAATACATGTGAAATAATTTAATTAGGTTTTTATTATACGCTATCTACCGATTATTTTCAAGAAAATTCGGTAAAAAAATTGCCTATTCCCAGTCAAACGCTGTGATGCTTTGCATGTCAGCTTATGGAGTCATCATGAATGTCTGCTTCGCAGCCGTCTTGCTCATTGCTTTCGCGCAGCACGCATGCTACCTTCTATGGCAAACTTCTCCTTGCGGGCCGCGCAATCGAGCGGGGGAATGCTCCTATCCCCTGCCTGCGCGCGGGATACATGCTACACAGCAGCAATTTTCTTTACGCATCCCCCCGTCTTCCGTCGAAGTACTAGGGATGTTCCGGAGTTTTTGCTTCGCCCCTTT
>CAMWFQ010000012.1 GCA_947173495.1 uncultured Lachnospiraceae bacterium | reverse complement strand
TGCTAAAATATATTTTGCGGAATACATGAGCATTATCTCATGGGGCCCTGGTGAAAGCCGGGGCTTTTTCATTTTAATTATGTGACTTCCAGGAAACCCTCATAATAGGGCCGATAATCCAATAAAGGCCGCCAGTAAAAAGACCGAAGATCAGGATCCACATGGTTCTGAGATACCAAGGCAATTTTCTCCTGAGAATTGGCGCAGAAACGGTGGCAGCAGCGGAGGCAGAGGAGTTTGCTGAGTTATTGATCACAATCGGAGTATCAGATCCCCTCAGAACTTCCACTTGTTTCCCACATTTGGGGCACACCACGCAATCTATATCTATAATTTGGCCGCAAAACTTACAGTATTTTGTATTTTCCATTCAATCATCCCCATTCATTTCTATGTAATAATTTTTCTAAGCGTTTTCTTGTAATACTTGCGATTCTCCCGCCACTTTTTTCTCCCGTTCTAATTCTTGCCGGTAAAGCTCCACTTTTTCATCAATGGAGAGATCGGAAAGATCGGGGGCAGCAGGCTCAGGAGCCTTTTGTGTGCGGCCTCTCTGAGAAACGGCATCCAAAATGAATTGATCAATAACTTCCCTGGAAGGGCCATCAAGTTTTTGATATGCAACCATGATCCCCTTAATAACATCGTACAAGGGGTTGCTTTTCTCAACGAGATCCGACACGGCAGCAGCAGCCTCATCCTCTACCGGTATACGCATATTGCCGGAGCCGGTGCGGAGCCATTCCTCACTGATATTAAATTCACGGCAAATAGCTTTTACATTTGCATCGGTAACATTGTTTTTTCCGTTCTCAATTTGGCTAACGGAATTTTTTTTCATGCCTATTTTTTCTCCGAATTTTTCTAATGTAAGGCCAAGAGATTTTCGGACTTCTCTGACACGTTCACCTTGCGTCATGCAGTTCACCTCCATTTCTGAGAATAGCATACCACATGAAAAAACAAAAAGCAATACAAAAAGTTCTTTAAAAGAATAAATAATGGTTGACAAAGTTCTTCTAAAGAAATATAATGTTCTTACAAAGAACACGAAAAGGAGGAAACAACATGAAAAAGCAAAGCGATTTTCACAAAACGGTGCAAAACCTTATGTTATTGGATCCTGAAAGCCTTTTGCTGATTGACAGCGGCGTGAAGCTGCTCCTGGCCCGGCAGAACATGGGACGGAAGCAGGAGAAGGAGCAGGAAGTGGATCCGAGAGCGAAGCAGGCAGTTATTTAAACAAAATGGAGGGATAAGCCATGAAATTAGTAAAAGAAAAGTTTGTAAAAACAGAGTTTGGCGGGCAGATGGTTGAAACTGTAAAAGCAATAGATTTTTACCTTGAAGAGAAGAGCCATACAAGCCAGTGGCAGGAGCCGGAGAAATACAAGAGGCTGAGGAAAGATATTGATCGCTTATTTGCACAATTTGAGATCTTCAAGTTGGCAGTAAAGCAGTTTTATGGTGTGGAATACCATTTCACCCGCACGGATGACTATTTCGGATGCTGTACGAACGATGGAGAAGATTTTCTTTTCAGATTTGAGAGAGAAAAGAAGGTAAGCGGGAAGGAATTGCTGAAGAAACTGGAAAAGTTTGAGGAACTGGAAGCCGCTACAAGTAAAGCGGATGAAGCATATGAGGCTGAGCCGGAAAATGCAGAGTTAGAGGCGGTATTTGATAAGGCATATAAAGAGGAATTTCATGCCATGGAAGAGCTGCTCAATGGCATTGTAGCACTTACAAACGGACAGATCGACACGGAAACGGCCAAGAAAATGCTTTTTACAAAGAGGGCAGAGCTGAAGAAAATTCTTGAAAAGGCAATGAATTGAGGAGGTATGAGGGAATGAAAAAGAAGGAAGCGGCGGGCAGAATTGCGGCAATGTGGGATCAGGATGCACACGATAACAGCATCCTGGTACTGGAAAAAGAAGAGGGAAAGCTGAGCAGGGAAGAGGTGGAAGAATTTCTCACGCACTCTCACAATGGCAGTTTTAAGGGAAGTTATGTGATGGTGATACGGGCCGGAGAAGGCCGGGAAGGAGAAGGGCACAAGGGCGATCAGTGGGAACTCTACAAAGTGGAACCGGGGGCCGGGTGTCCGGTGTGCGGGAATGAGATCCCATTTTATGAAACAATGGGGAAAATTGATAAAAAAATAGGCCTGATCAAGCGTATGCAGGAAGAAATGGATCACCGGGCAGAGGTGGAAGAGAAGGCGGTGCAGCTTATCACTGAAGGAAGGCATGGAGAGGCCGTGGCTCTTCTCAATTCATTGGATGATAATGCCATAGCAAGGATGCAGGAAGAATTTGAAGCCATAGAAGCATTGGAGGCAGAGGAGAACGGCCCACGGCAAAGAGCAGAGCGGAGGCGGCAGCAGGCAAAGGTTATTCTGAATGTATTGGCTGAAGATGTGATCAATATGAACTGGAACCAAGAAGAGGAGTACCTGAAGGCATTTATGAAGGCACTGAAGCAGATTGAGGAGGGCGGCCAATGAATGAGAAGCAAAAGGCTCTCCTGCAAAAGCTGAAGGCCCTGGCAGAGCGTGGGGTGGGAGGGGAGAAGGAAGGAGCAGAGCGGAAGCTGAAGCAGCTCATGGCCAAGTATGGAGTGGATCGGTTGGAGCTTGAAGAGGATCAGGTGAGCCGGTATGAAATCAAATACCGGGGAGAGTTTGAGAAGCGGCTGCTCTCTCAAATTGTATATAGGGCCAGGAATGATACAGAAGGGCAATACTATCGCAGATATGGGAAGGGATCCAAAAGCATTCTCATTGTGGAATGCACAAAGGCCCAGGAGATACAGATCCGGATCGAATTTGAGTTTTACCGGGATTTACTGAAGGAAGAGCAGGAGCTCCTCTTTGAAGCATTCATACAAAAGCACAGGATTTTCAGAGAATCAGGAGAGCCGCCAAAGCTCCCAACACTGGAAGAAATGGAACGGCTAGAGAGAATGTGGGCAATGATGGGAGGCCTTCAGGAGAAGAGCTTTACACCATTGTTAGAAAGCAGATAGGAGGAAACGGGCATGAAACAAGATATAAAAGTGAAGCTCACGCTCTCAGAAGGATATGAGGAGCGCTTCACTAAAGCATGCATCCAGGCAGCCAGGAAAAGAGTGGAGAACCAGGAGAAGGAGCGCCATCCGGATCCGGCCTTGCCTGCCAGGAAGGTGGCGATGGGGTGAAAATGGTTTACATAAAAAATCAGGAGCGGATCTGAGAAATCTGCTCCTGATATATGCCCTGAGGACATACTAAAACCTAAAAACAGTATATCACTTTTGGGCATCCAAGTCAAGTGAGAAGGCGCTGAAAACAAGGCATTTCTGCCTTGTTAAACACTTGATCAAGATATTAAAGATGGGGGTGATGTACGGTTTGTATTGGAAAAAAATATATGACCTGGGATGGGTGAAGCAGATTGAAAAATACTATCCCGGTAATTATGGGGCCCCAGGAGTAAAGAGGGGGCCGAAACAGAAGAGGACACCTGAGGACATAGAAAGGCAGAACCAAAGGAACCGGGAGAAGAAAGTGCAGAGGATCATCCTTGCCAACTTCCATGAGGGTGATTGGCATTTGATCCTGAGCTATAAGAAAGAGCTGAGGCCGGGATCTTTCAAAGAGGCAAAGAAGCAACTGAGAAAATTCTTGTCTGATATGAGGAAGGCATTTAAGAAGGCAGGGATCCCATTCAAGTGGATAGCAGTCACGGAGAGAGGGAAGCAGGGAGCTTGTCATCACCACCTGATCATTGAGGATATAGCGGATCAGAATTTGAATACCAAAAAACTGGTGCTGAAGTTTTGGCAATATGGCTCAAAGAGCTTCCATCCGCTGTATGAGGATGGGGAGTTTGAGGATCTTGCTGAGTACATAGTGAAGAAAGAAACCAAGGAAGAGGAGGAGGGCTGCTCTTATTCCAGGAGCAGAAATCTGATCATACCTGAACCCAAAAAAGAGGTGATCCATAGCAGGAGGTGGAGGAAGGAACCGAAGCCGGAAAAAGGTTGGTACATTGTGAAGGATTCTGTGGTAAATGGTGAAAACCCGGTGACGGGGCTCCCATATCAACATTACACAATGAAAAAGATTGATCCAGGAGGTGATTCAGAGGATGCATGAGGTGAGCATATT
Organism: uncultured Lachnospiraceae bacterium; assembly: GCA_947173495.1. Taxonomy (GTDB): domain Bacteria; phylum Bacillota; class Clostridia; order Lachnospirales; family Lachnospiraceae; genus Suilimivivens. The sequence continues at coordinate 137,014 of CAMWFQ010000012.1, read as the reverse complement.
CATTGAGAGCACATGGAGAGGCCCGGCCAGGAGGGATGGGGTGGCCATGTGGTTGGTGGAGTGCAAACGGGGTGATCGCCTGGATACCCGGCAGGGCTTTGTGCATGTGAAAGAGGGTACAGAAACCCAGGGGAGCCTTATGGCCATGATAAACGCTTTTCACATTCTGAAAAAACCATGCAGAGCCCTGGTATTTACCAAGTGCAGCCACATTTTGATCTCCATGCAGCAGGAGTGGCCAAAGGAGTGGCAGGAGAGCGGGTGGATCAATGCAAAAGGGAAGCCGGTGAAAAATGCTGAGCTGTGGAAAATGCTGATCGAGAAGGGGAAGAGGCACACCTACACCCTGAAGGACGATCACCACGAATATGAGAACATAATGCAATCAGACCTCAGGAAGGAGTTGGAGAGTTGGAAGAATACAGAACCATGAGAGAAACAATCAGGAAGGCAATGCAGGAGAATGTGAAGGGAACCAGGGAAGAGGTTGAGAAGGCGGTGGAGGCAGTAACAGATGCGGTGATGGATGCCATTGCTGACAATTACCGGAGTATTACAGAGGTGCATTCAATAGTGGAATGTGTGCGGGCCGGTATCAGGGTACAAATTGCCTATGCCGATCCGGAAGAATTAGATTTTATGGATCCATACACGGTTAGGCCGTGTTGGTAGGAAGGAGGAAAGAAATTGACAGAGAAAAACATGAGAGAGATGGGGCAGGCGGCTGAGGAGCTCCTGAAGCTGAGAGGGCCAAAGTACAATATGAGCGCCCATGAGGCAGAGGTGAAGCTCAGGGAACTGGAAAAAGAGGAGAGCATGGAAAGGGTTTATGTGTGCTCACAATATGGCAGCAGGGGAGAGAAGGCCACAAATTTGGAGCTTGCAAAATTCTTTTGCATGATGGTGATCGAGGAGGGGAAGATCCCGATCTGCCCTCATTTGTTTTATTCCCAAGTGCTCAACGATGATGTGAAGTCACAAAGGGCAGCAGGCATGAGGATCGGGTTGGAGCTCCTGAGGGATTGCATGGAGCTGAGGATTTTCACAAACATTTCTGAAGGAATGAAGGGAGAGATCCTGAAAGCCAGGGAGTGGGGGATCCCCATAACCATAGCAAATATGGCGGTGATTTATTCAGAAGATCAGGCGCTATATGAGGAGCAGGAGATTGTGAAGGAACTCAGGGAGGTGCTCAATGGCTAAAAGTATCATTCAGGACACCCGGATCAGGGAGTGCTATCTGTGCAGGGAGGAAGCTGAGAAGCGTGGATATTATGGAGAGCTGAAGCATACCGGCCTGCATAAGCACCATTTTATATATGGCCGGTTCGGTGCCTTCAGGAAGAAAGCAGAGCACTATGGGCTGTGGGGCTACATGTGCGCTGAGCGGCACCATGAGAACGGGCCGGAGGCTCCACACAATAATGCAGAGGTGGATCGGAGGCTGAAGCAGATTGCACAAAGAGCCTTTGAAGCAAAGTATGGGCATGAGAAGTGGATGCAGGAATTTGGAAAAAGCTATTTAGAGGAGGAAGAGGATGCAGCAGGAGAAGCTCATGGAGAGCATGAGGCAAGTGGATTTTTAGGATCTGAGGTTCCCACTGATAGCGGTGTATAAAAAGCCCAAAGATTACCCGGATGCCTATGTGGCCAGGGTGTGGGAAGGGGCCAGGAATCTGCCCACAAATACGCTCATTAAGAGGGAAACGCTTCAGGAGATAAGAAAAGATATAAAGGCAGCAGGCTTCACAATACGGCTTGAACCGGCAGAGGGTGAGGATCCGGTGATTGTGGAAACCTGGCTCAGATAGGAGGAGAGTGAAGGAATGGCTGAAATAGATATTTTCTCCCCGGTGAAAAAGTATGATGTGATTTATGCGGATCCGCCGTGGAGATACCAGGATAAGAAATGCAATGGAGCATGTGCTCTCCATTATGACACCATGAAAATTCAGGATATAAAGGATTTACCGGTGAAGGAGTTGGCGGCAAAGGATTGTGTTATTTTCATGTGGATCACATATCCAATGCTGAAGGAAGGCATTGAGCTCATGGAGGCATGGGGATTTAAGTATAAAACCATAGGCTTCCAGTGGATAAAGTTAAACAAGAGCGGAAAAGGGAAATTTTTTGGCCTGGGCCGGTGGACTAGAGGCAATACAGAGGCTTGCTTTATCGGAGTGAGAGGGAAGCCAAGCAGAAAGAGCAATAGTGTAAGCCAGATTATTGAGGAATCAGTGAGGGCCCACTCTCAGAAGCCGGAAGTGGTACGGGATAAGATCCGGGAGCTTATGGGTGATGAATTGAATTACATAGAACTTTTTGCCCGGAAGCATTCTGAAGGTTGGGATTGTTGGGGGAATGAAGTTGGAAAATTGGACGGTGAGAAGAATGAGAGATCTGTTAGTTGATGCCTTTGCAGGCGGTGGCGGTGCAAGCGTTGGAATTGAGATGGCATTGGGCAGAACGGTGGATATAGCAATAAACCACGATCCGGAGGCGATCCGGATGCACACCGTAAACCATCCGACTACCACACACCTGACAGAGGATATTTTCAAGGTAAATCTGCAAAAGTATGTAAATGGCCGGCATGTTTCTCTCATGTGGGCAAGCCCGGATTGCACAAGCCATAGTAAGGCAAAGGGATCACAACCACGCAAAAAAGGGCTGAGGATTCTGCCATGGGCAGTATATAAACACGCAAAAGCGATCAGGCCGGATGTGGTTATCATGGAGAACGTGGAAGAGATTCAGAAGTGGGGGCCACTAGATGACAATGGCCGCCCAATAAAGGAGCGGGAAGGTGAGGACTACCAAAAATTTATAAATGCCATGAAGGGGTTGGGGTATGAGTTTGACAGCAGGGAACTGGTGGCGGCAGATTATGGAGCGCCTACAACCAGGCGGCGGTGGTATGCAATTTTCAGGAGAGATGGCCGGGAAATAATATGGCCGGAGCCAACACATGACAAAGCGGCAGCAGGAGGCTTGAAGCCGTGGGAGGAGTGCGGAAAATATATTGACTGGTCGGATTTAGGAAACAGCATATTTGACCGGAAAAAACCGCTTGCAGAGGCAACAATGAAACGGATCGCCAATGGCTTCCTGAAGTATGTGGTGAATAACCCGCATCCCTATGAGGTGAAAAACAGTGAAGCCTATGCCTTTCTGATTCAATACCACGGAGAGCAGAAAGAAGGGGATGCAAGGGGGCAGACGCTCAAAGAGCCAATAAAAACCATTGACACAAGCAACCGGTATGGCCTGGTAACGGCATTTGTAACAAAATTCTATAAATCAGGGATCGGGCAGGGGTGCAATGAGCCTCTTCACACGATCACAACCTCACCGGGGCATTTTGGCCTGATAACGGCATTTTTAATCAAATATTATGGGGCCGGGTGCGGGCAGACATTGAGCAGCCCATTGGGAACAATCACAACAAAGGATCGTTTCGGCCTGGTGAGCGCTATTGTGGAGCTGAATGGTGAGAAGTACATCCTGAATGATATTTTTTTGAGAATGCTGAAGCCGGAGGAGCTGAAGATCATGCAGGGCTTCCCGCCTGATTATATCATTGACCGAGATATAAATTTCAAGCGTTATCCGGTGAAGGAGCAGGTGGCAAGAATCGGTAATAGCGTGGTGCCCATTATGGCTCAGAAATTGGTAGAAGCAAACTGTGGATATTTGAAAGTAGGGGAGCGGGTGCCTCACATGAGGATCGATTGTAGCGGAGAGCAAATAAAATTTGCATAGGAGGAGCGGGATGGCCAAGAGAAAGAAGGCGGTTGAAATCAACCGGAAAGAATATGATCGGATCCGGAAAATGGATCGCAATTCCATGGATCTGCATATCTCAGGATATTATGAGCGGGGATATGCAGCGGGATATGAGGACGGACGGCAGCGGGCGGCTTCCTTCAATCTCTCCATAGCACTGGAAGAGATACGGAAAATAAAAGGGATTGGAGAGGCGAAGCTGAGAGCAATCCATATTGCACTGATAACAGCAGGGGCAGAGGATAAGGAAGCAGAGAAGGCCCTGGAAGAATTGGAGAAGGCAGCAGGCGGCCAACAGCCTGAGAAAATATAAGGAGGATAAGAAACATATGGAAATCACAAGGAAAAGAACAGAGGATGCAAGTTGGGCCCAGGTGAAGGAACTGGTGGCAGCAGGCGCTTTAAAGGTAGGGGATGAAATCTCTGACAATCTGCTCACCGGGCAGAAAATGGTGTATGTGGTGGCAGACATAACAGAGAAAGAGGTGAAATTTGTAAGCAAGGATCTCCTGCCTGAGCGTGTGGTGTGGAATGAGAGCGGGAGAAACACCGGAGGCTTCAAAGAATCTGATTTATGCCGGTATCTGAATGAGGTGGTATGGGCCACGCTTCCTGAAGAGCTGAGAGCGGTGATCAGTGAGCGGGAATGCCTTCAGATTGTGGAAGGGAAAGAGGATCGCTTCATGCTGAAGCTGTGGCTCCCGTCTGAATTTGAAGTATTTGGCGATAGTTGGGCCTCTGAAGTGGAGGAGGGGCAGCAGTTTGAGCTCTTCAAGGATCCCAGGAACCGAGTGAAGTTTGATCAGGATGGAGAGAGGGCCGCCTGGTGGCTGCTGTCTGTGTGTGCGGGCCATTCTACCCATGCCTGCGGTGTCGCCAGCAATGGCTATGCCGGCAGCGGCAGTTGCTCCAACGCTCTCCGGGTGCCCGTCTGCTTCAGTATCAAAAAATAATCAATATCAATCCCGCCGCCATTGCGGCGGTGGGGTTATAAGGGGATAAGTAAGCGAATTTTCAGAAAGGAGGCGCACAATGCGGCTGATCAGTGAAGATGCGGCAAAGGAAATAATATGCAAATACGAAAACCGGGCAATACAGAAAACCATGATTTTAGAAATAGAAATGCTGAGCGGCTGCCTGCCAACGAAAGAGCAGCTAATGGAGATATGTGGAAGTGAGCCCATAGAATTTGAGGATTAGGAGGAGTTTTTCAATGGAGTGGCTTTTTGTATACGATGGAAGTTGGTGGCTGAAGATAACGGATGTTGAGCACCTCACGGAGTACCACAAGAGAACCGATGGGCAGAGGTATGAGGGAGCAATAAGAATGCACAAGGACGGGAAAAGGCCGGAGAATATGAGCCTGGAAGAGCGGATCAAGGCCAGTATGGAAGGAAACCGGGATTTTATGCTCATGCAGGCGGCGATCATGCAGGCCCAAAACATTGAAGGAACCTTTTTAGACGGGATCCGGGCCCTGAATATGGAGATCGGCATGAAGCAGCTCAAAGACATAAGGGAAAGCGGTGCAGTTTATATAAATCCAGTGGGAGGGAGTACCTTCTCAGTGGATTATGTGCAATTTTGCAGGAGGAAAGAGCTGATCTTCCCGGACTTCAAAAGAGAAGATATAAGGGTGAGGAGGTTTGAGGGCGGGTGCCATTGGTATGCCTATATAGGTGATATGCAAGTGAGAAATGGCACGGAGCTGAAGTGGAACACTCAGGAGGCAGCCAGGAGCGCCGCTGAGGCAATAGTGAATTGCTGAGAAGGAGGAACAAATTGGAGCAGGACAAAAGACCGAGATACAAAGGAATATGCCCGGAATGCGGGAGGGAGCTGTGGATCTGCAAAAGCATATTCATGGAAATGGGGATCAATCAGGGGGCCGGGCGCTGCCTGCAATGTAAAACTTTCCTGAGCATCCGGTTTAACGAGGAGAAGCAGGAGATGGAGCTCACAAAATTTGAAAGGGGCAGCAGTAATGAAAGCATTGGAGGGGATTTGCAATGAGAAGTTACCCGATCCAAAACCAGGGGATCCTCTCCTGGGAGAGGAGTGCAGGAAGGCAGAGAAGGACGCAAGCGGGAAATGCAAGGGCTATCTTATCAAGGGAAGCCGGGAGCCGTTCTTTGCGTGTAGCATATGCGAAGAAAAAGCGGAGAATCCGAAAGAGGAGGCTGAGAGCAGCCAGGAGGGCAGCAGTAATATTGGCGGCTATCCTGGTAATGGCGGCCATAATATGCAAAATAATGGCGGCAGAGGAGCCGGTGGAGGTGCCAGTGGAAGAGATTCAGCAGGAAACGGAGGCCGGAGAGCTCCCTCATAAGGCCACAGGGCCTGAGAGGGCACAGCAGGAGCCTATTCAGGAAACCCGATCAGGATCCGGCAATTCTTACAATGAGTACCTTTTGGCCCGCATTGCAATGGCAGAGGCAGAGGGGGAGAGCATAGAAGGGAAAGCCATGGTGATCAGGGTGGTGCTGAATAGAAAAGAGAGCAGCGCCTTCCCTGACACCATAGAGGGGGTAATCTTTGAGGATGGACAGTTTACACCGGTTGAAAATGGCCGGTTTGAACGGGTGGAGCCGGATGCAGAGTGTTGGGCCGCCCTGAATATGGTACTCATTGACGAATGGGATGAGAGTGAGGGAGCCCTATATTTTGAAGCAATATACAACGGGGAGGAAACCTGGCACTCTGAAAATTTGAAGTACATAAAAACAGTAGGGAATCACAATTTTTACAGATAGGAGGCAGAAATGGAAAAAACAAGGATAGAATGGGCAGAAAGTACCTGGAACCCGGTGACAGGTTGTTACCATGAATGTAAATATTGTTATGCAAGGAGGATGGCTGCAAGGTTTGGAGATTTTCTGAGGATTGACGGATCCGACATAAAAACAGTAAAGGGCAGAAATGGTGAGCTGTGTGTGGAGGTGGCATATAAAACGGCTAACCCATACCCGGAAAAATTCACACCAACATTACATAAGCAACGGCTGAGGGATTATGAAAAGAAGAGGGGCCGCAATATATTTGTGTGTTCAATGGCCGATCTGTTTGGGGATTGGGTGCCGGATGCGTGGATAGATGCAGTTTTTGAAGAGTGCGAGAGAGCCCCACAACACAATTATTTGTTTTTGACAAAGAACCCGGATAGATATATTTCACTGGATATGAATGGGCGGCTGCTGCATGGTGGAAATATGTGGTATGGGCTGACCGTTTCCGACAAAAAGCAGGCAGAGGCGGCAATGATTACAGCGGATATGACAGAAGAGGCAGGAGCATTTTTGAGCATAGAGCCCATATTGGAGGATGTTCTGACAGATGACCTTAAAACGATAATAGCAAATTTTGTTGATTGGGTGATTATAGGAGCAGAAACCGGGAACCGGAAAGGGAAGGTGATACCGGAAAGAAAGTGGATAGAGAATATAGTGGAGCTGTGCAGGGAATGGGAAAAGCCGGTATTTATGAAAGATAGCCTCTCAGAAGTGTGGGGAGAGCAACTGATCCGGGAATGGCCTGAAGAACTGAGGCCTGGCAGCAGGAGGTAATATGGAACATAAATTCAGAATATGGCAGGATTGCAAAATGCTCATGCCGGAGAATGTAACAGAGAATACTTTCCGTTATCTGCTCAACCGGGATGGGGTAGTGTTCGGAATTGATCTGAAGGATATGAGATGGGAGGGTATGATCCGAATGGGCCCCGGCTGTATCATGTTTCAAATTGGCCGGAAGGATATGGAAGGCAAGGAGATTTATGAGGGTGATGTGGTACGGGTGCGGGATTGGGAGGATGGCAGGCGGTGGCTCACTGGTACTGTGGAATATGATGAAGAGAGCTGTGGGTATTTAATCAATTTTGACACCGGAGATCCGGATCATGGAGGCCTGGCCATTTCCTTCAGCGCCTCTCCTGATTGCAAGGTATTGGGCCATAGGTTTGAGGAGAAAATGCAAAAGCTCCTCAGAGAGCAGAGGGAGCGTTTCATGGATCCGGGAAGGGAGGCGGCTATTGAATAGGAGGCAGAGAAGAAAGCAGTTTAAGAAAATTTATGGAATGAACCCGGAGCAGTATGAGAAATGGTGGGCAGAGCACTGGCCTGAGATACTCCATGAGAGCCTGAGAGAGGCTCAGAGGGCAGCAGGCGAAGGGCTGAAGGAAATGGCCCGCCAGGCGCATGAAATGGCCGTAAACATGGCGGCAGAAATGGAAGAAATGAGGAAGAGGATCGTGGAAGCGGCAGAATATATGAGAGGAGGAGAGCAAAATGGAAATCATGTGGGCAATTCTGAAAATGATAGGAGCCGGATGCCTGATCGTATTGGCGGCAATGGCGCTCATGGTACTGGTGGCATGTTTTGTGGCAGTATTCAAAGCATTAACAAAAAAGAATTAGGAGGATCAGACGGTGGAAGAGCTGAAACTGGAAAATAAAAAGGCTATAATGCAGCAGTTTTTTGAGAATGTGGGCGGCAGCAGGCTCCTGGATTGGTTGGAGGAAGTTGGGTATTATACAGCACCGGCATCCATGAAGCACCATGCTTCATATGAGGGATCCTTATTCGATCATAGCCTTCAGGTAACACATGAGCTAATCATGCTCACTGATAAATTGGGCCTGAAGTGGCAGAGGAAGGAGAGCCCCGCCGTGGTGGGAATGCTGCATGATGTGTGTAAAATGGATGATTATGTGATACAGCAGGAAATTGTATCAGTAGACCAGGACGGCGGGCCGGTATACGGGCAAGGGCAGGCGGTGTGGAATGAGGATGCGCTGTGGCCAGGGCACGGAGATAAGAGCTTGATCATGCTCATGGGGCATATTGAGCTCACGGTGGAGGAAAAGCTCTGCATCCGGTATCACATGGGAGCCTTTACCGATAGCAAGGAATGGAAATTTTATACTGAAGCGGTGAAAAAGTGCCCGAATGTGCTGTATACCCATACAGCGGATATGATAGCAACCAAGATCAAGGGGGTGTAATGTGTTTGACATTGAAAAAATGAAAGCTAAAGGCATGGATCCACGGCAAATAGAAATATGCCAACAGATCAATGAGAACAGCAAAAAGAGAGATTCATGCAAATACCATGAATTTGATCGGAGTAGGCCGGGAGAATATATCTGTAAGAATTGCGGATGCAAAGAGGGGCCTGAGTTTGTGGTTGGATATAGGCAAGGGCTAAAACATGGAAAGGAGGAAGCAGGCGGTGAATAGCTGTAATTTTATAGGGAGGCTCACCAGGGATCCCGAAGTGAGGTACAGCCAGGGAGAAAAGCCGGTATGTGTGGCAAGGTTCACCCTGGCAGTAGACAGACCGACAAAGAAGGGAAATGAGAGGGAGGCAGATTTTCTCACCTTCAAAGCGTTGGGAGGCCGTGGGGAATTTGTTGAGAAACACTTAAAGAAGGGAATGAGGACCGGAATATGTGCCAGGGCAGAAAGCGGATCCTATGAAAAGAATGGAAGCAAAGTATATTATACAGAGTTTATCTGTGAAGGCTTTACATTCTGCGATGGGAAGCAGGGGAACACCGGCCCGGCAGCAGGCGGCTATATGGAGCCGCCTGAGGAATATGAAGGGCTCCCATTCAATTAGGAGGTGCTGAAGGGTGACAAAAAGTGAGTTAGAGCAATTATTGGATCTCAGGAAGGAGATCCAGGAGTTGGATGCAAAGGTTGAGAAAATGCAGGGGCAGAGGGTTGGAAAAGTTATGGATAGAGTACATGCTTCCATGCCTGACTTCCCATATGTATACACAACCAAGACTATTACCGGGGTAGATAACAAGGGAAGCCGGAAGCACCGGAGGGAACTGACAGAGAGTGAGCTCCTTTTGCTGAAGCGGAGGCAGCAGGCGGTGGATGCTGAGTTTAAAATATCTCAGTACATAAATGGCATAAATGACAGCAGGATCCGGAGAATTATAAGCCTGAGGTATGAAGAGGGGCTCTCCTGGGATAAGGTGGCCGCCGCCATGAATTGTGATCGAACATACCCGGAGAAGCTGCTCACTAAGTACCTGAAGGAACACCCGGAAAAGAAAAAAAAGAAAAAAATGAAACTTTCTCACAATTCTCATTTTAAATGATCTATAATGCTATCAGGTGAAAATTTGTTGGCTTATCCCCTTATAAATTGAAACCTGAAGGAAAGGGCATCCCGCCTCAGTGCGTGGGTGCCTTTTTCGTGTGCAAAGGATGGGGAAGGGTGAACGTACAAGGGAAAATCAATAATTTACTGAAGGCCCTGAGGCAGCAGGGCATTGTATACAAGATAAATACTCAGCAATTTTATTCAGAGAGCCAGGAGAGGCTATGCACAAAGCTGATTTTATGGGAAGATCACCCGAACCGGGATGGAGAGGTTTTCTTCAGTAAGGTGAAGCTGCTGAAATACCTGGCAGAGAAATGGAAGGAAGTGAATGAACATGGAAAAGCAGCAGATGGAGAGAATGGAGGAGCTGAAGCGGATAATGAGCGAAAGGCAAGCGGCATTCTGTGATCATTACATAACCACACTGAATGCCACGGAGGCCGCAAAACTGGCCGGATATTCTGAAAAAACGGCCAAAGCCATGGGAAGTGAAAACCTGACAAAACCTTACCTAAAAGAATATATAGATTTGAGGCTTGCAGAACTGGAAGAGAAAAGGGTGGCAAGCGCTGAGGAGGTGCTGCAATATCTTACAAGGGTAATGAGAGGGGAGGAGCGTGATCAATTTGATTTGGATCCCTCTCTTCAGGACAGAACCAAGGCAGCAGAGCTATTGGGCAAAAGATACCGGCTATTTGTAGATAAGCAGGAGATCACCGGGAAATTGGAGCCCGTCACCATAATAAACGATATACCAAGGGCACCGGATGGAGATTAGGCTCTCTGATCTCATTGCACCACAATTCTATGATATTCATTGGGATATTTTGGAGGGTAAACATACCCACTATAAGCTATACGGAGGCAGAGGCTCCACTAAATCCTCATTTGTGAGCCTGGAAATAATATACGGCATGATGCAGGATCCCAATGCGAATGCCGCCTGCTTCAGGAAAGTGGGCAATACCCTGGCTGAGAGCGTTTTTGAGCAGCTCTTGTGGGCCATAGATGCCCTGGAAGTAAGCCATTTATGGAAAATAACCCTCTCTCCTCTGAGGCTGACCTATAAGCCAACGGGGCAAAGGATTGTATTCAGGGGTTGTGATGATCCCAATAAATCCAAGTCAATCAAGCTGAGGAAGGGCTATTTTAAATACATATGGTATGAGGAGCGGGCTGAATTTGAAGGGGATGAAGATGAAAGAAAAATAAATCAGTCTTTAATGCGTGGCGGTGATAAGTATGTGGTATTTTACACATGGAACCCGCCAAAAAGCCTCAATTCATGGGTAAATCAGGATGTGCTTCAGGTGCGGGATGATACGATGTGTAGCCATTCCACATATTTGACGGTGCCCAGGAGTTGGTTGGGAGAGCAATTTTTCATTGAGGCTGAGGAGCTGAAAAAACGGAAAAGAATGGCATACCGGCATGAGTACCTGGGAGAGGCTACTGGAACCGGTGGAAAAGTATTTGATAATGTGATCCTGAGGGAGATCACGGATGAAGAGATAGCGATCTTTGATAAGATTAAGCAAGGCCTGGATTTTGGTTTTGCGGCGGATCCGCTTGCATTTGAAAGAATGCACCTGAATAAGAAGCAGAGGCGGCTTTATATCTTTGCTGAGCTGTACCAGGTGAACCTTAAAACCCGGAAGGCCGTGGCAGAGATTAAAAAGCTAAACCCTGACAATAAAATCATAACAGCGGATTCAGAAGAGCCCCGCTCAATATCTTCCTTCAATGAGTTGGGCCTGAGAGTGTACCCGGCAAAGAAGGGGCCGGGATCGGTTGATTTTGGTGTGGCTTACCTCTCAGACGATTTGGATGAGATAATCATTGATCCGGTGAGGTGCCCGAATGCGGCCCGTGAGTTTTCCTCATATGAACTGGAAAAGGATAAAAACGGGAACTTTAAAGGATCATACCCTGATAAAGACAACCATTCGATCGATGCATGTCGCTATGCCCTAGAGGATGAAATGGTAAATAAAAAGGCCAAGATAAGAAATAAGGCAAAAAGAGGTTTAAGATAATGCTTGACTTTTTGGCAGACATAAAATATAATGAATTTATGGCAGACAAAAAGTGAGGTGATAAAATGAGCCCTAGAACGGGAAGGCCGCCAGTAGAAAACCCTAAAGCTGAAAGAATAACAGTGAGGTTAGACAAAGAAACCTCAGGAATACTAAAAAAATACTGCGATCAGGAAAAGGTTGAAAAAGCTGAGGCAATAAGAAAAGGAATCAGGAAATTAGAAGCGGATATAAAAAAATAGAGTGTTGCGGCCCTGAGAAAGCATTTGCAACACCCTAACAACTGAGGGAATCCCTCTATGGGTACTTTATCATAGTTTGGGGATTCTTTCAAGGACAATTTGAAAGGAGATAACTATGAGTAAAGTAATTGAATTTAGACCGAAAGGGAATAACACAGAAACAAATAAGAAACCGGAAAATGAAACCATATGCACAATGAGCCTCATGTTAAACAAGATGGCTGATAGTTTGAATAAAATAGCATTAGGAAGAGCGGATCAGGATGATTATATGCACTGCATGAGATCATTCATGTTCCTAAATTATTTAACCAATAAAACTGAAGTGATGGCCGAAATTATGAAAATTGCGGAGCAGAGGAAAGCAAAATGAGCAGCAAATACCAATATTTTAACGGCCTGAAATTCACAAGGGATGATAAAACCGGGTATTATCTAAATTCCACAATAAGAAAGCGGATGCATAGATATGTATGGGAATTTTACAATGGGCCTATTCCAAAAGGGTATGATATACACCATAAGGATGAAGATAAATCTAATAATGACATATCAAACCTTGAAATGGTTCGGAAAGGGAAGCACCAAGCGGATCATGCAAAGAAATGGCATGAGAGGCACCCAGGGGCAGCAGATAATAATTTGAAAAAAGCCAGGGAAGAGGCAAAGAATTGGCATAGGAGTAAAGAGGGAATTGAGTGGCACAAGGAGCAAATAAGAAGGAATCCTATAAAGGAGCAGGAGTTTGTGTGCCAATGTTGCAAGAAAAAATATATAAGCAAACCGAATGGAAGAAATAGGTTTTGCTCAGAAAAATGTAAGGCAAAATATTATAGAATGAAAAAGAGGGCCAGGTGAGGCTCTCTTTTTGTTAGGAGGGATTGAAGTGGAGCGTTTTACATATCCGGCAGAACAATTTGACGAAAGCAATTTGAATAAAAGTATCATTCTCACGTTGGTAAAGAAGCATGAGGGCATGGTGGCCCGCCTGCTGAAGAATAAGCGGTATTATGATGGGCACCATGAGATCGAGAACCGGAAGCGGGAGAAGGAGGCACCAAACAGCAAAGTAACATGCAACCATGCGAAAGATATTTCTGACACGGCCACGGGGTACTTCATGGGGAACCCGGTCACATATTCAAACAGCGGGGATCAGGACATTTCCAAATTGCTCACGGCATTTGACAATGCCAATGTGGATGATGTGGATGCCGATAATGCCCTAGATATGAGCATTTATGGGTTAGCTTATGAATATGTGTACACGAAAGAGGGAGAGGCCGCCCCCGTTTCCAAGAATATCTCTCCATTATCCACCTTCATAGTGGTGGATGACACCATAGAGGAAAATGAACTCTGCGGGGTGTACTACTACAAGAAAAAGAACTCTGTGCAAGATACATATACCTATGTGGCAACGGTGAGCACGGCCAATTATACCTATGTGCTGAATATAGACGATAGCGGGGCAGATGTTTCTCAGCAGGTGACGGAGGAGCCGGTGGCCCATTATTTTGGTGAGCCTCAGATCATAGAGTATCTGAACAATAAGGAGGCAATAGGGGATTTTGAGCAGCAGATCCCTTTGATAGACGCATACAACACGCTAATGAGTGACCGGATCAATGATAAAGAGCAATTCATTGATGCGGTGCTTGTGCTGTATGGGGCTATTTTGGGGGATGACGAAGAGGAAACCACGGAGGCACAAAAGAAGCTGAGAGAGAATAAGCTCCTGGAATTGCCTGAGGACGCAAAAGCGGAGTACCTGAGCAGGCAGATGGATGAAAACGGGGCAGAGGTGCTCAGGAAGGCCATAAAAGAAGATATTTACAATTTCAGCCATGTACCCAACTTCATGGATGAAAACTTTGCAGGGAACGTGAGCGGGGTGGCAATGGAATATAAGCTCCTGGGCCTGGAAATGATCACGAAGGTAAAAGAGCGGCAATATAAAAAGGGCCTCAGGAAGAGGATCCGGCTGTATTGCAATTTCCTCAGAATGAAGGCGATCCTCATGGAGGCGGGCTCAATCATGGCAACTTTCAGCCGGGCGCTGCCTAAGAACCTTTTAGAACTGGCTCAGATTGTGGCAAACCTGAAGGACAATGTTTCTGCAAAAACATTGCTGAAGCTCCTGCCTTTTGTGGAAGATCCTGACTATGAGATCGAAGAGGTTGAGAAGCAAAAGAATGAAGAGGTGAAGCGGCAGCAGGAACTTTTTGGGCAGGGATTCAATGAGCCGCCTGAATTTGGGGATGAAGAGGAGCCGGAAGAGGGAGAGGGGGAAGAAACCGAACCGAAAGAGGATTCTGAAGAGGAACCAAAGGAAGGCGCTGAAGAGGAAAAGGAGAAGCGGCAGCAGGCAGCAGGAAGCAAGAGGTGATCTGAGTGGGATATTGGGAAAACCGGCAGGCTCAAAATATGTTTGAGTATATGGAGGATGCCGAGGAAGTATCAAAGGAACTGGCAGACATATATGCAAAGGCTTCCCGACAGCTCAATTATAGGATTGATGAAATATATGATAAATTCAAAGATAGGCACGGGCTGACAGATAAGGAGGCCATGGCCCTGCTGAATACCCTGAAGAATAAAAACGATATAGCGGCGCTGAAGCAAGCACTGGCCGGAAAAGCAAAGACGGATCCGGGATATGCAGATCTTTTGGCCAAACTGGAAAGCCAGGCATACGGGGCCCGCATTGAGAGATTGGAGCAGCTTCAGACAGAAATTGACCGCATGATGCAGGGGATATATAACCAGGAGAAGAGAATCACAACTTCCCACTATAAAGACCTTGCAAAAAACTCTTATTACCGGGAGATCTACAATGTGCAGAGAAAGGTTGGTTTTCAATTCAGCTTTTCGGCGGTGGATCCCAAAATGATCAACATGCTCCTAAATTCCAAGTGGAGCGGGAAGAATTACTCTGCAAGAATATGGGATAACACCAAGGGCCTGGCCAGTGAGCTGAAGGAGCAGATGATCCTGGGAATGCTCACCGGAAAGACAGAGGGAGAAATGGCCAAGGAGATCGCCAATAAGTATGCAGCGGGAGCCTTTGAGGCCCGGAGGCTTGTGAGAACTGAGAGCAATTTCATTTCAGGGCAGATGCAGCTTGCGGCCTATGATGAATGTGACGCTGAATATTATGAGTATGTGGCCACACTGGATCTGAGAACATCAAAACAGTGCCAGGAGTTGGATGGCAAGGTTTTCCCGGTAAAGGATGCTGTGCCAGGGGTAAATATGAACCCTATGCACCCATTTTGTAGATCAACAACCATAATTCACCTGGGAGGGGATGTGGTGCCAGGTCTGAAGAGGAGGGCCAGGGATCCGGAAACAGGCGAAAATAAGTTGGTTCCTGCTTCAACGAACTATAAAAAATGGTATCAACAGAACAAAGCGGCCATTGAGAAGGCTGAGGGAAAGGAAGCAGGGAAGAAAAAAGCAAAGGGAAAGAGCTTGCATAAGAAGCAGGGCGATGGTAATATTAAGGTGCAAGCCGAGGAAATGAAAATAGAGAACTTCCCGGAGGCATTCACGGAAAAGGCAGAGGCAAAGAATACCCAGGCCCTCATTGATTATGTGAACGGCCTGAAGGGTGCGGATGCCAAGGTTGTGAAGCTGTATAACAGCATGAAGAAAATGGAGAGCATTGTTTCCCAGGGCATTCCCTTCAAAATATCACATGCAAAGAGCCATGCTGTAACATCTTCATACCGGCCAAGTACCGGGAAACTGGTGGAGGTGAAGCTCACGATCCCGAAGGTGGCAGCAGGAGGAGGTGCCGGTGCAGTAAATACCACGTTGCATGAAAATATGCACCTGATCGATCTGTATCTGAGAGAGGATTTGGCGGGCCATGGGCATTTCAGAGGATCCCAGGCGGCCAGGGTACTGGATGAAGCACTTGCAAAGGTAAAGCCGGATATTGGAGAGAAGGCGGGGGCACTCTTCAAAGAGTATAAAGAGGAATGCAGGAAGATCAGGGAGGCGGCAAAGGCTTCATGTATGCAAAAGGTGGAGGAGCTCACAAAGCAGTATTATGGCGATGGGGGCCCCAATGTGTGGGCAGATATAAAGAAATACAAGCAATATGAGAAGGAGCGGAAAAAGCTCTATACTCTTATGAATGACGAAATAGACACCATGAGCAGGGATGCCATGGGCGGCGGCATTGGGCAGCTTCAGGATGTATATGATGCCCTATCAGGAGGAGCCGCCAGGGATAGCGGGGCGGTGCTGTATGGCCATGGCTCTGCCTATTACCGATCAATGGACGCAAGAAAAGCGGAGATAATAGCCAATTATGGGGCCATGAGCGTGACCAGGCCGGATCTCATTGATATGCTGAGAGAAGATAAGCCGGAACTGGTGGAAGCCCTGGATGCCCTTGTGGAGGAAATGCTGAAGAAAGTGGGTGATTGAGTATGAGCGATCAGGAATATATTGAGAAGCGGGAGAAGATTTTCTCTTTATTGCTTGAAGTGAGCGATGGCCTGGTGGCAAAATTCTTTGATCCGGATAGCGATAAAATGTTAGACGAAAAGATCGAGGTGCTCACGGCCATAAAGGAAGGCCGGAAGCCTTCAGAAATACCAAAATACTATGATATTTTGGAGCTGTACCCTGAGGAAGGGGCACAATGGGATTGAGGAAGTAATTGAATAACAGAGATACAGAGAGCTTTGCAGAAATGCAGGGCTCTTTTTGTATACAAAAAATCAGAGAGGAGGATCTGAGCGTGAGCGGAGTTGTGACATAGCAGGAAGGCGGTGATCCATTTATCTCCCGTGCCGAGGGTGAGAGGCGGGCCCGGTGCTGCCAAGGGCTGAAAATAAGAGGCGGGCAAAACCAAAATAATGAATCTGTGGGGCCTGAAAAGGAAATGCAGGGGCATATAGGAGGAAAAGAAAAGTATGAAGTATATGAATAACCATTATGGAGTAAGCAGGATTTTTGGCCGGGCGCATTGCGTTATGCCCATGAATTTACAGTTTTTTGCAGAGCCGGATGGCGGTGCAGGAGGCGGTGCCGGTGGGGCCGGAGGTGGAGGAGCCTCAGGAAATGCCGGAGGAACAGGTGGAGAACCGGGAGCAGGGGCAGCAGGCGGCCAGGAAGGCGCTGAAGGAGCAGGCGGGGCAGCAGGAGCAGGCGATCCCCTCAGTTTTGATGATTTTTTAAAGGATCCGAAAAATCAGGCAGAATTTGATCGGAGAGTAAGCAAGGCCCTGGAAACGAGCAGGAGCAAAATGCAGGCCGAGATCAATACCAAAGTGCAGGAGGCTGTGACCGAGGCAGAGAAAATGGCCAAAATGAATGCTGAACAGAAAGCACAATATGAGCGGGAGAAGAAAGAGAAGGAGATGGCAGACAGAGAAGCGGCCATCACCAAGAGAGAGCTCATGGCAACGGCAAAGGAGCAGCTTGCAGAGAAAGGGCTCCCTTTATCCCTTGCGGATGTGCTGAATTATTCCAGTGCTGAGGAATGCAATGCCTCAATAGAGGCCATTGGAAAGACATTTCAGGAAGCGGTGGAGAAGGCGGTGGAGGATCGTCTGAAGGGCGGGAAGCCGCCGAAAAAAGCCGGAGATAAGGCCGTATATACCATGGAGCAGATTAAGGCCATGAGCCCTGCTGAAATAAATCAGAATTGGGATGCGGTGCAGGCGGCCATGCAGGCAACAAAATAAGAGAAAATAAAGGAGGAAAGAAAAAATGTCAGTAGCAAACTTTATCCCCACAATTTGGAGTGCCAGGCTTTTGGCACACCTTGACAAGGCACATGTATATGCCGCCCTGGTAAACCGGGATTATGAGGGGGAGATCAAAAACTATGGTGATACCGTAAAGATCAATCAGATCGGGGATGTCACCATTAAAGACTATACGAAAGGGAAGGACATTGACGATCCGGAGGAGCTGAATGGAGATCAGAACACACTCACCATTGATCAGGCAAAATATTTCAACTTTTCCATTGATGATGTGGACGCTGCCCAGGTAAACCCTAAGCTCATGGATGGGGCCATGCAGCGCTCAGCATATGCCATGAATGACACAACGGATCTCTTCCTGGCAAACCTTTTGTATTTGGGAGCTGAGAACAATGGAGAGAACCTGGGAAGCGATACAGCGCCCATTGTACCGGCAAAAGATAATGCCTATGATTACCTGGTGGATCTTTCCACGGATTTGACAGAGAAGAACGTGCCAACGATTGGGAGATGGGCGGTTATTCCTGCATGGTATCACGGGCTTTTGCTGAAAGATAGCAGATTCGTGGGGAATGGCACGGATTACAATAAAGCCCTGATCGAAGGCGGGGAGATCGGTGTGGCGGCAGGCTTCAGGATTTGGCTCTCAAACAATGTGCCGAACACTGAGGGGGCCAAGTACAAGATCATTGCCGGAACCAATGCAGCAGGCTCCTATGCCGAGCAGATCATTAAAACTGAGGCATTCCGGCCTGAAAAGAGATTCTCTGACGCTGTGAAGGGCCTGCATGTGTATGGTGCCAAGGTATTGCAGCCCAAGTGTATCTCTGTATTAACAGCAAACAAAAACTAAGGAAGGAGGGCCAACAATGTTCATCTTAAATAAAAAAACCGGAAATATTCAGGAGTGCCACAATGCGGATGCGGTCAAAGCGTGTCGGAAGGATGCGGATCGCTATTTGGTGGCAGCAACCAGGGAGGAGCTTGAAGGGAAAGCGGCAAATAAGCCCCAGGAGGGCCTCAAAAAGAGTGAGGCGGGGGAAAATACCAAAGAACCCGAAAAAGCCGCTCCTGAGGCCGCTGAGAAGGCCACGGAGGGCAAAGGAGAGAAGCAGGCAGCAGGAACCGGTGACGGAGAAAAAGCAGGAGCCGGAGAGGAGAAGCAGGCGGGAGCAGGAGAAGAGAAAACCGGCCAGGGAGGAGAGGATCCTCTGAATGGTGCAGGGGATGAACGGCTTGCAGAGCTGAATGGGAAAAAGGTGGCTGAGCTGAGGGAGATTGCCAAAGGAATGGGGATCCAGGGGTATGCAAACATGAATAAAGATACCCTTGTGGCCATGATTATGAACCATTAAGCGGGAGGCGGTACTGTGACAGATTTGGAAATGCTCAAAAAGATAACGGGAGAGGGGGATGAAGAGCTCCTCTCCCTTTTGCTGTCAATGGCAGAGGAAAAGGTGCTCTCCCTGGCAAACCGGAAAAAAATGATCTATCCCCTGAAGCCTGCGGTGAGGGAGTGGGCCACTGTGGCCTATAACCGCCTGGGAATGGAGGGGGAAACAAGCCGGAGTGAAGGAGGGATCTCTTCAGCATTTGCGGAGATTCCAAGAGATATTGAAACCGTGATCAAACGGTACAGATTAGGGAGGATCGGCGGCCATGCGTATGAGAAGGAGCCTGATGAAGAGTTACCACCTGAGAAGGAGGAGAACGGGGAAGGATCGTGAGGGCGGATCCATTGTGGAATATGAGGAAGCGGTGGAGATCAAGGCAACCATATGGCCTGCGGGCGGCAAAGTGCAGGCTGAAATGTATGGAGAGAGGCTCTCCTATATCAAAAATATGGAATATGGGGGAGCTGAGGCCATGCAGGAAGGCGATGGCATCTGTGTGTTCGTGGGACCGGAAGCTAAGCCGGATTATAAAATCATTTCCATAAAACCGGAGTACAGCCCGAAGGTGATGGAGTTGGAGAGGATAATATAATGGCAGTAAATGGTGTGCAGAGCTTAATGAGAAAATTTAATCAGTTGGGGAGCATGGAGCCCATTGTGTATAAATCTGTAAAGCGGCAGGCTGAGGTTGTGAGAGGTGTGGCGGTGAAGCTGTGCCCGGTATACTACCCTAAAGGCGATCCGATCCCTGGTGTATCTTCAGGGGAGCTAAGAAACAGCATATATACAAAGGTTGAGCAGGATGCGGATGCAACTATCGGCTGTGTTTACACCAATAAGGCATATGCTCCCTATGTAGAATTTGGCACCGGGCCGGTGGGCGAGGCTAACCATGCGGGGATCTCTCCCAATGTGCCGGTGGCATACCGGCAGGATGGGTGGGTGTGGCAGGATGAAGAGGGCGGTTTTCATTCCACGGAAGGGCAACCGGCTCAGCCGTTCATGTACCCGGCGCTGAAATCCATGGAAAAGCATGTGATAAAGGCAATAGGAAACGATTTGCAGGCAGCTATGAGAGAGGTTGGTGGAAATCAATGATCAATGTGAAAGATCAGGTATATGAGGCGATCAAGGATATTACAGCGAATGTGAGCGATACATACCCAAAGGATTGGGCTCAGCTTCCTGCCATCCAGTACACTGAGGAGGATAATTCTGTGGTGGAATGGGTGGATAATAAGGAAAGCAAGGCCCATTTGCTGTATAAGGTGGATATTTGGAACAATGCAAGCACCTCAGAGGCGGCTCTGAAGGTGGATGCGGCCATATCTGCCCTGGGATTGAAGCGCATTGCATGTGGTGATGTTCCCGATCCGTCCGGCCTGAAGCACAAGGTTATGCGGTATGAAGGCATTATTGATGTGGATACCGAAAGAGTATACAACAATTATTAAAAACAAGGAGGTAAAAGAACTATGTTAGCGAATGGTGCAACACTGGGATATAAAAAGAAGGGCTCTACTGAGGATTATACAAACCTTACCGGCCTGAAGGAGATCCCTGAGTTAGGTGATGATCCTGAAAAAGTGGAAAATACCGGCCTGGCCGATAAGGTGAAGCAGTATGAATTTGGTATAGGAGATGCCGGTGATCTTACTTATAAATTCAAGTATGAGAATACCTCAGAAAATTCCCCATACAGAGTAATGAGGAAGGCAGGAGCCACAAAGGAGGTACTTTCATTCTGTGAAGAGCTGCCCGATGGCACCCGGTATGAGTACGATGCCCAGGTATCTGTGAAGAGATCGGGCGGCGGTGTGAATGGTGTAATGGAGTGGGATCTCAATATGGCCCTTCAGAGTGAGATTGTAACAACGGATCCGGCATAAAAAAGAGTATAGGAGGATTGAAAAATGAATTTATTTGGGAATAAGAATGATAACGCAATGGCGGCAGCAGTAGAGGCGGCAAACCAGGAAGAGGAAACCATGGAGAGGAATGAGGCAGCAGGAGAGGCAGAGGAGAGCAAAGTGGTTGAAATGCCCAAAAGAAAGCCCTTTGCACTGTGGGAGGTAGGAGGGCAGAGCTACAAGCTGAAGCTGAAAACCTCTGCCATTGTGGAGCTTGAAAGCAAGTATAAAACAAACTTAATGAATATAATGGGATCCGGCCAGGGCGGTATGCCCGCTCTCTCTGTAATGTTGGATGTGGCCCATGCGGCTATGAAGGATTGGAACCACGGGATCACCAAAAACGGGGTGATGGATATTTTCAACAGATACATTGAGGAGGGCGGCTCTCAGTTATCATTTTACATGACAGTATACATGGAGATCTTCACGGTGAGCGGTTTTTTCTCTGTAAATCTGAGCAATCAGATGGGGGAGGCTCTTCAGGAAGCTCAGGAAACCATGTAAAAGAGTCTGAAACAGTATCAGAGGCAATAATGGGGCTGTACCCTGCATTTTTGGATGCCGGGTATGGCCCTGAATATTTTTGGGAGCTGAGCCTGGGAGAGGTGAGCGATCTCCTGGAAAGCTATGCCAGGAAGAAAGAGCACGAACAGAAAAAGCGGGAGGCAGAGCTGAAGGATCAGATCATGCTCCTCTTCAACCAGGCCCTTCAGATCGGTAATGTGGTTGGCAGGCTTATGGATAATAAAGTGGCGATCCGGCTCCCGAAAGAATATTACCCGGAATTATTTGGAAATGAGGAGGAAAAGACAAATTTCACCGAGCAGGAAGATGCAGGGGATAAGCGCAAACTGAGCCCGGAAATGGAGTTACACAAGGCAAGAATGGATGACTTTATCTTCAGGCACAACATGGCTATGAGGGAACGATTGGCCAAGGAGCGAGGTGAAGAGAACAGTGGAAGGAATGACGCTGGAACGGCTGCAAGTAATCATTGAGGCCCAAACACGGGCATACTATGAGGAGCTGCAAAAAGTACAGCAGCAGACCAAAAAAGCAACCAGTGCAGTTGAAAGACAAACAGAAAAAATAAAGAGTGCATTTGGCAAGATTGGGAAGGCGGTGGCCGTTGCTTTTTCTGTAACGGCACTGATCAGTTTTGGAAAGAGCTGCATTGAGTTGGGCTCTGCCCTTGCAGAGGTGCAGAACGTGGTGGATGTCACGTTTGGGGCCATGTCTGAAACAATCAACCATTTTGCCAGGGATGCACTTGAACAATTTGGCCTATCTGAAACAAGCGCAAAGAAGTACACCTCAACATTAGGGGCGATGCTGAAATCCATGGGAATAGCCACAAACCAGGCGGCTGAAATGTCTATGGAAATGGCGGGGCTTGCGGCAGATATGGCCTCTTTTTATAACCTGGAAAATGATGCGGCATTTGAGAAGATCCGGGCCGGAATATCAGGAGAAACCGAACCGCTGAAGCAGTTGGGGATCAATATGTCCGTGGCCAATATGGAGGCATACGCACTCAGCCAGGGAATAACAAAGGCTTATAATGCAATGTCACAGCAGGAGCAGGCGATCCTCAGGTACAACTATCTGTTATCAGTGACAAAGGACGCACAAGGCGATTTTGCCCGCACTTCAGATGGGTGGGCTAACCAGGTGCGGGTGCTTACTGAGAGATTTAATGCTTTAAAGGCGGCCATTGGGCAGGGCCTTATTGCTGTATTAACACCGGTGATCCGGGTGCTCAATCAGCTACTTGCAAAGATTTTGACCGTAACCGATGCCTTCAGCAATTTCATTTCAAAGATCACCGGAAAGAACACAAAAACCACAACCTCAGTGAATGAAATGGGAGGGGCCCTAGATTCTGCAACGGATTCAGCCGGGAGCCTCTCAGGGGCCACGGATAAGGCGGGGAAATCAGCGAAGAAAGCGGAGGAGGCTTTTCATGGCCTGGCTTCCTTTGATGAAATTCATAGCCTGACGAAGGCGGCAGAGGATAGTGGGAGCGGCGGATCCGGAGGCGGCGGTGGCGGCGCTTCAGGAGGAGCTCTCTCTGAGAACATAGTGGATGCAGCAGACGAAGCGGATGCAACGCTTAACCCGGTACTGGAAAAGATTTGGAACCGGCTGAAGGAGCTTGCTGAGCTTTTTAAGAAGGGATTTAAGGCAGGCCTGGGGGATGTAACCCTGGAACCTCTGAAGCAGGCTATTGAGGGCATTAAGAAGAGCCTGAAAGAGATTTGGACGGATCCCGCCGTATTGCAGGCAGCCAATAACTTCCTGAATACATGGGCCTACTCTTTAGGGCAGCAGGCAGGAGCGGCGGCAAGCATAGGGATCACGATAGCCACAAACCTATTAGGCGGCCTGAATAAGTACCTGGACCAGAACAAAGAGCGGATCAAGCGGCATATAGTGAGCATGTTTGATATAAGCTCAGAGATCGTGAAGATTCAGGGGGATTTTGCCCAGGCGGCGGCCAATATCTTCTCTGTATTTGGAGGAGAGAACGGGCAGCAGGTAACGGCTAACATTATAGGCATTTTTGCCAATGCGGCCATGGGGGCAGCAGAGATCGGTGCGAAGCTGTACCGGGATATAAAGGACATTATCACAAGGCCCTTCATAGATAACCAGGATAAATTTAAAACGGCCCTGGATGGCACGTTGGGAGTGCGGAGCGGATTTTTAGGGAATATCAAGCAAGTGGTGGATGACACTTTCAGCAAGGCTAATGAGGTGTATGATCAACATTTGGCTCCCATGTTCAGCTCACTGGCAGCAGGGCTCAGCAGCATAACCGGGAAACTACTGGATGCCTATAACTCATATATATTACCGGTATTGGAAGGCCTTCAGGCGAAGGTGAAGCCGCTAATTGATGAACACATACAGCCCGCAATCAATAAGGGCCTGGAACTGATCGGAAAGATAGCGGATGCAATAAAAGATATTTGGGAGCAGACGCTTCAGCCATTCATAGAGTGGTTTATTGCCACGGCCCCGTACATAGCGGCGGCCCTGAATACAGTGGGCAGCATATTCTTGAAGGTGGCCGGAGTGGTTGCTGATGTGATCGGAAATATTTTTGACGCATTGGGCGGCCTGATCGATTTTATAGCCGGAGTGTTTACCGGTGACTGGCAGAGGGCATGGGAAGTGATTAAAACCTTTTTCTCTGCAATATGGGATGCCATAAAGAATATAGTGAGCGCTGTGTGGAGTGCGATCAAGGCCATTATTTCAACGGCCCTGGGAGTTATCTCTTCAGTTATCAGTGCGGAGCTGAATACAATCAAGACGATTTTTCAGACCATTTGGGAGGCGATCAAAACTCTCATAAATACAGTGTGGAATGCAATCAAAAGCATAATAAGCACCACGATCAATGCGATAAGCACGATCATAAGCACTGTACTGAATGCGATAAAAACAACCTTCAGCACGATACTGGAAAGCATTAAGAATACCGTTACAACCGTATTCAATGCGATCAAGAGCACGATCACCACAATTATAAATGCTGTGAGCACCACGATCAGCACCGTGCTGAATAGTATCAAGACCACGTTTAGCACAATACTGGAAAGCATAAAAACAACCGTAAACACCATTTTCAATGCCATTAAGAGCACGATCACCACGATAATGGGAACGATTCAGAGCGGCATAAGCACGGCCCTGAGCAGTATCAAAACAACGTGGAGCAATATGTGGGAGAGCATGAAAACAACCGTGGTAAATATCTTCAATGGGATTTGGAGCTCTATAAAAGGGGTGATAAATTCCATAATTGGAGGAGTTGAGAAGATGGCCAACGGTGTGATCAACGGCATAAACGGAATGATCCGGGCGCTGAATAACCTGAGCTTTGATGTGCCGGATTGGGTGCCGGAGATAGGCGGGAAAACATTTGGCTTCAATATCTCCACAATAGGTAATGTATCAATACCAAGACTTGCAAAGGGCGGCATTGTAGACCAGGCCACTATTGCAATGGTTGGAGAAGCCGGGCAGGAGGCGGTTGTGCCACTGGAAAACAATACCGGATGGATGGATAAGGTGGCGGCCAGGATTGGAGAAATTATCTCCATGAATATCCGGGCCATTATCGGAGAAATGGATGCAGGGGAGGAATGGCAGACCATTCACACAACTGTATTGCTTGACAGTAAAACACTGGTGGAGCAAACGGACAAATACAGACGGAGAAAAGGCTATCAGATGGCCAACGCATAAGGAGGGGAGAGAGAACGCATGGCGGCAAAATATCATAATATTCTGATTGTGGGCGGGGTATCTCTCCCCGATCCCTCTCAGATGACCATATCCGACTATGATATATCGGAGAGTGAGAGAAATGCCAACGGGAAAATGGTATCTCAGATCATACGGGAGGACGTGCATAAAATTGAGTGTAAGTGGTTCGTACTCAGGCCGGATGAATACATGGTGATAAGGCAGGCAATAAAGAAAAAGTTTGGGCTGAGCGTGAATTTTTTCATACCGGATCAAAATGCCGGAGGAAGCCTGGAAATGTATGCCGGTGACAGAAGCACACCAATTTACACTTATGAGGAGGGGAGGCCGGTATATAAAGATGTTACTTTGAATTTTATTGAAATGTAGGTGATACAGTATGCAGTATGTAAGCACAGAGTACAAAGAGGGCATGAAGCAGGCTGCCCGGAATAAGTCATATATGAGGATCAGCCTGGGCCTGATAAACCAGGCGGCCCAAACGGCGGCAGAGGTGCAGAATGCGGGATATACATATTTTGCCGATCTCATTAAGCCGCTGAGCACAGAGGCGGTAAATAAAACCTATGCAACCTATGAGAATGATTTTTCAAAGGTGGATCGCTCCATGTATTTCCTGCCCAGGAATGGGCCGGGAAAGAGCTTTTATAATGCCGGTATGGTAACAGAGGCATTATGCGGCCAGGGGCAGCAGCCGGTGGTTATCATTCATTTCAATACACTGGATCCATTGGATATAAAGGGCCTCACCCTGGAATTGGGGGAGGCTTACCCGGTGGAGCTCACGGTGGAAACGGATGAAGGCATTTTTGACTATGAGAACGATTCACCCACATTCAAGACAGAGGACACCTTCAACAACACCACATTTATGAAAATCTATCCAAGGAAAATGAAAAACGGGATCGGCAGGTTCCGGATCCTCAATATTGTATTTGGGATCGGAATCACGTTTGACAATGAGAAGATAGTGAGCGCTGAAATGAAGAGCCACATTTCTCCCATATCGGAGAGCCTGCCAAGCGTTGACTTTAGTGTGACCATAGAAAACATGGATAAATACTATAATGTGGATAATGATGACAGTGCCATTAACTACATGGAAACCGGCCAGGAAATGGCCGTATATTATGGCTACACCCTGAACAATGGAAGCATTGAGTGGGTAAAGGGTGGCACCCTCTTCATGCAGGAGTGGAGTGCCGATGATAAACTGGCAAAGTTTGGCGCTGTGGATATTTTTGAGTATATGAATGACGAATATAAAAGGGGAGAGTACCGGCCTGAAGGTATCTCCCTTTTTGATTTGGCGGTGGATGTGTTTGAGGATGCGGGAGTGCTCCCGGAGGGGTACTGGATCGATCCATACCTGAAAAAGGTTATAGTATACAATCCGCTGCCTATGGTGAAACACAAGGAATGCCTTCAGCTCATTGCCAATGCCGGGAGAAGCGTGGTAATGCAAAACCGGGATGGAATTATCATGCTGAAATCCTCTTTTGAGCCGGAGAAGGAGGTGGCGGCAAACCAGGTGGCAGAGTACGGCAGTATTGAGTGCCTGCTGAAAGAGCGGCCATATTCTGAATATGCGGCATTTGAGCAGAATTATTCCCAGGTAGGCAGGCAGCAGTATTTTATGCCCAGGGGGAAGAATTTCATGGAGGTGGGCTATGTAAGCGAATCCATAAGCAATGAGGAGGGATATTTTGAGGAGAACCCGGTGATCACCCTCACCATGGAAAGCGCCTATACCTTTTACAACTTAACTCTTCTTTTCGGAAGCATTCAGCCGGTGGAATTTACGATCACCACATTCAACGATGGGAAGCGCCTGAAGCGGTTCAAAAGCAAGAGTATCACGGAAAAAACCATAGTTTACTATGATTTTATAGACACCGACAAAATAGAAATTGAATTTACCAGGGCAAAGCCGCACAACCGGATCCACCTGAAGCAGATTCTTTTTGGAAGTCAGACGGATTATAGGCTCACCTATGACGATCTAACGGCCACACCCAACGGCACCAAACTGGAAAAGGTGAAGGAGCTGAGGGTGATCCGGACAATCTACACAAGAGGCACAGAGCTGAAGGATCTCACAACGGAAGAAACCATATTGGCAGCAGGAGAAGTGAGGGAATTTGAAATAAATTTCGGTAATGCGGTGCATAACCTCTCAGCGGTGTGCATGATAAATGAGGCTATTCAGGATTTTGGGGCCGTGGTGGTGGAAAGTAGCTCTTACTGGTGCAAAGTCAGGATCACAAAGCCCCCGGCCAAGGATACCAAGACGGTGATCACGGTGCGGGGATATGAGTACAACATCACCACTTCTCAGGAAACCACAAAGCTGAATAACAGCGGCAGCATTCAAACCTGGAATAATCCGCTCATAAGCTCAGCAGAGGACGCTAAGAACCTGGTGGAATGGGTGGGGGCCTACTACAAGGGCGGCAATCAGTATGAATTGAAGTACCGGGGAGATCCGATCCTGGATACCAATGATCTTGCATACCTAGAAAGCCGGTATGTAGAGAATTTAATGATAAGGCTTGAAGATGTAGGCTTGAACTATTCCGGGGCCCTGAGCGGTACACTGGTGGCAAGGAGGCATGTGTGAAATGGAATGGATAACACCAAAAACAGACTGGATGGCCAGGCAGGATGAAGCCGGGAACTATGCCGGGGATTATTTCAACACCGTGGACTTTAACCGGATCAAGAATAATATTGAATTTTTGGGGGCCGTGGCCCGTAAGTTTTGGCCGGTATTTGTGAGGGCAATGCCGGATCGGAAATATGAGGAATACCCTTTTGCTGATGAAATAAACACTCTTTCAGATAATTTGGAGGCGATCAATGCCTTTGTAAATTGCGAGATAGGCCAAAAAACGGTATATGAGGAGAATGGTGCATTTATTGGCTATGACGATCTAAACCGGTTAGAATCGGCCTGCCTGAAGCTGTATGAGGTTATGTGGAACCTCTACACACGGCCAGTAAAGCTCCCTTTTCGTTTGGGGGCTTTTTATTATCCCTTAAAGAATCCAAGGATACCACGGCCAAAAGAGCCGGAGCGGCTCAGGCTCCCCTTTGGATTGGGCACAAGGTTGGGCGGGGCATATTATCCATTCAAAGCCCCTTCAGCATATGAAGAGCCTCAGGTGGTAACAGAATTGAGAAGGCTTCCCTTCAGGTTGGGCGATCAGTATTTCCCGCTGAAGGATCCGGAGATACCACGGGAGGAAGAAAAAGAAATCAGAGAGAGGAGGTTGCCTTTAATTGCGGGCCGTGAATATTTCCCGTTTGGGAATCCACGGGAACCGAAAAGAAAAAGAACGCTGCCCAGGAGATTGGGCGGCAATCATTTATTTAACGAATAGGAGGGCATTATGTCAGTATTAAAAACAGATTATGTGGATGACGTGATCAACAAAGAGCTTGCGGCAGATCGCAAGTTTGGAGAGGTGCAGAACGAGGATGGCACCAAGAGCTATAATGACGTAACACCGTACACCCAGGAAGGGGATGAATACGGTGCAGAGCAGATCAATTTTGAGAATAAGCATACCAATTATGCCATAGAGGCAGCAGATCGCACCTATGAGGGCCGGGATCTTACAGTGGAATTTGCTGAGGAGATTGCCGGATTTTCTGATCCGTGGCGGTGGATTAAAACCAGGCTTGCAGCCCATAACATTGATGGCCTGCATGTAGAGGACTATATACCCATTTACATGGGGAATTATCTGATCAAAATGCAGATTGCCGGTATAAATACATATACACGGTGCTGTGATCAGGAGGTAGGGTGGCATATTGATTGGATCTCAAAAGATTGTTACCCGGATACTGTGCAATGGTTCACTTCAAACGATAACAACGGAACCTCAGCGGATCCTTATCCCTATAACAAGTCAACCGTGAAGAGCTTCCTGGCCGGATTAGAGGCAAAGCTCCCGGCAGAGGTGCGGGCGGTTATCAGCTCCAAGCGGTTCCTTTTAGAGCAGAGATATTCTGCATCCGGAAAGCTGAATGATTCAACCTCATGGGGGTGGCAGGATTTAGGGAAACTGTGGATCCCGTGTGAATATGAAGTGTTTGGCTCACTGATTTGGGCAACAAAGCCATGGGGAGAAGGCCAGGCGGTGCAGTATCCGATTTTTGCGAACAGTTGGAAGAATCGGATCAAGGGGGCCGGTGACGGAGGAAGCCGGGCCACCTGGTGGCTGCTGTCTGTGTGTGCGGGCCATTCTACCTATGCCTGCTATGTCAGCGGCGATGGCGGTGCCAGCTACAACAGTTGCTCCAACGCTCTCCGGGTGCCCGTCTGCTTCCGAATCACGGAATAATCATGGATCAATCCCGCCCCCTTCCCAGGGGCGGGGTATAATTTGCGAAAGTGAGGAAAGAGCATGAGTGTATTGGCAAGGCTCAGGAGCGCCTCAAAATTGGATGTGTTGGATCTTGCGGAGGAAATAAGAGCAGAGGCCACAAGGTTGGTATGGAATACCAATATAGTGCCTAAAGGATGGCGGGATATATTTGCAAAGCCAATGTGTGCGCTGTGCCACAAGCTCTATACTCAGATCCGGGCAGCTAACAGAATATGGAGCACAACGGAGGAATTAGTGGAGAAGAGGAAGGCAAAGGCCCAGGAGGCCATTGACACCTTGCGGGATATTTATGATCTCATAAATTACCTGGCCACTACTCTGCCAGTGGATTGGAACCGATTTGATCCGCTCCTGAATTTAATGTTGAAGGAAGAGGGGAAGCTGAAAAACTGGAAGGACAACACGAAAATAGTTAAAAGAAAATAATGAAATATCGGTTATCCGCTGTATTTTTCGCACCGGGCCACCTGGTGGCTGCTGTCTGTGTGTGCGGGCAATTCTACCAATGCCTGCAATGTCAACAACAATGGCAATGCCAACAACAACAGTTGCTCCAACGCTAATCGGGTGCCCGTCTGATTCACTACCACAAACGATCCGACAAAGTACGCTGTAAAAGGCAGAAATCTGTATCAGGTAGAGGAAGGAGTGGATGACCGTCACTTTGAAAAAAGTGTAAATGACCTTGCCGCCTCTCATGTGCTCAGAGAGGTGGTTTTTGCTTGTTTTGGGTGGGTGTACGCTGCTTGCATGGTGCAGAAATCGGAAGGGAGCTGAAAAGAAGGTGCAGAGGTGCATTTCATACCCATACCATTATGCGGTTAGGGGCACAAATACCGTACAAGGAGGAGATGGGCACAATTTTATATGACAAGTGAAGAAAGAAGAGCGGGCAGAGCTCAGCGAAGGAGAGAGGCCAGGGAGGCACACCGGAGGGAGAGGCTATCCGAATATGATAATTTTGAACGGGTGGCAGATTATAACTCACTTTACCAGGCATACAAGGATGCCAGGAAGGGAGTGGGGTGGAAAGCCAGTGTGCAGCGGTACAGATCCGAGCTGAGCAGAAACCTTTGTAAAACTCATAATGCACTGATCAATGGCGAGGATGTCCGAAAGGGATTCATTGCCTTTGATTTGGTGGAGAGGGGAAAGCTGAGGCATATTCAGAGTGTGCATTTCTCTGAGCGTGTGCCTCAGAAGAGCCTCTCACAAAATGCACTCATGCCGGTGCTCTCCAATAGTCTGATATATGACAACGGAGCATCCAGGAAGGGTATGGGAATCAGCCATGCCATTGACCGGATCACGCTTCATTTGCAGGAGCATTATGCAAAATATGGAAATGAGGGCTATATCCTGCAAATAGATCTGAAAGATTATTTTGCAAGTATCCCACATGACAAAATGAAGGAGCAGATCCGGAGCAAATTCACGGATCAGAGGATCATTCACCTTGCAGAGCAATTTATTGATGCCTTTGCTGAGGAGAAAATGAAGGAAATGGCACAATTTAAAGAGGCGGCCATGGAGTACGGTGAAGAGTATGCCAGTGGCCTGGGATTAGGGAGTGAAGTCTGCCAAATATGCGCCGTTTCTTATCCTGATAAAGTGGATCATTATGTGAAGGACGAAAAAGGGATCCGGCCATATGCCAGGTATATGGATGATTCATATATCATTCACATTGATAAGGAATACCTGAAGGAGATACTGGAAGAGGTGCGAAAAATATATGAATCATTGGGAATACGGCTCAATGATAAGAAAACCAAAATTGTGAAGCTCAGCAGGGGCTTCACATTCTTAAAAACACATTTCCTGCTCACGGATACCGGGAAGGTAGTGAAAAGAATATGCCGGGATTCTGTAACAAGGGAAAGAAGGAAGCTGAAGAAATTTGCCAAGCTGAATGCTGAGGGCCACATGAGCTATGAGCAGATCAGGGCGGCATATCAATCATGGCGGGGATTTGCCGGGAAAAAGGACGCATACCACACTATCAGGAATATGGATGCCCTTTTCAATCGGCTATTTATAGAAAATTGGGAGTACATCCCATATATCCCTAAAACAGTATAAGGAAGGAGAAAAAACATGGAAGCAATGACAAGAGAACAGATTGAGGCAGAGATCAGAGGATTGGATCAGCTTATGAGAGAAAAGGACTACATAGGCACCAAGATCGCAATGGGGCGGGCCACGGTGGAGGAATACGCTGAGGAGATCGCTGAATCTGACAGAATGGCCGCCAGGAAAAATGAGCTCAATGCCATGCTGAAGGAAATGGATGAAGCTGAAGCGGAATAATTTCAGGTGCTCTCATAGGGCCCTGGGATATTGCAGGAGGACACTGGAAGAGTGCAGCCGGGAGTGCAAAGAATATGGAAATTGTGGGGAATGTAAAAGTTATTACATACCATACAGCCAAGAGCCATGCTCCCGGTGCGTTTTCTGCAAAGTGCAGGGGCCGGAAAATGAAGAGGAAGGAGAGGAGCAGGAGTGAGCATAGGAGAAATAGTGGCGGCTATTTCAGGCGGGGCTCTCTTCCTGGGCACCTTCATAGAGGTATCCAAGATCAAGATCAATCCATGGAGCAGCCTTTTTGGGTGGATCGGCAACAAAATGATGGCCAGTGTGAAGGAAGAAATGAAGGAACTGAGGAAGGAGCAGGAGGAAATTGCCAAAAGGCAGGAAGAGCTTGCAATACAAAGGGCGATAGATGCCGCCGACAATATCAAAGCAGAGATTTTCAATTTTTACAACGAATGCCAAAGAGGGCAGAGGCACTCTGAGGGTGAATTTAATTATATCATACAGCAGAATGAGAAATATGAGGAGCTGCTGAAGGTGACGAATGATCCCAACGGTGTATATGAAGCAGAATATGAGTATATTCTGAAGATTTACCATAAGTGCCAGGAAGAAAAGGATTTTTATGTGGGAGGTGAGCCGGGTGAGGCTAAGCAGGGAAGAGCTCAGGGAGCATGAGCGGAAGCTGAGGAGGATTGAGATCCAGGGAGAGCGGAAGCTATTGGAGGAAGAGCTGAAACAGAAGCGGGAGGAATACTGGCCGAAAAAGAAGCCGCCAAACGCTTCCAAGGTGGCCCTGGCTTATATCTTCCTATCATGTACGGCGGTGCAGCTTTACTCTATGGCCGCAATGTGGCACTTTGCGGATCTCTCAGCGCTGTACAGCCTGATCGGGGCCACGGTAGGAGAAGCGATCTCATACTGTGCCTATGCGGCAAAAGCAACCAAAGAAAACACGGAGGGCGGCATTGTGCATGATATGGCAATGAGAGGCCCTGAAACATGCTCAGAGAGCCAGGAAGGGCCCTCTGAGGCGGCAAAAGGATAAGGAGGCATATTTCTATGGATAATATTTTATTAAAGGTTATTGAGCTTGTGGTGATTATTGCAGTAACACTCATTATGAGGTACGGGATCCCGCTGCTCAAAACGTGGGCAGAGGAAATGAAGCTCACCGGAGTTATGAAGTGGGTGGCCAAGGCCGTGGAGGCGGCAGAGCAGATGAATAAGGAGGCAGGATCCGGCGCCGAGAAAAAGGCCATTGTTACGGAGTTTTTGAAAGAGATTCTTGCAGCTAAAAATATTTCTATTTCGGATGCTCAGCTTGAAACCCTGATAGAGGCGGCTGTGTTTGCTATGAATAACAGTAAGGGGGCATAAAAGTGTGGAAGGCGCTGCTTATTGTTTATGTGGCTGTGGCTGTAATATTGGCCATGGCCTTATTATATCTGTTTTGCAGCTCATGGAATGAGTTGAGTGAGGAAGAGAAATACATGGAATACCCGGAAGGAGCAGGAGAAGGCTTGATCGCCATCTGCTCCTTTTTCGCTATTTCCTTATTGGCGGCGGTGCTGTGGCCGTTTCTCCCCCTGGTGCTGATCGGGGTGTGGGTATATGGGAAGATAGCGGAGAAATACCCGGATTTGTGCAAAACGGGAGAGGAGGAAGAGGATGAATCTGAAGGAAATTGCTGAGAGGGCGGCTCCGATCATTTTTTCCCATGAAGGGGGTTATGGATCGGTAAATAAGAACGATAACGGGGCTTTATCGGTTGGGAGAGTCCAGTGGCATGGCAGCAGGGCCCTGAGCCTTATGAGGGCGATTTGTGAGGCCATGGGAGCCGGGAGAAGCCGGGAAATATTAGGGGCGGCCCTTTATGCGGAAATAACGGCAAAAGGCACCTCATGGGGCACCAGGAAGGCCACAGAGGAAGAGGCGGGCCGGTTATCTGCTGCCCTCAGCACTACGGAAGGGAAGCGGGCCCAGGATGCGCTTGCCTTAAAAGATATTACCGGATACTGTACCCATATTAAAAATTTAGGAGTAACAGATCCGGCAGCTATTATTTTCATGGCCGATATTGAGAACCAGGGCGGGGCCGGTGCCTCTGCCCGGATTATCAAGGCGGCCAGTGGAAAGACGTTGGATGCGCTTTATGCTTCAGCGAAAAGTGACAGAGTATTCAGTAAGTACATGGCCCGGAGGGATGCGGTATATGCGGCAGTAAAGGGCTATGAGGAAAGGAGTGATCAGATGGCTGTATTGATTGGCCATGCAAGTATTGACGAAAACGGCACTATTCAGGGAAGGACACCGGGAGATCAGACCACAAAAGAGATCTGCATCCGGGAGTGGTACAGTAAGCCGTGGAATGTATACCTGGAATGCCTGGATGATAGCCTGGCAAACCGGGCCGCCACAATTATGGAGGAGATATGCAAAAATGATAATTTTGGGTATTCTCAGCCGAACAGATGGAAGGGATTTAATGCGATTGTGAACAATGGCCGGAAGGTGGCCGGGGCTAAGGGTGATTTTGATTGCAGCTCCCTGGTGCTTGCATGTTACATATTGGCAGGCCTGAGCATTGCCGCCAGTGGCTACACCGGTAATATGAAAAGCATTCTCCTGGCAACCGGCAAATTTAAGGCATACACGGATGCTGCCCACACCGGATCCAGTGCATACGCAAAGAGGGGCGGCATTTACCTGAAGGAAAGCTCTCATGTAGTTATGGCACTGAGTAAGGGCTCAAAAGCCTCAGGAACGGCCTCAGGAGCCTCTCAGAGCACGAAACCGGTAGCAGGCAATAAAAACTATGTAGGCAAGGGAATAGGCAGCGCAACGGCCAAAAGCAATATGAATGTGAGAACCGGCAGCAGTACGGCATCCGCATCCATTGGAGGAGTGACCAAGGGAGCCTCTGTGGAGGTATTGGAGATTCTGAGCAATGGGTGGTATAAAATTGTATGGCCGGGGGCTTCCTGCGGGTATGCCTACACAAGCAATGCGGCGGGCCAATATTATACCTATGTGGCCAACGGTGAAACAGCGGGCAATGCTTCCCTGAAGCCGGTGGGGGCAAAGAGTTTTGCAAAGGGTATTGCCGGAGCCTATAAGACCACAACCAACTTGAACATGAGAACTCATCCGGGAGTGCTGAAGAAAGAGAACATCATCACGGAGATCCCGAAGGGGGCAACGGTGCGGAACTATGGTTATTATACCATGGTGGAAGGTGTGAAATGGCTCTATATTGCCTATGATGGCAAAGAAGGCTTTTCCAGTAGTGAATATTTGAAAAAATCATAAGGAGGGAAACACGATGGCAGAGGTAAAGAACACAAAGGAAGCCCCGATCCGGGTGATTGCGGGCACATTTCCGGCAGCTTGCGGAGATTATGCCAAGAAGCTGAAGGATCGCCTGGAAGAGGCGGGAATGAAGGATTTTAAGGTGGAACAGGCCAAGGATATGCCCGGCTATATCATGGTATCTGCTGAGCGTGGCAGCAGGGCAGAGGCAGAGCAGCTCATTGAGCAGGCGGCGGCCAAAAAGATCCGGCTGTCAATGTAAAGGGAAAGAGGAGGGCCCGCCCGGCTCTCCTCTGTTTTCTCTGTTTCATTCTGAGGGGTGACCGTCTGATTGTCGGAGAAGTACGCGGCAAGGAGGCAGTGGATATGCTGCAAAGCGTAAACGTGGGACATAATGCCATGACCACTGTACACGCAAACAGTGTCCGTGATGTGGTAAGCC
Source organism: uncultured Lachnospiraceae bacterium (assembly GCA_947173495.1). GTDB lineage: Bacteria > Bacillota > Clostridia > Lachnospirales > Lachnospiraceae > Suilimivivens. Next base: position 101,057 of record CAMWFQ010000012.1, on the reverse strand, counting down.
GTTTGGAAACTATGGTGTTAATGGGAATGGAGATGCCTCTTGCCGCCATCCGCAAGCAGATCGCATCCGGATTCGGCCTGATGATCCATCTGGGAAGGATGAAAGATGGCAGCCGAAAGGTGCTGGAGATAGCGGAACCTGTAGGGTTTGTAGAGGGGGAAGTTATCATGCAGACGATATATCGGTTTGAACAAAGGTCAGTTTTGGAAAACAAAAAAGTTCAGGGGGAGCTGAAAAAGGTGGGGGAGATGAGGTATGAAAAGGAATCTGGGTAAGAAAAGAAATGAAGAGAAGGCTCTGCTATCCTTTTCATCCGTTGAACAAAGGATGTTGCTCATGAAAAGCCTGTTGGTGGTCCTGATTCTGGATTATTTCTTTTATCAGTCTGCCTGGGCACTGATTCCTCTGTCAGGGATAGGATTTTTATATTATCAGACAGAAAAAAAGACGCTTCTTCGTAAAAAGAAAGAACTTGCAAGGGAACAGTTCAAGGAACTGATGCTGTTGGTTTCTACCGGTCAAAAGGCAGGGTTTTCTGCAGAGAATGCTTTTATTGCAAGCTATCAGGATATGAAGGCTCTGTATGGAAAAGACAGCAGCATATGCCGCATGATCTGTGAACTGAAAACAGGAAGGGAGAATAATATATCTTTTTCCAGATTGTGGAAGCAGATAGGAAAGCGGATTGAAATTACGGAGATCAGAGAGTTTGCGCAGGTGTACGAGATTGCCCGGGAAAGCAGTGGAAATATGGCTTCTGTCATGGAAAAAACAGCGGATATCATTATTCGCAGAATCGAAACCGAAAAGGAGATTACAGTCTTATTGAGCGCAAGGAGGCTGGAACAGAAAATTATGAATGTGATGCCGTTCTTCATCATGTTGTATATCAGTTTTACTACGCCGGATTATTTCAAAGGACTTTACCATTCCGTTCAGGGAATACTGGTTATGAGCTTTTGTCTTCTCGTCTATCTGGGAGCTTACCGGCTTTCGATCCAAATTATTTCCATAGAAATTTAAGATACTGGAAAGGAGGAAATTTAATTGCAAAATCCGTTTTCAATGATGGCGGAGAGCATATACAGAAAATTAAAGCCGGCTGTTTTTAAAAAGAAAAATCCCAGACTGGCGAAAGAGCTTTCTTTGCTCTATCCACTGGATAATACGGAAAAAATGTACGATTGTTTTCAAATCAGACGGCTGAAATCTATCATTGTAATTTTAACGGCCGGAGCAACATTCGCCGCAGTCCTTCATCTGTGCAGTGGGATGGATAGGCAGCTCGCGGAAGGCGGGCAGCTGGTCAGACGGGAGAGCGGAGAGGGTGACTATAAGATTACATTACGGGCAAGTACGGAAGACTGGAGCAGAAAAATCCCCTTTCTGGTGGAGGAGCGATGCCTTACAGAGAAGGAGCAAGAGGCACTTTTGAATAAGCTGGATACGCTTCTGCCGGATCTGATCAAAAAGGAAAACAAGGATCTTTATCATGTGACAGGAGATTTAAACCTTATGTCCTTTGTGGAAGGGTATCCCTTCCGCCTCACATGGAGCAGCACAAACAGTGAGAGGGTGGACAGAAACGGAAATGTAAATTTAACCGAGCTTCCGGAAGAGGGAGAAAGGATTGAACTGACGGCCAGAGTATACGATGGAAAGGAAAGTGCCAGTTATACATACGAAATCCGCCTGCTTCCGGAAGAGCTGAATGAGGAGGAGACATTTTTTCGGGAGTTGGAGAAGGCTCTGGAGAAAGCAGATGCAGAACAGAAAAGCAGAAACCAGATTTTCCTGCCCGGCTCTCTGCTGGGAAATGAAATTATATGGGAGGAGAACAGAATAAACAGCAGTTTTTTCCTGCTTATACTTACATTCTTCGGATGTTTATTTGCGGGAAAAGAAATGGAAAATGATCTGGAAAGAAACTGTAAGAAAAGAGAACGGCAGCTGCTTATGGATTATCCGGGATTTGTCAGTAAGCTGCGTATGTACCTGTCAGCCGGCCTTACCATGAAAAATGCGTTTGTCAGAATAGCTTCTGACTATGCAGACAATCCGGTTCAAAAGAAGAAACATTATCTGGGCGAAGAAATGAAAATGGCATGTTTTCAGCTGGAGAATGGTGTGATGGAGGAACAGGTTTACCGGGAATGGGGCAGACGCTGTGGAGAGATGCGGTATCGGAGACTAAGCTTTTTGCTTTCCGTACATTTAAAGCAGGGAAATGATCAGCTTCTGGTACTTTTATCAGAAGAAGCGGACAGCGCTCAGGAGGACAGAAGAGGCATGGCCAGAAAGGCCGGGGAGGAGGCGGGGACAAAGCTGCTTCTGCCGATGATGATGATGTTACTGGTTGTCATGTTTCTGGTGTTACTTCCGGCTTATATGGATTTTGGGGGCATTTAAAGAGAACTAAAAACAAAAAGCAAACCTTTATAAAATTCAAGAGGTGCAATACGCACCGGAATGGAACGAGATTTGTGTCTGCGCGCTGCTTGCCACAAACTCGTCATGCACAGAAAGCAGCGCAGAAATGAGGGATAAAAATGATAAAAAAAGAATTAAAAAATCTGAAGGACGACAATCGGGGAATGGGTACAGTGGAAATGATTTTAATTATTGTAGTGCTGATTGGATTGGTTTTAATATTCAAGACACAAATACAGGAGCTTGCAGCCACTGTATTCGAAAAAATAGCAGCAGACAGTTCTGCGATTCTTTCCTGATGAAAGGATATCTGACGGTATTTCTATCCCTGTCTCTATCTATTCTGTCAGGCTTTATTCTTCTGCTCACAGGCAGCGGAATCAGAAATGCGGGAAAAATAAGGCTGGAATGTGCTGTAGATACAGGCATGAACGCGATTCTTTCAGAATTTCATACCTTTCTTTTTGAAAGATATGGTCTGCTTTATGTGGATGCTTCCTATCTTAAAAATCAGCCCTCTGCGGCTAATGTGGAAAATCGGATCCGGTATTATACGGAAAAAAATACTTCCCGGGTACTTGGAGAAAAAAATGCCCCATGGGGAAATCTGACAATCGAAAAAGCAGTTATTCTGTCTTTTGAGACAGCGGCGGCCGACAAGGGGGCATCCATGAGAAATCAGGCCATCTGTTATGCGGAGGATAAAGAACTTTCCGGAGAAGAGAGACAGGCAGTCTGGCAGATAGAAGAAATCACGTCATTGGACAGAGAGGACCCCATGCGTGGATGGATCGGGATCATGGAGCATCTGGCAGGGATGGAGCTGCCCCGTATTCAGAATGAAAAGGGAATCTGGGAGGAGGTTCCCCTGTCCAATCCGGCGGACTGGGTCTACAGCCTTGCAGGAAGCGATATCCTTTATCTGGCCAGGATAGAGACAGAGTATATCAGTCCGGCCAGGATATCGCTTCAGGATTATATTTCCCATCGGGCGGCAGAAAATATCCGGGGAGAGGAGCGCAGATACAGAGAGGAACAGGATGTATTTCTTTCCTATCTCTTTGACCGTATGGGATATTACAATCACCCCCGGGAGGAATCCCTGCTTTCCTGCCAGCTGGAATACCTTGCTTATGGCCGGGAGTCAGATCTGGAAAATATGCGGGAAACAGCAGCAAGACTGCTCAGATGGCGGTTTTCTGATAATGCGGCAAGAGCGCTGGCGGATGGAGATCTGAGGGCTCAGGCATTGGCGGCAGCGGACCTTCTGCTGGTTGTCACATTGAATCCGGCATTCCGAGAGCCGGTAGCAGAAAGCATTCTATATGCCTGTGCATTTTTGGAAAGTGTTGGTGATGTGAGAACGCTTTATGAAGGAGGCCGGATTCCTGTTAGAAAAACGGCACATCAGATGTCGGTGGCACATATACTGGGAGGAAATATTTATCACACATCAGGCGGCGATGGCTGGTCCTACGGACAATATCTTGCAGGAATGATCCTGCTGGCGAATCAGGAAATAATCAATTTGCGGTCCATGGACATCATGGAAATGGATATTCGTTTTCACGATGGCAACAGGAATTTTTCTATGGACTGGTGCATGGAAAGAATAGCGGCTGAAATTACGGGCAGCAATGGTTGGGGAGATCATTATTTTATAAGGCGAAAATATGGCTATTTTTAGATTTTTACGGAGGAAAGAAAAAGTGCTCTCTTTGACGGAGTCAAACAATAAAAACAACATTATAAAAATCCCTTCTCTCAAAGCATGTAAAACAAAAATAACTGCGTTAAATAAGAGAGCATTTTTTCTTTCCTCCGTGAGATCAAAGGGAAGTATGGCCCTTGAAGCAAGTATGGTGCTACCCGTCTTTTTATTCTTTATGATGACAGTTCTTCTAAGTCTGGAGGCTGTCCGCTTTCAGTCTGATATGCAGGAAGCTTTGCACCAGGCAGGAAACAGAAAAGCAGTTGAAGCATATGAAATCAAATATGGAAACGGAAAAAGGGTAGATACGCAGAGTTATATAAAAGAATATCTGGCGGATCAATTATATCCATACCTTTGTATAGAGAAAGGAGATCAGGGGATATCTGTGCAGGATCAGTCTTCCGTAGAGCAAAACGGACAGATTGAGCTACGGGTCGAATACCGCTTAAAACCTTTTATCTATTGGCTGCCCATAGGAGAAATAAAGATAGAAGACAGATTTTACAGTCATTCCTGGACAGGCTATAGCGGTGCCGAAAAAGAGGAACCCGGTATACAAGAAAGTTATGTTTATGTTACAAAAAGCGGTAGCAGATATCATCGGTCTTATCAATGTACCTATCTCAGAGTGAAGGCAGAAGCGGTAGATTATGAGCAGATTACTTTTTTAAGGAATGAATCCGGAAGAAAATATAGTAGTTGTTCAAGATGTAAACCGACAAAGGGGGGTATAGTTTATATAACGTCAGAAGGGAGGAGTTATCACGGGAAAGCCGACTGTCCGTCTCTGAGAAGAACCATTTATATCATTCCTTTAAGCGAAGCCGGAGGCTATGGTGCCTGTAGCAAGTGTGCGGGATGAGACCCGGGGAACAAGAGGAGGATTATGAACCTATCATATTGTGCCGGTCTGCTGTTTCTTGCGGTACTGGCGTCAGAGGATATAAGAAGAAAAGAGATTTCTGTTTATAAAGTGATATTTTCTGCAGGTTTATCGATTCTGTACCGGATCTTTTCAGGACAGTTTTTATGGCAGGAAATTATGTGGGGATTGATTCCGGGAATACTTCTCATCCTGTTAGCGTTCTGTACCCGGGAGAATATTGGATATGGGGATGGAGCAGCGATTATGGTATTGGGGTTATGGACAGGAGGCTGGTTTACGTTGGCGGTTTTGTGGGTTGGAATTATGATGGCGGGGGTTTTTGGTGTATTCTGCCTGATAAGGAAAAAGAAAGAACCAATCCCGTTCATCCCGTTTTTATTGCTGGGAATGGAGGCAGCATTATATTATGCATAGAAAATGGAAGGGATACTTTACAGTAGAGGCATCATTTATTATGCCCATCGTGTTGTTTTTGTATCTGCTGATTATTCTTGTGGCACTGTTTTTATACTGCAGATGCGCAATCTCGCAGGATAATTTTCTGCTTGCCATGCGTGGAGCGGAGTTTACAAAGGCAGAGGAGAACTATGGAGAGATCATTTACGGGGAAGCAGGAAGCAGTCAGTGGCAGGCGGAACCCTATGTACAAGAAAGATTGAATCTTAAAAGAAAATATTATCCGTTTTTCCCGTCAGCGGGAGGAAGTTATGAGGAGAATGGAAAAAGTGTTTTCGTGCAGACCGCACAGAAAGGGTCGGGTCTGCCGATTACAAAAGAAGTACAGAAATTAAATCCTGTGGAAGTGATCAGAGAAGGGAGAAAAAACTAGAATGCTGGATGTAACGTATTATAAGGATTACAGACACAACTATCTTATATTAAAAGATAATGGAAGTTTTTGTGAAAATATTTATCAAAGAAAAATGGTAACTGAAAATAAAATTAAAGGATTACTGAGCAGCCAGGAGAGATATATTAATGGTGAAACATTGCTGTATTATGAGATTACTTCGCGTCAAAGCATAGCCAGTATTTATGGAGGAAAAAATATTAGTATAGAACAACTCCGAAGGTTTTTCAGCCAGCTTAAGGTAGTAAATGATGCACTGCAGAAATATCTGTTGGACAGCAGCTGTCTGGTGCTTAAGCCGGAGTATGTTTTCCAGAATATTGAGACAGGAGAATATACTTTTTTATATTATCCTGACCCGGAAGAGGGTGGACTTTCACAACTGATAGATTTTTTCATTTCTAAAGTAAATGCAGAGGATCTGGGGGCAGTGGAAATGCTATATAAAATAGCAGAACTGATCAGCAGGGAGCAGTTTGTGCTTGATGAAGTTTTAACCTGGTTTCAGGAGGAAGAAGATAATAAAGACTTAGAAAACAGGGAAAAGCTACAGGAGATGGCAGAAGAAAGAGATAGATTTCTGAAGGAAGAAGAAGGGAAAGCCGGTCATGGAAGCAATGAAGAGTTTGAGACGCTTTCGGAGGAGGATGACAGAGAAGAAAAAGAAAATTCAATTAAAGGAATGATTTTCATATGGGTTGCAGGAATATTGGCCTTTGGTGTTTTGTTCTATATCTGGCAGTCGTTTCAACTTTCCTATCAGGAAACCATTTATATTTATATAGCATGGATTATTATGGCGATCACGATTTTTGCTCTTTCTTTGCGATTTTTTTATCTGGAATATAGGAAGAAAAATGAGAAAGGAAAGAAGGCGTGTGGTTATAGAGAGGAGAAAACGACTCGTTATTATGAGCCCGGTTATGAGAGAGAAGTGCCTCTTGCGGCAGCAGATGCGGGAAACACTGTATTCATTCCATTGGCGGAAAGCTGTGAAAACAAACTCTACAGCATGGACAGAAAAAACAAATGTCATATTGATCTTGAAAAACTTCCTCTTACAGTGGGAAAGCTGGCCGGAGCGGTGGATATGGCTATTAATGAACAAAGCCTGAGCCGTATGCATGCCAGGTTTTCCAGAATGGGGAAGAGCATTTATGTAACAGATCTGAATTCTACCAATGGAACCTTCAGAAACGGAATGCGTCTTACGCCAAATGCTACAGAAATAATTGAGCCGGGAGATGAAATTCGGTTAGGTAAACTAAAATTTATTTACAGATAGAGAAAAGCGCTTTATACTAATAGTAGTTTGAGCGAAAGGCAGTGGTAATATGAAAATTAATATTTATTATGGCGGCAGAGGATTAATGGATGATCCCACATTGTATGTGATCAATAAAGTACAGACAGTTCTGGAGGAACTTCATGTTACAGTTGAGAGATTTAATCTTTATGAGCTGAAAAACAGCATAACCACTTTACCCCAGACGATTAAAACAGCAGATGGCATTATATTGGCAACTACGGTGGAATGGTGCGGAATTGGAGGTTATATGCATCAGTTCCTTGATGCCTGCTGGCTTTATGGAGATAAGGAGAAGATTTCCAAAACCTATATGTGTCCCATAGTGATGTCCACAACTTATGGAGAAAGCCAGGGTAAACTGACGCTTTCCAATTCATGGGAAATTTTAGGAGGTCTTCCCTGCAGCGGTCTCAGCGGTTATATAGCAGATCCGTCTGTCTTTGAAGATAACGAAGAATATGTCAGAATTATCGAAAAAAAAGCAGAAAATATGTATCGTACCATCAATCAGAAAATGGCATGCCTTCCTGCCAGCAATCAGGTTGTGAAGCAGAAGATTTCTATTACCAAAAATGTCGATCTGACGCCTCAGGAATCAGAGCAGTTATCACAGTACGCTTCTGATGACAGTTATGTAAAGCGGCAGAAAGAAGATATTCAGGAGCTTACCAGTTTATTCCGGGATTTAATGGGTGATCGGGAGCAGGAGGATAAGGAAGAGGAATTTATCAGAGAGTTCAGAGAACATTTCGTTCCGCAGCCGGGGCTTAAGGCTGTCTATAAAGTTCAGATAACAGGGAAAAGAAAACCACTGATTATTGAAATTGATGGAACAGAGCATAATTACTATTATGGTAACACGGTGAATCCTGATGTGGAGATGCAGATGAGCAGGGAAACAATAGATGATATTATTTTTGCCAGAATGACGTTCCAGAGAGCTTTTATGGGCGGTGCCATGAAAATGAAAGGAGATTTTAAGATTCTTCGAGCATTGGATCAGGTATTTGTTTTTACAGGGAAAACACTTTAGAGCCAAATGATAGAAGGGAGAAGCTGATGAGAGAGAATAATTGCATTTTTTGTAAAATAATTGCCGGAGAAATACCTTCACATACCCTTTATGAAAATGAACAGTTTAAAGTAATTCTTGATGTGGGACCTGCGACCAGGGGACATGCCCTCATTCTTCCAAAAGATCATTATCGAAATCTGTATGAACTTCCGGAGGACATGGCAGCAGATGCAATGAAACTGGCAAAAAAAATGATGAGGATCATGACAGACAAGCTGAACTGTGATGGTTTTAACCTGGTACAGAATAATGGGGAGGTTGCCGGCCAGACGGTATTCCATTTTCATATGCATTTGATTCCCAGATATAAAGAGGATGGAGAAATTCTGAAATATATTGCAGGACATCCGGAAGGAAAAGAACTTGAGGAGATCAGAAGAACGATCACAGAATAAAACAGTATGGGAGAGTGCGGTTGTATGAGAACTATCAATATAGAGGATATCACCAGAAATATAAAGGAAATGTGTATTGAAGCTAATCATGTACTTACAAAGGATATGAATCAGGTTTTGGCACAGGCACGAAATACCGAGAAATCCTCTCTGGGAAGGCAGATTTTATGCCAGCTTGAAAGTAATCTCAAGATAGCGTCCGAAGAAAGAATTCCAATTTGTCAGGATACAGGTATGGCTGTTATCTTTATGGAAATTGGCCAGGAGGTTCATATAGAGGGCGGACTTCTTACAGATGCGGTCAATGAAGGTGTAAGGCAGGGATATGGGGAAGGGTATCTCCGTAAATCGGTAGTCAGTGATCCGGTTATCAGGGAAAACACAAAAGATAACACGCCTGCAGTCATCCACTATGACATTGTAGCAGGGGATCAGGTTAAAATTACGGTTGCACCCAAGGGATTCGGCAGTGAAAATATGAGCCGAGTTTTTATGCTGAAGCCTGCAGATGGAATTGAAGGGATCAAAAACGCAGTTCTTACAGCTGTTAAGGATGCGGGCCCGAATGCCTGTCCGCCTATGGTGGTGGGGGTAGGTATTGGCGGTACTTTTGAAAAATGTGCTATTCTGGCCAAAAAGGCGCTTACCCGTCCTGTAGATGAAGGCTCTGAGATTCCTTATGTACGTGAAATGGAAGAGGAACTGCTGAACAGAATTAATAAGTCAGGAATCGGTCCGGGCGGACTTGGAGGGAGCACAACAGCCCTGGCAGTGAATATTAATACTTACCCAACTCATATTGCAGGGCTTCCGGTAGCAGTAAATATCTGCTGTCATGTAAACAGGCACTGTGTGAGAATACTTTAAGCATTTAGGAGGATAGCAGTATGGAAAGACGTATAGTGGTGCCTTATGATGAGAAAGTGGCGGAAGAACTGCAGAGCGGAGATTATGTATACATAACAGGAACCATTTACACTGCCAGAGATGCGGCACACAAACGAATGTATGAAGCGCTGGAACAGGGCAGGGAACTTCCCTTTGATATACGGAATAATGTGATCTATTATATGGGGCCTTCCCCGGCAAGGGAGGGACGGCCGATTGGTTCGGCAGGCCCCACGACCGCCAGCAGAATGGATAAATATACGCCGACGCTTCTGGATCTGGGGCTGAAAGGAATGATTGGAAAAGGAAAAAGAACAGAGGACGTAAAGGAAGCAATCATCCGCAACAAAGCGGTATACTTTGCGGCGGTGGGAGGTGCCGGAGCATTACTCTCAAAGTCAATTCTCAGTTCAGAAGTTATTGCATATGAGGATTTGGGAACAGAGGCGATAAGAAGGCTTCAGGTGAAGGATTTTCCTGTAATTGTCGTGATTGATTCCAGGGGAAATAATCTTTATGAGACAGCTATAGAAGCATATAAAGAAATATAAAACGAAGTAATCGAGCAGGAGAAAAGCACATTCCCCTGCTCGATTCAGTCAGAGAGACTAAAGTCATCATCTGTTTTCAATTTTTTTCGAGCCTCTTCCATTGTCCATGCGGGAATATGAATTTTGACAGTGGTTCCGCCTCCTGGAGTTTTTGAAAAAGAAAGCCCATAAGATTTTCCATAAATCAGGCGAATTCGTTCCTGAATATTTTGAATACCGTAACCATGTGCCTCCTGGTGAATGTCGGCAGGCGTAAGCAGAGCAGCAATCTGCTCATCGGTCATTCCGACGCCGTCATCCTGAACAGACAGAACGAGTGTATTGTCGATCAGAGAACCTCGTATTAGGATGTTGCATTCTGAACGTGTACAGGAGAGACCCATTCCATGCATAATAGAATTTTCTACAAAAGGCTGAATAATAATATGCAGACAGGAAAACTGTAATAACTCTTCCGGTACATCTATGCTAAGATGGATCGCATTTTCAAAATGGCAGTTTTCAATTTTAACATAAGTGAAAACATGCCGTAGTTCCTCTTGAAGAGTTGTAATCTCTTTCCCCTTATTTAAGGTCAGCCGGTAAAACAGGGCAAGACTCTGAACCAGATCAGCGATTTCAGGTGCGTCGTGATCAAGTGCTTCCCAATTGATCAGATCCAGAGTATTGTACAGAAAATGAGGATTGATCTGTGACTGAAGCGCCCGCAGTTCTGCATTTTTTGCCATTTGTCCATACCAATATTGCTTTTTCATCTGTTCGGATAATTTATCCGCCATGAAATGAAAGCTCTGATAGAGTTCACCAATTTCATCCTGTCCCAGATTTTCATCGGGAACTTTCAGTTCTCCGGCCTGTACGCTGTGCATCAGCTCATTCAGATAGCTGATTCTTCGTGTGTAAAAATCGGAAAGTATTTTTGCAGTCCAAAAAAGAATAAAGATAGCAAGCAGGGTGCTGACAAGGAAAATGTTCCGGGTCTGTCTGGCCTGGGAATTGATTTCGTTGATAGGGATAATGGCAACAAACATCCATTGCGAATGAAAGAGCTCCCGGCTTTTCATATAGCATTCTTCGTTCTGGAAAATGGTAATGTTCCAGTCAGAGGAGGAGGTATATCCGGGATAATCCGTAATACCCTCAGGGAGACCAATAGTCTGTCCTTGCTGGTTGACCAGATAAGCAACTCCGTTTCTGGTAATATTTGCATTGCTGATCAGATCCAGAATAAACTGAGTCTGCATGCTGATCTCCGCCACCGCCAGCTCTGTTATATTTCCATCGGTAGAATTAATACGGCGGAGAATGGATACCTGGCTGACAGGGACAGGATTGTTTGGAAGAACAACATCTCTGGGAGGCATGAAGCAGGCTTTATAGGTGTTTTCCGGTGAATAAAAAAGCGAAAAATCTTCCCGGACTTCCAGAGATGAAAGAGGAGCAAAATGCGTCATATTATCACTGTAGATGATGTTGTCAGGAATATAGATCAGGCTCTGGCAGATAAGCTCATTTCTTTCCACAGAGGACATGACCTGATCCAGGATCAGGAATTCCCGATACCTCTTTCCCAGGTTAGTTTCATGAAAGAACTCATCGGAAGAGAGAATCCTCTGCAGATCACCATTATAGTAAATCAGTTCAGACGCATATAAAAGGGTATTATAGTATTGTTCTAAAAAGGAGCAGGCCTGATTGTAAGATTGATTGGCTGAATAAAGGACCTGCTCTGTGGAATGATGCATCAAAATATAATACAGGGTAAGCATGACTGAAATCAGTATGACAATGACTGAAATTGAAAATGACAGAAGCATTTTAACGCGCATATTCAGTTTATCCCATTCCTGATATAATTTTTTGAAAAATTTTTTTCTGTATGTCTTCCCCGTTTTAAACATTGCCGCCCTCTCTGTATTCAGTAGGTGTGATTCCGGTAGTCTTTTTAAAAATTCGTGTAAAATAGTTAGCATCCTCATAACCCACCAGACGTGCGACCTGTGACAGCGGATATTGCGTACTGCGAATGAGAGATTTTGCGTGTCTGATGCGGACATCCGTAAGGTATTCACTGATAGTGATCCCCAGCTGCTGCTTAAACAGTGTAGAGAGATACGTCGGAGTCAGATAGACATTTGCCGCCAGATTGCGGACGGACAGGGCAGGATCTGCATAACTGTTCTGAATACGGGAAATGACAGCCTGAAGAGAAGCATGGGAAATCCGTTTCTGCTCGGCATTACGAAAAACATCGGCAAGCTGAGATGTCAGATAATCATTCAGTTCCTGTAAGGTGTCCAGTGATCCAATCTCGTTAGCAGGCCCAGTATATTCGGAGAGAGGACTAATCTGTCCGAATTCATACAGGATTTCCTGATAAAAGGAATAGTAAATATGCTGAACGAAGCCTATGTTCATAGGGTATGTGTGGTACAGATAATCGGATGTTTTATTCAAGACCCGCTCCATTCCGGAAAGATCATGCTGATGAAGGGCGGATTGAAATTCCCCAAATAATGCAGAATCAAAAGGAATTATCGTCTGCGGAAAGCATTCACTGCAATCGGCGTATGACTGATAGCCCCGATAGATAACTGACTGCATGGCGAAGAGAGCATTTGCGTAGGAAGCAGAAATTTCCTGCCGGGCTCCGGCGAGGCTCCCAATTGCAAGGAAAAGGCGCTGATCATCCCTGTTATAGCGGCAGACAGCAGATGCAAGCGTGGAGAGATAGGCACTCTGAATATCCAGATCGTTTCGTTCTCCGGAAAGCAGCAGAATAATATTGCGGTTATCCTTGAAACAGAAATAAATACACAGCTTATTATTTCGGATTTGCTTTTCTTCCAGGTAGGGAAAGGAGTCCATAAAGCGCCGGAGATTTAAAACAGGTGTATAGGTATGCAGAATGCAGACGCGGTACAGGGAGAAAGGCGGCCTTAATACTGCGTTTATTTCATTTTCTGAAACAGATGCTGTGGCGGTGGAAGGACAGATCAGGGCCAGCAGCACGTTATGCCTGAGCTGGGAAATATATTTTTCGTGATCCAGATTAAGGGTGATCTGTTCTTCACGTATGGCAGCCACCGTTTTTCTGACAGTTTCCTTTAAAGCGGATGGCCTGACAGGCTTTTCAACATAATCTACCGCATTAAGGTGAATAGCAGCCTTTAAATATTCTTTATCAGAATAACCGCTGATAAATATAATTTTACAGCTGGGGTTCTGCCTTTTGATTTCTTCACAGAGTTCAATGCCGCTCATCCCTCTCATTCGAATATCGGAAAGAACAATATCGGGAAGGAAATCCTGGCAGAGAGAGACAGCCTCTGCACCGCTTGCAGCGGACTGGATCATGTCAATGCCAATACCGGTCCAGTCGATATGGTTCAGCAGTCCATTTCTGGTTTTGGCTTCGTCGTCAACTATCAGCAGTTTAATCATGAATATACTCTCCTGTTCTTCTGCGCCAGATCGCAGTTTTCTCTAAAATTATAATATAGCGAAATTTTATTGACAATGATAAAAGGCAGCTATGCGGAAAGAACATAGATTTATCCTGCTAATCTAATTTTTGTCCAGTTACGCACAGAAAAAACGGATATACAATAAGGCTGCAGGAGAGAGATAAATTGTGGAATAGTTCTTGGAGGAGCAGCGAAAATGGAGCAGGATATTGTAAAAAATCTTGAGGCATGGCTTGAGGCGCATAAAGATGAGATGTTTGAAGATATTTCCAGCCTTGTGGCGATTCCGACGGTGGTATCGGAGGGAGAAGGCGGATATCCATATGGAACAGCATTAAAGGAAGCGATTTGCCAGATGGGAAGACTGGCGGAAAAATACGGATTTTCCTGGAAAAACCATGACTGGCATTGTATGAGTATAAGCTATGGAACGGGCAGCAGACAGCTCGGCATCTGGGGACATCTGGACGTGGTTCCCCTGGGAGAGGGATGGACTTACGAGCCTTTTGTATGTAGAAGGGTAAAGAATTATCTGATAGGCAGAGGCACTCAGGATAACAAGGGACCGGATATAGGATCTCTTTATATATTGCGATATCTGAAAGAACATGGAATAGAGCCTGGTTTTGAGATCCGTCTGATTTACGGATGTCAGGAGGAGACAGGGATGAAAGATGTGGTGGAATATCTGAAACGGGAAAAGGCGCCGGATTATTCATTTGTTCCGGACTGTGCGTTTCCTGTATGCTATGGAGAAAAAGGATTTTTGAAGGCGGTTCTTAAGTCTCTTCCGCTCTCATCCTCTATTACAGCTCTTTCCGGAGGACAAGCTGCAAATGCAATTCCCTCAGAAGGGATGGCTGTGATTGGAGGAAAAGTTTACAAAGAGCAGGGGATTGGCGGACACTCAGCATATCCGGAAGGCCTGATAAATGCATTTGGAAAGCTGGGAAAAACCGTAACAGAGCAGTCGGAACTTTCTGAGAGAGACAAAAAGGCCTTTTGTTTTCTGGCGATAGCGGGGGAAGATGGATATGGAAGACGACTTGGAATTGCGCGAAGCGATGAACCAAGCGGCCCTATGACATGCGCACCTACGCTGCTGGCACTTGAGAATTGCTGCATGAAGGTGACCATGAATATCCGTTATCCTATTACGTCAGAGAGCGAGGATATCCTCCGGGATTTGGAAGAAAAAGCGGCAGAATACGGGCTGGTGGTGGAATGTGTGGAAGACAGTAAACCGAATTATGAAGACCCCAACGGGGAATGGGCGCAGTATCTTACACAGACGTTTGCAGAGGTTATGGGACAGAGACAGGAACCCTATGTAATGTCCGGGGGAACTTATGCAAGAAAAATTCCCAATGCCGTTGGATTTGGGCCGGGGCTTCCCAAGGATCTGACTGTTTTGAATCTTCCCCAGGGACATGGGGAATGTCATCAGCCGGATGAGTCTCAATGTATAGATACCCTGTTCCAGGCGTGGAAAATTTATATGTATACGGTACTAAAGCTGATCGAAACAGGACTTCCCGGAGAAACATTTCATGGAAAAGTTCCGGAGAATTAAAAGAATATATAGAGAAAGTAGAGAGGTAATTATGAATAAGAGAGAAAGAGTTTTAGCAGCACTGCACAATCAGGAAGTCGATCATGTCCCGGGATGCTTCTGGCGTCATTACAGTCCGGAACTGGAGAGGGGAGAAGATATCGTAGAAGCACATCTGAAATTTTACCGCGATACAGATGTGGATTTCCTGAAAATTTCAAGTGATGGGTATTTTGGGTGGCCGGCAAAGGCTCTGGATGATCTGCAGGATCCTTCAGCGCTGTATGAGATAGAGCATATCGATCCCGAAGGACCATTTATCCGGGAACAGGTAGAAAGGGCAAAGGAAATCGTAAAGAGACTGAACGGAGAGTGTATCACCATATACACACTGTTTTGCCCATTATCTATATTCCGGCTGCAGGTGGGATGGGATAAGATGATGGAATGTATAAAGAAGGATCCCATGGCGGTAATGCGTGCCTGCGACATGATTGCAGAGGATGAGAACAGACTGATTGATGCACTGATCCATGAAGCCGGAGTAGATGGAATTTTTTACAGTGTACAGAATGCGGAACTGACCCGTTTTTCGTTGGAGGAATACAGAAAATGGGTAGAACCTTCAGACCGGAGAGTGCTTGATTTCATAAATTCTGTCAGCGACTGCAGTGTTTTGCACTGCTGCGGTTGGGACGCGGATGAAGCGGGAACCCGTAATCATCTGGAAAGCTGGCAGGATTATCCTTCTGCTGCCGTAAGCTGGGCTTCTTATGTGGACGGAAAAGATGTAAACGAAATTCGTGAGTTTTTCCACGGGAGGCCTGCCTGGGGAGGATTTGATAATCGCACCTGCGGAATCCTGTATACCGGAACAGAAGAAGAGGTCAAAGAGGAGGTAAAAAGACTGATCGCATTGGGAGGCAAAAAGGGATTTATTCTCGGGCCTGACTGCAGCCTTCCCAATGATATTGATCCGAAAAGAATCAAATGGGTGATAGAAGCAGCAAAATCAGTATAACACAGGTATACATAAGGAGGATGAAATGAGAGTACATTTTCAGAATTTCCGAAAAGAACTGAAAAAAAATAAAGCATTGTTTTTGATGGCTCTTCCGGCAGTTTTGATCGTTCTGGTCTTTTCTTATCTTCCCATGTCGGGTCTGGTGCTTGCCTTTAAGGAATATCGCTATAATAAGGGAGTATTTGGAAGTGACTGGAACGGGCTGGCGAATTTCAGGTTTTTGTTTTCTTCCGGTGTAGGGTGGAAAATAACCCAGAATACAATTTTTTATAACCTGATAAATCTGGTCACATCTCAGGGACTGGCAATTATCATTGCAGTGATTATTTCGGAGATCAAAGTGATCCCGTACAAAAAGATTACGCAATCGGTTATTTTTTTCCCTTATTTTATCTCGTGGGTTATTGTTGGGACGTTTGTCTATAACATATTTAACTATGAAACAGGACTGCTCAATACGATCATTACAGGGCTGGGAGGAGAAAAGATCAATGTATATTCCATTCCATGGGTCTGGCCGATTATTATCTGTATCTTCAATTCATGGAAGTGGTGCGGCTATAATTCCGTTGTTTACATAGCGGCTGTTACAGGAGTGGACGCAGAGTGCTACGAGGCAGCGGAAATTGACGGAGCCAATATTTTTCAGAGAATCCGTTATATCACACTCCCGGGGATACGGGCGACGGTTATTACCATGCTTCTTTTAAATGTGGGGCGTATTTTACGTGGCGATTTTGAGATGTTTTACCAGATCGTAGGAAATAATGGTCAGCTGTTTGATGCCACGGATGTGATCGATACCTATGTGTTCCGGTCGCTCACCACCAGCGCCAATCTGGGGATGACGGCAGCAGCAACTTTTTATCAGTCGGTTTTATGTTTCATCATCATAATGACAGTGAATGGTATCGTAAAAAAGATTGATAAAGATTATGCCCTGTTTTAGAAAGGGGGAAATAGAATGGCTACGGTAAGCATGAAAAAGGAAAGGATGAAAGGAACAGGTATCAGAAAAGGGAGGGCGGCGATTACTTTTAATATATTGGGCTATTCGTTTGTCGGGCTTACGGCGCTTATTTGCCTGCTTCCGTTTATTTTCATGATATCAGGATCTTTTTCGTCAGAGAAAGAGATACTTTTGCATGGCTATAGTCTCCTGCCAAGAGAATTTACATTAGAGGCATATTCTACAGTATTCCGGTTTCCGGAGAAGATTATCCGGGCCTATGGCGTATCTGTATTTATCACTGCAGTGGGAACAGGTATAGGTTTATTTATTCTGACGATGGCAGCGTATGTCATGAGCAGACAGGATTTTAAATACCGCAATGTGCTGTCCTTTTTCTTTTATTTTACCACACTGTTTAATGGCGGTATGGTGAGTACCTATATTTTCTATATTCAGTATCTTCATTTGAAGGACAGTATACTTTCGCTGATTCTGCCCGGTATGCTGAGCGTATTTAATATGCTGATCATGAGAAGCTTTATTACGGCGGTTCCCTCCGCACTGATTGAATCGGCAAAGATCGACGGCGCTCCGGAATTTACAATCTTTATAAAAATTATTATGCCGTTATTGAAATCAGGCCTTGCCACAATTGGCCTTTTTATGGCACTGCATTACTGGAATGACTGGTATAACGCAATGCTGTACCTGAACTCAGAGGAAAAGTATCCTCTGCAGTACATGCTTTATGACCTGCTGAATCAGGCTCAGTCGCTGGCAAGGATTGCAGCACAGTCCGGTGTGCCGATGGACAACCTGCCTACTAATACGTTAAAGCTTGCCATGGCGGTGGTGGCAACAGGGCCCATTGTTTTACTCTATCCGTTTGTCCAGAAATATTTTGTGAAGGGTATCGCGGTTGGATCCGTAAAAGGCTGATAACCGGGTTTCCATAAAATTTTTAAAGAAAGAGAGGAAGAAAAATGAAAAAGAAACTATTATCTATCGCTCTTGCAGTGGCAATGGTGATGAGCGCATTAACAGGCTGTGGAAATACAGCAGATCAGAAGGCGAAGCCGAAGGAGGAGAAAGAAGAGACTACAGCGGAATCAGAGGAAAGTGAGCCCGGGGCCGAAGGGGAAAATGCGGAAACTGAGGAAGCTGCGGCAACTACGGCAGCAGAGCTGGACCTTTCCAAACAGGTGGAAATTGTCATGTACTATCTGGGAACAGAGCCGGCAGGGCAGCAGGTGATCTGGGATCAGCTCAATGAAATCCTGCTGGACAGACTGAACTGTACTTTGAAGGTCAATTTTATCAGCTTTGCGGATTATCCCAATAAATATCCGCTTTTGTTCTCGTCGGGAGAAGAATTTGACATTGCCTATACGGCCAGCTTCCTGAATTACTCCTCGCTGGCGCTGAAAGGAGCGTTTATGGAACTGGATGAGCTTTGGCCCATGTATGCGCCCAAAAACTATGCGCTTGCAAGTGAAACGGCGAAAAAGCAGGCAAAGATCGGGGGCGTCACATACTGTATTCCATCTCTGAACAGAACATACTCTGCATACGGTCCGATCTACAGAAAGGATCTGGTGGAGCCTTACGGGTTCACAAAAGAGATCGAGAACTTTGAAGATGTGGAAGAATATCTGGACATCATCAAAGAGAACTACCCTGAGATGCAGCCACTTTCCATTTACTCCATGGGTTCGGATGTGGACGACTGCTTCATGTACTACAATGGTATGTATCCCATAAAAGGTTCCCAGAATGACTTTTTCTGGATTGACCCGACAGAGGAGAATCCTCAGATCATTACTTATTATGAATATGAGAAAACGCCTGAATTTCTGGAAATGATGAACCGATGGAATGAAAAGGGATTTTACCCGAAGTCTGCGCTTTCCGATACGGATTCCAAAAAATTTAACAACGGAATCGCGCCGATGCTGATGCACAACGTGGATAACTATGTATCATCCGCGGTCAATAATCCGGAGTGGGATGTTCATTATGCAAACTTTGCAACGGATATTTCCAATCTGTCCTTTACACAGGACGCAATGGTTATTTCCAATACATCGAAAAATCCGGAGAGGGCGCTGGCCCTTTGGGATCTTCTGACAACGGATGAAGAGGTGTTTGACCTGTTTTATTATGGTATTGAAGGTACTTCCTATGAATTGAATGAAAAAGACGAGATTACCATGATCGATACCGATAACTATAGCACTTCTTCCATGTGGGCAGTCCGCAACAGCGAATATCTGAAAAATTCTGTCGGAACTCCGGATCACTACGGGGAACTGAAGGATGAATGGAATGCCTATATTAAAGAGGATCAGGGCGCTCAGAAATACCGTTCCTTTGTGGTAGATACGACTGCTGTGGAGACAGAATATTCCGCCTGTCTGAATACGCATCAGCAGTACTGGTGGCCTCTGGAGCTGGGTTATACGGATTCTGAAGAAGGGCTGAAGGAGTACCAGTCTATGATGGAGGCTGCAGGCATTGAGAAGGTGAGAGAAGAGCTGCAACGTCAGTTGGATGAATATGTTGCCGGTTTGCAATAGGCCGGTTAGAACGATACGGCGGTAATCGGGTGGAGAGGATTTCTCCCTGCCCGATTTCTTCCCTGTCCGATCGGGCCGTACACAATAAGCGAATAGAAAAATTCACAGGCAGAGGAGCTGCAAAATGAAAACATTAGTAGTGGATAGAAAAGGAAAGCTTTCAATAGAAGAAATACCGGTTCCCTCTTATGGAGAATGTCAGGCTCTGGTGAAGATGAAGAGCTGCGGCGTATGCAACGGAACGGATTTGAAGCTGATCCATGGAACCTTTAAAAATTTTAATTCTTATCCGGCGATACTGGGACATGAAGGCGTAGGAGAAGTAGTAGAGGTTGGAGCGAGGGTAACCGGCCTGAAAAAGGGCGATATCGTACTTCTCCCTTTTCTGGAGGAAAATGTGGGAAATCTGACACCCGGCTGGGGAGCCTATTCTGAATATGCGGTGGTGGGAGATCCGGCAGCGTATATTGCCGCCGGTATGGGCGAGGGAACAAACGCCTGGAAAGAAAGCTGCCTTGCCCAGACGCGGATCAGACCCGGCGACAGAGTAGATTCCATGGAGGCCGTTATGATCATAACCTTCAGGGAGGTTTTAAGCGCTATCAGGAGATTTGGGTTCAAACCCAATGAAAATGTCCTGATTTTCGGGGCAGGTCCGGTAGGGCTCAGCTTTACAAAATTTGCAAAGCTGATCGGTATGGGAACAGTCATAACAGCAGACGTCCTGGATGAAAAGGTGGAAGATGCGAAAAAGGCAGGAGCGGACTATGCATTCAACTCCACAAAATGCGATATTGAAGCAGAGGTGAAAAAGCTTTTCCCGGAAGGGATAGATTATATAGTGGATGCAGTGGGATTAAACAGTCTGATCAATCAGGCAATGAGGATGATTAAGTACAACGGCAAGATATGTTGTTATGGAATTTCACCCAGATTGGGCATGGAGCTTGACTGGTCAGAGGCGCCCTATAACTGGACGTTGCAGTTTGTGCAGTGGCCCAGTAAAAAGGAAGAGGGAGAGGCGCATTCCCAGATCATGGCATGGATCAATCAGGGAGCCTTAAAGCCGATGGATTTTATTTCGGATGTAATTGATTTTGACCGTATTCTGGACGCCTTCAAGCTGGTAGAGGCAAGAAAGCCCGGCACGAAGAAGATCGTGATCCGATATAAATAACACGGAGGATAGAATCTATGGTAGAGAGTAAATTATTTTGTGTGCTGCCCGACTATGTCTGTACGCCGGATGGCATGGCTGTGGACAGAGGGGGAAACCTGATTCTGTCCTGCCCCAATTATGCGCAGGACGACCTTTCGGGATGTGTGGTAAAAATTGATAAAGAAGGAAATGTCACAAAGTGGTTTGACGTACCGGTGCACCCTCAGACCGGAGTTGCACGGAATATGGGAATAGCATTTGATGATGACTGGAATATTTATCTGTGCGATAATCAGGGATGGAGCGAGAGACCGGATCTGCTGTATAAGGGCAGGATTTTAAAACTAACGGTGGATGATGAGGGAAATATCCTGAAAACAACTGTAATTGCAGAAAATATGGAGCACCCTAACGGCATACGTATCAGAGACGGTTATCTGTATGTGACGCAGAGCTATCTGCACCCGGAGAAAAGAGAGGATGGAAAGCTGGTCAGTTGCGTATACCGGTTTGCCCTTGATGAGGAAAATGTAAATGTTACCAATACCCTTGAGGACAAAAATATCTTTGCCACGTTTGTTACATCAAATCCGGATTGCCAGTATGGCGCAGATGGCATTGCCTTCGATGCGGAGGGAAATCTTTATGTAGGTAACTTTGGAGATGGAGCCGTGTACAAAATTACTTTTCATGAGGATGGAAGTCTGAAGGAGAACAGAATTTTTGTGCAGGATGCCGGACAGCTGCAGAGTACGGATGGGATGTTCTTTGATGAAAGGGGAAATCTTTACATTGCGGACTTTTCCGCCAATGCAATCGCTATGGTAACTCCGGATGGTAAGGTGGCGCGTATTGCCCAGAGCCCGGACTGCACAGGAGTGGACGGCGGTCTGGATCAGCCGGGGGAACCCATTGTCTGGAACGGAAAAATTATTGCCTCCTGTTTTGATCTTGTGACAGGACCCGATAAAGTGAATCAGAAGCACGAGATGCCGGCAACGCTGGTGGAGCTTCCGCTCCCGTGGAAAGAGCAGGAAGGGTAAGACAGGATGAAACATTATATTTTGGCACATGACCTTGGAACCAGCGGGGATAAAGCGACTCTGTACAGAGAGGATGGTGTGCTCCTCGCCAGTACGTTATACGAATATCCCACCAGCTATCCCTTTCCCGGAGCAGTAGAACAGGATCCGGAAAAGTGGTGGCAGGCGGTCTGTAAATCAACAAAAGAGCTGCTCGCGAAGGCGGATGCCTCAAACCGTGATGTGGCGGTAATTTCTTTCAGTGGACAGATGATGGGATGTCTCTTACTGAACGGACAGGGAAAGCCGCTGCGCCATATGATGATCTGGGCAGATAACCGGGCGAAGAGCCAGGAAATCTGGATGGAGAATCAGACAGGGGCAGAAAGGGGCTATCAGATTACCGGGCATAGGATCAGCGCGTCTTACACAGCGGCAAAACTATTGTGGGTCAGAGACAATGAACCGGAGATTTATAAAAAATGCAGCAGAGTAGTACAGGCCAAGGATTATATTATCTACAGGCTTACAGGAAAATTAGTCACGGATTACAGTGATGCCAGCGGCACTAATCTGTTTGATCTGAAAAGGAAAGTGTGGTCTGAAGAGCTTTTGGAGGCTTTCGATATTCCGGAGAAGCTTTTACCGGAACTGCATTCTTCAGCAGATGTGGCTGGCTATGTTACGGTGGAGGCGGCAGAGGAGACAGGGCTTCTTGCGGGGACACCAGTGGTGACAGGAGGCGGAGACGGGAGCTGCGCCTGTGTGGGTGCCGGCGTAGTGGGGGAAGGGAACGCCTATAATATTCTGGGATCATCCTCATGGATCTCTTCTGCCAGCCGTGAGCCGGTCTATGATGAGAAGATGAGAACCTTTAACTGGGTTCATCTGGATCCGGAGTTATATACGCCCTGCGGCACCATGCAGGCAGCGGGATATTCCTACCGTTGGTTTGCAGATACTTTTTATAAGGAAGAGAAAGAACAGGCAAAGCGCAGCGGACGCAGTATCTATGAAAAAATCAATGAAGATGCGGCGAATGTGCGGCCGGGGGCGGAGGGGCTTATTTATCTGCCGTATCTGCTGGGTGAGCGCTCCCCGAGATGGGATCCGGATGCGAGAGGGTGCTTCACAGGTATTTCGGTAACCACCACCAAAGCAGATATGGCCCGGGCAGTGCTGGAGGGCGTGGGATTTAATCTGAAGGTGATTCTGGACATTCTGCAGGAAAAAGAGAGCATTGAGAGCCTGATCATGATCGGCGGAGGAGCGAAGGGAAGGGTCTGGATGCAGATCCTTGCAGATATTTTCCAGAAAGAGCTCCTGGTGCCGCGATATTTGGAGGAGGCATCCAGCATGGGAGCTGCCATTTGCGCCGGTGTAGGTGTGGGAATATATCCTGATTTTAAGGTGGTGCGGAAGCTGAATCCTCCAGAGGAAAGGGTGATGCCGAATCCTGAGTATCGGACAGTATATGAAAGGCTTTATAAGATTTTTAATGAAACCTATGAGGCATTGAAACCGATGTACAGAGAACTGGCCGGGTACAGAGGTGAAGCGGCAAACTAAGGAGAGAACAGAATGGACAGCAGAATGAAAAAGGCGGCGACAGCGCTGCTTTGTATGCAAAGGCATTCCTGGGAACAGGGCATGGCTATGCAGGCATTTCTGGAATGCGGACAAATGGAAGAGGTAATCGCACTGGCGTATGAGGCAGTGTACCGCCGGACAGAGGATGGAAGAGCGGCTGTCATCGGCGCAGCAGATGCAGTGACAGATCCCTGCAGTGTAGGAGAGGCATTGCTGAGAGCGTGTGATCTAACGCAGGATAAAAGTCTGATAGAGGGAAAAGAAGCCCTGCTTGCATGGGCACTCTTCAGGGCGCCAAGGAATGAAGAAGGCGTGGTTTATCATTTGGATACAGGCAGACAGTTCTGGGTGGATTCCATGTATATGCTGCCTCCCTTTCTGGCAGCGGCAGGGCATATACCGGAGGCGCTGAACAATTTATATGGCTACTGGAATGCTCTTTTTGACAGAGAGGCGGAGCTGATGTGCCATATGTGGGATGATGAAAGAAAGGTCTATGTCAGGGATGCCCATTGGGGGACCGGCAACGGATGGGCACTGGCGGCTATGGCACGGATGATGGGTCTTTTGCCTGCAGAGTATGAGAGTGACAGAAAGCGCATACAGGAAATGGTACAGGTGCTTTTGGACTCACTGCTGAAGCGGATGAGAGCGGAAGGATTTTTTCATGATGTGGTAGACGATGCCTCTACGTTCGTGGAAACAAATTTATCTCAAATGACCGCATATACCATTTTCAGAGGAACAAACGAGGGCTGGCTGGACAGAGGATATCTCCCGGCAGCACAGCAGATGAGAAGTGCAGCTGCCGGAGCGCAGAACCGGTTTGGATTCGTGGAGAATGTATGCGGTGCGCCCACCTTCGATAAACCGGGATTATCGCCGGAAGGACAGGCCTTCTTTCTTTTAATGGAAAATGAAGCGGGAAAGGGACAAAATTCATATGGAAAATTTTAACTGGTATAATCCTACAAGAATTATTTTTGGAAGAGGGTGCCACAGAGAGGCTGGTATATGGACTGCAAAATACAGCAGAAAAGTTTTGCTGGTGTATGGCGGAAAAAGCCTGAAAGCCACCGGCACCTATGATGCGGTAACAAAATCTCTGAAAGATGCCGGAGTAGCGTATACGGAGCTGAGCGGTATACGGCCCAATCCCAGGCTTAATCCTGTTTATGAGGGAATAGAGATCTGTAAAAGAGAAGCTATTGATTTTGTACTTGCAGTCGGAGGCGGCAGTGTCATAGATACGGGCAAAGCAATTGCCCTTGGCGTTTGCTATAACGGTGATGTGTGGGATTTGTATGGAAAGGGTGTAAAGCCTGAGAAAAAACTGCATATGGGAGTCGTTCTGACGATTCCTGCAGCAGGAAGCGAGAGCAGCGATGGCAGCGTGATCACCAGAGAGGAAGGACTTTTAAAGCGTTCCTGTTGCAGTGATCTGCTGTTTCCTGATTTTGCCATTCTTAACCCGGAGCTGTGTTATACCCTTCCAAAGGAACAGATCCGGGCAGGAGGGGCAGATATTCTGGCCCATGTAATGGAGCGGTATTTTGCGCCGAACAGCAATAATGATCTGACGGACAGACTATGTGAAGGAGCAATGAAGACGTTGATGAAAAATCTGCCCGTAGTACTGGAAGATGTCACCAATTATGATGCATGGGCTGAGGTGATGTGGACAGGCAATGTTGCACACAGCGGGCTGCTTGGAAAGGGACGTATGGACGACTGGGCAAGCCATAACATTGAGCATGAACTGAGCGCGCTTTATGATATTCCCCATGGTACGGGGCTTGCAGTAATTTTCCCTGCGTGGATGAAATATGTGTACAGGGAACATTCCTGGCGCTTTG
Organism: uncultured Lachnospiraceae bacterium; assembly: GCA_947173495.1. Taxonomy (GTDB): domain Bacteria; phylum Bacillota; class Clostridia; order Lachnospirales; family Lachnospiraceae; genus Suilimivivens. Next base: position 75,761 of record CAMWFQ010000012.1, on the reverse strand, counting down.
TTCAGTTTGGTCAGAGAGTATTCGGGATTAAGACGGAAGGAAAAACAACGGATGAGATCTGTTGGGAGGCAATAGAGGATCTGGAGGATTTTTACCACAGGATAGGACTGCCGGCGTCGCTCCGTGAGCTTGGTATTGACGAGAGTAATTTTGACAGGATGGCAGCAAAGGCAACCGGTAATGATGGCTATACACTGGGGAGTTTCAAAAAGCTGACAAAGAATGACGTAAAAGAAATTTATGGACTGGCATTATAAATTAAGGGCAGGAGGAAAAGAGAGAATGACAGTAAACGATATCACACCGGCACAGCTTGCAGGTTATTTTGATCATACCCAGCTGCGGGCTTATGCGACAGAGGCGGACCTTGAGCGGCTTTGTGAGGAGTGCGTGAAATACGGGTTTGCGATGGCGGCTGTTAATCCGGCATCTGTAACTTTCTGTAAAGAGAAACTTGCAGGAAGCAAGGTACATGTGGGGGCGGCAGTGGGATTCCCCTTAGGGCAGAACACGATAGAGACAAAGATATTTGAGACCCGGGATGCCATAGAGAAGGGCGCTGATGAAATAGATTATGTAATCAATATTACACAGTTGAAGGAAAAGAATTATGCCTATATTGAGAAGGAAATGGCGTCCGTTACGGAGATCTGCCGCGAAAAAAATGTTATTTCCAAGGTGATTTTTGAAAACTGCTATCTGACACGCGGCGAAAAGGAAGAACTCTGCAGGATCGCGGCTGATGTGAGGCCGGACTTTATTAAGACATCCACAGGCTTCGGAACAGGAGGAGCGACTCTGGAGGACATAGAGCTGATGAAAAGGATAACAGGAGATACGGTAAAAATCAAAGCGGCGGGAGGAATACGTACCCTGGAGACAGCCCTTGCAATGATCCGGCTGGGCGTTGCCAGAATCGGCTCCACAGCCAGTGTACAGATCACGGAGGAGCTGATGCGGCGGCAGGTATGAGAACGCTTCAAATTCTGACAGGAGGAAGACTATGAAATATATAAAAATGAAAGGGACCTCATTAGAGCTGTCCAATATCATAATGGGCTGTATGCGGTTGAACAGCTTAAGCCTGAGTGAGGCCGAGCACCATATTGCCGCTGCGGTGGATGCCGGAATCAATGTATTTGACCATGCGGATATTTACGGCGGCGGAGAATGTGAAGCGCTTTTTGCCAGGGCCGCTGCAGATGCGGGAATTGCACGGGACAAGATCATCCTCCAAAGCAAATGTGGGATCAGAAAAGGGTATTATGATTTTTCCAAAGAATATATCATAAGTGCAGTGGATGGAATTCTGACCAGACTGAATACGGATTATCTGGATATCCTTCTGCTGCACCGTCCGGATGCACTAGCGGATCCTGAGGAAACTGCCGGCGCATTGGAAATGCTTAAAAAAAGCGGAAAGGTTCGTTATTTTGGAGTGTCCAATCACAATCCCGGACAGATCAGGCTGATTGAGAAATATTTTGGAGAAAAGCTTCTGTTTAATCAGTTGCAGTTCAGTCTGGCACATACGTTACTGATTGACAGCGGGATGGCAGTAAATACAGGCATTCCGCAGGCGGAGGAGAGAACGGGTGGAACGCTGGAATACTGCAGGCTGAAAGATATTACGATACAGGCATGGTCCCCTTTTCAGAAAGGTTTTTTTGAAGGGACATTTCTGGGCGATCAGCAGTATGCCGGGCTGAATGAAGAAATAGACAATCTTGCGAAGAAGTATGATGTCCCGCCGGTAGCAATCGCAGTAGCGTGGATCACCAGGCACCCGGCAAACATGCAGGTAATTCTGGGAACCACAAAAGCGGCGCGGCTGCAGGAAGGCTGTCGGGGATCAGAAATTCCGCTGACCAGAAAAGAATGGTACGACCTGTACCGGGCTGCCGGAAACAGAATCCTGTAGAAGGATTCTGTTTCCGATGGCAGGAGAATTCATAATCGCCGCAGATCCTGGAAATATAAAAGGACAGCACCAAGACCAAAACTATGTTGAAAAAACTCCCTGTTTTACGATGGGGAGTTTTTTAGATGCGCAGGCCCGCGTAGGAAAATTTGTTGCTGAAGCAGCATGCGAGCCGCGCGCGAGCAGGGAGAAAATCTTCCCTGCTCGATTGGGAATGAAAGAGAAAATATTTAGAGGGGAACTCTTGACATATATATTCGGCAAGTGTAGAATATGAAACAACATATTCGGCAAATGTAGAATGAAAGTGTTTATAATGGCATTACACATTGAGGATGGAGGATATTGTGAAAAATAAATTTTTCACAAACGAACTTGTTCGTTTTGCAAATATTGTGCTGACGCCCAAATTTGCGGGTGCTGGCAGCAAGGAGAATTGCTATGAAAAGATTACCGGATTCAGAACTGGAAATCATGATGATTATATGGGATTTGGACAAGCCCGTAACAAGATCTGAAATAGAGGAGCACATGGACGCAGACAGAAAGCTTTCGCCCACGACGATATTGTCTTTTCTGTCAAGATTGCAGGAGAAAGGATTTCTTGATATACAAAAATCAGGAAAAAACAATGTCTATTATCCACTTGTCGACAGGGAAAGCTATATGCAGGCGGAAAGCAGAAGCATTCTGAAACGCATTTACCAGAACTCTGCCAGGAATTTTATCGCCGCGCTCTATGATGGCAACAGTCTCTCCGAAAAGGAGCTGAAGGAATTAGAGGACTATATCAGTGAGAAGCGCAGAGAAAGAGAGGGGGGAGATCGGGTAAAATGAGCGGAATTTTTTTTGACATACTGGAAATCAATATTGCTGCGGCGATAGCGATTACGCTGTTATGTATTTTTGCAGACAGGCTGCGCAGACGTTATGGCGCGGGGTGGATGAAACTGGCCTGGATGCTGTTAACAGTGCGGATGCTGATCTTCTATAATTTTTCAATACCGGGTATGGAGATCAGACTGCTTGATCATGCCGGATTCGAACAGGAAGGCTTCGGCTGGGAGCGGGGAACAGCGCTGCCTGCGAAGCAGGAAGACGGAGCTTACACAGATGAAATGATGACGGTACAGCCGACGGAGCGGCAAAACAATGGTTGGGAGCCGGAGGGCGTCCCTGCAGAACCGGGAAACCCGGAGAGTGGTATGATGGCGGCAGGGGATGCGCAGGCAGCAGGCGGCGTGTCAGATACACAGAGGACAGGTTCAGAGGACGATATGGCGCCGGATGGCAGAGGAAATGCCCGTGTTGGCGCGCAGGAGGAACAGAATCGAAACCGGACGGCAGGTGCAGCGGGGGAAAGCAGAGAAGATCCGGATGCAGGACAGGCAGGGCGCAGTGCATTTTTTTATACGCGTCTTTTGATCATCATATGGTTTGCGGGAGTGGGCGCCGGTTTCCTTTATTTAGCAGGAAGTTATCTGTTTGTAGCAGGCAGGTATCGGAGGAGCCTGTGCCCGGTGAGGGATACACAGTTGGTGAGACAGATCGGTATGTTGCAAAAAAGGATAACCGGACATGCAGAGCTGATAGCATATCAAAGCACGGCAGTTGCAGGTCCGTGTCTGGTGGGGCTGATCCGTCCGAAGCTGGTGCTTCCTGCGGACAGGAGTAAGTGGAAGGAGACGGAGATGGAACTGATAATGGCGCATGAGATGTGTCATTACCGCCAGAAGGATCTTTGGCTGAAAATGCTGATGACAGCAGCCTGCTGTATCCACTGGTTTAATCCTTTCATCTGGCTGATGAAAAAACAATTCTTTTACGACATGGAGCTTGCCTGCGACGGCAGTGTTCTTGCAGGCAGAGACGATGATGAGCGTGAGAACTATGCCAGAGCTATGCTTGCCTTTGCGGGCGGCAGGAAGGGAGTGAACGCATTTTCTACGGGTTTTGGCGGCAGTCGGAAACAGATGAAGGCAAGGATCGACTATATACTGGATTCCGGCATAAAGAAGAAAGGAAGGCTGAGTATTGTCATTGCCGCTATGCTTGTCCTGATAACAGGAATTGCTGTCTCCTGCGGATATGAGCAGGAGAATGACAACAGGGAGGAAAGCAGCGGTATGAATGTAGGCTCTGGTCCGGCGGATGAAGATGCCATATCAAATGCGGAAAAAAGTCCGCATACCGGAGGCAGCGTGGAAGACAGTGATACGGCGGAAAGGCCGTCGGGGGAGGAGACGTCGGATTTTGACTATAATCATGTTTATAATGATGTCATAAGAGGTTATCAGGGAGATTTATATCTGGCGAAGAAGGATGGCATTTATTATATAAAAGGCGGTCAAGGGGAAGAACAGCTTCTCTATGCCAATATATGTGAAAGACCCAAAAAGATGGAGGTAGACGGAAAGAATCTCTATTTCAGTGGCAGCGCGCCGGAGGAGAAAACCAGCACAGCCACGGTATACCGGATGGACCTGGATACCCATGAAGTGGTAGATGCACTGGCAGGATTTGAATTAAAGTTTCCGGATTATCTGATCACCAATGTATCTGTCTATGAAGGGAACCTGTATGTGGCGCTTGGCGCGGCGTCAACACGGATCGGCTTTGTGCTGGACGAAAAGGGCGACGCGGTAAGCCAGCTGGACGACGAGTCGCCGGATTTTCTCTATAAAGAATACAATGATTATAGGGAGACGGAATTTTCACGTCTGAATGCGGGGGTTGATACGGAGGAATATTGGCAGCTTACCGAGGCGGGAAACGGGATGTATCACGCAATGATCGATGTGGCGTCATGTAAAAAGCTGTTAGACGGCAGACAGGTGGTGAGCCGGTACAAAGATGAGTCGCTGATCAGTGTCTATCTGGAAAATGAAGACGGAACATATGAGTATCTGTGCGATATGCCGGGATTTCCTGTGCTGGTGACGGAATCGGGGATTTACTATCAGGATATTTCAATGGAAATATGGTACGTAGATTTTGAGACAAAGCAAAAGGATATGTTTTACAGAATAGACGACAGAGATGAGAGGGCATCCTCTGAGCTCTCGCTGGTCACATATGATGCCGATTATATCTATTTGATACAGCATAGACACATCGGCGACTATTATCGGAATGATGGGGAAAGTGTAGACAAGGGTACGGTAAGTGAGGACTATCTGGTACGTATTCCCAGAGCCGGAGGAAAAGCGCAGAAAGTATACCGGTTTGCGGACAGCGTGAGTATGTATGGGGATGACGGCTGGTACGGACATTGCGGTGTGTACGGCGGGAGGATGTACTTTGACAATCGGGAATCCTTCAGTCTCGACCCGGATGAGAATGGGATGCAGGCGGTTAACAGTGGCGAGCCGTGTGAGGATGCCGTGAAAATAAAAGAGACCATACGGACTTTCGCCAGGGCATATTTTGAAAATAACGAGGAGACCCTGCGAGGGCTTCTGGCGGAGGATTTCGAGGGAAAAGTGGAAATGTATGATTATCCGGAGCAGGCAGACCGGATAAGGGAAACACATGCCGGAGGCAGCGGAATTCCCGGCATCAATATTGATATAGGTGTCCATGTGTATGTCTATTATGAATTTACGGGCTGGGCGGAGGTCGAAGACAATACGGTGGCATATTTGAGCATGTCGATGGTCAAGACGCAGGATGGATTCAAGATCCGGTGGTATGGAGTGGAGCTATAGAATAGAGAGTAACATATGGGACGAAGAAAGAGCCTGGAAGCGTACATCGGGAAAACATAGTGTCTGCGGCATCCGCTCTATTTAAGGAAAGAGGGATTGCCGCGACTCCTATGGACAATATAGAGAAAGCAGCCGCCAGAAAGGAGCGTGCGCCCATGAAAGGCTACGATAAACGTGTATACAGTTCTCTAAATTCTTTTTCCGAAAGATTTAACTCAGTTTCGCTATAATAAGGAACGCCATCTCTGATTCCGAATTCAAGAGCAGAAGGTCCGTCTAAATAGTAGGCTTCATGTGTGTAATTAACCGGATCGGCCTGCCAAACATAATCTACTAAAGCCTTTGCCGCCTTTCTGGATTTTTCATCCTGCATACCGCCAACTGCGGGACCTGATCCTGCACAATAAATGTGTAAGTAAACTTCTTTCCCTTCTTCCGATGTCGCTAATATACAGTATAAAAAAAGATTTTCCAAATTTTCTGTCTGATAGATTGGTTGACCAAATAGCGCTTTGATTTTACCACATATAAGAGAAAACTGATTTTCATAATCTGCAAAGCCTTCAATAAAATTACACAGCTTACTGCTATCTGTTAATTTTTCCGTGTCTTTCACTGATTGAAATGTGTATGGCATTCTATCCTCCTCTGCTTTAGCGCGTTTAAAAAAATCCCGATTGTCGATGGCTTCATTATACTGCAATCATTTCCCGGAAGAAATAGATTTTACAAAAAATTCATTTTGCTGTGATAAACCTGCAAGCCAGTAGAGAAATATTTTAAAAAATTATATGTTTGTAGAGAATATTGCGGATATCATGGACACGTCTGTGAAAGAAAGAACAAAAAGAACAAAAGTTCGATTTTCATCTATACAAAATCAGTGATTTATGGTAAGATAAAAAAGTTCTCGCAGTGCTGCTTAGTTCATATGGAATTCGAGGTGCTTATTTGTGCAAAACAAACAAAATGTCTTTAAATTACACAGTGAATACAAACCCACCGGCGACCAGCCCGCAGCCATAGAAGCCTTGGTTAAAGGCTTCAAGGAAGGCAACCAATTCCAGACTTTACTGGGGGTTACAGGTTCCGGCAAGACCTTCACCATGGCCAACGTGATCGCCGCCCTGAACAAGCCCACTTTGGTCATAGCGCACAATAAGACCCTCGCCGGACAATTGTACGGGGAGTTCAAGGAGTTCTTCCCTGAGAATGCAGTGGAGTATTTTGTGTCCTATTATGACTATTACCAGCCGGAGGCTTATGTTCCTTCTTCGGATACTTATATTGCAAAGGATTCGGCAATAAACGATGAGATCGAAAAACTCCGTCTTTCCGCCACGGCATCTCTGTCAGAAAGAAGGGATGTCATTGTGGTCGCCAGTGTGTCCTGTATATACGGCCTGGGAAGTCCCGAAGAATTCCAGGGCATGAGCGTGTCTCTGCGTCCGGGTATGACCAAGGACCGGGATCAGGTGATCAGAGAGCTGATTGATATTCAATATGAAAGAAATGATATGGATCTCGGCAGAGGATGCTTCCGGGTGAGAGGAGATGTGGTGGAAGTATATCCTGCCCAGGGCGGCGATTATCTGATCAGAGTAGAATTTTTCGGAGATGAAATAGACAGGATCGCGCAGACAGAGCCGCTTTCAGGGCAGGTACATGCACTGTTGGAGCATATTATGATCTACCCGGCCTCACACTATGTTGTCCAGCAGGAAAAGATCAATGAAGCCTGTAAGGATATCGAGGCTGAGCTGGAAGAGAGAATCCGCTATTTTAAGAGCGAGGACAAGCTGCTGGAGGCTCAGAGGATTTCCGAGAGGACCAACTTTGATATAGAAATGCTCAGGGAAACAGGATTTTGTTCAGGAATAGAAAACTATTCCAGGCATTTGTCGGGTTTGAAGGAAGGAGCCATGCCCTATACTTTAATGGACTTTTTCAGAGATGACTTTCTGATCATTGTGGACGAGTCTCACATGACGATTCCGCAGATCGGCGCCATGTATAACGGCGACCGTTCCCGGAAAACTACATTAGTGGATTATGGATTCAGACTGCCCTCTGCGTTGGATAACCGTCCCCTGCGCTTCGAGGAGTTCGAACAGCATATTGATCAGATGATGTTTGTGTCGGCAACCCCTTCCAACTATGAAAGGGATCACGAACTTCTTCGTACCGAACAGATCATCCGGCCTACCGGCCTTCTGGATCCGGAGATATCCGTGCGGCCGGTGGAGGGACAGATCGACGATCTGGTCGCAGAGATCAACAAGGAAACAGAAAGACACAATAAAGTCCTGGTGACCACGCTGACCAAGCGGATGGCGGAGGATCTGACAGACTATATGAAGGATGTGGGAATACGGGTAAAGTACCTCCACTCGGATATCGATACTCTCGAGAGGGCGGAGATCATCAGAGATATGAGGCTTGATGTGTTTGATGTTCTGGTAGGAATCAATCTTTTAAGAGAAGGGTTGGATATTCCGGAAATTTCGCTGATCGCGATTCTGGACGCCGACAAGGAGGGATTTCTCCGCTCGGAGACATCGCTGATCCAGACCATCGGACGTGCGGCCCGAAATGTGGAGGGCCACGTAATCATGTATGCGGATCAGATGACGGATTCCATGCAGGCGGCCATTGACGAGACCAACAGACGGCGGGCCATTCAGGAAAAGTACAACCAGGAGCATAACATCACCCCCCAGTCTATCAAAAAGGCGGTTCGGGATCTGATCAGCATCTCCAAGGTGATCGCCAGACAGGAAGTGAAATTTGAGAAGGATCCTGAGTCCATGAACCGCAAGGAGCTTCAGAAACTGATTGCAGAGGTGGAGAAGCAGATGAAAAAGGCAGCTGCCGATCTGAACTTTGAATCTGCAGCAGAACTCAGGGATAAAATGGTAGAATTGAAGATCAAACTAAAAGAATTGGATGATGAGGAGAAAAGACATTAAGATGAATCTTTCAGACAGGCATGTAGAGACGCCCAGAATGCGTCCCCGGGAATACATTAAAATCCGCGGGGCCAATGAACATAATTTAAAAAATCTCAATGTAGAGATCCCCAGAAATGAACTGGTGGTGCTGACCGGTATTTCCGGCTCCGGGAAGTCCTCGCTGGCATTTGATACCATTTATGCGGAAGGACAGCGCAGATATATGGAATCTCTCTCTTCTTATGCCAGACAGTTCCTGGGCCAGATGGAGAAGCCGAATGTGGAGAAGATAGAAGGACTATCTCCGGCTATTTCCATTGATCAGAAGTCCACCAACAGAAATCCCCGTTCTACGGTAGGAACTGTGACGGAAATTTACGATTATTTCAGACTTTTATACGCCAGGATTGGAATTCCTCATTGTCCTGAATGCGGAAGAGAAATTCGGAAGCAGACGGTAGATCAGATGGTGGATCAGATCATGGCGATGCCAGAAGGAACAAAGATCCAGCTTCTTGCCCCTGTTGTCCGGGGGCGAAAAGGAGAGCATGCCAAGGTCTTTGACCGGGCACGGAGAAGCGGCTATGTCCGTGTACGTGTGGATGGAAATCTGTATGAATTAACGGAAGATATCAGCCTGGAAAAAAACATAAAGCATAATATCGAGATTGTGGTGGACAGACTGGTGGTTAAGCCAGGGATCGAAAGAAGGCTTACGGATTCGGTTGAAAATGTTCTGGCACTGGCGGAAGGCCTGCTGATGGTGGATGTGATCGGAGGAGAGGCCATTAATTTCAGCCAGAGCTTTTCCTGCCCTGACTGCGGGGTCAGCATCAGTGAGATCGAACCGAGAAGCTTTTCCTTCAACAACCCTTATGGCGCATGCCCGGTATGCTTTGGCCTGGGATATAAAATGGAATTTGACCCGGAGCTGATGGTACCTGACCGGACGCTGAGCATCAATGAGGGAGCCATTCAGGTTATGGGCTGGCAGTCCAGCAGCGAGGCAGGAAGCTTTACCAATGCCCTCCTCAAAGCGCTTTCTGTCGAATACGGTTTCAGCCTTGACACACCGGTACAGGACCTGCCCAAAGATATCTTTCACATGCTGATCCACGGAACAGGGGGCAGGGAGGTCAGGGTTCATTACAAAGGACAGAGGGGGGAAGGGATTTACCCCGTGGCCTTTGAGGGGCTGATCAGGAACATGGAGCGGAAGTACAGGGAGACGGCTTCCGATATCATGAAGCAGGAATATGAGACCTTTATGCGCATTACCCCCTGCAAAGAATGTAATGGCATGAGACTGAAAAGAGAATCTCTGGCAGTTACTGTCAGTGATAAGAATATTTATGAGATTACAGCCTTATCCATCCGTGATCTTTATAAATTCCTTAAAGATATGAAGCTTTCGGATCAGCAGCTTCTGATCGGCAGACAGGTAATCAAGGAGATCAATGCCAGAGTGGGCTTTCTGGTGGATGTGGGTCTGGAGTATCTGTCCCTGTCGAGAGCGACAGGCACTCTCTCCGGCGGGGAAGCCCAGCGTATCCGTCTGGCAACCCAGATCGGTTCCGGGCTGGTGGGAGTCTGCTATATTCTGGATGAGCCCAGCATCGGACTTCATCAAAAGGACAACGATAAGCTCTTAAATACCCTGAAGAACCTCCGGGATCTGGGAAATACGCTGATCGTGGTGGAGCATGATGAGGATACCATGCTGGCAGCCGATCATGTAGTGGATATTGGCCCGGGAGCCGGTTCCCATGGCGGTGAAGTGATTGCCCAGGGAACGGCAGAAGAAATTATGGAGATAGAAGAATCTGTCACAGGGCAATATTTAAGTGGAAGAAAGCAGATCCCGGTACCGGAAACACGCAGGCAGCCCAAGGGCTGGCTGACAATAACGGGAGCCAGAGAAAACAATCTCAAGAATATTTCCGCAGAGATTCCGCTTGGCGTGATGACCTGTGTCACGGGAGTATCAGGCTCCGGGAAGAGCTCGCTGGTCAATGAGATTCTGTATAAGCGTCTGGCCAGAGACCTTAACCGCGCCAGAACCATTCCCGGAAAACACAAAAACATAACAGGAATAAAGAAGCTGGACAAGGTGATCAATATTGATCAGTCTCCTATCGGCAGAACGCCCCGCTCCAACCCCGCCACCTATACGGGAGTCTTTGATATGATCAGAGACCTGTTTGCGGGTACGCCTGATGCCAAGGCGAAGGGATATAAGAAAGGGCGCTTCAGCTTTAATGTGAAGGGCGGCCGCTGCGAGGCCTGCGGCGGAGACGGAATTATCAAGATCGAGATGCATTTTTTGCCGGACGTATATGTTCCCTGCGAGGTCTGCGGAGGCAAACGCTATAACCGGGAAACGCTGGACATCAAATACAAAGGAAAAAGTATCTACGATGTGCTGGATATGACCGTGGAGGAGGCGGTGCCGTTTTTTGAAAATCTGCCATCTATCCGTCGGAAGATCGAAACCCTGAATGATGTGGGATTGTCCTATGTGAAGCTGGGACAGCCCTCTACCACGCTTTCCGGAGGGGAAGCCCAGAGAATCAAGCTGGCCACAGAGCTGAGCAGGCGCAGTACGGGCAACACTATTTACATTCTGGATGAACCCACCACCGGTCTGCATTTTGCGGATGTGCACAAGCTGGTGGAAATTCTTCACCGCCTTGCAGACAGCGGTAATACCGTTGTGGTGATCGAGCATAATCTGGACGTGATCAAGACGGCAGATTATCTGATCGATCTGGGACCGGAAGGGGGAGACCGGGGCGGAGAGATCGTTGCCTGCGGGACGCCCGAGGAGGTTTGTGAGAACGAAAATTCCTATACCGGCCGGTATGTGAAAAAAATGCTGAAAAAATATAAAGAAAACCTGGAAAAGTACCGATAAATTATAAAAGCATGGATGCGGCAGAGGAAACGGAGGGAACCGTTTTTGATGTTGTGTCCATTTTTATAAATTTTTTGTGAAACCCCTTTGAAAATGTATTTCTATCGGTTATAATAACTTTACATGTGTCTTATTTTGAGAATTAGAAATTATGATAAAGAATACATCAGCGATAGTTTTAGAAGAAAGGGGTAAATATGCAGTACACAGACATCGGAATCGATTTGGGAACCGCCAGTATATTGGTTTACATCAGAGGGAGAGGCGTTGTCCTCAAGGAGCCTTCAGTTGTAGCTTTTGATAGAGATACAGAGAAGATCAAGGCAATTGGAGAGGATGCCAGGCTTATGTTGGGCAGGACGCCCGGTAATATCGTAGCGGTTCGGCCTCTGCGTCAGGGAGTGATATCCGACTATAAGGTGACGGAGCAAATGATGAAATATTTCATTCAGAAAGCTCTGGGCAAGAAAACCTTCCGCAAGCCGAGGATTGCTGTATGTGTGCCCAGCGGTGTCACAGAGGTTGAAAAGAAAGCGGTTGAGGATGCAACCTTCCAGTCGGGCGCCAGAGAGGTTTCCATTATCGAGGAGCCTATCGCGGCAGCAATCGGTGCAGGAATCGACATTTCCAAGCCCTGTGGGAATATGATCGTTGATATCGGTGGAGGAACCTCTGATATTGCAGTAATTTCCCTGGGAGGAACGGTGGTCAGCGCCTCCATCAAAATTGCAGGAGACGATTTTGACGAAGCGCTCGTCAGATATATGCGTAAGAAGCACAATCTTCTGATCGGAGAAAGAACCGCAGAGGATATCAAGATAAAAATCGGTTCGGCGTTTAAACGTCCCGAAGTGGATTATATGGATGTAAGGGGACGTAATCTTGTAACAGGACTTCCCAAAACAGTGAAGGTATCTTCCGAGGAAACGGAAGAAGCCCTGAAGGAAGCAACCGCGCAGATTATCGAGACGATTCACAGCGTGCTGGAGAAAACCCCTCCGGAACTGGCGGCGGATATCGCGGACAGAGGAATCGTGCTTACAGGAGGCGGAAGCCTTCTCAGAGGTCTGGAGGATCTGATTGCGGAAAAGACAGGCATTAACACCATGACAGCCGAAGATCCCATGACGGCAGTCGCCATCGGCACAGGCAAATACGTAGAAAGCCTTGGCGGCTTTAAAGGTGACTGACAAAAGCCCTGCAGCACAGGTCGTGCAGACGGCTTTTTCAGATATTCATTTTAAATTAAAAAGGGTGTACTGTGAAAAATAAATTTTTCACAGACAAATTTGTGCTGACGCCCAAATTTGCAGGTGTTGGCAGCATGGAGAATTTTTATGGTAAAGGGATTGTATACAGCTTATACGGCTATGATCAATGAACAGAACAGAATGGATGTGGTCACAAACAATCTGGCAAATGCAAATACCAACGGCTTCAAAAAGGAGGGCGCAACCAGCCAGTCCTTTGACGCCGTACTTGCATATAAGATCAAGGACGCCTCGGAAGCATATCATCTGTCCAAAAGGATCGGCAGGAATCATCCGGGGGTGAAGATCGGCGAGGGCTACACGGACTTTTCACAGGGGCCTCTCAAATCGACCGGAAATCCCTATGATCTTGCGTTGTCGGATTCGGGCTTTTTTGTGGTGGAATTTACCAATAAGGCAGGCGACACCTCCACAATGTATACAAGGGACGGTAATTTTGCCCTGACAGAGGAGGGACGTCTGGTTACGCGGGATGGAGATGCGGTCCTGGATGAGAATGGTTCGCCGATTGAACTGGATCCTCATTTGAAGGCAGATATTAATACCAGTGGGCAGATTATTCAGGATGGGAACGTTGTTGCGACGATTCAGGTGACAGACTTTGCGGATTATAATTATTTAAAGCATTATGGTGAAAATTATTTCCAGCCCATAGAAGGAGCAGAGGAAGCAGATGCAAAGGCAAAAGTCTATGCAGGTTATCTGGAAACTTCCAATATGTCTGTGGTAACAGAGATGGTTAATATGATTACTATTTCCCGTGCGTATGAAAGTAATCAGAAAATGATTACTACGATTGACAGTACGCTGGATATTGCAGCAAATCAGCTTGGTAAGATTTAAGGAGGCAATTTATGGTCAGGAGTTTATGGTCAGCAGCAACAGGAATGAATGCACAGCAGGTTAATGTGGATACAATAGCCAATAACCTGGCAAATGTGAATACAATAGGATATAAGGCTCAGGTGGCGGAGTTTAAGTCTCTTCTTTATCAGACCCTGCAGACGGCGACTACCACAGCAAACGGTGACCCCAAGCCTACCAGCTCACAGGTGGGACTGGGCGTTCGAAGTTCTTCTATCAATTCTATTTTTACACAGGGAAGTATGTTGGAATCCCGCAGCGATACGGCCTTTGCAATAGAAGGGGATGGATACTTTGCAATTCAGGGCGCAGACGGAAATACATATTATACACGTAACGGCGATTTTACCTGGGCGACCAATGGAAGAGGCCAGGGAATGATTTTGACGAATCAGGATGGGCTTCCGGTTTTGGATACCGCAGGGCGGACGATTACATTGAATTCAAATTATGTCACAAATAAAATAACGATTACAGGTGATGGCACACTTTGCTATCCTGATGCCAATAATAATCCGCAGTCATTAGGGCGGACAATCGGCATGTATCAGTTCAATAATCCGGGAGGACTGGAGAGAGCAGGCGATACGCTCTGGCAGGTTTCGCCGGCCAGCGGAGAAGCTTTAAACGAAGCAACCAACAGAAACCTTCAAAGAAGTAAGATGGTGCAGGGATATCTGGAGGGATCCAATGTTCAGGTGGCGGACGAAATGGTAAATCTGATCGTGGCGCAGCGTGCCTATGAGATGAACTCAAAAGCGATTACGACGACGGATGAAATGATGCAGACGGCTAACAATCTGAAGCGGTAAATGTCTAAATAGAAATTTATAATAAGGAAAGGAAATCGGATATGGAGCTGGGTGGGATTTCTTCTGCATATGCAGATTACATGCAAAGCCAGAATACTGCGGCAACGAAATTAAAAGAAACAATTGATGGGACAGATTATTCTCAGGCATCTGATGATGAGCTCCTGGACGTGTGTAAGCAATTTGAAGCCTATTTCCTTGAACAGGTATTTAAGGAAATGCAGAAGACGGTAGATTGTATGAAGGAAGACAATACCAGTAAGCCTACCGGAAATCTGGTAAATTATTTTAAAGATACGGCTATTCAGAACCTGGCCGCTACATCAACAGAGGTCCAGGGACTCGGGCTGGCACAAATTATGTATGAGCAGATGAAACGTAATTATAATCTGACATGAAAATGATCAAACAACCATGAGGATGTTAAAATAAGACAAATAAGGGGCTGCTAAAATGAGACGGATTACCGTCTTATTTGGCAGCTTTTTAGTGCGCAGGCCCGCTAAAGGAAGTTTGCTGCTGAAGCAGCATGCGGGCCGCGCGCGAGTAGTGGAGAAGTACATTCCTCTACTCGATTTCAATAAAGCAAAATTGGAAAAGGGGGATCTTTTGGATACGGTTACAGGATATGTGGATCATATGATCTATCAGAATAAAGAAAATGGATATGGGGTCGTATCTCTTGTATCGGAGGGAGAAGAGATTGTCTGCGTAGGGACTTTTCCCGACATTGAAAATGGAGAAATGCTGGAATTAAAAGGGAGGTTTGTGGAGCATCCCCTTTATGGATATCAGTTCAAGGCAGAAAATCTCCGGGTAGTGGAGCCCGATGACGTGGAAAGTATGAGGCGATATCTGGGATCAGGAGCGATTAAGGGGATCGGCGAATCTCTGGCTGCCAGAATTATAAAAAAATTCAAAGAGGATACTTTCAGAATTATTGAGGAAGAGCCGGAAAGACTGATTGAAGTCAAGGGCATCAGTGAAAGAAAAGCAAGAGATATCGCACAGCAGATGGTTGAAAAAAAGGATATGAGGGAGGCATTTGTCTTCCTGCAGAAGTACGGTATTTCCAATACACTGGCAATAAAAATATATCGTGTTTACGGAATGGATCTGTACAGCATTATGAAGGAAAATCCCTATCAACTGGCTGAGGATATTGAAGGAATCGGATTTAAAACAGCAGATGAGATTGCATCCAGAATAGGAATTCATACCGACTCTGATTTTCGAATAAGGAGCGGAATCCTTTATATGATTTTGCAGGCGGCAGCGGAAGGACATATGTATCTGCCGGATACGATCCTCAAAAGACGGACAGCAGATCTTTTGAGGCTCCCGGAAGAAATAATAGAGCAACATTTTTCGAATCTTGCTATCGACAAGAAACTTGTGATCAAAATACAGGAAGAGGAAAGAAGAGTTTATGCACCTGCTTATTATTATGCAGAACTCAGCTGCGCACGGATGCTGCATGATTTGAATGTTTCTGTTGAGACAGAAAAAATTTTTTCTGAAGAAAAAATGAAAGAATCATTGCAGGCACTTGAAAAGGAACAGAGAATAGAGTTGGACGAACTTCAGAGAAAGGCGGTATTACAAAGTCTTAAATCAGGAATTATGATTTTATCCGGAGGACCTGGTACGGGAAAAACGACTACGATCAATACAATGATCAGTTATTTCGAGAAGGAAGGTATGGATATTCTTCTGGCGGCGCCTACAGGAAGGGCGGCCAAAAGGATGACAGAAGCTACGGGATTTGAAGCCCGTACCATTCATCGGCTGCTGGAAGTAAACGGTGTTGTGGCTGCAAAGTCAGATGAAGAGAAAGGAGGACAGTTTGAACGAAATGAAAGTAATCCCCTTGAGGCCGACGTAATTATTGTAGACGAAATGTCTATGGTTGATATATTCCTTTTTAAAGCACTTCTTGAGGCTGTCAGTGTGGGAACCAGGCTGATCATGGTTGGAGATGTGGATCAGCTTCCCAGCGTGGGGCCGGGCCGGGTTTTGAAAGATCTGATAGACAGCAGAATGTTTCCTGTGGTGATTCTGAATCGGATTTTCAGACAAGCGGGAGAAAGTGATATTGTAGTAAACGCGCATAAAATAAATCAGGGGGAGGATATTGAACTTAACAACAAAAGCCGGGACTTTTTCTTTCTGGAAAGAAAAGATGTTAATGTTATTTATAAACATATGATCCAGTTAATCAGAGAGAAACTCCCTCCCTATGTTCAGGCAGAGCCTTTTGATATTCAGGTTCTTACTCCCATGAGAAAAGGGAATCTGGGAGTTGAGACTTTAAACGGGATTCTTCAGCGGTATCTGAATCCTCCCGCCCCGGATAAGGTGGAATATCAATCAGGGGAAAGGATATTCCGGACAGGGGATAAGGTCATGCAGATTAAAAATAATTACCAGATTCCATGGGAAATTGTCAGTAAGCATGGAATAGCCGTGGATAAGGGGATGGGAATTTTTAACGGCGATATGGGTATTATAATGGAGATTGACGAAGCGGCCCAGGTTCTTACGGTAGAATATGATGAACACAGGCGGGTAGAGTATGCTTTTTCAGGTCTGGATGAAATTGAGCTTGCCTATGCTGTAACGATACATAAGTCCCAGGGGAGTGAGTATCCGGCGGTTATCCTTCCAATTATGTCCGGTCCCAGGATGCTTTTGAATAGAAATATTTTGTACACTGCAGTGACCCGGGCTCAAAAATGTGTTACGATTTTGGGCAGCCGGCAAACGATACAGGAAATGATCAGAAATGAAAACCAGCATAAGCGTTATACAAGTCTGTGTGACAGAATAAAAGAAATTGCGGAAATGGAGGCAAATGATATTTAAATGGAATGTATTGGATCTGGTGTTTCCCAGACGATGTGTGATATGTGATGAGATATCAGACCGGCCGGGTGAAGCTGTGTGTAAAAAGTGCCGGGAAAGCATCATATATATAAAAGACCCTTGTTGCATGAAATGTGGAAAACAGTTACAAAATTCAAAGCAGGAGTACTGCAGTGACTGCGAGAAAAAGAGACATGAATATATCCAGGGTACCGCCTTATATGACTATGGAAGTATGGCGGATTCGCTTTTCAGATTTAAGTATGGAGGAAGAATGGAATATGCGCGGTTTTACGGAACGGAATTATATGAAAAGCGGAAAAACTGGTTAGAGGCGAAAGGACCGGATGCCCTGGTGCCGGTCCCAATCCATTCATCCAGAAAAAGGAAACGAGGGTATAATCAGGCGGAACTGATCGCAAGGGAGTTGTCAAAGTGCTCCGGAATCCCTGTAAATACTTCATTGATACGAAGAATAAAACATACCAGGCCTCTTAAGGATCTCAGCTATGGAGAAAGGCAAAATAATTTGAAAAAGGCTTTCAAAATCTGTCAAAATGATGTAAAATTAAATACGATTGTAATTATAGATGATATATATACTACAGGCAGTACCATTGATTCAATGGCAAGGATTTTAAAGGGAGCAGGTGTCGGTAAAATTTATTTTATGTCATTGACAATTGGAAGAGGAATTTAAAATTTCCGGCTCGTATTTGAAAGAAAGTCAGGAGGTATGATCCATGAACGTGCGTAATTGCAAAAAGTGCGGAAAGATATTTAATTATGTAGCAGGACCTATCGTCTGTCCGAGATGTAAGCAAGACCAGGAAGTTAAGTTTCAGGCGGTAAAAAAGTATATACAGGATAACCACGGGGCAGATATTCATGAAGTATCCGAGGAGTGTGAGGTGGAAGTGTCCCAGATCCGTCAGTGGATCAGAGAGGAACGGCTGCAGTTTGCGGACGATTCGCCTATCAGGATACCCTGTGAAGGGTGTGGCGCCATGATCCAGGCCGGGCGGTTTTGTGAGAAATGCAAGGCGGAGCTTGCCAACGGATTTAAGCAGACGATGATGCAGAATAAACCGGCTGCTCCGGAAAAGAAGCAAAAGAAAAGTGATGGCGATAAAATGCGTTTCCTTAAATAATGTCAAGGGATTGCCTGATAGATAGGTACGTCATAACGAATGAAAGGCATACAATATGATAAATGAAGAAAAAGTCATTCTTATGACTAAGCTGGCTTCTTATGAGACACAGGAAGGGAAAAGGGATATTTCGATCATAAACTATTTTAGAGGCGATTATATCAGTTTCCAGGTATTGAAGTCAGTAATTGCTGCTACCCTGTCTTTTCTTGCATTGTTTGCAGTTTATATCTTTTACAATTTTGAAAAACTGATGCAGGATATTTACAAAATGGATTTGCTGGAATTTGGAAAAAACGTAGTCATACTATATTTATGTACGGTAGGCGCGTATGGAGCAATATCCTATGTTTTGTATGCAAGCCGATATGGCAGGGCAAAGAAAAATCTGAAGAATTACTATGGTAATCTCAGAAAATTAGCAGGAATGTATGATAAATAATGAGGGAAAACCATATGACAACCTTACTTGTTGCAAAACAGTATATCAGAAACTTTATACACAAATATGAAATATACTTGAAGCCGTTGATGAAGCTGATTCTTGCGCTAATGGCAATGATGATGATCAATGGTCAGATTGGATACATGAACAGACTGGATAATATATCCATTGTACTGATTATTGCGCTGATGTGCTCATTTATGCCCATGAATTTTATTATTTTTGTAGCGGCAGCTTTTACAGTACTCCATTTATATGCATTGTCCCTGGAATGTGCGGCGGTTGTACTGGTACTTTTTCTGGTAATGTTTCTGCTTTATTTCAGATTTTCACCCAAAGATACACTGGTGGTTTTGCTGACCCCTATATGTTTTGTTTTGAATATACCCTATGTGATTCCGCTGGCTATGGGCCTTTTAGGGACCCCTGCAAGTGCAATTTCTGTGGGATGCGGTGTGATCATAAGCTATCTCACGGGTTATATTTCAGATAATGCCACAACGCTTTCCAGTATAGACGCTGAAGATATTGTTACCAGATTCAGATTTATTATTGATGGATTTCTTAACAATCGGGATATGCTGTTCATAATAGCGGCGTTTGCGGCTACTATTATTATTGTATATCTGATCAGGAGGATGTCGATTGATCATGCATGGACAGTTGCGATTATTGCCGGCGCCCTGGCAGATGTAATGATACTGCTGGTCAGCGACTTGATGTTCGATACAAATGTATCTATTGTTGGTATGATCGTTGGGACGGTTATTTCTGTTCTGATTGCCAAAGTGATTGAATTTTTTACATTTCATGTGGATTACAGCCGTACTGAAAAGGTACAGTTTGAGGATGACGAATATTACTATTATGTGAAGGCGATACCAAAGATCACAGTAGCAGCACCCTCAAAAACTGTGAAACGGATCAATTCCTCCAAGAGAAAATCTTCGGGCGCGCAGCCAAGAAGATAAGACAGATTCAGAAACCAAATTAACGTAAGTGACGGGGAAAAATAAATGCTACATGAGTTGGAGCTTGTCGAGACATATTTATCCCGTGCATCAGGAATTCGATGGACGGATATTGTAGAGATAATTATTATCTCTTTTTTGCTGTATCATATTCTGGTATGGATTAAGAACACCAAAGCATGGTCGCTATTGAAGGGCATTCTTGTAATCACGGTATTTATATTGATTGCAGCATATTTTGAAATGAATACGATAATTTGGATCGTAAGCAAAATGTTTGGTGTGGCAGTGACGGCTGTCATAGTGATTTTGCAGCCGGAGCTCAGGAAGGCTGTGGAGGAGCTGGGAAGAAAAAATATTATAAGTGCTCTTATACCTTTTGAAATAGGGAAAAACTCGGGGGAGGGAAGATTTTCTGATAAGACGATTAATGAGATTACCAAGGCGTGTGTGGAGATGGGAAAAGTAAAAACCGGAGCACTGATTGTAATGGAACAGAATCAGAGCCTTGCAGAATATGAACGAACCGGAATTGATGTGGATGGGATCATTACCAGTCAGCTCCTGATTAACATCTTTGAACATAATACCCCTCTTCATGATGGCGCTGTGATTGTCAGAGGCAACAGAATTACATCTGCGACCTGCTATCTTCCGCTTTCAGATAACATGCGCCTCAGCAAAGATTTAGGGACCAGACACAGAGCCGGAGTGGGAATTTCCGAAGTGACAGATTCCCTGACTGTTATTGTATCAGAGGAAACGGGAAAAATAAGTGTAGCATATGAAGGCGACCTGATGCGTGACCTGAATGGAGATGCCCTGAAAGAAAAGCTGAGAACAATACAGAATAAACCGGAGGAGGAAAGCCGGAAAAAGATTCTGTGGAAGGGACGGTCTAAAGGTGAAAAATAGATTGACGAATAATTTAGGATTGAAGCTTGCGTCGATTTTTTTTGCAATGGTGCTTTGGCTGGTAGTCAACAGTATTAATAATCCGACAGTCTCTGAATCCTATTATAATATACCGGTTAAACTGCTTAATACGGATCTGATTACAGATTCCAATCAAGTATATGAGATACTGGAAAACACCGATGTAATCAACAGAGTGGTGGTGAGAGCGCCCCGTTCAGTTATTGAAGAATTAAAAACAGATAATATTATCGCAACTGCAGATGTAAGTGAACTCAGCAGCCTTGATACGATTTCGATCAGACTGGCAACGAATGTTTCCGCGAGAGATATTACAAGCATTACAGGCAGCATAGATACCGTGAAGCTCAATATTGAAAATAAAAGAAGTAAAGCACTTTCTCTGAAGGCAACGGTATCTGGCGAGGTTGAAGAAGGATATATGGTGGGAGATATTACCACAGATCAGAATCTCGTGAGAATTTCAGGCCCTCAGTCAGTGATTGATCAGATTGTAAAGGCTTCGGTGGATGTTGATGTTACGGGAATGACCAGCGATATTGTTACGGATGCTGAAGTTAGATTTTACGATTCTGAAGACAAAGTGGTAAAAGCAGGAAATATTACACAGAATATTAAGACGGTAGGCGTGAGAATCGCTATCGGACAGACAGCCACGGTTCCTGTAAACTTTACGATAAGCGGAGTGCCGGCTTCCGGCTTCCGGTATACAGGAGAAATAGAAGGAAATGGAGAGTCCGTACTGATTACCGGCAGGGCCAGTGCAATCAAGAATGTGACTTCCATAGAAGTTCCTGCAGAAGTACTTGATATTACGGACAGGGCGGAAAACCTGGTAGCGCAGGTGGATATTCGTCAGTATTTACCGGAGAACATTTCGCTGGCGGATGCATCTCAGGCGTTGAGGACAGTTACGGTATATATTGAACCTGAAATATCCAGGCGTCTGGAGATTCGTGAAGAAAGAGTCAGAATCACGAATCTACCGGAAGGATATGATGCAAGTATTTCCGGTCTTGATGAGAGATTCACAATAGAGGTAGCAGGACTGTCAAGAGATGTATCGGAGCTGCAGGCAGGAAATATAAGCGGCACCGTGGATATTGAAAAGTGGATGCAGCAGAAAGAGATGGAATATCCGGAGCCGGGATTTTATACGGTGGAGGTTGATTTTGGACTTCCGGAGGAAATATCTTTACAGCGTCCTGTCACAGTAACTTTGCATATATCAGAACTGGAGGGAGAGGAAAATGAGTAGATTGTTTGGTACAGATGGTGTCAGAGGGGTGGCAAATGATGAGCTTACTCCGTTGCTCGCCATGCAGCTTGGGCAGGCAGGAGCATATGTACTTACCAAAGAAAATATGCACAGGCCTACCATAATGGTAGGATGTGATACCAGAATTTCCGGAGATATGCTGGCAAATGCATTAATGGCAGGTATTTGTTCTGTCGGAGCAAATGCAGTTTATGTAGGGGTGCTTCCGACGCCGGCAGTTGCTTACCTTACCAGAAAATATAAGGTAGATGCAGGAGTTGTGATATCGGCCTCCCATAACCCGGTAGAGTTTAACGGAATCAAATTCTTTGATGGAAATGGTTATAAGCTTCCGGATGAACTGGAGGATGAAATTGAAGCCATTATTAAAAGTGATATGAACGGAATTAAGTTTCCCATAGGAGCCAATGTTGGAAAGATTAAATATCGTACAGATGCAAGAGAGGAATACATTAATCATTCTATTCGATCTGTTAATGTAGATCTGACCGGGCTTAAGATTGTAGTGGATTGCGCGGAGGGCGCATCTTATTATACTTCGGTTGAGGCCCTGCGGGAGCTTGGTGGTAATATTGTAGCAATCCATAATATACCGGACGGCACAAACATCAATGCAAATTGTGGTTCTACCCATATGGAGGAATTGCGGGCCAGGGTAGTATATGAGAGAGCAAATATAGGAATTGCGTTTGATGGGGACGCCGACAGAGTGCTTGCAGTTGATGAATTGGGGAATGTGGTGGATGGCGATCAGATAATGGCAATCGTGGGAAATCATATGAAGGAAAACGGTGAGCTGACTGATAATACGATTGTAGCAACTGTCATGAGTAATTTGGGATTTTTCCTGATGGGAGAAAAAAATGGCATTCATATGGAACAGACAAAGGTCGGAGACAGATACGTCCTTGAGAGGATGAAAGAGATCGGAGCCAGTCTTGGCGGCGAACAGTCAGGCCATATTATTTTCCTGAAGGAAAATACCACAGGCGATGGATTATTAAGTGCACTCCATTTGTTAAAGGTAATTGTAGAAACAGGAAAACCTTTATCTGAGCTTGCATCTGTCATGGAGGTACTTCCGCAGGCGCTTGTAAATGCAAAGGTTCCCAATCATAAAAAGGAAAGGTATATGGAATATCCTGAAATTGAGGATGCAATACGAAAGCTTACCGACAAATTTGCGGGAGAGGGAAGAGTGCTGATCAGACCTTCAGGAACGGAGCCGCTGGTCCGTGTTATGATAGAAGGCAAAGACCAGCGTATGATAGAAAATGATGCAAGAGAGCTTGCTGAGTTGATTCAAAATATTATGCTGTAGCTGACAAATAAAAAGGAATTGGAGGGAAGAAGGTATGGTAAGCCAAAAAGTGGTTATTAAGAACCCAACAGGTCTTCACTTGAGGCCGGCCGGCATCTTGTGTAAGGAGGCAATGCAGTTTAAATCATTGATAACTTTTACATTTAAGGATAATACTGCAAATGCTAAAAGTGTGTTGAGCGTATTGGGAGCTTGCGTGAAGTGTGGGGATGAGGTTGAATTTATCTGTGAAGGAGAGGACGAGGAAGTTGCTCTTCAGACCCTGATAAAGGCAATTGAAAATGGTTTAGGCGAATAACAGCAAATATTTTAAGCCCTGTGAGGATCTCACAGGGCTTTTAAAATAAACATTAATTAAGATAAACTCAGTTTCCGATGGTTGATCCGTCAACTGTAAAGGTATCTCCATCTTCAAGAATACAAACCATGGTTTTTCCGGTATTTAGCTTAATCTCGTTTCCATCATCATCGAAGTACCGGGTAGCGCCGTAATCGGACGTTTTTTCCCAGGTGACATGAATTCCTTTTCCGTTGGTGAAAAACCAGCCATCCCGGGTGGTGTCATGACATTGGAAAGAAAGATACCCTTTTTGATCTCTTACCTCAAAATAAGTATTCTGAATCAGCAGATTTTTAAATGCGAGCTGCTGGTTGTTTGCCAGATCAATGTGAGGACCGTCGCTGTCACCTGAAAGATGCTGGAACCTCTCATACAGTCCTGTACTTTCATTATATTCAAAATAACAGTTCGTAACAGGATAAGCAGGAGACATGTCTACTTTGGCAGCTGTAATTGCATCAGAATACTGTTCCAAAGTATTAGGATCCTGTTCGGAAGCAAAAATATAATGCTGTTCATCTGCATAATCGTCTCTGTACTCGAGAGGATAGTCATAATATTTGGCAGCTTCCTTGATTCTTTCAGTGCTTGTAAACGCATTATCAGTGGAGTTTTTAGCGCTGTCCCTGAAGGTTGCGTTTTTAAAATTAATACAATTCACATTTTGTGTATCAGATCTTCCTACAAGATCATCTATGTAAAAAGGACCGCCATAATGGATATAAATAGCATCCCATTCAAATGCCCAGTAAATATAATAATCCCGGCTGCTTCTGATGTTCCCGAGTTTTTCAATGTTACTCCAGTCATCAAATATGGCCATTAATCTTGTCATACTGCCTTCTACATTACACTCATAAAGAACAGAAGCATTGGAAAGGCCATAATGGCTGGCGGTGTTACTGTTGGGAATCATAATCGCAACAGGGCGGGTCTTATCAATTTCCTCATCTACCCATTCATTCGTAATTCTGCTTCGTACCATGCCTTCCGCAGGAGGTACGTCGGAATCATCTGGCTCTTCGGCTTCATCCTCATTCTCTGTATTATCCTCTGCTTTGGGCTGAGCCTCAACAATGGGTTCAACGATTGGCTGGACAGTTTCTTCCGCATCTTTCCCACAGCCAAATAATAAGAGAGAAGATAAGGCTACAAGAAAAATAATCTGCAATTTTTTCATCTTGTTTCCTCACTTTCGATTTATCAAAGTAATGATTTATAAAACCACACGGCTTTTATTATAACATATAAGAAAGCATGCGTCACTAACAAAATATGTAAAAAAGGATACAAAAATATTAAGAAATTGTTACGAAAGCCATACAAAATATAATTTATAACAGAACAGGCAGCAACGACTAAGATGAAGTCTTGTCTAAACAGAAATTAAAGAGTAAAATAGAAAAAACAAATTATAAGAGGGTAGATAATGAACTTTATTGATGAAATGCTTCATAATCAGATATTCATTTCAGCGATTTCAGGCTGGTTTGTTGCCCAGGTATTGAAAACATTGATTCACATGTTTATTACCAGAGAATTTGTTGCAGAAAGAATGGTAGGGGGAGGGGGAATGCCCAGCTCACATTCGGCAACAGTATGTGGACTGGCTACTTCTGCGGGATTGAAATATGGGGGAGGCAGTTTTGAATTCGCTATAGCGGTAATGCTGGCAATTATTGTTATGTATGATGCTATGGGCGTTCGTCGCGAGACTGGGAAGCAGGGCAGGGTCTTAAATGAAATGCTGGAAGTGCTCACGAATATGGGGAAGCCTATCAGTGCGGAAGAGAAGCTGAAGGAATTTGTCGGTCATACGCCCCTCCAGGTTCTGATGGGAGCAATATTAGGCATTATAATTGCGCTGCTTATCGGAACAGCTATATAATATTAAAAGGAGATATGATATGCAGAAAACAGCATTAATTACAGGGATTACCGGTCAGGACGGCTCCTACCTGGCTGAGTTTTTGCTTGCGAAAGGGTACGAGGTACACGGCCTGACGCGGCGGCACAGTATCAGTAATACTTCCAGGATCGATTCGATTATCCATTCGGATTATTATAAGGTTAAGTTCTTCCTCCATTATGCGGATACCACAGACGCCAGCAATTTAATGAGACTGATTGCGGAAATCCGTCCCGCAGAAGTGTACAATCTTGCGGCGCAATCTCATGTGGGAGTGTCTTTCGAGGTCCCGGAGTATACGGCGGAGGCTACGGGAGTGAGTACACTTAAACTCCTGGAAGCGATTCGTGTAAATGGTGGTAACTGTAGATATTATCAGGCATCTACATCTGAATTGTTTGGAGGGATTCCCGAAACCGCTCCTCAAAGTGAGACAACACCTTTTTACCCCAAAAGTCCTTATGGAGCAGCAAAATTATATTCTTATTGGATTACAGTGAATTACAGAGAATCTTATAATATGTTTGCCTGTAATGGGATTTTATTCAACCATGAATCGCCAAGACGCGGCGAGAATTTTGTTACCAGAAAAATTACCCTGGCTATTGCAAATATAATTGCGGGAAAGCAGGAGAAGCTTTCGCTGGGGAATATGAATGCCAGACGGGACTGGGGGTTTGCGGGAGATTATGTGGAGGGCATGTGGTTGATGCTGCAGCAGGATAAGCCGGATGACTATGTGCTTGCAACCAATGAGACTCATACCGTCAGGGAGTTTGTAGAAACAGCTTTCCGGGAGCTGGGGATTGGAATCCGGTGGGAAGGAAGCGGGATTGATGAAAAAGGATTTGATGCGGAAACAGGCAGACTCCTGGTGGATGTAAATCCGGAATTTTATCGTCCGGCGGAGGTTGAGTTTCTGTGGGGAAATGCCGCCAAAGCGGAAAAGACCCTTGGATGGAAACGAAAAGTTGATTTTCAGAAGCTGGTATCCATGATGACAGACTCTGATCTGAAAGAGGTGGCGGGGATAAGCAGCAGAGAATACAGGAAGAACAAAAGAGGATGATCAGATGTTGTCGGTTATAATAATCTGGCTGTATATGCTGATTACCTGTTATGTGACTGGCTTTGCATGTATCAGAGTTATTGCGGGGAATCAGGGGTTCCGGTGCAGGAGGCAGGTGAACTGTCTGTATGCTGGTATAGGAGTAATGACAGTTTATTCCCAGTTTTTCAGTATTTTCTGGAAAGTGGGTTTTTTTGCAAACCTGTTCCTTACAGGCGGATGTATTATCTGTATTTTTCTTTTCAGAAGGGAATTTGCAGACAATCTTCATACATGCAGGCTGACAATCAGGCCAATGAAAGCGATTATCCTGTTGGTTTTGTTCCTGCTTTTTGCATACGGTACCTCTACAGGAATCATTCATTACGATACAAGTCTTTACCATGCACAGAGTATCCGATGGATTGAAGAATATGGAGTAGTACCGGGGCTTGGAAATCTGCATAGCAGACTAGCCTATAACAGTTCGGCATTTTGCCTTTCTGCGCTGTACAGTATGTCTTTTCTGGGAGGACAGTCTTATCATTGCTGTGCGGGGTTTCTTGCCTTTTTGCTTGCTGTAGTGTGTGCAGAGGGAATGGAAGGGAATCGCGTTACCAGATCACTTCTTCATAAGCCTGTTTTATCAGATTTTGCGAGGATCCTGGGTGTTTACTATCTTCTGAATATATTTGATGAGATGATCTCGCCTGCTTCTGATTATTTTATGGTTCTGCTTGTATTTTTTGTGGTAATCAGGTGGTTGGAGCTGATAGAAAACAGGGAAACATCTTACTTACCTTATGCCATGCTGAGTGTTTTCTGCGTATTGATATTTACAGTTAAGCTTTCCGGAGCAATGATTCTCATACTGGTATTGAAACCGGCGGCTGTCATGATAAAGGAAAAGCGATTTAAGGAAATCGGCAGATTTTTTGGTGTGGGAATCCTGACAGCGATCCCCTTTTTAGTCCGAAATATTATTTTGTCCGGATGGCTGATCTACCCGTTTACCTCTATTGATCTATTCTCTTTTGACTTTAAAATACCCTCCAATATGGCAGATTACGATGCCAGAGAAATTCAGGTATGGGGCAGAGGCTTCACAGATGTGAAAAGATATGGAGAACCTGCAGGGTCATGGCTGCCTGAATGGTTTCAGAACCTGGATGGAACCAATAAGCTCTTCTTTATAATGGCGATAAGCGGTACAGTATGTTTGTTTTTTTTCATTATTTATGTGTTAATCCGGAGAAAAACATCCCTGATGGATTATATACATGTGGAAATAACGTTTACAGCCTGCTTTTTGTTCTGGCTGTTCAGTGCGCCGCTGATTCGATATGGATGTGTATTCCTGTGGCTGACAGCGGTTTTAATATGGGGACATTTTTATCTGATTATAAGCCCCCATCTGGACAGGTTCAGGATTTATATGATTGCGCTTATACTTGTGGGAGCTTATAAACTGACGAGTTTCGGCGCAGAAGCAGTCAGAGGCGCCACAGCAGAATATATAATAAAACAGAAGGATTATGAAAGGTTTGAAATGCAATCTTATGTACTGCATGGGTATACCTTTTATTACCCGGTGGATGGAGACAGAACAGGGTATGATGTTTTTCCGGCATCGCCTTTGAAGGCAGAGGACATTTTCAGAGGAGAGACCATAGAGGAGGGATTCAAGGATGTCATTCATCAATAAAAGCGCGCTGGAATAAAAAGGGGGAAGAAATTTGAAGAAAACAGATAAAATCTATGTAGCCGGTCACAGAGGGCTGGTGGGCAGTGCAATTGTCAGGGCATTGAACTCAAAGGGGTATGGGAATATTATAGGAAGGACGCATATGGAACTGGATCTGACAGACCAGAGTCTGGTGCGAAAATTTTTCGAGGAGGAGAGACCGGATATCGTTGTACTTGCGGCTGCAAAGGTAGGAGGTATCCATGCAAACAATACGGAGCCGGCAGAATTTGCTTATGAAAATCTGCAGATTCAGTGTAATGTGATTGAATCCTGCCACAGATATCAGGTAAATAAGCTGTTGTTTCTGGGAAGTACCTGTATCTATCCAAGGCTTGCTCCGCAGCCGATTCCGGAGGAGGCCCTTCTGACCGGTCCGCTGGAAGAAACGAATGAAGCATATGCTATTGCCAAAATAGCGGGCCTTGAAATGTGTAAATTCTATAAGCGGCAGTATGGAGATAATTTTATCAGCTGCATGCCTTCTAATCTCTATGGACCCCATGATAATTACGATCTGCAGGGATCACATGTATTGCCTGCGATGATACGCAAGTTTCATGAAGCAAAGATAAGAAATTTACCGGAGGTGGAGCTATGGGGAACCGGAAAGCCTCTGCGGGAATTTCTTTATGTGGACGATATGGCGGATGCCTGTGTATTTCTTCTGGAAAATTATGAGGGAGAACAACATGTAAACATCGGTACGGGAAAAGAAATATCGATCAAAGAACTTGCTGAGATTGTCAGAAGGACAGTCGGATTCGAAGGCATGATTACCTGGAAACGTGATATGCCGGATGGAACTCCCCGGAAACTTACCAGTGTGGATAAGCTTCATAATCTTGGATGGAGACATAAGATAGAACTGGAGGAAGGGATTAAGCTGGCATATCAGTGGTTTGCGGAAAATGTGGAAAATGCCAGAATGTAGGAAATCTATTTGCGGTACCGGGAAAAAGGTTATATAATAAAGACGTAGGAATAGAATAAAGGAAAGGAGGTGCAGCTATGAGTACCATGACTGTAAACAGTGGAATTTATGATTCTTATTCCCATATTGCCAGTGGCAGGAGAATCAACAATGCAGCGGATGACGCGGCAGGCCTGGCCATTGGACAAAAGCTGCAGAGACAGGAAAACGGGCTCAGTGCCAGTGCTGAAAATATTAAGGATGGCATTGGGGCTCTGAATGTTGCGGATGGTGCGCTGGATGGCATCATGGATTATTTGCAGAGAATGCGTGAGCTGGGCGTACGTTCGATGAATGGCCTGAATTCGGATTCTGACAGACAAACCTATCAGGCAGAAATAGACCAGCTGAAAGAGGGCATTCAGTCACTGGCTAAGAGTACTTCTCTGAATGAGCAGAAACTGCTGGATGGAAGCATGGCGGATCTGAACCTTGCAGTTAATCCGGATGGAAGCGGTATGAAAATACAAATGGCTAATTCCACATTGGAAGCGCTCGGGATCAAAGATTTCGATGTAACCAGTGGAAATTTCAGCTTAAAGTCCATCGATGATGCGATGAAGAAAGTGGCCGGCCAGAGAAGTGGTATGGGCGCTTCTACCAATCGTTTGGAGTATGCTTATAACTATAATACATCCGCCTCCTTAGAGCAGCTGAGCTCCAGAAGCCGTCTGGAAGATCTGGATATGCCCAAAGCAATTTCCGAGAAAAAGAAAAATGAGCTCCTCAGTGAATATAGAAATTTGATGCTGAGAAGACAAATGGAGCAGGAATCTTTGGTAACAAGACTATTCCGCTGAAGTCAAATGAATTAACTGAAAAGAGCTGTATCCTGCTCAGCAGGGTACAGCTCTTTTCTTGTGTGAATGCGGTCCGCGCGGGCAGATCAAAAATGTTCCCTGCTCGATTGATAAGCCGTCTCGCGGAGAGAGTCAGCGTTTGCTTAACATTTCGTTTTTTTCATGGAGGCAGCCACAAGCCCGCGGAAGAGAGGATGAGGCCTGTTAGGTCTTGATTTCAGTTCCGGATGTCCCTGAGTTGCAATAAAGAAAGGATGGCCAGTGAGCTCACACATCTCTACGATACGCCCATCCGGCGAGTGGCCGGACAGCTTCATTCCGTGCTCTGTGAGTGGAGCGCGATAGTCGTTATTTACTTCATAACGGTGCCTGTGTCGTTCGTGGATAATCTCCTCTCCATATAATTGATAAGCCATAGAGGTCTTGTCGAGCACGCAGGGATAAGAACCCAGGCGCAGCGTTCCTCCGATATCTTCAACACCATTCTGATCCGGCATCAGAGCGATCACCGGGTGAGTAGTAGAAGGATCGAGTTCAATGCTGTGAGCATCATTAAATCCCACCACATTGCGGGCAAACTCGACAATAGCAAGCTGCATACCCAAACAGAGCCCCAAAAAAGGAATCTGATGGACACGGGCATATGTAATGGCACAGATTTTGCCTTCTATGCCACGGGGACCAAATCCGCCGGGAACCAAAATACCGTCTACATCTCCCAGGAGAGTATCGACATTCTCCTTTGTAACGTGTTCGGAATCGATCCATTTGATGGTTACAGTGACATGATTGGAAATTCCGCCATGCTTTAAGGCTTCCACAACACTGATATAAGCATCATGAAGCTGAACATATTTGCCCACGATTGCAATGATGACTTCTCCGGCGGGAGTGCGCAGGGACTCCACCATGGATTTCCAGTCTGTAAGATCGGGCTCAGGACATTTCAGATTCAGACATTCGCAGGCGACCTGAGCCAGATGCTCATTTTCCATCGCAAGCGGCGCTTCATATAAATATTCAACATCAAGATTCTGCAGAACATGATTGTTCGGTACATTACAGAACAGGGCAATTTTATCTTTAATACTCTGATTCAGAGGATATTCACTTCGGCAGACGATGATATCAGGCCAGATTCCCATTCCCTGCAGTTCCTTAACACTGGCCTGAGTGGGCTTGGTCTTCATTTCCTGTGAGGCCTTTAAGTAGGGAATCAGGGTAACATGGATTAAAATTGCATTTTCATGCCCAATCTCATGCTGGAACTGACGAATAGACTCAAGGAATGGCTGACTTTCAATATCTCCTACCGTTCCGCCAACTTCAATAATGGCGATCCGGGTCTCCTCATCACTGAAATTACGATAGAAACGGCTTTTGATTTCATTGGTAATATGAGGAATAACCTGAACTGTGCCGCCGCCATAGTCGCCGCGACGTTCCTTCTGGAGGACAGACCAGTAAATTTTACCAGTGGTAACATTGGAATTCTTGTCCAGATTTTCGTCGATAAAACGTTCATAATGTCCCAGATCCAGGTCAGTTTCAGTTCCATCCTCTGTGACAAAGACTTCACCGTGCTGAATCGGATTCATGGTTCCCGGATCAATATTAATATAGGGATCAAATTTCTGCATCGTTACTTTATATCCCCGGGCTTTCAGTAATCTTCCTAAAGAAGCAGCTGTGATCCCTTTGCCTAAGCCGGAAACCACACCGCCTGTTACAAACACATATTTGACAGCCATAGCATACCCTCCAAAATGAACAAATCAGTATATATTATACAATAAAAACAGTAAAAAAATCTACTGCTAAAACAGAAATAAAAAAGAAATTTAGAAAAGTTTTATACAAACACCGTTAAATTCATAATCTTATTATTGATTTATGGTTAGTCAGTCACTATAATGAAGAGGAAGTAAAAATAAGAGAATAGATGGAGCAATACCATGAGTGAAAATAATTTAAATCAATATGACGGAGGGTCAAGAGGAAACGGGGGGCCTCCCAATAATAATGGGAATAATGGCTCTAAAGGCCCGGGAGATTCCGGAAGAGACCCCCGAAGACAGAATATTATTATGTTTGTTATTGCGGCACTTTTGTCGCTTCTTTTAGTTAGTTCTTTCGTAAAACTGATCACAGGAGATTCGGAGCAGGAAATTTCCTACAATGAGTTTATCCAGATGATGGAAGAGGAGAAGGTGGAATCCGTAATCATCGGTGCGGACAGGATTTATATACAGCCCAAGGCTGAGAAAGCCGCGCAGTCTCCCATTCTGTATATGTATGGGATTAACCCGGCTGTAAGCTACTATACAGGGAAAATCGAAGAGGATGATACGCTGACCAGGCGCCTTCTTGATTATAATGTGGAGGTAAAAGGGCAGGTGGCGGACGGAACCAGTACGCTGATCAGCTTTTTGCTTTCTTACGTATTTCCATTTATCCTTATGTGGGGGCTTTTGAGCCTTCTTTTCCGAAAAATGTCCAAGGGCGGCGGGCCCATGGGAGTAGGGAAGAGCAATGCAAAGGTATATGTGCAGAGAGAGACCGGAGTAACATTTAAAGATGTGGCAGGGGAGGATGAAGCCAAAGAATCTCTCCAGGAGGTAGTGGATTTTCTTCATAATCCGGGAAAATATGTAAAGATAGGAGCAAAGCTTCCCAAAGGCGCACTTCTGGTAGGACCTCCCGGAACAGGTAAAACTTTGCTTGCAAAAGCGGTTGCAGGAGAAGCAAAGGTGCCGTTTTTCTCCTTATCAGGTTCGGATTTTATTGAATTATATGTGGGCGTGGGCGCTTCCAGAGTGAGAGACTTGTTTAAGGATGCTACCAAGAATGCACCCTGTATCATCTTTATTGACGAAATAGACGCCATTGGGCGCAGCCGTGACAATAAGTATGGCGGAGGCAATGAAGAAAGGGAACAGACACTCAATCAGCTTTTGTCAGAGATGGATGGTTTTGATACATCCAAGGGTATTCTGGTTTTGGGGGCTACCAACCGGCCGGAGATTCTGGATAAGGCGCTTCTGCGGCCCGGACGGTTTGACAGAAGAATTATCGTTGATAAGCCGGACTTGAAAGGAAGGGTGGAGATTCTAAAGGTACATGCCAAGGATGTTCATCTGGATGAGAGTGTGGATCTGGATGCCATTGCGCTGGCTACCAGCGGAGCCGTAGGTGCGGACCTGGCCAATATGATTAATGAGGCGGCCATTAATGCAGTACAGCATGGCAGAGAATACGTGACACAGAAAGATTTATTTGATGCGGTGGAACAGGTTCTGGTGGGTAAAGAGAAAAAAGACCGTATTATGAGCAAGGAAGAGCGTAAGATTGTTTCCTATCATGAAGTTGGTCATGCGCTGATCAGTGCCCTCCAGAAAAATTCGGAGCCGGTACAAAAGATAACGATTGTGCCACGGACTATGGGAGCACTTGGCTATGTAATGCATGTGCCTGAGGAGGAAAAGTATCTTCAGACGAAAGCGGAACTCCATGACAGGCTGGTAAGTCTGCTGGGAGGACGTGCGGCGGAGGAGATTATATTTGGAAATGTGACGACGGGCGCAGCAAATGATATTGAACAGGCAACCAATATCGCAACCAATATGGTCACCCGCTTTGGAATGAGCAAACGTTTTGGCCTGATGGGACTGGCCACAGTGGAAAGCGAATACCTGGGAGGAGGAGCGCGCCTTACCTGTAGTGACAGAACCGCTTCCGATGTAGATACAGAGGTTATGGAGCTGTTAAAGGAGTGCTATGAGGAAGCAAAAGAACTCCTTTCCGGTAATAAAGAGCTGATGGATAAACTGGCTGCCCACTTAATAGAAAAAGAAACCATAAGCGGTAAGGAATTTATGAAGATTTACCGACGGGAAAAAGGAATTCCGGAGCCTTCTGAGGAGGAAAACAAGGAGGGAAGCAAGAACGAAAAAATACCGGAAGCCGGGGAGATGCAGGATAAGCTTTCTGTAAAAGAACCGGAGACGGCAGTACAGGAAGAATCATTCGTGAGGAAACCTGATGAGGTACAGAACAATCCTTCGGCCGATATTTCAGAAGAGACGCAGAAGGAAGAGAAAGCAGAATCGTCTGCAGGCAAAGAAAATGCGACGGATGCAGGGCAGCAGAATTCAGGCGGGGTGACAGGCCGTTTTTCCAATGTATCTTCCGATTTTTAATCAGGTTTAAGATAAAAGATATGGGCATCATTACGAGGACGGAAGTTTGTCATAATGATGCCCTTATTTCTGTATAAAAGGCCGTGAGAGGAGGAAAATTATGTTTGATGTCCAGGAGGAATTGAAGAAACTTCCCCATTGCCCGGGCGTGTATATTATGCATGATGAGAAGGACAGCATAATGTATGTGGGAAAAGCCGTTGATCTGCATAATCGTGTCAGGTCTTATTTTCGTAAAATTACAGGCAGGGGACCTCAAATTGACAAAATGGTGACACTGATCAGCCGATTTGAATATATTGTGACCGACTCTGAGCTGGAAGCGCTGGTTCTGGAAAATAATCTGATCAAGGAACACTGCCCGAAATATAATACGCTGCTTAAGGATGATAAAACATATCCTTATATTAAAGTCACTGTGGGAGAGGATTATCCCAGAGTATTGTTTTCCAGGCAGATGAAAAAGGACCATTCAAGATACTTCGGACCTTACAGCAGTGCCGGTGCAGTGAAAGATACGATTGACTTGATTAACAAGCTCTATCAGTTGAGAACCTGTAACCGAAATCTTCCCAGAGATTGCGGAAATGACCGGGCCTGTCTGAATTATCATATCAGACAGTGTATGGCGCCCTGCCAGGGAAATGTTTCCCGGGAGAAGTATGATGAGCGTGTAAAGAAAGCTCTGAATTTTCTGAATGGCAGCTATCAGGATACACTAAAGGAATTAGAACAGAATATGAACAGGGCGTCGGAGAACCTGGAGTTTGAGGAAGCGATCCGATATAGAGATCTTCTGGAAAGCGTAAGGAAGATTGCTTTAAAACAGAAGATTACAGACAGCGATGGAGAGGATAAGGATGTGATTGCACTGGCAGCGGACGAAAGAGACGCCGTAGTACAGGTGTTTTTTGTCCGGGACGGGAAGCTGATTGGAAGAGAACATTTTTATATGGCGCATGTATCAGGAACGCCCAGGGAGCAGATACTGCTGGATTTTGTGAAACAGTTTTACGCGGGAACGCCTTTTATTCCCAGGGAGCTGATGCTTCAGGAGTCTATTGAGGATATAGAGGTGATAGAGCAGTGGCTTACCAGACGTAAAGGAAGCAGGGTTTATATTAAGATACCCAAAATCGGATATAAAGAAAAACTGGTAGAGCTGGCGGCAAAAAATGCAATGTTGATATTAAGCCAGGATAAAGAACGAATTCGAAGAGAGGAGGGACGTACCATAGGCGCGGTCAGAGAGATAGCTGCGCTTCTCGGAATTGAAAATGTAAATCGCATGGAAGCATATGATATTTCCAACATCAGCGGTTTTGCCAATGTCGGGTCTATGGTGGTCTATGAGAAGGGGAAGCCCAAGCGCAGCGATTACCGAAAGTTTCGTATCAGAACTGTTTCAGGGCCTGATGATTATGCATGTATGAAGGAGGTTCTGACCAGGAGATTCCTGCATGGGATGGAAGAGCAGAAGGTTCTGGAGGATAAGGAACTGGAGAAAGAATTTGGAAGTTTTACAAAATTTCCCGATTTATTGCTTATGGATGGAGGAAAAGGGCAGGTAAATATTGCGCTTAAAGTTCTGGAAGAACTTCACTTGAATATCCCGGTGTGCGGTATGGTAAAGGACGATAATCATAATACCAGAGGGCTTTATTATAATAATAAGGAAATAGTGATAGACAGGGGGAGTGAAGGCTTTAAGCTGATTACCAGAATACAGGACGAAGCCCACAGGTTTGCCATTGAGTATCACAGATCGCTGCGTTCCAAGGCGCAGGTAAAATCTGTGCTGGAGGATATACCAGGCGTGGGTCCCTCCAGAAGAAAAGCCTTGATGCGTTGTTTTAAATCAATCGAAGAGGTGAGAAGCGCAGATATAGAAACGCTTGCCGCTGTTGATGAAATTCCGTTGCATATTGCAAAGGGAATTTATGAGTTCTTTCATGAAAAAAAGGAAGGGGTCTGAACTATTGAGATTGTGATTTTTATATGTTAAAATCAAGAGAAAGGAAGCAGAAAAGGAGCAGGGTATGGCGAGTGTTAGTTTGGAACAGATTATTGAAAAAATGAAACTGGAAAATCTGACCCCGGAACTGGATATTTCCAGGATAAAGATCAAACAGCCGGATATCAACAGACCATCGCTTCAGCTGGCAGGATACTTTGAACATTTTGAGGCAACCAGACTGCAGATCATCGGATTTGTGGAATATACTTATATGGAGGGCCTGCCGGAGGAGAGAAAAAAGGAGATTTATATGCGGCTCCTCTCCTGCGATATACCGGTGATCGTTTTTTGCCGGGAACTGAAGCCGGATGAATTATTCCTCAGAATGGCATTGGAGAATAATGTTCCTCTTTTGATGACAAAAAAGGCAACTTCCTCTTTTATGGCGGAAATCATCAGATGGCTGAACGTTAAGCTGGCGCCATGCATTTCAGTTCATGGTGTATTGGTGGACGTTTATGGTGAAGGAGTTCTGATTACAGGTGAGAGCGGGATTGGCAAATCTGAGGCGGCTTTGGAGCTGATCAAGAGAGGGCACCGTCTGGTCACGGATGACGCAGTTGAGATCAGAAAGGTGAGTGATGATTCTCTGGTGGGTTCAGCGCCGGATATTACCAAGCATTTCATTGAACTCAGGGGGATCGGCATTGTTGATGTGAAGGCATTGTTTGGCGTGTCCAGTGTTATGGATACTCAAAACATTGATCTGGTCATTCATTTGGAGGATTGGGATAAAGAGAAAGAATACGACAGACTGGGCCTGGAAGAGAATTATATAGAATATCTGGGAAATAAAGTGGTCTGTCATAATATTCCAATCCGGCCAGGGCGGAATCTGGCGTTGATCTGTGAATCCGCAGCGATCAATCACCGGCAGAAAAAGATGGGATATAATGCAGCTCAGGAGCTATATCGGAGGGTGCAGGAGTCGCTGGCAAGAGGCCGGGATGAAGATGATCTTTAAATTATTTTTGAGAGGAAGCATAAATCAGGAGAACAATAATAAAGATAAAGAGAGGGACAGTATATGGATAAGTATGTATTTGGGGTGGACATTGGCGGAACAACAGTAAAGCTCGGCTTTTTTGATGTGAAGGGAAATCTTCTTGATAAATGGGAAATTCCCACCAGAACAGAAGAGGAGGGAAGCCGGATACTGCCGGATATTGCAGAAAGCATTCAAAATAAAATGAAAGAAAAACAAATCTCTCCGGACAGGGTTGCCGGGGTAGGAGCAGGAGCGCCCGGTCCCGTTGATGCTGTCGGAGTTGTGCATAAGGCAGTAAATCTGGGCTGGGGAACGTTCAGTATAAAAGAGACCCTGGAAAATATTCTGCATATACCTGTGATGGCGGGAAATGATGCAAACGTAGCGGCTCTTGGAGAGATGTGGAAGGGTGGCGGACAGGGAAGTAATGACCTGATCGTAGTGACACTGGGAACCGGAGTTGGCGGCGGCATAATCATAAATGGAAAGGTTCTTGCGGGCATAAGCGGAGCCGGCGGTGAGATTGGCCATATGCATGTGGAGGATGAGGAGAGGGAAGTCTGTAACTGTGGAAACAGAGGATGCCTTGAACAGTTTGCCTCTGCTACGGGAGTTACGAGACTGGCCAGGAGAAAACTTGCAGAAAGCAGCAAAGATAGTGTTCTTCGCCAGAAAGAAATCTCAGCCAAAACGGTATTTGATGCGGTAAAACAGGGGGATCCCCTTGCGATAGAGATTGCGGAGGAATTCGGAAAATATCTGGGAGATGCTCTTGCAGCCGTTGCTACCGTCGTCAATCCTGATACAATTGTGCTTGGAGGCGGTGTTTCGAAAGCGGGAGAAGTCCTGATCGACTATATAAGGCCCCATTATGAAAAGAATGTATTTCTTGCAAACCGCGGGGTAAAATTTGCGCTTGCCACACTGGGAAATGATGCGGGTATTTATGGAGCGGCCAGACTGGTGTTGGACAGCGTCCTGTAAAATTGTCAGATGAAAGGAAAAAAATGGGAAAAATCAGTTCATTTACTTATGAATTCATTGGTGTACACGTGCCCAAAGATAATATTTTGTTAAATGAACCTATGGATAAGCATACGACCTTTCGGATTGGAGGCAAAGCCCGGTGCTTTGTGAAGATCAGTAATGCCGGGCAGCTTTCAAAGCTTGTTCCTGGCCTGAAGGAAAGAGGCGTTCCGTACTTTGTGCTGGGGAACGGGAGCAATCTTCTGGTAGGAGATTTGGGATATGAAGGTGTTATTTTACAGATAGGCAGCGGAATGAACGGTATGGCGCTGGAAAATAGCAATATCAGGGCACAGGCAGGCGCCCTCTTATGTCAGGTGGCAAAATACGCTCAGCAGAAGGGACTTGCAGGGCTGGAATTCGCGTCAGGGATTCCAGGCACAATAGGCGGAGGCATTGTAATGAATGCAGGAGCTTATGGCGGAGAGATGAAACAGGTGGTGGCGCAGGTAACAGTTATGGATGAGAAGGGGCAGGTGATTACGCTTGAAGGAGATTCCATGGAATTCGGTTACCGCACCAGCATTATAAAAAGCAGGCCTCTTATTGTGCTGGAGGTATTGCTGAGGCTTAGGCCGGGAGATCCTGAGAAGATTCAGGCCAAAATGGAGGAACTGGCACAGCAAAGAAAAGCAAAACAGCCCCTGGAATTCGCAAGTGCGGGAAGTACCTTTAAAAGGCCGCAGGGATATTTTGCAGGGAAGCTTATCATGGATGCAGGGCTTAAAGGATATTCTGTAGGAGATGCAAGGGTTTCTGAAAAGCATTGCGGATTTGTTGTTAATACAGGCAGAGCCTCTGCAGCTGATGTTATGGAAGTGATACAGAAGGTGCAGAAAAAGGTAAAAGAAGACACAGGAGTCTCATTGGAACCAGAAGTGATTTTGCTGGGGGATTTTTGAGGAGGAAAAGCATGCGCTTTGTGATTGTAACAGGTATGAGCGGCGGCGGAAAAAGTACAGCGCTCAGAATGCTGGAGGATGCAGGGTTTTATTGTGTGGACAATCTTCCGGTTCTTCTGATAGAGAAGTTCGTTGAACTGATTGCAACTCCTGAAGGAGAAGTTACCAGGGTTGCATTAGGGCTGGATGTGCGTGCAGACCAGGCGTTTGCGGATGTACAGAGGATATTGGAGAAGCTGAAAGGAAACGGGTACACGTTTGAGATTCTTTTCATGGAAGCAAACGACAGAACACTTCTTAAGCGCTATAAGGAAACCAGGAGAATGCATCCCCTTTCACCAGGCGGTCGGATAGAAGACGGAATCAGGAGAGAGAGAGAAGTACTGGGCAGCACTCGTATGAAAGCTGATTACGTGATTGATACATCTAATCTTCTTACCAGGGAACTGAAGGAAGAACTGGACAGAATTTTTGTACAGAACGAAAAATACAACAGCCTGATTGTGACGATTTTATCATTTGGATTTAAATATGGAATTCCGGCAGATGCAGATCTGGTTTTTGATGTAAGATTTCTCCCTAACCCCTTTTATGTAGATGAGCTGAAGCATAAAACAGGAAATGACAGGGAAGTTCAGGATTATGTCATGAGTTTTTCCGAGGCGCATACTTTTATTGAGAAACTGGCAGATATGGTATCGTTTTTGATTCCCAATTATGTGAAAGAAGGAAAATATCAGCTGGTAATCGGTATAGGATGTACCGGGGGCAAACATAGAAGTGTTACACTGGCTAACAAACTGTATGAAAATTTGAAGGATAAGGGAGAGTATGGAATTAAGATCGCGCATCGTGATGTGGGCCAGAGTATATAGCAGAGAACGGTATGAATGTAGTGTTGCAGATGAAATCTGTAATGTACAGTAGGTAAGGATAAAGGAATTATGTCATTTTCATCAGATGTGAAGGAAGAGCTGGAAAAGGTGGTTCCAGGCGCCAGGCACTGCAGACTGGCAGAACTTTCGGCAATTGTTCATTTTGGATGTAAAATTGAAACAGGAGAAGATAATCTGACGCAAATAGTAATATTGTCCGAAAATTCTCCAGCTGTCAGAAAATACTTTACATTGCTGAAGAAAACATTTATTATAAAGGATAATGTTGATACAGTATTGCAGGCGATTAAGGTTTTAGATGACAGGGGCGTGATGAATCAGATATCTGAAGAAATTCATCCGCTGCTTATCAAAAACAGTTGTTGCAGGCGTGCTTTTTTGCGGGGTGCTTTTCTATGCATTGGCTCTATGAGTGATCCAAGGAAGGGATATCATCTGGAATTTGTATGCGAATATGAAAAGCAGGCTTTGCAGATACAGCAGGTCATCTCCGGTTTTGAGATTGATGCCAGGATCGTCAAACGAAAAAAATATCATGTGGTATATCTGAAGGAAGGCGCAGGGATTGTAGATATCTTAAATGTCATGGGAGCACATATATCTCTGATGCTTCTGGAAAATCTACGCGTTGAGAAGGAAGTGCGAAATTCGGTTAACAGGCAGGTGAACTGTGAGGCTGCCAATATTACGAAGACGGTGAAAGCTGCCAACCGACAGATAGAGGATATTCTGCTTTTGCAGAAGCGTTACGGTCTGTCTAATCTTCCAGAGCCTTTAAGGCAGATGGCGGAGATCCGGCTGGAACATCCTGAAGGCTCCCTTCAGGAGTTGGGAGAATACCTCGATCCGCCAGTGGGCAAGTCTGGTGTCAATCATAGATTACGGAAGCTGAGTGAGATGGCTGAGGAGGTTAAGGGATAAAGGAGGAGTTATTATGATAGAAAAATCTATTAAAATTCAGTTAAACGGTGGACTTGAGGCCAGACCTGTAGCGATACTGGTACAGGTGGCAAGTCAGCACGAAAGCTCTGTTTATATTAAATCAGAGGGTAAAAAAGTAAATGCAAAGAGTATTATGGGAATGATGAGTCTGGCGCTGGGTACAGGTGAATTTGTAACAGTGTCCGCGGATGGGAAGGACGAAGAAGAAGCGATGCAGTCCATTGAAGAATATTTGAGCGGAAACAGACAATAAAAATAATAAAAGAGAGCAAAGCCGGTACAAAAGCTTTGCTCCTTTTTAATGCACACGGGCACCCAGAGGAGAAATGTCAGCAGGAGCTGACGGGTGCCCGGCGCGCGAGCAGGGAGAAAACCTTCCCTACTCGATTGCACACGGGCACCCAGAGGAGAAATGTCAGCAGGAGCTGACGGGTGCCCGGCGCGCGAGCAGGGAAGAAAGCGTTTCCCCTGCTCGATTGCACAGGCCCGCATATAGAAATATTAGTTGTACAGGTGATAGAAAGGAAGATGCTGATGGAAAAGAAAAGAATGCTTTTCATCTATAATCCCAGAGCGGGAAAAGAGAAAATCAGGAGTAATCTTCTGGATATCATAGACATATTTACAAAAGCAGATTATGAAGTTACCGCTTATCCTACGCAATCTGTGGGAGATGGGGTAAAGGCTGTAAAGGAAAGAAAAACGGGTTATTATGATCTGATTGTCTGCAGTGGTGGAGACGGTACGCTTGATGAAGTGGTAACCGGTATGATGCAGTGTGAGAAAAAGATTCCGATTGGCTATGTACCGGCTGGAAGCACGAATGATTTTGCGAACAGCCTTTGTATCCCTAAAAATATGATAGGGGCAGCGCAGGCAATTGTGGATGGAGAGACCTTTGCATGCGATATCGGTGCATTTAACGATGATTTTTTTGTTTATATTGCCGCATTTGGAATTTTTACGGAGGTTTCCTATGAGACCCCGCAGAATATCAAAAATGTTCTGGGGCATATGGCATATATTCTGGAGGGAATGCGCAGGCTGTCCGCAGTTAAATCATACAGAATGAAAGTAGAGAGCGATCAGCTGACAGTGGAAGATGAATTTCTGTTTGGTATGATCACAAATTCTGTCTCGGTGGGCGGATTCAAACGCATCACCGGCAAGTATGTTCAGCTGGACGATGGAGAGTTTGAAGTAACATTGATTAAAAGGCCTGCAAATCCTGTGGAACTGAATTCCATTATGGTGTCCCTGATCAACAGAAATATTAATACGGACTGCATGTATTGTTTCAAGACCTCTGCACTGAAACTTACTTCCGAAGAGGAGGTTGCCTGGACGCTGGATGGTGAATTCGGCGGGCGGCATACAGAGGTGGATATATGCAATCAGAAACAGGCACTGAAGATCAAAGTTCCGAAATAAATAAAAACAGGTAAAGCAATTCTTTGCAATTTGCAGGGAATCTGTTATAATAGGGTAAACAAAATTAACGTTAAAAAGAAAGGATGATTAAAAATGCCATTAGTAACAACAACAGAAATGTTCAAGAAGGCATATGATGGTGGATATGCTATTGGAGCCTTCAATGTTAACAACATGGAGATCGTTCAGGCAATTACCGAAGCTGCTGATGAACTGAAATCTCCCATTATCCTTCAGTGCTCTTCAGGTGCCAGAAAGTATGCAAAGCATGCATATCTGGTACACCTTGTTAAGGCTGCTCTGGAAGAAACCAATATTCCTATTGCACTTCATCTGGATCATGGTGCAGATTTTGAAATCTGCAAGCAGTGTATCGATGGCGGATTTACATCAGTAATGATCGATGGATCTTCTCTTTCCTATGAAGATAATATTGCTGTTTCCAAGAAGGTTGCCGAATATGCCCATGAAAGAGGCGTAGTGGTTGAGGCAGAGCTTGGAACTCTTGCAGGAATAGAAGATGAAGTTGTAGTGGAACACGGGGCTGAGTCCTATACACAGCCGGAGCAGGTAGAAGATTTCGTGAAAAGAACAGGAGTAGATTCACTGGCAATTGCAATCGGTACAAGCCATGGTGCGTATA
Organism: uncultured Lachnospiraceae bacterium; assembly: GCA_947173495.1. Classification (GTDB taxonomy): domain Bacteria; phylum Bacillota; class Clostridia; order Lachnospirales; family Lachnospiraceae; genus Suilimivivens. Next base: position 32,495 of record CAMWFQ010000012.1, on the reverse strand, counting down.
AGTTCAAACCCGGTCAGAAACCGCAGCTTCGTTTTGACATTCTGGATGAAGTGACAAAGAGACTTCCCGGCTTCCCTATCGTACTTCACGGCGCCTCTTCAGTGCTTCCCAAATATGTTGATATTATTAACGCAAATGGCGGTAAGCTTGATGATGCAATCGGGATTCCGGAAGATATGCTTCGCCAGGCGGCAAAATCTGCCGTATGTAAGATCAATATAGACTCTGACCTGCGCCTTGGCCTTACAGCTGGAATAAGAGAACACATGGCAGCACATCCTGAGCATTTTGATCCCAGACAGTATCTGACAGATGCACGCGCTTATGTAAAAGAGGTGGTTGCTCATAAGATTACAACTGTACTTGGATCAGAGGGAAAAGCTTGAAGCTAAATGAAAGTGATATAAAAATGGTCTGCCGTAAGGCAGACTGTTTTTATGCGCAGGCCCGCATAAGGAAATTTGCTGCTAACGCAGCATGCGGGCCGCGCGCGAGTAGTGGAAGATAAACCTTCCCTACTCGATTACGCAGGCCCACATAAGGAAATTTGTTGCTAATGCAGCATGCGGGCCGCGCGCGAGTAGGGGAGAAGTACCCTGCTCGATTGTACACGGGCACTTGGAGGAAAAAAGTCAGCAAAAGCTGACAGATAATCTACGGCTAAAAAAGCGTTAAAAAGGGAGGATGCCAGGTAAACTTAAGCTTACCTGGCATTTATTATGAAAAAGTTATTAATAAATCAGTTACTTTGATGTTGGCGTTGTCGTGTTCTTTGTTGTATCTTATGATGTTAGTATAGATTAGAGAAATGTCTAAAGAATGTAATCTGAATTAAGTTTTTTTAAATTAAATATGAACAAAATATGAACGCATCAACATCTGTGTCAAATTTTTTCTGGCTCGGGGTACTCTACACCGAAGGTCTCTACTGTAACACTTTTCATTTTCTGATCTTTCAGAGGACGGTCATAGGGATCGGTGGCCGTTTCAGCAATTTGATTGACAATCTCCATTCCTTCCGTCACTTTTCCGAAGGCAGCGTACTGGCCATCCAGATGAGGGCTTGTTTTATGCATAATAAAGAACTGAGAACCTGCAGAATCGGGAGCCATGCTTCTGGCCATGGAGAGAACGCCTTCTGTGTGTTTTAAATTGTTTTCAACACCGTTGGAAGCAAATTCGCCTTTGATGCTGTAGCCGGGGCCTCCGCAGCCGCTGCCTTCAGGATCCCCGCCCTGAATCATGAAACCGCGAATCACACGATGGAAAATCAAGCCATTATAAAAATTCTTATGGATCAGGCTGATAAAATTGTTGACAGAAACAGGAGCAATTTCAGGGTAAAGCTCGGCTTTGATCACATCTCCGTTTTCCATTGTAAATGTAACAACTGGGTTTTGAGCCATAGTGATATCATCCTTTCTTTTCTGTTAAATTGTATGATATGATAAGATAATGCTATAAGTAAACGTCGTAATGATAGATTTACGATGTTTACTATAGTTATTCTATATGAAACGGAAGGACATTACAATGTTAAAATATATTCTGTTTATTTTATCCGATTATTATTATGAAAAGATGAAAGAGCGCATGGAAGAAATCCGGTCCGAAACAGAACCGCACCAGGTGGAGGTCGTTTTGAGAAAGGGCGCTGGCGAATTTTCAGGTAAAAAGGGAATAGAACCACAGGAAACACTGGTTATAGCAGATGAACCTGAGATGACACGTTCCCTTCTGAACAGAGGCTGGTTTGTCGTGATATTATACCATGAAAAAAACCGGCAACTGGCATTTCCGCCGGTCCGGTATGGGGTGGAAGATGTATCCGGACTGGACTACCAGTCCTATGAAGAAGCCTACAGAAGGCTGGCAGGGCTGCCCTGGAATATTCTGGAGACAGACCGTTTAAGAGTCCGTGAGAGCACGCTGGATGATGTGGATGAATTTTATCAGATTTACCAAGAACCCTCTATTACTTTTTATATGGAGGATCTGTATCAGGAGAGGGAGAAAGAGAGAGCTTATATGAAAGCCTATATAGACCAGGTCTACGGGTTTTATGGATATGGACTTTGGACGGTTATCTTGAAAAAAAACGGCCAGGTGATAGGGAGAGCGGGGCTCAGTATAAGGGAGGGGTATGAAATGCCGGAGATTGGTTTTGTGATTGGTACACAATATCAGCGTCAGGGCTACGGCTTCGAAGTTTGTAGCGCGATCTTGCGGTATGCCGGAGAGAAACTGGGGTTTGACCGGATACAGGCGCTGGTAAAAGAGAAAAACCAGGCTTCGCGAAGGCTTCTTGATAAGATGGGATTTATATTTCAAAAAGATGTGATGGAAAGAGGGGACAGCTACAGGCTGTATATAAAGCATTTAGAGAAAGAATCTTTCTCTGTATAAAATTTTTTATACAGGTATATTATTGACAAAGAATGTGGAATAACATACCATTAGGAAGAGCATAAGAGCTGTATTATCAGGGGAAATACAATGTTTCCAATGAAGTGCAGCTAGTACGATTAGCTATATGGGATATAGCGGAAATGAGAGGAAACATGGATACTTTAGAATTGAAAAAGCGTGCAAATGAAGTCAGAAAGGGAATTGTGACTGCCGTACACGGAGCAAAGGCCGGACATCCTGGCGGGTCCTTATCTGCAGCAGATATTTTTACATATCTTTATTTTGAGGAGATGAATATTGATCCCGCGAATCCGAAGATGGAAGAGAGAGACCGTTTTGTGCTGTCCAAAGGACATACGGCGCCGGGACTATATTCAGCTCTGGCAAACAGAGGATATTTTCCGGTGGAGGATTTGCCGACGCTGCGTCATTTGGGATCTTACCTTCAGGGGCATCCATGTCTGCAGCACGTACCTGGTGTGGATATGTCATCCGGTTCTCTTGGACAGGGAATTTCTGCAGCAAATGGTATGGCACTGGGGGCGAAACTGTCAGGAAAAGATTTCCGGGTTTATACGTTGCTGGGGGATGGTGAGATTGAAGAGGGCCAGGTATGGGAAGCCGCTATGTTTGCCGGATACCGAAAACTGGATAACCTTGTGGTGATTGTCGATAATAATGGAATGCAGATCGATGGGAGGATCGAAGATGTATGTTCACCCTATCCCATTGACAAAAAGTTTGAAGCCTTTAATTTTCATGTGATTAATCTGGCGGATGGAAATGATATGGAACAGATCCGCGCGGCCTTTAAAGAAGCGCGTGAGACAAAGGGGATGCCCACGGCGATTATTGCCCATACGCTAAAGGGCAAGGGAGTCTCCTTTATGGAGGGGCAGGTGGACTGGCATGGTAAAGCCCCGAATGACGAAGAGTATAAGGTTGCTATGGCGGACTTGGAAAGGATTGGTGAAGCATTATGTCAGAAATAAAGAAGATTGCAACCAGAGAAGCATATGGCAAGGCTCTGGCGGAGTTTGGGGAGGATTATCCTGATATGGTAGTGCTGGATGCAGATCTGGCAGCGGCCACTAAGACAAGTGTATTTAAAAAGAAATTTCCAGACAGACACATTGACTGTGGAATTGCAGAGGCAAACATGATGGGAATTGCCGCAGGATTGTCTCTGACAGGGAAAATTCCTGTGGCAAGTACCTTTGCTATGTTTGCGTCTGGAAGAGCTTTTGAGCAGGTAAGAAATTCTATCGGTTATCCGCATCTGAATGTTAAGATTGGAGCCACCCACGCAGGAATAACAGTGGGAGAGGATGGCGCATCTCATCAATGTAACGAGGATATTGCACTGATGCGGACGATTCCCGGGATGACAATTCTGAATCCATCTGATGCGGTGGAAGCCAGGGCATGTGTGAAAGCGGCGCTGGATTATGAAGGACCTGTCTATATGCGCTTTGGCCGTGCGGCGGTTCCGGTGATCAATGACAGAGAGGATTATTCCTTTGAAATGGGGAAGGGAGTTATGTTGAGGGAAGGCAGCGATGTGACAATCGTGGCAACGGGTATTCTGGTTGCGTCTGCCCTGGAGGCTGCCGAGAGGCTGGAGAAAGAGGGAATCAGCGCAGAAGTGATCAACATCCATACCATTAAGCCGCTGGACAGTGACCTGATTACAACAAGCGCTGGAAAAACAGGAAAAGTAGTGACGGCAGAAGAACATTCTGTTATTGGAGGACTGGGCGGCGCAGTATGCGAGGCTCTGGCGGAAAGCTGTCCGGTACCCGTATGCAGAATCGGAATCAATGATGTGTTTGGGGAATCCGGGTCTGCGGGTGCGCTTGTTATCAAATACGGCCTGGATGGAGAAGGCGTATATAAAAAAGTAAAAGAGTTTTTGAAAAAGTTTTAAAGTGCTTATATGTTTTCAGGAGGAAAAAGGTGAATAAAGGGAAATATTATATTACAACGGCAATTGCCTATACTTCGGGAAAGCCTCATATCGGAAACAGTTATGAGATTGTGCTGGCAGACAGCATTGCCAGATTTAAGAGAAAAGAGGGGTATGATGTTTATTTTCAGACCGGCACTGACGAGCATGGTCAGAAAATTGAGCTGAAGGCGCAGGAGGCAGGCGTTACGCCAAAAGAATATGTGGATAATGTGGTTAAAACCATCAAGGAGCTGTGGAATCTGATGGACACCTCCTACGATCACTTCATCAGAACCACGGATGATTACCACGAAAAGCAGGTACAGAAGATCTTCAGGCGATTTTATGATCAGGGAGATATTTATAAAGGCTCCTATGAGGGTCTATACTGTACTCCCTGTGAATCCTTCTGGACGGAGTCACAGCTGGTAGACGGCAGATGCCCGGACTGCGGCAGAGAGGTGAAACCCGCCAGGGAGGAAGCCTATTTTTTTAAAATGAGTAAGTATGCGGACAGGCTGATCGAGCATATTAATACTCATCCGGAATTCATCCAGCCGGTTTCCAGGAGAAACGAAATGATGAATAATTTCCTTCTGCCGGGACTTCAGGATCTGTGCGTATCAAGAACCTCTTTTAAATGGGGAATTCCGGTGGATTTTGACGACAGGCATGTGGTCTATGTCTGGCTGGACGCACTGACCAATTACATTACAGGCATTGGTTATGAGTGCGGGGGAGAGAGCAGTGAACAGTATAAAAAGCTGTGGCCTGCGGATCTGCATCTGATTGGAAAAGATATTATTCGTTTTCATACGATCTACTGGCCAATTTTCCTGATGGCCCTGGGAGAGCCTCTGCCGAAACAGATATTCGGGCATCCCTGGCTATTACAGGGAGATGGCAAAATGAGCAAATCAAAGGGAAACGTGATCTACGCAGACGATCTGGTAAAGTTTTTCGGAGTGGATGCGGTGCGTTATTTTGTCCTGCATGAAATGCCCTTTGACAACGATGGAACAATTTCGTGGGAGCTTGTGGTGGAGCGGGTTAATTCAGATCTTGCAAATACTCTGGGAAATCTCGTAAACAGAACGATCTCCATGAGCAATAAGTATTTTGGAGGTGTGATAAGAGATCCCGGCTGCAGGGAAGCGGTGGATGAGGAATTAAAGGCTGTGGCGACGGGAGCATACAGAAAGGTCGCCGCTAAAATGGAAGAGCTTCGGGTAGCAGATGCTCTTACAGAAATTTTCACGCTGTTTAAGCGATGCAATAAGTATATAGATGAGACGGAGCCATGGGTACTTGCCAAACAGGAGGACAAAAAGGATCGTCTTTCCACAGTGCTCTACAATCTGGTGGAGGGTATTTTGACAGGCGCCTCTTTGCTGGAACCGTTTATGCCTTCTACAGCGCAGAAAATTGCACAGCAGTTGAATACGCAGATCAGAGAGTTTGATCAGCTGGAGACCTTTGGGCTGTATCCTGACGGGAATAAAGTGACAGAAAAACCCGAAATTCTGTTTGCAAGGCTGGATGCGAAAGAGGTGATCGAGAAGGTAAATGCCATGTTCGAAGAAAGGGCAGCGGGGGAGCAGCACCAGGATTCCGCTGATAAAGTCGATAAAAAAGAGGAAGTGATCGATATAGCGGCAAAGAACGAGATTACTTATGAAATGTTTGATAAAATGCAGTTTCAGGTAGGCGAGATCGTTGCCTGTGAAGAGGTGCCCAAATCCAAAAAGCTGTTATGCTCCAAGGTGCGCATTGGCAGCCAGATAAAGCAGATTGTCTCTGGCATTAAACAGCACTACAGTGCAGAAGAGATGGTGGGAAAGAAGGTTATGGTGCTGGTAAATCTGAAACCCGCTACGCTGGCAGGAGTGGTTTCGGAAGGTATGTTGCTGTGCGCAGAGGATAAGGAAGGGAATCTGGCACTGCTCATCCCTGAGAAGAATATGCCTTCGGGAGCAGAGATCTGCTAGTGTGTACTGGTTGGGCTCCATTGACACACGCCAGATAAGATTGGGAGGTATTAATGGTAAAAAAAGAAGAATTTACATTCGAGTCCAGAGATGGTAAATCAAAGCTTCATGCTGTCAGATGGATCCCTGAAGGAAAGGTGGTTTGTATTCTTCAGATTGTCCATGGAATGGCGGAATATATAGAACGGTATGAAGAGCTGGCACAGTATCTGGGAGAGAAGGGGATACTGGTGACGGGCGATGACCATTTAGGACATGGAAAAAGCGTTGGCTCAAATGGAATTTACGGGTATTTTTGTGAACAGGATCCGGCAACGGTGGTGGTCAGAGATGTACATCGATTGAAAAAGATTACCCAGGAAGAATATCCGGGAGTGCCTTATGTAATATTAGGACATAGTATGGGGTCGTTTATTCTGCGTAACTATCTTTTTCGCTATGGGACGGGTATTCAGGGAGCCATTCTGTGCGGAACAGGTTCGCAGCCTCCTGCGCTGGTAAAGCTGTGCAGACTGATGACAGCGCTGCAGGGACTTTTTCTGGGACAGAAGCACAGGGCGGTTTTCATTGATAAAATGGCATTTGGCTCCTATAACAAAAAAATACCTGAGGCAAAGACACCCTTTGACTGGTTATGTACGGATGAGAAAGTTGTGGAGAGGTATGTGGAAGATAAGCTGTGTGGTTTTATATTTACGGTTAATGGGTTCAGAACATTATTCACGCTGCTTGACCGTTTGAACCAGGAAGAAAATTTAAAGATGATGCCTGAAAAACTTCCGGTATATTTTATAGCCGGAGATATGGATCCGGTGGGAAATTACGGAGACGGTGTAAAGAAAGCCTTTGGAGACTTTAAGAAGGCCGGTATGGAACATATTTCCTTAAAGCTTTATCCGGGAGACAGACACGAACTTTTAAACGAAAAAAACCGACAACAGGTATACGAAGATATCTATCCATGGATTATGGAAAGAGTGAAAGAATATCAGCTTTAGCTTTGACACTGGTGTTTGATATATGAGGAGATCTGTTATGAAAAAGAAAGTTTGGGTAATTTTGTTTGTTTCCGCCCTGTTTTTATTCCTGCCGACAATGACTTATGCGTCATCCTCACAGGACGCATCTGACCTTGTGGATCAGGTAAAACGGCAGCTGTCGGCAGCATTTGACAGTATGGATGATGAGACGGCAAAAGAAGTGTTTTCCTTTTTGAAAGAACAGGTAGAGGAAGGAAATCTGAACTCGGAGGAAGGACTGAAAGATGCTATTCGGGAAGGAGAAGAAAAGTTCGGTGTTGAAGTCAGCAGAGAGGATGCGGAAAATCTGGTAGATACAATGGAAAAGCTGGAGGCTCTGGGTTTTTCGGCGGAGTATATTGTAGAAAAAACAGAAAGTATGTACCAGGAGTATGGAGCTGACTTTGTTGATCATGTGGATGAGGTGGTGACCGGAGCGGTAAAAAATGCTGCATCCAATGTGATAAGCAGTTTTTTCAGCGGTCTGAAAGATTCTGTAAAGAGCTTTTTTAATAATTTGTTTTAAAGGTGTGAGGACAAGAGAATAAAATACTTGCTTTTCAGCAAATAATATATGACATGCAAACTTATCAATCAGGGAGGATGTCATATGAAAATTGCATTTTATGGAACAAAACCTTACGACAGGATCTGGTTTGAGCCTATGGCAAAAGAATACGGTTTTGACATTCATTTCATTGAGGCGGCCTGCAATCAGGAAACCATTTTCATGGCAAAGGGACATGATGCGATCTGTATCTTTGTCAATGATTATGTAGATGCGGCGATGATAGACGAGCTGTATGAGATGAATGTCAAAGCTATTTTATTGCGAAGCGCAGGATTTAACAACGTAGATGTAAAAGCGGCGGAGGATAAAATCGTAATACTGAGAGTTCCCAGCTATTCGCCCGAAGCTGTTGCGGAGTTTACAATGGCGATGCTTCTTACGGTCAACAGACTGACTCATAAAGCCTATAACAGAACCAGGGACTTTAATATGAGCCTGAACGGACTTATGGGAATAGATCTGTATGAGAAAACGGCTGGTGTGATCGGTACAGGAAAAATCGGTCAGGCTATGATCAGAATATTGAACGGTTTCCAGATGCATGTCATTTGCTATGATCCTTTCCCGGCAGGGGGACTTGAGGCAGAATATGTATCTCTGGAGAAGCTTTTTAAAAGTTCTGACATTATTTCCCTGCACTGTCCTCTTAACTCGGATACCAGACATATCATTAACAGGGAAACGATAAATATGATGAAGAAAGGCGTCTATCTGGTAAATACTTCCCGCGGCGGTCTGATTGAAACAGAAGCTTTGATTGACGGGCTGCTGGCGGGACGGTTTGGCGGAGTGGGGCTCGATGTTTATGAAGAGGAAGAAGGCGTTTTTTATGAGGATCGATCCAGCGACATCATAACTGACGATAACCTGGCACGGTTAATGACGTTTCCTAATGTGCTTGTCACTTCTCATATGGGGTTCTTTACCCGGGAAGCAATGCGGGCGATTGCACGTACGACTCTTGAAAATGCCTATGCGCTTGAAAATGGACTGCCTCTGGTGAATCAGGTTGGAACAGAATCGGCAACATAGGTTCCGGTTCTTAAAATAGTTTTTTATGAATAATTTACACAATTTAAGAAGTCCTTTGATTGTAAAGTGAGGTACAATCTGCTATAATATTAGATTAACAGCAATGAAGGGATGAAATGATTGAACAATGAGCGGTGAAATGGCTTATGAGATACGTTTTGCTCATGAGGATGAATGGGAAGAAGCCATGGGACTGGCATGGAAAACGTTTCTGGAATTTGAAGCGGCTGATTATACGCTGGAGGGAATCAGAAGCTTTGAGGATTTTATCACAGATACGGGCCTGAAGAGAATGTTTACAGAAGGAACATACCTGATGATGACAGCCTATGAATCTGAAAGAATGGTAGGAATGATCACGCTGAGGAATGAGACACATATCTCCCTTTTGTTTGTGGATAAAAACTGGCACAGATGTGGAATCGGAAGAGCGTTAATAGAAGAAATGGCTGGTTATGTGCAGAGGAAATTCGGGAAAAAACGGCTGACAGTTAACGCGTCGCCTTACGCAGTGATTTTCTACCACAGAATTGGGTTTAAGGATCTAGGACTGGCAAGGAAACAGGAAGGTATCATTTATACTCCGATGGAATATATCTTAGCAGAAAGGTAGTGTGTATGGAATATATTCATAGTAAGGACATTTTCCTGCTGATGCGGGATACGCTGAAGCTGATCGATCGCAGGCCGATGGATCATGGATCGAGAGTGGCATATTATATGTACAAGATGCTGGAATGTAAGGGCGGCTATGAAAAGTTTGAACTGGCCGATCTGGTATTTCTGGCATCTCTTCATGATATAGGAGCCTACAAAACAGAAAATTTAAAAGATATGATACGCTATGAGTTAAAAACTCCCATGCCCCATGCAACTTATGGCTATCTTGTGCTGAAACATCTTTCACCGCTGAAAGAGCTGGCGATGGTGATACTCTATCATCATACCGATTATTCGCAGCTGAAGGCGCTTGATTTTGAATATAAAGATATTACAGCCTGTTTGAGTCTGGCTGAAAAGGTAGATATCTTTTCTGTTGCTCTGGGAGATAAATTTAGTATGGATATGTTCCAGAAGCAGGTAGGAACCGTGATCGGCAGAGAAGCCTTTCAGCTTTTTAATGAAGCGATAGATAAATATGATATCCTTCAGAAAGTCCGGAATGGGGATTACAAAAAGGAGCTGGATGATATCATCGGCTATATGATCTATACAAATGAAGATAAGAAAAAATATCTGGAACTTCTGATGTATTGCCAGGGCTTTACCAATGAATCGGCAGTGGTAAATACGGTTACCAGCATGTGCATTGCAGAAACGCTTGGACAAAGGGTAGGACTTACGAATCTGGAGAAGGAAGAGTTGTATTATGGAACGATCCTTCATGATATCGGGATGGTAGCCGTACCTAAAAATATCATTAATGCGCCGAGAGCCTTAACGCCGGAGGAATATAAAAAAGTAAAAATGCATGTACATCTGGCGGAGCGGATTCTGAACAAACGAATGGCCAAGGAAGTGGTAGATATTGTGGCGGCGCACCACGAGCGGGGGGATGGCAGCGGATATCCCAGAAGGCTTCGGGAGGCGCAAATGAACCGCAAGCAGGAGATTGTGCAGCTTGCCGATGCAGTGACGGCCCTTCTGGATAAAAGATCCTACCGGTCAGCATTTAAGGCGCAGGAAATGCTGGATATAATCGGTAAAGAGGCAGAAGCTGGGAAATACAATAAGACCCTTGTCAAAATATTTTTTGATTGTTACGACGAAATTATACAACATGTAAACGCCAGCGTTGAAGAAATTTTGATTACATATCGGAAATTAAATCAACAATATAATCAGGTTTCGGAAAAGCTTAAGGCACGCTGATACAGGAGAGAAGAGAGCGCTATGGGAAGATTATTTGATTTGGAAAGTCCACTGTTTGTATTTCTTGGGAAATTAGCAGATCTGCTGATTTTGAACATCCTGACACTGATCTGCTGTATTCCGGTCTTTACAATCGGAGCATCACTGACTGCCATGAACTATGTGGCGCTGAAAATGGTCAGAAATGAGGAGACCTATATTGTTAAATCATTTTTTAAATCATTCAGACAAAATTTCAGACAGGCAACACTGATCTGGCTGATCTATCTGCTGGTGTTTGTGATTCTGATAGGTGACTTTTTTATTTTCAAATATTCCACACTGGAGTTTCCAGGATGGGTGAGAATTGCCTTTTTGTCTGTAGTATTGATTGTGTTGTTTGCCTCCATGCATGTTTTTCCTGTACTGGCACGGTTTGATAACTCGATTAAGAACACATTCCGGAATTCTCTTTTTATGTCAATCCTTGCATTTCCCAAAACGATTCTTATGATTGTGTGCTGGATTATTCCGGTACTGGTTGCGGCGTTTTTTGTACGGGCAATGCCGGTTGTCTTTGCGCTTGGAATATCCGGTCCCGGATTTCTGTGCGCCCTCCTTTACAACAAGACCTTCAAACGGTTTGAGCCGGAGGAAGAGGTGGTAAGCGATGAAGAGTGGACACTTGAGCCTCTGGAGGGGGAAGAGACGGCAGAGAATATCATGGATGATGGAGATAAGGTGAATACTGCTGAGAGCCAGGAGATCAAAGAAACGGGAGAAGAACCGACTGAGGAGACAGAAAAGACAATTTAAATTGTACAAAGTGTCCATGGAAATCTGGAGTTCGTTGGTCAAGTTGCTGTATAAACATTAAATCGACATTTTTCGTAAGCATATTTAACAACACAAAATGAAATATTTGTGGAATAATGGCATAGTCAGAACGCGGAAATTCCTGTATACTACATTCAGACTCGATTGTGAATCAAAATTTTAAGGAGGCAATTAAGAAATGGCAAGTTTATCATTAAAGAATATCTACAAAAGATATCCTAATGGCTTTGAGGCAGTAAAGGACTTCAACCTTGAAATTGCAGATAAGGAATTTATCATCTTCGTAGGTCCTTCAGGATGTGGTAAGTCTACTACATTGCGTATGATCGCAGGTTTGGAAGATATTTCTTCCGGTGAACTGAAGATCGGCGACAGAGTAGTAAATGACGTTGAGCCTAAGGACAGAGACATTGCAATGGTATTCCAGAATTATGCTCTGTATCCTCATATGTCAGTATATGACAATATGGCTTTTGGTCTTAAATTGAGAAAAGTTCCTAAAGATGAAATTGACAAGATGGTGAAAGAAGCTGCTAAGATTCTTGACCTGACAGCTCTCCTTGATCGTAAACCCAAGGCTTTGTCAGGTGGTCAGAGACAGCGTGTTGCCATGGGTCGTGCTATCGTTCGTAGCCCTAAGGTATTCCTTATGGACGAACCTCTTTCCAACTTGGATGCTAAGCTGCGTGTACAGATGCGTGTTGAGATCTCCAAGCTGCATCAGAGATTAGGCACCACAATCATCTATGTAACACATGACCAGACAGAGGCTATGACTCTGGGTGACAGAATCGTAGTTATGAAAGACGGTGTTGTTCAGCAGGTTGACAGCCCTCAGAATCTGTATCAGAAACCCACGAACCTGTTTGTAGCAGGATTTATGGGATCACCTCAGATGAACTTCCTGGACGCAACAGTGGAAGTAAACGGCGACGTGGCAAGCCTTAAGATTGCAGGCAAGAATATTCCGCTCCCGGCTGCTAAATCCAAAAAGCTTATCAGTGGCGGCTATGCAGGCAAGAAGGTTACATTCGGTATCCGTCCTGAGGATGTGTATGATTCAGAAGAGTACATCAAGAACGCCAAGTGTGTATTTGAGTCAACAGTCAGAGTTTACGAGTTGCTTGGTGCAGAAGTATACTTATATTTTGATCTGGAAGAGTTCCCGATCACTGCAAGAGTTGATTCCCGTACATCATCAAGACCTGGCGATACAATTAAGTTTGCATTTGATGTTGATAAGATTCATGTATTTGATAAAGAAACAGAGCAGGTTATTACAAACTAGTAGCAAATCAAGAGGGGTGTTTACAACACCCCTTTTTTTATGTGCAGGGGCGCACAGGGAGATTTACTGCTGACGCAGTATGCGCCCCGCACGGCGAGTAGGGAGAAAAAGCCTTCCCTACTCGATTGAACAGGGGCGCACAGATGAAGGTGTTGCTGACGCAGTATGCGCCCCGCACGCGGCAGGGAGAAAATCTTTCCTGCTTGGTTGCAAAGAGTCCGAAAAGTCTGGTATACTGTAGCTGTAGGCAGAAAGGATGTGAAGAGATGATATCTACACAGGTAATAGAAAACTGTATTGAGGAGCTCCGGAATATTACGAAGGTCAATCTGGCGGTTTTTGGGACGGATGGAAGTCTGGTGGTTTCCACATTTGAGGACAATGATATCTCGAAGGAGCTTATTGTAAGCTTTGTTGATTCTCCAGCAGACAGCCAGGTGATAGGCAAGGATCATCTGCTAAAGGTTATGGACGAGAGTGAGCTGGTATATGTGCTGGTTGCAAGGGCAAGCAATGATGAAGCATATCTGATTGGTAAGATAGCGGTGAGCCAGATGCAGCAACTCATAACGGCTTATAAGGAGCGTTTTGACCGTAATAACTTCTTTCAAAATCTGCTGATGGACAATCTGCTTTTAGTGGATGTATACAATCGCGCCAAGAAATTACACATTGAAGTGATGATTCCAAGGATTGTATTTATCATTGAAACAAGAGCGGAGAAAGACAATACAGCTATAGAATTTTTGCGGGGGATGTTTTCCTCCCAGTCAGGGGATTTTATTACGGCTGTGGATGAGAGCAATGTTATATTGATCAAGGCTTTGAGTGCTGCAGATGGAGATCGTGAAATTGAACAGACGGCACAGACAATAGTGGATATGATGAGTACGGAAGCCATGATGAATGTGAGGGTGGCTTATGGGACGATTGTGCAGGAGCTGAAGGATGTATCGAAATCCTATAAGGAAGCGATGATGGCGCTGGACGTGGGTAAGATCTTTTATGTGGAAAAGAAAGTGAATTCCTATGGAAGTCTGGGAATAGGCCGCCTGATCTATCAGCTTCCGGCTAATTTGTGCAAAATTTTCATTGATGAAATATTTGGAAACAATGATCCGGGTGATTTTGATGAGGAAATCGTTTCTACTGTGAACAAGTTTTTCGAAAATAATTTAAATGTTTCGGAAACCTCCAGACAGCTTTTTATCCATAGAAATACCCTTGTATATCGGGTTGAAAAGCTTCAGAAAAGTACAGGACTGGATGTAAGGACTTTCGATGATGCACTGACCTTTAAGATTGCCATGATGGTCTATAATTACATGAAGCATTTGGGCTCACTGGACAAATGACAGTGAACTGCTGATAATTGGAATGAACAACCTTATTTCTGAATACAATAATACATAATTGTTGGGAGGGATAAGGTTGTTTTTATATGAGAAAAAGATAATTTATCTGACTTTTTTCTGGGATGGAGTCAAAAAATCTTCTGCCGGATTCGTTAGAATTTCACGGGAAAGAGATGCCTGTATTTTGGACATACATATCAGACATGTTTCCGGACTTTCAGATGGAGAGTGTCCGTTGGTGCTTGTCCTTAAAAACAGAGAATGTGCCTGGGGAAATATAACGATAAGAAAGGGAGAAGTGAATACAAGAAGAAATCTTCCTGTCAGACAAAATATGATTATGACAGGAGAGGAGACGTTTGAGGAAAATGAATTATGCGGTATATTAATTCCGATAGGGGAAAAAAAGTGGATTGCCGGTTATTGGCAGGAACCGACTACATTCAGAAAAGCGGAAATTCATAATCATACGGATATTCTCTGTCAGCCTGAAATAAAACAGGATTTATATGCGGCAGACAAAAATGCGGAAGAGGATAAAGAGAGAAGGAAGGAAATTGTCAGTGCAAATGGGGGGGCGCAGGATCTTTTGACAGGCAGGAAGGAAAAGATGCTGGGTAATCCTGCTTCGGAGGATAAGTGGGAGCAGCTGCAGGAGATTTACAGGAAGGTTCATCCCTTTGGAGATGAAAGAATATTCTTATCTATTGAGCCAAGAGACTTTGTGGTTTTACGCGCACCTTATCAGAGGCTGGTTAATAATAGCTTTTTACTTCATGGATTTTATAATTACAGACATCTGCTTCTGGGGCCGGATAAGGAAATCGGGGCAATAGAAGAAGAATGCTTTTATTTGGGGGTACCGGGAACCTATTTTGAACGGGAAAAAATGGTGGCAGTTATGTTTGGATTTGAGGGTTTTGAATGTGAAGGAGCTGTAGAAATCGGAAAATTCGGATATTATATGAGGCGTGTAGAACTGTAAAAGCTTTACCCTCAGGGAAACTGCCATGCGTTACCCATACAGTTAACTCGGACCAGGCACTCTTACGGCACATGAAAAATTTCGCTTAGTGCTGCTTTGTTCCCAACCTGACACGGTTCGCGAGTTCTCATTGCGTAAGACCCAATCGTCAAATGCCACTTGTACAGGGCAGCCATGACAGCTTCCCTGAAAATAAAGCTTCATGGATAATGATCAGGTATTCGTTTGTAGTATATGTTTTTTTGCCATATTTGTCAACTGTAGGATTTCGTATTTTTCAAGGGAAGACTGAATAGTTGTTACTTTTCACGGCTCAGGAATGCGCACAGGCTGCGCATTCCGTGAGAACATGATGCAGGAGTGAGGGGCGATTTTGCGTAGCAAAACCTGGAATATCGCCCCGAATTGTTGCTATGAGCGGCCACAGGCCGTGAATAGTAACGAATGGTTACAGGGAAAGGACATTAAGAGAAGTGACTGAGCAGGAAAAGTACATGAGACAGGCTATAAAGCAGGCACAAAAGGCGCTTGCGCTTGGTGAGGTCCCGATAGGATGTGTAATTGTATATGAGGATAAGATTATAGCCCGGGGATATAATCGAAGAAATACAGACAAAAATACTTTGGCGCATGCGGAGATTACTGCAATCAATAAGGCAAGCAAAAAAATTGGAGACTGGAGGCTGGAAGGGTGCACGCTTTATGTGACCCTGGAACCATGCCAGATGTGTGCCGGTGCTATTGTACAGGCGAGAATTGACGAGGTAGTGATGGGGAGCATGAATCCGAAAGCAGGCTGCGGAGGGTCCATATTGAACCTTTTGGAAATGCCGGAATTCAACCATCAGGTAAAAGTAACAAGAGGCGTGCTGGAGAAGGAATGCTCCGGTATTCTGACAGAATTTTTTAAAGAGTTAAGGGTACGAAATCGGATAGAAAAGAAGCAAAGAAGAATGAAAGATAACCTCATGGGGGACGGAGCCTGATGATTTCAGGCATTGTCCCCCACAATATTTTGCATCCAGGTGTTACTTTTTATCATAAAAAATCCCAGAATAACTTTGATAACTTCAGTGAACTGAACCAGAAAAAACACCAAAGTGACGGGAAGCACCGTATAATTCGCCAGGCTATATGCAAAAGGAATAATCAGCACCCAGGTATAAACACTGTCAAATAAAAAAGTGATAATCGTTTTGCCCCCGGAACGCAGAGTAAAGTAAGAACAATGTGAAAAAGCGCACAGAGGCATTACCAAGGCAGAAATAACAATAAAGGATCTTGCCAGTTCTTTTATACTTTCTTCTGTATTGTAAATAGAGGGGAAAAAACCTCCAATTGCAACCATAAGCAGAGAGATGGCGCAGCAGCAAAATACACTGAAAAAGATCATTTTATTGTCTGCATCTTTTGCTTCATCCAATTTTCCGGCTCCAAGGAGCTGTCCAACTACAATAGAAATACAGCCTCCCAACTGGAGATAGACGATGTTGAACAGGTTACTGATAGTGGATGAAATATTTTGCGCAGCTACCACTTCCAGCCCGCGGGCAGCGTAGCATTGTGCGATAACAGCCATCCCGGAAGCCCAGAGCATTTCGTTGATCATAAGAGGAGATCCTTTGATCAGGATCTCTTTCAGAAGAGAAAGCGGAATTCTGAGGCTGTGGTAAGCGCCGTTGATATAAGGATTTTGCGTTGCATGAGTATGGGTCCAGATGATCACAATAAAGCATTCCACAAACCGTGCGATTACCGTTGCAATGGCGGCGCCTTTTACACCCAGAGCAGGAAAGCCGAAAACACCGAAAATGAGGATATAGTCCAGGATCAGATTGGTGATTACGGCGGCAATTCCTGCAAGCATGGGGATAAAGGTCTGCCCGGTTTCCCGTATGGTGTTGATATAGGCCTGACCAATAGCAAAGGGAATCAGTCCTATGGTCATAATGGCAAGATACTCTTTCCCGTATTGAAGGGCAAGAGAAATATCGCCAATACTGCCGCTGTCGCTGAGATACAGAGAAATAAGCTGCGTATCCAGGCAGCCGAAAAGTACGAGAGCAAGACCTGTAATCAATACACAGGCATATAGTTTAAAACGAAAGGCGTGCTTCTGTCCTTCATAATCTCCCTTGCCATAAAACTGGGTGCCAAAGATACCGGCACCTGAGACACCTCCGAAGATACAAATATTAAAGACAAACATCAGCTGATTCACAATTGCGACTCCTGACATCTGTTCTGTGCCGATCTGGCCTACCATAATGTTATCCAGAAAGCTTACAAAACTGGTAATGGCATTCTGAATGATCATGGGAAGCGCAAGAAAGATCACATATCGATAAAAATCTCTGCTTCCTATAAATTTGTTCTTAAACTGTTTCCACATGTTCTCTGTCTCTCCTTAACGTTATGTCAGATTATTTTAATAGAAAGACTGAATGCCGTCAATACATGAAAAGAATGAATCTGGACACATTCTCTGTTTTCCGGTATAATGCAGGAAAGTGAATAAGGAAGGGGGAGCAAATATGGAGGTCACACTACAGAATCTGACGAAAAAATTTCCGGGCCGCGGCAGAAAAAAGCGTGAGGATGTTATCGCTGTCAATGATGTTACTTTCAAAATTCCAGATGGGGAGCTGATTGGCCTGCTGGGACCTTCCGGATGCGGCAAAAGTACAACGCTTAACCTGATCAGCGGTCTTTTAAAACCGTCTGCCGGGAGGATACTTTTCGGAGAAGATGATGTTACCGATTTACCGCCGGAAAACAGAGGGATTGGATTAGTATTCCAGAACTATGCCCTTTACCCGCACTTGACGGTGAAGCAGAATATCCTGTTTCCGCTGCAGAACCTGAAAGGAGAGGCCAGGCCCTCCAGGGAAGAGATGCAGAAGAAGGTGTATGAGGCGGCTGGTCTTGTTCAGATAGAAGACCTGATGGACAGAAAGCCCGGAGAGCTTTCCGGCGGACAGCAGCAGAGAGTAGCCATTGCCAGAGCACTGGTCAAAATGCCGAGGGTTCTTTTGCTGGATGAACCTCTTTCCAATCTGGATGCTCGATTAAGGCTTCAGACAAGGGAGGAAATTCGAAGAATTCAGAGAGAGACAGGAATTACTACCATATTTGTTACACATGATCAGGAAGAAGCGATGAGCATTTCAGATCGGATTGTTGTGATGAAAGATGGAATCGTTCAGCAGATTGGCAGGCCTCAGCAGGTCTATGATAATCCTGAGAATCTGTTTGTAGCTAAATTTCTCGGTAATCCGCCTATGAATGTTTTTGAAGGCAGGGTAAAAGAGGGCAGGCTGTATCTGGGTGAAGAAGCGGTTTTGAATTTGAAAGGTGCAGCTGACAGAAAAGTATATGTGGGAATTCGACCGGAGGGATTTGTTCTGCAGGAAAAAGGACCTTTCAGTTGTGAACTGAGCGGAGTGGAGGTGATGGGGCGGGATATCAGTGTTGTCTGTAAAAACGCTTCATCAGTAAATCCAACGGTCCGGGCCGTCATAGGGACAGATCATGAGGTGGACACGGAAAATGATATGATCAGATTTTCGCTTGTATCACATAAAGTATTTTTATTTGACAGAGAAACAGAAGAAAGGATTTGCTTTGAGGCAGAATGATATGAGAAAATCCGGTAGAAGTAGTCTGAAAAGTAATCTGAAGAGCTGGCTGTATCTTTTGCCGGCAATTCTTTTTCTGGGAGCTTTTATGGTATATCCGCTGATCGATGTTT
The DNA here is from genome assembly GCA_947173495.1 of uncultured Lachnospiraceae bacterium. Classification (GTDB taxonomy): domain Bacteria; phylum Bacillota; class Clostridia; order Lachnospirales; family Lachnospiraceae; genus Suilimivivens. Next base: position 13,461 of record CAMWFQ010000012.1, on the reverse strand, counting down.
TTGTGTATTCTTTCGAAGAGGGATATAACTCTGCGTCTCAGACCTATTTCGGTGTAGGAACCTATAACTATTCCTATGTGCTGCATGATCCATATTTTTTACAGGCAGTCAAAAATACATTTATCCTTGTAATTATTACTGTGCCGTTGTCGACAGGAATCGCACTGTTGATCTCAGTGGGGCTGAGTTCCATAAAGCCTCTTAAGAATCTGTTTCAGACGATTTATTTTCTGCCTTATGTGACGAATACACTGGCTGTAGGACTGGTATTTATGATACTGTTTAAAAAGACAGCCTATACGGATGGATTTGTTAACCTTATGATTACGTGGTTTGGCGGAAATTCTGTTGATTTTATGGATGGCCCTTATTGGGCAAAGATGTTTGTGCTGTGCTTTTATACCATTTGGGTGGTTATGCCCTTTAAGATATTGATTTTAACCAGCGCACTTTCCTCTGTAAATCAGGAATATTATAATGCGGCCAGGGTAGATGGCACATCCGGCCTGAGAATTTTTACGAGGATAACGCTGCCCATGATTTCACCTATGATATTCTATTTGATCATCACAGGATTTATTGGAGCCTTTAAAGCTTACAGCGATGCGGTGGCTTTGTTTGGCACTAATCTTAATGCATCGGAAATGAATACGATTGTAGGATATATTTATGATATGCTGTATGGAGACAGCGGCGGGTATCCTTCTTATGCATCGGCGGCGGCAATACTGCTGTTTGTCATAGTACTGACGATCACCTGTATTAATCTGCTGATCAGCAGCAGAAAGGTTCATTATTGAGAATGGTACTGTACAAGTATGCAGGGCACCATATATCTGTGTAAACGTGTCTGACATGGAGGGGGCAGATATGGAAAAGACGATAGACTACATTAAAATAGAAAAAACAGATAAAATACGAAAAAGAACTGTAAAAACAATTACGTATATATTCCTGGTATTTTGGGCGTTGCTGGTATTGTTTCCTTTTTACTGGATGATTCTTACCTCTGTAAAAAGCTACAGCGCCTATAATTCAGAATATATTCCCAGACTCTTTACCCTGGCGCCTACCCTGCAGAATTACTCTGAGGCATTTACAGCAGTATCTCTGGGAAGATATTTTGCGAATACAGCGGTTTTTACGGTGATTACGACGGTGCTTATGCTGATTGTGATAACGCTTGCCGCGTTTGCGTTTGCAAGGCTTGAATTTAAAGGAAAGAATGGTGTCTTTCTTTTTTTTCTTTCTCTGATGATGGTCCCAAATGAGCTGGTAGTTATAACCAATTTTGTAACGATCACCAATCTGAATATGCGGAATACTTTTTCCGGCTTGATTCTTCCATCAGTAACTTCTGTTTTTTATATTTATCTGCTGAAGGAGAATTTCGAGCAGATACCGGACAGTCTGTACTATGCGGCAAAGGTAGATGGAACATCCGATCTGAAATATCTGCTGAAGGTGATGGTGCCCATATCTAAACCAACCCTTATAACCATCACCATACTGAAGATGATTGAATGTTGGAACTCCTATGTCTGGCCCCGGCTGATTACGGATGATGAAAACTATTATCTTGTTTCAAATGGGATTCAGGAAATACGGGAAAATGGATTTGGAAGAGAAAATATCCCTGCGATGATGGCGGCTGTGGTAGTGATTTCAATTCCTTTGATTCTTTTATTCCTGATATTCCGCCGACAGATCATGGAGGGAGTGTCAAGAGGAGGAACGAAGGGATGAAAAGAAATTTGTTTCTGCTGCTAATAGCCGTATGCCTTTCTGCACTAACAGGCTGCCACGGCTCCAAGGGACTGACGGCGTTTGCGGTTCCTGAGGAATTTGATGATACAAAAGAATATGAGATTACTTTCTGGGCGAAAAATGATACGAACAAAACGCAGACAGCCATCTATGAGCAGGCTATCAGGGATTTTGAAAGTCTGTATCCGAATATTCAGGTGAATCTGCGTCTTTATACAGACTATGGGAAAATTTATAATGATGTCATAACCAATATTGCAACCAATACAACACCCAATGTTTGCATAACCTATCCGGATCATATCGCAACCTACCTGACAGGAACGAATACGGTGGTTCCGCTGGATGAACTGTTTTCAGATGAGAGATACGGCTTCGGAGGCAGCGAGGTCAGATTTGATTCCCCTGCAGAAGAAGAAATTGTTCCACAATTTCTGAACGAGTGCGCTTTTGGCGGCCATTATTATGCGGTTCCCTATATGCGTTCTACGGAAGCCTGCTATATTAACAAAACCTATGTGGAGGCGTTAGGGTATACCCTTCCGGATATACTTACATGGGATTTTGTCTGGGAAGTTTCAGAAGCAGCTATGGCCAGAAATGAAGAGGGAAACTTTCTGATCAATGACCAGAAGGTAATGATCCCTTTTATTTATAAGTCTACGGATAATATGATGATTCAGATGCTCAGACAGCAGGATGCAGGATATTCAACAGACAGTGGAGAAATTCTTCTTTTTAATGATACTACGGAAGAAATACTCAGGACAATAGCAGAGCATGCGGAAAGCGGCGCCTTTTCCACATTTAAAATTTCAAGCTATCCGGCTAATTTCCTGAATGCAGGGCAATGCATTTTTGCAGTGGATTCCACAGCGGGGGCTACGTGGATGGGGACAGAAGCACCTCTTTTAGACATCAGTGAGGATAAAGTGGTGAAGTTTGAAACGGCAGTCAGACTGATTCCACAGTTCGATACGGAACGGCCGCAGATGATTTCCCAGGGACCCTCAGTTTGTATTTTCAACAAGAAGAATCCCGGAGAGGTTCTTGCCTCCTGGCTGTTTGCGCAGTATTTGCTGACCAACGAGGTTCAGATTGCCTATTCAGAAACAGAAGGCTATGTTCCGGTAACATCCAAAGCACAGGAATCTGATGAGTATCAAAATTATCTTTCAAAATGCGGGGAAGATAACGGTATTTATTATGATGTCAAAATACGGGCGGCGCAGCTTTTGCTGGACCATGTTAACGATACATTTGTTACACCGGTCTTTAACGGTTCAACATCTCTGCGTGATGCGTCAGGCCATCTGATTGAAAGTACAGTAAAATCCGTCCGGAGAGATCAGACTGTTGACGATGCGTATATGGAGAAGCTTTACAGCGATACGATTTCGCTGTATCATCTGGATCAGCCAGGGAAAGAAGAAGAGGCCAAAACGGGAGGAAAGGCAGACCTGGGGGCGCTTCCTCCTATGGCAGTGGCGTTGCTTACGGTTCTGGTCCTGGCATGGGTTCTGATTATTTTATATGTTGTTTTTTATACTCTCAGAAGGAAACAGAAGGAAAGAAATAGGCAATAATACTATTGATTTCCTGAAAAACTCATGTATAATTAGTGTGACGTTTACAGATAAGGTTTTACAGACTGGATGTCTGGAAAGAGGAGGAAAAAATGAAAAAATTTATTTCATTACTTTTAGCAGTTGTACTGGTATTTGCCTGTGCAGGATGTGGGACTGACGGCGGAAGCGCTGACGATTCCGGTGAAGTACAGGAAACAGAGGCTGACGGCGGAGATGCCGCTGTTGCCGAAGAAACAGAGAGCAGCGTTGAAGAACCTGAAACTGATGATGTGGAAGCTGCTGAGGAGACGACTGATGCCGACAACGCAGAGGAGGTAAAGTCCGAAGGTGTCATGACCTATGAAGAATACATGGCGGCCGATCTGGAGTCTGAGGTAGTGGTTGAGACTTATGTACAGGCAAAGCAGTCCTGGTGGGAAGACAAGGCTACCGTTTATTCTCAGGATAAGGATGGCGCTTATTTTCTGTACAATATGGCGTGTTCTGAGGAAGACTATGAGAAGCTTACCCCCGGTACTAAGATCAAGGTGACAGGATATAAGGCGGAGTGGTCTGGCGAGATTGAAATCATTGATGCAACTTTTGAGATTGAAGAAGGAAATTATATTGCGGAAGCTATGGATGTAACTTCGATCCTTGGTGCTGAAGAGCTGATCGACCATCAGAACAAATTTGTATGCTTTAAGGGGATGACCGTGGAAGCTGCCGGCCAGGATGAAAGTGGAAACGATGTGGCTTTCCTGTATAACTGGGATGGTTCCGGTCAGGATGGGGACGACCTGTATTTTAATGTTTCTCTGAATGGAGAAACCTATACATTTACCGTTGAATCTTATCTTTGCGACAACACGACAGATGTTTATGCTGCAGTTAAAGCGCTGAATATCGGAGATAAGATTGATATGGAAGGTTTTCTTTACTGGTATGAGGGTGTGAATCCTCACATTACTTCTGTGACAGCGGCAAACTGAATAAATCCGTAAATATGAAATCCCCGGATACCAGAAAATCTGACATCCGGGGATTTTTCAGGAAGTGGGTTTACGCAGAGGGCAATTTGACATGCTGATCTTATTTTTAAGGACGTGAAGCCCGCAATCTATGAGGTAATCCTGCAAAATAGGAAGAGATTGGGAAGAGGTAGGGCCAATGATAATTTCGCCTACCAGATTCGAAAGATGCATGTTCAGCTTTCCGCACATTCTGTTTAAGTCAAGAGGATAGTATTTTTTGATTCTGCCTGTAGAGACATGATATTTTGGTTCAACTGCAAATTCACTTAAAATAAAAGGCGACACAACCAGCCGGGATTCTTTTTCGCTTGCAAAGGAAGGATGTTTAAAGGCTGCGGACTGGATCCACGCTTCGTTCATAAGACTTTGCAGTCCGGGCATATTTTCTGAAAAGTGATCCGCAGATTTAATCAGGTTGTAAAATTCATCTACAAGATGATGACCTCGCATATCCTCCTGATAATATACATCCTGAAGAGACACTGCGCCGCCCAGCATTTTTTGCATCAGATTATGGTGAAAACCGATACATACTCCCTGTCCGGAGTGTCCATATCGCTCCCATTGTGAGGCATCGTCTCTGTATTTTGAAAAGCATGCTGCATAAGCTGAATAATGAAATTCTTCGGCCATTTCTTTTTGAAAGAAAGAGTCTATTTGATGAAGCTTTTCTGATTCACCATCCACCCCTAATTTTTCAATGACTGCGGTGCAGATACCGTGCATAAAAAGTCTCATTTCAGAGGTATCATTCATATTCAGGATATTGTTGAGCCGCAGCTCGGCGCATCGTATAATTCCATCAAAGGCAGCGAAGTCGGTATAATGATATAGCATAGGCGATCTCCGTTTCTTTATGAAAAATAAACGCTGACACGCTTAGCGGGCCAGCTTATTGTAATAAACATATCTCAGCAAAAGCTGCGATATGTTTCAGCGGAGTCGGAGGGATTCGAACCCTCGTGCCCCGGAGGGCAAACGCATTTCGAGTGCGCCCCGTTATGACCGCTTCGATACGACTCCTGAAAACTTATTATCAATTATACTGTTTTCAAATTTACAAGTCAATCTATTTTATCATATAACAGGAAGGAAACACAGATTCAAAAATTAGAAGGGTAAAAAGGTTGTAGAGAGGTTCCAAATTATGTATAATAATTAATACATGATCTGCAAAAAATAAGTAGGATTACATTTGGACAAGGAGGTAGGGTAAATTGAAAAGAATTGGATTATTAACAAGCGGCGGCGATTGTCAGGCATTGAATGCAGCCATGAGAGGCGTGGTAAAATGCCTGGTAAACAGTGATGAAAAGGTTGAGATCTATGGCTTTATCGATGGCTATAAAGGACTGATCTACGGTAATTTCAGAATGCTTGGAGGACATGACTTTTCCGGCATACTTACAAAAGGCGGCACGATTCTGGGCAGTTCCCGTACTCCTTTTAAGACCATTAAGGATCCTGATGAAAATGGCCTGGACAAAGTGGATGCCATGATGCAGAATTATTACAAGCTGCGTCTGGACTGCCTGGTGATTTTGGGGGGGAACGGAACGCACAAGACGGCGAATCTGCTGAGAGAAGAAGGGCTGAATATAATTACTCTGCCCAAGACAATCGACAATGATCTTTGGGGGACGGATATGACTTTCGGATTCCAGAGTGCAGTGAATATCGCGACAGATGCGATTGACTGTATTCATACAACAGCAGCGTCTCATGGCAGAGTATTTATAGTGGAGGTAATGGGACATAAGGTCGGGTGGCTCACTTTGAATGCAGGCATGGCAGGCGGCGCAGATATTATTCTGATACCTGAAATTCCATATGACATTAAAAAAGTAGTAGCGAAAATCGAGGAAAGAAACAGGAATGGAAGCAGGTTTACGATTCTGGCAGTGGCGGAAGGCGCTATATCCAAGGAGGACGCAAAGCTCTCCAAGAAAGAATACAAAGAAAAAATGAAAAATTACAAATATCCGTCTGTTTCCTATGAACTGGCCGCGCGCATTTTGGAGAAGACCGGGCATGAGGTAAGAGTTACGGTTCCCGGACATACACAGAGAGGCGGAAGTCCCTGTCCGTACGATCGTGTATTTGCAAGTCGCCTTGGAGCAGAGGCAGGTGCGCTTATTCTCAAAGGCGAATATGGTTTCATGGTCGGCTACAAGAATCGCGAGGTAGTAAAAGTGCCTTTGGATGAGGTTGCCGGAAAGCTGAAGATGGTTTCTCCAGATGCATCTATTGTAAAAGAAGCAAAATTACTGGGAATCAGTTTTGGAGATTAAAAAGGTGCTGCCATAGATTTGGGGTGGCACATGGAAGGAAAGAAGATATATGTCATATACAGCCCTTTACAGAAAATTTCGTCCCACCACTTTTGAAGACGTAAAGGGACAGGATCATATTGTTACCACGCTGAAAAATCAAATTAAAGCAGAACGTACCTCCCACGCATACCTTTTTTGCGGGACAAGAGGAACTGGGAAGACCACGATTGCCAAGATATTTGCAAAAGCCGTTAATTGTGAGAATCCCAAAGAAGGAAGCCCATGCGGGGAGTGTGAGATCTGCAGGTCGATTGCAGCAGGGGCCAGTATGAATGTGATTGAAATTGACGCGGCATCTAATAACGGTGTGGACAGTGTCCGTGAAATTGTAGATGAAGTAACATATTCGCCTGCGGAGGGTAAATATAAGGTTTATATTATTGATGAAGTTCATATGCTTTCAATAGGGGCCTTCAATGCGCTGCTAAAGACATTGGAGGAGCCCCCTTCTTATGTTATATTCATTCTGGCGACGACAGAGGTTCATAAAATACCGATCACAATTCTGTCCAGATGCCAGCGCTATGATTTCAAGAGGATTACAGTTGAAACGATATCTGATCGTCTGAAGGAACTTATGGCGAAAGAACAGCTTGTGATAGAAGATAAGGCAATCCGCTATATTGCCAGGACAGCGGATGGATCTATGCGCGACGCGCTAAGTCTGCTGGATCAGTGCATTGCTTTTCATTTTGGCCAGAAGTTGACATATGATAAGGTGCTGGATGTACTGGGGGCAGTGGATACAGAGGTATTCAGCAGACTTTTGCGTATTGTATTAGAGGGAGATGTAACGGGGGCAATCAGTATTCTTGAAGAGATTATCATGCAGGGCAGGGAACTTGTTCAGTTTATATCAGATTTCACGTGGTATCTGAGAAACCTGCTCTTAGTGAAAACGGCTGATGGAATTGAGGATGTCATTGATGTCTCAACGGAAAATCTGATTCGTCTTAAGGAGGAAGCACAGCTTGCGGAGAACGATATTATTATGCGCTACATCCGGGTACTTTCGGAGCTGTCAGGACAGATACGCTATGCAGCTCAGAAGAGAATACTGGTAGAAATAGGACTGATTAAGTTATGCCGTCCCGGTATGGAAACGGATGTAAATTCATTGGCAGACAGGATCAGGCAGCTGGAGGAGAGGCTTGAAAGCGGCGTGCTGATTCAGGGGCAGAAGGCAGCACAGGGAATAACAGCGGAAAGACAGACAGAGATTCCGGAAGTTCAGGCACAAATGCCCAAAGCAGTGCCTGATGATGTAAGACAGGCAGTGGAAAGATGGCCTGCAATTGTGGGAGAGGCTTCAATGCCTATGAAGGCGTATCTGAAGTCCGCCTATCCAAGTCTTTCGGGAGAAGGAAACCTTCTTGTAATCGTACAGGAGGGCCTGCCGTCGGATTACTTTAAGGAAGTGCAGCACAGAGAAGAGCTGGAGAGGATTGTTGCTGATTTTACGGGTAAAGAGATGCGGATAATGTTTCAAAGTGCCGAAGGTAACAGGGATTCCAGGGAGCTGTATCCGGATCTGACAAGGGCGGTAAGCGAGGCAATTAATATGGAAGTAGAAGAGCTAGAGGAAGAAACGGAGGACTATTTTTAAATGGCAAAACGAGGAGGATTCCCAGGCGGTATGCCGGGCAGTATGAATAATCTGATGAAGCAGGCTCAGCGAATGCAGCGTCAGGTGGAGGAAAACCAAAAGGAACTGGAAAGCAGGGAATTCACTGCAAAAGCAGGCGGCGGCGCAGTGGAAGTAACTGTAACCGGTAAAAAAGAAGTGACTAAAGTAAAATTATCTGAAGAAGTAGTAGATCCGGATGATATTGAAATGCTGGAGGATCTGGTGATGGCAGCGACGAATGAGGCTCTTCGGATGGCAGAGGAGGCAAATGCTGAAATTATGAATAAGATGACAGGAGGGCTTGGCCTGGGAGGAGGCCTTCCGTTCTAATGGATTTGTACAGCGGACATATTAATAAATTAATAGATGAATTGTCCGGATTGCCGGGGATTGGTTCCAAGTCAGCACAAAGGCTGGCTTTTCACTTGATTAATATGCCTCTGGACAGAGTCAACAGACTTGTAAAAACAATTGTTGATGCCAGGGAAAATGTCTGTTATTGTAAGGAGTGTTTTACTTTGACAGATAATGAGGTGTGTCCGGTCTGTGCGGATCAGAAACGTGACCATAGTACGATCATGGTAGTGGAAAACACAAGAGACCTGGCGGCTTATGAAAAAACCGGCAGATATGATGGTGTTTATCATGTGCTTCACGGTGCGATTTCACCTATGCTGGGAATTGGACCGGGGGACATTCGTTTAAAAGAACTGGTGACGCGCCTGGAGCATAATGTTTCAGAAGTGATCATAGCGACCAATTCAAGCCTGGAAGGGGAAACCACAGCAATGTATATCAGTAAGCTGATCAAGCCTACAGGAATCAGGGTGACTCGAATTGCCAGCGGTGTGCCCGTGGGTGGTGATCTGGAGTATATTGATGAGATTACGCTTTTGCGTGCATTGGAAGGCAGAACAGAAATGTGAGGATTTCATAGATATGGAAAAAGAATTTTTCGGAATAACAAAAAAAGGTGAGGAGATTTACCGTTACTGGTTAAAAAATTCTAAGGGAATGAAAGCCGGGGTGATAAACTACGGTGCAATCCTGGTAAATCTAATGGTTCCGGATAAAAACGGAAAGATAGATGACGTGGTTTTGGGCTATGATAAGCTGGAACCTTATTTTGAGAATGACTGTTTTTTTGGAGCGGTGATCGGACCGAATGCAAATCGTATCGGAAAGGCAGCGTTTGTGCTGGGGGGAAAGAAATATCAACTGGATGTTAATGATGGAGAGAACAACCTTCACAGCCATAAAGAGCTTGGATACCATAAAAGAGTTTTTCATGCAACAGAGGAAGAAGGCGCGGTGATCTTTTCATTAGAAGATTCTGATGGCAGTATGGGGTTCCCGGGGAATAAAAAGATCCGGGTGGCTTATACCATTACAGAGGAAAATGAGCTGATGATTCAGTATGAGGTCAGTAGTGATAAAAACACGATTGTCAATATGACGAATCATACCTATTTTAATCTGGCAGGACATAACAAAGGAAAGATATACGATCACATTCTTGAGATCAGGGCGTCTGCTTATACACCGACAGTCCCTGGCTCCATTCCAACGGGAGAAATTGCAGATGTTTTGGGAACGCCGTTTGATTTTTTGCAGGGGAAAAGAATCGGAGCTGAAATTGAAGCAGAGCATGAGCAGCTTAAAATGGCTGGAGGGTACGATCATAACTGGGTCATTGACCATGCAGACGGTGAATTGAGAGAATTCGCAGTTGTTCAGGAGCCTGTCTCAGGGCGCTGTATGAAAGCCTGTACGGATTTGCCGGGAGTACAGTTTTATGCAGGCAATTTTATTACGGCGCAAGAAGGAAAAGAAGGCGCCCTATATGGGCCTCGAAGCGGATTTTGCCTTGAAACTCAGTATTTTCCGGATACGGCAAATAAGCCGGAGTTCCCTTCCGCGGAGTTTGGACCGCAGAGAAGCTATAAGAGCACAACGGTATATAAGTTTTGTTAAAGATATTTCGATATTCCAAAGCCGGCCCGCAAAGCGTGTCGGCTTGTGTCTCTCTAAGATAATTAAGGATGTGGATTCACATTTTGTTACGATAAATTACAAGCCTATTTCCATCTGCGTTATGTTACACTTAAAGTCAAAGACCCCGCAGCAAGCTGACGGGACATCAAGCTTGCAACGCAGTAGAGCGTAATACATCTTCGATGTATAAGGTCTTTGACCCTCGCGGCAGTCGCCATACAACAGAAAGCAGGCCTTCTGTTGTCATGAATGGACATGCAAGCATGTCCGCTTGGCTCGTTGCTCGCGGGAATAAAAACAGCCTGCAGGAGCAGATTTGAGAAATGGGGGAATCGTCATATGCAGCTTCCGGAACTGGTCAGACAAATGGGAAAGGCGGAGGGCAGAGCGCGTGTATACATAGAGGACTATGTTTATACTTATCTGAGCCAGCTGCGCAAAGAAATGACAGTATTTCCGCTCAGGGCGGTACTCTTTGGACATGCCTGTCATAAGCAGGAACAGTATGTTTATCTGATTTATGGTGCTGCATGCGTCATTGAAGAGCTGGAACAGGGGCGGACAGAAGAACAGATCAGAAAAGAGTTTTTTGAAGAGTATGAATTGATTGGCTACGTTAATATTTATGGAAAAGGACAGAAACTTCCGGATAAAAAAGAAGGATATTATATCTTTTACGAAAAAAATGAAGCTATGCAGAATTATTTGCTTTCCTGTTATGAAAGGAAAAAGAAAGAAGACGCAGGCAGAGAAAAAGAAGAGTACTCCGGTATAAAGAAAGCGGAACTACTATCTTTGCCCAAACTGTCCTCTCCTATAGGAGATATGATAAAAAAATTTTTTTATGGAGGATGTATCATTTTATTGGCACTGGCGGTCACGACGATCAATGATTATAATAAGATGCATGGATTTGTAGAGGCGGCTGAAAGAGCAGTTGTTCTGACAGAAAGAGAGAACTAGAAAGCGGTTTTGACACAAAAGATTTGGAGATGAGCACATGACAAACGTGCGGGATTATTTTAAAGAAAAAGAAAAGCGGCAGAAAGCCGGCAAAAAAATAGATTATAAAGAAAAAATCCGCGGCCATAAGCTGACGATATTTTACCGGATTGCTCTGGGTATTTTACTGGTAGCAGCTGTCATCTCTTTCTTTATAATACAATGGAGAAACAAGGTTTTCACAGAAAGTGCGATTACAGGTACGGCGCCGATAACGATTGTGCAGGGGGCAACGGTAAAGAATCTGGACGGAAATGTTCTTTTATACAGTAAAGATGGGGCCAGCTGTATGGATTCGAGAGGAAATGCCGTGTGGAATCGTACATATGAAATGCAGACACCTATGATTTCTATTTGCGGGCAGATGATGGCGATCGGAGATTACAATGGGCGATCGGTTTATGTGATGGACAAGTATGGAGAAAAGGGAGTCGTCAATACGAATCTTCCGCTCAGAGCGCTCTGCGTTTCCGAGAACGGCGTGGTGGCAACGATATTGGATGATGCTGATATTACCAGGATATATGTATACGACGGAAATGAAAATACAGAGAAGCCGATCATAAATGCAAAGGCGACTATGGATAAAAGCGGCTATCCGGTAAGCGTTTCGCTGAGTCCAAACGGAAAGCTGATGGCAATTTCTTATCTGTATGTGGATAGCGGCAATATGAAATCTTCGGTGGCTTTTTATAACTTTGGCGAGGTGGGAAAAAATGAAACAGATAATTACGTCAGCGGTTATGATTATCTGGACACTATCGTTCCATATGTGCAGTTTATGGATAATGAGACGGCATTCGCTGTGTCGGATGATAGGATCGTGTTTTTTTCAGGTATAGAAAAGCCGACAAGCATTGCGTCTAATCTGCTGGATGGAGAAGTACAAAGCATTCATTATAGTGAAGATTATGTGGGACTGGTATTTAATGATCAGAGTGGAGAAGCAGCTTTCCGGGTTGATGTATATGATAAGACAGGAAATAAAATTCATTCTCAGCTTTTTGATATTGAGTATGCAGATATCATTTTCAGCAAGGATCAGATCATTATTTATAATGATATAGAGTGCCAGGTATGGAATACCAAAGGGACAGATAAATTCAGGGGAACCTTTGAGAAAAATACTTCGTTACTCATACCGACGGCTTCAGCTGATAAATATATTGCAGTTACATCAGATTCTATTGATATACTTGAATTAAAATAAAGCCGGAAATTTTAATAACAGGAAGGTACAAATGTATTATATTTCACTGATAATAATTGCCCTGATTTTTATATGGAGAATTACGGCAGGATTTCGAAAAGGAATGGTTCGGGAAATAATCTCACTGATCGCAATAGCTGTCGCAGGATTTTGCGTGGTCCTTATTTTAGGAGCAATAGGAAGTTATCTGGAGCAGGAGATTACAAAAGTGATTCAAATAGTAGCGGTACTATTTGTAGTGTGCCTGGTTTATCGTCTGGCACATATCCTGCTTACATCTCTGGAACTGATCTCAAAGCTTCCTGTCATTAAAGGGGTAGATAAGCTGCTGGGGGCGGTTGTCGGATTTGCAGAGGCGGTTCTTATAGCAGGATTTTCAGTATATTTTTTAAAGATATGGGGATTATCCTTTATTTTTTGAATAATCCCGCATAAAAGGCATTGACAAACAAAATTTGCTTATGTATAATAACATTTGCGTTGTAGGGCGCAGATAAATATTGGTAATGGTGGAATTCAGAGCATGGAGAAATACTCAAGAGGCTGAAGAGGCGCCCCTGCTAAGGGTGTAGGTCGTTCACGCGGCGCGAGGGTTCAAATCCCTCTTTCTCCGTTTTACCTGCCAGTAGATTTGGAAGTATCCAATGAGATACTTCCAAATTTTTGACAGGTACAGGTATGTTATTGTTTTATATTAATAGTTTATTCATGTCTTATGATAAAAACATAAATTAATATTAATACATTGACATATTTTGAGGAATCTTGTATAATGTAATTCCCAGTTGAAAAAGAACTGGAAAATTATATGAAAAAAGTGTTGACATAGAAAAAAAACTGTGATATAGTATCAGAGTTGTCTAGAGAGACACAAGAGCACCTTGACAAATAAACAGCAGTGCAGGTCTGAAAATTCAAGAAGAGT
>CAMWFQ010000011.1 GCA_947173495.1 uncultured Lachnospiraceae bacterium | reverse complement strand
TCTGAATCTTCTGTGCATAGGAAATAACAGGGATTCCAAGATGCTCGGAAATCTGAGGGCCCACCTGAGCCGTATCGCCATCAATTGCCTGACGTCCTGTGATGATAAGGTCATATTCCAGGTTACGGAGGGCTCCTGCCAGGGTCTGAGAGGTTGCCCATGTATCGGCGCCGCCCAGAACTCTGTCTGTTACCAGGATTCCCTTGTCAGCTCCCATGGCAATTGCCTCGCGAAGAACTTCCTCTGCTTTGGGAAGACCCATGGTCACCACCGTCACTTCCGCGCCATACTGATCCTTTAATCTGAGTGCTGCTTCCAGTCCTGCCTTGTCATCAGGATTCATGATGGCAAGCATTGCACCTCTGTCAAGCGTACCGTCGGGATTGAATTTAACGCCGCCCTTGGTATCCGGTACCTGTTTTACACAAACAACGATTTTCATTGTATTATCTCTCCTTATAAATTTGTCTTAATCTATTTTGTATATGCTGTTTGCATATGCCTCACTCTTACTTAAGAAGAGCGCCGGAAATAACCATTCTCTGTACTTCGCTTGTACCTTCATAGATTTCCGTAATCTTGGCATCACGCATCATACGCTCAACATCATATTCTCTGATATAGCCATATCCGCCGTGGAGCTGAACTGCCTTGGTAGTAACTTCCATGGCAACCTCTGCTGCATATAACTTAGCCTGGGCTGCTTCCACGGAATAAACCTTCTGGGTAGCTTTAGCCATAGCTGCCTTATAGACCAGAAGCTGTGCGGCCTGCACCTTGGTAGCCATATCCGCAAGCTGGAACTGGGTATTCTGGAATGCGCCGATGGCTCTGCCGAACTGCTTTCTCTCTTTTACATACTCGATGGTTCTGTCCAGTGCGCCTTCCGCAAGTCCCAGAGCCTGAGCGGCAATACCGATACGTCCGCCATCCAGCGTATGCATGGCGATACCGAATCCCTTGCCTTCCTGTCCCAGGAGATTCTCCTTGGGGATGCGGCAGTCTGTAAAGATCAGCTCGTATGTAGATGAGCCGCGGATACCCATCTTCTTTTCCTTGGTACCAAAGGTAAATCCAGGGGTTCCCTTCTCCACGATAAAGGCAGAGATCATTTTTTTCTTTCTGCCCTTTGCATCGGTGACAACATTGGTCACTGCAAAGATCACATATACGTCCGCTTCTTTACCGTTGGTGATGAAGATCTTGGATCCGTTGAGCACCCACTCGTCTCCATCCAGAACGGCCTTGGTCTGCTGTCCCTGAGCGTCCGTACCTGCGCCGGGCTCTGTCAGACCGAATGCGCCCAGCTTCTCGCCCTTAGCCAGAGGAACCAGATATTTCTGCTTCTGCTCTTCCGTTCCGTAGGTCATAATGGGATCACAGCAAAGGGAGGTATGTGCGGAAACAATAACGCCTGTAGTTCCGCAGACTTTGGAGAGCTCCTCCACACACATTGCATAGGTCAGGGGATCGCAGCCCTGGCCGCCGTACTCCTTGGGTACGGGAATTCCCAGAAAGCCTGCCTTGGCCATCTTTTCAACTGTTCCTCTGGGGAAAACTTCCGTCTCATCTACTTCCTGTGCCAGAGGCTTAACTTCCTTTTCTGCAAACTCCTTGAACAGAGTCCTTGCCATTTCATGTTGTTTGGTTAACATAAAATCCATAGTATTGATTCCTCCATATATTTAACTGTTTATTTACTTAGAATAATCGTAGAAGCCTTTTCCTGTCTTCTTGCCAAGCTTGCCTGCACGTACCATCTTGCGGAGAAGGGGATGAGGACGATACTTGGGATCGCCTGTCTCGTTCTGCAGAACCTCCATAATGGCAAGCACGATATCCAGACCAACCAGATCTCCCAGAGCCAGAGGTCCCATGGGGTGATTTGCGCCCAGTTTCATGGCCTCGTCAATATCAGCTACGCTTGCGGTTCCGTCAGCATAAATGCCAATGGCTTCGTTGATCATGGGAATCAGGATTCTGTTTACTACAAAGCCCGGAGCTTCCTTCACCTGTACCGGTGTCTTGCCGATCTCTGTTGCGATGGCTTTCACTTTCTCTACCATCTCGTCAGGCGTGTTCTCTCCTGCAATTACCTCCACCAGCTTCATTCTGTCGGCAGGGTTGAAGAAATGCATACCGATCATAGGTCTGTCAAGGCCTGCTCCTATCTCTGTGATAGACAGAGAAGATGTGTTGGATGCAAACATGCAGTCGGGCTTAACGATTCCCATAAGCTCCTTGAAAGTATCCTTCTTGATCTTCATGTTCTCGGGAGCGACCTCCACTACCAGATCACAGTCCGTGCAGATGTCCTTAAGACCGCAGGTGATCTTGGCCATGATAGAATCAGCCTTCTCCTGGGTGATCTTCTCCTTCTTTACAAGGAAATCCATGTTTTTCTGGATCCTTGCTCTGCCGCCCTCTGCGAATTTCATCTCGATGTCGCAAAGGCATACTTCATATCCGTCTGTCATTGCAAATGCCTGTGCGATTCCGGCACCCATGGTACCTGCGCCAATAATACCTACTTTCATTCTTATATCCTCCTATTTAAAGTTCCGCATCCGCCTCTCTCAGACCTCTTTGCCTGGAACAATTTCCGCCTGCTTCGCATCCGTAAATCGTTCCGGGTCTGATCGGGCGATGCTGTTTTAAAGTTCCGCATCCGCCTCTCTCAGACCTCTTTGCCTGGAACAATTTCCGCCTGCTTCGCATCCGTAAATCGTTCCGGGTCTGATCGGGCTGATGCTGTTTTAAAGTTCCGCATCCGCCTCTCTCAGGCCTCTTTGCCTGTGGCTGTTTCGGGCTGATGCTGTTTTAAAATAATTAACAGTTTTTGAAGGGCTCTTTTACTTTTTCCTTATTTTTGTCAAGGAAGAAAGCCATGCCGTATTTCTGATCCTCTGTCTCAAAGCAGTCGCCGAATAATTTCTCCTCGATCACGATCGCCTCATCCATATCTGCATCCAGTCCGTCGTTGATGGCCTTCTTGCAGTTACGAACGGCAATGGGCGCGTTCTTCGCAATGCCTGCCGCCATCTTCTCTGCTGCGGGCATCAGCTCTTCCTGAGGATAAACCGCATTGACAAGCCCAATCCTGTAAGCTTCATCCGCCTTGATGTTTCTTGCGGTGTAGATCATCTGCTTGGCCATGCCTGCCCCTACCAGACGGGCAAGCCGCTGAGTTCCGCCAAATCCCGGTGTGATACCCAATCCTACTTCCGGCTGTCCAAATACCGCATTATCAGAGCAGATTCTGATATCGCAGCTCATGGAAATCTCGCAGCCGCCGCCCAGCGCGAAACCGTTTACTGCGGCGATCACGGGAATCGGGAATGTTTCCAGTTTGCGGAAAACATCGTTTCCTTTCTTACCGAAGGCCTCGCCCTCCGCCTTGGTGAGGGTGCTCATCTCTCCGATATCAGCTCCCGCAACGAAGGATTTCTGGCCTGCTCCCGTCAGGATCAGGCATCTTACCTCATCCAGATTGACTGCATCCAGCGTTTGATCCAGCTCCTCCAGGACAGCAGAATTCAGGGCATTCAGCGCCTTTTCCCGGCTGATGGTGATAATGCCGTAAGAACCTTTCTGTTCATACACGATAAATTCCATTTTTTACTCCATTTCTGCGCTGCTTTGTTGCACAAAGCCATGATATGGCCAAATCCATAAAATGGCTTAACAAGTTTGTGTCAAGCAACGCGCAGACACAAATCTCGCGATTGAAAATTTTAATTTTCAATCTTGTAACTTCTTTTCTTTATTCCCGCAAGCAACGAGCCAAGCGGACATAAAGCCTGCTTTCTGTTGTATGGCGACTGCCGTGAGGCTGATCTGCTCTTCGAAGAAGAGGAGATGCCGCCCCGGCGAGGGGTCATACCCCGCAGCTTGCTGCGTTGCAAGTTTGATGCCCCGTCAGCTTGCTGCGGGGTCTTTGACTAATTTGTCATGTTTCAGATCAGCCTGCCTGTTTTCATCAGCCGATCCTCCTCCAGGACAAACACTCCGGATCCTTTAACGAAACACAGAACTCCCAGGGCAGATCTGCGCTGCCCCGGAAGTTCTTCTTTTCTTTTTTTCTTTAATCTTCGATTTTGACGATGGTGGAGCATCCCATGCCGCCGCCGATGCAGAGAGTAGCAAGACCTGTCTTGGCTCCCTTCGCCTGCATCTCATAAAGCAGTGTTACAAGGATACGGCATCCGGAAGCGCCTACCGGGTGTCCCAGAGCAATAGCTCCCCCGTTGGGGTTGAGCTGCTTATCCACGTCGATTCCCAGCTCCTTGCCTACGGCAACGGACTGAGCGGCAAAGGCCTCGTTGGCTTCAATGATATCGAAATCTTCGATCTTCATGCCGGTCTTGGCAAGAACCTTCTTCGTAGCGGCCACAGGACCGATTCCCATAACTTCGGGTCTTACACCTGCAAGCGCCCCTGCCACGAAGGTAGCCATGGGCTTCACTCCCAGTTCCTTTGCTTTCTCTTCGCTCATCACAACAATCGCTGCCGCGCCATCATTAATGCCGGATGCATTACCTGCGGTAACGAATCCGCCAGGGTTGATAGGACGAAGCTTTGCCAGTCCTTCTATTGTGGAACCGGGACGGGGGCCTTCATCCACCTTGAACTCGATGGTTTCTTTCTTTTTCTTAACGCTGACAGGAACGATCTCAGCCTCAAAAGCGCCGGACTTCTGAGCAGCTTCCGCTTTCTGCTGGCTCTTTAATGCGAACGCATCCAGTTCCTCTCTTGTAAGTCCCCACTCTTCACAGATATTGTCTGCTGTCTTGATCATATGATAATCATTGAAGGCATCCCAGAGAGCATCCTTGATCATGGTATCTACCAGTGTTCCATTGTTCATTCTATATCCAAAACGTGCCTGAGGAACTGCATAAGGCGCCATCGACATGTTCTCCATACCACCGGCAACCACCACATCAGCGTCTCCCGCCATGATCATCTGCGCCGCTTGGTTCACACAGTTAAGACCGGAACCACAAACTACATTCATGGTAACTGCAGGCACTTCAATCGGCAGTCCCGCCTTGATGGATGCCTGACGGGCTACGTTCTGTCCCTGTCCTGCCTGGATAACACACCCCATATAAACCTGATCCACAGCTTCAGGCGCTACACCCGCTCTGTTTAATGCTTCCTTGATTACGATCGCTCCAAGATCTGCAACAGGTACTGTGCTTAAAGAACCGCCCATAGTCCCGATCGCAGTACGGCATGCGCCGGCCAACACAACTTTCTTTGCCATTATCTCTTTCCTCCGTTTGATGAAAACTTATATTTTGTTCTCCTGCAATGATTGTTAATTTTTTATCATTGCGACAACGTCATTATATCATAGGGCTTTTTTTTTTGCAACGATATTCCTCATTTGTTTTATTAAAAAAGGATGAAAAGTCTCATAAAAAAGCCTGTAACTTACTCATTCCTGATCAGCATTCCCTCCACATGTTTTCTCTCCATCTGATGCCTTGCCTTTCTGTTTTCCACGGTATCAAAAATGATGGAAAAATCATAATTTTCAGGGTACAGCTCATCGGCCGGCACATGGAGTTTTACCCGTTTATGGTTAATATATATTTTTTTGTCGGGAAGCTGCAGACGCAGCACTCCTTTCTCGTTTACCGGTTCACAGACAATGCCGATCTTCTTGTCCGGATAGATCATTACGCTGTCTCCCCGCCTGAATTTTTCCGATAATCCTGGGGAAGCGGTCTTCTTTTTCTGCTTCTGTATACGAGGACTCTTCCTTTGAAGCTCTGTATTTTTCCTGTTTTCGTCCAGCTCTTCCTCCTCTTCCCCGAAGAGCAGATCATCCTCGCGGCATTCGCCAAATGAACTGGCAGGCATGCTCTCACAGCAGATTTTGCCATAGGCTGCCCGATGCGCTTCCCGCAGCATATGTCCCGGCATTCCCAGTCGCCGTGCAATATAAAAAGCGCAGCTTTCACCGGCCTCTCCGATCACCATCTGATACAGCGGCTTTAAACTTTCCTTATCAAAGGTCATTCTGGCATTTACGACTCCTTCTTCCTGCCGGGCATATTCTTTGATCTCAGGATAATGGGTGGTAGCCAGGTACAGAGCGCCGCTCCTTTTCAGCTCTTTCAGGATTGCAACTGCAATCCCCATTCCTTCCGCAGGATCTGTCCCGGAGCCCAGCTCATCCAGAATTACCAGACTTTCCTGGCCGGCCTGGTCCAGAATACGCAGCACATTGGTAATATGCGCTGAAAAAGTAGAAAGGTTTTCCGCCAGATTCTGCCCATCTCCAATATCGCACAGGATCAGATTATTCATACAGATGTCCGCCTGCTCCGCCGCCACGTGCAGTCCGCACTGCGCCAGCAGGCAGTTCAATGCCACCGTTTTGATGGCAACCGTCTTTCCTCCGGTATTAGGGCCGGTGATGATCACACCGTTTATTCCCTTTCCTATTTCAAACTGAAGAGGAACAGCACTGCTTTTTTCCATAAGAGGATGTCTGCCGTCCTTCAATCGGACATAACGTTCCGTATTGATCGCCGGTTCCGTACCGTCATAATCTACACTCAGCTTTCCTTTTGCAAAAATAAAATCAAGCTTTTCAATAATCCGGCTGTTTTCGGCAATGGTCTGTGCCTTGTCGGAAAGCAGTACAGTCAGTTCATACAGGATCCGTCTTTCTTCATTTTCTTCATCAATCTTCATCTCCTGCAGCTCCTCATACAGCCTTCCTGCCGCTGTCGGCTCCATAAACAGCGTATTGCCTGTGGAAGATTTATCGATCACACTGCCGCCGATTCTGAACTTATATTCCTTCTTTACCGGAACACATACACGGCCATTTCGCATGGTACTGAAACTGTCAGACATACATTCCCTGTTGGAGCGCATGACAGCATCCGCCTTTTCCCTCATTTTGGCCTCCGTCCGCTCTATTCCTTCCCGAAGAGATTTCAGCTCCCTGGATGCATAATCATCTACCCTGCCGCTTCGGACCTTCCGGTTCAGTTCTTCTCTGATTTCCTCCAGAGAATCCAGATTTTCCTCGTAATACGGAAGACTGATCCCAAAGGCTTTTCCTCTGCTCAGATAGTCCTTAAGCCTTTTCACTGCCGTCAGTGTAACGGCAATTTTTTCGAGCTGTGCGGCGCTTAAGCAGTCTCCCTTTTGGGCTGTCTCCATCAGTTCTGCAATTCCCTCTAATGCTGTAATAGGAGGCGCTCCGCATTTCTCCAGCATAATCCTTGCTTCCGTGGTATTTTTTAACTTTGCCTTCACCTCCGTTTCCGAAAGATACGGAGACAGTTTTCTGATTTTCTCCTTTGCCTTTTTTGTGAGGGCGAATTCTTCCATCCTGTCTATAATCTGATCAAACTCCAGCATCCGGGCGGAAGGGGTTTCATAAAAATCATGTTCTTTCATTTTAACTTACATTCCTTTCTTTTCAAGATCCGGCGCTGTTATAATGCTTCACGCCGTTTTTCCACACAAAAAGCGTCAATCCGGTAAAAACCGCCGTTATGGCGATCCCCGCCAGCGCCCTCTGCCACTTCATTTCTCCGTTCATACACTGTACCGGCAGAGTCGCCATAAGTCCATAGGGCAGGATAAGACAGAATATGATACGCCATATCCCATAAAAGGCGATGCCGGGCAGCTTCATGCACAGATCCAGCGCCGCATCTTCCAGCTGTTCCAGACGTGCATTGGTCACCAGATAAAAGCAGACACACCGGATCAGCACCATCATGTCATAATACAGCACCATCATCACGACAACCCAGAACAGATAGTGAAGAACCTGCCCTGCTCCCGGCGTGATCTCCATCAGATAGATACCGTATCCTATGATACACAGACTCATAATCACCAGGGGAATAGAACCGGGATTCATTTTCTCAAATGTAATTCTGAACAGCGGATTGACCGGTTTCGTCAGATACAGATCCAGTTCTCCCTTTTTGATTTTTTCCGGAATCTGCTGGAGACCAAAGAAACAGACCACCATGCTCACTGCATTGATCAGGGAGAAAGTTCCAATGAACAGAATCATCTCCCCCTCTTTCCATGTACCGATTCGGTCCACATTGGAATAAATGGCACGAAAAACCATCAGCTGTACGGCAAACAGGGTTCCGTCCACCAAAAACGGTCCGAAAAAGCCCAGACGGAACATCATCAGATTCTGGAGACGGATCCGTATCAGTTCCCTTAACACTCTGAAAATTTTTTTACTTCTTCTTCTCATATTCCCACCCCATCATATTTCTTCCTGTAGCTTTTCCAGGTAACCGCGATCACAAACTGCAGAAATACGCACCAGAATATCAACGTCAGAATGCCCGGTACTGCCTCCTCCCCGCATCGTCCTGTCAACAGCATGGAAGGCAGATATGTTACATAGTAAAAAGGAAGCCGGCTCATCAGCTTCACGATCTTCTCCGGAAACAGCGCCAGGGGTACGATGGTTCCGGTTGCCAGCAGGATCAGATTTTTTTTAATCATCAAAAAGGTATTGATCTCCTGATATTTCAGCGTTAAAATCCCCAGATAATAATTAAGCTGCACCATAAATAAGAGCCCCAGCAAAACCATCAGCGCCGCACAGAAGATCATAAGCGGCTCCTGCGTAAACACAAACCGGATCCGAAACAGAAAAATCCATATTACAGCAGCCAGGAAATCAAAGGCAAGGTAAAAGAGCACCACCCCTGCCTCCATCGCAATGAAATATCCTTCTGTGTTTATGGGCAGCACCATATAATTCGTAAAAGTACCATTCCGGATACGCCAGAAAATTTCTCCGCTGATACCATCCGACATTTCCAGCTGGGATAAAAAGGAACTGATAATGTAATAGGACAGCATTCCGTGAAAGGTAAATCCCGCCACCATATCCTTCTGCTGAAAAATAATCCTCCAAAGCAGATAGGCAAACAGGATTTTCGAAATAGTAAAGAGCATATTAAAAATCACATCCGACCGCCATACAAGCTGGGCTTTCAGATTCATATACACAGCTTCTCTGTATTTTCGGTATTCCGGCAAAAGTCTAGTCCTCATATCTGCTGCCCTCCTGATAAATCCGCTCCACCACCGTTCCAATCTCGTCCTCTTCCACTGCAATGTCTGTAGGATTCCATGGCATGATAGCGGCAAGCGCAGCGCATGCGGCCTCCTTTGGCACAATGAACACCAGCTTATGAGGTGTCTTTTCCACGATTTCCGCCATCGGCAGACTCTCACCCGGAGAAATCTCCCGTGAAAAACAGGCTGTAATTTTTTTGTTTTTCTGGTACCTTGCAAACAGTTCCTCTGTCCGGCCGTCATAAACCTTGCATCCGTGATGAATCACAACCGAGCGCTCACAGAGTGTGGAAATATCCTCCATATAATGAGAGGTCAGGATAATCGTGGTTCCCCTCTCCTGATTCACCTGTTTTAAAAATTTTCGAATCTGATTGGATGCAATCGCATCCAGGCCAATGGAGGGCTCATCCAGGAACAAAATTCGCGGATTGTGCAGCAACGCCACTATCAGCTCCATCTTCATCCGCTCTCCCAGGGAAAGTGTGCGCACCTGTACGTCCATCAGTTCCCTGACATCAAACAACTCCGTAAAATATTCTTTCGTCTCCCGAAACTCCTTCTCGTCCAGCTCATAAATCTCCTTAAACAGGCGCATCGTATCGTTTGTGGTCAGTTCAAAAAACAGCTGGCTCTTCTGTCCCATAACCACTGCATACTGCCGTTTGAATTCATTTTTCAGGTCATTGGGATAAAATCCCATAACACTGATCTTCCCGGAAGTCGGCGCAATGATGCCGGTAAGCATTTTCGTCAGGGTCGTCTTTCCGGCGCCGTTTGGCCCGATCAGTCCGATAAATTCTCCTTCCTTCAGAGCGAAGTCAAAATTTCTGACAGCAGATTTCTCCTCATATTCACGCTTCCAGAGGTTCCTGATACTCCCGGATAATCCTTCCGGCTTTACAAATCTGCGGTAAGTTTTTGTAAGATTTTGTGTTTCGACTATATTCATTTTGGTTCTCTCCTTCTCCGTGTCCAGATATGGATCTCTGTGCGCCCCCTGCGCACAACAAGGGCAGCACGCTACGCGAACTGCCCTTATTGCAATCGAGCAGGGAAGAGGACTCTTCCCCTGCTCGCCGCGCGGGGCGCACGTTGCGTCAGCAACAATTTCATCTGTGCGCCCATGCGCAAAAAAAGCACAGCCATGCGGCCATGCTTTCTAATCCATAAAGTATATTTCCAAAACAAGAAAAATGTATGATAAGCATTTCGTAAGGCGGAAAAGAAGGACACAGTCAACCTCAGCTATAGCATAACCATAGCCTCAAAGGCTTTCCCTGTATCCTGCCACTGTTCAGTTGGCTGATTTCTCCACTCCCACCAAGCTTAACATACATCTCTCTCTTTCTTCTATGTTAATGATAGATGAACTATGATAATAACAAACTAACTATAAAGCACAGAGCGGCACCTGTCAAGAAAAAGCTGCAGCCTCTCTACTCTCGTAACTATTCGTTACTATTCAGCCTTCGTCTTCACAGTTACTTACTCTCTGACCGCTTCAAAAAACACACCTTCATAATAGATCAGTGCGTGATCTGAATCCACCAGGTAAAAGAAGCATCCAAACAGAGAATCCTGTTCTGCTTCCACCTGGTATGCAATCAGATCATCTGTCGAAAGGCCCAGCTGTTCTCTGTTCATACGGTATTCCTCCTGCAGCTGGTCTACTGTGAGTATTCTTCTCTCATATCCGGTTACTGTATGCTGATCTCCATCCATATTCGTCCACAGGGAAGTTATCCCGTACTCCAGCCTTGCATCCACATACCCTTCAATCTCTTCCTGCGTCAGAGCATACACGCCGGGAAGCTTATAGCCGCTGATCCGCCATCTTCCGTAGATGGACCTGCGGACAAAATAGTCCTGATTTTCATACTGTGCGGCAAACTCCTCAATGCCAGCCACCGTTTTTTCCTCATGGGCGAAGGTATAGGCTTCTTCCAGATAGGTTTCCTCCAGAAAATAGCCCCCGGAATGATAGGTAAAAATGCGTATCTGCGGCGGAATGGGATCGCCCTCACGCTGGTAATGCGCTATGGTAATCACGTCTGTGTAGCCGTCCCCGTTCAGATCCGGAAAGGCCACGGCCGCCATTTCCTGAAATACCGCCTGATCCTGCCGCACTCCTGTCGCCTGGAGCGGGAAGGAATAAATCTCTTCTCCGTTCTGAAGCAGCTTGAAGCTTACATCTGCATAAGAGCCAAGCGTCTCATCCGGCGCATAGGCGGCGAAGGTAACACTGCCATAGGGATTCATTTCTACATCAAATGACTGGTTCTCCAGCGCCTGCCCTTCCGGGATCTGCCCTATAGGAGACTCCTCCTTGCCGTCCACCGCAAATCCCCGTTCCGTTTCCGCCGGCAGAAGATAAAGCCTTACCCGGGAAGTAACATCGCTGTCCTCAGAGCCTTTTAAAAGCGACACCTCTGTCAGAATGTCTGTTGTGGAGACATCCTCAACTGTAAACCGGAATGCAGGCGAATCAGAGGCGGCAATCAGAAGATCGCCATCCTCATAAGTGACCATATGATTTCCATCTTCTGCAAATATCTCCGGACGAATACCATACTCACCGAGACGGGCTCCAAAAATCTGTAAAATCTCCCCGTCCGCCTCCTCGAAGCTGACCCTGTTATAAGGAATTTCAAATCCATACTGCTCCGAATACCGGTTCACTTCTTCCCTCTCAAAGTCACTTGTATAAGTATGAAAGAGATAATTTTCCCAAAAAGCGGCATCCATCTCTTCCCTCGCCGTAAAATCAGGGATACGCGCACAGATTTCCATAAGCCAGGACAGATCTGCATCGGAGAGTGTTCCCCGGCTCGCTTCGCCTGCTCCCTCATTGGATACACCGGGCAAAGAAATCTGCGTATCTGCATCAGTACTTTGAGAGGCCGGATTCTCTCCCGCCTGCCCGTTTTCCGGCTCTTCCCCTTCTCTTCTCCCTCCGGGAACTGTCAGCAGCGCAATCACACAAAAAACTGCCAGCACTGCCACCAGAGAGACCAGCAGAAAGCTCTGTCTTCTCTTCTTCATTATATTTTTTATACGTTTTTGAGTATGCGACTCTCCGAATGCCAGGCCGGTTCCAAATCCCTCCTCCTTTCGGGCAAATACCAGCAACGTCCGGGCATACGCTTTTCTTTCCTCCATTGGCGCATGCCGCAAAACCGTTTCATCACAGAACATCTCCATATCCTGATTCATAAAATGGACTGCAGTCCACACCAGCGGATTCCACCAGTGCAGGCAGGCACACAGGGATCCTACAATACGGATCAGCGGATCGAAATGTCTGATATGCGTTCTCTCATGCCGCAGAATATACTTTTTTTCTGTTCCTTTGATCCCGTAAGGCAGGTAAATTCTCGGGAAAATCACTCCCATTACGAAAGGAGAGTCGATCCTGTCGCAAAGCCACACATTCCCTTTTTCCCGGACAGCAGCAGATACCCTTCGTCTCATCCAAAGGTACTGCACAAGATAAAACAACAGGACGCCTCCTGCCCCAGCCAGGTAAATTATTTCCAGCACTCTTCCCACTCCGCCGGACAGGCCTTCCCGCCCTGCCGGACTCATACGATCTGCAGATGAATCCTTCTCCGACGCCGAATTTTCCAGCAGGGTTTTGTCTGCACCTTCTGCCGGCTGTTCCGTGTCATGTACCGGAGTCTGCTGTTTATCCTTTGATGCGTCCCAATCTGCATCCCCGACTTCAACCGTCTCCGGCGGGACTAGCGTCTGAAGCTGTGCCTCCGGCTGCCGATCTCCGCCGATTGATAAGGAACGCATCCCTCCCGGGTAAACCGACAAATCCGGCTGAAGGCTGAAGGGACTTTCCACCCATACAGGGCACAGAAGCCGAATTCCTACCAAAACCCACAGACCATAACTGTATATTCTGGGATACCTGCTCAAAAGGAAGCGTACTGTCAGCACGATCAAAATGAGAATACCCGCCTGCAGGCTCATAGCCCACAGTCTGAAAAGTACCGCCTCCATCATCCTTCGTCCTCCGCCTCATCAATCATCCTGCGGATACTGTCGATATCTGCTTTGGACAACTTTCTGTCCCTCAAAAAAGCGGCCAGAAACACAGGAATATTCCCCTTACTGGTGCGCTGCAATAATTCCTCGCTCTGCCATCTGTCCACCTGCTCTTTCGAGACCAGTGCGGAGACCACAGTGTTTTCGCTTTTGACAATCCCCTTGTCTGTCAGCTTTTTGATCACTGTATAAGTGGTCGACTTTTTCCATCCCAGCCTTTCATTACACAGCTTTACCAGCTCCGGACTGGCGATGGGTTCGGCTTCCCACAAAATACTTAAAAAACGATATTCGCTTTCGTATATCCTTTCCATTATGACTCCCCTCCTGTTTTAGTCTATTGCAATAGATTGGTTATAGTTTATCGCAATAGACTGATCTTGTCAAGGAGTCAATCTCTCTGTTTGATTTCGATTTTGCATTTCCATTTTGGATTTTGGAATTTGGAATTTCGATTTCTATATAATGGAAAGTCTTTCCTCCACAGCGCTTCTGTCCGGTATGGATACGGCGGCTCCTTCTCCGGAAACTGTAATAGCCGCTGCCATGGCCGCAAGGCGAAGTGCCTCTGCGGCGCTCTTTTTCTCCGCCACAGCCGCCACAAAAAAGCCGGTGAAGGTGTCCCCTGCCGCAGTGGTATCTACCACCTCCGCAGGATAACAGGGCTGGGATATTCTTTCGCTTTTACTGCCATACACTGCACCTTCTCCTCCCAGAGTCAGAATCACCTGCAGCTTTGGATATCTCTCAAGCAGCTTATCCAGGATACGCTGCGGCTCTCTCTCACCTGTCATCTCCTGCCCCTCCGTCTCATTCAGCATCAGCCAGGTCACACCGGAGAAATCCGCCCGGCGCAGTCTCTCATCCATGGGAGAAGGATTCAGCATGATCCGCATCCCCTTTTCCCGTCCTTTCTGCAGGCAAAAGTCCAGATTGCTGATCTCATTCTGCAGCATCAGGATATCTCCCTCTCCGAAGTCGGAAAACACCTTTTCCATATAGGCCTGATCATTTTCATGGTTGCTCCCCGGGAACAGGATAATACAGTTTTCGCCTGCATCGGATACCTGGATCAATGCATGTCCGGTTATGCTTTCTGTCTTTCTCACATACCTGGTATCTACCCCGCTGCCGGTAAGAACCTCCTCCAGGATCCCGCCGTCCGCTCCAATGGTCCCGGCATGGCAGATCCTATGGCCGGCTCTGGAAACCGCGATGGACTGATTTAATCCCTTTCCTCCCGGAAAGCACTGATATCCCAGAGAGGAAATGGTTTCACCCGGCCTGACAAAATGGGGAACCTTATACACCTTATCAATATTCAGGGATCCGAAATTCAATATTCGGGGATCCGTCCGTTTATCATTTACTGTCTGCACTGCAACCTCCTCTCCTTCAGCCCGCAAGCTTTCGGAAAAGATCCTCAAAAAGAGCATCTCTGTTAATGTGATACACATATCTGATTAAATGCCTGTTTCCATCGAAGCTGTAATGATGATCATACTGAAGGATCGGAGCCGGCACCAGTCTGTCCTCCATGAAATCCTCTCCCAGAAGCCAGCCCACAGCGGTCACGTCCCAGATCGCTCTTGTCCATGTGGTATAAGGACTCTCCGCCGCGCCGTCCCGCTCCACAATATCCACCAGATAATCGCACAGCTTATTTTTCCCGCGCAAAAACATTTCCAGCTCTCAGAAATAATATAACTTTTGCTTATTGATGATGTTTCCTGCGCCTTCTTTTTTACGAATTCACTTTCTCACGCATTTACTTCCTTCCGATGGGTCAAATGGATGCCTATGTGCCCGATCCCGAGGATCAGAACGGCCAACGCCAGCACTGCATTCTTTCCGTAAACCGCAAGAAGCATAAATGCCGCAACGGGGAGCGTTGCGCCTGCCACCGGGATTTTCAGCAGACTGCTGTAAAAATCCTTCATGGTCCTTTCGCTCCTGAAATAGCGCACCCAGAATATTTCATAAAGTACCATCAATACAAACGATACGATCAGCCACCAGGACCAGACCGACCACGGCTTTATATTAAAATCGGAAAAAATCAATGCACAGCAGGAGACCAGCACTTCTCCTGTCCTCTCGAATGCCAGGAGTATTTTATTTTCATTTCTGACATATTTGTCATAATCTTTCGGCTGATTTTTCATCCAGATGATGTTTGGAATCATCAGCATGAACAGATAGATCAGACCTGTGTAGGAAAATCCAAAATGCAGGGTCATCTTTTACTCCATTTCTGCACCGCTTTGTTGTGCAAAGCTATGATATGGCAAAATCCATAAAATGGATTAACAGGTTTGTGTCCGTATTTTCAAGCTGGTACATATTCCTGCAAAATC
Source organism: uncultured Lachnospiraceae bacterium (assembly GCA_947173495.1). GTDB lineage: Bacteria > Bacillota > Clostridia > Lachnospirales > Lachnospiraceae > Suilimivivens. The sequence goes on along the minus strand of CAMWFQ010000011.1, from coordinate 141,340 downwards.
TTTCTGATATCCGTCCTGTAAAGATTCCCGTTCAGCACGTCTCCGTTGGGATTGATACACACAGCGCGGATATCGGCAGGGTCCTCCTCATAGGGACTTGTATATTCCTTATCCAGATCAAAATAGTCTCTCAAATATTTCAGTGCGTTTCCGCCCGGGAAAATAATATTTCCGTCGGACTGCATAATTCCCATATTCTCAAATTCGGCAAGTATTCCAGCGGTACGGCGGTTATAGGCATTATCATGCCCTTTCTCCACAAGCCAGGCAGGATGCGTGCGCAGCCGGATGCCCGGCCGTTTGATCTCCAGCGCAAATTCCATGACCGGTTCAAGCGGGATGGTTTCCTGGTGAAAGGCATCCACAGACAGGCAGACGTCGTTCACTCCGCTCTGTGCAAGTTTTCCGGCGACATCCCTGATTTTCCCTTTGTCTCTGGTGAAAAAACCATTGGTGATCAGCTGCCTCTTTGGAATCTTCATTTCCTTTGCGGCCACATGGATTGCGTACACAGCTTCCGGATAAAGAAGCGGCTCTCCTCCAAATGTCATAAGGGAATCCATCCGGTATCTTTCCGCGATCTTTCTCACTGCCTCTGCCGCAGCTCCGGCATCAATGTGCTCTCCTGTATTGTTGTGATCGCCCTCGGAGCAATGTTTGCATCTCCCGGTACATGCATATGTGATTACGAATTCTATGCGGTTTAAATTTGCTGTATATTGATTCATCAGATCTCCTGTCTTGTCACATTGCAAATAAATCATCAAGGGTAATTACCGACTGAATACTCTCTGCATAAGAATTCCCTACCAGACCACAAGTAGTGATCAGTGTCGGATAGACTGCATACTTTGTCCCTGTCATCAGCACCAAATCGTTTATTTTTTTCCTGATACTTCTGTCCACCTTTTCCGTTATGGTATATTCAGAAACGGAATACTTCATTTCACATAAGTTTATTACCTGATCTTTTCTTACAATCAGCAAATCTATTATATAAACCGCCTTTATTATGAACCACCCGTGGGCTTACCCACATCCGTACAACCTGCCGCTTTTAAAGAGGAAGTAAACGCAAATAACTGCTCCTTCATTCCGCTTTCCGATAAACTTCTTTTTTACGTCCTACAAACATCTAACCCCATTTATTTACTTAATCTTTTACTATTTTTATATTAAGTAAAGTTTATCATAGATATTGGCTTAAACCCAAGATAAATTTCTATTATATTTTACTTAATCATTACTTAATTTTGCGATTTAGTAAAATATAATTTATACTCTGCCAAAGAATTCTCTCTCGACTAAATTTTTACATTCTCACAAGCTTTGCAACAAGTGCAAAGGAACCGAATAGTTACCAAAAATCAGACAATGGGAGTCCCCATATTGTCAGAAGGGAAAAAAATGTGATACAATCAAAAAGCGCCAGGATCGTTTGTACAGAAGACATGTTACTGCAGAAATTCCGAGCTCAGAGAGGCAGGGCTGACAAATGAACGAAGTACTCAAACACAAAATCGATCACAATTTCCACCGAATGCTGACTTCTGTTAAATGGGTGATTTTTGCAGTTATCTCCGGTATTGTGGTGGGACTGACAGGCACCGCTTTTTATTTCTGTCTGGTAAAGGTGACCCGGCTGCGGCATACATTCCCCTGGATCATCTGGCTGCTTCCTGTGGGCGGTCTCTGTATTGTGGGTGCTTATCAGCTGCTTCACGATGAGAAGGATACGGGAACGAATCTGGTTCTCTCCTCCATTCACTCAGGAGACGATCTCCCTCTGCGTATGGCGCCGCTTATTTTTGTATCCACTCTGATCACGCATCTGTGCGGTGGTTCTACCGGACGGGAGGGCGCTGCTCTGCAGCTGGGAGGCAGCATTGGAAACGAGATCGGAAAGCTCTTCCGGTTTGACGAGAAGGATAAACATATTATGACCATGTGCGGCATGAGCGCCGCCTTCTCGGCACTGTTCGGAACGCCCATGGCAGCCGCCATTTTCTCCATGGAAGTGGTGAGCGTAGGGATCATGCATTATGCCGCTCTGGTTCCCTGTGTGATCTCTTCTTTGATCGCCTGCAGTATCGCCGCTTTTTTCGGTGCGGAAGCGGAAGCTTTCCCTGTGAACACTATTCCTGCATTTACGGTCGAGTCTGCAGTTAAAATCTCTGTCCTGGCCGCCCTGTGCGCACTGATCAGTATTCTGTTCTGCATGATGCTCCACGGTTCCGAGCATCTCTATCAGAAGCTGTTTAAAAACAGGTATCTGAGGATTTTTGCCGGCGGCTGTATCGTTATTGTGCTTACACTTCTTGTGGGCAATCAGGATTACAGCGGTTCCGGAATTGAGCTCATTGAACGCTGCATGGAAGGAATCGTTGTTCCGGAATTGTTTGTAATGAAAATGCTTTTTACTGCCGTTACGCTGGGAGCCGGCTTCAAGGGCGGTGAGATCGTTCCCTCCTTCTGTATCGGAGGCTCCTTTGGCTGCCTGTTCGGAAGCCTGCTCGGTTTCTCTCCCCCGCTGTGCACTGCAGTCGGCATGACGGCTGTATTCTGCGGCGTGACCAACTGTCCCATCTCCTCTCTTCTTATCAGCTTTGAACTGTTCGGCTATGAAGGAATGCCCTATTTTCTGCTCACCGTTGCTTTCAGCTACATGCTCTCAGGCTATTACGGGCTCTATCACAGCCAGAAGATCATGTATTCTAAATTTAAAACCAACTACATAAACAAAAAAGTACAGTAAAATCGAGTAGGGAAGGTTTTCTCCCTACTCGCGCGCGGGGCGCACGTTGCGTAAGCAACAATTTCATCTGTGCGCCCCTGCGCAATCGAGTAGGGGAGGTTTATCTTCCCCTGCTCGCCGCGCGGGGTGTGTGCTGCGCAGCAGCAATTTTCCATACACACCCCTGCGCATAAAAACGGGCAGGGAAACGTTTTTCCCTGCCCGTTGTCAGTCCGGATTGATACTGACCCGGATCTTCAGTCAGCAACCTTCCATATGCAGACCTGCGCATCAATAAAAGATCTGCGCGATAGGTGACTTTTCGTCAATAATCAGTGTCTTATTATCCCCTGTCATGGTTTTCTTCGCCGCGTCCAGCGCCCGGAGGAACAGATAAAAATCTGCTTTTTCCGGATCGTTGTAGGCTTCGCTTAAAATCCTCATATACTCGGCCTCGCCTCCGGCAATGATCTGAGCCGCCTGGGCATCCGCCTCTGACTGCATGACGATGATCTCCGCGTTGGTATTGTTGGAAATCTCCTTTGCTTCCTCCTGTCCTTCCGCCTGATAAGTGGCCGCAATATTATTCCGTTCGGAAATCATACGCTCATAAACTGCATTCTTATTTTCATCGGGCAGATCCAGGGATTTGGTCTCCACCGCAAGCAGCTCGATCCCATACTGTCCCAGCGTGTCTCCGATATTTTCCCTGATGGCCAAAGCCAGCTCTCCGTCACGTCCGCTGATCACTTCCTCCTGGCTCAGGCTGCTGATCACATTTTTCAGGCTGTTGTACACGATGGTATCGATTCTGAATTCCGCGTTGCTTTTCTGGGCGCTCAGGGTCTGGGTATATTTATAGGGATCTTCAATCTGCCAGAGCACAAAGCAATCCGCGATCATGGACTTTTTGTCCTTGGTCATAACATCACTCACCGCCAGGTCATAGAGCAGTACTTCCTTCTGAATCTTCTCCACCCGCTGGATAAAGGGGAGCTTTGCGCTGAGACCGGGCGTCTCTCTGACACTTTCTATTCTTCCAAACTGCTTAATAATCGTATATTCATTGGGATAGGTCACCACCAGGCAGGAGTCTGCCAGTATCAGGATCACCACCGCGATAAAAATGATCACTATCCCGCGCACTTTTTTCTTCATACTGTTTTTTCTCCTTCCTGCCTTTATTCCTCTTCGCTGTCCGCGTCGGCGCTGTCACCCTTGCTGTTACCGCCGGCAGAGTCCGAACTGCTGTCCGCTGCGTTACCCCTGTTTAAAATGCCGCTCTGGCCGGAAGCAGATGCCGGAGAAGATCCCATGAAGGAACCTGTAAAAGATTCCAGGGGCAGCATGGTCTGGGTATTGCCATCGCTATTTTCAATGATAATCTTCATATCCGGAAGAATCTCTTCCATGGTTTCATAAAACATTCTCTGCTTGGTAATGAGGGGATATTTCTGATATTCCGCGTAGAGCTCATTCAGTCTGGCTACCTGTCCCTTTGCCTCATTTACCCGCTCCTCCGCCTGCGCCTGAGCTGTCTTAAGGGTTTCATCCACCGCTGCCCTGGCTGCCGGAATGTCTTCGTTCCGCTTCTGATTGGCTCTGTTGATAGAGGTTTCCTTCCCCTGCTTGGCATTTTCCACATTTTTAAAAGCGTTGATGACTTCCTGCGTGGGAGGCTCCGCATCCTGAATGGTAATATTCACAAGCTGAATCCCGATATCTTCCTGATCCAGCCGGGTAATAATCTTGTCCTTAATAGAAGCCTGAATTTCGTTTTTACCTGTGGTGATCACACTGTCCACGTCATACAGGCCAATGGTATCTCTTATGTAGCTCTGGGTCAGATTTTTCAGAACAGCCACCGGATCCTCTGACGCATACAGATATTTGGTGGGCTCTGTCACCCGGTATTCCACATAAAAATCAACATTGACAAAATTGTAGTCTCTGGTAATCATAAAGGATTCCGCATTATAATAATCCTCTGAGTTTTCCGTGTAGCCTATGGGAAAACCGTTGATGGTCTTCGGCACTCTGGCAAGGCGCTGGACATAAGGGATCTTGAAATGGATTCCCGACTCCTCCACCACATCCGGTACGCCAAAGGTTGTGATCACCGCATACTCATTTTCCCGCAGAGAATAGATACTGCCTGCAAGCAGATACAGCGCCACAAATGCGATTATAATCCCGCCACCTATCTTTTTGATCCTGCCCGCCGCCTTTTTTACCGCCTCGTCCGGCTGCGTATAAACATTGCGGTTCTTTTTGTTGTTAAACATTCCTCTCCTCCTTAAAATCTATGAAACTGCCCATGCAAGAAACTTACTTCTTCTCTTCCTTATAGTATCATAATGTTCTATCTTTATCAATTATTCTTCCCGGGAGAGGTTTCGTCTCTATCACTATGAAACTGCAGGCTGAATCGTTACCGGTCATTTCTTCTCGGAATGGTACGCGTCCGCGATCTTTCTCAGTGTGTTATTCTTTCCCAGGAGTACAAAAACATCATCTTTCTGAGTAGGCTCGTCTGCTGGCGGATTAATGAGGAGTGCTCCGCCCCGCTTAATGGCAATCACATTTACGCCATATTTTTCGCGAAGCTTTAATTCCCTTAAATTTTTTCCGGTCCAGCTTCTTAAGGTGGAGACATCCGCAATAGAGTACTCTGATGTCAGCTCAATGGTATCAAAGAGGTGATTGAATGCCAGGTTATTTGCCAGATGCACCCCCGTTTCCTTTTCGGGATAGACGATCTCATCCACACCAAGCTTAAGCAGAATCTTCCCCTGCATTTCATCATATGCTTTGGCAATGACCAGCCGGATCCCCTGTTCCTTCGCCCAGATTGCCGCCAGCACTGAGGCGTCCAGACTGTGACCTATGGAAATGATGGCCCCATCAAAGCTTCTGCCCCCCAGTTCCTCCAGCACATCCTCATTGGTAACATCCACACACATGGCAAGAGTCACATATTCGGCGATCTGTCTGATGCGGCTTTCATTGTGATCCACAGCAAGCACTTTACATCCATTTGCCTCCAGCTGCTTTGCCACACTGCTTCCGAATCTTCCCATTCCAATCACAATATATTCTTTCTGTTCATACTTTTTCATATTGGTTCTTCCTTTCTGTTGTATGGTGGCCGGTCTATCATCGGGCTGAATGCCCCCTGCGGTCTATCCGATGATCACTTTGCTTTCTGCAAAGGAAATCTCTCCTGCCGGTCTGCGGCTGTTAAATGCCAGCGCAAGTGTGATAGGCCCAATTCTTCCCAGATACATGGCAAGCGCCACAATCAGCTTGCCTGCCGGATTCAGCGTGGCAGTCACTCCTCTGGAGAGCCCTACCGTTGCAATGGCGGAAGTCATCTCGTAGAGCGTGTCCAGAAAATCCCCGCCCTGAACCGCCAGAAGCGCTGTGGTGAGCACAAGCAGTGTCGTAAGTGAAAAAGTAACGATGGCCACACATCTCCGTATGATCTCGTCTGCAATTCTCCTGTGCATCACCACCACGTCCTTTTTCCCTCTGATATTGGCGAATATGGAGACAAACAGCAGAACCACTGTCACCGTCTTGACGCCTCCTGCTGTTCCGGCCGGCGAACCCCCGATAAACATAAGCACCACATATACCAGGGCCGAGGCCGGGCGGAAATATTCCTGGGAAATCGTCGCGAATCCGGCTGTCCGGAGCGTCACGGACTGGAAAGCTGCTGCCATCAGTTTTTGAGACAGATTCATATTGCCCAGAGTGTCAGGATTGTTATATTCAAAAGCCAGCGTCAGGATCGTTCCCGTAAGAATCAAAGATATTGTCGTAAGAAGCACGATCCTTGCCTGCAAATTAAATTTACGGATGTATTCCCCGTTCCTTCTTTTTCGATAGGAAAGAGCTATTCTTCCAACTTCCCAGTAGACCGGGAATCCCAGCCCGCTGACGATGATCAGAAACATGGTGGTAAGATTCAGCATCACGTTATCCGAATAAGCGCAGAAGCTGTTTCCGCCCAGGAGATCAATCCCCGCATTGCAGAAGGCCGACACCGCATGGAAAACACTGTACCAGATCCCTTGGGCCCCAAATCGTGGAACAAACACGAAGGAATACCCCAGAGCACCTATCCCTTCCAGGCACAGCGTCGCTTTCAGCACACGGGCCGTCAGCCTGACCAGATTGGAAAGCGTATCCAGATTATAGGCATTCTGGATCAAAATCCTCTCAGAAAGAGTGATCCTGCGATGAAAGAGGCATAAAACCAATGTTGTAAACGTCACGATCCCAAGTCCGCCCATTTGAATCAGAAACAGAATCACAATCTGTCCAAAAACCGAAAAGGTCTCTCCCACATTTATCGTTGAAAGTCCGGTAACACTGATGCTGGATGTTGCGACAAAGAGGGCGTCGAGGAAGTCTATCTCCACCCCCGGTTTGATGCTGACCGGAAGAAAAAGGCATAAGGCTCCGATCACAGCCCCTAAGAAAAACCCCAACATGATAATTCCCGTTGGGGTAAGTCCGCGTCTTTTCATAATCCCCTCCATGCTATGAAAGTCTTTGACTTTCATAGTATTCTCAAACATTCCTCTGATTTTTCCCTGGAAGCTGTCACGTGATGAAGGCTTATTCCGTAACAGCTCCTTATGCATTATACACTTTTTTATTACAATTAGCAATTTTACGCCCGGAACCGATTCATTTTTTTACACCATTTCTGCGCATGACGATTTTGTGGCCAGCAGCGCGCAGACACAAATCTCGTGGTTGAAAATTTTAATTTTCAATCTTTCCCCTTTCCGGCTTTGCGTTGCGCTCCCGGTAAATGTAAGTTATAATTATGACTATATATGCGGCTGTTGACTTGTGGACAAAGGGTTTCTGTCAAAGAAATCTATTCGTGAATATCGCAAAATTTTTCATTTCATAGGAGAATGATCATGGCTAACGTCTTATTTCTGGATATAGATGGCGTGCTCAATTCTGATTTCTGGAATAACAACCATAAAAAAGAAATCAGCAATGGTACCTTAATTGATAAAGAAAAAGTTAAACTGTTGGCATCTTTGGTAAAAAGGACCAACGCAAAAATAATTCTTCACTCCGGATGGCGCGCATGGTTTGATTCCGAATTGAAGCCGCTTCGTACAGAAGCAGAGAGACTGACCAAATTCATTGAAAACGAAGGGTTACATATAGATGGCGTAACGCCTGACCTGACCACAGAAGAAATCAGAAAAACCAGAAAATTCAGTCTGGTAAAGGCCGATGAAATTCTTTTATGGCTGAAATCACATAATGATGTCACCGGATGGGTCGTTCTTGATGATCTTGATTTGCACAATATACAGGCAGCGCAACATCAGGTGAGGCCAGACCCGGCAGTGGGGCTGACGGACCGGGATGTGGAAGAAGCGGTCAGGCTTCTATGGAATCAACATAAAAAATTAAAGGTAGCGCTTATTCAATATAATGCGGCTATACCGGATATTGAGCAAAATACAATAACAGCCAAAAAGCTTATCCGGGAAGCAAGCAAAAATGGTGCAGATTTGGTACTATTTCCGGAATGTTTTCTTACCGCATATGCACCACCGCATATTTGTGAAAAATTATTGCCGGTTCAGGAGATTGAAAATTGTCCCGAATTCATCAAATGGTATGAAAATGCTTTGACAGAGCAGGACGAACATTTTATTCAGATCGCAAATCTTGCTGCAGAGCTGAAGACGGGCGTGATCATAACCGGTTTTTCCAAAGGAAAAAAGTATCCGCAAAATACGGCATGGGTGATCGACAGGGACGGAAAAGTAATTTTAAAATATTCCAAAGTACATACCTGTGATTTTGATTGGGAAAGGTACCTTGAATCCGGAGCCTCTTTTCCTGTGTGCCGGTTTGACGGCATTACCATAGGTTGTATGATTTGTTACGACAGGGAATATCCGGAGAGTGCCAGGGAACTGATGCTGAATGGGGCAGAGCTTATTATGCATCCCAACTGCTGTGGCGGGATGTATCCCAGATTAAAGGAGCTGTCTGTGCGGGCTATGGAGAATATGGTTGGCATAGCGATGGCGAATCCGCCGGCACAGGGAATGGGAAATTCCTGTGCCTTTAATCCTATGGTATGGACACAGGAAGGGATGGATAACACCATTTTTATAGGAAGTGAGCTTGAAGAAACGATCTACTATGTGGAGTTTGATATAGATGAAATCAGAGCATACCGGAAAAGCGAGGATCTGGGGAAATACAGAAAGACACAGGCGTACAAAAAACTGGTATGAAAGAATATGGGGAAGAATTTATGTCCACTACACAGTGTAAAACATATAGCATCATTTTATTGATAGTGTAAAGCCGGCCGGATCATGAAGCAGTTTTATAATCGGCTCAATATATTTCCTGTCAGAAATATCGTATGAATGGGAAATCATTTTCAGCATTTCAATATCCGCTTCGGTTTTATCCTTTTTGGCGCCAACCATTTTTTGAAACATCTTCATCATCAGCTTTGAGCCTGCTGACATTTTTTCATAATGAAAGCCTCCGGGACAGTAGAAAATATGAACCGCCTGCCGTTCCGCTTCGCTGAAATTACTGCTCAAAAAAGCAGCAATTTCGGGACTTTCGGCAGGGCTGGCGCCTGTGCAGAAAGCAACCAGCATTTTGCCGGCCCATTTATCTATATTGGACCTGAACCACGATATTTTACTGATCCTGCCTGCACACGCCCAGCTGCCAAAAACAACAGCGTCATATAGACCAAAGTCTTGCTTTTTCGCGGTTCCGAGTTCAAAGCAATCTGCATCTGCCGCTTCAGATATCCATTGGGCATACTTCTTAGTAAAACCTGTCTGTGAATTATAAATTACCGCTGTTTTCATGATTTCGATTCCTCTTTCTCAATACATCATTTACAAACACCTGGTACGCCTGTTCCTGTTGCAAAAAAATCTCATCGATCGGTATGCCTGGCGAGGTTACGGAAAAAATCGTACAAAGACCAATTGTATAGATTAACATATTCATATGAAGCTGTCCTGCCATTTCAACACTTATATTCAAATCATTTGCAACTGCCTGTGCTATCTGCGGGCTCGTTTCAACTTCATATACGTCTTTCAGGGAAGATATATTTCTTCTTTCCTGCAAAACAAAAATTTTCAGAATGTGAGGTTCTTCTTTTGCAAGCTGAATATATGCTCTGCCTGTGCTGCGAAACAAGTCGCTTCTGTCGATATGGGAAACGATGTACTCCTTAATAAACCCCCTTGCTTTATTCCCAACCTCCTCGCGAAGTCCGTCCATATTCTTGCAGTAACTGTAAACAGGCTGTACCGAACAGCCCAGCTCATCTGCAATGCTTTTGACCAGTACTTTCTCCATACCGTTTTGACGGGCGATTTTAAAAGCAGCTTCTACAACCATATCCTTTGTTATTCGTTGTTTTGGCATTGTAATCCTCCATGCTGCCAGCATCTGCAAATTGCGGCGTCGACACAATATTTGCAAACGAACAAGTTCGTTTGTAAAAAATTTATTCCCGCGAGCAACGAGCCAAGCGGACATACTTGCATGTCCATTTGACTTTTACAGCAACGCCTTTGTATAATTCGTTTATATAAACTATTTATATAAACGAATTATACTCTTATTCTAAGAAAAAGTCAATGCTATACGTCGGAACATGGATAGAATAGTTACCAGAATAGAATGAGCGGTAATAATACATTTGACCTTAGAAAAACGGTATGAGATAATGGATTATACACATAACAGTCAATATGTCATTAGCAAACAGATGGTTACACGGACGTGACAGGGAGAACTTTTATTGGAATTTATGTGAATCCGGGAAATAAAGGGTTCCGGGAAGCAGTTCAATCTGAGATATATATAGATAAGACAGGCTTGATTGCCCTTATAAACAGGTATATCAATACGGAACAAAAATATGTCTGTGTCAGCAGGCCGCGGCGTTTTGGGAAATCCATGACGTTAAAAATGCTTGCCGCATACTATAGCCGTGGTTGTGATTCGGCAGCCTTATTCAAAGGGCTGAAAAAGAATTTATCTTTTTGATTGATGAGTGGGATTGCGTGATGCGGGAGCGTCAGGAGTCAGAGGTCCTGCAGAAGCAGTATCTTGATTTTTTGCGGGATCTTTTAAAAGACCAGCCCTATGTTGCACTTGTATATATGACAGGAATTCTCCCGGTAAAAAAGTATGGGCAGCATTCTGCATTAAATATGTTTCGGGAATACTCCATGACAAACCAGAAGATGCTGGAGGAATATACCGGTTTTACAGCGGATGAGGTGAAAGGATTATGCGGGCGGTATGGCATGGATTTTGAGGAAACAAGCAGTTGGTATGATGGTTACCGGTTTAAAAAGTATAAGCATATCTATAATCCGAAGTCCGTTGTGGAAGCAATGAGCTGTCAGGATTATTCAAATTATTGGACAGCTACCGAGACTTATGAAGCGTTGAAAGTTTATATGGATATGGATTTTGACGGATTGCGGTCGGATATCGTGCATATGCTGGGCGGCGGATATATAAAAGTCAATACGAACAGCTTCCAGAATGATATGCGCAATTTAAAGACGAAGGATGATGTGTTGACACTGCTCATTCATCTGGGATACCTTGGATATGATTCAGAGAACAAGGCAGCTTTTATTCCCAATAAGGAAATTGCTGAAGAATTTGAGAATGCCATGAGTGTCGGCGGATGGGCGGAAGTTATGACTTTTTGAGAATTTGAAGGTTATGTGGGGGAGATACTACTTGTCGGTGTAAATTACGACAAAAATAACCCGAACAAACCCCATACCTGTGTGATTGAAAAAATAAAAAAGTAATTTTTTAGTAAATATGATAACAGGTAATACAGCACATATGGCAGGCAGGGAGGAAGATTGAAAATTAAAATTTTCAATCGCGAGATTTGTGTCTGCGCGTTGCTTGCCACAAACTCGATATGTGCAACAAAGCAGCGCAGAAATGGGGTAAAAAATGAGGATTTATCTGATACGTCATGGAGAAAGCCATGGTAATACAAGGGGGAAAATAATATCGACTACGGATTTTGGATTGACAGAAAAAGGAGTGGCCCAGTCACGGCGTATAGGGCAGAAGCTTTGTGAGGAATTGAAGGGAAAATCCATATCCGCATATTGCAGCTCCCTTGCAAGGGCCAGACAGACTTTATGGGAAATTTTATGCTGCATCGGCCAGGAAGATGCTGAAACGGTCGAAACTGCATGTCTGAAAGAAGTGGATCTCGGATTGCTTGAAGGACTGTCATGGGAAGAACGCCGTCAAAAGTACCCGGAGATAGATTTGGATGAAAAATTATCACTGCTTCAGGCACCGGACGGCGAATCATATCCGGATGTTAAAAAGCGGTGTAACGTATTTATTGAGGACTATCTGGAGAAAAAAGACGATAGGGAAAACATTGTCATTGTGTCTCATGGCATAACGTTAAGAGTACTGACGAATGTGCTTTTGAATCGGCCCGATGAAGATATAAACTATTTAAATTGGATGGAAAATACTGCGTTGACAGAACTTATCTGGGATAAGGAAAGTCATACCAGTCAGGTGGTCCGACTGAATGATTATTCGCATTTGGGAGAGCTAAAAACAGTTACGTATGAGAACTGGGGATTATTTGCGAGATGTGATTATCTGAAATTAAGGAGGTCATGATGAAAAAATAGAAAGCAACGCTTACGCAATCGGATTTACAGGGATGAAACTATGCGAATAGATATTTTGAAGAATTTACAACTGGAAATATATAACAGATGCCAAAAAGAAACAAATAAGTTTGGTATAGGGTGTTATTATCATATTGTGGCAGTGGTAAAAAATGCAGAAATTCTGGCAGAAGAATATGGGGCGGATAAGGAAATTGTTATGATTGCGGCTTGGTTACATGATATTGCATCTATTACAGACTATAGCCTGTATGAATTTCATCATATACATGGAGCAGAAATGGCATATCGTATTCTAAAAGAATATGGCTATGATGACAAAAAAATTTCAGTGGTGCAAAAGTGTATTCAAAACCATAGAGGAAGTATAACTCTTGAAAGAAATAGTCTTGAGGAATTATGCGTTGCTGATGCCGATGCAATTTCACATTTTGACAGTCTGCCAAGTTTGTTGTATTTAGCTTATGTTCAAAGAGGGATGGGGATTGAAGAGGGTAAGGAATTTGTAAGAGATAAACTGCTTAGAAGTTTTCAAAAATTATCTGCAAGAAGTAAAAGTCACTATCAAAATAAGCTTGAAAAAGTTATGGAAGTCTTAGGGGAACAGCTTTGCATTCCTCCAGTATAATAGCTGATACGGACCGGATTCACTGTAAAACTCATGCGGAGGATACATATGGAAGTGAGATTGTTAAGAGCGACATTGGCAATAGAATGGCAGACTTAAAAATTGCAGCCAATCCGGTGACTCCTGTTTAAAGCTGTTTCCACGGTCTGGCTTTGCCAAGCCAGCCTTGCTCAGCCCAATACTTTCCATCGAGATATTCAGGGTCATTTTTATGTAGTTTCTGCTGCATCAAACGGCAAACGGAAAACTTAAGTTTCGTAATCAAATTTGTGTGTGCGGGTTTTGTATAATCTGTCTGCGCAGACTTATGAGAGAGCTTTTTCACTTTTTGGGTCAGTTCTGACCGCTTCTTTTCGGAAAGTCTTTCCCAGACAATATCGCCCATCAACGCACCGGTGAAAATTTCGATTTCAGAAATTCCCCACCAGGATAAGCTGTGCTTTATATCCTTTGCCGCGGATTTTGCTCCTGCGCCTAAACACTGCGTAATAATCACTGCCCGTTTCCCAAACATTTCGGGAGCCGGACGGTGGGGCAGCCAACGGTAGACCAAATGGTCGAGAAGCGCTTTCATAGCCCCCGTAGTGTGAAACACATAGGCAGGAGAGGTCATTACTATTAAATCTGCTTCCAAAAGCGATCTGTCAATTTTTACAATATATTCTGCGTCTTTGCAGGTGTTTTCGCCTTTGATCGTACAGCTTACACAGCCCCTGCAGAAATGGGGACAGTCTTTCGGAAGATAATATTCCGTAATGTCCGCACGATCCCTGAAAGCGGCTAAAAACATTTCTTTTAACCGATAGGTCACACCGTGCTTTTCTGTTCCGTTTATAACCGTTATGTTCATCCTTATACCTCCAAAATATCATGTAAAATCTGTGTATGCCACGCCCTGCGGTTTTCTTTTTGGCTCAAATCAATCGCAAGTATCTCCTGTGTCATTTCATACCGAAGAAAGGTCTGCTGCATAACCGAGATCAGGCAAAAAGTTTTTCTTTTTACAGTAAGTTCATCCCAATCAGGACGGCAGGCAGCGACAAGCGGAAGATATGCAGCGTAGGTCCTGTGAGTGTTGTCGTCCGGCTTCGGATTTTTCATGTCGGTAAGCGCTGAAATTCTGGAAACTGCATAATGCTCGAACAGAAAATCTAACGTCATGTTTCCCAGATATTCTAATTTTTCAAAAGGTGTAAAGACCTCCGTTTTCTCCCGAATACTCTTAAATTGCTCAACAATCCCGTTTATGATACGCTCAACACATAGTTCCATGAGTTTATCCTTGTTCCCGAAATGATAATTCACAAGACCTAACCCAACGCCTGCCTTTTTAGATATTTCACGGACAGTGACGGTATCTAAATCTTCGCCTTTTTCTTCGATGAGCGCAATCGCTGCCTGTATTATTATTTCTTTATTATCCATATACACGCGCCTCCTGAACAATGTTCAAAATATATTATACTGAACATCGTTCAAAAAATCAATGTAATTCATGCAAATGAATAAAAAATGTCACTCTCCTGGGTATTGGATTTCTTCGAATGTACTTCTCCCTGTAAATCAATTCTGAAATTGAGACAAAAGTATACCCTTCATTCTTCAGCGTGGCAATCAGGGTATCCAAAGCCTGAGCCGTGTATTTGGCTCCGTTGCGACAGAGAATAATAATAGATTGTTTTCTGGCTGGAATTTCCATATAATATAAGTGGATAAGTCTTCGGCGTCTGAGAGCGAAATACATCTATTGCACAAACTGTATTTATGCAATTTACCAGAAAAAATTTAGAAACGGGAGATGCGATAAAATTTTGCAAGTTGTAGTTTTTGATTTGGGCGGAACATTAATGCAGTATGCAGGAATGCCTCACTCATGGGAGGATTTTTATTATAAGGGATTTGAAGAAATTATACGAAAATTCAGGTACCCTGTTTCACAAGAGATGGTTGAAAAATCGTTTCAAATGCTAAAAGAATTTAATCCGAGAATTCATTACAGGGAGGTCGAATATTCAGAGGAATATATTTTTACAGAAATATTAGAACATTGGCATATGGATATTCCTGTTCAAAGCTGTATAGAAACTTTTTGGAGTGGATTACGACTAAAAGCGGAAATATATCCGGAAACAATAAATGTGTTACAAACACTGAAAGAAAAAGGTTATACCATAGCGGCATTGACAGATTTACCCAGCGCAATGCCTGATGATATTTTCAGGCGGGACATCTCAGAACTTTTGGGCTATCTTGATTATTATGTTTCCTCTTCTGTTGCGGGATACAGGAAACCGAACTGCAAAGGCTTGCAAATGATTTCTGAAAGATTCTCATTTCCCATTACAAAGTTGATTTTTATTGGAGATGAAGAAAAAGACAGAAAAACAGCAATAAATGCTAATTGCAAATTTATTCGGATACAGCGTACAGAGATGAATGAGAAAAGCATTTGTAATTTATATGAATTATTACGAGTGTTGGAATGAAAAAGTCAATAACCCCGCCTCAAAATAACAGCATGGAATTTAAGGCACCAGAAGAGGCGGGGCATTGACTCTTGCGGCAATAAACAGTTTCTATCGCCACGACGACAGATGCTTTCACTTATACCGGCAGGCTAATTTTTTATCTGCCGTCCTTCGTGATCCATATGGTACTTCTCCCTGTAAATCAATTCTGAAATCGGGACAAAAGTATACCCCTCATTTTTCAGCGTGGCAATCAGGGTATCCAGAGCCTGGGCCGTGTATTTTGCTCCGTTGTGGCAGAGAATAATACTTCCGTTCCCAAGATGTTTGTGCTGAGTTACCGTTTTGATGATGGAGTCCACACCGTAATCCTTCCAGTCAAGAGAATCCACATCCCACTGGATGGTATAGTATCCGCAGTCCCTGGCCACATTCACCACCGCGTTGTCATAGTCTCCGTAGGGCGGCCTGAACAGGAACATCTCATAGCCGGTCAGCTCCTGCACTTTGGTATGTACCTTCATCAGCTCCTCCTTTTTCTCGCTGTCAGAGAGCTGGCTCATATTTTTGTGGTTTTCACTGTGATTGCCCAGATCATGGCCTGCTGCCAGGATCGCCTTTACATCGTCCGGGTAGCTTTCCACCCATCCCCCCGTCATAAAAAAAGTGACATGCACGTCATGTTTTTTCAAAATCTCCAGAATTTTAGAAGTATCTTCATTCCCCCACGGGAATTGTATCCTGATGGAAGCAGGCACCGCCTGTAAAATACGACAGGCAGGCAATTCGTTTATCTGCTCACATCGTGTCTGAAAAATAATAGACCATTTTCACGGTATGGTCTTCATAAATGTAGATCGTAGATACCATTTCAACCACGGTTTCTCTGTCAAGATGATGCAGCTTTCCCTGCCGCAGATCTTTCATCCATTGATTTTCTGCAAAAAGCCTGCTTCCGGTCCGGTCTGACTTATCCATTTTCAGTCGGAGAACCGCAATCTTCTGTTCATACTTATCCCTGTATTTTATATATTCCTCCTTTGTGATAAGGCCATCTGAATAATCCTCGTAGGCAGATTCCTTCTTTTGTATCAGGCGGTTAATCTCTGCCTGAAGGGCAGGCATATTCTCTCTTAAATCTGTACTGTCCTTTTTAGCCTTTTTTGTCTCCTCTTCGATCAGACGATCCCTATTCTCTGCAGCGCTGATGATCCGGTTCAGGTCATGTAACACGATTTCTTCCAGTTCCCTCTCCGTAATGCTGTGACTGGTACAGATTTTCTTTCCATACCGGTTATAGCTGCCGCAGTTAAAGACGTTTGCATCCCGGCGCCTGATTTTGACCATGGCCCGGCCACAGTCTCCGCATCTCAGACAGCCTGCAAACAGATGAATATTTTCTGTAAAATTGGTCTGCCTGGTATTACATTCCAACAGATGCTGCACCTTATTCCAGGTATCCCTGTCAATAATTGGCTCATGGGTATTCTCTACAATGATCCAGTTTTCCCTCGGCAGATTCACCGCCTTTTTTTTACCCATCTGTCTGAAGCTCTTGTTTTGTACCGTATTGCCGATATAGTATTCGTTTCTTAAAATATTTCTTATGGCAGCGTATGTCCAATAAGAGGTAGTGCCGAGACGATTGCCGTTGCGATACTTCAGCCCACACTGCCTCTTGTACTCCGAAGGACACGGCACCTTCTCCTCATTCAATATTTTTGCAATCGTGTTCTGTCCCGTTCCCCCGATATACATGTCAAAAATACGCCTTACAATAGCGGCTGCGTACTCGTCAATTTCCAGTTTATTGTGATTCTCCGGCGACTTGACATAGCCAAAACCTGCAAAAGCGCCGATAAACTGTCCGCTGTTTTGCTTACTTCTGAAGGTGGAGCGAACCTTTTTGGAGATATCTCTCGGATAAAATCCGTTGAACAGATTCTTGAAGTCGATCATCAGGTCCGCATCGGTATCCATATCAGAATAACCTTTATCCACCTCATCATTTACGGCTATGAAACGGACTCTTTTTTCAGGAAAATACTCATTTATATATCTGGAAACCTCCGGCATATTTCTGCCCAGTCTGGACAGATCCTTAACGACCACGCACTGTACCCTTTTGTCTTCAATGTCCCGGAGCATTCTCTGAAAACCGGGCCGGTTGACATTTGTCCCCGTATAGCCATCATCTATGTACGTATCATACAGACGCAGATCCCCCCGTCCGTTTATAAATTCCGTCAGTAACAAACGCTGGCCGGACACACTGAGGCTTTCCACCCCCTCCTCATCTTCCCTCGAGAGCCGGATGTACAGTGCTGTACTCAGCCGAGCGCTTTCTTTATCCCTGTCCCTGCCGACCACTGCATTATTTCGCATCTTCCTTTACCTCGCCATTCAGGTTCCTGCCGCTCTCCGCATACTCTTTCCGGATATGAAGGCGGATCAGACGCCGGAGCAATTCTTCCTGCCCATAACGATTCTCATATTCCCTGATAACGGTATACTGTGTCTTTCTTTCTGACATATCCCATCCTTTCTGCCTGACTCATACTGCAGATCAGATTTTTACTATATATATGCAGAATACATGGTGCGAAATAACCTCTCCTACACCCCTGCGCGCAGGGCCCACACGCCGCTTCAGCGGCAAACTTCCTTTTGTGGGCCTGCGCAATCGAGCAGGGAAGAGCTATCTCCCCCTACTCGCGCACCGGGCACCCGTCAGCTTTTGCTGACATTTTTCCTCTGGGTATCCGTGCGCAATCGAGTAGGGAAGGTTTATCTTCCCCTACTCGCGCGCGGCCCGCATGCTGCGTTAGCAGCAAATTTCCTTATGCGGGCCTGCGCATAAAAAAAGATACCTCCCAACCTCTGTCAGAAAGTATCTTCTTTTTTACCTGATTTTCAAAGCCAGCTTAGATATAAGGCACAATGTTTCTGATGTTCTTCATCCTCTTTGCCAGCAGAAGCACCACGAAGGGTGTCAGCGCAATAGGCACCACATCCGCAATGCCGATCCAGATCACACAGTAGCTGTACTCCAGCCCGGTGAAGTAGGAAAGGGAAATACTGGTGGTCAGGATCATCAGGATGCCAAACAGAACACTCCAGAATAAACTGACGCCAATGAATTTACCCTTATTTTCAATCAACTCCAGCAGATCCTTTTTGCCATTCCCCAAATGGATCAATGCCGGCAGAGCCGCTGAAAGCCCTACGCTGATGCCATCCGTCAGGGGAGAATGCAGGGGAATGAAGTTCCCGGACAGCAGCGCCCACACAATGGTTCCGATATACCCGGAAAAGAACCCTGTTACCGGTCCGAACAGATAGCCGATCACCACAATGATGAATGCAAATGTCCTGAAGTGAACGGCACCCGGAATCAGCGGAATCGGGCACAGATAAGCCCAGAGCACGCCCGTAAGCACACCGAACACTACAAAGAAAATAATGTTGACAAAGGTAAACTTCTTATTCATCTCTTCCTCCTCATTTCTGCCGCTCCTGCGGCTTTAAGCATGGTTTCTCAATAGTTGATTTCAACTATCTCATGTAATATATCAATAAGCTTTTTGCACGCATAGTCAAAAAGCTTTTGACCTTTTTCAGCTGTGGCATAAGTGGGTGCGCCGATCACGCCGCTTTGTGTCACATCTTTCGTCTTCCAGCCCGCATTGACGGGACCAAACACCGTTACATACTTATCGCCCCTGAAGCACTCCGCCGGCTCCTCGTCCACGGCCAGCTCCATGTGAACGGTTTCCGGCCTTGCCGCCAGCATCAGCGAGGTTTCCAGCTCGCAGGCATGGAATACGCCATATTTACCTGACTCCTGCAGCCCTTTCAGGCCATCGTTCCAGAAGGGGGTAAACCACCAGTCAAATACAAACACATCCAGCCCCAGATCAATCCGCAGATCGCGGCTGATCAGGTTCAGCATATCCGTATTTCCTCCATGGCTGTTAAAGAGCACCAGCTTTTTGAACCCGCTGGCCGTGATGGCGTCGGCGATATCATGGAGCAGAGAATAATAGGTCTGGCTCTTAAAAGTGATAGTACCTGCAAACCCCATATGCTCATTGCTCTTTCCCACATTCAGCTGCGGGGCAAAGATCAGATTGCCTTCCTCAAATACACAATTTTCCACCATCCGGTCCACCAGTGTGGAAAGAATAATGGCATCAGTCCCCACCGGCAGATGAGCGCCGTGCTGCTCCGTGGCGGAAGTTGGCAGAAGAACAATAGATTTGTCCTTGTCCAGCGCCGCGATTTCATCTCTTGTCATGTTTTCCCATTTTTTGATCATAAATACTTCCCTCATTTCTGCGCTGCTTTATCACAGGATCCCTTATGGTCCGCCGGTTCGCGGATGCAGCGCTGACACGAACCTTTTTTTATACAGGAATATAAAAGTATAAACGCAATATAACGGTGATCACGATGGTCACCGCGTTGGCAATAATGAACCACGCATCGTAGGCCGTTGCCTTGATTCCCTTATAAGCGGTGCGGCGGACAGAGAAATCCAGCTGATAATAGTGCATCGCCAGAGAAATGGCCTGTCCCTTGCTCATGACGCGGAACAAAAGAGGCAGTGAAAAGGTAACATAATTCCTGATCTTGGTGGCCCAGCCGCATTCTTCGATCTCCAGACCTCTGGAGCTCTGGGCTTCCATAATCGCCTTCAGCTCCGTAATGATCATGGGAATAATCTGAAACACCAGGCCTATGCCAAAAGCCAGGGCATACGGAATTTTCCACTTCTGCAGACCCAGGATGATCTCACTGAAGTTGGTGGTCAGAATGACCGTATAAAAGGAAGAGATCATCAGGAAGATACGAAGAGCATACACCGCTCCCTTGTACAAATCGTACCAGTCAAAGCACAGATGAATACTCTGTCCGTTCACAAAGGGAAGGACTGTCTGAAAGAAGATGGGACCTTTCTCCACCACCGGAGGCTCAAACAGCCCCAGAATCAGCCACAGCAGAAAAATAAACGCCAGAAGCACCTTCAATTTTCCCGCCAGAATAAGAATATATTTGGGAATCCTGCATGTACACCACAAAGCGATAAAAAAGGCAAACAGAAAAAGCAGCGCCACCCCTGACTTGATAACGCTGGTCACGACTGCCATCACCAGGAAAAAAGCAAACTTTGTTCTGGGATCCAGACGGTGAAGCAGCGAATCCGTATCCACATACTGTAAATAGTCCATCTTATGCACCTCGCCTTTCCATTACCATAGCAGCAAATTCCTCTACATTATAGCAGATTTTCGAAAAGCCCAGATCCCTGGAAAGCTGTACCACTGCAGGGAGCTGAATGTTGATATGTTCGAAGATATCGCTCCTGCGGGCGAGTGCTTCTCTGGAACCCTCAAATATCTTTTTCCCCTGATTCAGGATAATCGCTTCATCCATCGTCTGGAACACCAGCGGAATCTCATGACTGATCATGACCACCG
This sequence comes from uncultured Lachnospiraceae bacterium, assembly GCA_947173495.1. Taxonomy (GTDB): domain Bacteria; phylum Bacillota; class Clostridia; order Lachnospirales; family Lachnospiraceae; genus Suilimivivens. Next base: position 120,293 of record CAMWFQ010000011.1, on the reverse strand, counting down.
TTTTTCCTTCCGCAGAAAGCTTTTCCAGCATCGCTTTCAGCTCCCGGATCAGGAATCCGTCCATCCCCAGGGTGGGCTCGTCCAGAATGATGACATCCGCACTGGAAAACAGAACGGAAAGAATGGTCAGCATATGCTTTTTGCCCATGGACAGATTCAGCGGAAACGTTTCCCTGTCCTCCTCCATATGATAAGTCTTAAGAACCTCCTCCAGCTGCTCCGGGGTAAAAGGCACCTGCTGCATGCGGGCACAGAAGCTCAGCTCTTTCTCCACGGTTTCCTCAAAAAGCATGTGTTCCGGGTGCTGGAACACCAGAATAATGTTTCTGGAAATCTGCGCTACTGTCTTATGGATGATAGAACTCCCTCTATAACGTACATCCCCCTCCGTGGGCTTGTAAAGACCATTTAAATGCTTGACAAACGTTGTTTTTCCGGAGCCGTTCTGCCCCAGAATCGCCACAATCTTCCCCTCTGCTATATTGGCATTCACATCGGTCAGGGCATGGAAGCCGTCCTCGAAGGTTTTGCTCAGATTATGCACACTGACCACAGTCTCCTTCTTTTCTTCTTCCAGACCTCCGATATCAGACTCCTTTCTACCGATCAGTTTCTCCAACTGCTTCTTTCCCTCTTCCACCGTGTAGAAAAGCTCCAGTTCCGGAATATGGGCAGAAAGCTGCCTGTAAATCTCCACCTCCTGAGGAATAATCACTCCCAGCTTTTCCTGCAGGGCAAAGTCTCTGAAAAATTCATCCCTGGTGCCGTCAAACACCTTCTCGCCATCCAGAAGGCCGATTACATGATCCACAACTCCTGCCGACCATACCAGATTGTTGTCCACCAGCACCGTCGTGTTGCCGTTGGCCCTCAGCTGTTTTAATATATTCTGTACCATCCGCTTGCCATTGGGATCCAGGGAACTGACCGGCTCGTCCATGATCAGGATATCCGGTTCCATGGCAAGAACAGAGGCGATACAGACCGCCTGACGCTGTCCGCCGGAAAGAGTCGCCACGCTTCTGCTTCTCAGATACTGGAGACTCAGCAGATCCAGGACATAATCCATCCTCTCTGCGATCTCCTCCTGGGACAGTCCCATATTTTCCATGCCAAAGGCAATGGCGTCCTCCACTCCATATCCAAACAGCTGGTTCTCCGGTGACTGGCTGACCACGCTGACTAGCGTCTTATCCGGTACGTCAAAGCTGCCCGCAAGCTCTCCGTTTGCCAGAAGCTTCGGAATCACCTGGCTGAAAATCTGAACCAGAGTGGATTTTCCACAGCCGCTGGGACCCACTATTGCCGTAACCTTCCCCTGCTCAATGGAAAAGTTCACGTGCCTTAAAACCTCTTTTCCGCCGGACGCATATTTATAACTGATATCATTTACTTTATAATCCACTTCGCATTTCTCCCGGTTTATCTATCTGGACACGGTCACCGGAAATACCGGCAGGGGCTCCAGATAAATGATGTCTTTACGCTTCGCCGCATCCCCTTCCGCCAGGACAGCCGCTTTCCCCATCAGCTCTCCTCCGGCTTTTTCCACCAGAGACTCCATGGCCTTCAGAGATTCCCCCGTGCTGATCACATCGTCTACAATCAGAATCTTTTTCCCCCGGATCATGTCGCTTTCTTCCTTATCCAGGCACAGAATCTGTTTCTTTTGCGTGGTGATAGAATAGACCTCCGTGACAAAAGGATCGGTCATGTAGGGTTTAACGCTCTTTCTCGCCACAAAGTAACGCTTCATTCCCAGAATACGTGCCATCTCCTGTACCAGAGGAATTCCCTTGGCCTCCGCCGTGATCAGATAATCCACCCTGGGAAGTCGTTTTACCAACGCATCCGCCGCCTTTATCACCAGTTCAGCATCTCCCAGAAGCACAAAACTGGCAATTTCCATCTTGTCCGTGATCCTCACCCGGGGCAGCCTTCTGATACATCCGGCGATATTCATTTCATAATACTTAGCTTCCATATAAATCCCCCATGCTGCCAACACCTGCAAATTTGGGTGTCAGCACAATATTTGCAAGGCGAACAAGTTCACCTTGCCCTCCAAATGTTCTGATACCTCATTCGGCTAAAAAAACCTTTTACTTACAAATTATGCAACAAAATCATTCTTTTGTCACTATTTATTTGTTTTTTTTCAGAACAACCGATATTCCGGGTTTTGGCGCGCCGGTCTCCATCAAGGAGGTATCCCCCCACGCTGCATCAAAACTGAGCGCAATCTTCTTCTCCGGTGTATCCACACAGTAAACAGGAAGTTCCCGTCCATCCACGCTGCTGCTCACCGTCACGCTGGCGCCTCCTACCAGCAGGATTCCCCGCAGAATGGCAAAGGCTGTCAGTGCAAATACTCCGTATTTAAATCCCAAAACCAGTTTTTCTCTGGCATATTCCTCTCCGCTCTGATCTTTTGTCCTAGGCGGAAAGATCCTTATCTTTTGTCTGAGCATTTCCAGCTTTCTTTTCATAATTAAAATACCCGGCATAGTTGTTTTTACAATCTATGCCGGGCTCTGTTCGTCCTATCACAGTTCCTGGACCGTATTTTTCTTATACCAGTTCACAGTCCCACACGTCGATATCGCTGTCCTGAAACACTTCCTTGAGCCGGTCATGCACATCCTGTCTGCTTACCCCCCTTTTCAGGATTACCTGCAGGAAACCGCCTCCTCCTGCACCGCAGATCATCCTCCCATCGATCAGATTTGAAATACTGTCAAAGATCTGATCGATCAACGTATTGGTACTGCCCTTATCAATCTTCTTGGAAAGCTCCCAGTGTTCACTCAGCAGTTTTGCAAAATCATCCACATGACCGCGCCGTAGTTCAAAGGTCATCAGAGACGCCACTTTCTGTATCTCATTTAATGCATACACAGTGTCCGGCTCATTGCCAATATAATTCCCCACCACATCCCGGAGAAGGTTTCTTGCAAGCCTGCGCTGCCCTGTATAAATCAAAGCAAACCTTGACTTGAGCTCCTCTTCTGTCTCCGGATCAAGTTGAATATGATGTACTTTAATATCCTGTCTGATTCCAGGCATGGTCGTCATATACTTAATGCCATCCGTAATGCCTCCTGCCTGATCCTGCCACCCGCCGCCGGTAGACATAATCTGTTCCATACACAAAACTGTACTGTAGAGCTGTTCTTCCCCATATTCAATACCGGTAAATTCAAGCAGCGCTTTCACACAGGCAGCGGCCAGAATACTGCTGGTTCCCAGGCCGCTCCCCTTGGGTACTCCTCTTACCTCAGAGCGCATGAGAAAGCCGCCTCCCATGCGGGTCAGGATCTCATCCAGATTTCCACCCTTTATGGGAAGGATCCCGCAGGCCAGAAGCGCCGCTTTCTGCAGGGCAAAAGAATCATAAGGATCTCCTGTCTGCTGCAGGAGCTCTATTGTATCAAATTCTCCGTGTACATCCATATCACGGCTGTCAAAAATGATCTTCTTTTCCGGAATTTTCTCCAGTATGACTTCTACCGGTCTGCTTCCGTTCAGCAATATGGCGGCGTTCAGCACCGTTCCTCCCTTTTCATTGCAATAAGGCGGCGTATCGCTCCATCCGCCTCCCCAGTTAACCCTGAGAGGAAGATGTACTTCATATCTGTCCGATACAATACGGCAGCTTTCATTCACCTTCAGATCCTCCAGTGTGGCCTCCATAACCGCCTGGCCGATCTTTCGAAAACACTCTGCTACCTGTTCATCCCCTTTGGAATTTCCCAGGGCTGTTCCCACATAATAGTGCAGCCGTATCCGCTCGCTGAAATCCGCCTTGCTCAAATGCTTTTCGAACCATTCCGCCTGAACCGGCGAAAGCTCTCTGGTCTTCAGCACATCCATACCTTCTCTGGCCCTTGCGCCCCTCTGAATCATCTTGGAAAGTCTGTCCATCTGTACCAGCTCTCCCATACGCTTCTCCCAGGCAATCAGGGCATAGGGGTCCGCCTCGTTAAAGCCGGAGCAGAGACTCTTTCTCTTCGTATTTCTCCAGGCTGCCGCATTCCCTTTTCCCTGTGCCATATCATACAGATTCAGGGATGCATGCAACGCTTCTTTTATGGATGCACAGGCCGGATAAAGCCTTGCATTCCATAAAGTATGTTCCTCATTTTCCAGCCAGAGTTCTTCCTCCCGTATATCATTTTTTTCCAGAAATTCCCGGAAAGGGTGCCCTAAGAAGGATACTTCCTTCACATGGCCCTTTGGATTGTCTCCTGTTCCGTATATTCTCGCAACAAAATTGCCGTCCTTCTGTTTCAGACCATGCACCACCACATTAGATGGAATAATCTCATCCCGCACATCGATATAGGAAAGCAGTACATGATCGCCGATCCTTGCACCGTGATGGACATAGCTTACCTCCAGATAACAGTCCTTCCCGCACTGTGCATAACTGGAAAGAACACTGTTGTATCCCGCCGCCTGGCTCTCATAGCTGCTTCCCACCTGCCTGCTCCACCCCAGATCCTTATAATCCTCCACGCCACTGCTCATAAGCGCCAGAATTTCCGCGGTAGTCCCGAAATGAATGAACTTTGCGGGAACAAGCCGCAGAAGCTTCATGCGAAAAGGGCGCAGCACTTTCCAGACCGCACATCTCGCCGCCTTTAATTCCTCACAATAGTCCCCTTCGGGCTTTTCTTTATAAAAATCTTCCAGCGTGGAATCCTCCGCCAGCGGATAGAGAAAATCGCCATAAAGAGACAGCCTCGCCTTTTCATTAACGAAACGCTCAAACCGCTCCTTACAAATCTCCCCGTTCTCTGAAATCAGAGAATAAAGTGCATTCAGCATTTCCCTGGAAAAAATAACGGCTCCCGTGTCAATATCCACACATTCCTGTTCATTGACCGCACCATAGTCCCGCAAAGCCTCCACCGTCTGCTTGTGCAGAAATCTTCTGACGTTTCCATCCTCTCCCCGCAGAAAAACGCCATGGTTTTTCCCTATTTCTACTTTTTCTTTAAAGGAAATCGCCGCTGCGTTTTTACCGGAATAATCAATCAACAAGGGATTAAAAAGCAGAAGAACATCCCCCGAGAGCAGAAGCATCCCCTCCCTGACACGGGAAGGCACCGTCGCCATGGCAATCATCAGTTCATCAAACAATGTAGAAGATCTCCCATTCGGAAGTTCATGGGGTACAGGTGAAAACAGCTTACCCAGCGCAGAATACTGAGGAACCCTCTTGCTGTCTCCTCCGGAATGAATCACCAGAATGCGCAGTCCCCCGAAATCACCGCTTCCGACCTGTTCCGCGACATATTTAAGGACCCCCAGAGTAGCGCCTCCACTTCCCACACGCTTTCCGCCCGGATCCGGAACTACGGCAAATTTTGTCTGTAACGGGAGCGCGCCCGCCTTTTCTCTTTCTGCAAGCTGCGCCTTAAAGCCTTCTGCCTGCTGATCATTTGACGCTGTCAGGATCACATAATCCCAATGTACGAACTGGGGCCGGATCAGTGAACGACTGTAATCCGCCCATGCGTCCTGATAGGATTGTGATAAGAATAGAGATGATATTGGATGCATATGTGAAATTTCCCTTCTGTTGTCTCTTTTTCATGAGATACTCTGAATTTGAGTTTACCATATTTTCGGCCGAATGACCATAGTTACTATTCTGACAGCCCCCTATTGGATCCGGCAGAAATCCGCCTTTGCAATATTGCTTTTTCTCTAAAACAGTGTTATTATTTTAACGATGTGTTTATCACTTAAATCCCATGAAAATCAATTATAAGAGGTGAAACAAATGAGTAAAACATTCGCGGACTTGATCGCCAAGGTCAATGAATACGGCACCAAAAAAGTAGCCGTAGCCGTAGCTCAGGATTCCGCCGTACTGGAGGCTGTTAAGGCTGCCAAAGAACGGAAGATTGCTGACGCTATCTTAGTAGGAAATGAGAAGGAGATCCGGGAAATCGCCGCTTCCCTTGACATGAATCTGGACGGTTTTGAAATCATCAATGTTGAGGACAAGACAGAAGCTGCTCTCACTGCCGTCAAGCTGGTTCATGACGGAAAAGCCGATATGTACATGAAAGGCCTTATTGATACCAAGGGCTTTTTAAAGAGCGTTCTGGACAAGGAAGTGGGTCTCCGTACCGGCAAGCCTTTATCTCATGTATGTGTGTTTGATATTGAGGGGATCGACCATCTGCTCTTCCTCACCGACGTGGCTTTCATTCCCTACCCTACCCTGGAGGACAAAGTACATATCATCAACAATACACTGGAAATCACCAGAGCCTGCGGCATTGAAAATCCCAAGATCGCTCCTCTGGCCGCTGTGGAAGTGATCAATCCCAAGATGCCCGCCACCGTAGAAGCCGGCGAACTGGCGCAGATGAATAAAGATGGCCGGATCACAGGATGCATCGTAGACGGTCCTTTATCCCTTGACCTCGCCATCGATCCTGAAGCCGCCAAACACAAAGGTGCCACAGACAGAGCCATTCAGGGTGATGCCGATGTGCTTCTTTTCCCCGACATTCACGCCGGCAACCTGGTTTACAAATGCCTGGTACACACCGCCAAAGTCATCAACGGAAATATCCTCACAGGAACCAAAGCTCCCGTTATTTTAACCTCCCGTTCCGACGACTTTGAGACCAAAGTAAATTCCATTGCCTTAGGCGCGGTAGTAGCCCACGCCATGGCGCAGGACCGCTGAATTTACACAACCTGAACTAATAATCAGTATGTGTTCCGTAATGCCCGGGAAGATTTCATGATGCAGCATGCGGCAGGAAATCTTCCCAGACCACGGGGGATTTCGTGGACACATACGGAACTAATACTCAGTATGTGTCCCGAAATCCCCGGAAAGATTTCACGGCGCTGAAGGCGGCGGGAAATTTTTCCAGATCACAGGGGATTGCGAGAACACATACGGAACTAATACTCAGTATGTGTCCCGAAATCCCCGGGAAGATTTCATGATGCAGCATGCGGCAGGAAATCTTCCCAGACCACGGGGGATTTCGTGGACACATACGGAACTAATAATAGGAGGACCTATCCATGTCTGTTAAAAGCTTAATTATTAACCCCGGTTCCACCTCCACCAAGATCGGTGTATTTGAGGATGAGACCCTTTTATTCGAAGAAACGCTCCGCCATTCCACGGAAGAGATCGCCAGCTATGCCTCCATCGTTGATCAGAAGGATTTCCGCAAGCAGATCATTCTTGATCTTCTGAAAGAAAAGGCGTTTGACATCAACTCCCTTCAGGTAATTGTGGGACGCGGCGGTATGTTAAAGCCTATTCCGGGCGGCACCTATGCGGTAAGCGATGATCTTCTCAACGATCTGAAAATTGGAGTCCAGGGACAGCATGCCTCCAACCTGGGCGGTATTCTTGCCCGGGAAATCGGAGATTCTATTGGCGTTCCTTCTTACATCGTAGATCCTGTTGTAGTGGATGAGCTGATGCCCATCTCCAGATATTCCGGCGTTCCCGAACTGCCCCGTACCAGCGTTTTCCACGCTCTGAACCAGAAGGCTGTGGCCAAGCGTTATGCCAAAGAGCAGAATAAGCCTTATGACTCCCTGAATCTTATCGTTGTTCATATGGGCGGCGGCGTTTCTGTAGGAGCTCATGAAAAGGGCCGTGTTGTGGACGTATTCAATGCACTGGATGGCGATGGCGCTTTTTCGCCGGAGAGAGCGGGCGCCGTTCCTACGGGCGCGCTGATTAAAATGTGCTTTTCCGGTAAATATACCGAAAAAGAGGTCTACAAAAAGGTGGTCGGAAACGGCGGATTCAATGCCTATGTAGGAACCAACGACATGCGCGATGTAGAAAAAATGGTCCAGAACGGTGATCAGAAGGCTGAAGAGACCAGAGAAGCCTTCATCATGCAGGTAGCCAAAAATATCGGCTCCATGTCCTGTGTCCTGAAAGGAAAAATCGACCAGATCATCATCACCGGAGGCATTGCCTATGACAAGGTGGTAATCGCAGGACTGAAAGAACGCGCAGGCTTTATTGCACCTGTTACGGTTTATCCGGGAGAAGATGAGCTTCTTGCTCTGGCCCAGGGCGCTCTGCGCGTCATGAACGGGGAAGAAAAGGCTCTGGATTACTAATTTTCTTTTACCGACTGCCCTTTTATTTCATCTGAAAAATAAGCTCCCCCAGAGCAGGTTTTGATTTTCACCTCTCTGATGGGAGCTTTTTTCCTGTTTATCCGTAAAAGCTTAGCGGCTCTGAGGATAATCATCTGTCATGCGCCGACTTTGCAAACAAAAGGAACATGGGAAAGATCTCCAGTCTTCCTGTGAGCATGGCAATCGACAGGATTGCCTGCGCCCAGTCGGAATAGACACTGAAATTAGACATGGGGCCGACCAGATTCAGTCCCGGTCCGATGTTATTAAAGCAGGATAAAACTGCTGTAAAATTGGTGGTAAAATCCAGCCCGTCCATGGAAACCGCCAGGGTAAAGGCGCAAATCAGAAGCATATATGCCGCCGCATAAATTCTTGTGGAGCTTAAAGTCTTTTTGTCCACAGGCTTTCCGTTTACCCTGACTGCGATCATCTCTTTGGGATTGATGATCTGTTTAATCTCCGCCACAAAAGATTTCACCAGAATCAGTACCCTGGATACCTTCATACCGCCTCCGGTAGACCCGGCGCAGGCGCCAATCACCATGAGCAATACCAGCAAATGCTTGGAAAACTCGGGCCACTGTTCAAAATCCGCTGTAGCAAAGCCTGTAGTCGTGATAATACTGGATACCTGAAAAAAAGACTGTCTCAATGCCTTTCCAAAGCCTCCCGCATAATTCATGATATTGCCCGCGATGGCTGCTGTGGACACCGCCACAATGGCAAAATAAATTTTGACTTCATCCATGGAAAAGGCATCTCTGAATTTCCGCAGCAGAATCAGATGGTACACACTGAAATTCACACCGAATAAAAGCATAAAAACACCCAGAATAATCTCTATTGCCAGGCTGTTATATCCTGCAATTCCTGCAGAAGATACCGCAAATCCTCCTGTTCCCGCTGTACCAAAGGCAATACAGAAGCTGTCAAAGGGCCGCATGCCAAACAGACACAAAAGCGCCACAAGGATCAGTGTCATCCCTCCGTAAATACCATAGAGGATGAAAGAAGTGGTTCTCATCCGGGGCACCAGCTTTCCGGCTGTTGGCCCCGGCACTTCTGCGCGTACCAGATGCATGGAATTATCATTTTCCATAGGCATAACCATCATTAAAAATACCAGCACACCCATACCGCCGATCCAGTGCGTAAAGCTTCTCCAGAACAACACGCCGCGGCCCAGCTCCTCCGGTTTACTCAGAACAGATGCTCCGGTAGTGGTAAATCCCGATACAATTTCAAAAAGAGCATTCCAGTAACTGGGGAACCCGCCTCCCAGATACAGCGGCAGCGCGCCGATCAGGGATATGATGATCCAGGCCGAAGCCACAATAAAGTACCCATCCCGGCTGCTCATTTTCTGGGCGGAATGCCTCACAGACATGAGTCCGATTCCCACTGCTCCGGCCAGGATTACCGTAACCAGAAAACCGGAAGCGTCTCCATCTCTGCAGATCAGAGAGATCAGAAGCGCCGGTATCATCAACAGTGCTTCCAGAAATATAATCTTTCCTATGGTACTGATAATAATCCTCTTATTCATGACATTTTAACCTCCCCGCCTCACGAAATAAAGATGTCTTCCAGGCGGGCGATCTGCCTGTTGATGGTTGCTATCAGCGCCGTATCTCCGGGCATAAGCATATCATCGCCTCTGGGAATGATGGTTCTGGTATCTCTCATGATACATCCCAGCAGTATATTTCTTTTCAGCTTCAGATTCTTCAGCGGAATATTCAGGTTCTTATCATTTTCATCTATCTTGAACTCAATAAACTCTATCTTCCCGTCCATCAGACGATAAAGTGATTCCACCGCATCATTATCCTCGGCATTTAACAGAGAACGACTGTACCCCAGGATCCGGTCCACTGCCACATCCTCCCGGGAAACCGTACAGATTCCGCTCCCCGGCGGTAATACCTTCAATCTTGACTTTGCATTAATCCGGGAAACCACCTTGCCTACTCCCTGGGATTCAGCAAACATAGCGGCCACCAGATTGTATTCGTCATTTTCTGTAAGGGCGATAAACGCATCCGTATTGGCAATATCACTGGATGACATAGAATCGAAATAAGCCAGCGTATCATCGTGCATAACAGATGCTTTCGGTATAGCTTCCGAAAGTGTCTGCGCCACTTTCTTATCCTTCTCCACAATCGTTACTCTCGCCCCCTGCCGCAGAAGCGCCACAGCCAGATAGCTGGACACCCGTCCTCCTCCTGAAATCATAACGGATTTGAGAGGCTTGACCGGAAGCTTGAGCTTTTTGAAGGATTTTCTGAATTCCTCCGCCGCACCGGTCATATAAAGAATATCGCCGGTTCTGAGCACGGTATCGCCTTTCGGAACAAAAGCTTCGCCCTGCCTGACTACAGCGCAGATCAGAAGATTGATTCCCATATTCTGATCAATCTCAATCAATGATTTTTCATTCAGTGGTGAGCCTTCTCCCACCGACATCTCCACCAGCTCCGCCCTGCCTCGTGCAAAAACCTCAACGCGGGTGGCAAGGGGAAATCGAAGCAGACGCGAAACCTCCATAGCCGTAGCCAGATCCGGATTAATAGTCATGGAAAGTCCCAGCTTATCCCTGTAAAAACGATTTTGTCCCGCATAGTCAACATCCCGTATTCTGGCGATCGTATGCTTGGCACCCATCATATGTGCCGTCAGGCAGCTCAAAATGTTCATCTCATCAGAATCTGTAACCGCAATAAATATATCCGCTTCATTTGCATTCAGTTCCTTAAGAGTGGCAAAGGATGCCCCGTTTCCCTGGAAACAGATGGCATCCACCGTATTACCTATGCTGTTGACAACACTTTCTTCCCTGTCAATGATTGTTATTTCATAACCGTCCCGGGCGAGGTATACGGCAAGCGCTTTGCCGATCTCTCCGCCGCCCACGATAAAAATTTTCATATTATTATGGTATTTCATGTTCCTCCGCCTTTTTCTACTGTCTCACCTTGATATGAACTTCTCTCAGCTGCTGTTCCGTCACTTCATTGGGTGCGCCGCACATCAGATCCTGTGCGGTACTGCTCATGGGGAATGGGATGATCTCTCTGATATTTTCCTCATTGCGCAGCAACATAATCATACGATCTACCCCTGGAGCCATACCTGCATGAGGAGGCGCTCCAAACTGAAAGGCGTTATAAAGAGCTCCAAACTTCTGCTTCAGTACTTCCTCGTCATAGCCGGCGATCTCGAAAGCTTTTATCATGATCTCCAGATTATGATTACGGACCGCACCGGATGATAGCTCCACGCCATTACATACAATATCATATTGGTAAGCCAGGATCTCGAGAGGATCCTTCGTATTCAATGCTTCCAGACCCCCCTGAGGCATGGAAAAAGGATTATGGGTAAATCCAATCTGCTTTGTCTCCTCATCCCGCTCGAACATGGGAAAATCATTGACAAAACAGAATCGATAAGCATTTTTTTCACAGATATCAAGACGCTTTCCAAGCTCGTTTCTGATCTGTCCGGCCAGGAGGGCGGCTCGATCCGGTTTATCCGCAATAAAGAAGATCGTGTCTTCCTTTTCAAGACCGGCAATCCCGCGCAGCTCCTCTTTCATCTCATCGGGAATGAATTTATCGATGGGTCCCTTATAGGACAGATCCTCCTGTACCTCCAGATATCCCAGCCCTGCCATACCGATCCCCATTGCAAACTTCAGCATCTTTTCATGGAATCCCTTGGACTGATAGCCGTGAATTTTAACAGCACGCACAGTTTTCTTCAGGAATGGCTTAAAGCTGCAGCGGCTGAAGAACTCCGACAAATCAATGATACGAAGGGGGTTGCGCAGATCCGGTTTATCCGTTCCAAATTCCAACATAGCCTGCCGGTAACTGATTACAGGATAGGGTGCCTTCGTCACTTCATACCCTTCCGGTGCAAACTTTTCAAAGGCGGCTGTCAGCACTTCTTCCCCTGCGCGAAACACATCTTCCTGGGTAGCAAAGCTCATCTCAAAATCCAGCTGATAGAATTCGCCCGGAGAGCGGTCCGCTCTTGCATCCTCATCTCTGAAACAGGGCGCGATCTGAAAATATTTATCCACTCCGGATACCATCAAAAGCTGCTTATATTGCTGAGGCGCCTGAGGCAGCGCATAAAATCTCCCTTTATAATGTCTGGAAGGTACGATATAATCTCTCGCCCCTTCCGGCGAGGATGCGCACAAAATTGGCGTCTGCACCTCCATGAATCCCATCTGCGTCATTTTTTCCCGCAGAAAACTGATCACCTGGGAGCGAAAAATCATATTATCCATAACCTTACGATTACGAAGATCCAGAAAGCGGTATTTCAGACGCAGATCCTCCCTGCTCTCTTTGGAAGAAGCAATTTCAAACGGAAGCTGCCTGTATACCTTTCCGAGTATCTCAACTCTGTGCGCCTCCATTTCTATCGTACCTGTAGGAATCTTCGGGTTATAAGTCTCCTCGTCGCGCTTTTCAATCTTTCCTGTAATGCTGACACAATCCTCTCTGCTGATTTCTTTTAATAAGGAAGTATCTCTCATAACAATCTGCAGTACACCATACATATCCCTTAAATCGACAAAGGACACCCCGCCATGGTCACGGATATTTTCCACCCAGCCGGCCGCCTTTATCTCCCTTCCGATATCGCTCTCGGAAATCTGATTCAGAGTTTTTTCACGATACATAGACGATGATTCCATATTTTACTCCATTTCTGCGCTGCTTTGTTGCGCAAAGCCATGATATGGCTAAATCCATAAAATGGATTAACGAGTCTGTGACAAGCAACGCGCAGACACAAATCTCGTGATTGAAAATTTAAACTTTCAATCTTCTCCTCCCTGCTTTTTATAATTAGAGCGCATCTGCACAATCGAGTAGGAGATGCTTTTTCCCCTACTCGCGCGCAGGGCGCACGCCGTGTAAGCGGCAAACTTCCCTGTGCGCTCCCGTTCAATCGAGTAGGGAAGGCTTTTTCTCCCTACTCGCGCGCGGGGCGCACGTTGCGTCAGCAACAACTTCCTCTGTGCGTCCCTGCGCATAAAAAAACCTGAATTGATCAACTCAATTCAGGACGAATTAAACAGCCATTGCCGCACCCTGACAGCCGGCTATGGCAAAGAACCAAAACGTTCTCCGGGAACCGGAAAGGTTCTCAAAAAACGGAAACAGTTCCTGACAAATCCGCGGTACCACCTGATTTACTGCTTCGCAGTCACTCATACATTCAAATTTGAAGCTGATAAAGTTGTTTTTCATATGGATTCATTCTGCCGGCTTTCCACCATCCCGGCTCTCTGAAAGCGATAATCCATACTACTCCTCTTCGTCTTCGCTTTTACACTGATATCATAATGTAGATTATTCTGTTTGTCAACGAATTTAACGTTTATTCTTGCCAAATCACTTGAAAAATACCACTTCTATTGTATAATAAATATAAATATTTTATGTTTTTACACTACATAATGAATGATAAGAAAGTGAGTTGCGAAATGAAAAAGTCTCAAAACAAATGGGTAAGAGCTGCAATACCCGCCCTACTTCTTCACTGCAGCATTGGTACGGTTTATTGTTGGTCCATTTTCAGTCAGGAGATCGCTGATTATATCGGTTTCTCCAAAAGCGCTACGGAGTGGGCCTTCAGTTTTGCCATTTTCTTTCTCGGTATGTCCGCCGCTTTCCTCGGTAACATCGTTGAAAAGGACATCCACAAATCTTCTCTGATCGCCGCTATCTGTTTTGCCTGCGGCATGGCCGGAACCGGCTTTTTCATCTGGTATGGCGGTGCACACCCCGGCAGTATTCTTGCGCTTCTTGGTATCTATGTATGCTATGGCTTCATTATGGGCATCGGGCTTGGTACCGGTTATCTTTCTCCGGTGAAAACTTTGATGCTCTGGTTTGAGGACCGCAAGGGACTTGCAACCGGACTGGCAGTAGCGGGCTTCGGTGCCGCGAAGGCTATCGCCAGCCCGATCATGCAGGCGCTTTTAAATTCTCTGGGTGAGGGCGGAATCTATAAAATGTTCCTGATCCTGGCAGTTGTCTACTTTGCAATGATGTTCGTCGGCCATCTCCTTCTTGCCAAACCGGCTGGATGGCATGAGCCCGCTTCCTCCGAAAAGGGTGCCCGCGCCATTGACGTCATCAGGGAAAAGCCTGTTACCTTCATTGGCATCTGGATTATGTTTTACCTTAATATCACCTGCGGTCTTGCTCTGATCTCTCAGGAAAAGATGATCATCAAGTGTATCGGCCTGGTGGGCGCAGTGGGTGTTCTTTCTTCTGTTACCGCAGTCTTCAACGCGGGCGGACGTCTTGGCTTCTCTGCGTGGGCAGATACCTTTAAAGACAGAAATACGATTTACAAAATTATTTTCATTATGTCTATCGTCGCAACAGGACTTGTGATCCTTACGCAGGGCATCACCAATATGGGACAGAATACGCTCTTTATGATTCTGGTATTGATCCTGCTCTTTGCCGTAAATGCCGGTTACGGCGGCGGCTTCAGCAACGTTCCCACGCTCCTGTCCGACCACTATGGCATGAAAAATATCAGTGCTATCCACGGAATCACTCTTTCCGCATGGGCTTTTGCAGGACTTACCGGAAACCAGATGGCGACCTTTATCGTGAATCATTTTGGTTCAGAAGTAGAACTGACACACGGGAGCGAGGTCATCAAAGTAAATCCCAGCGGCTACCAGATGGTTCTGTATGTAACCCTGGTGCTTTATATCGTGGCTGCCGTAATCTGTTTTACCATGGTTGGGAAGAAATCCAGGAAAAATAAATAATTTCTATCGATAAATAAGTTTCCATATGAGGATCTGTGCACCAAAACGAAAGGTCCCGCTGGTTTAGATGAATGGTAATAAGGAAGTATTGAAAACTATCACTATTTACCGACAAACAGGGTGTAAAAGAAAAACACGCATATCACTTGATTACAAGGTGGTATGCGTGTTTTCATTATGTTGATATTTTATCTAAAATGTATGCGTTGTAATGTGCTAACAATTTTTGCATAGTTTCGGAATCGCCGGCGTTTGCTTTTTGGATTGTTTCAAAGTCGGGCGGGATATATTTATTCATCTTGAGCGCCCTCCTTAATCTCACGCAGCTTTCTTAACGCTCGGACGTAAATGTAGCTGATATTCTGATGTGGCTTTCCACGCATTTTTGAAATTTCAGTCAGATGAAAATTTGCAAAGTAATACATGAGAATTATACCACGGTTCTGTGTTTCTGTCCCTGATAAATCCAAAATACGGCAAGAACAGCGAAAATCCCCAAAACAAAGACCGCCATAATCGGATAGCTTACGATAGAACCGCACACATTAAAAACCTTATATCCGCCAAATACTTCTTTTATCAGCGTAACATTTGCCAGTCCAAAGTCAATAATCGGCTGTATTCTTTGAATTACACTATCACCCATTGCCGCTAAACCCACATTGATAAATAAAATCGCAAGGCTTATACCCACAGCGCTCATTTGATTTTTCATACGAGATGAAATAAGGCTGATAATAATACTGTAAACTGCGCCGGTAAAAATAAGCCACAGCGCCGAAACCACTGCAAACTGCCAAACCTTAAACCCAAACATTGACCGCGCGTATTCGGGTATTGACTGAATGGCAGCATCCCACCCGTGCAAGCTTGCGTGCGGAAGAAAGCCAAAAACAAAAGTGGCAATTAAATATACCATAACTATGACGGTGGAAGCAACCAATACGCTCAGCAGCTTTGCAGTAACAATTTTTCGTCTGCCATGGCGCGAACTTAAAATCAAATTATCCATACCGCTTGACCGTTCTATCGCAAAAACCGGAGCAATGAGAAACGCAAGAGGTATCAATAACAGGAATTGCATCATGTGCTCTCCCCAATTTGTAAATAGGTTTTCCCATAACAGAATGTTTACAAATTCAGGTTCATCGAGCGCAATCAGCTTTTGCAGGGAATAGCATAATTTTTTGTATTCAAATGTATTTCTCTGTCCTTGCTTTTCAAGTACGCTTATTTTCGAATGCAAAGCGTTTATTCCGTACACTTCTTCGTTGCTTTCGGGCGGTGTTCCGTTCCGATAATCGTCTACCCGGTCTGAAAATTCCTTGTATTTCACGGCAAGGATTGTTTCAGGACTGTCTTTTATACTTCTTGCAATCATTCTCGAATCTGTTCCGTAACGCGCGGTTATTTCATCATACACCGTTTTTGATTTTTCTGCTTTTTCCGCATCAATTGCCCCTTCATAATCGGTGGAAAGTGTTTCGTAACCTTTATAAGCGTCATTGCTTCCAATCAAAAACAAGGAGGTAGAGAATCCTATTACGCTGTAAAGCGCAAATAATACAAGCAGTAAAATAACCGTTTTCTTATTCACCAGCAGCTTTCGCAGTTCAAACACAAATAATGACATAGCGCTACCTCCTTGTTTTTTCCGGCAAATAATTAAAAATATATAAATACACGTCCTCAAGCGTCGGCGCAGTTTGCACCGCATCGGCGAACGGTTTTCCCTCGTCTATCACGCGAACCTCCATAACGCCGTCTTTTGCAATAACATTGCTGATAACAGCATTATTTTGATATTTCACAAGCTTTTCAGCAGACATTTTCACAAGCCACACGCAATTTTTCGCCATTTTGATATATTCCTCGCGTATGTGCATGTGTTGTATCACTCCATATTCCATCATCATAATTTTAGAAGCGATATGCTCGACGTCAGACACAATGTGCGTTGACAAAAGCACCAGTCTGTCATTGGAATACGCGGATATGATATTTCGGAATTTTACGCGCTCCAGCGGGTCAAGTCCCGCTGTCGGTTCGTCTAAAATCAAAATTTCGGGATTATCAAGAAGCGCCTGTGCAATACCGAGTCTGCGTTGCATTCCGCCCGAATAGGTGCGGCACTGACGTTTCAAATCGTTCTGCAATCCGACATGATACGCAAGCTCCTCAATTCGCTTTTTCGCATATGATTTTTCCATGCCTTTGAGCGCGGCGGAATATTCAAGATAATCTCTGCCTGTAAAATTACTGTAAAAGCTTATCTCCTGCGGCAAATATCCGACCTTTGCCCTGTATTTATCACCGATACTGCAAATATCCTGTCCGTCATATAAAATTCGCCCGGTGTCAGGACGCAGAACATCAGCCATAATTTTAATCATTGTCGTTTTACCCGCGCCGTTCGGTCCGAGCAGGCCATATACACCCGTACTCATTGTGACGGAAATATCTTTTAAGACTTTTTTATCCTTATAATTTTTTGATACCCGTTCAAATTTCAGCTCTATATATACCCGCCTCCTATCTTTGCGGCGCACCGCCGCCGCGTATATTTTTTCCAACCTTTACCGTTGAAAAATCCGCTTTATTGAATTTCATTACACATATCGCAAAGAAAAATGCGCCGATTAGAACCGTAATGAAAAGTCCCATAATGGGCGTTATCGTGAATGAGCCGATTTGAAACGCTATGCCCTCGTTTACAAGCTCTGACGCAGTCATTTTATTTGCTCCAAGCGCAATATAACGAAAAATCGAAGTTGTGTATGTCAGCGGATTGATATATACAATCGGTAATAGAAACGCCGGTATAATCGTTGTCGGAATATATGCACCTGAAACGAAAGTAAGCGGCATCATAATCATTGAGCTTATCGTCTGGAACGCCGGCGAGTTGCGCGACACCGTTGCCAGAAACAGGCCGACTGCGCTGAATGTCATAGCGGAAACAAACATAACCGCAAGCATTAAAATTCCTTGCAAAATATCTATTTTAAGTCCTATCACAATGCCGACAATCGCTGTAACCGCGCCTTGAAGCGCAGCGACAATCGCGCCTGATAAAATATTTCCTATGGAAATTTGACTTCTCAAAATTGGCGCAACCATAACCTCTTTCATATAACCGATTGAAATGTCGGATAAAATGTCCGAAGAATTATTTACGCTCGTTTGAAAAACGCTCATAATAATCACGCCCGAAATCAAATAATTCATCGGCGCGTTTACGCTGCTCATAGAAGATTTCATTAAAAATGAAAACATCACGAGCATAAACATTGACATAAACAAGCTTCCGAAAACCCTGCTTTTGCTCCTCACATAATTCAATAAATTTCTTTGCACTATTGCTGTAATCGGGTTCATTATTCTCTAATCTCCTTTCCTGTAATCGCAAGAAACACATCATTCAGCGTTCCTTTTTTAACCTCAAAATCAATGATCTCATTTTTGCACTCCGATAAAATTTCCAATGCCCGTGCCGGCTGCTTTGTTTGAAAAATTATCGTGTTTTTGTTTGTATGATAAGGTACGCTTCTGTTTATCAATTCGTTTTGAAGCCTTTCCGATTCAGAACAAACCGCTTTGATTTCAATACTTGTGTATTGCTTTTTTAGATTTTCGGGTGTATCATGCGCGATGATTTTACCGTGATCCATTACAACGATTTTTGAGCAGACCTCCGCTTCGTCCATATAGTGCGTTGTCAAAAAAATCGTAATATTTTTCTGTTTTTGCAGTTTTTGAATATACTCCCAAACATTCGCGCGTGTTTGCGGGTCAAGCCCCGTTGTCGGCTCGTCTAAAAACAGCACTTTCGGATAATGCACAAGACCGCGCGCAATTTCAACACGGCGTTTCATTCCACCCGACAGACTGCCGACAACCGCCCTTTTCCAATCCGCCAATTCCACCAAATCAAGTGCGAAATCTATACGGTTTGCCACCTCGTTTTTCTGTACCTTGTAAAACGCGCAGTGATATTTTAAGTTTTCCTCCACCGTCATTTTCTCGTCAAGCGTTGAGTCCTGAAACACAATACCTATATCCTTTCTGACTAACGCTTTTTCTTTTGACGCATCGTGTCCGTTGATTTTAATGCTGCCCGCTGTTTTGTCTAAAATTGTGCATAATGTACTGATTGTAGTTGTCTTTCCCGCACCGTTCGGCCCGAGAAACGCAAAAATACTGCCCTCGTCCACAGTAAACGAAATATCATCTACTGCGGTAAAATCACCGTACCTTTTCGTAAAATGTTCGACCTCAATAATTTTGTTCATATCTATTCTCCTTTCAAAAAATAAGTCCTATGCGTTTTTCGCATAGGACTTATCTCCATAAAATATGGCGCCTTTTATTTTGGGGTTGCTATTGGTGTTATCTCCAAATATCTCCCGTTTCTATCAATTTTTTCTGTATCCGCACATACGCTTCTGCGTCCTCGCGGCCTAAAGATTCAAGCATTTTTGCGACCGCTTTTATCATTGCACCCCTGCGCTCCTCTACTACGGAAGCGCCTGCTTCCGTAAGCTCAACAATTACCTGACGGCTGTCGCTTGGGTCGGGCATTCGAATAATCAACTTTTGTTTTTCAAGTGATTTTAACATTGCCGCAATTCTTGCTGTTGTAAGCATAAGCGCTTTGCTTATATCTTTTGGATATACCTTGTTCCCGTTAGCAGCGATATAGTTCAACGCAAGAATTTCACCTCTTGCCATTTGGGACATTGCCCTTTCCATTTTGACCTGCGGCATACTTGCGCGCATATTGACAAGCTGCTTAGCCAATTCATTATAGTCCATATCACACCCATTTTCTAATAATATTACTAACTTTATTAGCATAATATCTTAAACTTTTTGATTTGTCAAGCGTTTTTTCAATTATGATATAATTTTTTATCTTGGCAAGAAATCTGCTCTCTTCATAATAGTAACAGAAAGAAATTTTATAAAAATTACGCAACAAAAGCGCAAATTTTATCTGAATAATATATAGAGGAACATCATAATTTTCATCAAAAAGGGGTTGGAATATCCAACAATCGTAAATGAGTTTATCAAAAAGATTATCGTCCCCGCTCCCGATAAATCAAGCGGACACAGGGTACAGAAGATACAGATTATTTTAATTTTATCGGTGAATTTGTCCCATAAGACGAATTTATCCCCGATAAAAAGAAGATTCATACTACAGCTTCAATAATCAATTTGCCATCAATCAGCTCTTTATGAATACCAATTCTTTTATTTTTGTTAAAATTAAAGCTCAGCATATAACCTGTGGAAAGATGATAGTCCTCAAGATATTGCAATAATTGCTTTTTTCCCCGGTTATGATGTTCCTCTCCATGCCAGATTTTCATCTCACATATGTATTGTTTTCCACAGTAATCAATCACGATATCTGTTCTTCGCATATCCCTGGTTCTGGCCTCGATATAATAATTGCCCCTGCCATTAATAATTGGTTTCAAATACAGAAGAAAAAAACGCCTTCCATTTTCTTCAAGGAAAGAGTCCTCTCCATCAGAATAGATATCTGTAAAAGCTTCTACAAACCTCTCCAGTACCATTTCCATATCAAGCTGTCCTTCTTTGATAAATTTGCTCTTTTCTGCATCTGCCGCTTTATAAATAGAACTGTTCAGTATCTCTTCGGACATAAAGAGATTATACAGCCTGGTTTCAAAAATCCGATTGGAAATTACAGCTACTCCTTCTCTGTTTTCAATATAGCCAAACATTTGTCCTGTATGAATCACATAATTGTCAACATTATAGGAAATTCTTTCGCCCTTAAATAAAATAGAATAAAGCAGTTTTTTTAATTCCGGAAAATCAGTCAGTTTTTTTATCATATCATCAAACAATATATTAGATTCTACTAAAAGCTCTTTAACCGCCTCTGCCATACCATTTTCTGTCCATGCATCCGCTTTGCTCGGGAATCCTTCTCTTCCCGGAATCATTTCATCTAATATTTTGCATAAACGAGAAACCAGAAACGGATAGCCGGAAGTGTAGTCATAAAGCATCCGGGCTATCAGCGATAGATCCATTCCCATATGATAATCCTGCTCGTACTCCTCCAGCATTCCTTTAATATCATGTACCTGAAAGCTCATATCTATATTAAAGTCTGCTGCAATATTCCACGGACTCTTGTACTGCTGTTCCGTCCCTGAATGAATCTTCAATTTTAAATTCCTGATGTCATGAAACCCTATCAAAATAACTGACCAAAACGTTCTTTCTCTGTTTTCATTCAGATAATATGCCTGCAGCTGTGCAAGGAAATCCAGAAACACCTGACTATTTGAGGCATGACCTGCTTCATCAATCATCAAAACAAACGGTTTGAAAGACGCACAGCATATATAGCTCAATATTTTAAAAAGCTGCCTCAGTCCTACTTTTTCCCTTACTCCCTCCGCCGTCTCCTGCAAAAACATTAACGATCCACTCATGGAATCACAGCGATCCTTTTTATCAAAAGCATCCATAAAAAGATCTGCAAATGCTGATGCAAATGCATATTCATCCCTGTGATCCAATGCACTGAGCCGCTGAAAGTTAATAAAAATCACCGTATACTTTTCCTGAAGATAACCCTTTAATGCATAGGACATTGTTGTTTTGCCATACTGCTTAGCGTGATTGATCGTGATATAATTTCCTTCATCCACCAATATTGATATTTTTCGTAATTGTTCGCACAGATTCATCATATAATGCTTATCAGGATAGCAAATTCCATTTGCATTAAACTTTTTCAAAACTGCTCCTCACTTTTCATGCTCATATTTACATTGTGCCTTTCAGGGGCAATATTAAAACATATTATATTTCTGCTTTTTACCAACTACTTCTGCCGGCTGATTTTATCCGGCTTCTAATTATACTCCTGTAAGGTCGTGAATCCAGCCGCTCCACAACCGGCTGGATTATGACTTTAGTCCACACTCCCGCAAAGGGAGTGACAGCTTCCCGTTTTTTATATCATAACAGTTTTTTTGACAAAAAAGGATATTTTTACCAAAAAGATCATTTTCCCTACTGAATTATAGTTCCCAATGATTATACCCTGCTCAGGACTCACATTATCAGATAAATTCCCTGTTAAGTGAATTTGATAAGCAAATTTCTTTATTTTCATTTTCATACCAGTAAATCTGGTGTACAATAAAAGACAAAGTGGGGTGAAAGAACATGACTGAGCTGGAATCGTCAAAATTATTTCAATCTATTACAGATGCGGAAACTGCCCGGATCCTGAAATGCTCAAAAGCAAGGAAAAAGACCTACGGCTGTGGAGCTTACATTTTTGAACAGGGCGGCATTCCCTCCAAATTGTTTTTACTGCTGGAAGGGCAGGTGCAGATTTGCAAAGATTTTACTTCCGGGAAAAGGGATGTGCTTTATCTGGTGGAGGCCGGAAATGTGTTCGGAGAAATTTTCCTGTTCGGCGACAAAAAACATTACTGGTATGATGCGGTGGCCACCAGCGATGTGACGGTACTGGAAATGCCCTGGGACTTTTTTTATCATTTCTGTTCCAATGCCTGTGACCACCACAAGCAGCTGACCCAGAATATGCTGGAGATCCTGTCCGAAAACAATTTCAGGATCACCAGAAAGCTTCACATTGTCAGCACATCCTCCCTGAGGGAACGTCTGGCCATCTGGCTGATCGATTCCATGAATGAAAATGCTATGGTGGAGCTTCATATGAACAGGGAACAGCTGGCGGATTTCCTGGGCGTGGCCAGGCCTTCTCTGTCCCGGGAATTGATGCGGATGCAGAAGGACGGTCTGATAGAGGTGAGTCGGAAAACCATCCGGATCTGTGACAGAGATGCTGTAGAAATGCTGTATGAATGATTATGTTTTTTTAAAAAAACATAAATTTAAAATTCCTGTAACCATAGTTACAGATTATCTATCTGAAATCTGTATAATGAAAGCATAAAGAAAAAGAAAATTTAGACAACAATATAGTGTATCGAGGGAAAGGAGCAAAGATTATGGCAAACACAGCACAGGTTGATAATTTAGTAAATCTTTTAGATGGATATGCAACAAAGGGCGGGCATCATCTGAATGTTAATGTTTTAAACAGGGATATGCTTTTAGATGCCCAGAAGCATCCGGAGAATTATCCTCAGCTCACGATTCGTGTGTCCGGCTATGCCGTTAATTTCATCAAGCTGACACCGGAGCAGCAGGCTGATGTTATTTCCAGAACCTTCCATGAGTCTGTATAAGAAGACCGGAACTTTGAATTTTCATCCCGCGGGATTCTGAATGTGATCTGTCTCAGAATCCTGCGGGATTTTTTCGTATCATGGAACGCCAAAAGTTTTTTCTTTTTGAAAACCTAAATAACAATATCACTCACCTGTAGATCTTCACAGCTTCTTTTGCTTCCCCCATCCTTTCATAAAACTGAGGATAAAAATCCGGTTCATTTCCCTCTCTGCCGGAAGTATCATAAGCCTTTACGTAAAACTGGTTCAGCAGGTACATATTGATATTTTTGACGATCATATCATTCTTCGTCTGCCGGATAATACTCTGTACCTCTTTCAGAAAGTAGTGCCAACACCTTATGTAAGCTTCGTATTCTCCAATCCGGGGAATATCCAGCCACTTTTTCAGTTTCATTTTGGTCTTATCGGGATAGGGACATTCATGAATTTGCAGAAAATACCGGAAGCTGTTTTCCTCATAAATTCTGCCAAGGGGAAACATGCGGCAGAACCCCGGACGGAAGTCATGAATGCTGCATCTTCCCTGCGCATTCAAAAAACCGCAGCTGTCCTGCCTCTGCATTTTCAGGTTCGGCTGGATCACTCCGTCTACCACATTCAGCTCCATTTTTTCATCTGTCATCAGATTCTCAAAGGTAACTCCCAGTCCTTTTTCCAGACTGTAGATATCGTAAGGATCCAGTATAATGGAATTTCCCATTCCCCGGCAGCACAGAGAGCAGCCTGCACAGTCATTGCATCCGATCCTTACCATATCATTTGCCGAATAAAGTTTTCCGTCTGATATCTGCTTTAAGTCGATCTCACGCTCCACTCTTCTGCACTCCTCCCTCTCCGGACAACTGTTTCAAACAAACTGATCCGTTACGCTGTAACGATTCATCCAGGAGTGAATCGTTACATTACGCATTCTTCCATTCGACCGGATATTTTTCCATCAGCTCCCTGTACATGAAGCAGTTCTCCACATGATCGTTGATTATTCCGCAGGCCTGAAGATGAGAATATACGGTGACAGATCCCAGATACTTAAAACCGCGTTTTTTCAGATCCTGGCTAATTCTGTCCGATAACTGGTTTTTCGGAGGTATCTGCCCTTCCTTATGTCCCTTATAGAGTATGGTCTTACGGTTGGAAAAGGCCCACAGGTATTCATCAAAGGAACCAAATTCCTCCGCAATTTTAATAAACAGTCCGGCATTATGGATGACAGCCTCGATCTTCCGGCGGGAACGGATCATTCCCGGTTCCTCCAGAATATCCCGGATCTTTTCCTCACCGTATAAAGCCACCTTTTCAAAATCAAAATGGTCAAAGCACTTCCGGAAAATCTCCCGTTTTTTTAGCATCATCGTCCAGTTCAGGCCGCACTGCATAACCTCCATCATCAGAAATTCAAACTGCTTCCTGTCATCGTGCACAGGGATCCCCCACTCCTCATCATGGTATTTCTGATTAATGCCATTGTCACAGCACCATGGACACCTTGTTTTTCCATCCATCTCTTTTCCATCCTTCTTCTTTCCCTCTACTCCAGCATCTCCCTGTGAGGATGCTTCGTATCTTCATTAAAGACTGCAATACAGTCCGGGCTTCCACTTCTGTCCGAAAAAGAAGGAAACAAAAACCCCCACTCCGGTTTTCCCGGCTCATAGTCTCCTTCCAACGGACAGACAGCACATATCATATATTCAAAGACTTCCTCTGATTCCCAGAGTCTCTCCTTATCTGATGCCTTCAGAGGTACATCATACCGGTCGTGAAATACAAACACCGCATACGCTCTCTCTGTATGGTAGCGCTCTGCCACCAGCTCATAAAAGGATTCCATAAGCGCGTCGTTTTTCAATCCGCAGGATTTCATCGCCGTAAGCAGCTGCCATATACTTCCGGGAGTCATACTTTCCTTCGGGAATTTATATTCTACCAGCTGCTCATTGGTCCTTGAAAACGGGATTGCCCTGGCAATCAAAAGATTTTTTCCTTTATCCGCCTGAGACAAGTTCAGGAAATTCGTATTGAATGTCCCATCGATCTCTCCTTCTGCATCCAGATAGCAGCCGGCAATCCTTGTCATGGATGTCCTGCCCGGCGTCATACGGCGGGTAAGTTCTAACATATCTTCTCTGTTAATCATACCTCTTCTGCGCCTGTCACTTCCTTATAAATTTCAGCCGTGCGCTCATCAAAACATGAAAACGTCACCGCAAGCGTATAATTCTGGTTTCTTTCCATCCAATCCAGTACTGTTTTTACTGCAATCGGTACTGCCTCCGAAAGCGGATACCCATACACTCCTGTGGAGATTGCGGGAAAAGCAATGCTGTGGATCCCGTTTTGCTTTGCAAGCTCTAAGGAATTTCTGTAACAGGCAGCCAGCAATTCCCTGTCCGCCGGCTTTCCGCTGTAGACCGGCCCCACCGTATGGATCACATATTTCGCTTTCAGTCTGTATCCCTTTGTCATTTTCGCCTGACCGGTCTCACATCCATGAAGCGTACGGCATTCCTGTAAAAGCTCCGGCCCGGCTGCCCTGTGGATCGCTCCATCTACTCCGCCTCCTCCCAGTAAACTCCGGTTGGCTGCATTTACAATACAGTCGACCGCCAGTCTGGTAATATCCCCCTGCTCAATCGAGATACTGTTCCGTATTTCCTCCCTGCTTTTCACTTTGAATTTCTCCCCCGCTTTCTGGTCAAATTTCATCCGTATTATACCACAAAATATATGGAAATGGGAGACCACGGCTAATTTAGCAAGTGCAAAATTATGGGCTAAACTGTTACAAGCCGCTCCACAATACTCCGGATCCCCGTTTTTTTATAGACAACTGCCGGGATGGTCATGCACAGAAGCATCGACAGCAGCATATAAAGTGTCATCGAAAGAGCCGGATAGCGAAACGTCCCGAATCCTACGCTTTCCCGGACCACATGAAAGATCAGGAAATCAGCCCCGGATCCCAACGTGACAGACAACGCCAGTGTCAGCAGGAAATACCAGATTCCTTCCCATGTAATGAGTTTCTTCATCTGTTTTTTGGACGCGCCTACTGCTTCCATGGTGGCAAATTCCCGCTGTCTGCCCAGAATGCTGACGCTCATGGTATTGATAAAATTCAGGATGCCCACGGTAAACAGCACAATGGTGAGAAATGCGGACAGTTTTGACAGTGCGCCTTTGGTCTCTTCCAGGGATTTGGCAAGTTCCACCTTTGATGTCCTTGATATAGCGGGGATATCCTCTGTCAGCTCCGCCGTCTGATTCAGGATGCTTTCCTCATATTCGGAATCACTGTCGATCTTGACGGAATAGATAATGGCATCTTCCCTGTACCGGTCAATCACTTTATTGGAAACCACCAGCCACGGGGCCGCGCCGCTGTTCATTCCGTCTCTTTCAAGAGGAATCTGACCTCCGATTGGCAGCTCAAACTGCTCATCCGTATCCATCACGGAAAAAGGAATCCTGCTCCCGCTGTGCAGTCCGCTCCCATTCATATCTGTGGTGAGAAGAAACTCCCCTTTTTCAAACCCCTCTATATCAATAGGCGTTTCCGCAGACAGGTTATACTCTTCGATTACCCTGCTGTCAATCCCCACAAGCAAGCTCCAGAAAGTTGCCTTCGGATTGTCCAGCCAGATACCGATATCTGTGGGTTCCATTCCGTTTGCCTGCTCAAATTCATTTTTGATCTCCAGCCAGTCTCCATAGACCTCCTCCGAATAATGCTCATAAATCGGCACAACCCTGGTCATTTCAAAGCTCTCCACTCCCTCCAGACTCTGCAATCGCTCCACAAGCTCCGGCGTGAAGCTCTGCTCCTCTTGGGGGGAAAAGGATGCCCTGCTCATGCTGTTATAAAGTGCCAGGTCATGGGCCGTATTATAATCAATAAATTCGTCCAGAGACATCCCGCCAAGCACCGTCATGCAGAGCAGGAAAGTCACGCTGCTTAAGAAAAACGTCCCTATGACCATCCATGCCTTCCGGGGCTGCCGGAAAACATTCCGGAATCCCATCCGGAACAGCCTCGCACCGCCCGTGGGATGAATTCGGCCTGTGTCGCAGGAAAATTTATGGCGGGCCATTCTCCGGGGCCGCCCTTCCTTCCGTACAACATTCTTCCATGCAGGGTTCCTCTTCCGTCTGCTGCTGCCCTCCGCAAAGGTCAGGGCGCCAATGGCGGAAACGGCCATCACTTTCCTGGCTGTCATAAAAAAACTGACAAAGATCATCAAACCAGAAAAAAATGCCGCTGCCAGTGGAATGATCAGATGGAACCGGGCCTGGGAAAATCCCTCCAGGATACCGCCCAGGATCAACGGAACAATCCACTGTGTCATGATGCCTCCAAGCACAAGGCCCACCGGCAGGGCGGTCAGAAGGATATTCCCCATCCGGTAGTACATGAGCCGTTTCAGCTGGCCGGGCGCGGTCCCAATGGTTTTGAGCAGACCGTAAAACTGAATATCCTTTGTAACAGAAATCGTATTGATGTTATAGATCATCAGGAACCCGTCCAGCATAAAAAAGAGAATCACGGCCAGGGCGGTTCCCATATTCTTAAGTGACAGATGAAAACCCTGCCCGCCCAGAACCTTGAAGTTTTGCTGTCCTGATACCTGCAGTTCTTTCCGGACCTGGGCCAGCTTTTTCTGAAACTGCCCTGCAGTGAAGGAAAAGCCCACAAACTCTGCCTGTCCGTTATGGCTCTTAAGCGCCTCTTTAGACACAAGAACCTTCTGCCTGGAGGCTGTATCAATATAAGAAGTATCCGTATAATAGCCGGAAAGGACAAAGGTTTCTTCCTCCGCCACATCCCAGTCTTCCCATGTAACCGACAGCGGGATCCCGCTGCCAATCACCGGTTCTATCCCCAGCCTTTTTAACAGCCAGGCCGACATCATCACTTCATTCTCCTTCACAGGATAATTCCCCTGGACATCCGTAAAAAGCGGGCGGCTCCAGGTATCCCAGTTCTCTTCTGCGTACAGGTAAAGGCTTAACCCTGACTGCCCTGGATTCCCCACCAGGCGCCCCACCTTATGGGATACAAACAGCGGCTGCTGTATCAGGCCACTTTCCGAAAGCACCGCCATCTGCTGCTCATCCGGGCCTGACAATACAACGTCCGTCATGGCTCCGGTCTCCTTTAATTCCTGCATCTGCCCGAATCTCTGGATATTATAAAAGACACTGCAGGCGGCAGTGATCAGGATGGTCACAATCACCACGGCCATGGAAATCAGAAGGTTCTGCGTGCGGCCTGCTCGAAAACTCCGTCTTCCCAGCGTCCTGACTGCTGCCCTTGACAATCTTTTTCCAGTATGTTTCCGCTTTTTTCCTGACACTTACTCCACCTCCCCGCTCTGTATCAAATACATGGACTGTCCGCATAGCGGGCTGTCCATTATTTTTCCATCCTCAATCCGGATACTCCGGTCAGCCATCTGTGCAATTCCCCTGTCATGGGTGATCATCACAATGGTCTGATGGAACCTCCTGCTGGAATCCTTCAGCAGGGAAAGCACATCCGCACTGGTCCTGCTGTCAAGGTTTCCAGTTGGCTCATCTGCCAGGATGATCTCCGGTTTTGTAAGGAGCGCACGGGCAATGGATACCCGCTGCTGCTGTCCGCCGGAGAGATGATTGGCAAGGTTCTGAAGCTTATCCTGAATCCCCAGAGAATGAACGACCTGCTCCAGCAGCTTCTGGTCTGCCCTCCGGCCATCCAGCTGCAGGGGAAGAACCATGTTTTCATACACATTCAGGACCGGGACAAGATTGTAGTTCTGAAAGATAAAACCGATATGGCGGCGGCGGAATGCGGCCAGTTTTTCCTCATTCTTATAAGAAATCTCTTTTCCGCCAATCAGCACCTTTCCGGACGTAGGGGTGTCCAACCCGCCCATCATGTGGAGCAGCGTGGATTTTCCGGAGCCGGAGGTTCCCACGATAGCAACAAATTCTCCCTCCTCGATGGCAAGGCTCACGCCATCCAGGGCTTTTGTCACGTTATCCCCCTGCCTGTAGTGTTTTTTCAGATCAACTGTTTGTAAGATAGACATAAAAAAATCTCCTTTTCTTATTCTGTAAGGAGATTTTATAACATAAATTCCTATTTTTTATCTATTTATGCCCTGTGATTGCAGGAATTTCATGCCGTTTATAGACATCGAAAAAAAGCGGTAATCTGTGCCCCGGACGGAACATTTTCCTGGAAGAGGTTTTCAATTTTCAACCACCCGCCATGATGCCCACAGAGTATCCGGCACAGATAAAGGCCGATTCCAAAATGTTTTCCGTTTCCCTTTTCTTCCGTGAAATAAGGATTCATTGCCTGGCGCAGCCCTTCTTCCGAAAACCCTTTCCCGTCATCTGTTACCTTCAGCAAAAGCCCTTCCTCTGTTTCTTCCATACAACAGGTAACGGCCGATTCGGCATAGCGGACGGCATTGGCCGTCAGATTATTTGCCACCTGTAAAATGCTGTCCCTGTCAGCCATAAGCTCTTTTGACTGGGTATGGTTCTTGAAAAAGAGCATTTTTCCGTGTGCCCTGCATTCCATGGATACGCTGTCATACAGGACGGATGCCAGCTCTTTCATGGAAAGCCTCTCCCTCTGGGGTTTCAGATCCTCCAGACGCCGCAGATTTCCCATGCTGTCTACGTAATGCTCCATACGCATGATATGTTTTTCCATGGTGTCCGCAATCCCCTTTGTCCGCCCATCCCCGCTGTCCTTTAGCATTTCATCATAGCCTTTCAGAACCGTGAGGGGGGTTCGCAACTCATGGGCAAACGCGGCGTTCAGCTGCCTGCGGTCCTCGATCTGCCTCCACATTTCAGAGAAATTTGCGGCAAGGGTAGAGCGCATGATCTCAAAAGAGCTGCACAGTTGTCCCAGTTCATCCGCCGCTTCATACTCCACCCGGAAATCCAGGTTATTTTCCGCGATTTTCTCCGATGCCAGCCGCAGCTGTGAAAGCGGCTTTTCCAGCTTATTGCGGTAAAAAAGCAGGGCTGCGGCAAGGATGCACAGTGCAGACCAGACAGGGGTAGCCAGAACAGGGAGCACCTCCAGGACCGAGAGCCAGAACTCATCCCGCTTAGAAAAAGGTTCTGTCATGGTCCCGATATACTCCCCGTCGCCCATCCTGTTTCCGTTTTCATCCGTCAGATAATATTTGTGGCCGGATGTGGGATAACGGTTCCTGATGTTCTGCGATTCCAGTTTGCACAGATTTGCGGTCATACCGCTTAATAAAAGCGCCGCCAGTGTAAATACCGTAATATAAAGGACAATGCTCCCACGCAGCGACCTTACGGCCTGTTTCCCTTTTATCTGATCCATTTGTACCCACACCCCCAGACGGTCTCAATATAGCTTCTGTCTGTGAATACGGCGATCTTCGTCCGTACCCTGCGGATATGCTCCGCCACCACCATGCTGTCCCCTTCGCTGTCATATCCCCACACCAGTTCATAGATCCGTTCTTTATCAAACACCTGTCCCGGATTCTGGGAAAGCAGCTCCACAATATCAAATTCCTTTTTGGAAAGGACGATCTCCTCTTTTCCATAAAACAGGCTGCGCTGGGCAAAATCTATGGTCAGATCCCCGGTAAATTTCACGAAAGTTTCCATGCTGTGCCGCGCCTGCCTGCGCAGATGGGCGCTTACCCTTGCCTCCAGCTCCGCAAGGGAGAAAGGCTTCACAATATAGTCATCCCCGCCGACGGAAAATCCCTTTACCTTATCCATATCTTCTATTTTTGCGGTAAGGAAAAGGATGGGGCAGTCAATGTGGTCCCGGACGCGCCTGCAGACCTCCAGACCGTTTAAGCCCGGCATACTGATATCCAGCAAAATCAGATCCGGCCTCTTTTCTACCTGTTTTAAGGTTTCTATCCCGTCAGAAGCGGTCATGACCTCATACCCCTTCCCCTCAAAAAAAGAAGTAAGCATTGTCACAATATCCGCTTCGTCATCCGCAACTAATAACTTATACCTATGCTTCATCTTAACCTCCATGCTGTGCATATACTTTCTGGTGGAAAGTATAACATGTAAAATTCAATTTTTTATCTATTTTTTTCGGAAAAATCTTTATAGAAATGATATAATTTTATGGAAAGTAAAAATCTCAGAGAGCATTTGGAGGTCTTTAAAATGGCATTGTTTTTCCTTGCTGTGTTTTTTGTTTTGGTCGCTTATCTGGTACTGAAAGGACAGTACGAAAAAACGGAATACTATCATCAAACCCGGAATTCCTATATAAACGTTCTCCTCAATAAAGGACTCCGGGGCGAATTTAATACCTATAAATGTTTAAAATCACTCAAAGGGTATAAACGATACCTGTTTAATTTATATCTTCCAAAGGGAAACGGAGAAACCACAGAATTAGACGTTGTTCTTCTTCATGAATCCGGTATATATGTATTTGAATCCAAGAATTACAGCGGATGGATTTTCGGAACAGAATCCCAGCAATACTGGACACAGACTTTACAGTCTCAAAACGGCCGACCGAAGAAAACGCAGTTTTTCAATCCGATTCTCCAGAACAAAGGACATCTGAAATGGCTTCTGACATTTCTTGCAGATCAGACATTGCCATTTTACTCTTATATTGTATTCAGTGATCACTGCGAATTAAAAAATATTACGCTGACCACCGGAAATCACCATGTTGTTAAGTGTTGCCAGCTTCTCTCTGCTGTCCGGCAAAATATTGCCATGACAGGCGTGCAATTATCGTCAGAGAAGATAGATATCTTATTTGAAAAGCTTTCCCCTCTTACACAAATAGATGAGGCCAGAAAAGCCATCCACATTAAAAATATTACACAAAAGAAACAGAAATCCGCTTCGAAGCTCCCTTCTTCGGCAGCGACCGGCATGCGCATCGGAGAATCTGTATGCCCGCGCTGTGGCGGGAAGCTTGTCATACGTACGGCTGCCAAAGGAGACCAACAGGGAAAACGATTTCTTGGCTGTACTAATTTTCCCAAATGCCGATACATAAAAAATCTGCCTTAGCAGTCTAAATTTCCCCTTTACTTCTCCTTTACCGGGATCCAGACCTCCGTATAATATTCCGGATCCTGTGTGCCGCCTTTATAATCATCCGCATTGCTGTAATATTCAATATTATAGCCCTCTGCAATCTCATACCGGCTTGCTGGAAGCCACTCGGAAAAGATTCTCCTGTTGACTTCCTGCAATGCAGACGGCATCGGTCCCCTGCATGGAAAGATCGCCCATGTATGGGCTGAAATTTCACATCTTTCCAGCCTCTCCCCTGCAGCAATATCCTCCTGAAGATCATCTGCTATCATATATCGGAATTGATTTCCTGTCATTTCCTCGTCAAAGCAGATTCCATACATCCCCATAAGGGATTTTTTCTCATCTGCAGACAGAATCTCTCCCCAATACTTTGGAATATCCGTTTTTGCTGATTCATAAGAAAAAAGTCTTGAAACTCCCATAACTCTGAATGCGTTCTTTTTCTCAATTCTGTATTCCATAACCGTGCCTCCCTCTAATAATAATCTGATGTGCAGCGGAGCGAATGTTTTAAGAGATGCTCCATTTCTCCTTATATCAGTGGGTGTGCTTCCATGAAACCGCGTAAATGCCTTTGTGAAGCTGTCCGGTGAATCATAGCCATATTTCACGGCAAGATCAATTACTTTACTATCTGATAACAGCAAATCGCCGCCGGCCAGTGACAGCCGCCTTAACCGTATATATTCACCTACCGTATATCCACACAACATGGAAAAACCCTTTTGGAAATAGAACGGGGATATGTTTACTTCCAGGGCAATCCTGCTGACTGTCAGATCGCTGGTAATATTTTCTTCGATATATTCAACTGCCTCCTCTATTGCTTTGACCCATTCCATGTAATTCCTCCTTCTTTATCAAGCGGAAATCAGGCAGGGAAAATTTTTCCAACTGTGCGGTTGGACGCTCCGGGGAGCATCCAACCTGACTCCCACATTCGCAAACCCCGCGCTTACGCGCTCTTTACGTCTGCTGCGCATCCGTGGGTTGCTAATCCAACGCCCCGTCTGCATCGCCATAAATGGCATGCAGACAGGTCATTGGATTGCAACCGCACAGTTGGAAATTTTTCTCTCCGCCCCATGATCGTAATCCCCTACAAGGGGGCTGTTCAATATTCTGAATTTTCTTTCCTGTTCCCAGAGCATACTCAGCTCCTCAAAATATCGATCCGGCTCTCTCATCCACTCCGCCAGCCGGTCCAGTTCCTGCAGCTCTTTTTGAGTCAGACTGTCAAGTCTTCCCTCCAGGTAAGCCGGCAAAAAAGTGTAGGTCAGTTCATTGTTCATAAGCGCGTGAAAATCATAGATCAAATAGCGGATCAGCGCCGGAAGAGAGCAGGTTCCCTCTCTGTCCGCATACAGGTA
Organism: uncultured Lachnospiraceae bacterium; assembly: GCA_947173495.1. Classification (GTDB taxonomy): domain Bacteria; phylum Bacillota; class Clostridia; order Lachnospirales; family Lachnospiraceae; genus Suilimivivens. The sequence continues at coordinate 86,586 of CAMWFQ010000011.1, read as the reverse complement.
CTGTTTCCCATCTGTTTTTCCGCTTCTTACGGCAAGATACGCTTCAGCCGCCCAGTCAAAGCTGTCCTCTGGCATATCATACTGCGAAAGAGGCATGCCTCCCTCCTCATAAAATCCATCCGCATCAAAGGTAATCCAACGACTCTCTTTTTCATTATAATACTGATTGATCCAATGATCCATACTGATACCTTCTTTAAAATAAGGCGCAAATCCGGCACGGCTTCTGGCCGGAATTCCTTTTGCTTTCAGAATTGCGCTCATCAGCACCGACACATAACGGCATGTGACCACAATCTTATGCTCAACTGCTCTGTCCTTCACAAATCCCCTCTCATTCATCCGGAACAGCTCTGCGGTAAGCGCGGCCGCCGTCAGAAAAATATCGTCCTCACATCTCATCCGATACCAGGGATACCGGTTCATATCCCCATATAGAAGCGTGGCATTTGCATTGGTGTTCCCTTCCTTCAGGGTCACCCTGTGAATCACCTGACTGCAGATCAGCCTGCCAAGAACGGGAATCTCATCCGACAGGGAACGGAAGTAATCTCCATACGCTCCTGCATAAGTAAACACCCCTGTCCTTTTATAGTGTTCCAAAATATATTCTTTCATATCGTTTGCGTCCTCCGAATCTGTATCTTTTGTCTGAGGTCGTTGTACCGTCGCCGTTACAGACAGCAGAAATGAATTTTTCTGCCATTTACAATAGTATAAAGTTATTATGTGCAGATTACCCGACAATAAATGCTGTCTTTTGTCCACAATTAATCGTATAATAAAGTTAAAATAACGGAGGTACACTGCCATGCAATTTGACAATCATGATGACCGCATTCAATATTTCGAGCTGTTGCTTGAACGTGATCTGGATAATCTTCCCTGTTTCCCTCTTCCCATCGAATACCGCTTTGTTTTCTACCAACAGGGCGACCGTGACCACTGGATTGATATTGAAAAGTCCGCAAAGGAATTTTCAACCCACAAGCAGGGAATGGATGCATGGCAAAGATACTATGGAGGTCGTGAGGATTCACTTTTGAACCGAATGGTGTTTATCGAAAATGAAGTCGGTGAAAAGATCGCAACTGCTACTGCCTACTATGATGTCATTCATCATGATCCCTCCGGCTCCGGATGGCTTCACTGGGTTGCCGTCCGGAAAGAAGCACAGGGAAAGGGGCTTGCAAAGCCGCTGATCACCTATGCACTGAACATTATGCGTAATTTGGGATACACCCATGCCAAAATTCCTACCCAAACCACCACCTGGCTTGCCTGCAAGGTCTACCTTGACCTGGGATTTCTTCCCATTCCCCAGAATGCCATTAACAGTCGAAATGGATGGCAGATCATAAAAGCTCTTACCAATCACCCTGCACTTCATTCCTTTGATCCCGCTTCGGATGATGAAATATATGCAAGTTCTCGTATCAAATAAGCACTGGCACGCTTTCCGAGACAACTTGTTAAAACAACGGATGCCAGGCTTCGCCAGACATCCTGATATTTAAGAAAAACCGGATCCTGATTTTCGTCACCAGAATCCGGTCTTCTTTTAACCCCTTAATTCGCCATTGCTTCTTTTCTTTTTTTCAGATCAATCACTGCAAATCCCAGCAGACAGCTGCCGGAAACAAAGATCATCAGATACCAGAGTACCGAAATATCTCCTGTAGCAGGGACATCCGCCAAAGGCACTTCCTCATCAAAAAGATCAACCAGTTCTTCGTCAGGAAACGCTGCCATCGGAACTACCTCATCCAAAATCTCAGTTAAAGGTTCGATTTCTTCGAGTTCTACCGGCAGAGTTACAGTTATGGTCGTCTCTTCGGGAGGCTCCGCCAAAGGCACTTCCTCCTCCGGTATTTCTTCCACAGGCTCCTCCGGCTCATCGGTCTGAGGAGTCGGGTCGTCAGGATCATCAGGATCGTCAGGTGTATCCGGGTCATCAGGATCATCCGGTGTATCCGGGTCATCAGGATCGTCAGGATCATCCGGTGTATCCGGGTCATCAGGATCGTCAGGTGTTTTTACATTGACAAACTCTACTTCAAACTTTTCGCCCTCAATTCCCTTTCCCAGAAGTGTGTAGCTTTCTTTGAAGCTCTCGCTCTGAGCATTGTAGCTGTCCTGGTCCATGATCACGTATACTTTCGTATCCAGCTCGTATCCTTCAGGAGCAACTGTCTCCTGGAGATAATAGACGATATCTTTCATCAGAGCATAGCTGATATTCAGCTCTCCGTTTTTCGTCCACACAGTACTCGGAGTCGCTACAAAGGTATAACTGTTGGTCGCCTCGTCATAGGTACAGTACATTTTGACTTCCTTTGTCGTATCCCCATCTTTGACCGTATCAATATAGTAGATCTGGAATCCGGTCTCACTCTCTGTAATGACTTCTTTGCTTTCTCCATCCACCTTCTTCAATGAAAAGTCAATATCCATCTGTTCCAGCTGAATGGAGTTATACCATGGCCAGACGGTGTCCTGCCACTTGTTTCCTGTCATTTCTCCGTCGAGATTGATCGCCATCATAAAGGAGGTCCAGGTTGCCTGCTCTTTCGTCAGACCGCCATCCAGAAGCTGTTGAAAATAGCTGTCTGTCTCCTTCCAGATCTCCTCATGGGCCATGTAATAGTACAGGGCGGCTTCATATTGCTGCTTGGAGGTCCAGCTTTCATTTTCGTATTCCCAGCGTTCGGGTCTGAACTTCCACTGATCCCAATCCATTCCCGCCTCTATTTTGGTACCTTCGCCAACTGCCTGATCGATGTCTTCCTGGCTGCCATAAATAAAGGACAGCAGATTCTGATAAAAGTTATTGTACTGAAAATCCTTCAGATCCACGTCTACTTTTACCTGTTCTCCAAGAATCGACAGATATTTGTTCCCGGAGGTATCGGTGAGGGTAAGCTGTTTTCTTGCCTCGTCATTGCTTCTCATCAGTTCGTCCAGATTGCTGTATTTCACATCGTCTGTGCTGTAATAGTCCAGCAGATACTGATTAAGATTCTCTGACAAACTTCCCTTTCCATACTTTGTCTCCAGATAACGGTACACCTCTGTCTGCGCATAGCGCGGCAGCCCGTTCCTTGCATCCCAGGGATCAATCCCAACTTCCTTTATCAGCAGATCCTGAATCGGCTCGGATCTTAAGGTTACATAATACGGCTGATTATCCACATACTGATCCGGGAGTTTCTGTCCATCAAACCCTGCGACTTCTCCCTCTTCCGTTCCATCGGCCATTCCGTTTCCCAGATCCGCTGTTGCCAGCGTAAAGCTTCCTTCCTTATACTTATAAGTATGTTTGGAATCGCTGGTAAGGAAAATCTCAAATTTACGGACATCGCCCGGCTGTAAAACATTTGCCTCCTGCTGCCTGAGCGCATCCAGTTCACTCTGCTCATCTTTGAATTTGTAATCAGGGTCATCAATCAGCTTCCTGGCTTCCTCTGCGTACTCTGACAGCAGTTTCAGCGCATAAGTCAGATCGATCACCTGATCTCCCTGGGCATCTTCTCCGATATTGAAGGTCAGTCGGTAGACATCCTTCTCCTTGTCATAAAAGATTTCCCAGTTACGCTCTTCCGTGCCCTGCGATACATCCTCTCCCTGGACCTTATCCATATCACCGGAGTCTTCCGTTTTCCCCGGCTCTTCCGTCTCTGTCCCGTTTCCTGTCTGATTCGCATCCGGGATTTCCGTTTCATTGCCGGTTTTATCCGGATCCGGGATTTCTGCCGTATCCCCGGTATTGTCAGGATCCACAGCTTCCGTCCCTTTTCCATCAGTATCCGGCTCCTTCATGTCGGCAGAGCCTTCATTTTCACCGGGATTCTTTGTTTCATCTGGGTTTTGCACTTCGCCTGCTTCCTCCGTCTTTCCCGGCTCCTTTGTCGGCGCCGGTCCGGTACCCACCTGTACCGTATCAGACTGTTCAGGCCTTTCCGTCTCCGTCAGATCAAAATCCTCTTTCGGCTCAGCGCTGCTTTCACCGGAATCTGACGATACGCCTTCACTGGAGTCCGACGGTGTGGTTTCACTGGAGTCTGACGGTGTGCTTTCGTCTGTGCTGCCATCATTACCGGAATCTACCACGACGAGGTTGATATCCGGACTGACGCTTGCACCTGAATGCGTATCAACATTCTCACTGGCACCTGTATTCACGCTCGTTCCATTCTCACTTTCCGCAGCCACGGAATTGATCTGGGGCATACTCGTGAACATAATCAGTGCCATAAACAAAGCTAAATGGCGCTTATTTAAAATTTTCAAGGTTCGCATTTCTAATTCCTTTCTTTGCAAAATAGCTCACGGATGCAAAGAGTTTCCGGCGGCTGGGCTGACATAGTGCTAAAAGCACCTTAGCCCCCATGGCTTTGCGTCCCGCTGTTTCCAACGGTTTGCTCAATTAATCAGCGGTCGGGCTGACATAGCGGTTCCAGGCTTTAGTCCCCATAACTTTGCGTCCCGCCGTTTCCGACGGTTTGCTTTTATTAATTAGCAGCCAGGCTGACATAACGTGTCATACGCCTTAGTCCCTGTAGCTTTGCGTCCCGTTGTTTCCAATGGTTTGCCAAAATGAAATGCTCCTGTGCCTTTTCCCTGTCTGCGGCCTTTCGCAGACGAATTTGCGCAATGCTCCTCTGTGTTCTCCGGATGCCTTCCGAAAATTGTCTAAAGCCTTTTCCAGAACCGGTCAGATAGCACTGTGGCATTCTCTGGTAATTATACCATATATTTCTCTAAAATAATATATGAATGCGATTCGATTTGGAAGCAAATGTAACTATTCAGCCAGAACTTTGCACTTGCTGCAAAGTCCGTGAGAACACGCAAATTGAGCCAAAAGGGAATCCGCCCTCGCCGACCGGAGTGGAACGTAAACATTTGGAATGGGCAGATTTCGTAACTATGAAGCCGAAGGCTGAATTGTTACAAGCAAGTTCCTCCATATGCAGGACGCTTTAAATCCAGAAGAATTTATTTTCGCTATATCTGTATTTTTGAAAATAGAGCTGCCTGTAATGCCTGAAAATTTCAGATCCATGGCCATCAAGCCATGCATGAATACTTAAAATTTTTTAACTACACGGAATTTGTACGCCTTTTAGCAAAAATATCCAATTCTATCATTACAATAAAAGAACCCTGTTCCTGTATAGATACCATCGACAATATGTATCACATTTGAAATATTGTCCCTGATCGTTGTACCTTCTATTATTTTACTCCTTTATTCTTACAGTAGTATCTCCACCAAAGTTGCTGAATACAAACCGGTCATCCTCCATCATGTTTGCCTTATCCGGCACATACTCGAATGGGAAAAACAGCGGTGAAGCGGACAATTCCAATATCGTATAATATCCTCTGTTGCCTATGCTCATCAGCGTATACAGCATGAACAAGACCACCTCCTGATTCTTCACCTGATACTTCTTGGTCTTGTACTTACCTTTATCACCCTCGATTACACCTAATGCCTTCATCGTAGCGATCAGCTTATCCATAGAATGATAAAGCGTAGATCGCTCTCCCCACTCATCGAAAAGCTTCTGCTTGATCTGAGCCAGCGTAATCTCCTCCTGAAACTGCGACATCTTTCCGATCAGTCTGCACACATCCACAAAGACTGGATATGCAGCCAACAGAAGACACCAGTGGATCTCTAACTCATATTCCGGATAACTTCTATATAACTTTCTCGCTTCCGGAAAAAGCTTTTTTGAATGCTCATTCTGATAGATCCATACATTCATCAGAATTTCTCTGGTTTTTCGCAAATTTATCGAACTCACGATTTCAAAGCCCAGATACTCATTCAGCTGAGTTCTCACTTCTTCTTCCGTTAAACCTTCTATTGCCAGTTCTGCCGCCTTGTTTAACCAGGGCATTTTCAAATTTCTGGATAAACCCACTGTCTTAGCCATTATTCTCTACCGCCTTTAACTTAATAAATGGCACCACCACTTCATCAATGGTGATCCCACCATGACTGATAACCTCTTCACCCCTCTTATCAAAGGATTTTCGATTATCACAGATCATATAATCATATTCCTTTGGAAGATAATACTTCGGATATTCCAAAAGTCCATATTTCTCCTTCAACGCGTTCTTATCTGCAAAATCCTTTAATACCAGAAATCTCCGGCTCTTGGTTTCTACCTCCACACCTATTCCCGTGACATGTCCAATGCCAGTACAATCGGTATTGCCGTGATCCGCTGTAATATATACATCAAATCCCTGTGCCAGCAAACGTTTTGTAAGAGCCGCAAGCTTTCCCTGTTTCGTCAGCAGCTCGATATCCTGTATCATCCCGATGCGTCCCTGCTTCTCGGCATGCACTATTTCGTCCACATCCATAATGATAACAACTGCACACTTTATTACAGAGCTAAAGTCTGCCCCATACCCCCGCGCATATCCAATCTGGTTTTCCTTGTAGCCCAGTTCCTTCGCGCAGGCAACGAATTCCTTTTTCTCTTTATCCTGTTTCCATGGGCTCTCCAACTTCATTGGAAGCTTTCCCCCCAAAAGGCACTGCCTCGACACAGACGTGGTGCTTGGAATCATCGCCATAGCAGAAGCCTTGTGGTAATGAATACCTGAAAAAGATTCCGAAATGATATTCCAGTCAACCTCTGACATACCATCCATGACGAGCACCACGAACTTATCGCTATGTTCTTTCATGAATTCCATAGCACGGCTAACCAGCACCGGCCCCTCTCTATCCAACTTTGAAGATATGAATCCAAATTCTTTCATACAGTAATCTCGAAAGGCATCATTCACATAGTCCATATCCACCGGCACTTCATATCTGGTACCAAGTACCTGAACCTCAGCCTTCAGCTCGGCCACCTTGAACCACTCCTGCGGCGTTTTTACCTCAGTCATCAATTTATCTATCTGTGTTATCAACTTATCCAGATACTGGCTCACATTTTCCTTCGAAAAAGCCTGTTTTTCAATAAAAGCCTCAGTCTCCGCCTTATTGAAGTTCTTCACAAAAGCCGTCATGTACGCTTGTACCACTAGATCCAGCCCTGTCTTATCCAGACTTGCCAGTGGTTCCGTCTGCAGATCTCCAAACAGACTCTGCATGGAAATCTTGTAGGCCGCCATTCTCTTCAACAGGTCATACGGCACATAGCTCTTTGAATTTGCAAAAACTGCAAGCTTCTTTCCCTCAGCCTTCATATCCTCTTCATGCTCGATTCGAAATTTGAGATCGTCCGTATACTCAATAATCTCAAACCCACTTGCTCGAAACTCACCGTCTATATTCATTTTATCTTTCAAATAATCATCATCCCACAACAGTACCTTATCAGAATACTTTGCCGGGGTCTGATCATACACAAATTGATCGAACAGCACTTTCGCTATGCCTCCATTCCAGAGCGTGCCATCAGGCAAAATTCAGGATAGATCTGCTTATTAGACTGTTTCTAATCTAACAGTGCAAAGCTCTCCGAAGCTCTTCAAGCAGTGCTTCCATTAAAGAAGTTTATTCTTATCTTGTATGTCCACTACTATCCAAGAACCGCTCTTTTTTGATCCTCGCCTGTAAATAATACTTTGATTTTTAAGTTTTTTCATCATCCGCTGCACTTTAGCGATTGAAAAACCACTCTTCTGCCCATACCAATCCTGTGTTGCACTCGGTGCTTCAATAATCAGCCTCAAAAGTTTTTTATCATCTTCACTTAATACGTCATTTATAACATCACTTAAAACATCATCTGATGGATTAAATGATGCTTTATCTGTAGAATAATCCAAATCCAGCGCTTTAAACCTGATTGTTATATCCCCGTATTCAATCTCATATTCCGGATCCTCTGCACCTATCTCACTACATGACGAAAAAATTTTATCAATTCCTCTTCCCCATGCTTCAATATATCCGGTTTTGTAAAATGTATTAGCTACATCCGGATTGTAAGGCACAGACTTATGGGACTTCATTAGATTTTCTTTCGTCCATCCCTCTGGGAATGAACAGGAATTGCTGATAGACATTTCCGTATCCCGAATTTTAATCTGAATCGGATTACCTTCCTGCCATTTCGAATGGATAAGCGCATTAAAGAACGCCTCTCGGACAGCAACTCTTGCAAAAGGATAGGTCTCAACCCGTACATCCTTATCATATGAGATTGCCGCCTTTAGATATTTCAGGTAGATCGTGTCAATCGTACGATCCGCCATAATCATCAGTGATCCTTCTATCGTATCCTCATACAGCAGGTCTGGACCATCTCCAAATTTACCTATCTTCACATATGCCCCAGTAAAGAGTCTTTCCGGATGTCTGTAAAATAAAAGTATTGCCGCCCTCTTAAGCCTTCCACCAACAATCAATCCCAGTTTATTCAGCAATTCTTCATTCGTACAGTTTAAGTCTTCCTCTTTAAGCCTCTTTGTCCTCAATGCTTCTCTTCTGAAAATGTCAAAGCTTTCATAATCCAACATGTCCACTGTAATACCATCATAGGGGACGGCATCCCATTTCTGCCCTGTTTTCCGAAGTAGAAAATCTGTCAGCGCAGAACCAACAAACTGCTGCTTTGTGGAACCACTGCGATAATGATACTCACCTCTATAGCTTACCGGATAAGATATAGGTGGAACATCAATCTCAATATACTCTTTTCCATCCTTTTCGTGCAGATTAACATCCACAATAATCCCAAGATAATTCTGAATCTTATTTGGAAGATCCTCCAACAGTTTTTTCGAATCCGGAAGGCCTACAACATGTCCCCTATCATCTGTTCCAATATAAATCTTGCCACCTTTTGCATTTGCAAAACCGCAGATCCATTTCAGATATTCATCCCTCCAGCTTTCTTTCCACTCAACATCTTGCTTTTCAGCCATAGTCACATCTCCTTCCCGCAATTATTATATACGACTCTGGCTGATATCATAATACATCAGCAAGTTCTGGTCTTCCTGCATCGTCTGCTCCGGAAGACGCTCTGCAATATCCACGATAGCCTTATAATTCTTATCTTTCCACAGACGCGCAAAGCCAACACGAATGGCCTCGGAGCGAAAGAGCCTTAACTTACCTCTGCTCTTCAGATAACCCTCAAATTCTTTCCATAACTTCTTCTCGCGAAGCTTGGCAACATCACCTTCTTTGGTGATATCAGGGGTATACCAACGGCCTTTTTCATCTTGGATAAAGTTTTCCTCAAGAAGCACTGCAAGTTCCGGCATCTCTTCATATTTATCAACTGCTTTTACTTCCTGCATAAATTTGGTTTGAAGTTCAGCATAGGTCTGCGGATCTCCTAACTGCTGGTATAGCCATGCTATTGCTGTCTTTTCATTCGTCACAAACAAGCTAAACTGTATAGGCTCAATATCGTTTTTGATTCTGGCCAGATCATACTCATTTACCTGATCGGGCAGAAAATACATCCCATCACGTTTCAAAAATTTTTCATCCAGGCCCTTGTAAAAATCTGTAGCATCCATAGAGACAGATATTCCCTGCATGATATGATAAGCAACCATCCTATCGAACAGCAAGTACGCCTGCCGTTCTGCCATTATTTCTATTCTCCCATCTTTTATAATTACAGAATTAAGCTGCTCCAGGTGATGATATACAAACGACCATGCAGTATCCTCGGTACCTGCTTTTGAAATCAGCTGCTTTTTAAAACTCTCTTTCGGTTTATATGCCGAAATAATCAAATCCTGATCAACACAGCCTTTCGCTGTAAATTGGTTTATAGTTTTCTTTTCTTTATTTAAGGTTCTGACATCAGCAATTATAAATCCAGATATCCCTAATGCCTCCTGAATTGATGTCCAGATTGCATTCTTCGAATTATGAAATTCCACTGTTATCCAACGATTCGGCTTTAAGATCCGATATATCTCCGAAAAGCATCTGGTCATCAAATCCTGATACTCTGCTATATTCTTCTTTTGCTTTTTATTAATTATTGCCTCCTCTGTATTGTTCGTATGTATTCCCAGCCAGCTTTCAGCAACATAATTCAACTCCGAATACATTATATTTGCGCCAAATGGCGGATCTATAAAGCTATAATCAATAGATTTGTCAGGGATATTTGACAGGTCAGTAGTACTTTGCGTTGAAATCACCACTTGTCCCTTTCTGTATGACAGATTTTTTAACTTATTTAGCTGAAATTCCATCTGCCCTATAACATCGTTTTCTACAAAAAGGTTTGGTAGGTAATATGTCCCCGCTCTGGGTCCCACTAATGCCCTGCTTCCATGCTCCGGCATATATCTGTTTAGAATTGTCAGCTTTGGAATCGCGCTTGTAAACAGGAATCGTTTTTTATTATCATCCTTAAAACGGTCAAAAAATTCCGCCAAAAAAAACAATGTCCTCTTTGGATATAATTGCTTTACATGTGTAATCCCCACTCTAAACAAGCGTTCCGTTTCATCCCCATGAATCATTTCGTTTTGAGGATGCGGTTTGAACTTTAGTGCTGCCAATTCCTTTAACTTTCGAATATCCTCCTCATCTGGTTCTTTCGTGAGTCTCTTTGTTCCGACAGAATAATTTATCAAAACAGGTATTTTCTCCGGTAGTTTTGTGGTCTTCCCAATCTCTTCATCGTATTCAACTCTATATTTAATTTCCAGTTTTGTTCTATCTGTGACAGCTCCGCATTGTGGGCATTTAATCATTTTTTCTGTGGATTTCAGCCTATTAAGCCTCATCACTTTATAATAGTTGATCTCTTCTCCACACTGTGGACAAAAATAAACATTCGACCACACAACATAGTTTATTTTTCCAATAATAGGTTTCTTTTCCCATCCATACTGTATCTCATCATTTATAGTATGAACTGTCTCATAGTACTTACCGTAACGATTCTTTATATCTCCTATTATATCCTCCAGTTCTTTTATTAATCCCTCCCTGTTTGGTTCGTTATAGTTAACTGAGATAAACGTCGCATATGCGGAAATATCGCTGATTATGGCTCTTCTTCCCAATTTAGCATTGTCATCACCACATAATTGAGCAGCAACTCCCGTCATTCCAGAGCCGCAAAAACCATCAAACACTATATCTCCAGGTTTTGTATAATGCTCAATGTATGTTTTAATCGCCTTCGGCGGCACTTTTGTATGATATCCATGTACATTATATATCAGATCATGCTTATTCTCTTCGACATCATCCGAGAAAGGTTCACAATGGTAATCATCCGTTTCTTCGTCATAAGCGGTTCCGTATGTTTCAATAAAATTTGATAGAAAAGGATTCGGGCACGCTGTATAATAAGGCGCATCCGACAAATCCATAATATTCTCCTCAGAGCCAATTGGAAATCCTTCAATATCACGTACTTTATCCAAATCTCCTTTTGTCAGTTTTCTCCGTTCCATATCCTATGTCTCACTTTCTTCTTTTTACCGTAATACGAAGTTTACTGATGTCTTTTCCCGCCGTGTATTCAGAAAGCATCTCCGTCAATTTTTCTACAAATCCAATCTCATCCATCGGCGGCATTGCTTCTAGCTTCTTCACCAACTCATCTGCATCAATTACTACGGGATCAAAGCCTTGGAGCAACTGTGAAATTGCTTTCACGAAGAAATCATCTACCTTCTCTGGAAATGCTTTGGAAGAAATGAATTCATCCACCACTTTCTTTTGACTGGCAGTCAGATACTCCTTATAGCCTGCCGCCAGTGGATCGGAAATGGTATCCAACAAGGTCTTTGCCCATTCGTCCAAGGTGCTGTTGATACGATTCTCAATGTTATCCAGCTGACCAAATACATTCTTGGAATGGTCGTCCAATGAGAATCCACACTTGCACAGATGATGTTGTCTCAAGTCCTCTCTCTTCAGGTCATAGCAGATCTTCAATCCTGTCAGATCTGTCTCGATCTCTCCAAGTCTTGCCGTAGAAAGGATATCTATAGTGCGAAGCTTCTTCAAACTACCAAGAGCTGTTCCCTCCTGGAGTTGCCCTCTTCTCTTTGCATCTTTCACGCCCAGCCGTTTCTTCTCATGCTCTGCCATATACATGTTAATGTACTTGTCCTTTACCTTCGACAGAACTACCTCTACCTTTCGTGCTGAGGCTTCTCCGGACTCTCCATCCATGATCTTGTCTCTAATCTCACGGAAAGCGGCCTTCGCATTATCGATCTGAAACTTAAATTCTGTTCCCAACTCGATTCTCTCAATATTTGCCAGATAATTCACAGTGTCCATACACCCAGTTTTGAAATCCATATATTCCCTGATAGCACGAATCAACTTAATCTGCTTTTCTATGGTCTCAATCTGCTCCATGGAAAGACTGAAATTTTTCAGCTTCGCATAGGTATTGTACTTCGCCGAATAGTTGCTGAATTCATCACGGATAGCTTCGCAAGCCTTCTCCATGCTCGAAATCTCTGCATTATTTGCCAGTGACTCATCCCACAGTTCAAAGCCATTCATCAGCTTCTGCTTCTGCGTCACAGCCAGATTACATAAGTCCTTCGCTTTACCTAATAATTTCGCAATGGCTTCTTCCTGATGTTTGATATCATCCAGTTCTGCCGAATTTAGCTCCAACACCTCATAAAGCTTCTTGATTTCTGCTATAGAAGCCTGAGCGGGCTTTGACAGATACTTAAACTCATACAGCTCAAGTGCCGGCATGCTCGATACCATATCCAACGTAGCAGCCGTAATCGTCTTTCCGTTCCTCAATGTAATGACAGCATAACCTCCATATACTAGAGACAGGAAAATGATCGGCGTAAAGATATACTCTATCTGAAATTGCTTATCCACATAGGTATCCATGAATCTCAGATCAAAAAGATCCGAATAATTCAGCACGCCCTGCGGCGGCAATGCCTTTACCCTTTCTATGTAATACTTCGCATACTTGGAATTCTCCGGTTTGATCTTGTCCCCTTCCAGTACGCCGAAACTCTGCAGCATGGCTGCAGACAGCTGTGTCTTCCTTCCCGCAAAGTGATCGAACGCCTGACGGACATTATCTGCCATATTCTTTCGCGTGATCCTAGTCTGCATCACCGGATACTCCTGATACTTATCGCAGAAATACTCATCAAGTATCAAAGACGCAGCCAGATCAATGGTATCCTTGAATGTCATATCCTGTCTGTATCGCCCCTTAAACACTTCGATTAACTGCTTCTTGTTCTTCTGATACAGCACATCAAAACAGGTATTCTTATTCTCACCCAGAAATTTGATCAACTTCTTCCTGAGCATCTGTCCCTTCTGCAGATATGCCTCTTTATCCTTGCCCTCACTGATAGCCGCAAGGCTCTGTGCAGCGGCATAGAGTCCCAACTGCTCTCTAAAATCCTCTGCCGGCTTAAAATACAGATAAACTTCATCCTTCAGATTCTGTACAGAAGCAGAAGTGACATCATACGGCGGCATAATGTGAATATAAAAATCTCTCTCCGGCTGAGCAGTACTTCTCTCTCCAGGAAGTCCCATGAAGAGATATCCCTCTCGGAACATATTATGTGAATCCCAATTCAAATCGTATTCATAGATCTTGAAATTTGTCACATACTCCTTTGCATCCCATTCCAGACAGGAGTAAACCACATCATAGAAATAGCGGTTCATCTCTGAATCAGCCAAGAATGATGCCTTCTGCTTAATCTTCTCATCATAGTCCACCACCTTATCCACATCAATGTAATACTGATTATTTGCATCATTATGAATAATGAACTGGCCGGACACTGTGGTCATGATGTCTTTAAGCGTTGTGGACACTAAGCCTAACAGAAAATCAGCCTCTTGCTCTGGCAGCGGCAGATATAAACACAGATCATCCTTCAGGTTTTCTGCTGTAAGCCCAAATTGAACATCCAGACTACCCGTTGTAAGCCTGTGCACACTCAGCGCATAGATAATCTTCTTTGCCAACGGCTTGTACGCAGGTTTCGTAAAGGATCGGTCAATTATCTCCTCCAACTGCATGCTGGCATTCACTACACGGGAGATCATAGGATCCGACTTGAACATCCCATTATTCCGGATCGCTGCCCAGCAACTGTCAAAGGAATAGATACCCGGCGTATTCTCCGGCACCTCTTCATCAAAAATCGAACGGATAGTAACTGAAATATCTTTCAGTATATGCCTGGTCTCGATTACACTAATCTTGTTGAACACATCGATATAAGATGGATGGATCGGATACAAATCTACAAATTCATCCATCCTTGAAGACATACCTGTATAAAGACCGGAAAACTTCTCCAAATGATCCCTGATCAATGCCTTTTGCTCTGCCGTCTTCTTCAAAATTCTCTCCGATACCACATAAGACGTCGCTTCCTTGGTGATGATCAGCTGAGTAAAACGGTCACTGACCTTCTTAAGCGTGTCCGACACGAAACTGAACTTCGGATTGTCAAATATTTTCTCCTGTACGCCAAATACTACTCTGAGCTTCGACTTGGAACACATCTCTCCTAAAGCACGAAAGAATTCCAGATCCAATACAATCTGTCTCTCATCACGAGATGTCAAATAAGACAAGAACTCATCCACCACGATAAGATATCCTTGATCCGGATACTTCTCCTCGAATTTCATCATCACATCCTTGATGACCTTCTTATTATCTTTGACATTTGACCAGTCTGGCATCTCAAAAGTAATAGCTCTCTTCTGAAAATCCTCCTGAATAAATCCAAAAACAATCTCGCGAAGAGGCATCGTTACACCACCGATCTCAATACGAAGCACTTCAAACTTCCCGGCAATGCATTCCATTTCCTTTGCGAAATTCTGATTTTGAAGATACTGAAGATTCTCAGCCTCCATCGCCACAGCGGATATGACAGACATCAGGTGGGATTTGCCGGTACCATAGTTGCCAACGATCAGCACACCCTTATTGTCTACCACCTCATCCATCTGAAGCTGCTCGAATACCGGTGCCTTCATGGTCTCCGACATGGTGTCCGACATCACATAAGTCTGCACCAACTTCTTGGCAATCTCTTTCTCTCCTGCTTCAATCAGCTGGATGGTAGATTCAATCGGCTGAAAACTTATAAGCTCTGAATACTTCATCTGTACATTCTCCTGTTTATATAACGACTGTCACATCATAATTTGCTATTTCATAAACCTTGTAATCCCTGTAACCTTCCTCTGCATAATAGAGCCGGCCATCTTTATAACGTCCTGGCCATATCACACGAAACTGCTTTTTTCTGCACACATTTATAAGCGATTTTAACACATCTGTCTGATAAGCCGGATTGAATAAAACATCAATATCCTTGATCAAAGGATTCTCTCCCAGATTCCCAATAACATCCAACAGATTATTCTCCAATCTCATTGTTCTCATCATTGCTGACCCCTGCTTCTGAAGCTCTTTTGCCAACGGTATATTGACGGATACGGCATTAACTTCCTGCTTCTTCGATAAATTACAGAATATGATTGGCTTCATAAGGTTTGTTTTCTCACGAGCTTCAAACTGATAGGTCTTTAGCACCTCTCCCATCAGCTATCTTCCCCCTCATCCTCACCGGGATAGATCTCCATAATGTCTCCTACATCACATTTGAGCACCTTGCAGATTCTCATAATGACATCCATGGATATTGTCCTCTCCTTCCCTAACTTTGCCAATGTGTTAGAACTCATATTTGCCGCATCCCGCAGCTCAATTTTGGTCATCTTTTTGTCAATCAGTAATTTCCATAATTTGTTATAACTAACCTTCATCAAGCCACCCCCTACCTTTTTGAAAGCTTTTCTAGCCACTTAAAAAAGATTGTATCATAGGCTCTATCAAATCACAAGATTTTAGGTATATGTTTCTCCACTTCTGTTTGCTTTTTGCCAACCAATGTTTTTCTTGATAAAACATAAAACCACAACAACACTATTAAATCTTGCCCGCCTGTCCCGTTACTCAAGGGAATAACTATGTATGCACCAGGATCTCCCCGGATCCCGGTGCATTCAAATACGTTTCTTTCTATCTGATCTCCGTCTTCCAGAATCCATGCAGGTTGCAGTAGGCATATGCGGCAACCGCCTCATCTGTCTCAGCCAGCACAAATTCTCCTGTGGGCTGGTCTGTGGGCTCCAGCCTGATCAGCTGTCCTCCCTTTCTGGTCTCCAGGAAGATCCATCCAATGCTGTGTTCCTCGGTCATGGGGTGAAAGATGCTTCCCACCTTGACAGTGATCTTGTTTCCGTCTCTTTCCACTACCGGAAGATGCTTTTCTCCCGCTCCCTCCGCAGTGCTGCTGTCCAGGATCTGATACCCCTCCTTCAGACAGCACTCCAGCTTCTCCTCTGTACCGGATACCAGGTACAGGATCTCCTCGTTTTTCTTTAAAAATACTGATTTCATTTTCTCTTTTCTTCTCCTTCCACAATCATTTCTTTAAGTCATGTGACTTGCGCCCACGCAGCATATACGTCTTCCACTGCATTCGAGACAGCAGAGCGCGGTTTTCTTACTGTTTTACAGCAGCGGATTCTCCGCTTCTGCCTGAAGCCGCCTGAATCTTCTGTCCACTTCCTCCTGAAGTTCTCTGACTACATCTGCATATACTTCCTTCTGCAGATGCCGGGTTCTGCCCATCATGGAGAGCCAGTCAAGAACAGGTATCTTCTTTCCCAGCTTCTCCGGATCATAGCTTAAGGCTGTTTTTCCTTTCTCTACTTCATAAAGGGGAAAATAACAGCAGTCCACAGCCGCTCCTATCACTTTGCGCTCTGTAGCCGGCACATCATTCCAGTTTAAAGGACAGGCTGACAGTGCCCTTACATAAGCTGTTCCTGTTGTTTTGGCGTAGTAAGCTGCCCTGGCTGCTTTTTTGATAAAATCTGTGGGATTGGACTCCGCCACCGTGGCTACATAAG
Source organism: uncultured Lachnospiraceae bacterium (assembly GCA_947173495.1). GTDB lineage: Bacteria > Bacillota > Clostridia > Lachnospirales > Lachnospiraceae > Suilimivivens. Next base: position 69,647 of record CAMWFQ010000011.1, on the reverse strand, counting down.
GAATACCTGTCGCCGCCATCATACGGGGCATGTCCTTATGAAAAAAGGTTTTTCCATACTGGTTCTTTCCCACATGGGAGGTAGAGCTTCTGGCCCCTTTGGGGGTGGAATAGGACAGCTGATATCCTGTGTTCATATATCCGCCATTGTCATACTCAAACAGGAGCAGGCGGTGTCCTCTCAGCGCCGTTCCCAGTGCCGATCCCATACCAATATCCATTCCGCCGTCCCCGCTTACCATGATAAAGACAATATCGCCCGGCGGGATTTCTCCTTTTTTCTGTTTCCGGTAGCAGATTTCCGCAAGGCCGCTCAAGGTAGCTGCGCCGTTCTGAAACAGATTATGCAGATAAGGCACTTTAAAACTGGTGCGGGGATAGGGCGTGGTTACGATCATCCCGCAGCCGGTCTGGAACAGAAGCACCACCGGATCTTCAATGGCTCTCAGGAGCAGATTGATATTTACCGGAATTCCGCAGCCGGGACAGGCGCCATGTCCCGGTGCAATACGCTTGGGAAGGGCTGCCGTTGCATTTAAGCTTCCTCCGGTTACCTGGACCTCTCCTGTTTCCGTCCTTTTTACCTCGGTAGCGCCCAGTCTTGTCCTTTCAGCGGATATTGGTGCAAAAAACAGACGCTCCGCCTGTATCCCGGCGGTCTGTCTTTTTTCCTGGAGCCCATCTTTTTTGCTTTCACCCGTCACAGCTTCTGCAGATGCGCTGATCCCATAGTACCCAAAGTCCGGTGTCCGCGGATTTTCCGCCCACTCTATCATACTTATAGCGTCTTCGACAAAAAAATCCTTTCCCCCCAGTCCATAAATCAGGCTTTTCACCTGCATCCTGCCGCCAAATTTCTGTATGGCAGAGCGCGCCTCCAAAGACAGATTTCCTCCCCCTGCCCCATAGCTGTCCTGTCTGTCCGCTGCCAGCAGCCCTGACGCATTCTGACATGCCTGGAACAGCTCTCTGGCCGGAAACGGCCGCATAACATGCAGCGTCACCGCCCCCGCCTTTTTTCCCTGGCTGCGCAGCCTGTCAACAGCCTCCAGAGAAGTATCATAGGAAGAGCCAAGCAATAGAAGGATCGTATCTGCATCTTCATTACAATATCCCTCCACCATCTCATAGCGGCGTCCGGACAGCTCTCCATATTCCCTGAAAAGTGCCGGGAGAAGCTCTCCTGCTTTTTCCATGGCCAGATGAAGCTGATATCTGTTGTTGATCAGATCCGGTTCGTTCATATAAGAACCTACCGTAATGGGGTGATCCAGGTCCAGAAGAGGATATTCTTCCCTCTTTTCCCCGATGAAATCTCTCACCGTCTGCTCATCCTCAAACCGCATGCACTGCCTTTTCTGGTGACTGGTAAAAAAGCCATCATAGGCTACAATCACCGGAAGGCGCACCGCTTCCGCCAGCTTCAGCGCAATGATGTTAAAATCATATACCTCCTGAACCTGATGAGCAAAAAGAATGGGCCATCCTGCATTCAGCATAAACATAATATCACTGTGATCCCCCTTAATGGAAAGCGGCCCCGAGATGGTTCTGCACACTACATTCATAACCATGGGATAGCGGGTTCCGGACTGTACCGGAAACTGCTCCAGCGCGTATAAAAGTCCATTCGCACTTGTAGCATTAATCACTCTGCCGCCTCCGGCGGCTGCTCCATAACAGATTCCCGCTGCGCTGTGCTCTCCCTCCGCCGCAATCATGATCATATCTGTTTTTCCGCCGGCCCTCATGGTATCGAGCCCTTCCGCAATCTGAGTCGACGGTGTGATGGGATAATATCCCATCAGATCATATCCAATCTGTCTGATCGCAATAGCCGCCATCTCGTTTCCGCTTGCATATTCTGTTACCTGCTTCACCATTATATTTCTCCGCCTCCCATTCTTTTTTCTGTCAGATAGGATTCCGACGTGACATAGGCATCAGGTCCCTTTTTCACATAATAATCCGGCATACGTATCAGATCCTGATTCGTCCGGAAATACTCCTTATCCGGATGCTCCGCCTCCAGCCCTTTCACCAGGGCGTTCACCGGACATACATCCACGCATCTGAGGCAACCCTTACAGTGATAGTAGTCCAATCCCTGATTCACCATCATTTCTCTGCCGTTGTATTCTCCTTTGGCAAACTGAAAAACCATGTCCGGGCAGGTAGAATCACACAGTCCGCAATTGATACATTTTTCCTTGCGAAAAACGGGAATATAACCCTGTCTGGAAGGAGAAAGATCCGCCGTCACCGTGTTCCCGAAACATGGATTAATGCCTCCCGCAGGCGCCGTATCGTATCCCCATTCTATCGTTTCAGACCGGAAGGAATCTGACGGTTTCCTGGGAATATCCGTCATTTCTCTGACTTCCTCATATCCCCGCCTTATCCCCTCCAGATTCCCTTTCAGGGCATCCGGATATTTCTTCCCCAGCGTGTCCTCGCAAATCCGGTTCGCATCCTCAAGCCGGGCAAATCCCATCACCCTGACGATTGCTCCCAACATCACCATATTGATTCTGGACCGGGTTTCCATGGCAATTTTCTGTGCCTCCACCACATAGCATTTCTTCCATTTTGTAAAAGCCGCCTCTTCCAGTGTCTCCTGACCGGCATCCAGACCAACAATGATATCTGTATGTTCGTCACATCCGTTCCATGTACTTTTATCTTTCAGCAGCGCCTGATGAAAAACGGCCATAAGATCCGGAGATATGACCGGTGAATGTACCCGGATTTCTTTTTCCTTTTCACAATATCTGATATAACCTCTGACAGGCGTCCCCGTTTTCTCCGATCCATAGCTTGAAAAGCTCACACTGTTCAGATCCAGATATTTTACTCCCAGCTCTCCCAGCATTTTTCCACAGAGATTTGCCCCCAGGCCGCCAATACTTTCCAGCCTGATTTCAAAATATCCGCTTTTGCCCACAGGAGGCAGTTTTGTATCCTCCATAAATCTACCTTCTTTCCCGCAAATTTTCGTTTCAGATACAGTATGTCCTTTTGTAAAAAGAAAAATTCAGGAATCATCTCTGATTCCTGAATCCGCCTGTATCATATATTCCTATCTATCATAAACACAACTCATTTTCTGGAAAAAAAGGCATCCACATTTTTCTTCACATCCACCGGCCGCATGGTTTTTAAAAGATACCCTGCCGGCCTGGCCGCCATGATTCTTGCAATACTGTCCTGATCCGCCTTCCCTGTCAGGAAGATTACCGGAATATTGGCATATTTCTTCTCCGTCCGAATCATTTTAAGCGTCTGTATCCCATCGCAGCCCGGCATCTTATAGTCCAGCAGAATCAGATCCGGCCTCTCCAGCATGATTGCTTTGACCCCTGACATACCTGAATCGGCTATTGCGACCTTATACTCCTTCTCCAGAAGCCGCTTCATCCCCTGCCTTACCGTATTGGAATCATCTACTATCAATATCTTCTTTTTCTGGCTGGTATCCAGACATTTTTTGATTTCACTCATTGCGTTTCGGGCATTGATAGCGCGTCCCATCTCATTATTCTCCAAAGAAGAGGCAAATAAACAGAAAGCGAAGTAACCCGCTTCTGTCCCGAACAACAAGCTGAACTGAGGATGCACTTTCTCAAAGATTTCCTGAAACTGTCTGCCTGTGAGAAAATTTTCTTCTATGACTTCATATTGCTCTGCAGGAGCCAGATTCTCCTCCACACGCTTTATAAACTGCCGGGATATATACCGGGCAGCATTGACCACCACATCATCGACTTTATCCGAATGGGAACCAAGCATTGTTCCCACCGTACCCATCAGCATCTGATTCTCAATAATAAATATGCTTTCCTGCCTGTCTCCTTTCGGCGAACGGCAGACCAGACGATAGTAAATACATGTCCCGAAATCTTCTCCTGTGTAGTGCTCATTCACAAGCCGGACATCCAGCATAAACAGCTCGTCTATAAGACTTTTAATGGTCTGAACCAGAACTTCCAGATCCTTCTGATCCGGAAGCCGTTCCCACTTGCTTGCTGTCTTTCCTGTGATCGCATGATCCTCTGTCAATGTATGGCTGATCATCCAGCCAATACATACTCCCAGGAAATGTCTGACAGCATCTGCCGAATAATCCGTCTCCTCCAGTTCCTTCTCAAGAGCCGGAAGTGTCTGCAGACGAAAATTATTGTGCAGATGTCTGTGCATTTCATAGCCGCCATAGTTGATAGCCCTCATATAGGCCTCTTCTTCTGCAAAATGTTTCATGGTATGTACCTTTAAATATTTGATTCCTTCCTGACATACCCAGCGGCTTTTCATCTTGTGTTCGCTCAGGCCAAGCAGCCTGTTCATAGTTGAAAAAAGCTGTTTGTGCGCTTTATCAATGATCTCGACTCCTATATTAAACCTGTCCTGCCATACTAATCCGCTGTTGATACGATTACCCCCTTTGTTATTTGAAATTTTCGAAATTATTATAATATGAGGGGATTTTTATGTCAACTCTTTTACCTTCTCACAATCCGATAATATGTCCGGGCTGTGATCAGATAACTCACTGCATACACCAGGATAAAAAGGAACGAAACCAAAAGCGCACATAACCGGATCAGCCTGAGATCAAAGATGCCCAGCACCGTCATCAGACGCTCCACCATGAACATTCCCGCCGCCGTATGGGAGAGTGCCCCCGCCAGCGGAAGGACAAACACCAGAAGGATCTGTCTGTGAATCGTTCTTTTGATCTCCCGGTTGCTCATTCCCACCTTCTGCATAATATCAAAGCTTCCCTGATCCTCATACCCTTCCGAGATCTGCTTGTAATACATGATAATGATCAGACACATAAAGAAAACCAGTCCGAATATGATCCCTATGAACAAAAGCCCGCCGTACATGGATCTCTCGCTCTCTCTTGCCTCTATCCCATCCCTCTGGCTGCGAAATCCTTCCTGCCCCTGGCACCATACAGAAAATTCTTTTACAAAAGCCTCCTTCTCCTCCTTTTCGCCCCGGGTCAGAACGCCGATCTTTCCGATTCCCAGATTCGTCAGCATTTCCCACCCCTCTTCCTTCGGACAACCGGTATAGGCCGCCACATATTCCTCTCCTGCTTTCCAGTCCTTCACAACCGCCACATATTCCGTATCAAAGGAATTTATGCCCGCTTTTGGATACGGCGGCAAATCCTGAATTTCATCTCTGACTCTGCTCCTGATCCCCATAATCTCAGCGGTATCGTATCCGAAATCCTCTCCTGACGAATAGATCAGCACCTCCCCTTCCTCCAGCTTTACCTTCTCCCCGTTCATACGGTTATAGTCCTCAAGGGTCATAATATACAGCACATCTCTGAGGGAATAGGGAATCTCCTCGCCTGCCGTCTCAAAACAGTTTTCTCTTTTTACACAGGAAAATCTTACCACATCATAGCGCTCGACCCTCTCTATCGCCAGATCATATTTTTTTACAAGCGCCAGAGTCTCCTGCTCTGTCTCCTTCGCTCCGGGCGCTCCCATATTGAAATCCGCCGTGTAATCGTAAGGCGCATAGAAATGCAGAAAGCCATCGATTCCAATATACAGGGAGAGTGTACAGATCAGCGTGATCACTACCATGGTTGAAAAAATACAGATATTTACGAGGCTTGCGGCACTTTTTTTCATCCTGTAATACATACCGGAGATGGTAATAAAATTAGCCGGTTTATAATAGATCCCCCGCCTCGTCCGCAGAATCTTCAAAAAAGCCACACTGCCCGAGGTAAACAAAAAGCCGGTCCCCACAATCACCAGAAACACTGCCAGAAAAAAATTCAGGAAAATATTACTGTCCACCTCAGAGCGGATCGCTATGGAATATCCAAGGCCAAGGGTAAGGATTCCCAAAAGCGCCCAGAGAAACAGGAGCTTTGGTTCCTTCTCTCCCTTTCTGCCCTCTGAGAACAGCTCTATGGGCCTTACCCTGGAAAGTCCCCACAGCTGGCGGAGATAATTAAGGAAGAATACCGCCGCAAAATAGAACATCGTACTTTTTAATGCCTGAGGCGCCAGCACAAACTTAACGTCAGCGGGAAGATTGCTGAGCTTAAGAAGCAGAAGAAACAACAGCTTTGACAGCACCAGCCCGAATATAATGCCCCCCGCTGTCACCACCGCATAGATCAGGAGACTTTCCAGAAACAACATCAGTGCGATATGTTTCTTTTCCAGTCCCAGCAACGTATACAATCCCAGTTCCTTCTTCCTGCGTTTGATCAGAAAGCTGTTCGCATAGCACAGGAAGATCAGAAGGATCACACCCAGAAGCCATCTTCCCAGCTCCAGAAAGATCCATGCGTATGCTGCCCGGGGCAGCGTTTTCGTCAGATCGTTCCACAGGATCGAGGTAAACACGAAATAAGTGAACACCGAAAAACATCCCGCCATAAGATAGGGATAATATGCTGTTTTGTTTGCCATCACGCCCTTAAGAGCCATTCCCGGCAGTATCCTCCACCTTTTCATTCCTCCGCCTCTCCTTCCTTTTGAACTTCTGTCTCCGTCTGCAGCACGGTAAGGGCATCCGAGATGGATCTGTACATGGCGTCCTTACTCTGATTTCCCCGGTAGATCTGATGGAATACACAGCCGTCCTTGATAAAGAGAACCCGTCCCGCATGGCTTGCCGCCTGAATGCTGTGAGTCACCATCAGAATCGTCTGTCCCTCTCTGTTGATCTCCTGAAACAAAGAAAGCAGTTTCCGGGACGCCCTGGAATCCAGCGCGCCGGTGGGCTCATCCGCCAGCACAATATCGGGCTTTGTGATCAGCGCCCTGCAGGCTGCCGCCCGCTGCTTCTGGCCGCCGGATACCTCGTAGGGATACTTTTCCAGTATGTCAAGAACAGAAAGCTTTTCCGCCAGCGGAAGCAATCTCTTTTGCATTTCCCCGTAATCCGTTCCTGAGAGCACCAGCGGCAGGAAAATATTATCCTTCAGAGAAAGCGTGTCCAACAGGTTAAAATCCTGAAACACAAATCCCAAATGCTCTCTCCTGAAGGCGCACAGCTCCGAGGCCTTTACCGTTGCCAGATCCCTCCCGTTTAAAAGTACCTGACCGCTGCTGGCCTTATCCAGAGACGCCAGTATGTTGAGAAGAGTTGTTTTTCCGGATCCGGACTCTCCCATGATTGCAACATACTCCCCCTTCTCCACCGAAAAATTCACCTGCTCGAGAGCCTGCACCTTCAATGCCCCGAAACGGGTGGTATAGACTTTTTTCAAATTTTTCACTTCCAAAAGAGCCATTTTGCTTTTCCTCCATGCTGCCAACACCTGCAAATTTGGGCGTCAGCACAATATTTACATAACGAACAAGTTCGTTTGTTAAAAATTTTCACAGTTCTATCATAAAACAAAGGGAAATGTACTGCCATTGATCCGGCTTACATTTCCCTCTCCAATCTTACACTTTTGTCACATTGGCTCCTGAATAAATCCCAGAATCACCCTCGTTCCCTTACCTGCCTCCGACTCCACCTCTATCGTGTGGGAGAGTCTGTCCATGATCTGCCTGCACAGATAAAGCCCGATTCCCGTAGAGCGCTCATCCAGCCTCCCATTACAGCCGGTAAAGCCTCTCTCAAAGACTCTTGGCAGATCCTCCCTGCGGATCCCGATACCACTGTCCTCTATCACCACGCTGGCAGCCTGCCCTTTCGTCTCCTTCCCCCGGCGGTCTCTTCCGCTGATCCTGATGCCCCCCGATTTCGTATATTTCAGCGCGTTGGAAAGGATTTGTCCGAACACAAAAACCAGCCATTTTTCATCCGTCACCGCCTCGCAGGAAAACTCCTCCATCGTAAAGGAAAGGCCGCTGCCGATAAACAAAAGCGAGTACTTTTTCACCGCCTGCTTCACCATACCGCATACATCCTGCCTTCTGAAGAGCAGGTCGGATGAAAAGCTCTCAAGCCTTGCATAATGAAGCGCCATCTCTGCATACTCCTCGATCTTAAAAAGCTCTCTGCCGGCAGGATCCCCTTCTTTCAGTAAAAGCCGCATCGCCGCAATAGGCGTTTTAATCTGATGGATCCACATGGTATAGTAATCCGCCATATCCTGCTTCTTCTCATCATACTCTGAAAGTATCTGCTGCTTCTCCGCCTCCAGTGCGCAAATCATCTCCTGATACAGCTCCTCCGGCAGACCTTTCGGCTCCGGAAGGTTCCGGTCCCTCTCCTGCTCCTTTCCTGCAATATCCAAAAGTCTCATACATTTGGATCGGTATCTCACAAAATCCCATACCCAAAAGCAGAACCCGAAGAACACAATCAGAAGTACACCGTAAGCCATATTTTTCATGACACCTGTATAGCTGTACAATCCCGCAATACTGTACAGGATCACTACTATGACTCCGTATATCAGCACACTTTTAAAACGTTCCCTGATCCAGGCTCCGGCAATCCGGGCCTGCCTTTTTCCTTTCGAATGCTCACCCATATGTTTTCCCTTCTCCGGACTAAATATGACCTATGGCCCTTCCGCACCTTCCAAAAATTCCGTATTCAGTCCTTCTCGTTTCGGCACAGCTGATATCCCACATTCTTTCTGGTCCGGATCAGATCCTTTAAGCCTGCTTCCTCCATCTTTTTCCGAAGCCTGTTCACATTCACCGTGAGCGTATTGTCATCCACGAAGCACTCACTGTCCCAGAGCCGCTTCATCATACTTTCCCTGCTCACAGCATTGCCGGCATTTTCAAACAGAATCTGAAGAATTTTGAATTCGTTTTTGGAAAGTTCCCATTTTCTTCCCTGATAGAGCAGGGACATATCCGCAAGATTCAATAAAACGCCTTCGTATTCCAGAACCGCGCTCTGTCCCTGAAAGGAGTAGGTTCTTCGCAAAATTGCCTGTATTTTTGCGGAAAGCACATCCAGATCAAAAGGCTTTGCAATGAAATCATCTCCGCCCATATTCATTGCCATCACAATGTTCATATTGTCCGACGCGGAGGAGAGAAACAAAATGGGCACCTTAGAGAGCCTGCGGATCTCACCGCACCAGTAATAGCCGTTATAAAAGGGCAGACCGATATCCAGAAGCACCAGCTGCGGATCAAACCCTGCGAAATCGGCCAGAACATTGGCAAAATCTCTGACGCCCTCCACATGATAGCCCCATTTCTCCAGATGGGCTCTGACCTGCTCTTCTATGATTTTGTCATCCTCTATGAGTAATATGCGGTACATAAAAGCTCCTCCTGGAATATAAAACATGATTACGATTACACAATCGGCACTTCCAAAACCACCACATTGTTGATAGAAAAAGAAGAACCGGGAAAAATTTCCTGTCTTTACGCCCGATAATCCTTCCTCCCGCACACCCACACTGCGGCCGCGAAGGCAGCCGCCGTCACCATCACGCTGATTCCGGCCATACTTCCTTCTACTCTGCCCCCGGTAAAAATGTCCGCCCCATTGGAAAAATAATAGGGTGTCACAAATTTAAGCTTCTCAATATCCGGAACAATCCGGCACATCAGATCTGCCACATACAGAAGTATCGCCAGTCCCAGTGCCGCTCCCGTCTGCTTCTTTCTGCCGCATGCGGAGATCAGAAAGCAGACGCTTCCTATTTCAAGATGCATCAGAAGCTGGGCGCTGTGAAAAAGAAGGTAATTCTCTCCATCCGGCATCTCTCCGGCTGCCGCAAAGCCGGCAAGCTCCCAGAGGATCACCAGCAGATCAAAGGCTGCGATCAAGAGCACCGCCGACAGATATTTCCATACGGCAATATACCTCCGGTCAACAGGAAGCGTGTACAGAAACTCCGCCGTATGGCCCTCCTCTTCTTTGGAAAGCATACAGGCTCCCGTCATGGCACTGAACATCGCTCCGCCAATGGCAAAGATCAGGGCAACCTCCGTGGCGTAGAACCCCTCCATGGTGCTGACGCTGATTTTATCCATTCCAAATGCCGCTGAAAAGGATCCCATCTGCGCATAGGCATCCGCCATCTCCTCCATAGACTCCTTCAGTCCCCCGAACAGCAAAATGCAGCCAAAACAGGCAAACCCTGTGCATATGCTCCACAGAAGCAGTGATTTTATACTCATCTTCCATTCATGCTTTAAAAATGTCATTTTTTACTCCATTTCTGCGCTGCTTTGTTGTGCAAAGCCATGAATGGCTTAACCGATTTGTGGCAAGCAACGCGCAGACACAAATCTCGCGATTGAAAATTTTAATTTTCAATCTATCCCCTCCACAATGTTTCCGGCATTCTCTTCCTCTGCTGTAAAATAGTGCATAAACAGCTCCTCCAGCGACGGTTCCTCAATCAGAAGATCCTCCACATTCCTTTCCGCCAGATCCCTTACCAGATCCTTCATGTGCCCGGTATAGACAAACTCCTTCTCCTGACCGTTCTCCGTCAGCTTTACTCTGCGCATATCGGACTTCGAGAGATGCTCCACCGTATCCGCTTTCAGAATGCGTCCTTCCTTTATGATGGCAACATTTCTGCAATATCTTTTTACCTCTGAAAGCACGTGGGAGGAGAGGAAACAGGTGGTGCCCTCTCTGTTATACGCCAGAAGCAGCTGAAAAAACCTCTCCTGCATCAGCGGATCCAGCCCGGAGGTAGGCTCATCCAGAATAAGGAGCTTTGGCCTGTGCTGCATGGCACAGACGATGCTGACCTTTTTGCGGTTTCCCAGGGAAAGCTCTTCTATTTTCTTCTCCTCATCTATCTCCAGCAGACGGCAAATTTTTTCCGCCTCCGAATGGCAATCCATTTTTCTTGCCTCAGCGGCAAAACGGATCATATCTTTCACCTTCATGGAGGGATAGAACATGGCCTCTGATGGCATATATCCCACCAGTTTTAAGACCTCGCTCCTTTGCCTTACCGCATCCCTTCCCAGCAGACGAATCTCCCCGCTCCGGAACCGGATCAACCCCAGCATACTTCGTATGGTGGTGGATTTTCCCGCTCCGTTGGGCCCCAGGAATCCAAAAATATCCCCCTCCTCCACCGTCAGTGAAATATTTTCCACGCCTCTGTGTCTGCCATAGCTCTTAGTAAGATTCCTGATGCTGATCGCCTCGCTCATGATGCCCCTCCTCTTTCTCCTGCTTTTTCTGTAACTCCTTATAGTGAACGGCAAATTATTTTTCTGTTTACCATAGCTCTTCCTCTTCTTCCGTACCTGCTCTCTCCTTAAATTCCGACAGCATCCTGTTTAAATGCTCCGTATCCAGCGCCCGCTTGACTCTGTTCAGCAGATAAGCGCAGAGATAGCAAAACAGAAGATAGCCGGAGAACAGGATTGTAGCCAGAGGTTTTTTGTCGAACCAACCCAGCCCGAAGGAACATATTCCATAAAGGCAGGTACAAACCGCTATACCAAGTCCGCCCTTCATGCCCGGCCTGTCTATTCCGTCCGTGTCACTAAAAAGGTAAACCTGTATATAGCTCATCACATATGCGGCCATAACCATCTCAAACATATAGAGGATACTTGCGGAATATGTCTTCTGTATCAGCAGATATACAAAGTAAAAGGCCAGTATACAGGCAAAATAAAGACAGCTCTTATATTCGATGGAAATTTCCACCCTCAGATAATCCAGGAATTTTTCCCGGAATTTATTCCTGCTCTCCATCTTCTCCTGCACCTCCCTTCAAAATCTGACGCAGACTTTTTGCATATTTCCTGGAAATCATTACCTGCTCCCCGTTTTCCATATAGGCACGGATCCGTCCGCCCGGCTCGCTTCGCAGATGATCGATCCTGTAAATATTGATCACCATGGATTTTGAACAGCGGAAAAATCCTCTGCCTCCGTAACGCAGTACCGCCTCCCAGAGGCTCATTCTCACCCTGCATACCTGGTCCTTCAGATAAGCAAAAGCTGTGCCATCCACACTCTCCAGATACAGAACCTCCTCCGGACGCAGCAACAGGATCTGATCTTCCAGAAACCCCTGTATCTTCTGTTCTCTTCCCTGCACCAGCTGCGCGATGGCTTCTATCTGCTCATTCATATCACGGTATCGGATGATCACCTCATCCTCACCCTGCATAATCCTGTTCATTGTCAGCTTCATTTCCTTCTCCCGTCTTTTTATGTTGAAGAATCCCGTAGCTGTTTCAGCCATTACCTGAAAACACTGTAAGATATCTGATACTTATATTGTAAACAGATTTACGTTTTCAGGCAATGGCTGATGGGGCAGGATGCTTTTTCAGGCCTTTAAGATGCAAAAGTCACTGGTAAAACACTATCTTTGACTTTTATGTCAAGAAAAATCAGAAATTTCTTATTTTTCTTGACATAACGGGCCTGTGCATAAAGATAAAATAATCCGGGCCAAAATCGCCCGGATTATTTTATCTTATATGAAACACTCACTTACAGCTGTTATCCCCAGAAATTATATTTACTGCCGCTGTTCAGAATATCGAAAATATCTGTGCCGTTATGATCGTACGTGTAAGTTCCTGCATACAGGTTTTTGTTCACTACCGCCAGATTGGTATCCGCATTGGCAATGATGCTCTCAGTTTTCTTCGCCACGTCATCAATAAACGTGCCTTCGGAGCCAAGAACTTTTTTGATTTTCTCTGCATCTGCCGCCTGAAGGACATCTTTATCCAGAGAGAGCGTTCCATCTTCCGCCCTGGTGATTCCCAGCTCCTCCAGATCGGCTTTGGCATTTTTAAAGCAACTTTTAAGCTGATTTAAATAAATTTCATTCACCTTACCGCCTTCGTTTGTCATACTCCGGATCATGGAATTATAGTCGGCGACAAAATCACTCATTTTAGACACAGCTTCTTCCCTGTATTTCGCCTTCTCCTCGTCTGTCATCTCCTCAAACTTTTTCTCCGGACCGGCTAACAGATCTTTGGCATATTTTTTCAGATTCTCCGCCGCTTTTTTCATGGTAGTATAATTACTCTTTGAGCGAAGATCCGAATCACTTGAGGGATTCTTCTTTCCCTGGCTCTTCATCGCATCGAGCAGCGCTGTGTTTTTGTCCCCGGATGCACTGTTTGCCAGCATAGCGCCCATGGAGCCGCCTGAAGACCTTGCCCTGGACCTCGCCTGGCTGATCAGCCTGTTATGTAAAATCAGTGAATTAATTCCATTTGAACCCATTTCTTATTTCTCCTTCCCCTGAAGCATGACCGCAAGCAGAAATTCATCCTCTTTGTGCTCCCACCTCAGTGTTCCATAATATTTTTCGGCACAGCCTTTCATATTTTTAAGACCCAATCCGTGAATAGATGGATCAGGTTTATTTGTTACCAGATTTCTTCCTGATTCATCCGGATGCAGTTCTCCGGAATACCGGTTTCTGATCTCTATAAAGAACATATTTCCCTTTACGTAAGAATCCAGCCTAATATATCCGTTTTCTTCCCTCTCTGAGGCCTCCAGCGCATTGTCCAGTCCGTTATTGAGCAGAATACTCAGGTCAAATGCGCTGATTCCCAGATGCCCGGGAAACATAAAATTACACTCAAAAGGAATTTTTTTCTCCTGCGCTCTGCGGATCTTTCTGCTCAGTACCACATCGGTAACCGGATTCCCGCTACAGCATTTCATGTCCAGCTCTTCCATTGACATACAGAGACCATCCAGATAACGACGTATCTCCGCTCCATACTCTCCCGAGCCTTTCTCACGATGCTGCAAAAGAATTTCCAGATCCGCCACATAGTTTTTCATATCATGGCGCATGCCGCGGATTCCATCATAGAGGTGCTCCACATCTTTCATGTGTTCTTCCATATCGCTGATCCGGTTCTGGTAAACCTCCACCAGCATTTCCTTTTCGCTGCTCTCCGTCAGCTTCTTTAATATGAAAGAACTCAGGAGAATGGAGAGCAGACATAAGCCCGATACCATGGGAATCAGCAGGCGGCTTTCCGGATATTCATCCATCAGAAACCGAACTTCCGTATCATTGTATGCATACATGATACTCCGCAGCAAAATGCAGAAGCACAGCCCCATCAGGCTTGGCACTGCCAGAAACAGTTTCTGTTCTCTGTTCGGTTCCCTGACGCATATCAGGTTGCGGTTCAGGATCCCGGTTAAATGGTAAAAAAGAAACAGAACAATGATCTGATAGATCAGCTTCCACGCAATTTCAAAAATCGTGAAGATCGCCATGAAATGATCCAGTATAAAGGGGTTTTCTTCCATTACCAGATAGAGCAGAAACTCCGATACCCCTCCCATAAGGGTAACGAACAGGGAATGAAGGGTAAACATAACCAATTCATTGATGGTATATATGGTGCAGACCAGATACCAGATATTACTCTTCTTTCCTGTAAAAAAATGCAGGCAGTAAATGAGCATGAACGAAAGGCTGATAAAAAGGGGTAAAATACTGGCTCTGCTGGCCATCATACCTTCCTCATTGCCGTAAAGTATCTTTTTTACAAAAGGTACATATCCGGTTGCCATATAGAAGACCACGCCTATGGCAATAAATCCGGCGGAAATCCACTTCCTGCTGTCTCTATATCTGTTTTTGATCGTCAGCCGTCTGTTCAGCAGACTGATCATGAGATATCTTCTTAAAAGAGCGCCTGTAAAGTCCAGTGCAAAATAAACGGCATTTCTCAACTCCTGTTCCACCTATTTTCTGCGGAGAAATTCCATGTAGGCATCCACAAAAATACTGTACTTCTGCTTTGCCATGAGGATGGTCTCTCCGTTTTTCAGCTGAATACTTCCCGTATCATAACCCTTTACCGCATCCAGATTCACCAGATATCCCCGGTGGCAGCGGAAAAACTGATCTCCCAATGTCTGCTCTAATTCGCTCATCTTTGCGTAATAGGAAACCTGCTCATCGCCAAGGTGCAATACCACCTTTCTGGCTTCATTCTCTGCATAAAGAATATGTTCTCTGGGAATATTTCTGTATATTCCCCTCGTCTTGATCACCAGTGGCTCCGAAAGCTTCGCCGGGCGGCACTCCGCCACGGCGCCATCCAGTACCTGAAAGAACTTTTCTTTATTGATAGGCTTAAGCAGATACTGAAATGCCTGTACATCAAAAGCATCGAAAACATATTCTTTCAGCGCAGTCACAAATATGATCACTGCCCCGGACTGCTGCCGGATACGCCTTGCCGTCTCGATTCCGCTCATATCCTTTAAATCGATATCCAGAAAAAAAATATCAAAATCACTGACGCTTTTCAGCAAATCTGCACCTGATGAAAACACACATACCCTGTAGTCCTTCTCATCAGCAAGCCTTTGTTCTATCAACTGTTCCAGATAGTCACCCATGCTTTTTTCATCATCGCAAACTGCAATCTGAAGCATTCAAAACCATATCCTTTCCAACAAACCCTTTGGTACTTATATCGGTTCATTTTCCTAAAAGGTGTATTTCCCTTGTAATAAAAAGACTGATTTTTGTAATCAACAGCAGTTCTTATTTTACTTTTTTGGCTGCTGTCAGAAGAATCTTCGCCATGCTCAGCACAGGCGTTGCCCCCTGGGCGTCAAACATGTGCTCATAATCTCCTCTCCTGACGGCGGCTTCCTGACAGACGCGTTGCAGGATCTTCTTCTCATTTGCCATCTCCTGTTGCTGCTGTATATACAGTTTATGCCGCTTTCTGCGCTTCTCCCAGAAACTTTCTTCCGCCTCCTTCTCATACAGGGCTCTCCCCCGGCCTCCCTGAAAGCCGGTATACCAGCTATCCCCCCGGTATTCCTCCCTTGTGGCGCCAAACCGGTGTATGGTAAAGCTCCCTCCGCTGACAGAAGACCACGGATCATAATAGCCAAAGTCATATTTCAGCGTATCCATCACCCACTTTTCATATTCCGGATCCTTCTGCATAGCCTCAAATCCCTCATCCGAAATATGAATGGAAACCGAACGCATTGCCTGGGACGGATGCATGGGGATCATGGAGATCTTCTGATAAATATACTGTTTATACTCTTCCAGGGTCATATCCTTTGTAGAAAAAGGACTCACCTCTTCCTTTCCGCTGATGTTGTTTACCACATCCTTAAATCCCATCACGCCCTTCGTCTTTGTTCCTGCAAGCTGACTCTGCAGATAACCGCTGTACGCCCGGGTCATATTATTCACAAAAAAACTGTTGTTCGTCATCCTGCACCTCCATTCGGATCCTCCATCCCCCTCAGAACAGTCCCTGAGGCGGTTCCTGAGGCAACCCCGCCAATTCCATTCCGACTGCCGCTGTACCTTTTATATCGACTCAAAAAGAAAAGAACCACACCGTGATTCTCCCCATTTGATACAGAATGATTCAATTAGGTAATAAATCGAGCAGGGAAGGCTTTTTTCTCCCTGCTCGCGCGCGGTGTGTGCTGCGTAGAAGCAATTTTCCATACACACCCCTGCGCATAAAAAAACAGCCTGCAGACTGTTTATCTGCCGCAGCTGTTGTAACAAAGGCCAAATCCGTATATAATCAGATCACAAAGACCGCCCACAGGAGGTATCCGCCATGTTCTCCTATGAAGAGATCCGGACATACAATGAAACCGATATCTGTATTTACAAATACATTCTCTCTAACATCGACAAGGTTCCCTATATGACCATCCGGGAGCTTGCAAAGGAGATACATGCATCTACCTCCACCATACTGCGCTTCTGCAATAAGAACGGTTTTGAAAGCTATTCCGGATTCAAGGAAGCGCTGAAAAAAGAAGCGGCCTCTCTCAATACCCGTCCTCCTCTGGAGGATCTTCAGGAGCTCTCCTCCTTTTTTGCGCGGGCAAATTCAAGTGCTTTCGAGGAAAAACTCCTGTTTGCGGTGGAATGTATCAAAAAAGCCGATCTTACCATCTTCATCGGAATGGGCTCCTCCACC
Organism: uncultured Lachnospiraceae bacterium; assembly: GCA_947173495.1. Classification (GTDB taxonomy): domain Bacteria; phylum Bacillota; class Clostridia; order Lachnospirales; family Lachnospiraceae; genus Suilimivivens. Next base: position 52,771 of record CAMWFQ010000011.1, on the reverse strand, counting down.
CTGGCCCGGCTTTCGGACTGGAATTTCTCATATCACTTAAGCACCAGACGGGTCAACGGCGGGTACAATGCGACCTCCCAGGTGCCTGTTCTGTTTATGATTGAAGCATTGGCAAAGAGGATTCAGGCCCCTGCCAGCAAATATTTTGTGTGAAAATGTCGGCGATATGCCAAAGAGATCTGCCTGATCTGTGCTCCCCTGCACATAAAAACAGCCTGTTACTTTCTCTGTAACAGGTTATCCTTTATTCTGAAGACAGAGTTTTACAGTCCCATCACCAATATCAGCCCGCAATACGGGCGGAAACGGAGAATACTATGACAGAACTTGAAAAATGTATGGCAGGAGAATACTATGACTGCCATGATCCGGTTTTCCTGGAATTCAAACGCGCTGCAAGAGCGCTTCTGAAAGAATACCACGCTCTCTCCTATGAACAGAAAGAAGAAAAAAGCGCTGTTCTGAAACAATTATTCGGAGAAATGGGCACAAACGTATCGGTGGGCACACCCTTTATCTGCGATTACGGGAGGAATATCCATATCGGAAGCAATGTGTCCATCAATATGAACTGTACCTTTGTAGACTGCAACCAAATTATCATAGGGGACAACGTACTGATCGCATCAAACGTTCAGCTCTATACGGCAGCCCATCCCGTTGACCTCTCCGAAAGGCTCACGCCCTGCTGGCAGCCCGGGTCGGGAGAATACTTCTGCCGCACCTATGCCCTGCCCATCCGTATCGAAGACGGATGCTGGCTGGGCGGCGGCGTCATCGTCCTTCCGGGCGTGACCATCGGCGCCGGATCTGTCATCGGCGCCGGAAGTGTTGTCACAAAGGATATTCCGGAAAATTCTCTGGCTGTGGGCAATCCCTGTCATGTGGTACGCAGGATCAATCTTTAAATGTACATCCATATATCCTGCTATGCCATTTTCGCAACAAAATCACTCATGGCCTCGGATATTTTAATCTGCTGCGGGCACACCTTCTCGCAGCTTCTGCATCCCACGCAGGCGGATGGCTGCTTTTCAGAGGGCACTGCCATAAGTGCCATGGGCGCGATAAATCCGCCTCCTGTAAAGCTGTGTTCATTGTAAAGATTCAGAAGCATGGGGATGTCCAACCCCCTGGGACAATGACTGACACAGTACCTGCAGGCGGTACAGGGCAGCGTATTGTTCAGCATTCCTTCTGCAATGGAAAGCAGCGTATCCATCTCTTCCCCGGTAAGAGGCCGGTCTGTCTCAAAGGTATGTAAATTATCTTTCAGCTGTTCCAGATTGGACATGCCGGAGAGTACTACCTTCACGCCGGGAACTGCCTGCAAAAACCGGAATGCCCATGCCGGGATCTTCTCATCGGGACGCAGGCTCTTTAGCTTCTGCTCCTCTTCCTCCGGAAGCCTGGCAAGCCGGCCGCCTCGTAAAGGCTCCATAACCCATACCGGAATCTCATAGGAGTTGAGCAGCTCTACCTTAGTTTTCGCATCCTGAAAGGACCAGTCAAGATAATTCAGCTGTATCTGGCAGAACTCCATGGCATCTCCGTAAGCCTCCAGAAATCTCTCCATAATCTCGCAGCTACCGTGCGCCGAAAATCCCAGATGTCTGATACGTCCGTTCCTTTTCTGTTCCATGAGATAATCAAAGATTCCGTACTGCTCATCCAGATAAGCGTCGATGTTCATCTCGCATACATTATGGAAGAGATAAAAATCAAAATATTCTACCCCGCACTTATCCAGCTGCTTTTCAAAAATTTCCTTCACCTTCGGCATGTTGGCAAGATCGTATCCGGGAAATTTTGTAGCCAGGTAATAGCTCTCCCGGGGATAAGCGGAAAGTGCCTTTCCCATAACGATCTCGGAATTTCCTCCATGATATCCCCAGGCCGTATCGAAATAGTTGACTCCGTTTTCGATTGCGCAGGCCACCATTTCCTCTGCCGCACCGCTGTCGACCTGCGCATCGTCACCGTTTATCACCGGCAGACGCATGGCTCCCAGCCCCAATGCAGATAACTTCAAATCCTGAAAATCCTGATAAATCATAGAAAACTCCTCCTTATCACTGTATTTGCGCTCTGACATCAGTCTTATTCGTGTTTCTCCATTATAATGCAAAACCGGCTCTCTATCAAATACCCAATACGAATAGAATGGTATTCCTCAAAGCTATAGCACCTTACAGCAGATCATCGGCTCTCTTTCGACTAAGCCGGATATCCTATCGGACAACTTAGACTGCATAGCGTATCCATACTCTCATTTCGCCTTCCCCGCGGTTTCCCCACAGAAAATAGGGCAATAGCCTGATCTGTGTCTGACATATTTCCGGTTTGCCGTAAGAATACAGCCGGGTCCCCTCCCCCTTCTCTTTCAGCCCATCCTCTGTCACAAGCTCCATATAACCGTTTAGATCTGCCCTCCAGAGTTCCTTAAATACTGCATTATTTTTTAACAAAATACTCTGCAGCGTTTTGCCATTATCGGCTTCTTCTGCACAATAGATAAGCGGCCCCCGCTGTACGGCAACACAGCCGCTGTCTTCGGCAACTGCCTGATTGGCATAAATAAGACGGGGTCTCATATCAAAATCAACCTCTATTTCATCCTGATCTGACCATTCTCTCTCCAGATGTATATAACCGCCTGTCAGTTTCTCACGGCATCCTTCCTTTATTCCGTTTATCTTTATCGACCAGTTATCTTCTGTCCAGTCAGGTATTCTGAGATAAAGAGTAAAATACTGACTCTCCTGCATGCCCAGCCTGATCTTCACATTCCCGTTCCATGGAAATCCTGATTCCATAGCGAGCCTGCACTTTCCCTGCCCCCAGTCAATATCGCATTCATTTCCGATATATTGGTGGATAAATATCCCCGAATCGTCTTTTCCATATATAAACTTTCCAATAGAAGTTATCATGCGCATGAGATTGGGCGGACAGCAACAGCATCCATACCAGGGCACTCTCTGTGTTTTCACATGCTTCAGATCATATCTATAATGAGCAGCATCCGGTCTCACCTCCAACGGATTTACATAAAAATAATGTTCCCCGTCCACGGCTATTCCGCTCAGTGCACCGTTATAAACAGCTCTCTCCAGCCAATCTCCGTATTCTGCATCCAATTTCAGTCCCTGCATCCTCTGCGCCCAGAATGCCAGCCCTATGGAAGCGCAGGTCTCCGTATAGCAGCTGTCATTGGGCAAATCATAATCAATGGAGAATCTCTCCCCATATGCATGGGCACCCACACCGGCCGTCACATAGACTCTCCGTCTGATGGTACTCTCCCAAAGTCTGTAAAGCGTCTGCTCCAACATCTCATTCTGAGTCTCCGCCGCCAGATCTGCGGCGCCGGCATACAGATACATGGCCCGGACCGCATGTCCCGTTGCATTCTCCTGCTGAAGGAAAGGTTTATCTGCTATCATGTAATCCAGTCCCATCCACTTTAAGTCCCCTTCTTTGTCAAATCCGGACTCAGACTCAAAATATACCGGCTCGCGTCCTCTCTCATTTATCAGATATTCGCAAAATGTAAGATACTTTTTCTCCTTTGTGGCATGGTACAGCCTCATTAATGCGATCTCTATTTCCGGATGACCTGAATAGGCAGGTATCTGTCCTTCTCCATGCCCCAGCTTTTTCATCAGATGATCCAGGTAACGATCCATAATTCGCAGCATTTTATCCTTACCTGTTACCTGATAATATGCCAGAGCTCCTTCCAGAAGATGGCCACAACAATAAAGCTCGTGGCCCCAGGCAAAATTTTTATATCTCTTTTCCGGATGTGCCGCTATAAAATAAGAATTTAAATATCCATCCGGCAGTTGAACCTTCTCCAGCAGATCCACCGCTTCATCTATATGCCCCTCTATCTCCTTGCTCGGATGATATAGCAGGCTATAAGAAGCGGCCTCAACCCATTTCCCGATATCACTGTCCTGGAATAAAGGTTCTTCATATTTTTCATCACATAATCCGCCGGCAATTTTAAGATTCCTGACCGCATAGCTTCTGCCGGCCTCTGACTCTACACGCCCGTTGATTGCTTCCCACTGAAAGGGAATGACCTTTTCTGCTGCGATCCGTATTCTTTCCTTCCAGAAAGGAGCCTCGATCTTGATCTTTTTTAAATCCGGTACATCATAATTTTTCAGCATTTTCCAACTCTCCTTTTTTATATATGTAATGCCATACAGCCATAGGGGTCCTTCCCCGGTTATCCCAGCAAAAATATGGAATCGCTTTTACCGGAACCTGCTTTTTCCCATCATGGACCTTCCCCTTCAGAACAACGATCTCCCGTCCTGCAAGTCTTGTCTTCTCCGGTACCCATTTTGCCTCCGGAATCAGACTTATTTTTTCCGGCAGGATTCCTGTATCCAGATATTCCATACAGTAGACCAACGGTCCGCGTATAATTGCTCCTTTTCCCCGGCATTCCTTTACCTGTTCAGGCGCTGTCACTATTTCTGCCTCCATTTGAAGAGTCAGTGTAATTTCCATCCCTTTTTCCAGCAGAACCGGCACAGGTTTCTCTGTTTTTTCTCCCCGCTGCTTCTCTTTCTGTCCCCGACAGGATGAGATGCTCAGCTCCCATCCTGTGCACCATCCCGGTATTCTCAGAACAAGCCGGCAGGTATCCCTTGCATCCTGTACAGATATCCGTATCTTCCCATCCCAGGGATAATCAGTATGCATTTCCAGATAAATACCGCTTTTTTCCTCCTCCAGTCTGCAGGATATATAATTACATACGATCAGATCCGCCCCTGCCTGTCCCCTTTTCCATGCAAAAACATTTCCGCCCGCTGCCGAAATAAATCGGGCTGCATTCGGCGGACAGCATGCACAGGAAAACCATTCCTGCCTGTGATGTGTTCCGTCAGAGGCAAGTGGATTTGTATAGTTAAATGACCTGCCATCCAACGCAACCCCTGACAGAATTGCATTATACATGATTCTTTCTGACGCATCCAGCAGAATATCATCCCGATCCAGACAAAACAGTTCCCTGAAAAATCTCACGCACCCTATTGCCGCGCAGGTTTCCGCATAAGCCTGACTGTCCGGAAGATCATAATCCTCCGTAAAACCTTCATTATCTGCAGAACTGCCGATCCCTCCTGTAAGATACATTCTTTTATGAATCAGATTTTCCGCCACTCTGCTGCAGGCCTTCTGCAGTCCGCCTCCCGTCTCTTCTCTTGCATATGCGGCTGCTCCCGCCATCAGATAGACCAGACACACTGCATGGCCAACTGCCTGATCCATCTCCCTCACAGGTTTCCGGGACTGGTAAAAGGAATAATCGTTATGAAAATAATTCTCCTCTCCGTCCCCGTTTCCGTTTTCCAGTTTGCTGCACAGATGATCCCGTTTTCGCTCTTTTTCTTCTATGGGGAAATACAGCGGCGGATCTCCTCTCATCGCGATCAGCTCTCCTGCAAATTCTTTCCACCGTTCGTCCCCCGTGCAGTGGTATAAACGCATCAGCGCATACTCTAATTCCGGATGCCCTCCGTATTTCCAGGGCTTTTGCTTTTGGCCTCCATACCTTTTCCACACATGCTCCGCTATCTGAACTGCCATCTTTAGCAGTTCCTCTCCCAGTCCGGACTGAGCATACGCGACCCCGGCTTCTATGTAATGTCCTGCCGTATACATTTCGTGGGAATCCCGCAGATTCCGCCAGCGCAGTTCAGGTTCCACGCTCTGGAAGTGTATGGTCAGATATCCATCCTCTTCCTGTGCCATCCTACAAAGTCCGACTGTCTCATCCAGCATTCTTCTGAGCGCATCATCCTTCCGGTTCCCCAGTTCATAACAGACCGCTTCTATCCATTTAGCCACCTCGCTGTCCCAGAATGCGTGAGGAACCTTTTTCCCCGGATACCAGTTCAGCTGATAAGCATCCAGATAACCATTTTCCTGAAACATACGGTATATATGAGGAATTGTCTGGTTCCGGTTTACCTCGCACACATCCTTCCAGAATCCGCCGGTAATCGTGACATCCTTCCACTTCACAAAATCCATGTTTTCCACTTTTTCCTCTTTTATCTGTTATCCTTTTATTCCCGCTGTTTTAATTCCTTCTACCAAATATTCCTGTGCAAACAGATACAGCAATATGGGCGGAATAATCATGATCAATGCCAGTGCCATCTGCAGATTCCACATTGTTACAAACTGAAAATGTGCTTTGAACACACTTAAAGCACCTACTGTCAGCGGCTTGAGCTCGTCTGAATTGATATAGATCAGAGGAGAAAACAGTTCATTCCACCAGCTGACCATGCACATAACTCCTATGGTAATAAAAATCGGCTTGGATAGTGGAACCAGTATATGGGTAAAGATCTGGAAGCGATTGCATCCGTCTATTCTTGCTGCCTCATCCAGTCCCATGGGAATTGTCATAAAAAACTGACGGAACAGGAACACATTATAGGGATAGGCAAAAAAGGCCGGCACTACCAGCGGCAGAAGCGTATCCACCCACCCTATCTTAGAAAACATAACAAACTGCGGTATAATCGTAGTCGTAGCAGGAACCATCATTGTGGCCAGGATCAGAGCAAAAATAAAATTTTTTCCTCTGAAATTCATTCTTGCCAGAGGATAGGCTACCAACGCGCTTGAAAATAGTGTCCCGACCACATTTCCAACGATTAATATCAGCGTATTTCGGAAATACAAAAGGATATTGCCGGTATTCAACACCGTCACAAAATTATCAAAATGAAAGTTCTCCGGAAATATTTTAGGCGGATAAGAGCTGATATCCGGAAGTGATTTTACCGAGCTCCCGATAATGATCAGCACAGGAAGAAACATAATGACAGCAATCAGAGCCGCAAATAATGTTCCCAGAACTTTCAGTATCATTCTTTTCATAGCTGTCCTCCTCGCTAATTCTCATAATGAACCCATTTTTTGGACATGACAAACTGCACCAGTGAAATGATCAGTGCAATCACAAACAAAACGATTGCCTGAGAGGATGCGATTCCCATCTTATATTTTTTAAAAGCGGATTCATAAATCTGCAGGCTTAAAACCCTCGTGGCGCCATCCGGTCCGCCTCCCGTCACCGGATAAATGGATGAGAAAGCTCCGTTCAGAGAATTGATTCCTGCAACAACCATATTAAAAAGTAAAATAGGTGAGATCGCCGGCAGCGTTATGTGGATATACCTCTGAAATCCGTTTGCACCGTCAAGGCTGGCTGACTCATATAAATCCCGGGGAACTTCTTTCAGTGCAGAGCTGAATACCAGCATCATCTGTCCTGTTCCGTAAGTAAATACCGTAAAAATGATGACGGTAACCAACGACCAGCTGCGTTCTGTAAGCCAGTTGGGCGGACTGCTTATCCCCAGAAAAGCCTTTAACCAGTAATTGATGATTCCGATTTCTGAATTAAGCATCAATTGGAATGCAAATCCCAGTGCAACAGTTGGGAGAACCGCACACAGGAAAAAGAAAAACTGAAACATTTTTTTGAAATAGATCCGGGAATTCAATACAGTGGCCATCAGAAGCGACCAGAAAATCGTCAGAAGGACACTGAAAACCGTAAAAATCAAGGTTACCCGCAAACTGCCCCAAAAAGTAGAGCCACTCTGAAAAATTGATTTAAAATTGCTCAAACCCACAAACTTCATTTTGCCGCTCATGTTCCATGAAGTAAGCGACAACGCAAATGATGCCAGTATCGGAACTCCGGAAAAGGCAATAAATCCAATGATCCATGGCGAAAGAAAAAGATAGGGTACAATATCAAATTTCTTTTTTCTTTTCTTCATGATTAATTCCTCCTATAAATATACAGACGGCCAAATGCCGTCTGTATACTCTTCTCTTATCGAACCTTCTCTATGAATTCAATTCATCCGATAATTGTTTGCTCTGCTCCATACATTCATCGATTGTCAGCTGTCCAGACATGACTGCATTGAATTTTTGCCCCACATCATTTGCCAGTCCGGAATTCAGAAGAACATATCCGATTTTTACAGTGCTGCTAATGGCATCATAGGCCTCCATGTTAGAGGGACCTTTTTCCCCGACAGTCTTAAAGTAACCCTTTTCATTGATCGAAACACGGGCCGACATATTACTGTACGCCTTACCGATCAGTTCCTGACCTTCATCCCCCAGCAGATAATTGATTACCTCCCATGCAGCATCCGGATTTTTGCTGTTCTTAGTAATCGTGAATAATCCTGTATGCATGGAGTTATACGGCTGTCCGGCTGAAGGCAGCGGTGCAATGTCCCAGTTAAAGCTGTCAATGTCTCTGTATACAGATGCATTCCATGTTCCTGTCGCTCTCATGGCTGCCTTACCAGCTGCAAAGAGATCCGCAGCTCCTGAGCTTCCTGACGCCATAGTCGGCTTTGACATTACATTCCTGTCTGTCAGATCCTTGAAAAAGCTCAATGCTTCTCTGGTTCCGTCGCCAAGCTGTAAATTACCCTCACTGTCCACTATTTCATCGCCAAAGGAACCGATGAAAGAATACCATGGATTAGCTCCTTCAAATTCAGCCAGTCCATACTGCACCACCTCATCGCCTTCCACAATCGTCAGACTCTCCGCTGCGCTCTTAAAGTCCTCTATCGTCCAGTCATTGGTCGGATACGGAACCTTGGCAGCGTCAAACATATCTTTGTTATAAAAGATACACTCTCCTGCATAGCACCACGGCAGACCATAAGCACCGCCTGTCATCTCCGTAAAGCTTTTAACAGCCGGAACCAGTTCATCTCCCGAGAGCGGGCTGCTTTGCATGTAATCATCCAGTGGAATGACGATACCATCTTCAATAAACCTCAGAATATCACATTCCCATGCCAGTATGATATCAGGCGCTGTATCGGATACAATCATTGCATTTATTTTTTCTGAATAGCTGTCAGGTATCGCCATGATCTGAAGCTCAATTTCATCCTGGCTTTCATTAAAAGCTTTTACAAAGTTATATTCCTCGTTGATCGCATCCCACATACTCATGGTTACCACGATTCTGTCGCCGCCTGACGCTTCGCTCTCTCCGGAATCTGTGCTCTCCGCCGTATCTGCGGCATCTGAGGACTCCTGTGCAGCCGGCACTTCTCCTGTCTCATTTGAGCTGCCGCCGCATCCTGTCAGCATTGCCATAACCAGAGACAACGCCATTAACATACTTGCAATTTTTTTAAACTTTTTTCTCATAAATTTTCCTCTCCTTTTATTTTGGGTTTACGCTGTCCCGTATTACCAGTTTGCAGGGCATATAACGCCGCATCACCGATTCATCTCCGCCTATCTTTCCTTCCAGCATTTTCGCAGATTCATAGCCAAGCTCCTGAAAGGGGGCCGCTACCGTAGTAAGCCTGGGAGTACAGTATTCCGCTATGTAATTATCGAATCCCGCAACAGAGATTCCCTTCAAACGCTGATCGCCGGCTTCCTGAACAGCCGAGATCAGCCCTGCTGCCATAGTATCGCTGAATGCAAAAACAGCGGTTGGCAGACTGGTAAGCTTCAATAATTTTTCAGCAGCATGTACACCCGATTGATAGGTCCATTCTCCCTGAAAAATCCATTGCGGATTCAGCTTCAGTCCCCTTTCCTCCAATGCGCGTATTACACCTTTCATACGCATTTCACTGGACTCCAAAATACCGGTTAAAACACCTATTTCTGTATGCCCTTTTTCCAGGATGTACTTTGTCATCTGATAGGCGGCTTCTTCGTTGTCAATTGCAATGGCCGGAGTCCCTTCCGCATAACACTGTACGCAAAGCAGCGGAATCTGGATTTTCGGAATGATATCTGATACATCTCTGTACTGATCCCCTATATATATGATCCCATTTACCTGATGGGCAACAAGCAGATCTGCAATGCGCTGCAGAGATTCCCTGCTGGTCAGATAATTTTCAAGATTATAGGCATATTTCTGGTAGACTCGCAGATTCTGAACCAGCATAAAAATATCATGCTCCTCACACCACGCATCGATACCATCTACGATCTGCGGCGTTATAAAGCTGGTTATATCCTCTGTGATTACTCCGATCATATTGGTCCTGCTGCTTTTCAGATTACGGGCCATGGCATTCGGCAGATAATGATGCGCCTGTATCACCTGCAGTACTTTTTCACGGGTTTCATCCTTGACACAATCCTTGTTATTGATCACATTGGATACAGTCGCTCTGGATACCCCCGCTTCATGTGCAATATCACTTATGGTGAACACATGATTTCCTCCTTTCCTCGTACATGTATTACTGCAGACAGCAATTGAATCGATTCAATTTTCGAGTAAAAAACAAATGCTTCCTTTCACCCGTATGAACCTGTTAAATTTTCTCTATTTTTACCGTATTCAATAAATTGAATCGATTCAATTTTGCAATAAAACACTATATAAACAATATATTCTCTTTTTTGATATTTGTCAATATATGTGTTCAATTTCCAATATCCTCCAATCACCCACCCCTCGCCTCACAATAATCCCTGGGCGAAACGCCAAAATATTTCTTGAAACATTTACTGAAATACCCTGCATCCTCATACCCGCACTTCTCGGCAACAAATGTCACATTATAATACCCTTCGTCCAGCATCCTTTTGGCCCTGCTCATACGTGTCTGCAGCATATATTCTCCGATGGTCATCCCTGCCGCCTCCTTAAACTGCTGGCAGAGTATCGTCTTACTTACTCCGAATACAGTGGAGAGTTCCAGAAGCGAAAGATCATAGCGATAATAGTTTTCCTCGATATAGCATGCTACATTCGCCGACAATGATAATTTTTTTCTCGCCTTCCTCTCCCTGATCATCTGCATGATATCCTTAATATAACGTAAAACCTCCGTCTGAATCTGATCAATAGATCCCGTTGTGAATTCAGGCGGAAGCATGGGAACAATGGTATTGTCCTCTGTTCCTCCCCCGTCTTTGATCTGAAGCACATCAAAGGCACAGGAGACCATGTCTCCGGCTCTTCTGAAAACAATCTCGGGCCGGACTTCATTTTTCTTCATCTCCGAAAAGATTTCCTTCACCAACGCTTCCATGGCCGGTACATTATCCGTACGTATATACAAAATAAACTGTGAGGAACGGTTACCAAAAAAATCACTCAGCTTCGTATCATTGAGATTCAGATGGGAACGGTTATAAATCCCTTTTTTCCGGTACATAAGCATAAATTTCTGCACCAGATTTGCCTCCTGTACTGCAGAACCGATCTCCCTCAGATTTTCCTTCGCAGACCCTGAACTGATCAGGAGTGAGAGGGGAGCCTTCTGCTGTATAAAATTCAGAAAGCCTTTCTGTATCTCCAGAACTGCTTTTTCCAGATCCGGGGCTGAAAGCCTGCCGCTGACGACCGCATACAGACTGTCATTCCTTACACTGGTCAGGCACTGGATTTCCTTTCTTTCGAGCAATTCCGTCAAAATATTGGAAATGATAAAATAGTAAAAGGACAGCCCCTTCTCCTCCTCATGCTCCACGTTCCCCAGATATACATCCACAATAAAGACCTGCCAGCCGGACTGTTCCCGCAAATTCAGGATTTCTCCGGCCATCCTCTCCATTTCCGCCCAGTCTGCTTCGTTTCCCGCGGTAAAGGCTTTGTTCACAAAATGCTCTTTTACCATGGGCGTTGCGATATACTGCCTGATTTCCAGCTCCATATGCCGGGCGCTGTGCTGCCGCTCCGATTTGATTTGAGATACAGCCTGATCCAGGCACTTTTTTAACTGTTGCTTGTCAATGGGCTTTAGCAGGTAGTCGAATACGCCCAGGCGGATTGCCTTCTGCGCGTACTCAAACTCACCGTATCCTGTCAGAAGAATAATTTTACTCTGCAGCTTTTCCCCGGCATCTCTGTTAAGCAGAGCCTGTACCACGTCCAGACCGCTCATAACAGGCATATTGATGTCCATCAGCACAATATCCGGCTGCAGCTGCCGGATCAGCTCCAACCCTTCCTTCCCGTTTCTGGTCTCTCCTATAAACCGGTACTCGTCCTCCCACTCGGATAAGTACCGTTTGATTGCCTGCCGAAAATAATACTCGTCATCAACTATCACGATTGTCTGCATAATTCTCCTTACAATCCCAGGACATCCTCCTGAAAATCCTTCGGGCTGATTTTGGGAATTGTCACAGTCACACAGGTAAATACTCCCTGCTCGCTTTCGATCTCCAGCCCATATTCCTCACCAAAAAATAATTGTATTCTTCGATTTATACTATATAGTCCAAAAGAATTTTCACTCTTTTTTTCCGTATCTTTCAGGGAAAACTGTAGTCTTTCCAATACGCCGGGAGCAATGCCGGCTCCGTTATCCCAGACGACAAATATCAGGCTGTCCTCCGTCTCTGAGACACGCAGTTCGATTTTGCCCTTCTCCTCTTTCTCCTTGATGCCGTGGTAGACTGCATTTTCCAGAAGAGGCTGCAATGTCAGCTTGGGAATGCAGTATTTCTCTGTTCCTTCACATTCTCTGACCGCATAATTCATATATTCCGCATAGCGTAATCTCTGAATATACAGATACCGCCGCGATAATTCAATTTCCTGTGCCACAGAGCTGATATCCTTTCCCGAATTCAGGGACAAGCGATAGAACTGCGACATTGCCATCACCGCTTCGCCGGCTTCCTCATACATTCTGCAGTCCACCAGACTCTTGATCATTTCCAGCGTGTTGTACAGGAAATGCGGTCTGATCTGCGACTGGATAAGCTGGAACTGATAATTGCTCTTTTCCTCCTGTTCCCGGTAGATCTGCTGAATCAGCTGCTCAGAGTTCTCCAGCATCCGGTCGAAAGCGACGTACAGATTCCGTATTTCATTTCCTGACATCTTTATACTTTCTTCTCCGGTTCTCTCTCTGGTATGGTAATCAATCATCTTTCTTGAGAGAATATCCAGCGGCTTCGTAATGCGTTTTGCAATCAGAATGGCAATGCACATCGCTGTCACACATGCCGCCACCCCTATCATGGCAGTCATTTTGAATACATTACTCTGGCTGCTTAAGAGCGCATTCATGGAAGTGACATATGCGACGCTCCATTTGCTTCCCTCCAGCTGCATGAGTGAATAGAGCAGGGTATCTTCTTCCTCCCGTATTTCACAGCTTCCCTCCTCCCGGAGCTGCCGGATATTATGGCCGGACAGCTTCCGGCCGACAGTAAAATCACTGCCTATTGCCTCTTTATCCGAGGAAGAAAGCACCTGCAGGTCCTCTGAGAGAAGGAAAAACTCCACCTGCATCTCATCCGGCATATTTTTTTCAAAGACATCCGAAAAAAAGTCCTCCGTAATAATAAAGGCCACATAGCCCAGCGGATCCAGGGTCATCAGATCCACCACCTGCTTGGAAAGCACAAAAACCTGGAGATGCTCGCCGTTTACTCCATCCATCTCGTAAGGGCCGTCCAGTACAAGGCTGCGGTCTGTATTGTTGACGGCAAAGTAATCCGCCCCCAGCACATCCTCCACCAACACCGGAAAAGATTCATCCCGGAAGGACAGAAAAGTTCCGTCCAGGGTAATGAACATATACTGATAGATATATCGGTTGGTTCCGATAATGGTAGTCGCTCTCTGACGCAGTATCCGGTTCATGTTATAAAAATCCGCTTCCTTCTCCGGCGCCCTGGGATGATCGGCAAGCGTTTCCGTAACTACTGTATCCAGCGCGATTGATTTCTGGTAATCCTTTACATGATTCAGCTGTGTCTGGAGGCGGTTCATAATATAGACCAGTTCACGGCGGTAGCTCTGCAGAACAGATTCACGGAATACAGTATGCATCAGATTCTGTGATACAAGCACTGTCGCCATCAATGTAACAACCAGAAGGAAAGAATAGCACCAAAATATCCTCAGTCTTACCGACATATTTTTCATACGCTCTCCTCCTCTTATTCCAATGTAATGCTGTTGCAGAAATCCCGTCCCATCCACTTATTATGATTTTACCGCACCTGCGGTCATTCCTTCAATCACCTGTTTATTCAAAACAGCATATATGATCAGCGTCGGAAGCATCGACAGGGTAATCGTTGCAAAGGTAGCTCCCCAGTCAACGCCTCCCATCTCACCGACGAAATCGCTTAATCCCACTGGCAGCGTCTTCATCTTCCCGGCGGACATAAAGGTATTTGCGTAAGTAAACTCATTCCACACATAAACAAAATTAAATGTAAGAATTGTCACTGTTATATTCTTTGACATTGGGAAAATGATATTCATAAAAATATACCAATGGGATGCCCCATCGATGGCAGCCGCATCCGTCAGGGAATCCGGTATACGCGACATAAAATTTTTGTATAGAAAGATGCAGACCGGAAGGCCGAATCCCACCTGTGGAATGATCAGTGCCCAGTAGGTATTCCTGAGTCCCAGTGCATTGTAAAACTGAAACATGGGAATCAGACACGCAAAGGACGGAATCATCATTCCCAGAAGAAAGAAGGTCATCACCTTCTCCGCATAATGGAACCGCATTTTGCTGAGCGCATAGCCTGCCGGCGCTCCCAGTGCAATCAGCGAGACCAATACCCCCACCGCTACGGAAAAACTGTTAAAAAAGTACCGCATCAAATCAGACTGCAGCGCCTGTTGGTAATGTCCCATATATATTTTCGAAGGAAGCAAATATGCGGCTTTTGCCAGATCCGCATCCGTCTTGAAGCTGGAGGTAATCACCCAGAAAAAAGGATAAATCTGAACCAGCGCAACTGCCAGGAGCACCACAAAAAACAGAACTCTGACCGGTTTTCTCATTGTTAACAAACTACTACTCATCTCACACCACCCTTTCTCCCGGACCTTTATGTATATCTCCGCTGCAGCTTATTGCCGATGTAACGGACAATTCCCACCGCTGCCAGCGATTCAACCGCAAGAAATACTGCCATTGCGCTTCCCACACCGAACTTGGCCATACCGAAGGAGGTCTTGTACATATAGGTTACCACCAGCTCGGTGGTGGTTCCCGGTCCGCCTTTGGTCAGAATATAGGAGATATCAAACGCCTTCAGTGTTCCGTTGATCAGCAGTACCAGCTCCATCACAATTATGTTCATAATCATTGGAATCTTGATTTTAGTATGCAGCTTCCACCAACCGCATCCGTCTACGATCGCCGCTTCCACCACCGATTCATCCACATCCATAAGGGCGGAATAGAAGATGATCATATGCATACTCACATACTTATAGGCGTCAAGAATGATGACAATGGCCAGCGCCCACTTGGAATCGGATAAAAAAGCTATCTGCTCCATCCCCCCCAGCCGCATCAGCGCCGGTATCACGCCTTCCGGAACAATCGAGAACATCTTGGAAAAGATCTGGCAGATAGCCGCCGATGAAATGATGCAGGGAACAAAATAGGCCACCCGCAGAACATTGGTAAATTTACGGATGTTACTTAAAAGGATTGCCAGCACCAGCCCCAGCACCATCTGTATCGCCGTGCTTCCTGCCATCAGAAGCAGATTGTTTTTGATGGCAATCAAAAACGTATCATCCCGGAACATACGTACATAATTATTAATTCCGTTAAACACCCTCTTTCCCACACCGCTGTAGTCGTAAAAGCTGAAACCCAGAGAGCAGATTATGGGAACGATGACCACAGAAGTATATGCCAGCAATGCCGGTCCTGAGAAGAGCCAGGGCGCTATTTTCTTTTTTGATTTCTTCGTTTTCAACTCAGTCTGTCCTCCTGTCTGAATATCGCGGGAACAAACCCGGCCACGAAACCTCCCATTCGTGGCCGGAAAATGTATCCTGCTTCCTTTATTGTTGCACATTCTGCTTAATTGCCTCATCCAGGCGCGCCGCCCATTCCTCCGGCGTCAGATCTCCCAGGGTAAGGCTCGGCGTCTCATTCAGCAGCACCTCAGACGTGGCAACATCTGCTACTACGTCCCAGCACTTTGCAAAGCTGCCGGCATTTGCATAGTTGTTAAGCAGTTCTTTCTGAAGTTCACTTGCCCCCTCCATACTGGACGGCTTTCCGGGCGGCAGATAACCATGTTCAAAGGCGCCGTCATTGTAGTGATCCCACAGGAATCTGAAGAAGTTCATAAATTCCTCTTCTGCCGCGCATTCTGCAGAGATCACCGTCGGGGTACCGCCATTGTAGAAACCGTCTGTGGGTGCCGTTGCATCGTCCGCTCCCAGGGCCGGCAATGTAAAGATGCCGATATTGTCCAGCAGCTCCATATTCTCCTTGCCGAAGATATTCAGATCCCAGGATCCGGAATAGTACATACCGGCATCCCCGTTCACTACCAGCTGGGCAACCGTGGTAGAATCCGCCGTGGTCCATCCTTTCTGGAAGTACTGGCCGATATCCTCTATGAACTGTGCTCCCGCCAGGCCGACTTCAGATGAGAACGGCTGACTGCCGGCTGCTGCAGCTTCAATAAACTCGTTGCCGGTCATTCTATAAGGAACGAAGGCCAGGAAGCGAAGCAGTCTCCAGGCGCCATCCATGGCAATGGGAACCTTGCCGGTTTCCTGAATCTTCTGACAGACTTCAAACAGCTCGTCCATAGTTTTCGGCACAGAGTCAATATGGGCTGCCTCAAAGACATCTTTGTTGTAGTAGAAGAACTCCGACTGGCTCTGCCAGCTGATACCGCACACCTCTCCCTCGTCGGTGCTCGGATAATTGAGAGATATGGGATAAAAGTTATCCCTGATGCCCAGCTGGTCATAGATATCGCCTATATTGGCAACCATCCCTGCATCCCACAGTTCATTGAAAAAAGAATCAATATCGCAGGTGAACCAGTCCGGCAGCTCGTTGCTGGCCGCCAACGTACGTATTTTCTGATTTCTTGCCTGTTGATCAGTTATATACTCGATAGTCATTGTAAAGTTTGGATTCACCTGCTCCTTGTACATTTCAACAATGTCAAGCAGATTCTGAATCTGGCCTCCGGTTTCGCTTATGGCGATATAGTAAATCTCATATTCCTCGCCGGTTGTCGGATAACCGCCGTTTTCGGTCGCTGCCGCCTCTGAGCCGGCCTCCGCCTCCGTATCAGCGGCTGTCGTTTCTGCAGCCGTATCGTCATCCGCTGCTTCTGTTTCCGTTTCCGTTCCCGTTCCATCGGCGGATTCCCCGCCGCCGCATCCCGCCAAAAGCCCTATAGCCAACGCAAAGCTCAGCAGAATACTCATTACTGTTCTTCTTTTCATTTTTTCTCCTTTCATAACATTTTTTATGCTGTATTCAGTTTAGTTTTTTTCTGGCTCAAACTGAATGGAATTTTGTAAGCAGAGTTGGAAAATCGTAAGATTTATGAATTCCGCTTTCTCATCTGCATCAGCATGACACTGTGCCCGGGCAGTGTAACCTCACAGTTTTCTCCTGCAGTATCAGGTTCTATATCCTTTACTTCAAAATCGGAATAGGGCAGCACGCTTTCCGCATCATACAGCCTGGATACCACCACCTCGCCGTAATACGGAAGCATAAATTTCTTTTCGCCATCCCAGGAACGATTGATAAGGGTAATGGTCAGTACACCGTCTTTCTCTGTGGCCACCGCATCCTTTGAAACAAAGCAGAGCCTGCCTCCGATGTGGTTCTTCATAACAGCAAACATCTCTCCGCTGGGTGTCAGAAAAGCGCTGTCCCACTCCACCCGGATCGCCCCTTCATTGACCGCCTCAAAGTGGCAGGCCATATCGATTCCGGAAGGTTTTGCCTCCTCTATCAGCATATGAAGCATGGACGCCGTAAAAATTCCATCATTGACGCTCTTTGGACGATACCAGCCATACCAGACATTCCACTCATCAAAAGAGATCCGCAGGGTATCGTCATCCAAATCCTTTCTCATCCTGTGTACCAGCTCTCTGCACTGTGTATCCACTTTACTGATACATTCGTAATACTCCTCCTCATATTGATCCGGCTCGGCATAAACCGGCTGGCCGACATAAGAATGCAGCGATACCAGCGGCGCAATCTGACCCAGCGGCTTTGCGGCGTATCTGACCCAGTCCGCATTCGGATAGGGACCGGAGGAGCAGAGCTTTATATCCGGAGAAACCGCGAGCATCTTTTCGCCAAATTCCTTTCCCATTCTGCCATAGCCGGAAGGGGTGTTGTCTCCCTCCATATGTCCGTAGCCGAACTCATTGCCCAGAGACCAGAACTTCACATTGTAAGGCTCCTCATAACCCCGCTCTGTTCTCAGACGTCCATATTCTGTGCTGCCGTCCCCATTACAGTATTCCACCCACTGTGCGCATTCCTCCGGCGTATTCCAGGTGGGATTAATCGTAATAAAGGGCTCTGCTCCGATCTCGCGGCACAGCGCCACGAAATCGTCCGTATTGATCTCGCTGAAATCATAGCCCATAGAATGGGGCTGGGTCTCCAGTCCCATACAGGATTCAAAGGGCGCCCGCATATCCGCCGGGAGCAGACCATCCTTCCAGTTATATTCCCCCGCAAAATTACCTCCCGGCCAGCGCAGCAGCTTCACGCCCATCCTGCGCAGCAACTCTATCACATCCGGCCGCATCCCATGGAAATTTTCCTTCGGAAGCAGGGAGACCGCACCTATGGATATGGTTCCGCATCTCCTGAAACTGATGGTAATATCCGCATTCTCATCCCGGACCGGAGAACACAGAATCAGAGATTGCAGTTCAAATTCCGGATTGTCATATTCCAGTTCCTTCTGAACATACACTTTTCCGTCCCTGTCCGTCAGCGCAATCCGGATTGTCGTGGGCTGCCACACTTTCGCCGCCAGCCTGACTTCATAGTCTCTGTCCTTTTGTATGCCTATCCCTTTCTGTCCGATTCCGCTCTCTTCCCCCTCAAAATAGTTCACAACCGTCACTGCATTGCACTCATGCCGTCTCTTCATATGATAATCATCGGCATGCCGTGTATAGCCTTCATTCATATGCAGAACGGGCATATCTTCGTTCTCATTAAAAATGATACTGGTTCTCTCTCCTACCCGGTACCATCCCTCCGGGCATCCGTAATAGCATTCCGGTTTGCCCGCAAATTTTCTGTTTCTCAGCATCTGTGCGGAGATTCCCGTATAAACGCAGGATCTGGTATGCTCCAGATTATTTCCGAACAAAAGCGGCGACACCGTTACATCCGTCTCAAAGTCCGGACACACCTGCACTCTCTTACAGCATTCCTCCGAATACGCTCTGATCTCTTTCGAATTCATCTCAAACCCTCCTCTGTTTTGTTTTTCACTGAGTCTGTCCTTATTTTTCAGATATTCATATCATATCAATCTGTTCACCATGAAAAAATGGAAATTCGTCAAGAGATCTGTAAAATTTTACGTCAATGCGGCCCTGCGTAATCGAGCAGGGGAGGATTTTTACCCCTGCCCGCGCGCCGGGTACCCGTCGGCTCTGCTGACATATTTCATCCGTGTGTCCGTATGCGTTGAAAAAGGGAAGGTTTCCTGCCCGCGCAGTATTCCTTCCCTCTGTATCGATCATGGTTTCCCATGTATTCTCTTTTCCTACACCTCCAAAAGCGCCATAATCTCTTCTCTGGTAAGGCTCCCCAGCTGTCCCGTCTCACCGCCCATGATCTGATCGGCGAGATTTTTCTTGGTCTCCTGGAGCCTTTGGATCTTTTCTTCAATGGTTTTCTTTACGATCAGCTTATAGACTGTCACCTTTTTGGTCTGGCCGATTCTGTGGGCTCTGTCCGTCGCCTGATTCTGCACTGCCAGGTTCCACCAGGGATCATAGTGGATCACCACATCTGCTCCGGTAAGATTCAGCCCCACTCCGCCGGCCTTTAAGGAGATCAGGAAAACGGGCGTCTCTCCCTCGTTAAATGCCTTTACCATCTGAAGCCGCTTTTCTTTGGAGGTAGCTCCCGTGATGGTATAGCAGGCAATCCCTTCCTCCTCCAGTTTTCTCTGCAAAATCTCAAGCAGGGAGGTGAACTGAGAGAAGACCAGTATCCTGTGTCCGCCGTCCATGGCACTCTGGATCAGCTGCAGACAGGCCTCCAGCTTGGCCGCTTCTCCTTTATAATTTTCAAAGCACAGAGCCGGATCGCAGCAGATCTGGCGCAGTCTGGTAAGCTCCGCCAGGATCAGCATCTTGTTTTTGTTGAATTCCTCATCGTTCTGGCGGGCAAGGCTTTCCTTCATATGGAGCACCTGGGCATCATAGAGCTTCTGCTGGGTATCCGCAAATCTCACATAACGGTATTCCTCCAGTTTCTCCGGCAGATCCTTCAGCACGTCCTCCTTGAGTCTTCGCAGGATGAAAGGGCTCACCATTTTCTGCAGCCGGCTCATTGCCTTTTCATCACTGCCTTTCACAATGGGCGCTTCCATCTCTTTTTTAAACACATCATAGCCGTATAAAAAGCCGGGCATCAGATAATCAAAAATACTCCACAGCTCGCTGAGCCTATTTTCAATGGGCGTTCCGGTCAGAGCATACCGGATCCGGCTTTTGATCACCTTCACCGCTTTGGCGGCGGCAGTGGTGTGATTCTTGATATACTGAGCCTCGTCGATGATCTCGTACTGAAATTCTTTTTCTTCATAAAAGGCAATATCCCGCTTAAGCAGATCATAGGAGGTCACCAGCACATCCGCCCTGCCGTACTCCTCAATCAGTCCCTGTCTTGTCTCCTGAGTACCGGTCACCAATGTAACCGCAAGGGCCGGTGCAAACCGCTCAAATTCCTCTCCCCAGTTGTAGATCAGAGAGGCAGGGCAGACCACAAGGGAGGTTCCCTCCTTTCCCTCCTCCTTAGCCGCCAGCAGCACCGAGATCACCTGCAGCGTCTTTCCAAGTCCCATATCGTCCGCAAGGATTCCGCCAAACTGCCAGTGTTCCAGGGTGCGCAGCCACTTATAGCCGTTTTTCTGATACTTGCGCATAACCCTGGAAAGGCTTGCAGGCTCCTCAAAGTCCGCATCCTTTACCGTCTTAAATCCCTTCACCACTTCTCTGAAATGACTGTCCCTGCTGCTGTAGACGCTTTCGTTTTCCTCCAGCATCTTATCAAGGTACAAAGTCCGGTACATGGGAAGGTGCATCTTGCCCTTCACAAAATCCTTTGGCTTTAAGTGCGCCGCATCCATCAGCTCGGAGAGCATTTCCAGTGAGGAATCATCCAGATTGACAAAGGTGCCGTCCTTTAGCCGGTAATATTTCTTTTTGGCCCGGTAACCGGCCAAAAGCTCTAAAAGCTCGGCCGCAGGAATATCCTCCGTGGCGATGTCCAGCTCCAGAAGGCCGGAGGACACAGAAACCCCCACGGAAACCTTCACCGGTCTGACCGCATGGAATCCCAGGAAACGCTTTGTACACTGTACCTCCCCCAGCTCCATCAGCTTTTCCGTCCCGCTCTCCATAATCTGGTAGATCAGCGATTCGTCACTGCCGCAGTGGAGCTCCCTCTTTTTCCAGTCCACCTCCGGCAGAAGCTGCATGGTATAATATAAGATCTCCTCTTCTCGTGCCAGATCACGAAAAGGCTCCAGACCGCCTCTCTGTGTTTTTTCCAGCAAATCCAGCACGGAGACCTCCCTCTCTCCGTACAGCGCATAAAGCCTGCAGGTCACGTTATGGTCCTCTGCATCCAGATAGAAAGTAAACCGAACGTCCGGCAGAAGATAGGATCTGATTCTTTCCGGCTCTTCTTCTGTCACCTCCACCACATCCTTCAGCTGAGGAAGGACCCTGTGATAAAATTCCGACATATGATTCCGGCCCACATAAAAGGTAAAAGCAGGTCCATCCGTCAGACTGGTCAGCGGCTCTATCTTATCCAGAAATTCCTTATCTACACGATACAGCTTCTGGTCATTAATATAGTAAGCCGTATCTGTTCCAAAAAACATATCCGGCATCCGCCCTTTTACTTCAATCCCGTGAAATTCATCTGACGCCGCCTGCTTCTTTTTCTTTCCGGATGGATCGTCTTCCTCGAAGCTGGCAGCGGATATACTCATGGTGACCCTGGGATTTCCCTCCCCGCAGGATAAAGTAAGCTTCTTTTTCTCCCAACCGTCCCTGTCCTCATATTCGATAGAATTTCCCGACAAATGTTCATAAAACTCATCCAGTCTCCAGCCGAACAGATTCAGATCACTTCCCACACCCGGCACCCGGTAGGAATAGTAATTACGTGAATTTATCATTCTGTTCCGGAACTCTTCTTCCTCCCGGACGATACGGCTGGCAAAGCGGATCCACTTTTTACTTTCTTCTGTGAAATTGCTCAGGCTGTGATTAATCTGCGTACTCGCCCCGTAGGTTGCCGTGGCTGATTCCTTCACATTGTTGCAGAATTCATCCAGCTTTTTCACCACAAAAAGCTTCCCCTCCCCTACTTTGAAGGATACCGTCAGATCATCATCCTTTTTAATCAGCCTTGGCATAAACTTAAGGCTTTCCTCCTTTGCCGTACCGTCTGCCGTGATCAGATTTGATCTCTTCTTGTGATAAAGGCTGATCAAATACTGCGCGCTCTGGTCTGTGGCATCCCCCAGATTATGCTTCCTCAGGTATTCCTCCAGTTGATTTAAGACCGACGCCTTGTAAGGGCATTTGGTTCTTTCCGGATTCCACATATAATATTCCCTGCGGCACTGGGAACATCCGCATTCAAAATGAGTGACTCTCGTTCTGGAGAACAGCATCCGGATAAAAAACTCCTTCCCGCCCTGCTTTCCTTTTGCATCCAGCTGCCCTCTGATCTCGCCCGTACTGCGCTCATAGCCGGAAAAGACTCTCTCCAGTTCCACCTTTCCCGTATGAAACAGCCTTTCCCCTTCCTCATATACCTCCCGGGAAATATCCATAGATTCCCTGATCCTTGCGCCGTCAAAGTAACTATAACCTTCCAGCTTTTCAATGCTTTCACTTTCCGACTGTGAGTCCCCATCCTCTGACCAACTGCCTCCCAGAAGTGTGTACTGATCTCTTCTTTCCTTCTGCATTTTTCCCGACTCTTTCCGGCGCTCCTCTTCCGCCTTACGCTTTTCCGTCTCAAGTCTGCGGCTCTCTTCCGCCTTCTCCTGCTGTTCCTTTTTCTGCCTTTCTCTTTCCGCCTTGCGCTTTTCCCTTTCGTCGCGGCGGCGCTCCCGCTCTTCCTTTTCCTGACGCTCCTGCTCCTCCTGGAGAAGTCTTGCTTCTTCCCGGCGCCTCTCTTCTTCCTGCTTACAGATTTCCTCCCGCCGCTTTTCCTCCTTGTGGCGTACTTCGCTCTTTCGGAATTCCTCTTCCTGAAGCTCCTGTCTGGCAAGCGCGGCTGCTGCCGCTTCCTTCTGCTTCTCTTCCTCGGTCATGTTCTCACTTTCAATGGCATACAAAAGCGCCGCCATATGCTCACAGCACTTTCCGCCCCTGGCGGCAGGACAGGCACAGCTGAGCCTTATATGCTTTTCATCGGGAAATCTGGCGGAAACCTCTGTCCTGTTTCTTCCCAGTACGGCCGCCCTGTAGGTCGTGCCGGATTTTGTAAGATCCGTCACTCTCTTATTTATGAATAAATTCTTTCCTCTTTCCAGAACATTACTCTCAAATTTTTTCTTCCAGTCAATCATCTTAACTTCTCATTCTTCCGTATTTCTGAATCCATATCCAGTCTCTTTCCCACTCATGTAAAAGCCGCACACATAGTGCGGACAGTAACAACATTATAGGTATATTCACGTGGAAAAGCAATAGCTTTCATTTCGGTCGTGTGGTATTATGGTATAAATGAAAGGAGTAATCACGATGAGTCAAAATGTAAAAGAAAATGTAATTCAAACGGTAAAAGAAATGATGGCGTCTCCTTCCTGCTGCCCGGAGGCCAAAGAGGCTGCCCAGAACTGGCTGGACGCTCTTGGAACAGATGCCGAAGCCGCGCAGGCCAGGAAGCTTGTTGAAGAGCTGGAAATGGATATCATGCCCATCGATGGACTGATTGCTTTCGCCGGTTCAGAGAAGGCAGCACAGGTATTCGGCGCCGAAATGGCTAAAAATGTAGAAGCTCATGCACTGGAGATCAAGGCAGCCGGTGCAAAATACTGTGACTGCGCTGCATGCGCCGCAGCAGCGGCTGTTCTTGAAAAGAAAGAGGCTATTCTGGCTTAAGCTATCTTCACAGGACCGGCCTGCATAAGGAAATTTGCTGCTGAAGCAGTCTGCGGGCCGCGCGCGGGCAGGGAAAAATTTTTCCCTGCCCGATTTACGATAAGCTGCCTCGCGAAGCATGAATTCTATTGTTGCTATCCTGTCCCGTCAGGGACTTTTACCACAGCAGATGCACTTCGTCTCCGCTGTGCACATAAGAGAGCTGTTTCCCCATACATTCTTTTAAAATCTGATAAGGAATTTCTCCCGTACAGTGCCCTGTATAGAACATGGTTTTGTACTTTTTCAGTTCCATTCCGGTTTTTCTGATCAGCTCTGTGTCTTCCTCCGTATAGCCGGATCTCTTCTGCATATGAAAACCGCTGATCACAGCATCCGGATCCATCCCGAAGATCTCCCGGTACCGTCCGAGGATATTCAATATGCCGTTGTGGGCACAGCCGGAAAACAGGACTCTCTTTCCTCCTTCTTCCAGTACCAGATATTGTTCATGGTCAAATTCGTCCTGGAAATAATCCTCTCCTCTTTTTACCTTCAGCTCTTTGTTGCCTGCAGGCCACAGCTCTCTCCCTTTCACACCGCTGAAAAGAAATATCCCTTCGTCTATTTTCCGATCACCTGTCAGCAGCTCTGCCTGAACAAGCTCCCGGATGCTCTGAGGAATCCCTATGTAACGGAAAGCATCATCCTTCTGATGATAATATTCTTCCACGGCCGGTTTCTGCATCAGGATACGAATATCGGGATTGATCCTGACAAGTTCTGGAATCCCGCCTGCATGGTCATAGTGGCCGTGGCTTAAGATCATCAGATCCGTCTCTCTTACATTTACGCCCAGCCTTTCTGCATTTTCCAGAAAGGCATCGGTAGCTCCTGCATCTATCACAAGCCTGTGCCCTTCCGTTTCCACATAAAAACTCAGTCCATGCTCTGCAAGGCAGCCTTGGCATCCTTTGGTATTTTCTATCAGATTGATGATCTTCATTGCGCTCCCTCTGTCCCTTACGTCAATAACCCGGCTCCTCCTGCCTTCATTTCTCCAGCGTAAACGTCACAAAATCTATCTGCCCGCTTCCCCGGAATTCAAAATACAGCGCATGAATACCACAGGCCGGCTCCATTTCTCCTGAGACTTCTGTCCAGCGGTCAGAGCTGACACTCACCGGGATACTCCCGATACTGTTATCCAGGGTGTCCAGGTAAACAGAAACGCTTCCCTCCGCCTGTCCTCTTACCTGCATCCGGATCCGGTCCGCTCCTTCAAACGCGAAGTATTTGTATCCGATCCTGCTTCCATCCTTTATATTTCGCAAATACTGCACCGGGCACCTGCTCTCCTGCTCCAGAAGCACTTCGTCCGGCTCCGTATCCGGTATATCCTGTGTGAAATACGGATATTCCTCCCCCATCTCACAGGGACCTGAGAAGACCGCTTTTCCATAACGGGTTACCTGACAGGCAATAATCGCAGGATACCTTCCCTCTCCTCTCAGGGGACCTTTGTTCAGCCCGCAGGAGGTTACCTCCGCCTGGGCAATCTTCCCTTCCCGGTCAAAATAAATCTTTTCGGCACAGCCCTGTCTGCTGAAATTGGTCCGGTTGGCCTGTCTGTGATAAAAGACATACCACTGGCCGTCTGCGCACTCGATTCCGCCGTGGGTATTTCCCAGACAGTTAAGCGCCTCCTCCTGTGTCCGTCCATTTAAAAACACATCTCCAATATCCACCAGGGTTCCCCCAAAACGATACCCCTCATCGGGCTTATCGCTCACCGCATAACACAGCTCATGGCTCTGCACAGAGGAATACACAAAATAGTACTTTCCATTAATCTTCCGGATGGAACTGGCTTCAAAAAACGCATGGCCATCATACTCCGTCCCCTCCGCCTCATGAATATCCGGCATAAGATGTCTGGGCTCTGTCTCCAGCGTCAGCATATCCCTGCACAGTCTCATCACCTGCGATCCTTTGTATGGCTCAAACCGTTCCCTGTGCATGGGCCCATTTCCGGAATACAGATAGATCTTTCCATCATCGTCAACAAAAATGCCCGGGTCGAACTGAATCAGATCTTTCTCCCCTCTTCCCAACAGCGTCCCGTCCTGATGATGGACAAATCCCAGAAATTCATATTTTCCCGCAGGGCTGTCACAGACAGCAACCGCAATCTCCGGCAGCACATCCAGACAATAGTACAGATAATACCTGCCATCCGGCCCCTTTACCACATCCGGTGCCCACATGGCGTGCACCCCGGGCGGGTTCAGGGAATTTTCATCCTTCACTTCCACGCCTCCCCGGGGAAGATTGGCGGGCGCATCCTCCGGAATGTTCTGATTCCTGGGATCCTGCTCCTTCCGATAAATGATGCCCTCATACCGCCAGCTGGTCAGATCTTTTTCATCCGCCGAATAGCAGACATAATCGTTCAGGCAAAAATCCGCACCGTCGAAACGGTCATGGCTTCCATACAGATAAATTCTGCCCTCAAACAAATGAGGCTCCCCATCGGGAACGTACTCAAAAGAAGGCATATAAGGATTGTATACTTGCCTGCTCATTTCTGTCAGTCCCTCCTTCCAATCATCCACTCTTTCTATTCTACAAAACCATTTCCCTCTTATCCAGATCCGCCTGCGCTCTCTCAAGATCTTTGCGGATCTCCAGCCTCTGAGGGCAGGCCTGTTCACATTTTCCACATTTCACACAATTCTTCGCCTGCTTTGCTTCTCCCAGATCGTTTTCCCACTTCCACTGAACCACCTTATAATTCTGATACATGTGATAAGTATTCCATGCTGAGAAGCATCCGGGGATATCCACTCCTGCCGGGCAGGGCATACAGTAGCGGCATCCTGTACAGCCGTTCTGTACCCGGCTTTTCAGAATTTCTCTTACCTTTTCAATCATCTTCTCCTCTTCCTCTGACAACGCTCTGAAAGAGCCGAAAGTCTTCAGATTATCCTCTACCTGCTCCATGGTGGACATTCCGCTCAGAATTACCTTCACACCCTTTCTGCTCCCCACCCAGCGCAGGGCAAAGGATGCTGCGGAGGCATCCCTGTCCTTTTCATGGAACATTTCCATGATATCCTCCGAGAAGGCAGCCAGAGAACCGCCCTTTACAGGCTCCATGACGATCACGGGAATACCTTTTTCAGCAGCCAGATCACATCCTTTGATCCCGGCCTGCACATCAATATCCATATAGTTCAGCTGGATCTGGCAGAAATCCCAGTCTCTTGCATTCAGGATCTCTTCGAACGCCTCATAGCTGTCATGGAAAGAGAATCCCAGATAACGTATTTTTCCTTCTTTTTTCAGTCCTTCAAGACGCTCCACACACCCCATGGCCTTCATTCTGTCCCACTGCCCCTTATTCATGGAATGCATAAGATAAAAATCTATGTAATCCGTCTGAAGCTTTTCCAGCTGCTCATAAAAGATCCGGTCCACATCCTCAAGACTGTTCACCTGCCATACCGGAAGTTTGGTTGCCAGATAAAAAGAATCTCTGGCATACTTTTTCAAAACTTTACCTGTCACGATCTCGCTTTTTCCTTCATGATAAGGGTACGCGGTATCATAGTAGCTGACTCCCTGTGCCATTGCCTGATCCAGCATCTTCTCGGCCAGAGGCTCGTCGATAGCCCCTTCTTCGGTGGTCGGGAAGCGCATACATCCGAATCCCAGTAACGAGGTTTCAATTCCGAGCTTTTCCATTTTTCTTTTTTCCATTTTTGTCTCCGTTTCTCCGCAGCTTACCGGCCCCTGGCCTGCTGCGGCTCTGCATTATGATTTGCCATGTATTATGATTGTATTGCAATTTACCGTACTGTGATTTTCCCTGTAGCAGAATTTACCCTTTCATCCTGCTGCTTTTTTCTGCGCGCAATGCCCATGGCGATCTGCTCCGGCGTGATAGGCAGCTCATAAAAACGCAGTCCTGTTGCATTATATACGGCGTCTGCAATGGCCGGAAGAGGCGTATTGATCACCACCTCGCCAATAGATTTGGCCCCGAAGGGACCTGCCTCTTCGTAGCTGCTTTCAAATTCCACACGGATATTTCCGATATCTGTACGGGTGGGGATCTTGTACTGCATGAGAGAATTCTCCAATACTCTGCCCTTGTCATCATAAGTAATATTTTCCGTAAGGGCCATGCCGATCCCCTGAACGATCCCTCCCTCCGCCTGTACTCTGGCAAGATTGGGATTGACAGGCGTACCGCAGTCCACCACGGCGGCATAATCGAGCACCGATACTTCTCCCGTTAGCAGATCCACCTCAATCTCTGCCGCTCCCACCATAAAGGGCGGGGGAGAGATGGGAGAGCTGTGGGTGTAAGAAGCCTCCAGAGATATCTCATTTCCGCACATGGAAGCGGTGGCAATTTCTTTAAGAGAAACACTTCGCTCTGCCTCCCGATTCTGCGGCTTCTCCTCCTCTTTGCTCCCGCTGGTTCCGGTATCTGCGATACGATTCATCATCCTCACCGTTTTTCCGTCAAATTCCACCTGCTCGTCCTTGCATGCAAGGAGCTCTGCGCCCAGGTGGCAGATCTTCTGCCGGAGTTTATATGCGCACTGTTCCACCGCCTTGCCGGTCACATAGGTCGTGCTGGAAGCGTAGGAGCCGGAATCATAGGGCGAAGCATCCGTATCCGCCCCGAATACTGTGATATCCTCCATTTCGCACTCCAGAACCTCCGCCGCGATCTGTGCCAGTATGGTATCACATCCGGTGCCCATGTCCGCTGCGCCGATTACCAGACAGTAGGTGCCCTCGTCGCCCAGCTTCAATGTGGCGCTTCCCACATCCACCCCCGAAATACCTGATCCCTGCATGGCCATGCCCATTCCTACGCTGCGAACCCTGCCGTTTCCCATATCCTTTGCCGGATACTTCTCCTCCCACCGGATCATTTCCTTCACCCTGGCAAGGCAGCGGTCCAGCGCACAGCTGGTATTGATCTGACCATAATAGGCCGGCATCACGTCTCCTTCCCGCACAATGTTCTTCTCTCTCAGAGAAACGGGATCCATATGTAGCTCTGTCGCCAGCTCATTGACTGCGGATTCCACCGCAAACAATCCCTGGGTAGCCCCATAGCCCCGGTAGGCGCCTGCCGACATCACATTGGTATAGACCACATCGCTGACAAACCGAAAGGCTTCCGTCCTTCCGTACAAAGGGATGGATTTGTGACCGGAGAGTCCTACCGTGGTAGGACCATGCTCTCCGTAAGCCCCCGTATTGGAAAGGGTATACAAATCAATTCCCCGGATATGTCCGTCCTTCATGGCTCCTATGCGGACATGCATCTCCATCTCATGTCTGGGCGTGGAGGCGGTCATGGACTCTTCCCTGGAAAAAACGATCTTGGAGGGCTTCTTCGTCTTCCATGTGACAAAAGCCGGATAGATCTCAGACACAGCTGTCTGTTTGGCTCCGAATCCTCCTCCGATACGCGGCTTGCTCACACGCACCATTGACTTGGGAATCTGCAGAGCATTGGCAATGATTCTGCGGCAGTGGAATACAATCTGAGTGGAACTGACCACGTGAAGTCTTCCATAGGCGTCTATGCTGCAGAAGGTCCGGAAGGTCTCCATCATGGTCTGCTGACAGGCTTTTGTATGGTACACCCTGTCCAGGACAACATCACATTCCGACAGCACCTGATCAATATCCCCTTCCGATGACACGTCATGAGCACAGAGATTCCGTCTGTTGTCCGCTCCCACCCGGCTCAGGCTCTCCCAGTTTTCCTCCGGATGCACCAGGACGGGATAGTCCAGAGCCTTCCGGAAATCCAGTACCGGCTCTAAGACCTCGTACTCCACTTTGATCAGAGACAATGCCCTGTCCACACATTTTTCATCGGCTCCGGCAACGATGGCCACAGGATCTCCCACATAACGGACTCTCCGATCCAGAAGAAGCCGGTCATAGGGACTGGCCTCCGGGTAGGTCTGGCCTGCCAGCGTAAAACGCCTCTGATCCTGTGGAATATCCTCCCAGGTATAAATTGCCTCGATTCCCGGAACCTTCAGTGCAATGTCCTTCCGGATCTTTCTGACCAGCGCACTGGCATGGGGAGATCTCAAAAGCTTTACAATCAGACAGTTTGCGGGGGCAATATCATCCGTATAGACCGGCTGCCCGGTGAGAAGCTGCATCGCATCCTTTTTGCGGACAGGTTTATTTACCGTTTTCATGCTCATCCCCATTTCTGCGCCGCTTTGTTGCGCAAAGCCATGATATGGCTAAATCCATAAAATGGATTAACAAGTTTGTGGATGCAGCGCAGACACAAACTTGCAGAGGAAAGATTTGAAAAATCTTTCACTCTTATCCCTCATTTTCCATGTGACTTTTTCCATATTTCCATTCCAGATAAGCCCGGATGCCCCGCATCTGCCCCTCGTATCCGGAACACCGGCACAGATTTCCCGCCAGATATTCCCGGATCTCTTCTTCCGAGGGGTTCGGATTTTCCCGGAACAATGCCAGTGCATTCATGACCAAACCGGGATTACAGAATCCGCACTGCTCCGCTCCCTGGTCGGCTATAAATGCGCCGAACTCCGCCCCTTCCTCCTGAATCCCTTCCAGCGTAACGACTCTCTTTCCATCTGCCCGGACTGCCAGCACTGAACAGGACAGCACCGGCTTATCCTCCAGAAACACGGTACACAGCCCGCAATTTGAAGTCTCGCATCCCCGTTTGACACTATAACACCCCTGTGCTCTTACCCAGTCGATCAGGAGAAGATCCGGATCTGCTTCAGAGCGGACATTCTTTCCATTTAAATTAATATTGATCAGCATTTTGCTGCCCTCCCAATTTGATTGCCGCTCTTGTACAGAGCACCTCCACCAGATGACTCCTGTATTCCGCGCTTCCCCGCAGGTTAGAGCCGGTGGGCACTCTGCCGGCTGCAAATCTGCCAAATGCTGCTGCTTTCTCCTCCGTGACCTCCCCTGTCAGAATCCGCTCCTGATCCTCTGTCAAAATCGCTTTGCCCGGGCGGGCTCCTATGGAGAAGCGGTACCGGCCTGTCAGGCATACAGCATTCTGATTTTCCAGACATGCACCCTCCTGATCTTCCGGGTATGCTGTCTCCTGGTTTTCCAGACATGCTGCCCCGCAGGTAAGCACAGGGAAGTCTGTCCGGGCATTACGCACACTGCTGTAGACGAATCGGGCAGGCTCTTTCTTCACGATCATACGCACCAGCACATCTCTGTCATATCCTCTTTGGGAGAACTCTCTCAAAGGAACAATTCCCCCTGCATACAGCTCCACATAACTGTCCATGACCAGAAACATGGTAAGTACATCGGAAAAACCGTATCTGCCGAAAATGCTGCCTCCCACTGTGGCCAGATTGCGGAACTGCACCCCCACAATATGCCGCAGTGCCTCCTTCATGGCTCCTCCCGTATACACTGCCAGCCCCGGATGCTGTTCCAGCTGCCGCAGACTTACCATGCATCCGATCCTGAACTCTTCTTCTGTTTCTTCTATTCTGTCCAGCGAAAGGTCTGACAAATCGATGGCTGTCTGCACATTGCCTGTTCCCATTTTGAGCCAGAGCATACCGCCGACAATCCTGCTGCCGCGCTGCTGATTCAGCTGCCAGGCCTGTTCAAGACTTGTTGCTTTTATGTAATTTCTGATGGTTATCACCGGCGGATACCTCCTTTTGAGGAATTTGGTCGTCTCTGTTTTTAAGTGTAGCATACAGGAAATGGAAGTTCAACAAATGCTTTCATCATCTCCAGTACCGGTCAACCAGTTCCCTGATCCTGATACCTGGTTCAACCTTGTCTGCCAGCCTGGATACAGTATCTTCTTTTGAAATTCCCATTTCCTGAAAGCTCTCGATAAGCATTCGGATTCCCTTTTCCTCTGCTTCGTCTGTTTTTCTTTGCGCCTTTTCCAGTTTTTCCTGCGCTTCTCCTGTTTCCTTTTGCGCCTTTTCCAGTTTTTCCTGTGTCTCCTCTAATTTCATCCGCATCTCTTCTAATTCTTTTCTGGCTTCTGCTGTTTTCTTCCTCTCTTCCTGTATATTCATCTTTTCCATATTTTCAAACAAATAGCCCATTTCGCGCCCCCTTACCTTACGCACGCACTGCTTTGTTTCCGCATCAGTTGCCCCCAGTTTTCTGCACAGACTTTCCGCCACTGCTGCCAGAATCTCCACGACACTGCCGGGACTGCCCTGTACAATGCGGTCTACATCCTGCCCCGAAATCTGCTTGAATTCCTCAAGATCCGATTCATTCTGGATCTTATTGAGAAGCATAATAAGGGACATCTCATTCCCGCGCTCAAGCAGCTCTTTATTGCTGTAATCATGTATTCTGATTACTTCGTAGCAGAAATCCGGAATCCACTTTTCAAACATATCTCCTCTGGAAATACGGTCCTTTAACTGGATATCCGCCGTCCATCTTCCTCTGCCTTCATAGTACACAATGGGAATAATCACCGGATAGCGGAAGCTCTTCCGCCGGGTGATCCCTTCCCTGACCACTTCCATTTCCTTACGATATTCTGTCCAGATGCACATCATGTACCTTAAAAGCTGCATCGCGACATCATAATCCACCAGGCTCTTATGCTCCACTAACGATACAAGAAACACCGGCTCGTTTTCCTGCTCCTTTTCCCGGTCATAAAGATGTATCCTCTTCACCGTATCCGACTCAAATTCTGTCCCCAGATAGGGAAGGTACCTCTCCGATACGTCTTCAATATCTTCCGGACGTACATTTTTTAAGATTGGAACATTTATATTGTCCCTGATAAACTGAGCGCATAAAACCGGATTCCTGAAGACGGTCTTGCTGCTGATATCTCTGCTGTGCCTGCTGCTTTTTGATTTGTTATTGCTCATTTCCTCTTCCTCCTGTCTTTGCTGCCGACAGGAGAAATGCTTTTCGCCTGCCTGCGCGTACTTACATCACATTGTTTGAATTGATGGCGAAAAGCCGGACCGGATTTAAAAATCCGAAGATTACAGCGCATATGACAGAGCTCCAGAGACGAAACGACGCGCTGCATGTAATTTTGATAACATGTTTACTATAACATAATCTGTCATTCTGAACAAGCCATCTTTTTCAGCTTCCTCAAAAAGTAAATCAAAAGCGGTATGGTGGCCAGCAGTGTACAGACGTCCGCAAGCGGCTGTGCCAGCTGAACCCCCTGCACACCCATAATTCCCGGCAACAGCGTGATCAGCGGCAGGAAGAAGATTCCCTGTCTGCACAGCGCAAGGAAAGTGGCTCCGCCGGAATGCCCTGTGCTCTGCATTGCCATATTCGCCGTTGTCGTCACGCCAAACAATGGCATAATCAGACACTGCGCTCTCAGGGCATAGACGCCCAGAGCGATCACCTCCACATCATCCTTCCTGAACAGTCTCAGTACCTGGGGTGCAAGCGCAAAAATTGCTCCGCCAAACACCGCCATCACCACTACCCCTGTCATTGCTGTGAAGCGGGTCGCCTCGTAAACCCTGCGGTATTTCCTGGCTCCATAGTTAAACCCTGCCACCGGCTGAAAACCCTGCCCGAATCCCAGCATGGCCGAAAACATGAAGAACATGATCCTGCCCACAATACTCATGGCCGCCACCGCAGCATCCCCGTATACAGCGGCATTGACATTCAGCGCCACACTGGCAATACTGGCAAGTCCCTGTCTGCACAGCGTTGGAAGTCCCTTCCACAAAATACTTCCGTACATGCCGGGATCCGTGGAAACGCATGAAATGCGCAGCCGCACATTACTTCTTCCTTTCAGAAAAAGGCTCAGCAGAATCAGAAAACTGACGCTCTGGCTGAGCGCAGTTGCAATGGCGGCTCCCGCCGTTCCCAGATTCAGTCCAAAGATAAAAATGGGATCCAGGATGATATTCAAAATACCTCCCGTACCGATCCCCATCATTCCCAGCATGGCCTTTCCCTCATACCGGAAAATATTATTCATCACAAAAGAGGCGCACATAACAGGCGCCGCCAGTAAAATATATCGTCCATACGCCTTTGCATAAGGAAGAATGGTCTCTGTTGACCCAAGCGCCCTCATAAGCTGGTCCACAAACAAAGAGCCTGCGGCTGCTAACACTACTCCCAGAAAAATCGCCAGAAAAAATCCCGTGCTGGCAGCGCATGTGGCCTTTTCCTCCTCTTTGGCGCCCAGATGCAACGTCACAATGGTTCCCGCGCCCATACCCAGCGTAAACCCGATCGCCTGAATGATCGCCATCAGAGAAAATACGATCCCCACCGCTCCCGCCGCGCTTGTCCCCAGCTGAGAAACAAAAAATGTATCCGCCATATTATAAAGGGCTGATACCAGCATGCTGACTATGGTGGGAACCGCCAGCTTCACTACAAGCTGCGGTACCGGCGTTGCTGTCATCTTTTCATAATGCGCCTGACGGCGCACTTCCTCCTGCGTCAATTCTGCCATCTTTGCTTCTCAGCCCCTTTTCTTTTCACGATCTGTGTATGGAACACCTCTACCATTTAACTGTAACAATTTTTGCGGGACAATTCAAGTCAAAAAGCAGTTGCTATTTTGATTCATTTTGAGTACTCTGTGAATAGGTTCCTTTTATATGGATAAAAAGTCAGGACAGAACATAACAGGAGAATCGCCATGAAACCTGCTATCCGGGTATTTTTGTATGATGATAACGATCAACGCTTTTTCGGAGAGGGACCCTGCCGTCTGCTTCACGCCGTGGAGGAGCTGGGTTCTCTGCGTAAAGCTGCCGGCAGCATGAATATGGCCTACACAAAGGCCCTTTCTATCATAAAGCATGCGGAGCTGGCTCTTGATTTTCCATTAACGGAAAAAATAATCGGCGGCAGAGGCGGCGGCGGGAGCCGCCTCACTCTCCGCGGGAAGGAATTTCTTGCACAATATGAAGCCTACCGTGACGCCTGCTGCCAGGCAAACCGGAGAATTTATGAAAAATATTTCTCAGAGACAAAATAAGACAGTGCCGTCACAGGCTGTGGGCTGTGTCATCATGGCCTCGGGACTGGGCAGACGTTTCGGGGGAAATAAGCTGCTTTCCGATTTCCAGGGAAAGCCCTTAATTTCTTACATCCTGGATCTGGCCCGGGCGATTCCCTTCGCCCAAAGGCTGGTTGTTACCAGGCATGAGGCCGTAGCATCGCTGTGCCGGCAAAAAGGCATCGAAGTTCTATGCCATGATCAGCCCTGCCGGAACGATACCGTGCGGCTGGGGCTGACAAAGCTGCTGCAGAGCGCCCGGCTCTCCGGCTGCCTGTTCTGCCCCGCAGACCAGCCTCTTCTCCAGGCAGAAAGCCTTCAGGACATGCTCCGCAGCTTTTCCCGGTTTCCGGACCATATCCTGCGGCTGAGTTTTGAAGGTCAGGCAGGGAGCCCTGTCCTGTTCGGTGAGAAATACTTTCCGGAGCTTCTGGCGCTCCCTGAAGGAAAGGGCGGCTCCTTTCTGGCACAAAAATATCCCGGACAGGTCATTCTCGTACCTGCCCGGGATGCCAGCGAGCTTTGGGATGTGGACACTCCCTCAGATCTTTCAGATCTCCTTGTCTTTGGGGAGCAGTATATTCAGAAGAATCGCCACCACTGCTGCGGGGACAATACCTGATCCACCGAAGATCAGACGGACAAATTCAGGCATATTGGCCAGAATTCCTGTATTGGCGCCCATGCCATACCCCACACCCAGCGCCACCGATACAATGGTAAGATTCCTGGGTGTCATAGGTCCTTTCATGATCAGCTGTATGCCGCTGACCACGATAGAGGAAAACATCATAACCGCCGCTCCTCCCAGAACTGCCTGGGGCATGATGGACACCAGCGCACCCAGCTTGGGGATCAAACCGCACAGGATCAGGAAAACCGCGCCCGTTGCCAGAGCCAGGCGGTTCACCACCTTTGTCATTGCTACCAGACCTACGTTCTGGCTGAAAGAAGTATTGGGCAGTACGCCGAAGATTGCCGCAAAGGCGGAACCGATTCCGTCACAGATCACACCGCCGGAAAGCTCCTTATCAGTGGCTTCTCTTCCCATACCGCCTTCCATCACTCCTGAAATATCTCCCACCGTCTCCACTGCCGTCACGATAAACATAATCATTACCGGCAGAATCGCACGCATATCAAAAACTATTTTCACCGGCATGATTGAGGGAATGGCGAACCAACCGGCTTCCGCCACTTTATTCCAGTTCAGCGCCCAGGCTTTTGTATATTCCACTCCTTCCGCTGTCACCCCTGTGGTCGGCAGGACCAGCCCCATAATAAATGCCGCAAGATAACCGGCAATGATGCCGATCAGGATGGAAGAAGAAGATGCGATTCCTTTTACCCCGTGCTTCAGGGCCAGTATCACGATCAGAACAAAAAGAGCCAGAAGAAGATTCTCCGCGGAACCGAAATCATTGACCCCGCCTCCGCCTCCGAAGGAATTGATCCCCACCGAAATCAGAGACAAACCGATAGAGAGTACAACGGTACCTGTTACCACAGACGGGAAAAATTTCCGCAGAGGCTTTAAGAAAAATCCCAGAATTCCTTCAAAGATACCGCCGATTACAGACGCGCCCATCATAGCGCCATACGTCAGGACCCCTCCGCCCATCGTAGCGGCAACACTGTTAAATACCCCGATGAATCCTGAGCTTGTGCCCATAATGATAGGAACCTTTCCTCCTACCGGCCCAATGGCATATAACTGAACCAGCGTGACAATGCCTGCGATCAGCATGGCATTTTGCAGAAGACTGATCTGAAGATCGGCGAATTCGCTTCCTCCGCTCAGACCGCAGGCGCCTGTAATGATAAGTATCGGTGTGAGATTTCCCACAAACATGGCCAGCACATGCTGAAGGCCAAGAGGTATTGCCTGGGAAAGAGGCATTTTTGCCTCAAAATCGTAGGCTGCCCTGGACAGCTCTTTTGGATTGTTCATATTGTTCCTCCTCATAAGTATAGTTGTCATACAAGTGTATCGTATAACAACTCACCTTCCGTTTCAAGATATTTTAATCGAACAGGGAAGATTTTTCTCCCTGTCCGCGCGGCCCGCGTGCTGCTTCAGCAGCAAACTTCTCCTGCACACCTGCGCAGAAAAAGCTCAGAAAGCTGACAGATCAGAGAGCAGTACCAGGCGGCTCTGCCCCTGCCCGTCATGGCAGCGAATCAGAGACAGGGGGCCGTATATCTGCTTAAGTTTTTCCTCCATCACCTGCGGAGCGTCCTGATCCGGCCTGAGGGACGAAATGCATCTGCCCTCTTTCAAAAGAAGAAGCTGGTCACAGATATCCAAAGCCAGTCCCGGATCGTGCAGACAGACCAGAGCTGTCTTTTTCTGTTCCTGCACAAGCCTCCGCAGCTTCATAAGCACATAATACCGGTTATGAAAATCCAGGGCACTGTCCGGCTCATCCAGGAGCAACAGCTCCGTATCCTCTACCATAGTCCTTGCCAGAATACAAAGCTGCTTTTCTCCCTCGCTTAACGTCTGATAATCCCTCTCCTGCATGCCGGCCAGCCCTGCCGCCGCCAGAGCTTCCTCCGCTCTTTTCTTCTGTTCCTGTACCGGATTCCGGAAAAGCCCGAGCACCGGATTAAATCCCATAAGCACCACATCCAGCACAGAGACAGACAGCGTAATACCGCTGCGCTGGGGAATATAACTGACCCTTCCCGCCAGCCTGCGGATGTTTAAATCCTCCAGTCTCTGCCCATTCAGAAGACATTCTCCCGTATGAGGAAGCTGATTGCAGATCGCCTTTAAAAGGGTTGACTTTCCGCTTCCGTTTGCTCCCAAAAGGCCCGTGATACACCCCTGCCTCAGAGAAAAGCTCACTTCCCTAAGCACCTGTCTTTTCCCGTAACCGGCATTCAGTTGATCTGCTGTGAAAAAGAAGGACGAATCCATTCTGCTTCATTCCTTTCTCTATTCTGTCCGCTGCGGCGGCCTTTTGTGGTGTCAGAAATACGCTTTCCCTTTTCCTGCCATAAGATACAGTAAAAAGGGAGCTCCTAAAAGCGAAGTGAAAATACTCACCGGAAGTTCACCTGCAGCAATACCGCGTGCAAGCATATCTGCCGTAATCAGGAGAATGCTTCCCATAAGCCCCCCAAGCAGCATCACGGACGACCTGCTTTTTCCTGCCAGCAGCCTTGCTGTGTGAGGCGCCAGCAGGCCGACGAAGCTGATCAGTCCGGTTACGCTGATCACCGCCGCCACAAGAAGTGTCGCCAGCAAAAGAACCATGAGCCGTATTTTCCCCACGTCTACCCCCAGCATTCTGCTCTCCTCGTCCTCAACGGACAGCAGCAGCACCTGTCTGCGAAGCAGAAAAATGCCTGTGAGGGCTCCCAGGCAGACCAGCACCGTAACCGGCATCCTGTAACTTGTGATTCCTCCCAGGCTTCCCATCATCCAGTACTCAATAGACGAGAGCTCCTTCTCAGGATCCGCCGTAAGCTTCAAAACCATAAGCATTGTCTGGGCAAGTGCGTGGACTGCAATCCCTGAAAGGACGATGGAAGCATTTCCTTTTTCCCTCCCTGTCCCTGCCAGAGATAACGTCAAAAGAACTGCCGTGAGCGCTCCCAGAAAGGCAGAGAAAGTGACCGCAGCGGTTCCCGAAGACAAAAAAAGAATTCCAAAAGCCGCCCCTGCACTGGCTCCCGAAGAAACTCCTATGATATCCGGGGCTGCCAGAGGATTACGGAACACTGTCTGATAAACATTCCCCGCAATCCCGAGCGCAAAACCGCCCAGCAGCGCCATGCTGGTTCTGGGAAGGCGCAGCGTCAGAAACACCCGCAGCGCCTGTTCTTCCTTCTCCAACAGTTGATTCAGTGTCAGAGGATACTTTCCCACAAATAGGGATGCCAAAAACAGAACTGTTGTTCCTGCAAAGGCAGACGCCAGTATCCACTTGATCCGCCCTTCTCTATTCTCCTGCATACAGCCCGTCCGTATCAGGTGTAAAACGGTAAAAGGTTTCATAAAATTCCCTCACGTCTTCCTTCCATTGCTCTGCCGGATATTCGCCGGGATGCAGGATACTGGCCAGCCACATGCTGCCCAGTACACTTCCCGGCACCGGAGAATCCCAGGCATCTATATCGCCCGGAAGCTGATACACCTGTCTGTTTTTCACCGCTTTGCATGCTGCCAGGTTCGGATCCTCCAGGACGGACTCCACCGTATAATCGGCATTGGCCGCCAGAATGATATAGGCGGGATCCCAGGCAAGAAGCTGCTCATAGGATATTTCAGCCCAGTAATCATCCGAAAGCGCACCGGCCACATTCTCTCCTCCGGCATTCTCGATGAGACTGTGCTGATACATCTGCGGACCCGCCGTGGATAAGAGGGAACTGTTGCTGGCCATGTAAACCGATGGCGCTTCCAGACCTGTCAGCGTATCTGCAAGAGCAGACAGCTTCTCTTGTGTGTATTGCAGCAGTTTATTGACGGCAGGAAGAGCATTTGCGGCAGTTCCCAGGATCTGTGCCGCCTCCTCAAACAACTCCTGATCCTCAGGATTTACAGCAAGCACCGTCAATTCCAGCTCCTCCAGCGCCGGAATGACTCCTTTCAGTTTCATCGGAAGAATCACAAGATCAGGATGCAGGGCTGCGCACCCCTCCAGATCAAATTCCTTCGCCGTGCCCACACTGGGAAGCGTAAGCAAATCAGGCGCACTGAGATGATAAATCGGCCGGCTCTCCGCCTTCGCTTCTATACCCGTCAGCTTATCCTGCAGATTCAGCGCTACCAGAAGACTGGTGGAAATGTAATAACCGCTGACAATGGTTTCCGGCTCCTTTTCGATGGTGACCTGCCGTCCCAGCTGATCCGTGACTGTCACCGGGTAAGATACCTCCTCTTCCCCTTCTGTTCTTTCTGATACTTCTTCCCTCACTTCCTCCGGCGCATTCCCGCAGGCGGTCGCCGTGCAGGCAAATATCAACGCCATAATAAAAGAGAACCATTTTTTCATTCTTTTGACTCCTCCCTGATCACTTCGTTATCGTTTTAAAGCTATAACGAATTTTAACAGATAAGTGTCTGCCCTGCCAAGAGAAACATGATTTTTTACAAAGTTCTGTTTCTTTTCCGCCGGGGCTTTGCTATAATTATGGCATCAGATACCGGCAAGTCAATGTTTTCATTTATGTAAAAAGGAGCTTTCTATGGATCATTCCAACCCTTTGCTTAAGGACAGCACCAGTCCTCAGAAATTCTTTACCATCGGGGAGATTATGCTCAGGCTGAGCCCTCCTAATTATGAAAAAATCCGTATGGCGAGTAACTTTGATGCCAGTTACGGCGGAAGCGAGGCCAATATTGCTCTGGCACTGGCCAATCTGGGAATCGACAGTACCTTTTTCAGTGTGGTCCCCAACAACAGCCTCGGCAAAAGCGCAGTCCGTATGCTGCGCAGCAATGACGTCCACTGTACCCCTATGATCCTGAGCACACCGGAAGAAACGCCTACCCATCGCCTTGGTACTTACTACCTGGAGACCGGTTACGGTATTCGCGCCAGCAAGGTTACCTACGACCGTATGCACAGCGCCATCACCGAATATGATTTTGATAAAGTGGACCTGAACGCTCTGCTGGATGGGTATGACTGGCTGCATTTAAGCGGCATTACTCCGGCCCTGGGTCCCGGCTGTCAGAATCTGATTCTGAACAGTCTGAAAGCAGCCAGTGAAAAAGGGATTACCGTAAGCTTTGACGGGAACTTTCGAAGCAGTCTCTGGAGCTGGGAGGAAGCGCGGGATTTCTGCACCAAATGTTTGCCCTACGTAAACGTGCTGATGGGTATCGAACCTTATCATCTCTGGAAAGACGAAACTGATCACAGTAAGGGCGACTTTAAAGATGGTGTTCCTCTTCAGCCCTCCTACGAACAGCAGGATGAAATTTTCCGCATTTTCGCAGAACGCTATCCGAATCTGAAGTGTATCGCCCGCCATGTGCGTTATGCCCACAACGGCAGCGAAAATTCTCTCAAAGCCTTTATGTGGTATGAAGGACATACCTTTGAGAGCCGGATGTTTACTTTTAACATCCTGGACCGGGTAGGCGGCGGCGACGCCTTTGCCAGCGGCCTGATCTATGCCATGATGCAGAACTACCGCGCCATGGATATGATCAATTTTGCAGTAGCCAGCAGCGTGATCAAACATACCATTCACGGTGATGCCAATATCACCGATGACGCTCAGACCATCCGCAATCTGATGAATATGAATTATGATATTAAGCGTTGAGTTTTTCCCCTGCGCCGCTTTAGCGGCATACTTCCTCTGCATGGGCCTGCGCAATCGAGTAGGGGATGCTTTTTCTCCCTACTCGCGCACGGGGCGCACGTTGCGTTAGCAGCAAATTTCCTTATGCGGGCCTGCGCAATCGAGTAAGGGATGCTTTTTCTCCCTACTCGCGCGCGGGGTGCACGTTGCGTAAGCAACAATTTCATCTGTGCGCCCCTGCGCATAAAAACAGACGCGCTGCTGTGCAGCGCGTCTGTTTTTTCAGCTCACATAATTATCAAAATAACCCTGGACCAGGATGACCGGTGTCCCCTTGTCTCCCGACCCGCTGGTCAGGTCGCACAAAGATCCGATCAGGTCTGTCAGTTTTCTGGGTGTGGTTCCCTGAGAAGACATATCTCCTACCAGATTTTCCTTCTTTGCCCGGATACGCCCGGAAATTGCTTCCTTCAAAGCCTCTCCGGACAAATCCTTAAAATCATTGTCCGCCAGATATTTCAGCTTCACCTCATTGGGTGTCCCCTCCAGACCGGGCGTACTGGCCGGCGATACACAAGGGTCTGCAAGCTCCCATATCTTTCCTGCGGGATCTTTAAAAGCACCATCCCCATAGACCATAACCTCCACATGTTTCCCTGTCCTTGTCAGAATTTCTTTCTGAATATCCAGCACAAGACCGGTACATTCTCTGGGAAACAGCTTGATGGTGTCTTCCGTAGACTTATTAGAACCCAGCAATCCATATTTTTCATTGCATCCGCTTCCGTTTACCGGACTGGAAAGGATATCGTCCATTCCTACCACAATCTCAGCGCCTGCCGCCTTTAAAAGTCTTTTGGTGCGGGCTCTTGTATGGATATCACAGTTCAAAACTCTCTTTGCATAAGGCAGAATACTGCGGCAGTCGTTTGCAAAAATGATCTCCACATCCGCCCCCGCTTCCCGGATCAGATCTCCGTAATAGGCCACATAATCTACTCCCGTAAAGGGATGTTTGTTTTCCCCGAAAAGTGCCCGGTATCTCTCCAACGTCAGCACATCGCTGTAGGGATTGATCCCGGCCACATCCAGCTGGTCTAAGGATACCAGCTCATTTCCCACTTCATCACTGGGGTAGCTGAGCATCAGCACCACCTTTTCAGCCCCCATTGCAATTCCCTTCAGGCAGATTGCAAAGCGGTTTCTGGATAATATAGGGAATATCACCCCGATGGTCTCTCCGCCAAGCTTCTTTCTCACATCCTCGGCAATGGCTTCCACATTTGCATAATTTCCCTGCGCTCTTGCCACGATAGACTCCGTCACAGCGATCACATCCCTGTCGCGAAGCGCAAATCCTTCTTCCTGTGCTGCCTCCAGCACACTGTCCGTTACAATTTTTACCAGATCATCTCCTTCTCTGATGATCGGGCAGCGAATCCCCCTGGATATGGTTCCAACTCTTCTTTCCATTTTCTTTTCTCCCTTGGTAAGGAACTGACACGAAAAATATCTTCCGGTTTCCAGACAGTTCCCGATATTTCTATCATTGCGGATAACACCGCCTTTTCATTATAGTATATCAGCGAAAAAAACGAAAGAAGTTTCTTTTATTTTTCCGGAATTATGGTAACTATTCAGCCTTCGGCTTCATAGTTACGGATTATGCCTTATTTCCGGTTACTTTTCATGGCCGGCATCAGGACATTGATTCCCGGGTCTGAGGGATCCAGATTCCGTCGGAGCCAAAAGGCCTGATCATTGTCACGTAGGCCCGGTTATCCGCTTCTCCTCCTGTGAGGAAACGGATGGTCACATGAGCCTTATCTTCTTCCTCTTCATACGTAATTTCTATTTTGTTTTCATTGTCCAACAGATTCAGCAGATCATGAGCAGCTGTGTCCGGCTGAAACAGCCTGGCATAGCTCTCTCTGTCCCGGTTTGCCCTGGCATTGTCATTCAAAGCCTCCCCGCATCCGTTTTTCAGATAGTCCATAGGCGTGTCGTTGATGATTCCTCCCGGATAAGCTTCGTAAAAGCTCCCCGCAGAACTCAGATGATCAAACATTTCAAGTTCCGAGCTTTCCATGACACAGGTCCCGTTTTCTATACGGTATGCAATTTTTTCCTTCCATACACTGACATGGGGATCAGAGACCCATGCATAATAGAGAATTTCGGCGGAAGTATCCGTAAAACTCACGATACGGTAGTCTTTCCCGTTGTCCCACGGCCATGGGCTGGACCATCCGAAGGCGGCATAATCCTCTTCTATGATCATCATTTCATTTTCCTCAAAAGAAGTCAGAAGCTCTTCCGAGCTCATAGACAGAATCTCCTCCCCGTTCCGGTCACAGAAAGCCCTGGCCCATCGATCCAGAGCATCCTGGCATATTCGCATTTTTTCGACTTCCTCTTCCTTTTCCTTTACCTGATCTTCCGCAACATCCAAAAATGACTGCATTTGGTCTGCCTGCCTCTGTATACGCCGCGCCTCCACATTCTGCACTTCCGGATTCCCTGTTTCGGCCTCCGGCAGTTTCATCTCCTCTGCATTTACCGGAACATTCCTTTCATCCGCCTCCGTCAGAGCTCCATTCCCATCCGTCTCCTTCCTCTGCGTCATAAAGACCAGCAGCAGCACGCAGCAGACAACCATACCCAGTCCGGCCGCCAGCAGCGTTGGCTTTTTGTAATTCAGAATGTTTTTAACCCGCGCCTTCACCCCCGGTTCTCCAAAGCCTACCGGACAGACCAACGATTTGTCCGCATAGACGGTACAGTTCAGAAGCGCTCTTGAATACGCTTTCCGCTCCCCGTTCTTCAGCCCGCGTATCACACGTTCATCGCAGGCCATCTCCATGTCTCTGCATAACAGCAGATAAGCCATCCAGATGCAGGGACAGAACCAATAGAGTGCGAGAAGAAGGAACGCCGCCGGCTTTACCAGATAATCCTTTCGTTTCCTGTGTGCCATCTCATGCCACACAATATATGACACATCCTCTTCGGGAATGCTCACCGGAAGATAGATCTTCGGACGGATCATGCCAAAAAGAAATGGCGTTTCAATTCCGCCGCACCGGTAGACTCGTACACCTTCTCCTGACAAAGCATATTCCTCCGGCACCGCCATCTCCACCTGCTTTTTCATCCTGTACCATCCATATAAAAAATACGCAAGCATGAACAACATACCCGTCAGCCAAATCACGGCTCCCGCATGAATCCATACCT
Source organism: uncultured Lachnospiraceae bacterium (assembly GCA_947173495.1). Lineage (GTDB taxonomy): Bacteria > Bacillota > Clostridia > Lachnospirales > Lachnospiraceae > Suilimivivens. The sequence continues at coordinate 8,033 of CAMWFQ010000011.1, read as the reverse complement.
GTATCCCCTGATTTTTTCTCTGTGTCTTTTCTGCGGACAGATACTCCGGACTTTCCTGCTGCTTATCTTCCTGCATCTGCGTAAAAAATGTCTGTCCCTGCTCTGGACCCTCTCCCGCCTCTCCGGCATCCCGGACATATCTTTCCACTATTTCCGCATCCGGCATCAATCCAAACACTGACTCTATAGAAAAAGGAAGGACCAGCCGCATTCCCACCAGTATCCATAAAGCGCACACAAAGCTCCTGGGGATCTTCTTCAGACAGAAACGAATCACTGTCACCGTCAGAGCCATGTAGCTTCCCAGCATGCCAAGTCTTATAATCTCAAGAAAAATTTTCTCCATATTTCTCCACTCCCCTTCATATTTTTCAAATGACTATTCTCTGAAGGAATCGATCATTCTCTGAATTTCATTGATCTCCTGCTCTGAGAGCTTCTTCTTTCTGGTAAAAGCCGCAATAAAATCCGGCAGGGAACCGGAAAAGGATTTTTCCACCATCTCTGCGCTCTCCGCAGAAAGCACTTCCGCTTTGGATACCAGCGAAGTGACAATGGCATTCTCGGATTTCAGGACGCCTCTCTCCCCAAGACGCCTGATCACGGTATAGGTCGTAGATTTTTTCCATTCCAGCTTCTCCCGACACAGCCTCACCAGCTCGCTGCTGGAAACCGGCTCATGATCCCACAGGATCTCGCAGAATTTGTATTCGCTTTCAAATATTTTCGGTGTTTCCATTTCCCTTATCTCCTTTTCTACAGTTCCGCAACTCCCCTTCCAAAGCTCCCTGGATCTGGGAGGATTTACTCCGCAGATGCGTCAGTAAATCCTCCCGGGGCTTGTACGGTCCGTTGCTGTTTTTCATACATTACTTGACACTACCTCTATATTCGGCGCTCCAAATGCGCCTGTCTCATTGCCTGCAAAAGGCAAAACAGGTTTAATGCATTAAACTCATTTTTAGTTTAACGCATTAAACCTGTTTTGTCAATCCTGTTTTTCCTGTTATCTGTCCAAAAAATATTTGATCTCTCTTTGCTTTTCCTATATAATGCAAACGAGCGCAGCAAAAATCGGCGCGGGAAAGGTACAGACATGCCGGCTAAAATTGTAATGATATCAGGAGCCTGCGGAACAGGAAAAAGCAGCATCTCCAGAATCTTATCTGAAAGCTCCTCCTGTTCTCTGACAGTGCATATGCATACAGATGATTTTTATCAGTACATTCGCAAAGGATATACTGCTCCCTGGCTGGACGAGTCGGGCGATCAAAATGAAACCGTTATAGAAGCAGCTGCCTCAAGCGCGGCAAAATTCCTGGAAGGCGGATATGAGGTCTATGTAGATGGTGTGATTGGCCCATGGTTTCTGGCGCCATGGACAGAGCTTGCCCGGGCGGGGGCTGATATCAGATATATTGTACTGCGTCCGGATGAGCAGACTACCGTTTCACGGGCAATGACACGGCCGCAGCGGGAATGTTTTCCTTTGGAAATTGATACCATAAAGCACATGTGGCACTTTTTTGACGGGCTCGGCGCGTATGAATCAAATACTGTGGATACAACCGGCCAGACACCTGCGGAAAGTGCGGCTCTGATCCGAAGGCTCCTTGATGAAGGCGCTTTCCGTCTCCTGTAGGCATCCGGCTTTCTGCCCTTTATCGTTCCATATACCAGCTGTATCCGGTAAAGATCAGTGTTCGCTTTTCTCCCTGAAAAAGCGGTTCTGCAGAGTGCCTGAACCATTCGTATATATTCCCGGCCGCTCTCCCTTCTCCCTCTATCTTGGCATTCACGTTCGACTGGATCATCATAAATTCAATAAAGGAATCCAGATCAAATTCATATTCCAGTTCACATGGGATCTGGTTTCGCATCAGAAACCCATACTGTGCCACCTCTGTCTCTGTCCAGACAGATTCATTCCGGAACGGCTTCGGAAATTCTCTTAAATAAGCATCATGCCACCAGCGTGTATAAGCATCGCAGTCTTTCATTCGATCCGAGATTCCAAAGTCGTAAACCAGAAGAGCGCCGTGCTCCCTGATTCTCTCCTTCAACCCCTTTAAAAAAAGTGCCTGATCTACCCATTGTACGACACCTGCGGCTGTAACCACGTCAAACTTTCTGTCAAAATCAGGAAGCTCTTCGGCCCGCCCCACTCTGAAATCATACCCTTGCGTATCGCCGCACACCTCTTTTGCCACTGCGATCATCTCCTCTGAAATATCGACTCCTGTTACATGACGGCATATCATTTTCAGCGCTTTTGTGGACAGACCGGCTCCACATCCCACATCCAGTCCACTGGAAAATGTCTGGGAAGTAATATCCTTCTGAAATCGTTCTATGATCTGTTTATGTAAAAACGGACGCCTTTTATACCCCTGAGCTATTCTTTCAAAATCAAACGCTTTTGCATTCACTTACAAACTCCTCCCGCCTTTCCTGTCAGCCAGTCAATCTATCGGCAAAAGAATCTCCGTGGCAAATACGCCCTCTTCCGATTCCCGGTCCAGAAAACCGCCGTATTTTTCCACGATCCGGTCTACTCTCTGCAGGCCAAAGCCATGGATCCCCTGACCGCGCTTGGTGCTTGGAAACAGTTCTCCATTCCTTGCGGCTTTTCCCCGCATCCCGTTCATAACAGAAATATAAAACTGCTCCTGCAGAGTATCCATATAAATTTTGATAAAGCGGCCCTCCTCCTCTGAAACCCTCCGACAGGCCTCGATGGCATTGTCTAGCAGGTTCCCCAAAAGCACGCACAGCTCCGTATCCGTGATCCTCATCCGGGCGGGCACGCGGGCTGTCACCTCTGTCCGGATTCCATATTCCCTCATCAGAGAAAGCTTGCTGTTTAATATCGCGTCCGCCATGAGATTGCCCGTCTTTACAATCCGGTCAATTTTATACAGACTTTCATCAAGCTCCTTCAGGTACACCGCCAATTCGTCATATTTCCCCAGCTCCAGATAGGAGCCCGCCGCCTGGATGTGATTGTGGTAATCATGCCGCCAGGTGCGCATGGTGCGGTACATGTTTTCCACTTCCTCGTAATGACGGTTTACCAGATCGCTTTGAAAGCGCTCCGTGCGCCTGTCAATGAGCCGGGGAATCCAGACCAGAGCTATTACAACTCCCAGGGCAGGCAGCAGGGCAAGAAAAAGTGTCAGCATTTTATGATCCTTTCGTAACTGTTCAGCCTTCAGCCTCATAGTTACATCCTTTCATCACAGTGCAGTTCCCGACGCGCTCTGCCCCCCCCCGCGGGCCGGCTGATCGTAAAACGAATGTCAGCTCTCCCTGCGGAACAGCCGAATAAAAGCGCGGTTTAAAGCCTGGTACTGCGTCCTGCTCACGGGGATCTCCCTGCCTCCTGCAAGAGATGCCATCTTTCGGCCAACCCCGGTGACCTGTGAAAGATTTACCAGATAAGAGCGGTGGGTACGGAACACGCAAAGCCCCAGAATCTCCAGCTCCTTTTCCACTTCCGATATGCCCTTCTTTACCAGAAAGCTCTCTTCCCGGGTATACAAAAGGCAGGTATGACCAAAGGATTCCAGATAAAGGATCTCTGCGAGCGCCACTCTTTTTTGACCCTCCGGCGTCTCCACTGTCCAATACCGCCGCGTCCTCCTTCTCCGAAGCAGAAACTGGTCCAGAGCCTCCCAGAGCTTTTCTCTCTGCAGGGGCTTCAGCAGGTACCGGAACGCCTCCACCTCATAGCCCTCCGCCATATAATCCTCATACCCTGTAACAAAAAGGATTCCTGTCTCGAGACCTGCTGCCCGGATCTTCCGGGCCGCATACATACCGTCCATTCCCTGCATCTGGATATCCAGAAGCACCAAGTCAAATCCCTTCCGTGAAAAATCCTCCAGCAGGGCTTCTCCATCGGGAAAGGAGAAAAGCCGGATCTGATACTTTCTGCCGGCAGCCCATTCCCTGATGTACTTTTCCCAAAGTTCCCTCTGTGCCTGCTCGTCATCACAGAGCGCAATCTGCAAAGGCTCCATTTGCCAGCGCCCTCCATTCACAAGTTTCTTCTGTTATCTTATCCCATTTGGCCGCTTCCTGCAATTGTGTTCTGATAATACTTAGCCTGAGCCTCCCACATTCTCTGATAAAGTCCCTCCTGTCCGCACAGCGCGTCATGCCTTCCTCTCTGTACAATATTCCCCTTCTGAAACACCAGAATCTCCCCTGCAAACCGGCAGGACGAAAGCCTGTGGGAGATAAAAAGGGCTGTCTTATCCCCGATGATCTCATGGAACCTGGTATAGATCTCATTCTCCGTCACCGGGTCAAGGGCGGCAGTAGGTTCGTCCAGAATCACAAAAGGTGCGTCCTTATATATGGCCCGCGCCATGGCAAGCTTCTGTGCTTCCCCTCCGGAAATCACAAAGCCGTTCTCCGAAAAGTCCCGGCCTATGGTGGTATCCAGTCCCTCCGGCATCTTGGATAAAAGACCTGAAAGCCCGGCCCGTTCCGCCGCCTCCAGAGCTCTCCGTTCATCCACATTGGCGCTTCCTGCAATATATTCTCCCATTTTCAGGGAAAAAACCTGAAAATCCTGAAAGACCACGGAAAACAGTCTCATATACTCATCATACCGGTATTTCCGGATATCCACATCGTTCATCAGAATAACACCCTCAGTGGGGTCATAAAGGCGGCACAGAAGCTTGACAAAGGTGGTTTTGCCTGAACCGTTGGGTCCCACCAACGCCACCCTCTCCCCGATCTCAAACCGCAGATTCATATTCTTAAGCACCCAGGTCTCGGTTCCCGGATATTGAAAGGACACATTTCTAAATTCGATCAAAAACCGTCCGTCCCTCCGTTTCTGCACCGGAATCGTTCCCTTTTTCTTCTTTTCGGGCAGATCCAGATAGGTGAAAAATTCTTCCATCCTCTCCCTGTAATTGTGCAGATAATCCCAGCTGTAAAGCAGATCTGTGACTGCCTGCACCATCTGCTGGATTCCTCCCGCATAGCGCACCACACTTCCCGGTGCAATAACTCCTCCGTAGGCCTGCATCCCCGTATAAAGGTAGGCTGCAGCGCCTAACGCCGCCGCCCAGAGACTTTGCAGAAGGCCCTGACCCATTCGGATTCCGGAAATCTCTCTGTATACCCTCCTGCCGTTTTCACACATTTTTTCGCCGTATTCCAGAAGCATGTCCTGCTGCTGAAACAAACGGATGTCCTTTCCTGCCTCAGGATCCAACACCACCTCTGACATAATAAAGGTGTCCAGACGTTCCTCGTCCGCACTTTTTCTCCAAATATCATGTTCCCGCCTGCCGGCCCGCCGGGCGCTTCTGCGCATCAGAAAAAGCCCTGCCAAAAGCACTGCCGCGATGGCGGCCGTGGCTACGCGCCCGCCTTCAGAGACTTGTCCAGGCAACGTGCATACAGTGGCAACGGCAAAAATCAGCTTCAGGCATGCCGTAAGAAAGAGCTCCATCTGCCAGATAAAGATCTCAAACGCACTTCCGCCACGCTTGCGGTATTCCGTCTGTCTTGCCCGGAGCTTCTGCACCTCCTCGTCCTCCATCCGCTCATAGTCCATCCCCATAGCCTTTTCCATCAAAGGCTCTTCCATTCGAAAGCGCATACTCCACCAGAGGGTATTTTTGTACTTCGCCGCCAGATGCCGCACAGTCGTCACAAGAAACGTAATCCCGGCTCCCAGCAGCGCCCAGAAGATCATTTCCTCAAGGGGCCGTTTCTCATAAAGAGCATCAAGGAGCCTGGCGGAGACATAAATGCTTATGAAAGGGTAAAGGCCGTCCATTGTCATAGTAATCCCCACAACCGACCATTCCCGGCTGTAGGTAAAAATAAGCCGGATGGCTCTCAAATGACTGCGTACATCCTTTTGAAACTCCGTCTCTTTTCCTTTTATGCTTCGCATGCTTTCCCGCTCTCCTTTCTGTAGTACTGACTCTGAATCTCATACAGAGCGGCATAAGCGCCGCCCTTTTCAAGAAGAAAGCTGTGGCTCCCCACTTCTGTGATCTTCCCCTTTTCCATAAAAAAGATCCTGTCGCAAAAGCTGGTGCTGGAAAGCCTGTGGGATATAAATACGGAGGTTCTTCCCGCCGACATTTCCCGGTATTTCTCATAGACCTCCTGCTCGGCCAGCGGGTCGAGCGCCGCGGTGGGCTCATCCAGCACAAGAATCGGCGCTTCTTTATAAAAAGCTCTTGCCATCCAGAGCTTCTGCTTCTCACCTCCGGAGAGATCCACTGCCTGAGCGCTGACTCTTCTTTCCAGCAGGGTATGCTCCTTTAAAGGCAGGCTCTCTACCTTTTTCCAGAGTCCCGCCAGCTCCAGGCACTGTCGGACTCTGTCCGGATCTGTCTTCGGCGGCTTTGTACCGAATTTACTTATATCGGATTGCCCGACGTTTGTTTTATCCGTGCCGGATGTCTTTCTGTCGAATTTCTCCGTGCAGGATTCAGGCGCGGAGGCCACATTCTGTGCGATACTTAATGGCAGAAGCTTTACATTCTGGAACACTGCCGAAATCATTCTGTAATAGGACTCCCTGTCATATTCCTTTATATTCCGGCCATTCACCAGAATCTCCCCCTCCGCAGGGTGGTAGAGGCCGCACAAAAGCTTTACCAGCGTGGTCTTTCCCGCACCGTTATGTCCCACCAAGGCAATCTTTTCTCCGGAGCGGATGGTAAAGCTTATATCCTTTAAGGTGGCCTCCGAACTTCCCGGATAAAGGAAGCTTACATTCCGGAAAGTGATCTCGGGAGCCTTTCCCTCACCCTCTCCCGCTTTCTCATTTTCCTGAGATTTCCATTTTCCTGAAAAAGACGTTCCCTCCCAGCCATCCAGAAACCGCCGGAGTCTGCCGTAGTCCAGATTGAGCCGCCCTGCCCGCTCTCCCACGGAAAGCAGTTGGGCACAGGCCTGCTGCGCCCCCGCCACCATAGCCATATACCAGACAAAATCGGACACAGCCATTTCTCCCCGGACAATCCGCACAATGAGAAACACATAGGCGCAGCCATCCCGCAGAAAGTTCAAAGCGGAGTCCACAAAGTTGGCGGCAAGATAAGCGTTTTCCCACCGCTTTACATAGCCCTCGCTGATCCTGCGTTCCTTTTTCAGAATTCCCAGAAGCCATCCCGAAAGATCAAAAATCCGTATATCCTTTCCCGCTCTGAAATCAGAAGTCAGCCTCGCCACATAATCCATTTTTCGGTTCGCGTCCTGAGCGAAATGCCGCATTTTCCTGTCATAAGCTCTGGCCTTCTTCTGCAGAAAGGCAGCTGTCAATGTAGGCAGCAGCACCAGGATCAGGATCCCCGGACTCTGGGTAAACAGGATCCCTCCATAAAGCGCCGCGGAAATAATGGCCGCCAGAAATTCCTTCCAAATGGTGTAACCTGCCGGGAGCTCGGCGTGGTGCCTGTAAATAGAATCATAGGCAGCATATGCCTCATTATGAAAGCCCTCGTTTTCCAGGATCTCATAGTCCACGGATACTCTTTTTTTCATAATACGCAGATTATAGCGATCAAAAATGGTGCGGGTTCTGGTATCCATGTAAACGCTGCTTCCTGCTCGCAGGACGCCCACAAGCGCCAGCACGGCTGCCAGAAGAAGAAGCCTTTCAAGAAAAAGGGGAAATGCCCATCCTTCCTCCAGCCCCTTAAGCACCAGCTTCGGCAGAGCGGCACTTAAAAAAGGCAGCATTACACCACTGATCACTGCCAACAAAAAACACAGGGCCGCCAAAGGCTCCCTGACACACATTTCCCGGAAAAAGCAGATGGTATTTTCCGGAAAGCTGTAACGCTTTTCTTTCTTTTTACCATAACCTGATATGCCCATTTTCGGTTCCCCTTCCCCTGTCACAATGCCTTTATTCTTTCCTGATTTTATCATGCCATTCGGAAAGGACGCCATTGCTTTGCACGAATTGCGTTGTGGAAACACGAATTGGAGTAAGCGTCAAATAAGAACGTGTAGTGAAATATATGGCGTTCTCCTGTAAACTT